>NZ_JADKSD010000001.1:842445-1411748 GCF_015350895.1 Frigoribacterium sp. VKM Ac-1396 | reverse complement strand
GACCAGCCGCTCGATGCCGGCCCGGGCGTTGTTGGTCGCGACGCCGAGCTCGCGGGCGACCGACGGCACGTCCACGAGGGGCTGGCGCTGCAGCACGTCGAGCAGTCGTCGCCCGACCGACCCCGCTCGGGCGGTCGTGAGGTCGTCCCACTGCACGCGCAGCCGGGTGAGGTCGGTCACGAGCGAGCGACCGTTGTCGACCGCCTCGCCCGTGGCCCGGGTGAAGGCGCGCACGATCGGTTCGACGTCGCCGTCGCGGTAGGCCCCGAGCGCGTCGAAGTACCCCGAGGCGTCCCGCAGCAGACCGGCCGAGACCGGCACCGTCACCTGACGCATGACGCCCAGCCGACGCAGCATCGAGTGGACGATCGCTCGCCCCGTCCGGCCGTTGCCGTCGGGGAAGGGATGGATGGTCTCGAACTGCGCATGGGTCAGGGCGACGTGCACGAGCGCGGGCAGGTCGTCACGGCGGGTGAACGCGAGCAGGTCGCCCATGGCCGCGGGCACCCGCTCGGCGTGGGGTGGCACGAAGTCGGCCGTGTGCGGGCTGGTTCCCGAGCCGCCGATCAACACCTGCTGATCGCGCCAGCAGCCCGTGTGGTGCGGTTGCTCGTCGCCGAGGAGCGCCTCGTGCATCGCGATCACGGCGGCGTCGTCGAGGTCGTCCGCGAGGGCGACGGCGGCCTCCGTCGCGCGGGCGTTGGCGATGACGAGTCGAGCGTTCGTCCCGGCCTTGCGCCCCAGGGCCGCGAGGGCGATGCCGCGGGGCAGGGCGGTGAGGTTCTCGATCTCGGAGCTCGACGCGGACTCGCTCCGCAGCAGGATCGCCGCGAAGGGGGCGGTGAAGGCCCCCACCTCGGTGTCGAACCGGGCGAGCTCGGCGACGGCGTCCTCGCAGTCGACCACGAGGTCGTCCGGCAGCCTCGGCGCGGTCACCCCGGCGATCGCCGGTGTCACGGCCGCCTGGTACGGCCCCCGAGATCGCAGGCGCGCCCTTCGTGAGAGCGGGGCGTTCTCGTCGTCGTCCCACGGGTGGCTCTCGTACCCGACCTGCGGCCAAGAAGATGCGGCAACCGTGGTCATCAACCCACCTTAGCCATGGTTAGCCGATCAAGCGTACCCTCAGCGCACGAGCGCGGCGTCGCGCACGGCGACGAGCAGGTCGGTCAGCACCGTGCCCGTCGCGAGGCGGTCCTCCGGGTGCCACTGGACGCACCACACCGGCGCCGAGTCGTGCTCGACGGCCTCGACCGTGCCGTCGTCGGCCCAGGCCACGGCCCGCAGCCCGTCGCCGAGCCGGCCGACCGCCTGGTGGTGCGAGCTGCGGACGACCAGCGACGTCGTGCCGAGCATCGTCGCGAGCGTGCTGCCGTCGGCGAGGCGCACCGGGTGGTCGACCATGCTGTCCGAGACGTCGTCGGGGTTCACGTGGCCGGGGTGCTCGAGGTGCTGAACGAGGTCGCCGCCGAGCGCGACGTCGACGACCTGCATGCCGCGACAGATGCCGACCAGCGGCAGCCGCGCCTCCACGGACCCGCGCACGACGTCGAACTGCACCCGGTCGGCCTCGGCGAAGGTCTGGCCGCGGCCGGGGTAGTCGGCGGGGCCGCCGTAGTGGCTCGGGTCGACGTCTTCGCCGCCGGTGACGAGCACGGCGTCGGCGTCGGCCAGGGCGGCGCGCACGTCGCCCAGCCGGTTCGCCGGCACCCGCCGCACCGCGAACCCGACCTGCTCGGCCGCGGCGACGACCGAGGTCGACAGGTCGTGGAGCTCGCGCTCGAACGCGGGGTCGTCGCGGGCCTCGTCGGTGACGTCGAGGACCAACAGCGTCAGGAGGCGCGGTGCGGGCGAGTCGCTCATCCCGCCATCCTGGCAGCGTCGCGCGGCCCCCGCGGCCCCGCCCCCTCCGCCGGCCGCACGGCCCCCGCGGCTCGGGCCGCCCCCGCGGCTCGGGCCGCCCGGGCCGCACCCCGCCACCGCTGGCCCCGATGCGAACCGGACTGGACGGGCGCGCCGCCCCACGCGACGATGGCGGCATGACCGCCGACGCCGCGCCTCCCGCCGGGTTCCGGGTGGGAGGCGTCCGGCCCGAGGCCGCGGTGCGGGCGTTCGAGCTGGGCTACGAGGGGCGCGACCTCGCACCCGGTCGACCGGGTGACGACTTCTCGTGGCAGCACGTGGCCGTCGGGTCCGGACCCGTCTCGCTCGTGAGCTGCCGGTTCGGCGCGTCCCTGCGGGGCACCGTCCGCCCGCCCGACGACTACGTCGCCGCCTGGTTCTCGACCGGCGGGGGAGTCGTGGACGTCGGTCGCGCCGAGGTCGGCGTGCGCAGCGGCGAGCCCTTCGCGTTCCCGTCCGACCGCGAGTTCACCTTCGACTACGACGCCTACCGCCTGAACCTCCTGCACCTCGACCGGCGCTGGCTCGCCTGGTACGCGTCGGTCCGCGACGGGCGCGAGCCGACACCGATCAGGCTGCGACACGACCGCGCCCTCGGCGGCGACCAGCGCACGGCGTGGCGGAAGGCGACCGCGACGCTCGCCGAGGTGCTGCTCGGCTCGGGCACCGCGACCGCCCTCGCGGTGGCCGACGCCACGGCGGTCGCGGCCGACACCCTGCTCGACGTCTTCGCCGAACCCGCCGGCGGCTCAGGAGGCGCGGGTGCGGCAGCGGGCCCCGGCGTCAGCCCGGCGCTTGTCGCCCGGCGCTTCCGGCTCGACGCCGCCGTCCAGTACATCGAGGCCCACGCCGACCGGCCGATCAGCGCGGTCGACGTCGCCGAGGCGATCGGCGTCAGCGCCCGCGTGCTGCAGAGCACGTTCCAGCAGCAACTCGGCCACACGCCCACGGCGCACCTGCGGGGCGTGCGGCTGCAGCGGGCCCACGACGAGCTCGCCGCCCTCGACGGGCGTCCCGGTGAGACGGTCGGCGCGGTCGCCCGCCGCTGGGGCTTCGCCCACCTCGGCCGCTTCTCGGAGCGGTACGCCCGCGAGTTCGGCGAGCGACCGAGCGACACCCTCGGCGGCCCTCGCACGCCCTGACGCCTCCCGGCTCGCCTCGAGGCCGTTGTCGCACCGCGATTCGTGCACTGCACCGCGTCGAGACCGGGCGTCGTGCACGAAACGCGGTGTGGACGCGACCCGCCTGACCTAGTCGGTGCCGTCGATGCCGCCCAGCCGTTCGAGCACGCCGGTCAAGATGGTGCCGGCCGCGTCGGGCAGCACGTGGTGGTTCATGTAGATCGCCTCGAGCCAGGGCAGCACCTCGTCGCGGCCCCAGCCGACGGCGTCCCAGTCGACGCCCGGCAGGGCCTTCGTGACGGGCTGGTCGGTGCGCGGGTCGAGCCAGGCCTCGGCGATCGCCACGCCGTCGGACGCGCCCTGCGGCGTCCAGGTCAGGGCGATCGGGTGGTCGTCGCCCTCGATGTGGTCGTGTTCGACGGCGCCCGAGCCGAGCCAGGGCAGGGTCAGCAGCTCGCCCTCGATGTCGACCTCGACCAGGTCGAGCTTGCGTGCCTCTTCGACCTCGCAGACGTAGAGGTCGAAGCCGGCGTCGTGCCAGGCGGCGGCCTCGTCGACCTCGTCGAGCAGGTCGGGCATGCGGCGGTGCAGGTCGACGATCAACCGGGTCGACCACTCGACCAGCACGCGCGTGTCGGCGACGCCGAACGGGCTGAGGTCGCTGTCGTCGCCGTTCGCGAGGTGGAAATGGTGCTCGACGTCGCCCGACGGCGTCGTCTCGAGGTGCACCTGCCCGGTCTCGTAGCCGACGTAGAGCGCCGTGATCAGGTCGTCGTCGTCGTACTCGGCGTAGAGGTTCGGCTTGCCGAGCGCGGTCGGCAGCGGCGTCTGCGCGGCCGGGCGTTGGCCCAGGTCGAACACGGCACGGAAATGGGTGGTGGGGAGCCTCAGGCTCATGTCGGTCACGGCGTGGGGTCCAATCGGTTGCTCACGCCAGGGTAGAGGACGCGGCCGTCCGCTCGCGGTCCGGTGACGACGGGGAGGCGCGCTCCGGGTCTCCCCGGAGCGCGCCTCCTCGTGTGGTCGCCTCGGTGCTACGCGACGGCCGGCGTGCGGGTTCCGCTGAGCGAGCCGATCTCGGCGTCCTCGGCCGCGACCTCGGTCGCGACGTCCGAGCGACGGACGAACTTCTTCAGCGCGACCAGCACGAGCGCGCTGACCACCGTGCCGGCGAGGATCGCGACGACCCACATGCCGAAGTTGCCGATGGCGAAGAAGACGAACACGCCACCGTGCGGGGCCTGCGACGTGACGCCGGCGGCCATCGAGATGGCTCCGGTCACCGCGCCTCCGACCATGCTCGCCGGGATCACGCGCAGCGGGTCGGCGGCGGCGAAGGGGATCGCGCCCTCCGAGATGAACGAGGCGCCGAGCAGCCAGGCCGCGCCGCCGTTGGTGCGCTCGACCTGGGTGAAGCCCTTGCGGTACAGCACGGTCGAGGCGAGGGCCATGGCGAGCGGCGGCACCATGCCGGCGCCCATCACGGCGGCCATGATCATCCACGGCGCGGGGTTGTCGATCGAACCGGCCGACAGCCCGGCCACGGCGAAGGCGTAGGCCACCTTGTTGACCGGGCCACCGAGGTCGAAGCACATCATCAGGCCGAGGATCACGCCGAGCAGCACGGCTCCCGTGCCGCTCAGGCCGTTGAGGAAGTCGGTGAGCGCGGCCATCAGGGCCGCGATCGGCCCACCGAGCACGAGCAGCAGCAGGCCAGAGGCGAAGATCGACGCGAGCAGCGGGATGATCACCACCGGCATGAGGCCGCGCACGAAGCGGGGGACGTTCCAGGTGCCGATGAAGTACGCGGCCGCACCGGCCAGCAGGCCGCCGACCAGACCGCCGAGGAACCCGGCGTTCATGAACACGGCGATCGCACCGGCGACGAAGCCGGGCGCGATGCCCGGTCGGTCGGCGATGGCGTACGCGATGTAACCGGCCAGGGCGGCGACGAGGAAGCCCATCGAGGCCCCACCGATCTGGAACGCCGCGGCGCCCAGGTAGTAGCCGAGGCCCTCGGGCGGCAGGTTCAGCAGCGAGAAGTTCTGCAGCGTGAAGACGGCGTTGTTGACGGTGTTGCCGTCGGCCGTCAGGGCGATGCCGAAGCCCGAGAGCAAGAAGCCCAGGGCGATCAGCAGGCCGCCACCGGCGACGAACGGGATCATGTACGACACGCCGGTCAGCAGCCAGCGTTTGAGCGACGAGCCGAAGCCCTGTCGTCCCTGCGCCATGGCCGGGCCCGACGCGGTCGAGCCGCTGACCCGGGTCGCCCGCGGGTCGGTGGCGGCGGCCAGGGCCTCTTTCACCATGGCGTCGGGGGCGTCGACGCCGCGCTTGACGGGGCCACGCACGACGGGCTTGCCGGCGAACCGGCCCTGGTCGCGCACGTCGACGTCGACGGCGAAGATGACGGCGTCGGCCTCGGCGATGACGGCGGGGTCGAGCGGGGTGACCTTCGACGAGCCCTGCGTCTCGATCTGCAGGTCGGCGCCGAGGCGCTTGGCCGCGGCGACGAGGGCGTCGGCGGCCATGAAGGTGTGGGCGATGCCGGTGGGGCAGGCGGTCACGCCGACGAGCTTCGGGCGGCGGGTGCCGCCGTCGGACGAGGAGGCGCCGGTCGCGCCGGCCGCGGAGGTCGCGGTGGCGCCGCGCGTCTCGGCGACCTCGCCGCTGACCTCGTCGTCGACGAGCTGCACGATGTCGGCGGGCGTCTTCGCGGCACGCAGCGCGGCGGTGAAGTCGTCGCGGATGAGCGCCCGGGCGAGGGTGGAGAGCACCGTCATGTGGTCGCCGTCGGCGCCCTCGGGCACCGCGATCATGAAGACGATGTCGGCGTCGCCGTCGGGGGCGCCGAAGCCGACCGTCCGGGCGAGGCGCGAGAAGGCGAGCGTCGGCTCGGTGACCGAGGCCGACCGGGCGTGGGGGATCGCGATGCCGCCGGGGACGCCGGTGCCGACCGACGCCTCACGCTTGATGGCGTCGTCGGCGAGCGAGTCGGCCGAGCCGGCGCGGCCCGAGGCCGCGACGCGCGCGGCCAGGGCGCGGATGACGTCGGTCGACGTGCCGCCCAGGTCTTCGTCGAGACCGACGAGGTCGGTGCTGATGAGGGATGACATGCTGTTCTGCTCCTTGGGGTTGGGCGACGCTGCTCAGAGGTGCCCGACGGCCGCGGGGGCCACCGGGACGACGTCGATGTCGTCAGGGAAGGTCTGGTCGAGGCGGGGGACGATGCTGCCGGGCAGGGCCGCGGCGGCAGCCCCGGACGCGACGGCCTGGGCGAGGCGGGCCGGGGCGGGGGCTCCGGCCGTCTCGGCGAGCAGGTAGCCCGACAGCGACGAGTCGCCGGCGCCCACCGTGCTCAGGGCGGTGATGACGGGGGCGGCGGCGAACCACGACCCCTCGTCGTCGATCAACAGGGCGCCCGCGCTGCCGAGGGTGAGCAGCACGGTCTCGACGCCCAGCTCGCGCAGGCGTCGGGCTCCGGCGACGGCCGAGGCCGGGTCGGCCTCGTACGCCTCGGGGTCGCCGCCGACGATCTCGGCGAGCTCGTCGGCGTTGGGCTTGACCAGGTCGACGCCGACGCCTGAGGCGATCAGCGCGGCGAACGGCTCGCCCGACGAGTCGACCGCGACGCGCGGGGCGGCGTCACCGCAGGAGGCGCGCACGGCTCGGACGACGTCGGCCAGCCAGGTCGTCGGCAGGCCGGGCGGCAGCGACCCCGCGAGCACCAGCCACGAGGCGAGTGCCGCGTGCTCGACGACGAGGGCCGTCAGCTCGTCGACGTGGGCGCCGAGGTCGGGGCCGAGCTCGTTGATCTTCGTGGTCGTGCCGTCGGGCTCGGTCAGCGTGACGTTGGCCCGGAGGCGCTGGGCGATCGGCAGGTTGACGGTCGGCACGCCGCGCTCGCGCAGGGCGGCGAGGACCGGGTCGTCGAGGGCGCCGGGCAGCAGGGCCACGGTCTCGGCCCCGGACGCGGCGAGGGCCCGCGAGACGTTGACGCCCTTGCCGCCGGGCTCGTCCGTGGTGCTCACCGAGCGCTGCACCGAGCCGCGCTGCAGGGCGCCCGGCAGCTCGATCGTGCGGTCGAGCGACGGGTTCGCGGTGACGGTGAGGATCATGCGGGCGCCTCCTGGCGGCGGAACGGGGTCGTGCGAGGTCACGAGGGGGCGGGGCGTGGGGGCGTCGGCGGTCACGCGACGATCACCTCGACGTCGGCGAGCTCGAGGGCGTCGGCCAGGTCGGGGGCGGGGGTCGCGTCGGTGACCACGGTGTCGACCTCGGTCAGGCGCGCGAACCGCACCAGCGCCTCCTCGCCGTGTTTCGTCTGGTCGACGACGGCGACGACGCGGCGGCCGGCCCGCACGTAGGCCGACTTGACGGCGCCCTCGAACTCGTCGGGGGTCGAGAGGCCGAAGCCGGCGCTGAGGCCGTTGGCACCGACGAAGACGATGTCGGGGCGGAGCGCCTGGATCTGCTCCACCGTGCTGGTGCCGACGGCCGCGCTCGTGAGGCCGCGGACCCGGCCGCCGAGCAGGTGCAGGTCGACGTGCGGGCTGTGCTGCAGCAGCGCCGCGATGGGCACGGCGTTCGTGATGACGGTGAGCACGGTGCCGGGGGTCGCGGGCGTCCACCGGGCGAGCTCGGCGGCGACGGCGGCCGTCGTCGTGCCGGCGTCGAGGGCGATCGAGCCCGTGAACGTCGGGGGCACGAGGTGGGCGGCAGCCCGGGCGACCGAGGTCTTCTCGGGGCTGTGCCGGGTCTCGCGCTCGCTGAGGCTGAGCTCGGTGACGCTCGAGCGGCCCGCGACGACGGCGCCGCCGTGCACGCGCTGCAGCAGCCCGGACTGCTCGAGGGCGTCGAGGTCGCGGCGGACGGTCTCGGCCGTGACGTCGAGACGGAGGGCGAGGTCGCTGACCGACACGCGGCCGGCGGAGCGCAGGGCCTCGGCGATCGACTCGTGGCGTTCGGTGGCGTACATGCGACCTCCTCGTCGTCTCGCCGTGCTGCTGATGTCGTGCTGCTGATGTCCGTCCGACTGTGTCTCTCGCCGTCGTTGCGCCGACTGTACGGCTCTTCCGACCCGAAAACAAGACAAAACCAGAAAAACGAAGAAGAACACAGATCAGGGCCCTCGCCGATCAGGCATGTCCGCAATGCGCACTCTTGCCGATCTGGCTAGATCATCTAGCTACTCACCTGTCAGAGTTGTCGACGTACCGGTTCACGGCGGTACGGGCACCGACTTCACGGGCGGTCCCCGCAGTTCCAGCAGGTTCCTCAGATGACGCAGGGTCATCAGAAATGAGAAGAACATGAACATCAGCAGCGCCTCGCTCCAGGGCCTCGGCCACGAGCAGCTCGTCTCCCTCGTCCGCGGCACGGTCGGTTCGGCTCGCCCCACGGCGACCCGCGTCAGCACCGGTCGGGTCGACTCGGGCCACTACCGTCGCGACCCTCGCGTCCCGGCGGCGCGCATCGAGACGTACCCGCGTCGTCGCCGCGCCCGTGCCGCCGCCGTCGCGCTGGCGGCGCCCGTCGCCACCGCCGTCTCGGCCGTCACGCCGGTCGACGAGCCCACCTACGCCGACTTCCTCGTGGCCGCTCCGGTCCACGCGATGTCGGCCTGAGGCAGGCTCGATGACCTTCGCGCAGCGCATCCTCGCCGACCAGGTCGGCGACCACGTGTCGTACTTCGACACCGCCCTCGACGACACCGACGACCTCGACTGAACGGCCCGACCATGACCCCCTCGCTTCCCTCGCTCGACACCCTCGTCCACCCCGACCTCCACGAGTACGTGGCCGACCGGTACCCCTTCGTGGCGGGCCTGGTCGACGACGACCAGATCTGACCCCCCCCAGGCCCCGGCCCGGTGCACGACTTCGGACGGGCTGACGCCCGGCCCGTCGACGGTGCGTACCAGCGACCCGCAGCGCGGGACGCCGACGAGCACCCCACGAGAGCCCCCTTGCCCCACGGCGAGGGGGCTCTCGCGCGTCCGCGGGGGCGCCGTCGTCGACGAGCCGCCGTTCGTCGCGCGAGGTCGACGCCCGTCGCCCGTCGCGGCGGGCGTCGACGGTCCGGTCGCGGTCGCGACCCGCGGGGGAGGCGCGTGGTCCTCGGGACGGACGCCGCGCCTCCTCGAGGTTCGTAGCGTGGACGGGGTCGCACCCGTCGGGGCGACGGTGCGCCCACCCGGCCCGCATCGACGACGAACCGAGGAGGCACGGTGTCCGCCGTCGAGATCGTCCCGCGTCACCGCCTGGGTCGCGTGGCCCGCACGCGCGAGGGCCTGCTCGACCTGCTGGCCTTCGGCCGCGCCCAGGCCCTCTCGTGCGCGTTCGCGGTCGCGATCTTCGCCGGGCTCGCCGTCACCCGCGTGGTCGACGTGGGCGTCCCGCGTTACGACGCCCTGCTGATCTGGTGCGTGCTCGTGCAGGTGGTCCTCGTCGCGACGCGGCTCGAGACCCCCGACGAGCTGCTCGTCATCGGCGTGTTCCACGTCCTCGGGCTCGGACTCGAGGTGTTCAAGGTCGCCGTCGGGTCGTGGTCGTACCCCGAGCCGGGGGTCCTGCGCCTGGGCGACGTGCCGCTCTACAGCGGCTTCATGTACGCGGCGGTCGCGAGCTACATCTGCCAGGCGTGGCGCCGGCTCGACCTGCGCGTCGACCCGGTGCCGATGGTGGCGACCATGGCCGTCGCGGTCGGGTTCTACGTCAACTTCTTCACCAACCACCGGATCACCGACCTGCGCTGGGTGCTGCTCGGCGTCGCCGCGCTGCTGATCGCCCGGCGGTCGGTGACCTTCCGCGTGCGGGGCGTCGACCGCCGCATGCCGCTGCTCGTGTCGTTCGCCCTGATCGGCCTGTTCATCTGGGTCGCCGAGAACGTCGCGACCCTGCTCGGGGCCTGGACCTACGCCTCGCAGGCCGACGGCTGGAGCCTCGTGCACCCGAGCAAGATCGGCTCGTGGATGGTGCTCGTGATCTTCAGCTTCATGCTCGTGCTCTGGCTGAAGCAGCGGAAGGGCGGCTCGACGGCCCAGGCGGCCCAGGCGGCCCAGGCGGCCTCGGGGGCGTGAGGTCGCACCACCGTCGCGTCGTCGCACCACGCTCGGGGGTGGTTCGACGACGCGGAGGTGGTGCGACCTCGCCGGGGGCCTGCGTCAGGGTGCGGCGTGGCGGCCGACCCGCGCGGGGGCGGGTGCTGCGAGTGCGGGAGCGGGCGCGGGTGCGGCGGGGGCGGGTGCGGCGGGGGCCGCGGGCGCGACGTTCGGTGCAGCGACGGGCGCGACGCCCGGCGCGACCGCGTCCGCGGCGTCGGCGACGCTCTGGGCCAGCGCGGCCACCTGTGGGGCGCGACCCGACAGGGCCGCCGCGACCGCCGCCTCCCGGGTCTCGTACATCGTCGGCAGGTCGTGTCCGCCCTCGGCCGTCTCGTAGCTCTGCAGCTCGAGCTCGGCGAGCCGGGCGAACTCGGCCAGCTTCTCGCTCGACACGCTCTTGGCCTTGCGGGGCCGCGTGTTGTGCAGGCAGAACGTGCCGATGGCCTCGCCCGACGACGAGTGGATCGGGTGGCCGGCGTAGAAGTAGCCGTGGTTGAGGTCGAGGTAGGGGTTGTCCTTGAAGCGGTCGTCCTTGCGGGCGTCCTCGACGATGACGGGGGCGTCGGCCGCCACGGTCACGTCACAGAAGGTCAGCTCGCGCGGGATCGACACCGGCAGCAGCTCGGTGTTGACGGCGTAGTACAGCTTCTTGCCGTCGAGCAGCGAGACGACCGCGACGTCGACGCCGAACTCCTTCTCGGCACGGCGGGCCAGGTCCTGCAGCGTGTCCGAGCCGCCGGTGCTCGCGAGCTCGACCAGCTTCTCGGCACCGGACCACTCGAAGGTCGGCTCGGGCAGCGCTCGCCGGGGGCGGGCGGCGGTCGCGAGCGCAGGAGGCGCGGCGGCGGGCGCGAGCGCAGGAGGCGCGGTGTCGGTCGCGAGCGCCGGTGCGGCCGGCGCGGTGGCCCGGGTCGCGGCGGCAGGCACGGGCAGGCCGGCGGGTGCTGGTGGCGTGGGCGTCGTCAGCGGTGCGGCCGGCGCGGTGGCGGCACGGTCCGCCTCGGCCCGGGCCTGCTCGAGCCGGGCGACCTCGGCCCGGGCGTGCTCGAGTCGGGCCGCGATCGGGTCGGCGGTCGGCGGCGCGGACGCGGCCGCGACCGCGGCCGGAGACGATGCCGCGGCCGGGGACGCAGCCACCGCCGGGGACGCGGGTGCGGCCGTCCACGGCGCGGGTGCGACCGCGGGTGCCGGAGAAGCCACCGACGCCGCGAGGCGCCGCGCCCCCTCGAGCTGGGCGGCGACCCGCTCGGGCACGACCGGAGCGATCGAGGTGCGCCCGATGTGCTCGACCGTCTCGCCTCGGCGGACGACGTCGAGCGTCGGGGCGACCCGGTCGGCGACCACGGCGCCCCACTGCCGGTACATCGTCTCGCAGCCGTGTGGGCGGCCCGGCTGCAGCTCGCCCGCGGGCAGGCGGAAGTACGAGGTCGACGGGTGCGCCGAGGCGATCCGTTCGGTGATCTCGTTCATGCGGGCGGCGTGCCGGTCGGCGACCGAGCCGAACGCGTTGTCGAACCGGGTCACCGAGCGCACGGGCTGCACCCCGACCAGCACGATGCGGGCGGTGGGGTGCACCCGGCGGGTCAGGTCGGTGACGAGCGCCGAGACGTCGCGCTGCCAGGAGTCGAGCGGGGTCAGCATGACGGCGTCGTTGAGTCCGAGCATCACGACGACCGTGTCGTAAAGGCTGAGGTCGTGGTCGCCGATCCACGAGCGGGCCGACCCGGCGTTCATCATCTCGTCGCCGATGTAGTCGACCGAGCACGCGCGCCCGGTCTCCTTCGAGGTCTCCTTGGCGATCTGGCCTGTGAGCGCCTGTTCGTGGCTGGTCACGCCGAAGCCGTGGGTCGGGCCGGTGCCGATCAGCAGCACGGTGTCGGGGTCGGGGGAGTCCGCGCGGTAGGTCGGGCGCCCGCGGGGCGAGGGCACGTGGCGCGAGCGCGAGAGCGTCCACAGGTAGAACAGGCGCATGGCCGGCCTCAGCCGTTCGTAGCTTCGCGTCGGGTGCGCGGGTGTGTCGACCGTCCTGGTCACGTGGTGCTCCTCGGGTGTCTCGCGGTGTCTCGTCCCCCTGATCCAGGCTAGGCAGCGGGCCCACGTCGGGCTGCCCCCAGTGCGGGTGCGCGGTGGCCCCCCTTCTGGTCGCAGGCCGGCCGCGGGCGTCGGGCTCGAACCTGGACGTCAGGAGGCGCGGTGCGAGCAGGGTGGTACCCGTGACTCCCACAGACAGCACGTCCCCCGACGACCAGGGCTCCGTCGCCACCGCCCTCGAGCTCGTGGCCGACGAGGTGGACGCCGCCGTCTCGGCGGTGCTCGACGCCGACGCGGGCGACGACGACACCTCGGGCCAGCTCGACGCGTTCGCCGACCTGGTCGACGACGCCGAGCGGGTCTTCGTCCACGGGGCCGGCCGTTCGGGCCTCGCCCTGCGCATGACGGCCATGCGGCTGATGCACCTCGGCCTCGAGGTGCACGTCGTCGGCGAGGTGACGACGCCCGCCATCGCGGAGGGCGACGTGCTGCTCACCGCGAGCGGTTCGGGCACCACGTCCGGCATCGTCGCGGCGGCCCGCACGGCCGTCGACGCCGGGGCCCGCGTGGCCGCGATCACCACCGCCGCCGACTCGCCGCTCGCCGACCTGGCCGAGGCCGTGCTCGTCGTCCCGGCCGCCGACAAGCAGGACCGTTCGGGCACCGCGTCCGCGCAGTACGCCGGCGGGCTGTTCGAGCAGACCGTCGTGCTGCTCGGCGACGCCGTCTTCCACGCCCTGTGGAAGCGCTCGGGCGCCGACGCCGACGAGCTGTGGCCGCGGCACGCGAACCTCGAGTAGCCGCACCGCGCCTCCTGACGGGCACCGCGCCTCCTGACCCTTCCGACCCGACCATCCGATCCACAGAGAGAAGAACGACATGAAGCTCCAGTTCGCCATGGACACCCTGACCACCGACGCCGCCCTCGAGCTGGCGGCCGCCGCCGCACCGAGCGTCGACATCATCGAGCTCGGCACCCCCCTGATCAAGGCCGAGGGCTTCCGTGCCATCACCGCGATCAAAGAGGCCCACCCCGACAAGATCGTGTTCGCCGACCTCAAGACGATGGACGCCGGCGAGCTCGAGGCCGGCGAGGCCTTCAAGGCCGGCGCCGACCTGGTGACCGTGCTCGGCGTCGCCGGTGACAGCACCATCGCCGGTGCCGTCAAGGCCGCCAAGGCCCACGGCAAGGGCATCGTCGTCGACCTGATCGGCGTCGGCGACAAGGCCGCCCGCGCCAAGGAGGTCGTCGCGCTCGGTGCCGAGTTCGTCGAGATGCACGCCGGCCTCGACGAGCAGGCCGAAGAAGGCTTCACGTTCGAGAAGCTGCTCGAGGCCGGCAAGGCGTCGGGCGTGCCGTTCTCGGTCGCCGGTGGCGTGAAGGCCGCCACGGTCGGTTCGGTGCAGGACGCCGGAGCCGACGTCGCCGTCGCCGGTGCCGCGATCTACTCGGCCGACGACGTCGCCGGTGCCGCCGCCGAGATCCGCGCCGCCATCAAGTAGCCCCCGCGGGCGGCCCGCCCCGCCCCTCATCGCACCGTCATGTGAACATCGCACCGCCGAATGTGGCGGTGCGATGTTCATGTGGCGGTGCGACAGGTGGCCTGTGGACAACTTTCGAGGCACGGACGTGATCTAGGGCACAGTGCCGGGGTGAGCGAACCGATCGTCGTGCCCCTTCCTCCTCTTTTCCGCGTGGACTCCGTCGGGACGCACAGTCGCGAGGCAGCGGCGCTGCGGCGACGCGCTCGACGTGGCGAGTACGTCGCTCTCGCCCTCGGCACCTACGTCGAGGCTCGCGCGTGGCGTGCGCTGAGCCCCCGCCCTCAGCACGTGCTGCGGACCCGAGCCGCGCTCGGACGACTGGACGGGCGGGTCGTGGTGTCGCACCTGTCCGCAGCTGCCGTCCTCGACGTGCCGGCCATCGGAACGTGGCCCGACAAGGTCCACGTCATCGACCCCCTCCGGCGTTCGACCCAGACCTCGCCCGGTGTCGTCCGCCACCCAGGGCCCCTCGACTCCGCCGACGTCCGGGTGGTGGACTCCCTGCGAGTCACCTCGCCGGCACGCACGGCCGTCGACCTCGCTCTCGCCTCGTCCTTCCGCGACGGCGTCGTGGCCTTCGACGGGGTGCTCCATCAGGGCACCGCGTCGCGGGCCGAACTGCAGACCGTCCTCGACGCCCGTCCGACCGCCCGCGGTCGCGCAGGAGCCCGGCGAGCGCTGGCTTTCGCCCACGAGGGGGCCGAGTCGGCCGGCGAGTCGTGGTGCCGAGTGCTGCTCGATCGCCTCGGGGCGCCGGCACCGGTGCTGCAGCGAGCCTTTCCCTGGGCCGGGGGCCGCGACATCGTCGACTTCTGGTGGCCCGAGTTCGGCATCGTCCTCGAGTTCGACGGGCTGTCCAAGTACACGAAGGCCTGGTGGCGCGGCGGACGGGCGCCCGAACAGGTCGTCGTGGACGAGAAGATCCGTGAGGATCGCATCCGTGGTCGCCCGGAGGTCAGGGGCTTCGGACGCGCCGTCTGGAACGAGCTGGTGCGCCCCGAGCTGCTCGAGGCCGAACTCGTGCGAGTCGGACTTCCTCTTCGCACCGCCAGGTGAACGTCGCACCGCCACATTCGGCGGTGCGACGTTCAGGTGGCGGTGCGCTGACGGGAGCGAGGGCGGGGCCGGGGGCCGCACGGCAGACGTTTTACCCGCGCGAAACAATTCGTATACAAAACTGGGGCGTGCGGCGCGATTGTATTCAATCCGCGTCGCAGAGACCGATACCGCCCGAGCATCGGAGGCCAGATGGCCCGCCCACCCCGCCCGACCCGCACCGCGGGTGCCGCGAGCGCGTCCCGCGCTGCGAGCACAACCCGCGCTGCGAGCACGACCCGCTGCCGTCGGACCCTCGCGCTGGCGGCCCTGGCCGCCGCGGCGACGCTCGCCCTGACGGCCTGCGTCCCGCAGCAGCCGGCCGGCACGAACCCGCCGGTCAAGGAGGACGTCACGACCGCTCCGATCGGCGACAAGACGATCGTCGAGGGCGGCGACCTCGTCATGGCGCTCTCGGCCGAGCCGGACGCCCTCGACCCCACCACGTCGTCGTCGCTGTACACGCGGTACGTGATGGAGACGATGTGCCAGAAGCTCTACGACATCGACGCCGAGGGCGACCTCGTGCCGTTCCTGGCGACCGAGCTGCCGACCCTGTCGGACGGTGGGCTCACGGTCGACATCCCGCTCCGCACTGACGCCGTCTTCGCCGACGGCACCCCGTTCGACGCCGAGGCCGTCGTCACGACCCTGCGTCGGCACCTCGACAAGCCGGACTCGTCGCGGGCCAGCGAGCTCGGCCCGGTGACCGGCGTCGAGGCCCTCGACGACGACACCGTGCGGCTGACGTACGAGCGTCCCTTCGCTCCGCTGACCGCGGCGCTCGCCGACCGGGCGGGCATGATCATGTCGCCGACCGCGCTCGAGGCCGAGGGTGACGACTTCGGTGACGCCCCGGTCTGCGTCGGGCCGTTCAAGTTCGTCGACCGGGTGCCGCAGACCTCGATCACGGTCGAGCGCGACCCGCTCTACTACGACGCCGCCGACGTGCACCTCGACACGATCACGTACCGCATCATCACCGACGCGAGCATCCGGGCGGCTAACGTCCGGGCCGGCGACGTGCAGGTGGCCGACTCGATGTCGACCATGGACGTCGACGCCCTGATGGCCGACGACGGCCTCACGGTGCTGCAGGTCGGCTCGTTCGGCTACCAGGGCCTGACCGTCAACATCGGCAACCAGGACGGCGTCGGCACCGACCCCGTGCAGATCGACACCCCGTTGGCGAGCGACGTGCGCGTCCGCCAGGCGCTGGCCATGTCGATCGACCGCGACTCGCTCGTGCAGAGCGTGTTCGGGGGCTGGAACGACACCGCCTGCTCCCCGATCCCGCCGACCAGTCCGTTCGCCACGGCCGCCAGCGACGACTGCCCGGGCTACGACCCCGGGGGTGCGAAGCGCCTCCTCGCCGAGGCGGGCGTGACCACGCCGTACGAGATCGAGATGCAGGTCAGCAACAACGCCGACACGCTGCGCCTCGCGCAGGCGTTGCAGGCGCAGGTGGCCGACGGCGGGTTCCGGCTGTCGATCACGCCGGTCGAGTACTCGACGCTGCTCGACGTGCAGTCGCGTGGCGACTTCGACGCGCTGCAGCTCGGCTGGTCGGGCCGCGTCGACCCGAACGGCAACATGGTCAACTTCTTGCGGACGGGTGGTGGCAACAACTACTCGGGCTACAGCGACGCGCGGGTCGACGAGCTGCTGGCCGACGCCGCCGCCTCGATCGACGTCGACGAGCGTGCCGCGCTGTACGGCGAGGTCGTGACCCAGGTGCAAGAGGACGAGCCGCTGATCTACCTGTACCGCACCCGAAGCCTGACCGCGCTGACGAACGAGGTCGCCGGGGTATCCACATACGCCGACGGCGTCGTGCGCCTCAGCGACGCCGCGTTCGTCGAGGGGGAGTGACCCGATGACCCGTTACCTGCTCACCCGGCTCTGGCAGTCGGCCGTCACGCTGGTGATCGCCTCGATCGTCGTGTTCTGGGGCGTGCGCCAGCTGCCCGGAGACCCGGCCCTGGCACTGGCCGGTGAAGAGGCGACGCCCGAGCGCGTCGCGGCGATCCGCGCCGACCTCGGCCTCGACGACTCGCTGATCGTGCAGTACGGCCGGTTCGTCGGCAATTTCTTCCGAGGCGACTTCGGCGAGTCGACCCGCACGGGCACGCCCGTCACCGAACTGATCGGCGCGACCCTGCCGGTCACGTTGTGGCTGGCGCTCTACGCGATCGTCGTCGCGGTCGTCGTGGGCGTCGCGCTGGGCGTCGTCGCCGAGCGCTATCGCGGCCGCTGGCCCGAGTGGATGGCCAACGCCGCCGCCCTGGTCGGTCTGTCGGTGCCGAACTTCTGGCTCGGCATCCTCGCGATCCTCTGGCTCGCGGCGGGCCTGGGCCTGTTCCCGGCGTCGGGCTACGTGCCGGTCGCCGAGAACCCGGCGAGCGCGTTCTACCACCTCACCCTGCCGGCGTTGATCCTCGGCACGAGCCTGGCGGCCGTCATCATGCGGCAGACGCGGGCCTCGATGATCGAGACGATGAAGACCGACTACGTGCGCACCGCCCGGGCCAAGGGCCTCGGCCGTGGCCGGGTGCTGATGCGCTACGGGCTGCGCAACTCGATGATCGTCGTCGTCACGATCGTCGGCCTGCAGCTCGGCGGCCTGATCTCGGGCGCTGTCGTCACCGAACGCATCTTCGCGCTGCCGGGCTTCGGCAAGCTGACGCTCGACTCGGTCTTCACCCGCGACTACCCGGTGATCCAGGCCGTCGTGCTGATCATCACGGTCGGCTACATCGTGATCAACCTGGCGGTGGACGTCCTGTACTCCGTCATCAACCCGCGCATCAGGGTAGGAGGCGCATCGTGACCGTCATCGAGACACCCACCGCCCAGGGGGCCGGCCTCGGCTCGGCCCGGGGTCGGGTCTGGCGGGGGCTGCGGCACAACCGGCTCGGCATCGCGGGCGGCGTGATGCTGCTCATCGTCCTGGTCGCCGGGCTCGCCGCGCCGCTGCTCGCGCCCTACGACCCGACCCGGGTGAACTTCGAGCTGCCGTTCCAGGTGCCCGGCACGGTCGGCTACCTGCTCGGCACCGACGACCTCGGCCGCGACATCCTCTCGCGGACCGTCTACGGCATCCGCGTCTCGCTGCAGGTGGGCGTGCTCTCGGTGCTGCTGGCCGTCGTCGTGGGCACCCCGCTCGGCCTGCTGGCCGGCTACTGGCGCTGGCTCGACGGCGTCATCTCGCGCCTGACCGACGTGATGCTGGCCTTCCCGTTCTTGATCATCGCCGTGGCGCTCGCCGCGATCAGCGGCCCGAGCCTGACGAACGCCGTGGTCGCCCTCGGCATCGCGCAGGTGCCGACGATGATCCGCGTGGTGCGCGGGGAGACTCTGCGCATCAAGTCGACCGACTTCGTGCTCGCCGCGACGACGATGGACGCCACCGGCCTGCGCGTGATCTTCCAGCACGTGCTGCCGAACTGCGTCTCGGCGATCATCGTGCAGGCGACGGTCATCATGCCGGTCGCCGTCATCGGCGAGGCCCTGCTGTCGTTCTTGGGGCTGGGCATCCAGCCGCCGACGGCCAGTCTGGGCATCATGCTCAGCGACGCGCAGCAGTACCTGGCGAAGGCGCCGTTCGCGGCCGTCGTGCCGGGGCTCGCGATCGCCGTGATCTGCCTCGGCTTCAACCTGTTCGGCGACGCCCTGCGCGACGCCCTCGACCCCACCGCCAGCGACCGGAAGTGAATCCCTCGTGAGCTACACCACCCCCGACGAGTTCGTCACCCGCCCCGACCTGCGGGGCACCTTCGGCATGACGTCGTCGACCCACTGGCTGGCGACGGCGTCGGCGCAGTCGGTGCTCGAGCGTGGCGGCAACGCCTTCGACGCCGCGGTCGCCGGAGCCTTCGTGCTGCACGTCGTCGAGCCCCACCTCAACGGCCCCGGGGGCGACCTCACCGCGATCTACGCCACGGCCGACGCGCCCGACGCCCCGACGGTGCTCGTCGGCCAGGGGCCCGCCCCCGCCGCGGCGACGCGCGAGCACTACCTGGCCGAGGGCCTCGAGCTCGTCCCCGGTTCGGGAGCCCTGGCCGCCGCCGTCCCCGGTGCCGTCGACGCCTGGCTCAAGCTGCTGGCCGAGCACGGCACCTGGCCGCTCGCCGACGTGCTCGCGTACGCGATCGGCTACGCCCGCGACGGCCACCCGATCGTGGCGCGCGTGGCCTCGACCATCGAGACCGTGGCCGACCTGTTCACCGAGCACTGGCCGACGTCTGCCGCGCAGTGGATGCCGGGCGGCGAGGTGCCCCGCGAGGGCGACCTGCTGACCAACCCTGCCTACGCGGCCGTCCTCGACGAGCTGGTCGCGGCCGGCGAGGCCCTCGGCCCCGACGCGACCCGTGAGGCGAAGATCGAGGAGGCGCGGGTCGAGTGGGGCAGCGGACACGTCGCGCAGGCGATCGACGCGTTCGTCCGCACTCCGCACCGTCACTCGTCGGGCACCGACCACGCGGGCGTCATCACGGCCGCCGACGTCGCTGCCTTCCGGGCGACGACCGAGCCCGCGACCACCGTCGAGTTCCGTGGTCACACCGTCGCCAAGACCGGTGCCTGGGGCCAGGGTCCGGCCCTGCTGCAGGTGCTGGCCCTGCTCGAGCCGCTCGACGACGAGGTGCTCGACCCGTCGACCGCCGACGGTGCGCACACGATCGTCGAGGCGCAGAAGCTCGCGATGGCCGACCGCGAGGCCTGGTACGGCCCGGGCGACGTGCCGCTCGACACCCTGCTGTCGGCCGCCTACGCCGACGAGCGGCGCGCGCTGATCGGCGAGCGGGCCTCGCACGAGCTGCGTCCCGGCGACGTCCCCGGCCGCGAGCCGTACGCCCTGCCGACGATGCGCACCGAGTACCTGCCGCCCGCACTCAGCGAGGCGCCCGCCGGCGTCGGCGAGCCCACGGTCGCCGCCCCGAGCGCCCCGAGCGCGTCGAACAGCCCGACCGCGTCGAGCACCCCGACCACGGCGACCGCGTCCACCGCCACGGCGACCGCGTCCACCGCCGCGGCCACCGCGCCCGCCGAGGACGCCCCGCCCACCGGCACCGCGCCTCCTGCCGACCGTCTGGCCGAGCCGTTCACCGAGCCGACGGGTGACACCCGCGGCGACACGTGCCACCTCGACGTGGTCGACCGCTGGGGCAACGTCGTCTCGGCGACCCCGTCGGGCGGCTGGCTGCAGTCGTCGCCGACGATCCCCGAGCTGGGCTTCTGCCTCGGCAGCCGCCTGCAGATGTCGTGGCTCGACGAGGGCACGGCGTCGACGCTCGAACCCGGCACCCGCCCGCGTACCACGTTGACCCCGACCCTCGTGCTGAAGGACGGTCAGCCCGTGGTCGCCCTCGGCTCGCCCGGCGGCGACCAGCAGGACCAGTGGCAGCTGCTCTACCTGCTGCGCACGATCGTCGGCGGCTACACGCCGCAGCAGGCGATCGACGCCCCGGCCCTGCACACCACGTCGTTCCCCGGCAGCTTCTGGCCCCGCACCTGGACGCCCGGCGGCGTCGTGGTCGAGGACCGCCTGGGCGACGACGTCATCGCCGCCCTGGTCGCCCGCGGCCACGTCGTCACCCGCGCCGGCGACTGGTCGCTCGGCCGGTTGTCGAGCGTGTCGCGAGACCCCGAGACCGGCGTGCTCTCCGCCGCCGCCAACCCCCGAGGAGCCCAGGCCTATGCCGCAGGACGTTGAGAACACGACCCCACCGCTGCTGAGCGTGCGCGACCTGCGCGTCTCGTTCGGCGACACCCCGGCCGTGCACGGCGTCGACCTCGACGTCCGGCCCGGCGAACGGGTCGCGATCGTCGGCCAGTCCGGTTCGGGCAAGTCGACGGTGGTCGCGGCCATCCTGCGGCTGCTGCCCGGTGCCGGCCACATCACGGGCGGCTCGATCAAGCTCGCCGGGCCCGACGGCGACGCCCTCGACCTGGCGCAGGCGTCCGAGGCGCCGATGCGCCAGGTGCGCGGCGCCCGCATCGGCCTCGTGCCGCAGGACCCCTCGACGAACCTCAACCCGTCGATGAAGGTCGGTGCGCAGATCGCCGACGCCCTGCGCACCCACGGCCTGCGGGGCCACGACGAGGTGCAGCGCCGCGTCGTCGCCCTGATGACCGAGGCGGGCATCCCCGAGGCCGAGCGTCGGGCGGGGCAGTTCCCGCACGAGTTCTCGGGCGGCATGCGCCAGCGCGTGCTCATCGCGATCGCCCTGGCCCGTGAGCCGCAGCTGCTGATCGCCGACGAGCCGACCAGCGCGCTCGACGTGACGGTGCAGCGGCAGATCCTGAACCACCTGCAGACGCTCGTCGAGAGCGGGGGCACGTCGCTGCTGTTCATCACGCACGACCTCGGGCTCGCCGCCGACCGCACCGACCGCATCGTCGTGATGCTCGAGGGTCGCGTCGTCGAGCAGGGCACCCCCGAGCAGATCCTGCGTCGCCCGCAGCACGAGTACACGAAGCGCCTGGTCGCGGCCGCGCCGACGCTGGCCTCGGCCACCGCGTCGCGTCGCGGCGAGACCGTGCTCGAGACGGCGACGGACGCCGAGGAGGCGCGGGTCGACCCGATCCTGACCGTCACCGACCTGGTCAAGGAGTTCCGCCTCCGGGGTCGCCGTGGCGAGCAGGTGCGGGCCGTCGACCACGTCTCGTTCGAGGTGCCGCGCGGCACGACGACCGCGATCGTGGGCGAGTCCGGCTCGGGCAAGACGACCGTCGCCCGCATCGTGCTCGGCCTCGAGACGGCCACGAGCGGGTCGGCCCTGATCGACGGCGAGAGCATCACGGCGAGCCGTGGTGCCTCACGTCGGGCGTTGCGGCGTCGGGTGCAGCCGGTCTTCCAGGACCCCTACGGCTCGCTCGACCCGTCGTACAGCATCGAGCGGCTGGTCGACGAGCCGCTGCGCATCTTCGGCGTCGGCGACCGCGCCTCCCGTCGGCAGCGCGTCGCCGAGCTGCTCGACCAGGTGGCCCTGCCGCGCTCGGTCGCGCAGAGCCGACCGAACGAACTGTCGGGCGGGCAGCGGCAGCGCGTGGCGATCGCGCGGGCGCTCGCCCTCGAGCCCGAGCTGCTGATCTGCGACGAGGCCGTCTCGGCCCTCGACGTGCTCGTGCAGGAGCAGATCCTCGAGCTGCTCGGCGACCTGCAACGACGACTCGGCCTGAGCTACCTGTTCATCACCCACGACCTCGCGGTCGTGCGGCAGATCGCCCACGACGTGGTGGTGATGCGCAAGGGTGCCGTGGTCGAGCGGGGTAGCGTCGACGACATCTTCCTGTCGCCCCGTGCCGAGTACACGACCGAACTGTTGGGAGCCATCCCCGGTGCCAGCCTCGCCCTCTGAGGGCACGCCCCCCGTCGTGCTCGTCGACGCCCTCCGCCGAGAGATCGTCGACGGCCGCCTCGTGCCGGGCACCCGCATCACCGAGGCGTCGGTCGCCCGCCGCCACGGGGTCTCGCGGGTGCCGGTGCGCGAGGCGCTGCGCGCGCTCGAGGCCGAGGGCTTCGTCGTGTCGACGCCGAACGTGGGCAGTCGGGTCGCGGCGATCCCGGTCGACGAGGCCGACGACCTCTTCGCGGTGCGCGAGGCGCTCGAGATCTCGACCGCGCGGCGGGCCGCACTGCGGGCCCGCGAGCTGTTCGGCGAGCCCAGCCCGCCCGAGGACTGGTGGCGCACCCGCCGCGAACTCGGGCAGCTGCTCGACGACGGCGACGAGGCCGTCGAGGCGGGCGACCTCGACCGGCTGGTCGAGCTGAACGACCGGTTCCACGTCGGCGTCGCGCGCCTGAGTGGCAGCGCCACGCTCGGCACCCTGCTGCGCCAGCTCTCGAACAAGATCGAGTGGCTCTACGCCCTCGACACGTTCTCGCGCGGCAAGCGGCTCTGGCCCGACCACCGCCGCATCCTCGCGGCGATCGACGCGGGCGACGAGGCGGCGGCCGCCGAGCTGATGGGCTGGCACGTGCGCGAGTCGCGCATCGGGTTCCTGGCCCGCACCGAACCCGCCGACCGCGTGGCCGACCTGCGGGCCACCCCGCCCGCCCTGCCGCCGACGATCGCGGCGTCGGCCAGCACGGCGCCGGCGTCCTCGACGACCTGACCCGCGCCTCCTCGGCTCGCCGCCGCCGCCGCCGGTCGTCGACGGAGGCCCGTCGGGGCCCGGGCGTGCAGGGGCTGCACGTTCTCAGGTGACGGGCGGCGTCGCTGCTTACTGTTCTCGGTCATGGACGAACCTCCCTCTCACATGCCCTGGCCTCTCCCGCGCCTGACCGCTCGTGCGGTCGTCACAGACGGGGAGGGGCGACATGAATGAGTGGGTCATGGTCGGCATCGGCCTCGTGCTGACCGTCGGCACCGGCTTCTTCGTCGCGTCCGAGTTCTCGCTGGTCAACCTCGACCGGAGCGAGCTGGAGGCGCGGCGCGACCGGGGCGAGAAACGCCTCGGTCCGACGATCGGTGCGTTGCGCATCACCTCGACGCACCTCTCGGGTGCGCAGCTCGGCATCACGCTCACCACGCTGCTGACCGGGTACACCTTCGAGCCGGCCATCAGTTCGCTGCTGAGCGGACCGCTCGACGCCGTGGGCGTGCCCGCCGGGGCCGTGCCGGTCGTGGGCAGCGTCGCGGGCATCGTGCTCGCCACCCTCTTCTCGATGGTGGTCGGCGAGCTCGTGCCGAAGAACTTCGCCCTCGCGCTCCCCCTGGCCACGGCCAAGTTCGTCGTCCCGTTCCAGGTGGCGTTCACGACGGTGTTCAAGCCGCTCATCGTGCTGTTCAACGACACGGCCAACGCCGCCATCCGTGCGATGGGCATCGAGCCGAAAGAAGAACTGTCGGGGGCCCGCTCGGCCGAAGAGCTCAGCTCGCTCGTGCGCCGGTCGGCGCTCGAGGGCCAGCTCGACCAGGACCACGCGACCCTGCTCGGCCGCACCCTGCGCTTCTCGCAGCACGACGCCTCCGAGGTGATGACCCCGCGCGTCCGCATGACGACCGTCGCCTCGACCGGCACGGCCGCCGACGTCGTCGAGGCCGCCCTCGCCTCGGGGTTCTCGAGGTTCCCGGTGATCGGCGACGACAGCGACGACATCGTCGGCGTCGTGCACGTGAAGCACGCGTTCGCCGTCCCGCTCGCCGAGCGCGCCTCCGTCGGCTCGACCTCGCTGATGCAGGAGGCGCGGTTCGTGCCCGAGAGCATGGGCACCGACTCGCTGCTCGGCCTGCTGCGCCACGGCGGCCTGCAGCTCGCGGTCGTCCGTGACGAGTTCGGCGGGACCGCCGGGCTCGTCACCCTCGAGGACGTCGTCGAAGAACTCGTGGGCGAGCTCGAGGACGAGCACGACCGGGCCCGCGTGGGCATCGTGCGCCAGGCCGGCACCGTGCTCTTCGACGGTGCTCTGCGGCCCGACGAGCTCGCCGACCGGGCGGGCATCCGCGTGCCCGACGACGGCGACTACGAGACCGTCGCCGGCTTCGTCATCGACCGGCTCGACCGACTGCCCGAGGTCGGCGACGAGGTCGCCCTCGAGAGCGGTAGCGGCAGCCTGCGGGTCGAGCGCGTCGCGCAGGGACGCCTCGAACGACTGCGCTTCGTCCCGGCGCCCGACCCCGCGGGCGGCCTCGACGCCGTCGCGCCCACCACCGAGCACGACCGCGTGGTCGCCTCACTGAGAGAAGGGGTCACCCGATGAGCGAGTACCTGCCCGGCATCGTCTGGCTCGTCGTGCTGCTGGTCGTCAACGGATTCTTCGTCGGCGCCGAGTTCGCCGTCATCTCGGCCCGCCGCTCGCAGATCGAGCCGCGTGCCGAGGCCGGCAGCAAGGCGGCGGCGAAGACGCTCTGGGCGATGGAGCACGCGACGCTCATGCTGGCCACCAGCCAGCTGGGCATCACCGTCTGCTCGCTCGTCATCTTGAACGTCTCGGAGCCGGCGATCCACCACCTGCTCGAGATCCCGCTCGGACTCACCAGCCTCTCGGCCGAGGCGATCGGCGTGGTCGCCTTCGTCGTGGCGCTCGTGCTCGTCACGTTCTTGCACGTGGTCGTGGGCGAGATGATCCCGAAGAACCTGTCGTTCTCGGTGCCCGACCGGGCCGCGCTGATCCTGGCGCCGCCGCTCGTCTTCGTGGCGACCGTCTTCAAGCCGGTCATCTGGTCGCTGAACGCCGTCGCCAACGGCGTGCTGAGGGCCTTCCGGGTCGAACCGAAGGACGAGGCGACGAGCTCGTACACCCTCGACGAGGTCGCGACGATCGTGCTGCAGTCGACGCGAGAGGGCACCCTGACCGACTCGTCGGGCACCCTGTCGGCCGCGTTCGAGTTCACCACCCGCAAGGTGCGCGACGTCGAGGTGCCCCTCGACGAGATGGTGCACCTGGCACCGGGGTCGACGCCGGCGGACGTGCAGCGGGCCGTGGCGGCCCGCGGGTACTCGCGCTACGTGCTGACCGACGGTGAGGGTCAGCCCACCGGCTACCTCCACCTCAAGGACGTCATGGACCTCGTCGACGACGAGTCGTTCGGGGCGCCCGTGCCCGAGAAGCGCATCCGTCGCCTCGGAGCGGTCGGTCGGGACACCGACCTCGAGGATGCCCTCGCCTCGATGCGCCGGGTCGGCGCCCACGTGGCCCGGTCGGTCTCGCCCGACGGAGTCACCACCGGAGTGCTGTTCTTGGAGGACATCATCGAAGAGCTCGTCGGAGAGGTCGACGACGTCACCGTGACGTGATGGTCGGTGCCGGTGCCGGTGCCGGTGCCGGTGCCGGTGCCGGTGCCGGCGGCCGGCGGGCGGCGCCTCAGCTGGGGGTGTGTGGGCCGGGCAGGGCGTGCACCTCGGCGGCCGCCGCCTCGGCCGCGATCGGGTCGCCCGCCTCGGTCGCCCGGCGGAGGGCCGTGAACGACGCGGCCATCGAGTCCCAGTGCAGCACCTGCACGATGTTCGGCACCCGCAACTTGTAGGCGAGGCCGTCGGTGACGTCCGAGCAGACCTTGACGAGGGCGGGGTTGCCGCAGTGCTCGACGTAGGTCGAGAACAGGGCGACGGCGTGGGCGTTGAGCGCCGGGCCGTCCTCGCGGGCGAGGTCGTCGAGGCAGACGTCGATCGCCCGCACGATGTCGCGGGTGACCTCGGGCGTCAGGTTCGGCACGGCGAGACGGACGGCACCCGCGAAGAGCACGCCCAGGGTCTGCACCGCCTCGACGGCCTCTTCGGCCTTGGGGGTGGCGACCTTCGTGTAGCGGTTCGGGGCCATCTCGACCAGACCGGCACGGACGAGGTCGCCGAGGGCCTCTCGGATGGGGGTGCGTGAGACCTGCAGCCAGGCGATCAGCTCGTCGTCGTGCAGTCGCTCGCCGGGCTCGAGCGTGCCGTCGATGATCGCGTCACGGATGCGGCTGCGGACCGTGTCGCGCAAGAGCTGCCGCTCGGCGGCTGGGGGAGAGACGGGGATCGGCATGCGGCCTCCTGGAGATCTGGGGCGGGATGCCCAGCCGACATACTAATACATTTTCGGCTTTCGTTGCCCGATGGGCAGTGAAGGTAGAATGTCAATTCTAACCCGCATGGCCGTGACGACGACGCCGGGACGACGCTGTCAGCACGACGAAGCCCCGCCCCTCGACGGAGGGGCGGGGCTTCTCGACTCGGGTCGGGTCGGGTCGGCGTCCTTACTCGGCGGTCGCCGTGGCGGGTGCCGCCACCGGGACGTGCTGCGAGGCGACCTCGACGCCGTGGGCGTCGCGCAGAGTCGTCAGGGTCTGCTCGATCTCGTCGTCGCGCTGCTCGGGCGTCCAGCCGAGCGAGTCGGCCATGACGTCCGCGATCTCGGTCAGCAGCTCGATCGTGACGCCTCCCACGAACGCGAGGTTCGTGCGGCGCAGGACGACGTCGGCCAGGTGGACGGCGTCCTCGTGCTCGGCGAAGTAGGCGATCTCGGCCGTGGTGAGCGTCGGGTCGGCCTCGAGGGCCTGCGACGGCTGGTCGAGCAGCACCTCGATGACCTCGGAGGCGCGGGTTCCGTAGCGGGTCAGCAGACGGTCGACCTGGTCGCGGTCGAGTCCGTCCGCGTGGGAGGCGATCCAGGTGGTGCGGGCGCCGTCGGTGGTCGGGAACCCCTTGCCGCCGCCGATCGCCATGCCCGTCGTGTCGACGGACCGGGTCACGCCGAGCTTCGTCGTCGCCTCGGTCGAGAGGTGCGCCGACAGGGCCCGGAAGGTCGTCCACTTGCCGCCGACGAGGCTGAGCACCGTCGTGCCGGGCAGCTCGGCGACCTCGGTCTCGACGATGCGGTAGTCGCGTGACACGAAGCCGGCGGCGAGGTCGTCGTGCTTCGGCAACGGGCGCACGCCCGAGTACCGGTACACGATGTGGTCGCGGTTCAGCTCGATGGTCGGGTAGACGTGCTTGACGAGGTCGAAGAAGTAGTCGACCTCTTCTTCGGTGCAGACGGCGGGCTCGGCCATGTCGGCCTCGAGGTCGGTGGTGCCGATCAGCACGCGGCCCTTGAGCGGATAGATCAGCACGATGCGGCCGTCGTTGTTCTCGAAGAAGATCTCGCGGCCGTTGGTGGCCTCGAGCAGCTCGGGGCTGTCGACGACGATGTGCGAACCCTTGGTGCCGCCCATGTACTGCGACTCGGCGCCGAAGGCCTTGTTGGTGAGGTCGGTCCAGGGGCCGGAGGCGTTGACGACCACGTCGGCCTTGACGGTGAACTCGGTGCCGCTGACCACGTCGCGCAAGGTGACGCCACCGTCGGCGGTGCCGACGGCCTCGAGGTAGTTCGCGCTGCGGGCGTTGTCGCCGGCGGCTAGGCCGTCCTTCAGCACGTCGAGGGCCAGGCGCTCGGGCTCGTGGACCGAGGCGTCGTAGTAGGTGCCGGTGTACTTGAGCGACTCGTTCAGGTGCGGCATCTCGGCCAGGGCCTTCTTGCGCCCGAGGAACTTGTGCCGCGGCACCGAGCCGCCGTCGCGCGAGAACGAGTCGTACATGGTCATGCCGACCTTGATCAGCAGTGCGCCGCGCTCCTTCGTGGAGCGCTGCTTGTGCGTGAGCATGCGCAGCGGCGCGTTCAAGATGCCGCTGAACGTCGAGAAGATCGGCATCGTGGTCTGCAGCGGCTTCACGTAGTGCGGAGCGATCTTGAGCAGCCCGTTGCGCTCTTCGACGCTCTCGCGGACGAGGCGGAACTCGCCGTTCTCGAGGTAGCGGATGCCGCCGTGGATCATGTGCGACGAGGCCGCGGACGCACCCGAGGCGTAGTCGGAGCGTTCGACGAGCACGACGTCGACGCCCTGCAGGGCGAGGTCGCGGAAGGTCGCGATGCCGTTGATGCCACCGCCGACGACGAGCACCTGCGCCGTCGGGCGGTCGACGATGCGCTGCACGTTGGGACGGATGGTGTCTGTCTTCTTCGACATGGTCACTGCTTCTTTCGATGCGATGTCTGGTGGTGGTGGCCGACTCGTCGTGCGGGCCGGTAGATTCATCGTCGTCCCGATGCACACAAGGTGCAACGTATCTGCACGAACGTGCAAGGAGGTCTCCGTGGTCGCTGGCGATCAGTCCGAACGCACCCAGGAGGCACTGCGCGCGGCGCATCTCTACTACATGCAGGACCTCACCATGGAGGCCATCGCGCACGAGCTGCAGACGTCCCGGTCGTCGGTGTCGCGCCTCCTGAAGTCGGCTCGTGAGACCGGTCTCGTGGACATCCAGATCAAGTCGCCCCTCGACCAGCCCACCGCCGTCGGGGACGGCCTGCACCGCCGCTTCGGCGTGGTCGCGCACGTCGTCCCGGTGCCCGACCAGACGAGCGACGTGGACCGGCTCGACCGGGTGGCGCTGTCGGCTGCACGAACGCTCACGCAGTACGTCGACTCGAACATGGTGGTGGGCGTCGCGTGGGGCTCGACCGTGAGTGCGGTGAGCCGGTACCTGGTGCCCAAGACGACGCACAACACCGTCTTCGTGCAGCTGAACGGAGCAGCCAACACCCGCACCACCGGCATCGAGTACGCGAGCGAGATCCTCCGCCGCTTCGGGCACGCGTACGGCGCGCTGATCCAGCAGTTCCCGGTGCCCGCGTTCTTCGACGACCCCGACACCAAGCGCGCGCTGTGGAGCGAGCGCAGCACTCGCCGCGTCCTGTCGCTGCAGGGCGAGATGGACCTCGTGGTCTTCGGCGTCGGCTCGCGCGAGGCGCACGTGCCGAGCCACGTCTACTCGGGGGGCTACCTCGAGCAGAGCGACCACGACAGCCTCGTCCACGACCACGTCGTCGGCGACGTCGCGACGGTCTTCTTCCGCGAGGACGGCTCGTCGGCCGACATCGAGCTGAACCAGCGGGCGACCGGGCCCGACCTGGCGACCATCCGGCGGACGCCACGACGCGTCTGCGTCGTCGCCGGCGAGGCGAAGGTCGTCAGCGTCCGGGGGGCCCTGGCCGCCGGCCTGGTCACCGACCTCATCCTCGACGAGGGGACGGCCCGGGCCCTCCTCGCGAGCTGACGCTCGAGGGCAGGAGGCGCGGTCGGGGTACAGCGGGCCAGCCGCGACCCAGCCCGCACGCGTAGACGGGAACGGTCGCACACCGGGCCCCCACGCGGGCCCCGAGAGGAGCATCACCATGGCAAGCACCGAACTCACCGGACGTCGCGTCCTCGCGATCGTCACCAACTACGGCGTCGAGCAGGACGAGCTCGTCGTCCCCGTCGCGAAGCTGCGCGAACAGGGCGCGACCGTCGTCGTCGCCGCCGTGTCGACCGAGCCGGTCGAGACCCTCGTCGGCGACAAGGACCCGGGGCAGACCGTCCGTCCCGACACGACGATCGCCGAGGCCGACGCCGCCGACCACGACATGTTGCTCGTGCCCGGCGGCACCATCAACGCCGACACCCTCCGCACCGAGAGCGACGCCGTCGACCTCATCAAGGCGTTCGCGGCGGCCGGCAAGCCCGTCGCGGCCATCTGCCACGGCCCGTGGGCGCTGATCGAGGCCGGACTCGTCGAGGGCAAGGAGCTCACGTCGTTCGCGTCGTTGCAGACCGACGTCCGCAACGCAGGCGGCACCTGGGTCGACCGCTCGGTCGTGACCGATGTCGAGCAGGGCTTCACGCTCGTGACGTCGCGCGACCCCGACGACCTCGACGACTTCGTCCGCGAGGCCTCGACCGCCCTGGCCGAGACCGCCTAGGGTCCGTCCCGCTGCGTGCGGGTGCCCATCGTGCCCCGACGGGGGACGACGGGCACCCGCACGGGTCTTTAATGGGTGTTCGGGCCGGTCGTCGGCCCGCACCCGGTCGCTGAGGCGACCGACCGATCGAGAGAGGGGCGCGACGATGTTCGGCAAGACGCGCGCCGTCCCCTCGGAACCCGCGACGCCCGACCCCGTCGCACTCGAACGCGCCGTGTCCGAGGGCGTCCTGATCTCACGGGCCGCGGCCGTCGTGTCGGTCGCCAACTCGATCGTGATCCGAGCCCTGCGCGACCACGAGCACTTCGACCACGACCGCACCCGCGAGGCCGTGCGGACGATCCTCGGGCGGCTCGCCGCCGAGCAGCGGGAGCAGAACGAACGCATCGCCGGCGAACGGGCCAAGGCCCTGAAGGCCAAGGGCCGGTCTCGCCACCAGCACGACTACCGGCGGGGCGACGACGACACCCTGTGGTTCCGCGAGAAGACCTACACGGCCGTGGCCGAGAGGCTCGACGACCTGCAGTCCGACGACGACTTCGTCGGCGGCATCGTCGCCGCAGCCGTCGAACGGGCCTGGGGAGACGTCGGTGCCGTCATCGTCACCCGGGTGTCGGCCGTCGAGGCGGTCGACCCGGCGTACCACGACGAACGCGACCAGCGCCTCCGGGACTTCGTCGACGGGGACATCGCGCGCCTGCTCGCACAGCCCCCTCCGGGGTCCGACGCGCCGCGGTCGTTCTGACGCCCGCGCGTCGGCCCCCGACCTGGGGCTGGCCGGCCCCGACGACGTCGGCGACCATGGAGTGACACCGCTCGGCCCTCACCACGCAGAGCCCTCGTCGATCAGGCCACCGTCGTGGGAGGAGCCCGGCATGAACCGTTTCGTGACCCTCGCGCTGCACGGGGTGATCCGGCAGCGCAACCGGTGGTTCGACCGCCGGCTCGGGCTGCCGAAGCCCGAGGGCGTCGCCCGGGCTCACGCGCCGGGAGTCAGCCCCGACCGCGTCCTGCTGTTCGGCAGCGGACCCGCCGTGGGGTGGGGCGTCCGCAGCCACGACCTCGGCCTCGCCGGGCACCTCGCACGCGCCGTCTCTCAGTCGACGGGCCGGGGCGTCGACGTCGACGTGCTCGCCGACCCCGCGATGCGCACGCCCACCGCCCGCCGCGTGCTCGCCGACCGCGACCTCACGCGCTACGACGCCGTGGTCGTGGTGACCGGAATCAACGACGCCCTCGAGATGACCGATCTCACGAAGTGGCGACGGGCCTTCGTCGACCTGCTCGTGCACATCGAGACCGAGACCGGCGGCGCCAGCAGCCCCGTGCTGGTGACGGGCATCCAGGCCCCCAGCGAGGTCACCGTGTTCCGCATCGCCTGCGGGGGTCTCGTCGACCGACACGCGGCCGCACTGAACGACGTCATCCGCGACGTCTGCTCGACGCATCCCCGCGTGCACGTCCTCATGCCGCCGTCGCCGCTCTCGGGCCACGACGACCGCGACCAGCTGATCGCGAAGTACGCGCGCTGGGGCGAGGCGCAGGCCGAGCTGCTCGCGCCCATGCTCGACGCCCAGATGTCCGCCGGCGGCGGGGTGGCGCGGGCACGCCGACACGCCCCCCAGGCCGAGGTCGACCGCGTCGAGGCGATCCGGGCGCTCGGCCTGCTCGACACCGACCCCGAGGAGCGCTTCGACGACATCGTCGAACGGGCACGGACCCTGCTCTGCGCGAGCGGGGCCGCGTTCTCGCTCGTCACGGCGGACCGCACGTGGAACAAGGCATTGGTCGGCGGCGGTGACCGCGAGATGCCGGCCGCCCTGTCGTTCTGCGCCCACACGGTGGCCGGCGGTCAGCCGTTCGTCGTCGAGGACGCCTGGGCGGACGAGCGCTTCGGCGTCGAGGCACCGGCGCGGTTCTACGCCGGATACCCGGTCGAGAGCCCCGACGGCGTCCGCATCGGCGCCCTCTGCGTCGCGGACCCCGAGCCCCGCACGATCGAGAGCGTCGACCTCGTCATGCTGCGCGAGCTCGCCCTCAGCGTGCAGCGCGAACTCGCCCGGCAGGTCGTCGCCCGCGCCTGACCTTCGATGTACACGAAGATGTACATCTTCTGCTCGTTCGGTTAGTCTCGTCGCATGGAATCCTCCTCAGGCGCCGCCGACGTCATGGCCGTGGCCGCCGCTCGGAGCGGGCTCAGTCGACTGATGAACGACTTCCGGCTCGACCCCGATCGCCCCGCCGTCGTCGTCGGACCACACCGACGACCCGAGGTCGTCATCGTCCCGTGGCGCCGGTTCGTCGCCCTGTCCGGCGTCGCGTCCTCGGCGCCCCCGACCACCTCGCTGTTGGACGAGATCACCTCCCGGGCCGGACTCGTGCGTCGACTGGCCGGTCTCAGCCACATCGAGGCGGTCAGCGTCTTCGGCTCGGTCGCTCGTCGAGCGGAGTCCTCCGACAGTGACATCGACCTCCTGGTCGACCCCGGGCCCGAGGCGACGTACTTCGACTTCGCCCAGTTCGAGCTCGACATGGAGGCGCTCTTCCAGCGTGAGGTCGACGTCGTGTCTCGGCGCGCCCTCGATCCCGAGGTCGATCGCGAGATCCTGGCCGACGCGGTGGCGGTGTGAGCCTCGCGACCGATCGCGCCGACCGGTGGTTGGCGGACCTCGACGCCTCCCTCCGTGCGTCGGACGAACTCGTGTCGCGAGGCCGGGAGGCGTTCGACGGCGACCCCGCCCTGCCGCTGGCGTTCGAGGCGCTGGCCAACCGGGTCGGCGACCTGAGCAAGCGCCTCGTCGCCCACGACCCCGGTCGCTTCCACGAGATCGAGTTCTCGCTCGCCGCGAAGAACCGGGACTTCGTGGTCCACCACTACGACCGCCTCGATCGCGAGACGCTCTGGCAGACGGTGACCCGTAGCTTCCCCGCCCTGCACTCCCTCGTGCGGCAGCACCGGTCGACGGCTCGAGGCTGACGGGCACTGGACACGCGACACGCCCGGGATGTAGGTTCGGTCTTCCGCGCCGATCGACGGTGCGGACACGTCGGAACGACGAGACAGAGCACGAGAGGAGGCCGCGATGTCGTACGAACGCACGCCGCGCCTCCTGAATCAGCAGCCCCTCGACGGCAAGCCCGTCGAGGGCACGCCCCTCCGCGGGCGACGCTGGCTCTCTCTCGACCCCCTCCGCTAGGCCCGACGACGTCACCCGACGCCCCGAGCCCACGAGGCCCGGGGCGTTCTCCCGTCTCTTCGACACCGCAGGCTCGACGGCCGCGGCACGAGGGAACGTCCGCCCGCCCCGGACGACGACCCCCTCACAGAATCGAAAGGACCATGGAGAAGATCACGTCCCGGCTGTTCAGCTGGGCAAGCCTGCTCGAGGCGAACACCGAGCAGCAGGCACGGACGACGTCGACGATGCCGTTCATCTACCCGCACCTCGCCCTGATGCCCGACGCCCACCTCGGGCTGGGCGCCACCGTCGGGTCGGTCATCCCGACGCTCGGCGCCGTCATGCCGGCCGCCGTCGGCGTCGACATCGGCTGCGGCATGATCGCCGTGAAGACGCAGTTCGTCGCGGGTGACCTGCCCGCCGACCGGAAGCCCCTGCGCGAGGCGATCGAGCGCGCCGTCCCGACCTCGGCCGGTCGCGCCAACGCGAAGGTCGTGGCGACGGCCGAGCCGCGCGTCGCCGAGCTGACCGCCCTGGCCGAGGCCGCGGGCTTCGACCCGTCGTCGTACGCGAAGACGTGGCAGCTGCAGCTGGGCACGCTCGGCTCGGGCAACCACTTCATCGAGGTGAGCCTCGACGAGACCGATGCCGTGTGGCTCTTCTTGCACTCGGGCAGCCGGGGAGTCGGCAACAAGATCGCCCAGACGCACATCAAGGTCGCCCAGGCGGCCATGAAGCGGTGGTGGATCACGCTGCCCGACCCCGACCTCGCCTACCTCGTCGAGGGCACGCCCGAGTTCGACCGGTACGTCGCCGAGCTGCGGTGGGCCCAGCGGTTCGCGCTGCTGAACCGCGAGGAGATGATGGACCGCGTCGTGCGGCAGTTCGCCGACTGGGTCGGAGCACCCGTCGACCAGCAGGAGCGCATCAACTGCCACCACAACTTCACCCAGCAGGAGCGGCACTTCGGCAAGGACGTCTGGCTGTCGCGGAAGGGCGCCATCTCGGCCCGCGCCGGTGAGCCGGGGCTGATCCCGGGGTCGATGGGCACCGCGTCGTACGTGGTCGAGGGCCGGGGCGACCCGGTCGCGCTGCAGTCGTCCCCGCACGGTGCGGGTCGCGCCTACTCGCGGAGCGCCGCCCGGAAGACCTTCACGCACGAGCAGCTGCGCGAGGCCATGACGGGCATCGAGTACCGCGACACCGACGCGTTCCTCGACGAGATCCCCGCGGCGTACAAGCCGATCGACCAAGTGATGGCCGACGCCGCGTCGCTCGTGACGATCCGCCACACGCTGCGGCAGATCGTCAACGTCAAGGGCGACTGACACCGGCGCCCGCAGGCGGGGCCGGCGGTGCAGACTCGGACCATGAGTGCTGCACCGCTGGTCACGCCCGACGGGCGGTACCTCGTGGTGCGCGGCCGGTTGTGGCGACGGACGGACCCTCGCCTCGACGAGGCGACCCGCGCCTCCTTCGTCCACGAACTGATGGAGGCGCGGCGCGCGAAGAAGACGGCGCTGGCCGACGACGACGCTGCCGCCGTCGAGGCCGCCCGGGCCCGCGTCGACGCGGCGAAGACCGCGCTCGGCGAACGCGGCCCGGTGTGGTGGGACGACGACGCGCCCGACGAGACCCGCCGCATGGCACGGAACACGCGGTACGCCGACTGGTTCGCCACGGTCGGGCCTGACGCCGCCACGAACTGAACACCGCGCCACGCAATCCGATGGCGCAGTGTCTATCTCGTGGCGGGCTGCGGGCCTAGCGGCCCTGGCGCTTCTTGAACGGCTTCGGCTGACCCTTGACGGCGGGCGTGCGTCCCTTGCCCTTGGACGCCTTCGCCTTGCCGCCGGCGGGCGGGGGAGGCGGTGGGGTCGGGGTCGACGGGCTCGCCAGCTCGTCTTCGGCGACGACGACCGCGGCCTTGCCGGCCTTCGTCAACCGGTACGGCGCGACGTCACGGTCGAAGAGCTTGGCCCCGAACTCGAGCTCGAGCGCCTCGATCGACGACTCGAGCTTCTGACGTGAGATGCCGAGCTTGTCGGCCGCCACGGGGAAGTGCAGCACCTCGGCGGCGACCAGGAAGTGCCGCAGGTGGCTGGTCTTCACGCGGTGGCGACCGAACCGCCGGCGGGGGAGTCGGCACGGATGCCGAGACCGTCGAGGGCCTTCTGGAAGATCGTCAGGCCGCTCATGCCGGGCAGGTTCGAGATGTTCTGGTCGAGCTTGACGGCCGCCTTGCGACCCTCTTCGCCGCTCATCAGCTGGCCGAAGACGAACTTGACGTCGTCGACCTCCATGATCGACGAGCCGACGGGGGCCCAGACCTTCGACAGCAAGAAGCGCGTCAGCTTCTGCGCCTTCTTGCTCGCGAGCAGACGTTCGCGGGCCTGCGAGACGTAGAACGCCACGTGGCGAGCCTCTTGCTTGGCGATGCGCTTCAGCAGCTCGGCGAGCACGGGGTCTTGTTCGAGCTCGGCCATCCGCTTGTAGGCCGACACGGCCGAGTACTCGTTGGCGGCGCCCCACGACATGTGGACGGCGACGAAGTCCGAGCCGACGATCTTGCCGAGCAGGCCCTGCTTCACCGGGTCGAGGCGCTCGCGCCAGCCGAGCTTCAGGCGGTTCGCCCGCAGTTGGTCGTAGTCGACCGTGATGCCGTGCACCTCGAGGATGGCGGCGAGGGCCTCGCCGTGCCAGAACTCCTCGCGGTTCCACATCGTCATGAACGTCGTCATCTCGTTCTCTTTGTGAGAAGGAGTCGTCAGCAGGTCACGGGTGTAGCAGACCGTGTGGTACTCGACGTCGGCCATGTAGCGCAGGGTCCGCAGCGAGTCGGCCGACAGCGGGTTCTTGCGGAAGTGGTCGAGGTCGAGGTCGTCCCAGCTCAGTCGTTCGGAGGTCGCGGCGAACTTGTCGATGTCGAAGGCCATGTGATGTCAGGAGGCGCGGGCTCAGGCCCTGCCTCCGTCTCCTTTCGCTGTGGTGCCGCTGGTGCCGCTCGTGCTGCTGGTGCCGCCGCGCGTCCAGTCGCGGATGCTCCATCTTCTTCGGAGCGCCTCGCGTGCCAGATTGCTGTCGGGGTTGACCGCGTTCGGGTGCCCGACCATCTCGAGCCAGGCGAGGTCGGCGAACGAGTCACCATAACCGTACGACCCCGAGAGATCGATGTCGTTCGCCTGGGCGTACTGCCGCAGCCAGGCGGCACGGGCCTCGTCGACCAGCGGCGGCTGCGCGAGGTAGCCGGTGTAGACCCCGCCGCGCTGGTGCATGGTGCTGGCGACGACCTCGTCGAACAGGTGCGCCAGGGGCGTCGTCAGGGTGTCGATCGAGCCCGTGACCAGCACCGTGCGGTGACCCGCGGCGCGGTGCTCGGCGAGGCGCGCCAGGGCGTCGGGCAGCGTGTGGCGCAGGACGGTGTCGGCGTAGCCCTTCGACCGCACGACGCCCGAGAGGCGGGCGACCGGCATGCCCTCGTAGCGGCGCGAGAAGGTGCGGATGAACTCGCCCCGGTCGCGGCCCTCGGCGCGCAGGTAGCGCGGCAGCGAGGTGAGCAGGCTCGCGACCTCGCCGGGCCACGCGGCCTTGCGGAAGCCTGCCGAGCGCACCCAGAGGTACTGCTCGACGATGTTGCTGGCGAGCACCGTGCCCTCGAGGTCGAAGACGGCCACGACGTCGTCGCGTCGGGGCAGCGCACGGGTGTCGGCGACCACGGCCGCCGCGGCGGGGCGCACCGAGAACGCCCGCGTCATCGAGGTGATCGACGGGAAGTGCACCTCTTGGAAGTAGGCCTCCCAGTCGACGTCGGTCACGTCGAAGCCGATGTCGGCGGGCGACCCCTCGGGCAACCCGGCGTGCAACGCCCTCGTACGGCGGTCGTCGAAGATGATCTCGGACTGCACGTAGTGGCGGTAGAGGTCGGTGAGGCTCTGCAGCGACTCGAGGTCGGCCCGACGGGTCTGCACCGTGGCCAGGGCCGTCCGGGTGCGCAGCGTGCTCGGCAGGCGGCTGAGCACGGCCTCGCGCACGTCGTTCACGCGGTTCGCGGTGCGGATGGCGCCCTCGACCTTGCGCACCCCCGGGAAGTTCCAGTGCGGGGCCTCGATCGACGAGTGCTCGTCGCGCGGCAACGGGTTCGCGGTGAAGAAGGTCTTGAGGTTCTCGAACATGCGCAGGATCGAGAACGGGTTGCTGCCGCCCGAGCTGGCGTGGAAGTACTGGGGGCTGCCGGCCTCGACCGGGTTGGCGGCCACGGCGAGGATCACGTTCACCACGTAGTCGACCGGGATGACGTCGAGCACGCTGTCGGGCACCCCGGGGAACTCGGGCAGCAGGCCACGCGCGTACGACATGATCAGCGGGTCGGCGACCTTGAAGCCGTCGATCCAGCCGGGGTACGGGTGGCGGTGGGCGCTCTCGACGATCGCCGGTCGGACGACCGACAGGCGGTGGCCCGCGCCGGCCCAGAGCTCTTCGGCGGCCCGCTCGGCGAACGCCTTGGTCAACGTGTAGACGTCGGTCCAGCCGAGGGTCTCGGCCCTGGTGCGCCCGTAGTCGACCAGGCGCGCCTTGACCCACGCGACCCGCGCCTCCTCGGCGGCGGCCGCGACCGCCTGCGGTCCGGTCTTGCCGTGCGCCGCACGGCCCTGCGCGAGGAACCCGCGCAACGTCTCGGGCTGGCGCGAGGCAGCCTCGACCCGGGCACGGGCGTCGGCGGCGGCGGCCCGTTCGGCACGCCAGTCGACGACGTGGCCGAGCGACGCCTCGGGGAACACGCCCTTGCGGATTCCGCCGACGTAGGCCGTCGACACGTGCACGACGTGCGGGTCGGTGCCGGTCTTCGCCAGGGCCTCGTACAGCCCGACCGCTCCGCCCACGTTGGTCTCGAAGGCCTGGTCGATCGGCGGGTCGAACGACACCGTCGAGGCGCTGTGGATGACGACGTCGAGGTCGCCGGGCAGGTCGGGCAGGTCGCCCAGACCGCTCTCGATCACCCGGAGCCGCTCGGCGAGGGCCTTCTCGACGCCCTCGGGCCCCACGGCGTCGCGCCACGACGAGAAGACCGGCTTCTTCAGCAGGTGACGCAGGCGCCCCTCGGCCGAGGTGCCCGCCTTGGGGCGGATCAGCAGGGTCACGATCGTGCTGGGGTGCGACGCGAGCAGTCGCTCGAGGATCGCCTGGCCGACGAAGCCGGTGCCGCCGGTCAGCAGGACGTGCGCGTCGCCGAGGTCGACCCGCGTGGCACCGGGGGTCCGGTCGGGCAGGGCGAGGCCGGGGGTGGAGCTCATGCGGTCAGCTTTCTGGTCACGGCCGCCGCGACGGCGGGGTCCATGCCCGGCAGGTCGGCGACGAGGGCGCCCACGCGGTCGGCGCGCACGCGGCCCTCGGCCCCGCCGAACACGATGGCGTCGAAGAAGGTGCGCTCGGAGTCGGCGCGCTCGACGGCGCCGACCGGCCAGACGGCCGTCAGCAAGGAGGCGCGGGTCATCTTGACCGCGCGGCGCGAGTCGCGCAGGCGCCAGTCCGCCTCGCTCGCGAAGAAGCGTTCGTGACGGGCCTTGACGACCCGTGCCCGCTCGACCACGGTCGTCAGCGTCGGGTGGGCACCGAGCTCGTCGAGCCGGTCGTATGCCTCTCGGAGCACCCACTCGTCGACGGCGCCGGTCGTGGTGTGGACGGCCACGATCGGCGAGCCGACGGTGACGGCCTGGAGGGCCCGCGTGATGGGCCCACGGCGTTCGGTCGCCTCGGAGGCGGCGTGACGCTTCGCCCCCTCGGGGACGTCACGGTTGCGGGGTTCGTCGTGAGCCTCGAGGACGGCGTCGAGGGCATCGGCCAGCCAGAACTTCTCGAAGGCCCACGTCACCAGGAACGCGGTGACCCGGGTGTCTTTGTGGGTGGCCGTGACGAGCAGGTTGCGGAGGTTCTCCATCGTGGCGCTCTCGAGCCGGCCGAGATGACGGACGAGGCGCAGGGCGTCGGCACCGAGGGGGGCGGCGGCGAAGCCGGACAGGTCGAGATCGGGGCGCCAGTTGCCCTGGGCCGTCTTGGTGAACTCGCGGATGTCGAAGTCGAGGTCGGCGCGCGGGGCATCTCTGGTCGTCATGACGGGTGGACCTCCGGGGCAGAAAAGGACGAGGCGAGAAGGGCCTCGAACGTGTCTCGATGCGCGCAGTCTGCTCTCAGCACCGTATCGTAAGCGGCATGGCTGTAGCGCTCGTCACCGGGGGCACGTCCGGCATCGGAGCCGAATTCGCCCGCCAACTCGCCACGCGCGGCTGGGACATCGTCCTGGTCGCCCGTGACCTCACCCGACTCGACGAGACGGCGACCGCGCTGCGCGCCCTCGGCCGCGACGTCGAGGTGCTCGCCGCCGACCTCGGCGACCGCTCGGACGTCGACCGCGTCGCCGATCGGTTGGCCGATCCGGCTCGCCCGGTCGACCTGCTCGTGAACAATGCCGGTTTCGGCATGCACACCCCGCTGACCTCGACGGACGTCGCCGCCCACGACCTCGCGTTCGAGGTCATGTGCCGCGCGGTGCTCGTGCTCTCGGGTGCCGCGGCACGGTCGATGCGCGAGCGTGGGCACGGGCACGTGGTCAACGTCTCGAGCACCGCCGGCCTCATGGCGATGGGCAGCTACTCGGCGATCAAGGCCTGGGTCACCTCGTACAGCGAAGGCCTCTCGGTCGAGCTCAAGGGCACCGGCGTGGGCGTCACGGCCCTGCTGCCGGGCTGGGTGCGGACCGAGTTCCATCAACGTGCCGGCATAAAGTCGTCGTCGATACCCAACGCCCTGTGGCTCAGCACCGAACAACTGGTCGTCGCGTGCCTGCGCGACGTCGACAAAGGCAAGGTGATCTCCATGCCCACGCTTCGGTACAAGGTGCTGATGGGATTGGTCCGGCACGCCCCGAAGGGCGCCGTCCGTGCCGCGTCCGGGGCGATCTCGTCGAGCCGTCGCAAGCCGGTGGGTCGGTGAGCGTGCGGCACGACCGCGACGGGCGTCGCGATCACGCCCGCCTCGACGCCGTGGCGCAGCGCGTCGACGACGTCCGCGCCGACGTGGCCCAGCGGGCAGGCGACGTCGCCCAGCGTGCCGGCGACGTGGCACAGCGCGCGGGCGGCGTGGCCAGCGACGTGCGCGACCGGTTCAGCTCGCGACGCCACGCGATGGCGCGCTACGTCGCCCAGCGCATGGTGCTCAAGCCGACCATCTGGTCGATCACCGACGTGACGGTCATCGACCGTGATCGCGTCGAGGGCCTCACGGGCGGGTTCATCGTGGTCGCCAACCACTCGAGCCACCTCGACGCCCCGCTCATCCTCGGCGCCCTGCCCCGCAAGCTCGCGCGCTACCTCGCGACCGGTGCCGCCGCCGACTACTTCTTCGACGTGCCGTGGCGGCGACAGCTGACCGAGCTGTTCTTCAACGCGTTCCCGGTGCAGCGGGGCTCGGGGACGGCGGCGTCCGCGGCCGACGCGACCCGCGCCTCCTCGTCCGGGGCCTCGGCGGGGTCGACGCCGCAGAGCTCGGCCCGTCGGCGGGCCGCGGCCAAGGCGGCCGCCCGGGGGCGCCAGGGTCAGCCCACCGTCAGCGCACGGTCGCTGCTGCAGCGCGGCTACCCCGTGCTGGTGTTCCCCGAGGGCACCCGCTCGAAGGACGGCACCGTGGCGACGTTCAAGCCCGGCGCCGCCGCACTCGCGTCGGCCTGCGGCGTGCCCGTCGTGCCGCTCGCCCTCATCGGCGCGAACATCGCCCAGCCCCGGGGTCGCAGCTGGCCCCGGCCCGGGCGGCTGCCCGTCGGCGTCGCGTTCGGCGACCCCATGCGGCCCCACGACGGCGAGTCCGTCTCCGACTTCTCGACGCGCGTGCGCACCGAGATCCTGCGTCTGAAGGACGCCAACACCGCCCGCATCCTGGGCTCGTCAGACCCGCTCGAAGGAGAACGCCCGTGACCGACGTCAAGCAGAAGAAGAGCCCCGCCGTCGACGGCGTCAAGCACATGAAGTGGTGGGGCTGGGGCGTCGAGGGCGTCGCCTTCCACCACGACGACAAGCCCGCCTTCGCACCCTTCGTCAAGAAGATCGTCGGCGTCGAGCTGTCGCAGGGGCACGACACCGGGCTCTCGTTCGACGACCTCGACGTGCCCGCCTCGCGCGCCGGCACCGAGGTGCTCGACTCGCTCGTCCAGATCGTGGGCGACGGGCAGGTCGTCACCGACGACCACGACCGCGTCGTGCACACCTACGGCAAGAGCATCCGCGACCTGATCCGCATCCGCGCCGGCCGTCTCGACCGCGTGCCGGACGTCGTCGTCTACCCGGCCGACGAGGACGAGATCCAGCGCGTCGTCGACCTGGCCGTGGCCAGCGACCTCGTGCTGATCCCGTTCGGCGGAGGCAGCAACATCGTGGGCAGCCTCGAGCCGCTGCCGACGGAGGAGCGCACGGTCGTCTCGCTCGACATGGGACGCCTCGACCAGGTGCTCGACATCGACGAGGACGGCGGCCTCGCCCGCATCCAGGCCGGCGGCCAGGGCCCCGACCTCGAAGAGCAGCTGAACGCCCGCGGCTGGACCCTCGGGCACTTCCCCGACAGCTTCACCCACTCGACGCTCGGCGGCTGGGTCGCCACCCGCTCGTCGGGCATGCAGAGCGACAAGTACGGCGACATCGCCGACATCACCAAGGGCCTGCGCGTCGTCCGCCCGGGCGGGGTGCTGTCGATCCGCGCCGTGCCGAGCGCCTCGACCGGCCCGTCGCTGCGCGAGATGATCATCGGCAGCGAAGGGCGCCTCGGCGTCATCACCGAGGTCACGGCCCAGGTGCACCGCCTGCCCGAGAAGCGCGAGATCCTGGCCTACCTGTTCCCGTCGTGGCACGACGGCCTCGCGGCCATGCAGGCGATCGCCGAGAGCGACGCGCGCCCCTCGGTCACGCGGGTCAGCGACGCCCACGAGACGGCGTTCTCGTTCGCCACCTCGAAGCCCGGCAAGGGCATCTCGCAGAAGGTCACCGACCTGCTGCCGACGATCCTCAAGGCGAAGGGCTGGGACGTCGACGCGATGTGCCTGTCGTTCATCGGCTACGAGGGCACCCCCGAGCACGTCGCCCACACGCAGAAGGCGGTCGGCAAGATCGTCAAGGCGAACAAGGGCATGAGCGTCGGCAAGGGGCCGGGCAAGCTCTACGACCAGAAGAAGTTCGACACGCCCTACCTGCGCGACTTCTTCATGGACCACGGAGGCGCGGCGGACGTCTCCGAGACCGCCGCCCCCTGGTCGAAGCTGCGCCTCGTCTCGTCGCGCGTCTACGCCGCGGCGAACCAGGCCTTCGACTCGATCGGCAAGCAGGGCTGGATCATGGGCCACCTGTCGCACTCGTACCACTCGGGCGCGTGCCTCTACTTCACCTTCGCGTTCGAGCACGGCTCCGACGCCGAGGCCGAGTACGACGTCGTCAAGCACGCCATCCAGCAGGCGTTCATCGACACCGGCGCGACCGTCTCGCACCACCACGGCGTCGGGCTCGAGCACCAGCCCTGGCTCGCCCAGGACGTCTCGCCCGAGGGCGTGGCCGTCATGCAGGGGCTGTTCGACTCGGCCGACCCGGGGCGCGTCTTCAACCCCGGCAAGGTGACCGGCGCGTAGTCCCGCGCCGCCGCCGGCTGCGCCGGCCTGCCTGCCGCCATGAGATGGGCACAGCACCACGACTAGTCATGGTGCTGTGCCCATCTCGTGGCGTCGTGCGTGATGCATCATCTCGTGCACAGGACCAGCGCCCCGATGGTGCGTCCACAAGGAGGCGCGGGTCGCGCCCCGAGGACGCGACCGGTCGGTCACGGTGTCCTCGTGCCCACCTCCCTTCCGCCCCTCGTCTTCGCGGCCACCCACGGTTCACAGAGCAGACACGGCTCCGCCCTGCGTCGTGACGCCAGGCGCGGGGTGTTCCATCGTGTGCATCCAGGGGCGTACGTCGTGACGGCGGACTGGGTGCGGCTCGACCCGCGTCAGCAACACGTCCTGACGGTGCGAGCCGTCCTCGCGGGACTGTCCTCGGGTGCCGTGGTGTCGCACGCGTCGGCGGTCGCCCTGCACGGGCTCCCGAGCGCGGGCTGGCCGCGCGGGCCGGTCCATGTGATCGATCCGTCGCGTGACCGGATGCACGTGACCGACCGTGTCGTTCGTCATCCCGGACCAGTCGGCGCTCGGGACGTCGTCGAGGTCGACGGGGTCCCCGTGACGAACGACGTACGGACGGCCGTCGACAGGTCCAGGACGGCGTCGTTCGCCGACGGCGTGCTCTGCGTCGATGCCGTCCTGCGGCGCGCGGCGATCCGGGCGGGTTGCTTCGCCTCGGCCGCTCGACGAGACCCGACGTCGGCCGCCCGACATCGGTCGCGCGTAGAGGACGTGGCCGAGGACGCGCGTCAGCTGCTGGTCGAACGGCTGGCCCGGGCACCAGGTACGCGGGGACTCTCCACGGCTCGGCGGGTCGCGCTGTTCTCGACACCGTGGGCCGAGAACGGCGGTGAGTCGCTGTGTCGCCTGGCGCTCCTCGAGCTCGGGGCCTCGGAGCCCGCGATGCAGGTTGAGTTCTTCGACGAGCAGGGGTTGGCGGGTCGCTGCGACTTCGTGATCGGTGACGCGGCGCTCGAGTTCGACGGCAAGGCGAAGTACGACGATGCGGCGATGCGCGCAGGCGAGGTCCCGTCGGCGGTGGTGAAGGCTGAGAAAGACCGTGAACGGCGGCTGCTGCGATCCGGTGGCATCCGCGCGCTCGGTCGATGTGACGCCGACGACGTCGCCCTGCGCCTTCCGCTCGCCAGGACTCTCCGAGACGTCGGCATCCAGCTCAGGCCGCGACACAACGCCACGATGTGGGCACACCGCCAGGTTTAGGCATGGTGCTGTGCCCACATCCTGGCGTGGTGGCGAGCGAGGGGCGGCGCGGGGCGGCGCGGGGCGGGTGGGGTCGCCGGGCGACACACAGGGGGGCGGCGCAGCGGGGCTGCCTAAGATGAGCATCGATTCGTCCGCACAGAACCCGCTCACGGAAGAGACCCGCGCATGCCCGGAATCCACGCCGACATCACCTCGGCCTTCGGCAACACCCCGCTCGTCAGGCTCAACTCGTTGCCCGTCGAAGGCGGTGCCGAGGTGCTGGCCAAGCTCGAGTTCTACAACCCGGGCGCCAGCGTCAAGGACCGTCTGGGCGTCGCCATCGTCGACGCGGCCGAGGCCTCGGGCGACCTGAAGCCCGGCGGCACGATCGTCGAGGGGTCGAGCGGCAACACCGGCATCTCGCTCGCCCTCGTCGGTGCCGCGCGTGGCTACCGGGTGATCGTCACGATGCCCGAGACGATGAGCGTCGAACGCCGCACCGTCATGAGGGCCTACGGTGCCGAGATCGTGCTGACCCCCGGCCCCGAGGGCATGAAGGGCGCCGTCGAGCGGGCGAAGCAGATCGCCGCCGAGACCGAGAACGCGATCTGGGCGCAGCAGTTCGAGACGCAGGCCAACGCCGAGATCCACCGCCGCACCACGGCGCCCGAGATCCTGCGCGACACCGACGGCGCGATCGACTTCTTCGTCGCGGGCGTCGGCACCGGCGGCACGATCACCGGCGTCGGCCAGGTGCTGCACGAGCAGGTCCCCGGCGTCAAGGTCGTCGCCGTCGAGCCCGCCGACTCGCCCCTGCTCAGCGAGGGAAAGGCCGGGCCGCACAAGATCCAGGGCATCGGGGCGAACTTCGTGCCCGAGGTGCTCGATCGTTCGCAGATCGACGAGGTGTTCCCCGTGCAGCTCGACGACGCCCTGCGCGTCGCCCGCGACCTCGCCACGAAGGAGGGCATCCTCTCGGGCATCTCGTCGGGTGCCATCGTCCACGCCGCCCTCGAGATCGCGAAGCGGCCCGAGAACGCCGGCAAGCGCATCGTCGCGATCGTCTGCGACACGGGCGAGCGGTACCTGTCGACGGTGCTCTTCCAGGACCTCGCGGACGCCTGAGGTGCGCCTGGTCGCCCGCCTGCGGGAGGACCTCGACACCGTCACGAGGCGCGACCCGGCGGCTCGGGGCCGCGTCGAGACCGCCCTGGTCTACTCGGGCCTGCACGCGGTGTGGGCGCACCGCGTGACCTCGCGGCTGTGGCGCGCGGGGCCGACGCCGCGCCTCCTCGGCTCGCGGTTCGTCGCGCGGCTGCTCTCGCAGCTCGTGCGGTCGCTGACCGGCGTCGAGATCCACCCGGGGGCGCGCCTCGGCGCCCGCCTGTTCATCGACCACGGCATGGGCGTCGTCATCGGTGAGACCGCGGTGGTCGGTGACGATTGCACGATCTTCCACGGCGTGACCCTCGGCGGCAAGGGACGAGGAGGCGCGCTCGGCCGCCGACACCCCACCGTCGGTGACGGCGTGATGATCGGTGCCGGGGCCGCCGTGCTCGGCGGCGTCACCGTGGGTGACGGCAGCGTCGTCGGGGCCAACGCGGTCGTGACGAAGGACGTCCCGCCCGGGTCGGTCGCCGTGGGCGTGCCCGCCGTGGTCAGGCGCCGCGCCGACTGACCAGGCCGGTTCCGGCAAGGCCCCGGCACCGGCGGCACCGGCGGCACCGGCACGGCACCGGCACGCCGGATCAGGCGTGGGTGAGCTCGGGCTCGCGGTCGGACGACGAGGAGGCGCGGCGCGGCTCGCGGGGCTCGAAGCGCCCCTTGAGCTTGAGGGCCGGCTTCTCGACGAAGTGGTGCGACAGGACGGACGTCCCGATCGCGGCGGCGAGCACGAGGACGATGCCGAGGGTCCCCTGGACGAACGGCTCGATCAGGGCGATGAACACGACGTGCCAGAGGTACAGCGGGTACGAGATGGCTCGACCGAACCAGGCGACGGGCGCCAGCGAGAGCACCCAGGCGACGGGCGACGCAGCCGTGACGAGACCGCCGATCAGCAACATGGACGCCAGACCGACGGCGGGCAGGGCGACCGCGAAGGTGAGGACGTTCTGCTGCCACCCCGAGCCGATCACGACGAGCGAGCCGACGACCCCGGCGAGGCCGAGCCAGGTGGCGAGTGCTCCCCAGCGGCCGGCCAGGGCCGTGCGGACGCGCTCGGACCGCAGCACGACGGCCAGGACGCAGCCCATCAGCAACGGGGCCACGTTGAGGACCGGGCTGAAGTAGATGTCGGGGGTCGCGCCTCCGGACGGACGGTCGTAGAGGAACCAGGTGGCGACGGCGGATGCGACGACGACGGTCGACAGACCGGCGACCAGGGCCTTGCGCCGCGCCGCCACGGCGAGCAGCAGGACGAGGACGGGCGGCCAGACGAGGTAGAACTGCTCCTCCATCGACAGGCTCCACATCGGGGCGAAGACGCCCTGCGAGGTGTCGAAGAACGCCCGCGCGAGGTTGCCGGTGTAGGTCAGGGCGATGAGGGCGGCGCCGATCGGGCCGAGGGTCGACCCCTGGTAGTCGCCGACCAGCCACCACAACGCGACGCCGACCACCACGACGGCGAGCAGCGTCGGGTAGAGCCGCAGCAGGCGACGCACCCAGAAGCGGCCCAGCCGGATGCGACCGGTCGATGCGTGCTCACGCAGCAGCAGCGTCGTGATCAGGTAGCCGGACAGGACGAAGAAGACGTTGACGCCCACGAAGCCGCTGCCGAAGCCGGGCACGTGCAGGTGGTACAGCACCACCAGGGCGATGGCCACCGTGCGCAGGCCGTCGAGCGGCAGCACCCGGTCGCGACGCGTGGTCGAGACGGGGTGCTCGGTCGGCTCCGTGGTCGGCAGGGCTGAGGGCATCGTTGCAGTGTGCCTCAACTTTCTTGGTGCCGCCCGGACGCGTGCCCCGAGCGCCGGCCCGGACGAGCTACCCGCGTTGCTGCGGCACGCGGCGCGGCAGGGCGAACACCAGCAAGAACGACGCGAGGGCGAAGATCGCGCTGACGAGCATCGCGTGGGCGGCGGCGTCGGTGAAGCCGGTCGCGACGTCGGCCGGGGTGCGGCCCGAGATCGTCAGGGTGCCGAACAGGACGCTGCCGATGATCGCGATGCCCACGGCCGAGCCGATGCGCTGGATCGCCGAGATGACGGCGCTGGCCGAGCCGGCGTCCTGACGGTCGACGGTCGAGACGATGAACTGCACGTTCGGCGCGATGAAGAAGCCGTTGCCGAGGCCGGCGAGCAGCAGCGGCACGAGCAGCAGCCAGTTCGTCAGGTCGGCGGCGTCGACCGTCACGAGCACGAGCCACATCCAGGTCAGGCCGACGGTGACGAGCGCCGTGCCGAGGATCAGCACGCCGCGACCGAGTCGGGCGGCGAGGCGGTTGCTCTGCGACGAGCTGATGATGCTGCCGATCGCGAAGGGGATCGCCACGGCGCCCGAGGCCAGGGCGCTGTGGCCGAGGCCCGACTGCCAGAGCAACGAGATCGTGAAGAAGATGCTGGTGAACGCCGCGAAGTAGACGAGCGCGAGCACGACGCCACCGGTGAACGAGGGGTGGGCGAAGAGCTTCGGCGGCACGAGCGGCGTCTTGCCGCGCTTCGTGTAGGCGACCTCCCACAGGCCGAAGAGGGCCAGCAGCACGACGCCCGCCGCGATGGTCAGGTAGGTCCACAGCGGCCAACCCTCGTCCTGCCCCTGGATCAGCGGCACGAGCAGGGCGACGAACGCGCCCGAGACCAGCACGAGCCCGATCCAGTCGAGCCCTCGGTCGGGTCGGGGCACCGACTCGTCGCGCTTCGGCAGCAGGACGGCGGCGGCGATCAGGGTGATGACGCCGAACGGCAGGTTGACGTAGAAGACGAGGCGCCAGCCGTTCTCGTCACCGAACGCCTGGATGATCAGGCCGCCGATGATGGGGCCGAGCGCCGACGAGACGCCGATGACGGCACCCATGATGGCGAACGCCTTGCCGCGCGACCGACCGGGGAAGAGCAACTGGATGAACGCGGTGACCGCGGGCACGAAGATGCCGCCGGCCAGGCCCTGCACGATGCGGAAGACCACGAGCTGCGTGTCGTCCTGCGCCAGACCGCAGGCCAGCGACGCCGCCGTGAAGAGCAGCACGCCGACGAAGTACACCCACTTGTGGCCGATGCGGTCGCCGATGCGACCGGCGGGGATCAGTGCCAGGCCGAAGGCCAGCGCGTAGCCCGAGATGATCCACGACAGGGTCGACTCCGAGGCGTCGAGGGTCGTGCGGATCGTCGGCAGGGCGACGTTGACGATGGTCGTGTCGAGCAGCGCGATGAACATGCCGAGCAGCAGCGCGACGAGGGCGTACCAGGCGTGGCGGGGCACGCCCGCGGGCTGGCCGGGGCCGGCTCCGGGCGTGGCGGGTGACGCGGCGCCGGTCGGGGCGGAGGCGTGGGACATGGTGTGGCCTTTCGGGCGGCGGCACGGGCCGTGAGGCGAGGCGGGTGAAGGCAGAGCGGGTGAAGGCAGAGCTGCTGAAGGCAGAGCTGGTGAAGGCAGAACTGGGAAGACGGGACGGCAGGAGCGGGGGAGGGCCGGAGGCGCCGGTGGGGAGCGGGAGGCCGGGGCGGCACGAGGCCGACGCGCGCGACGACGACGTCGGGGCGGGTGCGAGACGCAGGAGGCGCTGGTCACCGACCAGCGCCTCCTGATTTTTGCACGTTCTGCACTCGAGCGCGCACCGCGACGCCTGCGACGCCTGTGATGTCTCGGACGCCTGCGACCTCCACCGCGCCCGCGACGTCCTCGACGACGAAGGAGGCGCAGGTCACCGACCTGCGCCTCCTCCGTCGTCGAGGGCGGACCCCCGGGTCGCCTCAGCGGCGACCGAGGCGGCGCTCGCCGCCGGCGCCGGTCTGGTAGACGAGGCCGTAGTGCTCGAACACGGCGGGTTCGCGCGAGGCTTCGAGCTCGCCGTCGGTCTCGATCGACGGCGCGTCCTTGACGAGCTTCTTCTCGAACTGCACCTTGAGGTGCTTCGGGGTGACCACGGCGCCCTGCAGCGGCACGAAGACCAGGCGCGAGCGGCCGAGCAGCCCGGCCGTGACCGTGGCGAACGCCGGCTGGTCGGCGGCGGTGTCGAAGTAGATGCTCTCGAGCGAGCCGACCTTGTCACCCTCGGGGTCGACGACCGGCATGCCGATCCAGTCGCGGATGTTCTCGGCTTCGAACATGGGTGCCTCCTCTGGCGGGGGCCGCGTCCCGGCCCGTCCGGTCCGACGGTAGTAGGGCCGGGCCGTCGGCGCTCAGGCACGCCCGATGCGACGGCTCAGGCGGATGCCCGCCCGGCGAACACGTCGCCGATCGTGACGCCGTCGTCGGGCCGCGACAGCACGACGACGGCGTCGCCCGCTTCGACCGGTCCCGAGTGCACGACCTTGAGGTACGCGCCCGGACGCCCCTCGGCCATGAAGCGCTTGACCCACTGCGTCTCGCCGAGCCGCCGGGCGAAGGTGGCGCACGGAATGCGCGGCTTCGTCACCTCGAGCACGAGGGACTCGCCGACGGCCCACCGTTCACCGACCACGGCACCGGTGACGTCGACGCCCGACGTCCGCAGGTTCTCGCCGAACAGCCCCGGGGTGACCTCGCGCCCCAAGAGCTCGGCGAAGTGCGCCGCGTCTTCGTCGGCGAAAGCGTAGACCGCCTGCTCGGGGCCGCCGTGGTGCTTGCGGTCGGCCTGCACGTCGGCCCGGAGGCCCAGCGGCCGGACGTGCACGGGCCCGTCCACGGGACGCTTGTCGATGGCGGTGACGCCGATCGTGCCCGAGTCGGGCAGCAGGGCGGACACGCGGCAGACGGCGGTGACGGAGGCCTGTGTGGTGGTCATGCCTCCATGGTGGCGGACGACGCGACCGACGCGGCGTCGCGACCCGCGCCTCCTGGGCCGCGCCTCCCCGGTCGTCGCGTCCCCGGCGCCGCCCGCGGCGTGAGCCCCCCCCCCCCCCCGACGGAGTGTCACCCGGATGCGGGCTGGATGCCCATCGGGCAACCTGCCAGGCTCGCCCCGACGAAAGGGGTGGCATGGCTCACGGCGGCTACGCGGTCATCGACGTCGAGACGACCGGGCTCTGGCCCGGACGGCACCACCGCATCATCGAGATCGGCATCGTGCACCTCGACGCCGACGGCGAGGTCGAGGCGGCCTTCGAGACCGTCGTCGACCCGTCGCGCGACCTCGGGCCCATCCACGTGCACGGCCTGCGCAGCGCCGACGTGCGCGGAGCGCCCCGGTTCGAGCACGTCGTCGACGACCTGTGCGACCGCCTGCGCGGTCGCGTCGTCGTGGCCCACAACGCCCGGTTCGAGGCGCAGTTCCTCGCGGCCGAGTTCGCGCGGCTCGGGCTCGAGTCGCCGCTCGGGCCCGACGGTGCCGGCGCCCTCTGCACGATGAAGCTCGCCCCCACCTACCTGCCCGGTGCCGGCCGGACCCTCGCCGACTGCTGCGCGGCCATCGACGTCGACCTCACGGACGCCCACGAGTCGCTGGCCGACGCCACCGCCACCGCCCGCCTGCTCTCCGCCTACCTGCGCATGGGCGACGCCCAGTCGTCGTGGTGGCGCGAGTGGGGTCGGTACGCCGCGCTGCAGCAGTGGCCGACCGCCGAGACCCCCCGGACGACGCCCCACCCCCGGTTCGCAGGAGGCGCGGGCGGGGCCGACGACGGAGCCCACGGCCCCGGCCGCGCGGCCTGGCGGTCCCGGCGCCGCGTCGCCCGGACGCCCGAGCTCGCCCCCGTCCCCTCGGCGGGCGCCGTGCTGTCGGCCTCGGGCGCAGTGCCGCCCGCCGCCCCGGCCGCGGTGCCGCCGGCCAGCCCGACGGGCAGCATGCACCTCACGGGACCGGTCGACCTCGACCTCGATCGCGACGTCTTCGGCCTGACCGTCGAGCCGGCTCCCGCCGAGCCGAGGTTCCTCGAACGGGCCACCGAGCTGCTGCCCCAGCTCGACCTCGACCGCCGGCAGAACCAGTACGCGGCGATGCTCGACAAGGCCCTGTCCGACGGGTACCTCTCGAGGGACGAGGCCGACAACCTGGCCACGCTCGCCGTCGAACTCGACCTCGACGAGCCGGCGCGCGAGGTGCTGCACGACCGCTACTTCGCCTCGCTCGTCTCGACCGTCTGGGCGCACGACGTCCTCTCGGACGACGAGCGGCGGCAGGTCGACGCCGTCGCCGAGATGCTCCGCATCGCCCCGCACCGCCGCGACGCCGCCCTGGTGCCGTCCGTGGTCGAACGGGCACCGCGACCGGCGGACGACGACGAGCTCGACGAGTTCGACGTCATCGAGGGGCTCGACGAGTCCCTCGGCGCCGCGGTCGAGACCCGGGCGCCGACCCTGGCCCGGCCCGACGTCGGCCCGCTGGCCCCCGGCGCCCGCGTCGCCCTGACGGGGTCGCTGAGCCAGGGTCGCGACGTGCTCGTCCGCTCGCTCGAGCGGGCGGGGCTCGTCGTCTGGCCGGCGGTCACGACCGAGACGTCGTTGGTCGTCGCCGCCGACGTCGCCTGCAGCTCGGGCAAGGTGCGCAAGGCGCTGTCGTACGGGGTGCCGGTGGTGGACGAGACGCAGTTGCCGTTCGTGCTCGCCCGTTCGCGCCGGTCACGCACCGCGGCCTGACGGCTCCGACGCCTGACGGCTCAGACGCACCGCGGCCTGACGGCTCAGAGCGCGGGATCGTCCTCGGCGTGGTCGTCGGCGTCGAGCGAGGGCCAGACGGTCGGGACACCGCCGGCGCTGCCGAGCGGGGTGTGCGGCATGGGGTCGGATGGTCGAGGGTGCATGAGAGCTCCGGTCTGTCTGCCTGCGAGGTGCGGGAGACGGGCGACCAGGGTCCGGGGCTGCCGAACCTCACCGTACGCGCATCGGAGGCCCACGACCAGAGGGTCGGTCAGACGGTCAGGCGTCGGGCCACGATGTCGGAGGCGACCTCGACCAGCGGGCGCCGGTTCTCACGGGCGTGGCGGCGGATGCGTTGGAACGCCTCGTCCATGTCGACGGACTGGGTGTACGACACGACGCCCTTGGCCTGCTCGATGACGATGCGGCTGTCGAGGGCACGTTGCAGCTGGCCCCGGGTCGAGTCGATCTCGCGGAGGGCTCGTTCTTGCAGGATGCTGATGGTCGCCACGTCGGCGAGTGCCTGGGCGGCCGTCGCGTCGTCGGCGTTCAGGACCCCGGTCGTGTCGCGGAAGAGGTTCAGAGAGCCCAGGCTCTGGTCGCGGAGGCGCAGGGGGATGGCGTGGACCGACCCGTAACCGGAGTCGCGCGCGAGGTCGGCGAACACCGGCCAGCGCTCGTCGACGTCGGCCAGGTCGGGCACCGAGACGACCGTGCCGGTGGTGTAGGACTCGACGCAGGGCCCCTCGCCGGCACGCAGTTGCAGCAGCCCGACGAGCTTGCTGCGTTCGTTGGTCGACGCGATCACCTCGAGCTCGCCGGTCGCGCCTGCGAGGATGATGCCGGCGTCCGCTGCGTCGAAGAGGGCCGTGGTGCGCTCGACCAGCATCTGCAGCACGTCGATGGTGTCGAAGCCGGTCACGAGCGAGTCCGCGAGCGTGACGAACGTCTGCAAGAGCTGGGTCTCTCTGTCGCGGTCGGTCACGGGCGTCAGCCTAGGCCGTGTCGACGACGACCGTCGCCGGACCTCACGAGAAGTCCAGCCGGTGCAGCACGATCTCGCTGGCGACCTCGCGCAGCGGCCGGCCGCTCGACCAGGCGTGGCCGCGGATGACGAGCAGCGCCTCGTCGACACCGACGCCCAGCTGCATCATGACCATGCCCGACGCCTGGTGGACCTCGCGGGGGAACGAGGTCGGGAACAGGCTGTCGTCACCGGCCGCGAGAGCGTCGAGCGCCCGGGTCAGGACGCTGCGGCCCGCGATGCAGGCGAGGGTGGTCGCCTGGTCGACCTCGACGTCGTCCAGTTCTCGGCGTTCGTCGCTGTAGAGGTCGACGGCTCCGAGGTCGAGGCGACCGTACGAGAGGGGGAACGCGGCGACGCTGGCGACGCCCGCCGCGATCAGCGCGGACGCCGCGGCAGGCCACGCCCTCGAGGGCGACGTGACCAGGTCGGACTCGACCACCGCCTGCCCGGTCTGGTGGGCCTGCCAGCAGGGCCCCTCGCCCAGGTCGAACTGGATCTCGTCGCGGCGTGACGACTCGGCGTCGCTCGAGCAGACCGTGCCCGTGCCGAGGGGGCCACCCAAGGTCGAGACCGCGGCGCCGGTGACGCCGAACGTCTCGCGGAAGGGCCCGCAGAGGTCGCTGCCGGGTGCGGTCGCTCGTGCGAGGGCGGCCGCAGCCACCCGGACCACGCCGGCGTCAGCCATGTCGCGGCCCACGGCGGGCAGGCGACGGCGCTCGCGGTGGAGTCGGGTGCACGGATTCCTCCACTCGGGCCCGAGGGCCATCGTGACGATGATAGTCGGTCCCGACGCCTGCCGCGGGCGTTGGATGACGCCATGACCGACGCCATCGTCACGCCCCGCGGCTTCTCGCACGTGCGGCTCACCGTGACCGACATCCACCGCAGCAAGGCCTTCTACCAGCAGCTGTTCGGCATGCCTCCCGGCAGCGACTTCAGCGACCAGATCGACGACCCGACGATCTACGACGACCCGCAGCGCACCTACGGCGGCTGCTCGTTCACCTTCGCCGGCCAGACGCTGGGGCTGCGGCCCGTCGCCCCGGCCGGGGACCGCTTCGACCCCGACCGCGTCGGCCTCGACCACCTGAGCTTCTCGGTGGGTTCGGTCGACGAGCTGCACGAGGCCGCCCGTCGACTGGACGAGCTGGGCGTCGAGCACGGCGAGGTGACGCCGCTGCCCGCCTTCGGGCTCGTGATCCTGTCGCTGCAGGACCCCGACGACGTCAACCTCGAGCTCGCTGCGCCGCACCCGACGGCAGGGCGTAGCGTGCGGGCATGACCAACGACAACGGCATCCCGGACGGTTCGACCGACATCACCGAGGACGACAAGCAGTACACCGAAGACCTGGCCGACGGGGCGAAGCAGGGTCTCGTCGACGACTCCGAGCAGAGCGACGACAGCGAGGTCTCGGACGGCGCCGACAGCTAGCCGCCCGACCTTCCAGCCGCCGGGTCTTCGTACGTCGGCGAGACATCACATGCCGCTCACGAACGACCGTGAGCGGCATGTGGTGTCTCGAGACAGGTGGCGCGACGTCAGCGGCGGTTCAGCAGGCCCGCGAGGGGGCGCTGCTGCTCGCCCTGGTGGGCGCCGAGCACGATGAGCACGCCGGTCAGCACGGGTGTGACCCACTGCAACACCTTCTGCTGACGCTGGGCGCTCGCCAAGGCCTTCGACGAGCTCGAGCCGGGCTCGGTCGTGCCCTCGGCCCCCTCGGAGGCGTGCTTCGCCATGCGCGCGCCGGCGAGGCCCGACCACAGGGTGGTGCCGGCGGCCGCGACGGTCAGCGCGAGCTTGACGCCCGTGTTGTCCCGCCCCTCCTGCTGGGTCGCGAGGCGGCCCTTGTTCGAGACGATGAGCCCGGCGCCGCCGATGCCGTGCACGACGATCGCCGCGACCTGCACGGGGGCCCATTTCGCCCAGCCGAGCGACGAGAGGGTGAGGCGTTCGACGGGGTCCTTCGCGCCCGCGGCGGCGCCGTTGAGGCCCACGGCGCCCATCAGGCCACCACCGAACCAGGCGGCCATGCCGAGGTCGTGCATGCTGCGGATGACGGTGTTTCGTCCTGCCATGGTGTTCTCCTTGGGGTGTGTGGTGCGGTCAGTCGGGTGGTCGGGTGGCCGGCTCGCGCGTCACATCGACGCGCTCGTGCCGCAGGGTGGTGGCGACGTCGACGTCGTCGACGATCCGGTCCACGGTCACGTGGACGCGTTCGACCGGGACGACGACGTGGCCGACGACCGGGCGTTCCTCGTGCAACACGAACACGAGGGGCGTCGCGGGCGTCCCCGCCGACGGGGTCTCGCCCGGCAGCAGGTCCTCGTGGACGACCTGAAGCTCTTCTCGGCGGACCGTCACGGTGATCGTCTCCTCACGGGAGACGACGACCTTCCGGAGGCGCACCCGGCCGACCGGGACGGCGACCGTCGTGAGGTGCGCCCGTTCGGCGGAGAGCAGCACGCTCGCCGCCGCCGCGGCGGGCACCGACGACCCGTCGACCCCGTCGGCCCGACCCTCGGCCGGCGACGGGTCGACGGGGCCGACGGTGCCCGTGGTCATCGACGCGGGGCGGTGCCGCCGGTCGTGGGGTCGTCGCCCTCGAGCTCGATCTCCTCGTGGGCGATCTCCTCGGTCACCTGCTGCTGCTCGGTGACGGTCTCGGTGCCGAGCTGGACGCGCTCGACGGGGACGGTCTCCTTGTCGGTCACGACGCGGTCGGCCGTCGGGGTGACCTCGTGCTCCTCCTCGGTCAGCTCGCCGCCCGAGAGGGCGTCGCCGACGTTCGCGTCGGTGATGGGCTCGCGCGTGACGCGGACCTCGTCGTGGCTGACCGGGACCGTCTCGGTGACCTGCTCCGAGACGACGTACTTGTGCAGGCGCGCGCGACCGGCCTCGGTGGTCTCGGTGCCGACGTGCAGGCGCTCCTCGGAGCGGGTCATGGCGTCGTCCGTGTCGGGGCCCGACGTGTCGTGGCCGGCGCCGGTCCCGGTGACCGAATCCGCCGACGTGCCGCTCGTGCCGGCGTCGAGGTCGACCGCGTTCCTGTCGGCGTCCTGATCGAAGAGCGGTGTCTCGACTCCACGACCGTCGAGGTGGTAGTAGCGGAACAGGTCGGCCTCCTGGTCGGGCGAGAGGTGCCCGTCGGAGTCGTCGCTGTGCGGTGCGTCCTTGACCATGGCCTTCGTCACCGGCACGTGGACGTCGTCGCCCTGGACGGTGGCCTCGGCGAGGGGAGCGAACGATTCGCCCGTGCCGAACAGCCCGGTCTTGACGGTGACCCACGCGGGCTGGCCGCCCTGGTCGTCGAGGTAGACCTGGCCGATGCCGCCGATCTTCTTGCCGTCCTGGTCGACGACGTCGCCGCCGCCCGCGAGCAGGGCGTCGAGCTGGGTGGTGCTGATCATGGGGTTCCTCACGGAGGGTCGAGCACCGGGCGGGGTGCCCGGGCTCAGGGTGGTGCCGACCGGTCGTCGCAGAGGACGACTGGCGCACGCAGACTCGGACGCCGACCTTCGGGGGACGACGGCTGCCGTGCGTGGGGGAGGAGGTCGGGGAGGACGCTCGCGGGCTGGATGATCTCTCGGTCGGACGGGTGGCGCGACGGCCACCGACGGGTCCTCGTGGAACGTACGCCGCGCCTCCTGAAGCCGACCGACCCGGTCGCCTCCGCGGGCGACCGTCGGTGAGGGGGTCGGGCCGCCTCGCGGATCGTGCGCACGTGACCCCGTCGGTCGCAGAAGTCAACCCCCTGAGGTGTTCTCACCATGTGCGGCCTCCGTCCCCCGACAGGGGGACAGAGTGACAGGTCCGACCACGACCGTCGACCGACGGTCGCCGGCGACCCGAGAGGCACGACATGAGCGACGACAAGCGCTACGACGGAGACCCGTCCACCCCGGTCTTCGACCGCGCGACCGAGGGGCAGCCGCAACGCGGCGCCGCCTCGGGCCACGACCACCTGCGCCGTGACGACGCGGTGACCGACCTGGGCGACCAGGTGGGCGCCTACGCCGACATCACCGACCCCGGGGCGACGGCCAGCGACTTCAGCGCGAACGCGGCACCGGTCGTCGAGGAGCACCCCGCCCACGACCGGACCGGCTCCGACGGCGGTTCCGGTGCCGCGGATGCGGCGAAGGCGAAGGCCGGCGCCGCGAAGGACGAGGCCGCCGGTGTCGCCGACGACGCCAGGACCGCCGCGTCCGACGTCGCCGGCACGGCCAAGGAGCAGGCGTCGAAGGTCGCCTCGGAGGCGACCGGCCAGGCCAAGCAGCTGTTCGGCCAGGCGACCGGCGAGCTCAAGGAGCAGGCCGGCGCCCAGCAGGAGAAGGCGGCCGCGGGCCTCCGCCAGGTCGGTGAGCAGCTCGGCTCGATGGCCGACTCGGCCGACGGCGGCGTCGCGGGCGAGCTCGTCCGCAACCTCTCCGGCCGTGCCCACGGCGTCGCCGGCTGGCTCGAGGGCCGCGACCCGGGCACCCTGCTCGACGACGTGAGGTCCTACGCCGCCCGCAAGCCCGGCACCTTCATCGCGATCGCCGCCGTGTCCGGTCTGCTCGCCGGTCGCGTCGTCAAGGCGCTGACCGCCGACGCGAAGGACGAGCACGCCGCCGCCACCGAGCACGCCGCGACGACCGAGAACGCAGGAGGCGCGGCGAGTCGACCGGCGCCTCCCACCTCGGCCACCGCACCGCAGCGTCTCGTCGGTGACGTCGGCCCCGTGGCCGGCGAGTACGACGTCGTCACCGAGGGCGACGTCCCCGGCTTCGGCACCCCGGTTCCCGACACCAGCGTGCCCACCACGTGGCCCGGCACCCCGGGGACGCGCGCGTGAGCGACCCGTTCCGCGAGCCCGCGTCCACACCGCCCGCTCCCGAGGAGAAGGCGGCGTCGACGTCGCTCGGCGACCTGCTGACCGGCGTGACCGGCGACATCTCGACGCTCTTCCGCCAGGAGGTCGAGCTCGCCAAGGCCGAGCTGACCCAGTCGGCGAAGAAGGCCGGCAAGGGTGCGGGCATGTTCGGCGGTGCAGGGCTCACGGCGCTGTTCGCGCTGCTGTTCGTGTCGCTGGCCGCCATGTGGGGCCTCGGCGCGCTGATCGGCCTCGGCTGGTCGTCGCTGATCATCGCGGTCGTCTACGCGATCGTCGCCCTCGTGCTGTTCGTGCGCGGGCGGAAAGAACTGAAGAGCATCAAGGGGGCACCGAAGACGGTCGACTCCCTGAAGAAGATCCCCGAGACCGTGACGCCTGGAGGCACCGCATGAGCACCACCGACCAGAACGGCAGCAGCCGGACGCCCGAAGAGATCCGCGCCGAGATCGAGCGCACGCGTGCCGGCCTCAGCTACGACGTCGACGCGCTCGCCGACAAGGTGAACCCGTCGAGCATCGCCCACCGCCAGACCGAGAAGGTCAAGAGCCGCTTCTCGGGCGTGCGGGACTCGGTCATGGGTGCGGCGCACGACACGGCGTCGGGTGCCTCGGGCGCAGGACACGACGCCGCCGGCCGCGTCTCGGACGCGTCGTCGGCCGCCGTGCGGAAGGCAGGGGGCAACCCGCTCGCCGTCGGCCTGATCGCCTTCGGCGCGGGCTGGCTCGTCTCGTCGTTGATCCCGGCGTCCGACAAGGAGAAGGAGCTCGTCTCCGACGCCAAGGACGCGGCGGGCCCGGCGCTCGACTCGGTCAAGGGCGCGGCCCAGGACGTGGCCTCGAACCTGAAGGAGCCCGCGCAGGAGGCGTTCGCCTCCGTCAAGGGCACGGCGCAGGACGCCGCGTCGACCGTGAAGGACGACGCCACGAGTGCCGCCGGCGACGTGAAGGACAGCGCACAGCAGTCGAAGGAGAACGTGCAGGGGGCCTGACCCCACGCACCCGTCGGCCCCGACGCCGGAGGTGTCCAGTGGGTCGGTCAGCTTGCCGCTGTGCTCGGGGCTGCCGTCGACCGGGCGCGAGATCGTCGTCCCGATCAGCCCGATCAGCCCGATGTGGCTGATCAGCCCGATCTGGCTGATCTCCTCGGTGCCGTCGCCCTCGGCGTTCCCCCGTCCGGGGCGTCCGGTGACGGGTTGACGACCTCGGCAGCTGTCGTGTAGCCGTCTGCCTGCACCGCGCCTCCCGGGCGGGTCGGCCCTCGGCGCGCCCGACACGCCAGGATGGGCGGATGCCCTCGTCACCCCGTGCCCGTCTCGTGCGTCGATCGGCCGGAACGGCCCGCCAGGCCGACACCCCGCCCAGCCCGATGCAGCGCCCCGGTGCCTTCCGGTTCGGCCTGATCGCGACCCTGGGCGGCGGGCTGGGCGTCGGCATCATCGTCGCCCTGATGGCCCTGTCGACGATCCTCGTCTACATCGGCCTCGCGTTCTTCCTGGCCCTGGCCTTCGAGCCCGTCGTCCGTCGCCTCGCGCGGGCGGGTGCCCCCCGGTGGGTCGGCGTCGTCGTCGCGGTCGTGCTGGTCGTCGGGGTGGTCGTCGGCATCGTCGCCGCCGTCGTGCCGAGGCTCATCGAGCAGATCGGTGACGTCGTGCGGACCGCCCCGGCCGCGTTGCAGGAGCTCTCGCGCCAGCCCTGGGTGCAGCAGACGGTCGAGACCATCGGCTTCGACCTCGACATCGACGACGCCGTCGGGGCCGTGACGTCGTACCTGCTCGACCCCGACCAGCTGCTCGCGTTGGGCGGCGGGCTGCTGGCCGTCGGGCGCGGCATCACCAACGGGATCACCGCCGTCATCGTGGTCGCCATCCTGACGCTCTACTTCGCCATCACGCTGCCTCAGATGCTGCGCTCGCTCAGCCGGGCCGTGCCGCGCAGCCACCGCGAGAACGTCATGAGCATCGCGGACGAGATCTTCTTGTCGGTCGGTCGCTACGTCGCCGGGCAGGTGGCGCTCGCCGCGATCAACGCCGTCTTCGTCTTCGTCGTGCTCGAGATCGCCGGCGGGCCGTTGCCGGTGCTGTTCGCGACCCTGGCCTTCTTGGGAGCGCTCATCCCCGTGGTCGGCACCGTGGTCGCCTACTCGATCATCATCGCCGCCACGATCACCGTCTCGCCGGTGACGGCGATCGTGGTCGGCGTCGTGCTGCTCGTCTACGCCCAGGTCGAGGCTTACGTGCTGACCCCGCGGGTGATGTCGAAGGCCGTCGCCGTGCCCGGTGCCCTCGTGATCGTGGCGGCGTTCGGCGGCGGGGCCCTGGGCGGCGTGCTCGGCGCCCTCGTCGCGATCCCGATCGCCACGGCCGGCGTGGTCGTCTTCGAGCGCGTCGTGGTGCCGCGGCAGCAGCGGGTCTAGGCAGCCCGGTCGGGTGGTGCGTCCGGGCGTCTCGTCCGAGAGGCGCGTGTGCCCGGCGGAACCGGTCGGTGGGTCTGGTCTGCGGGCGGCCGCGCCGCTAGCGTGACCGACATGAGCGCGGTTCGAGTTGACGTGACCCTGTCGGATGGAGCCACCCTGGCGGTCACGCGGTGGCCGGGCGAGGGCCCGACGGTGGTGCTGTTGCACGCCGGGGTCGCCGATCGACGCAGCTGGACGGCGGTCGCCGACGAGCTCGCGGGTGAGGGCCTCGACCTCGTCGCGTACGACCGCCGGGGCTTCGGCGAGAGCCCGGCCCACGCCGAGGGCAGCGAGGCCACGCACCTGGGCGACCTCGTCCAGGTGCTCGACCGCGTGGACGTCGGCCGCGCGGTCGTCGTCGGCAACTCGATGGGCGGCGCCCTCGCCCTCGACCTCGCGCTGACCGAGCCGACCCGGGTGGCCGCCGTGCTGCTGATCGGCGCCGCGGTCAGCGGCATGACCGACGACGACACCCCCTTCGACTGGACGCCCGACCCCGCGTCGGGACCGCTGATGGAGGCCCTGGACGAGGCGTCCGGCAGCGGTGACGTCGACGCGCAGGTGGGCCTGCTGGCACACCTCTGGCTCGACGGGCCCACGAGTGACGCGGGACGGGTCGGGGGTACCCCGCGCGAACTCTTCGCGCGGATGAACGAGCGCATCCTCGAGGTCGACGCGGCCGACGACGCGGGCGACGCGGGCCTGGACGCCTGGGCGCGGCTCGGGGTGGTCGAGGTGCCCGTGCTGGCGACCTGGGGCGCCCTGGACATCCCCGCCGACGAGCCGTTCTACGCCGAGACGGCCCGGCGGATCGGTCAGGGCCCCGGGCGGGTTCTGCCGGATGTGGCCCACCTGCCGGGGCTGGAGCAGCCTGCCCTCGTGGCCGACCTCGTCCGCGAGGTGGTGCTCGGCCGGGCCATGTGACGACGACGGGTGACCGGCCCGGGCGGGAGCCCGGCGGGTTCAGGTCGCCGAGCCCCCGGGGCCACGACGGTGACGTCGATCACGTCGACGACGGGGCGTGGCAGGGGCGGCGGGGTCTGGGCCTGCGACAAGAGTAGCCACCTGCGGGCGATAGGTGAAGAGGCGGACCGCACCCGCGCCTCCTGGGTCGTCAGACGGCCGGGCCGCCAGGACCGTCGTCGGTGGACGAGGCGGAGGGACGCGCCGGACCGGCCGGCCCGTCGTCGGCGAGCAGCAGGTCGATGCGCAGTTCGCGTTCACGCGTGACAGCCGACAGGGCGCGGATCACCCAGAGCAGGGTTCGGATCAACAACACGCCCAGCGTGATCGCGAGGGCGGCGACCACCACGAAGAAGACGGGGTAGAGGACGCCGATGAGCGAGAAGCCGAAGCCGGGGCCGTAGGTCATGGCTCCACGCTAGGCCACGGCCGCGAAGGGGCGGCTCCGTCTCGCGACGGAGCCGCCGGTGTCACTCCTCGGCGTCGGCGGGGCTCTCGTCCGCCTGCGCGGTCTCGTCCACGCGGTCACGCAGGTGGTCCGCCATGGCGGCGGCCCCCTCGTCGCCGTGGTCGGCCTCGACCTGTTCGATCAGGCCGCTCAGCTTCTCGTCGTCGGTGGCCTCGGTGGCGCCGTCCATGACGGGCTCGGTCTGCTTCTGGTCGCTCATGGCGTGAACGCTACGCCCCCGACCACGGCACGATCACGGTGGCGGCGCCGACCGGACCGCCGACGGCCGTCGGGGGTAGGGTCCGGCGCTCGACGGCGCCGGGGTACGCGAGGGCCGGGCATCGCCTGGCAGCGCCGCGCGTGTCGCCCGGCGCGTGCCTGGGATGGACTTCTGCCCCACCAGGACCGAGGACCACATGAGCGCCACCACGCACCGCACCGCCCGCACCGCCCGCCGTGACGAGATCGTCCGTGCCGCCGCCGACCTGTTCGGCTGGGACGACCTGCACCCCGCCCAGCTCGAGGCCCTGGAGGCGGTGGTCGCCGGGCGGGACACCCTGGCGGTCATGCCCACCGGCTTCGGGAAGTCCGCGATCTACCAGGTGGCCGGCGCGGTGCTCGACGGGCCCACCGTCGTCGTGTCGCCGCTCATCGCGTTGCAGGCCGACCAGGTGGCCGGACTGGTCGGGCGTCCCGACGCCCCTCCCGCCGTCGCGATCAACTCGGGCCACACCGACGCCGAGAACGACGAGGGCTGGCGACGGCTGGCCGAGGGTGAGGTCACCTACGTGTTCCTCGCCCCCGAACAGCTCGCCCGTGACGAGACCGTCGAGCGACTGCGCGACGCCGGGGTCGCCCTCTTCGTCGTCGACGAGGCGCACTGCGTGTCGTCGTGGGGCCACGACTTCCGGCCCGACTACCTGCACCTCGGCGAGGTCGTCGAGCGCCTGGGAGGGCCGACCGTGCTGGCGCTGACCGCGACGGGGTCGGGCCCCGTGCGCGACGAGATCGTCGAGCGGTTGCGGCTCGACGACCCGCTCGTGCTGAGCCACGGCTTCGACCGGCCGAACCTGTCGCTCGAGGTCGTCCGGCACGAGGACGACGACGAGAAGGCCCGCGCGGTCGTCGACCAGGTGGCCGACCTGACGACCCCGGGCATCGTCTACGTCGCGACGCGCAAGGCGACCGAGGACTACGCCCGCGCCATCGCCGAGCGGTGCCCCGACCGCACGGTCGTCGGCTACCACGGAGGTCAACGATCGGCCGAGCGGGGCGAGCTGCACGAGCGGTTCCACGCCGGCGAGGTCGACGTGGTCGTCGCGACGAGCGCCTTCGGCATGGGCATCGACAAGCCCGACGTCCGCTTCGTCGTGCACGCCGACGTGCCCGACTCGCTCGACTCGTACTACCAGGAGATCGGCCGCGCCGGGCGCGACGGCGACCCGGCAACGGCGACCCTGCACTACCGACCGGAAGACCTGTCGTTGCGGTCGTTCTTCGCCTCGGGCCTGCCGGGGCGGGCCGACCTGCGCGGTGTCTTCACGGCCCTCTCGGCGGCGGGCCGGCCGGTCCGACGGTCGGAGGTCGCCGACCAGCTCGCGCTCGGGGCCCGGACGGTCTCGCGCCTGATCGACCTGTTGCTCGAGGCGGGGACGCTGTCGGAGTCGTCTAAGGGGTTCGAGCCGGTCGACGGCTTCGACGCGAAGGCGGCCGCCGAGGCCGCCCGGCGGGTCGCCGAGACCCGGGAGCGCGTCGAGCACTCGCGCATCGAGATGATGCGCACCTTCGCCGAGGCTCCCGGCTGCCGCCGGCACTTCCTGCTCGGCTACTTCGGCGAGGACTCGCCCGAGCGCTGCGGCAACTGCAACGGCTGCCGGGTGGCCGAGCAGGCCGAGGAGGCGCGCGAGGGCGGGCAGGGTGATCGCACCGACACCGCGCCTCCCGCGTTCGCGAACGGGACCCGCGTCGAGCACGCGACCTGGGGCGCGGGCACGGTGATGAGCACCGACGACGACCGCATGACGGTGTTCTTCGAGAGCGAGGGCTACAAGGTGCTGGCCGTCGCCGACGTGGTCGACCACGAGCTGCTGACGCCGGCCTGACGGCGGCCTGACGCCGCCTGACGGCGGCACGCTGCGGCGTCGGGCCGCCGTCAGGCGGGTTCGTCGGCGGCGGCCAGCACGGTCGCGATCGTGCGGGGGTGGGCCAGCACGCGGAAGTGCCCCCCGGCGTGCAGGCGGACGTTGACGGCGCCGGGCAGTTCGCTGCCCTCGGGGATGTGCGGGTCGAACTCGCCGTAGACCGAGGTGATGCGGCCGTTGACCGACTCGTCCCGCCCGAGCAGCACCGTCGTCGCGTCGCGCGGCGAGAAGGCGCGGAGGGCGGGCAGCACCAGCCAGGTGGCGTACCGCGAGCCCGAGAAGGGCGAGCAGACGGCGACCATCGACCGCACGCGACGCGTCTCGTCGAGTAGGGCCATGACGTACTTGCCGATCAGGCCGCCCTTGCTGTGGGCGACGATCACGACGTCGGTGAGCCCGTGCCCGACCAGGTAGGCGGCGACATCGCGGGCCGTGGCCGCGACAGGGCGGCTGTTCCAGCGGAGGTCGTCGAGCACGTGGACCGGGTGGCCCTCGGCGTGCAGCCGTTCGATCATCGGTCGGAGGAAGGCCCAGGTCTCCCAGACGCCGGGGATCACGAGCACCGGTCGCCCGTCGCCGCCGAGGTAGCGCTCGGGGTCGCGAGGGCTCGTCACGGCACGGATCTGCCAGACGGCGGCGTAGGCGTAGTCCTCGAGCCACCAGACGGCGTGACGGACGATCCGTCGGGGGTCGATCGGGGGCATGCCCCCGACCCTAGGCGTCGGGATCGGTGGTGCGCCGGGTCCGGCGTCGTCGCGGTCGGGCGCGGTGCGGGCGGCCGCCGTCGCGGTCGGCCGTCGTCGTGGTCGGGCGCGGTGGGGTCAGACGCTGTCGGGGTCGAGCACGAGGGTCGTGCCCTCGAACAGGTGCTGTTCGTCGTCGATGACCTGCAACCCCTGGTTCAGGTACAGCAGGGCCGAGACCGAGACGCCGAAGCGCTGGGCCACGACGTCGATGAGGTCGCCGGGCGCCACGGTGTAGCGCTTGGGCGCCCCGCTCGCCGTCGTCGCCTCGAGCGTCCCGGTGGCGAACGCCGTCGCGCCGGAGTCGACCGGCGCGATGTTCGTCTGTCGGGCCGGCACCGACCAGGCGACGGGCGCGACCGCGAGGACCTTGCCGGTCGCGAGCTCGACCGGGACGTCCGAGGAGGTGCTGGTCGAGTAGACGACGAGGGTCGAGAGGTACGAGGGCTGGCTGACCGCACCGAAGCTGCCCGACGCCGACGTCGGGGCGGCGGTGAGGCCGCCGATGCCGACGCCCCCGTCGCCGCCGTAGGTGATGCCGTCGCCCACCGACGGGGCGATCTCGAAGAACGCGGCGGTCACCGGGACCGGCAGGCTCGACGTGGCGTTCGTCAGCTCGGCCGAGTACGTGTCGTCGCCGACGGCCACGACCCGGTAGTGGAAGTGGACGCTGCCCTTGGGCGACGCGACGTCGGCCTCGGCGACCACCGTGCCGGCGGCGACCGGGGTGACGAACGGCGCGGGCACGGACGCGTCCTGCGGCGGCGGGGTGGCGGCCCGGGGCGAGGGCGACGACGAGGTGGTCGGCAGCGGCGAGGGCGACGGGGACACGCTGGGCGTGGGCGAGGAGGTGCGGGCGACCGTGGTCGGGCGAGGTGCCTCGGTGGGGGCTCCGGCCGCGAACGGGGTCGAACCGGTCGTGAAGAGGACGGCGCTCACGACGACCGAGACGAGGGCCGCGCCTGCGACGACGCCCCCGACGATCGCGAGGCGTCGGCGCCCGGAACGGGGTGCGGGGTCGTCGTCGCCGGCGTCGTCGCCGTCGTCACCGTCGACCGGGGCCGACCCTGCGGACGGGACGTCGTCGTCCGTTCCGGCTTCGCGGTGCGACCAGGCGACGAACCGGGGCCCGGTGTCGGTGCCGGGGCCGGTGTCGGTGCCGGGGCTCGGCTCGGAGGCCGTCGTCGAGCCCTCGGCCGACGGGGGTGGAGCGAACAGCTCGTGCCCGGGCGTCAGGCCCTCGTCGTCGTCCGCCCCTGATGTGTGCCGTGCCATGGTGCCCCCTCCGCGACGATCCTAGGGGCTGGCTCCGACGGGGTCGAGACCGATCGGTCTCGGCCCGGAGGTGAGGTCGGCCGCGGGGTCGGCGGCCGGGATCGACCTCAGTGGCCGGGGTCGACCTCGGCGGAGGGGGCGCCGGACCCGGCGGCGGGGGCGTCGGACCCGGTGGCGCCGGGTTCGTCGTGGACGTCCGTCTCGTCCATGCGCACCCGTAGGTGCTCGGCCTTCTCGTCGTCGGTCGCGCCCGCCAGGTCGCTCTCGACCTGTTGCTGCAGGCCCGCGAGCCGTTCGGCGTTCGTCGCGTCGTCGCTGCCGTCCATGATGGGGCTGGTCTGAGGGGTGGTGTCCATGTCGTGGACGCTACGCGCGCGGCCCGTCGTCGACGGCCGGGGCACACAGGGTGGGTCCGTGACCCGGAACAGCCTGTGAACGTCGGACCCGGCGCGGCCGGGCGGCCTACCGTGTGCCAGGTACCGGGGCTCACCGGTCGCCCACAACCAGGAGGCACGGCATGTCCGTAGGAGACAAGGCAAAAGATTTCGTCCAGAAGGCCGCCGGCAAGGCCGAAGAGGCCGTCGGCAAGCGCACGGACGACGAGGAGCTCGTCGAGCAGGGCCACAAGGACCAGCACATGAGTGAAGAGCGTCTCGAGACCGAGAAGGCCAAGGACGACCTCGGCAAGAACTGACCTCAGCGTCGGTTCGCGCCGACACGACGAAGGGCCCGGCATCCACGGATGCCGGGCCCTTCGACGTTCCGCCGTGGTCAGCCGTCGTCGTGCAGCCGGGCCTCACCGTCGACCGGACGACCGTCGTCCGACTCGTGCCGGAACAGGTGCCGTTGCACCGCGAGGGCGAGGGACCTCAGGGCCGTGGCGTCCGCGGTCGAGAAGCGCCGCGCCTCCTGGTCCATGACGCAGAGGGCGCCGATGCGCTGACCGTCGGGCGACTCGATGGGGTAGCCGGCGTAGAACCGGATGCCGGGCTCGCCGGCGACGACCGAGTAGTCGGCGTACCGCGAGTCGAGGCTGGCGTCCTCGATCACGAGGTGACCGGTGCGACGGATCGTGGTGTCGCAGAACGACTCCGGCCGCGGCACGGTGAGCGGCTCGGCTCCGGCCACCGACCGCATCACCTGGGTGTCGCTGCGGACCAGGGTCACGGCGGCGAGGGTCGTGCCGAAGAGGCGACGAGCCCGTTCGGTGAGGTCGTCGAGCTCGGGGTCGTCGTCGGCGCCCAGGCGTCGTTCGAGCCTCTCGAGCGCGCGCTGCCGGGCCGGCTCGTCGAGGGGCACGGTCTTCACGGCGAGGGGTCGGGCCGGGTCGAGCCTCCCGCTGATGTTCAGCGCGATGGGGGCGGCCCAGCGGGCGTAGACGGGGGCGCTCTCGGTCTCGAAGGCGTGATCTTCGGCCTCGGGCACGAACACCATCGAGGGACGGTCGGCGACGAGGTGCCGGGTCGCCGTGTTCAGCCGGACGGCGTTGCGGTCGACGACGCGACCGAGCCTCGCGGGGAAGTGCGGGTTCGACCCGAACGACGGCACGGCGAGGACGAACGTGGTCGTCGCCGCCGGCGCACGGCCGGCGACGTCGTCCAGCAGCGCGGACAGGTCGTCGCGCCACGCGTCGACGTCGATCAGTGCGAGTGCCTCGTTCGCCCCGAACGACAGGACGACGGCGTCGAAGCGGGCGAGGTCGACGCCCACGAGGGACGCCGGGCCCTGACGGGCCGTCATCCGGCCGTCCACGACGATGTCGACGTCGGTCGCCCGACCCGTCAGGGCCGTCAGGCTGCGGGCGAGGTGGCCGGGCAGCCCGAGCTCGTGGGTCCGCACGCCTCGGCCCGTGGCCGCCCCGTCGCCGACGATCAGCACCCGGTCGGGGTCGGTGCCCGGGGCGTGCAGGTGGGGCGAGTCGGTCGCCACGACGTGGCGTTCCCACGAGTGCGGACTCGTGCTGAGCCACGCCCGGATGAGCGGACGGGCGACGACGTGGGTGGCGGGGTGGAGCAAGCGGGCCTCGCCTCGACGGGGGGACGTGCCGACACGGGGACGGCCTGGAGAACCCTCGTCACGCGCTCGACGATGCGGCCTGGTCCGACCGAGCGTAGGCACGCGTCGAGCTCGGCGGCCACTGCTCGGTGGGGGCTTGACAGGGCGACTTCCGAAGAATCGTGCAGTCTGTGCAAAATCGGGTGGGCCGTGATTCGGTGGAGGCATGAACCGCTCGATCCGACCACTGGCCACCGCGGCCGCGCTCACCGCATCCCTCGTCCTCGTGCTCTCGAGTTGCTCGTCGCCGGGCGACGCCGCGGCGACGACCACCCCGACCGTGACCGTCACGGCGTCGCCGTCGGGCGGTGCCTCGGGCGGTGCCTCGGGCGGCGCCTCGGCGCCCGCGAGCACGCCCTCGCCGACGGCGACCGCGGGCCCGGACGGCGCGTCCGGCGGCGGGGGCGACCTCGGCGACGGGTCCACGGGCGAGGCGTCGTCACGCTGCACGGTGGGCGAGCTCACCGCCGAGATCGCCGACGGGGGAGGAGGCGCGGCCGGCAGCTACGGCGTCGCCATCATCCTGACGAACAGCGGGCAGCGCTCGTGCACCCTGCAGGGCTGGCCGGGCGTCTCGTTCGTCGGCGACGGCGACGGGACGCAGATCGGGGCCTCGGCCGCCCTCGACCGGTCGACCCCGCACGAGAGCCACACCCTCGCCCCCGGCGACGAGGTGCAGACGATCGTGCAGATCGCCCAGGCCGCGAACTACCCGGCCGACGAGTGCTCGCCCCAGGCGACCGACGGGTTCCGCGTCTACCCGCCCGGGTCGCTCGAGTCGATCTTCGTGGGGGCCTCAGGCTCCAGCTTCGACGCCTGCTCGAACCCCGCCGTGCAGCAGATGACGGTCAGCGCGCTCGCCACGTTCTGACCGGCGGGCCGGGCCGGGTCGATCCGGGTTCGACGCACGTTCGCGTTCACCGCCGGTCCGGCTCCGCCGCCGGTCCGGCTCCGCCGCCGGTCCGGCTCCGCCGCCGATCCGGCTTCGCCGCCGGCGTCGGCGTCGGCGTCGTTTCTGTCGGCAATTCCGGGCTGGTGCTGCGGCGGGGGCTCGAGACCGGCGCGGGACGGGGCTGGCCGCGGCAGGAGCCAGGAATTGCCGGACCTTGGCGGGACGCGAGGCGCGAGGCGCGTGATGCGCGGACCTCCGGGTCGAGGCCGGGTACGCGGACGATCCGGCGAAGCGCGGCGACCGGTGCCGGGGTCGATATTGTCAGCGGCGTCGACCCGGGCATCGCCCCCGCCCCCGTCCCCGGTGTCGGTGTCGGTGTCGGCGTCGCCGTCTCTGCCGGCAATTCCGGGCTGGTGCTCTGGCGGGGTGTCGAGATCGGCAAGGGATGGGGCTGGCCGCGGCAGGAGCCAGGAATTGCCGGCAGGGGCAGGGGCAGGGGCCGGGGCAGGCGCGTGGGCCGGGGCTCGTGATCCGGGCTGCCGTGTGGGGCCCCGTCGCGCCCGCGTCGACCCCGTGACTACGGTGGCCGCATGACCCACCCACCGCACGCCCCGTACCGAACGGGCTCCGTCGAGACGACGGACGGCGCGTCGCTCTTCGTCGAGGAGTCCGGCAGTCCCGACGGAGTCCCCGCGCTCTGGTTGCACGGCGGGCCCGGCGGTTCGCTCGGTCGAGGCGGCTACCGACGCTCGTTCGACCCGCGGGCCTACCGGCTGGTCGGCCTCGACCAGCGCGGTTGCGGTCGCAGCACGCCGAACGTCCTCGACGACCTGGCCCGCCTCGACCAGCACACCATGCAGCGGCTCGTCGCCGACCTCGACGAGGTCCGCATGCGACTCGGCATCGACAGCTGGGTCGTCGGCGGGGTGTCGTGGGGCACGACGCTCGCGCTCGCCTACGCCGAGGAGCACCCAGACCGCGTCCGCGCGCTCGCCCTCATGGCGGTCACGACCACCAGCCGCGACGAAGTCGACTGGATCACCGGCGGGGTCGGGCGGCTCTTCCCCGAGGAGTGGGCCGTCTTCGACCACGAGAGCAGGAGGCGCGACGACGAGAGACCGGTCGACGCGTACGCGAGACGGCTGGCTTCCGACGACGCGGCCGATCGTGCGGCCGCCGCGGCGAGCTGGGACCGGTGGGAGGGCGTGCACGTGAGCCTCGACGACCCGGACTCTCGGGGGCGAGGTCTTCTCGGCCCCGAGCGGCGACAGGCGTTCGCCACGCTCGTCACCCACTACTGGAGCAACGACGGCTTCTTGGCGGGTGATCGGTCGATCATGGCCCGGCTGCCTCGGATCGCCCACGTCTCCGCCGCGCTCGTGCACGGCCGCCGTGACGTGAGCGGCCCGATGGCCACGCCCTGGCGGCTGCACCGCGCCTGGCCCGCGAGCACCCTGACCGTCGTCGAGGACGAGGGGCACGGCGGCCCGCGTCAGGTCGAGGCGCTCAGCGCCGCGCTCGACGGGTTCGCCCGACGGTGAAGGCCGAGCCGGATCTGCGACGCGCGGACCTCGTCCGGCCCGAGGGTGTGCGGTGGCTGCCGGCGCACCACTCGGGTGACGGCGTCCTCGTGCTGGCGGGGTCGTCCGGGCGGGTCGACGACGAACGGGCTCGGGCTTTCGCAGGCCTCGGTTGTCTGGCCGAGTCGATCCGCTGGTTCGGCGGTGAGGGGCAGAGCGCCGGGCCGTGGGACGTCCCGCTCGAGACGTTCGTGGACCGTCTGGACGCCCTGGCGAGCGGGTGCGACCGGGTCTGGATCGTCGGGACGTCCTTCGGGGCCGAGGCGGCGCTGGCCACGGCGGCCCGGGCCCCCGGGGTGGCGGGTGTCGTGGCGTTCGCGCCGTCGGACGTCGTCTGGGCCGGCTACGACCCGACCGGTGCCGAACGGTCGCACTGGACGTGGGCCGGGGAGCCCCTGCCGTTCGTGCCGATCGACCCGGACGGCTGGGCGAGCGAGGCGCCTCCTCGGTTCTCGCCCCTCTACGAACGGTCGCGGCGGACGTTCGCCGACCGGGTGGGACCGGCGACGATCGAGGTCGAGCGCATCGCACGCGTGGTCGTTGTCGCCGGCGGCGACGACCAGGTCTGGCCGAGCACGGTGCACGCCGAGAACGTCAGGCGTCGGCGGGCCGAGCACGGAGCCGAGACCGTCGTGGTCGAGGCGGCGGGCGCCGGGCACCGGGCGGTGCTGCCCGGCGAGCCGGTTGTCCAGGGCGGCACGACCATGCGGCGTGGTGGCACCGAGGCGGCGGATCGCGAGCTCGGTGCTCGGGCCTGGACGGCGATCACCACGCTGCTCGCGGCCGCACGCTGACCCGCGCCCTGGGACGATCCGCGGTCGCGCTCGCTGCACGGGGAAGTCGCCCAGGCGCTGATGCGGTACGTACCGGATCAGGCAGGGTCGAGGTCGTTCAGCCGGGCGACGAAGGCCTCGAACCTGGCCGGGTCGGTCCGGCTGCTGAGGGACTCGCCGAACCACGTCGTCCAGATCGCGTCGACCTCGGCGGCGGTGATCGCGCCGGACCTCACGAGCTGACTGACCATGGGGACCGCCTCGAGTTCGTACTCGTCCCAGGGGGCGCCGTCCTCGGTGCCGGGCTCGAGGCCGTAGGGGTCGAGGGTGTTCAGCTCGGTTAGCACCTCGTCGACGAGGTCCCGCCAGGCCCGGCTGCGGCGGGGGACGCCGGCGTTCGCGTCTCGGGGACGGGGGGCTGCGGGGAGGGCGCTCACCGCGCCTCCTGACGGCCGGTCTCGTCGAGCGCGCGCAGCAGCGCCTCACCGTCGCGCACGTCGACGAAGGTCATCGGCAGGGGCGCCATGACCCCGTCGAGACCCGTGTTGGTCAGACCACGCTGGCGGGCGCCGAACGGGGTGTTGCCGGTGGTCGAGTCGGTCCAGTCGACGCTCACGTGGGTGCGGTCGCGCGACCACGAGACCTGCTGGTTCTGCTGCGTCGCGGGTGCCTGGTGGACGGTCGAGCCGACGACCAGGAACGACCGCTGGTCGGTGACGGCGTAACCCGTCCTGGTCTTCCGCGAACGCTTCAGCAGGAACCGGCCGACGACGAAGAAGAGGCCGATCACGACGAAGACGCCGCCGAACAGGACGAAGAACACGGAGGCGCCCTCGCGCAGCACCGAGACCTCCCAGAAGATCGCGAACCCGCACCAGAGCAGGCTGAACGGCACGAAGAAGAGGTCGTTCCGGCCGAACGTCACGGTCTCGTCGGGCCCACCCGACCAGAGGAGGCGCTCGCCGGGGCGGAGCTCGGGCTGCACGAGGGCGCGTCGGTCGTCGGGCTGGCGGGCGTCGGGAGCGCTCATGGTCGAGAAACTACCGTGGCGCGTCCGTCGGCGTCACCACGGTCGTAGTGTCGGGGCTCGACCCCGTCAGCCCCTCGAGAGGCAGCACCCATGGAACTCGTCTTCGTCCACGGCGCACTGGTGAGGGACGGTGACTGGTGGTGGCATCGCGCGGCCGCGCTCCTGCTCGACCGGACGGGCGTCCGCAGCCGAGCCGTCGCCCTGCCGTCGTGCGGCGAGGGGCCGGACGCCGCGCCGTCGGCCGGTCTCGTCGAGGACGCCCGGGCGCTGCGTCGCGTGCTCGACGACGTCGACGAGGCCGTGGTCGTCGGTCACTCGTACGGAGGGACGGTCGTCGCCGAGGCGGGCGCCCACCCCGCCGTGCGACACCTCGCGTTCGTGTCGTCGTACCTGCCCGAACTCGGCGACTCGCAGGGAGCGGTGATGAGCGGCGAGACCGACCCGGTCGCCGTGGCCGACGCCGGCGACGGGACCCTGGGCGTCAGCGGCTACGACGAGTCGTCGTTCGGCAGGAGGTTCCTCCACGACGCCGACGACGCCACCCGCGCCGAGGCGTGGCGCCGCGTGACCCGTCAGGGCGTAGGGGCCTTCGTCACCCCGACGAGCGCCGTCGGCTGGCAGGGCGTCGACTCCACCTACCTCGTGTGCACCGACGACCGCAGCACGTCGGTCGGCTTGCAGCGCCACCACGCGGCGAAGGCCACCCGGTCGGTCGACCTGCCGACCGGGCACCACCCGTTCCTCTCGCGGCCCGACCTCGTCGTCGACCAGGTCGAAGCGCTGCTCGCCTGAGTCGCAGGGGCGGGGCGGTCCGGCCTCGGGCCGTCGGGCCGTCGGGCCGTCGGTCGGCCGGGCCAGCGGTCGGTCGGGCCTTCGGACCGTCGGTCAGTCGGGCCGTCGGTCGGTCAGGCCGTCGGTCGGTCGAAGCGAGCACCGCGGGGCTTCGGTCCGAGCAACGACAGGATGAAGATGACGAACGAGCCGAGGTAAGGGAAGAGGCTGATGAGTAGCAGCCACCCGCTGAGGTCGACGTCGTGCAGTCGACGGACTCCGAGGGAGAGGAACGGCACGAACGTACCGAAGAACAAGATCGCGAGCACGATGCCGAACGGGATGAAGCCCGGCCCCGGGTTCAGGGTGCCGTCGACGTCCGTGGTGCTGCCGGGGTAGCCGGCGACGAAGCCGACGATGCTGAGGGCGAAGAACAGGACGCCGTTCGCCAGGACCACCCACCAGTACTCGCTGCGGCTCGCCCTGCCCGAGAAGTCGGCGTACTTCTTGAAGAACCGCTTGACCGCGTCGACCGGTCCCGCGCCGTACAGCGGGGCCCAGAGGGGGACGGGCCCGCCCGAGCCGTAGGGCGGAGGCGTCGGCTGACCGTAGGTCGGCTGCTGGCCGTACGGCGGAGGCGTCGGCTGGCCGTACGTCGGCTGCTGGCCGTAGGGCGCAGGACCCGCTTGCCCGTCCGGCTGCCCGTACGGCGGCACCGCCCCGCCCTGCTGGTCCGCCCCGTCGTTCCGATCGGTCATGAGATCCCCCTCGTCCGTGCCGCCCACCGCGACACCGTCACCCTATCGACGTGCTGCGGCCCCGCCCCCTTCGGCGACGATCGAGTGGTCCCGGATCGTGCTTCGTCGGTCATCGAAGGACGATTCGGGACCACTCGACGCCGGACGGGTGGCGGATGCTGCGACGCGGCGTCGGGTGCGGCCGGCCGAGGGGTCAGCCCCAGCCGCCGAGGTAGGCGGCGACGCTCGGCTCGCCGACCACGGGGGTCAGCCAGTCCACGGAGGCGCGGTGCGAGACGAACGCGACGCCCGCCCCCCAGCGTCGGGCGCGGAGGCGGGCCCGACGCGACTCGACCGTCACGAGCACGCGGCCCGACGGGCCGAGCAGCTCGATCGTGCCGAGCGACCCCACGCCGACGGCGTCGGTCGCCGATCGCAGGTCGCGCGCGACGTCGTCCCCGAGCCCGACCGCCGCGGCCGCCGCCCGGGCGCGGGCGTCGTCGGAGCCGCCCGCGTCGACCGGGGGCAGCACCCGCACGGGCCCGTCGACCGTCACGACCACCCGGGCGCCGGCGAGTGCCGCGGCGGCAGCGTCCGTCGACCGGCCGAACACCCGCCCGTCTGCCTCGAACACGGCCGCGACCTCGTCCGGCACCACGACCGTCACGTCCGGCACCGACGCCCGCACGCTGTCCACCGCCACGAACGCCGCCCCGGCCGAGATCGGCGACCCGGCCGAGGTCGGCGACCCGGCCGAGGTCGGCGACGCGGCCGAGGTCGGCGACGCGGCCGAGGTCGGCGACGCGGCCGAGGTCGGCGACGCGGCGGCGACCAGCTCGACGCACACGTCGACGGCTCGGCTGCGCACCCCGAACCCGCGCGAGCCGCGCACCGCGATCAGGTCGGCGAGGCGCAGGGTCTCGCCGTTCTTCTCGGCCTGGCGCCGCGCCTCCTCGGCCTCTCGAGCGGTGCGCTCGGCCTCCGAGGGAGCGCCGGCGGCGCCGGCCGAACCGGCACCCGCCGAACCGGAGCCCGCCCCGCGCCCTGCCCAGTCGGGCCCGTCGTGCCAGGCCACCGCGCCGGGCACGTGAGCGAACACGGCGCCGGCGAGCCAGGCCCGGTGGGCCCACTCCCAGTCCTCGCCGCCGTAGCTCGTGAACGACTCGTCGAAGCCGCCGACCTCGTCGAAGAACCACCGCGTGCAGCAGGTGACCGCACCGATCAGGTGGCGGTACGAGCGGTCGTCCGCGTTCAGCAGGTCGGCCGACCAGCCGTAGGCCTGCTGCAGCCAGCGCGGCTGCTCGAGCTCATGCGCGGGCCCGGCCACCTCGACCGGCTGGGAAACCGGCACCGGCACCGGCTCGCCGACACCGCCGACACCGCCGCGACCACCACCACCGCCACCGCCCAGTACCCCCGCGAAGTCCGCGTGCTTCCGCTGCCCGACGGTGACGGCCTCGGGCGCGAGCGCGGGCAGCCGGGTGAGGCGCAGCACGTAGTCCGGTTCGGGCGACGTGTCGGCGTCGACGAAGCAGAGCACCGAGCCCGTCGAGGCGGCGACGCCGACGTTGCGGGCGGCCGAGAGGCGGAAGCCGCGGTCCTCCTGCACGATCAACCGCACCCCGTCGGGCACGGTGGGTGCCGTCGGCGAGCCGTCGTCGACGACCACCACCTCGAGCCGGTCGGCGGGGTAGCTCTGTCGGGCGAGCGCGGCGAGGGTCCGGTCGAGCTCGGCCTGCTGCCGGTAGTGCACGACGATCACCGACACCAGTGGCGGCAGCTCGGGCCACACGCCGTCGAGGGCGTCCCACGAGTTGCCGACCACGAACCGCCCGCCCGCAGGAGGCGCGGTGCCGGTCACCGCGGAGGCCGACGACCCGGCGTCGCGGGTCACCAGCGCACCCCGTCGGTCCACCAGGCCGCGTAGGCGTCGGCGACCTCGTCGAGCCCCGGCAGGGTGTCGGCGTCGTGGTCGAGCCAGGTCGACGCCGGGTCGGCCAGGGCCGCCGCGATCGCCGCCGCGAGTCCGCCTTCGGGGTAGAGGGTGAGCGTGCCCGGCCTCAGCGTCGCCATCTCGCGGGAGTACCGCGTGTCGGGCACGAGTGGGCGCCGCCCGGCCGCGATCCAGGTCGCGATCGACCCGGAGGCCGACACGTGCTGGTGCGCCGCCACGGGCACCGACGCGCGCCGGGCACGGTCGAGCAGGGTCGCGTCGTCGAGGTAGCCCGTCGCACCGAACGGCACGCCGAGGGCGGCGGCCTCGTCGACGAGCTGCTGCAGTTCGGCCTCGTGACCCGGGGAGGCGCGGCCGAGCGCCACGACGCCGGTCACGTCCGCGTCCGGTCGCGTCGTCGCGCCGTCCGTCCGGTCGGCCCCTGCGCCGGGTCGCCCGGCCGCGAGTCCGGCGACGGCCGCGACGACCTCGGCGTGCCCCTTGCCCGGGTAGAAGAACCCGATGACGGCGACGTCGCCGTCCGGTTCGGGCCGCCCGTCCGGCAGCGGGTGACGGTCGACGGGCAGGGGGATCACCTCGACCGGGCCCTCGAAGCCGACCCGTTCGCGCAGCAGGGTGCGCTCGTGCTCGCTGTTCACGACGACGCCCCGGGCGACGGCGACCACGCGGGCGTAGGCCTCGCCGCGCCTCCGGAGGTTGCGCTCGCCGTCGGACGGCTGCGGCAGGTCGTGCAGCGTCACGGTGAGCGCGGTGCCGTCGGCCAGGTGCTCGACGACGTCGGCCGCGGCCGCGGGCGACGGGCCCCAGAGGCGGTCGGTGAACTGCAGGTGCGCGCGCGGCACGACGACGTCGACGGGTGCCGGGTCGGCTGGGGTGACCTCGACGGCCGGGGGGAGGGGCGTGGTCGTCAGCAGCTCGGGGTCGAGCAGGTACGGGTCGACCGGGGCCGTCGGCGCGGGGCCGTGCCCGTCGTGGCCGCCCGAGACGCCGGGCGGGCCAGGGGCGTCGACGGGTGCCGGGGCGTCGAGCAGGTCCGGGGCGTCGAGCAGGTCGGCCACGTCGAGCGCGAGGTGACGGCCGCTCCGAGCCTCGACCGTCGCGGCGATCCGGGCAGCGTACGCCGCGACTCCGTGCTGGGGGTCGTGGTGGGTGACGACCACCGGCAGCTCGGCGAGGTCGTGGGTGGCCGCCGCGGCGTCCGCCGCCTCCGAGCGGGCCGAGTCGCGGGCCGCGCTCATGCCGCACCCCAGAGGGCGAACGTGTCGGCGTGCCGGGCCAGGGCGGCTTCGACCGCGTCCGGGTGCTCGGCGTACCAGGCGAGGTGCGCCCGCCGCACCTCGTCGGCGTCGACGCGCTCGCCGCCGACGACCCAGTGGTCGGTCGGCTCGTCGTCGAGGCCCCAGGCGTCGATCACGGCCTGCTCGCGCGGGGCGTGGACGCTCGAGAGCACCGGCCGGCCCGGGTCGACGACGTGCTCGGGCAGGCCGAGCCGCTGCCGCACCCGCGACGCGAGGGCCGTCCAGACCGGGTTGCCCGGGTGGTTCAGGGTGCGCATCTGGTCGAAGCGCGGCGTGCCCGGCCCGTCGCCGCCCCGGCCGTCGGCACCGCCCGGCCCGTCGCCGCCCGGCCCATCGCCACCCCGCCCGTCGCCACCCCGGCCGTCGGCACCCGACCCGACCTCGAACAGGTCCGACGCGACGACCGTGTCGTGGGCCGCCTCACGCTTCCGCAGCTCGGCCAGCGACAGCTCGGCGACCGACCGCACGACGGCCGGGGTCAGGGCGTCGGCGGCCAACGGCCGACCCGCGGCCTCGGCGATCAGTCGGACGTCGTGGTACTCGACGACGGGCGGCACGAGCGAGACGTCGCTCGGCGGGCGGACGATGACGTGCGCGGGGTACAGACCCGCGAACCGGACGACGGGCACCCGGACGACCCGCGCCTCCCGGGGCAGCATCGCGGCCAGCTGGGCCGTGCCGAGCGGCAGGCCGTGGTAGTCGTCGCGCACCGGCTGCGAGACGAGCAGGCCGGCCCGGCCGAGCCACCGGCGCAGCTGCGGCAGGTCGGTGGCCGTCAGCTCGTGGACCGGGGGCATCCGGACCGTCGTGAGCCCCGCCCCGTCGAGGAAGATCCGCAGCGACTCGGCCTGGCAGTTGCCCACCACGAGGGCGATGGCGCCGTCGCCCTCGGGCTCGCTCAGACCGTAGAAGTCGCCGTAGTGGCGGGTGCGTCCGTCGGGTTCGGTTCGCTGTTCGGACATGGTTCCCTCCGGCCCGGACTCGGAACGGACAAAGGGGGTCGCGCGGGCCTATGTTGAGTCAACAGCGACTTCCCCGGTCGCGTCATCCTTTCCCGCCGCCAGCCCCGGCACATCCCACCCGCATCGCCGCGGGTGCTCGTCGTCCCTCCGGTCCAGGCCTCGCGCGCCGGTCCGGCCACGGCGGGCGATCCGATCACGCCGAGGAGGCTCCGATGACCCATGACGCCCCGATCCACGCCGCGCCGATCCGGGTCGCCTCCGTTCCCGCCGGGCACCCCTACGTCCGCTCGTTGCTCGACCCGGCCGAGGCCACGGCCCGGGTCGTGCACCTCGCCGACCCGCTGCCCGACCCCGCCGAGCCGGCCCGCTGGTGGCCGCCCGTGGTGCTCGACGCCGCCTGGTTGCGGGCGCACGCCGACGAGGTCGACCTGCTGCACGTCCACTTCGGCACGGAGTCGTACCCGACCGAGCACCTCGTCGCCGTCGTCGAGGCCCTTCGCGAGCTGCGCCTGCCGCTCGTGTACACGGTGCACGACCTGACCAACCCGCAGCTCGTCGACCAGGCGCCCCACCTCGAGCACCTCGACGTGCTGATCCCCGCCGCCGACGAACTGATCACCCTGACCGACCCGGCCGCCGACGAGGTCGAGGCCCGCTGGGGTCGCCGACCGACCGTCATCGCCCACCCGGCCATCGTCGACCCCGGGCTCGACGAGGGCCGCGACGCCGAGCTGCCGGTCGGCACGCCGGGCGACGCGATCGTCGTGGGCGTGCACCTGCGCGACCTGCGACCGAACGTCGCAGGCGACGAGACCGTCCGCACCCTGCTCGCGGCGGTCGCGGCCCTGCGTGCCACGGGCGCCCCCGTGGAGGCGCGGGTCGACCTGAACGAGCGGGTGCGCGACCCCGAGCAGGCGGCTCGCGTGCGCGAGCTCGTCCGTGCCGCCGGCCCCGCGGCGACTCTCGTCGAGCACCCCCGCCTGGACGACGCCGCACTCGAGCGCTCGCTGGCCGACCTCGACGTGTCGGTGCTGCCCTACCGCCACGGCACGCACTCGGGCTGGGTCGAACTGTGCTGGGACCTCGCCGTCCCGGTCGCCGCGCCCCGCGTCGGCCACGCCGCCGCGCAGCACCCCGAGGCCGGGGCGACCGCCTCGTTCGACCTCGACGACCCCGCCTCGCTCGCGGCCGCCGTGATCGCCCTGGTCAGCCCGCACGCCGTCGACGAGACCGCCGACGCCCACGACGACCCGGCCCGCGTGCCGGCCTCGCGGCGCGGCACGGCGCACCGTGCCGACCAGCAGCGACGCCACCGTCGGCTGCGGCGGCAGCAACGGCACGACGTCGCGGCGGCACACCTCGCGCTGTACGAGCGCGCCCTCGCGACGGTCGCGGCGGTGACGGCGTGATCCGCGCCTCCCGGCCCCTGCGCATCGTCGTGGTGGCACCGCTGCGCTACCCGATCCGCGAGCCGTTCGCCGGCGGCCTCGAGTCGAGCGTCCACCACCAGGTGCGCACCCTGCGCGAGCGCGGGCACCGCGTGACGTTGATCGCGACCGAGGGCTCCGACCACCTCGACCAGAGTCCGCCCGAGTTCGTGCTGCCCGCCGTGGTCTTCGACGACCCGGCCGAGGCCACCGACACGACCTACCCCGCGGGCTACCTCGAACGGGCGCTGCCGGCCCTCGAGCGGGCGCTGCAGCACGTCGCCGACCACGCCGACGACTACGACCTGGTCGACAACCACAGCCTGCACGGCGTCCCGCTGGCCCGGGCCGACCGCCTCGGCGTGCCGATGGTCAGCACCCTCCACACGCCGACCCTGCCCGACATGCTCGCCGCGCACCGCTCGTCCGAGGGGCCGCGCAGCCGCTTCGTCGCCGTCAGCGGGCACACGGCCGCCGCCTGGGCGACCGAGGGCGTCGAGGCGACCGTGCTGCCCAACGGCGTCGACACCGACCGCTGGGGCCTCGGCCCGGGCGGCGACGACCTCGTCTGGTCGGGGCGCATCGTGCCCGAGAAGGGCCTGCACCTCGCCCTCGAGGTCGCACGCCGTGCCGGGCGCCGCCTCGTGATCGCGGGTCGCATCGGCGACGTCGACTACTTCGAGACCGAGGTCGCGCCGCACCTCGGCGTCACCGCGCACTATGTCGGCGAGCTGCGCCAGCCCGAGCTGGCGGCCCTCGTCGGCCACAGCGGCTGCGCCCTCGTCACGCCCGTGTGGGAGGAACCCTTCGGCCTCGTCATCGCGGAGGCGCTGGTCACCGGCACGCCGGTCGTCTCGTTCGCCGTCGGGGGAGTCCCCGAGGTCGTGGCGGGCTCGCTCGGGGCCGCCCTCGTCCCCGCCGGCGACCTCGACGGCATGGCCCGCGCCGCCGACGACCTGCTGCGCCGCGTCGGGACGGACGCGATCGCCCGCCGAACCGTGCGACAGGACGCCGTCGACCGCTTCTCGCTGCGGGCCCGCGCCGCCGTGCTCGAGGGGTTGTACGCCGAGGTCGTGGCGTCGGACGCCCGGACGTCGGACGCCGGGGCGACGAACGCCGGGGCACGAGCCGGGGCGACGACCGACGCGACCGTCGTCGCGGGCCTGCACCGCGCCTCCTCGTCCCTCGCCGGCGGCCTGTCCGCCGTCAGGCCGGTCGGGTCGGGGCGACGCGCGGTGACGGCGTGACCGCGCGGCCGCTCGTCGGCTGGTACGTGCACCACCACGGTGCCGGGCACCGCACCCGCTTCTCGGCCGTTCGACCGCACCTCGACGCCGACGTCGTCGTGTTCAGCTCGCTGGCGGCCCCGGCCGACCTGCCGGACGACACCACCTGGGTCGAGCTCGAGCGGGACGACGCCCCGACCACGGGTGCCGACGGGGTGGTCCGTCACCCCGCCGACGCCTCGCCGACCGTCGGCGGCCTGCTGCACTGGGCCCCCGTCGCGCACCCCGGGCACACGGCCCGCCTCGGCCGCATCGCCGCCGTCGTGGCCGGTGCCGCCGCCGACGGCCGACCCTTCGACGCCATGGTCGTCGACGTCTCGGTCGAGGTGACGTTGTTCGCCCGCCTGCTCGGCGTCGAGGTCGTCGTCGTGTCGCAACCGGGCGACCGGACCGACGAGCCCCATCGGCTGGCGTACGACGCCGCCTCACGCGTGATCGCGCCGTGGCCCGCCGGCACCCACGACTCGTCCGCCCTCGACCGCGTCGCCCCGAAGGTGCGCTGGGTGGGCGGCATCTCGCGGCAGGCCGGGCGCCAGGTCGCCACAGCCGCGCCCGCTGTCGCCGCGGGCCCGTCGTCGGCGGTCGTGCCCGGCAGCGTGCTGTTCGTCGGCGGCGCCGGCGGCAGCGACCACGACGACCTCGCGGCGTCGCTCGCCGGGGCGGCCCACGCCACCCCCGACACCACCTGGTCGACCCTGGGGATCGACCGCTGGGTCGACGACCCCTGGGCCGAGATGGCCACGGCCGAGGTGATCGTGACCTGGGCCGGTCAGAACACCGTCGCCGACCTGGCCGCCCTCGGCGCCCGGGCCGTCGTCGTGCCGCAGACCCGACCGTTCGACGAGCAGCTCACGACCGCCCACGCGCTCGACCGGGCCGGGCTCGCCGTCGTGGCGACCTCGTGGCCCGCCGACGACGAGTGGCCGGCCCTGATCGAGCGTGCCCGCGGGCTGCGCCCCGACTGGTCTGCCTGGCAGGTCGAGGGTGCGGCCGCCCGGGCGGCGACGGTCGTCGCCGAGGTCGCCGGACGCGGTGTCGGACGCGACGCCGGCCGTGGCGCTCTGGCCGGAGCCCTCTCGTGACGGTCGTCGTCGTGACCCTCGCCTCGGCCACGCGGATGAAGCACGTCGCGAACCAGATCCGCTTCGTCCGCCGGGTGGCCCCCGACGCCGGCCACGTGGTGGTCTGGCTCGACGAGACGCCGGCCCCCGACGTCCCGGCACTCGCGGGCGTCACCACGCTGCACGTGCCGCCGGGGCCCGACGGCCTCCGCCTCGCCGCCGGCCGCAACCGCGGAGCCGACACGGCGATCGGCCGCGGCGCGACCCTGCTGGTCTTCCTCGACGCCGACTGCGTGCCGGGCGACGACCTGTTCCGTCACTACGCGCACGCCGCCGACGAGCACCCCGGCGCGCTGCTGAGCGGGCCCGTCACCTACCTGCCCGAGGGCTTCGTGCTCGGCGCGGGTGAGGGCCTCGACGAGGCGACTTCTCCGCACGCGGCGCGACCCGCGCCTCCTGCGGGCTCGACGGTCGTGGCCGGGGCCGCGGACTACCCGCTGTTCTGGTCGCTCTCGTTCGCCGTCACGCCCGCGACCTGGGCGCGACTCGGCGGGTTCGACGAGCGCTACGAGGGGTACGGCGGCGAGGACACCGACTTCGCCTTCACCGCCCGGTCGCTCGACGTGCCGCTCGTCTGGGTCGGCGGCGCCCACGCGTACCACCAGCACCACCCGACCTCGTCACCCCCGTGGCGGCACCTGCCCGACGTCGTCCGCAACGGAGCGCTCTTCGCCGAGCGGTGGGGCGAGTGGCCCATGGGCGGCTGGCTCGAGGCGTTCGAACGCGAGGGCGCCGTGCGCCGCACCGACGACGGGGGCTGGGCCCTCGTCGACGGCCCGGGCGTCGCGCGCTGACCCACCCCGGGTCGCACCCTTCCCGAGTACGCGCCGGCGCCTCCGCGTCGCACCGCTAGGTGAGCGTCGCACCGCCTGATTCGACGGTGCGACGTCCAGGTGACGGTGCGACGGCGCCTCTCGGCGGCAGGGGTGGCGGGGCGACACCCCGAGGAGGCGCGCGCGGCCCTCAGGGTCGGGTCGCCTCGTCGAGGCCCAGCGCTCGCCGCGCCTCCGACGCCCCGTCGACGTGCGGCGTCCACAGCGGCCGGACGAACGCGTCGCGCACGAGCCGCAGGTGCCGGTCGAGTTCGGCCTCACCCCGCGGGGCGACCCTCGACACCCCGTTGTCGACGTAGCCGAGCCGGCGCGACACCCCGAGCGACGCGGCGTTCCACTCGGCCGCGCTCGAGGTCGCGACCTCGGCGCCCAGGTGGTCGAAGGCGAACGACAACGCCGCGGCCCGCATCTCGGTGCCGAGGCCCTGGCCCTGGGCCGACGTGGTCAGCCACGAGCCGGTCTCGACGGTGCGCAGGGCGACGAAGTCGCGCCCGACCAGGTCTTGCACGCCGATCGGCACGCCGTCGCGGCGCACGACGAGGTTGAGCGACCACGAGGCGGGGGTGAGCGCGGCCCGCTGGCGCCACTGGTGCTGCACCAGACCCGCGGTCAGCTCGTCGTCGGGCAGGTCGGTCCACGGTTGCGAGAACGGCATGCGGGCGGGGCCGTGGATGCCGGCTCGGGCAGCCTCGACGAGCCCTGGCAGGTCGCCGTCACGCAGCACCCGCAGCTCGAGCCGCGGCGTGCGCAGGGTCAGGCGGAACAGCGGCCAGACGTCGACGAGGTCCATCGCCCGAGCCTAGCCAGGCGGCCCGTCAGTCGAGCTTGCCCTGGTCCGACGACTTCTTGTGGGCGATCGCGTCGCGTTCGGCGGCGAGGGACGCGACCGTGGCCGGGTCGAGGGCGTCGTAGTCGACGAACGGGTCGGGCTGGCCCGTCTTGTCGGCGACGACCGCCGAGTACGCCGACACGGCGAGGCGCAGCTTGGCGGTCGCCCGCCCGGCGCGTTTGCTCGACAGGGGTTTCTCCTGCATGACCTTGCGGTGGTGGTCGAGCGCCTCGACGAGGTCGCGGTGGGCCGTCTTGAGCTTTTTCGCCATGCGACGATCATGCCCACCCGACGCCGTTCTGCCAACACGACCTCGGCCCCGGGGGACCGACCGGGGTACGGCCGGCGCGTGGGGACGAGACGTGACCGGGGTGCTTTCACAGCGGGCGGCCACACTGCCGTAACCTCGCGGCGGGACCATCAGGCATGATCTCGCTGACCGGAGTGATCCGCCCCACCGACGAGGTGGCCGTGCTGCACGTCGTCGAGCAGAAGCTCCGGCGGCACTTCCCGGCGATCAGCGCCGCATCCGAGGTGCTCGTGCTGCAGGCCTGGGGCCTGCCCGTCCGGGTCACCGAGCAGCTCGCCCGGCTGCGCCTCGACGTCGTCGTGGGCGACCGGTCCGAGGCCGACACCTTCCGCGACACGGTCGGTGCCGAGCTGCGGGGCTGGTCGGGGACCGGTTCGCTCCGCGTCGACTGGACCGAGGACGTCCTCCCCGCGGTCGCACCCGTGACGCTCGGCGAGGCCGGTTGAGCGTGTCCGACCGAGGTCGCCGTCGAGGCGACCTCCGGCTCCTGCCCACCCGCGCCTCCTAGGATGCTCGACGACGGTGGCCGCCCGAGCCCCCGCCCACCGAGGGAGTGACGATGGCGGACGACGCACGACGAGGCCCGGCGCCCGACGACTCTCCCGACGACGGAGGCGCGGTTCGGGCCGGCGGGATCGCCCGCCACGGTCGCCTGCGCCGTGGGCACCCCGTGGCCTTCGCCGCGAAGGTGACGGCGGCCGCACTGGCCGTCGTGCTGGTGAGCACCACCTCGGTCGCGGCCATCGCGACCTGGCAGGTGCTGCAGACCGCCGCGCCGACCGTCTCGCTGACCGGACCCGACGGGTCGACGGCGACCCCCGTGCCGCAGCTGACGGCGCAGACGGGCGAGGTCAACCTGCTGCTCATCGCCACCGACACCCGCGAGGGTCAGGGCGCCGGCTTCGACGACCCGGCCAACCTCGAGGCCAGCAGCGGCGTCGGCAACAACGACGCGAACCTGCTCGTCCACATCTCCGAAGACCACACGAACATGGCCGTGGTGAGCTTCCCCCGCGACCTGATCGTGCCCATCCCCGAGTGCCAGGGCGACGACGGCAGCGTGACGCCGGCGACCGACGCGGCACCGCTCAACGAGGCGCTGAGGCGCGGCGGCGAGCAGAACGGCCTCTCGTGCGTCGCTCGGACCATCTCGGAGCTCACCGGCGTGCAGGTGGACTACGCGGGTGCCATCAAGTTCGACGGGGTGGTCGCCATGGCCGACGCGGTGGGCGGCGTCGACGTGTGCCTCGCCACGCCGATCCAGGACGACGACGTCGTGCCGGCGCTCGACCTCGAGGCGGGCACCGTCAACCTGACCGGTGCCGAGGCCGGGTCGTTCCTGCGCTCGCGGCACGGGGTCGGCGACGCCAGCGACCTGGGGCGCATCAGCAACCAGCAGACCTTCTTGTCGGCGCTGGCGAGGCAGACCGTGTCGGCGGGAACCCTGACCGACCCGACGAAGGTGCTGGCGATCGCCCGGGTCGCGTTCGCGAACATGACCCTCAGCGACACGTTGGCCGACGCGGCGACCCTGGCCAAGCTGGGCCTCGCCGTCAACACGGTGGGGCTGTCGAACATGGTGTTCGTGCAGTACCCGGCGGTCGACGCACCGTGGAACCGCAACAAGGTCATCCCCGACGAGGGCCCGGCGGCCGTGCTGAACGACGCCCTGCAGCGCAACCTGCCGCTGACCCTCTCGGCCGACAGCCTGGGGCGTTCGGCCGTGCTCGACCCCGACGCGCCGGCCTCCTCGAGCCCGAGCAGCCCCTCGGCGACGCCGAGCGACGAGCCGTCCGACGCGACCACGACGCCGACCGACGCCGCGTCCGGCGACGCGTCGACCGCGACGCCGGCCCCGACCTCGGCCGCGTTGCCCGACAGCGTGACGGGCCAGTCGGCCGACCAGGTCACCTGCGCCAAGCGCGATTGAGGGCCAAGCGCGACTGAGGGCCGCCGCCGTTCGGCGGGCCGCCGCCGTTGGGAGGGCCGCCGCCGTTCTGCAGGCCGCCGCCGTTCGGCGACCTCCGCGGGGGCGTGGGGCGGGAGGGCCCCCGTGTGGTGTCCGTGAGGATCGGCGCGATGGGCGTGAGGAAGTCGTGAGGAGCGTCGGGACGGCACCCGCCGAGGTGTCTACTGACTCGCTGTGCCCGTGACGGGCACCGAGCCGCGAGGCTCGCCGATCGTCCTCTCCCTTGGAGTCGTAGTGCTCGACATCGTGTACGTGCTCGCCGTCATCGCTGTGTTCGCAGTGGTGTCCCTCGTGGCGAAGGGGGTCGAGAAGCTGTGATCGTCTTCAGCATCGGGGCCGCCGTCCTCGCCGTGGCCGCCCTGGCGTACCTCGTGTACGCCCTCGTGAAGCCCGAGAAGTTCTGATGGACGCGTTGTTCGGCGTCCTCCAGATCCTCACCGTCGTGGTCGTCCTGGTGGCGCTCTACCGACCCGTCGGCGACCACATGGCGAACGTGTTCACCACGACGAGGGACCTCCGCGTCGAGCGGGGCTTCTACCGCCTCGTCGGCGTCGACCCGGCCTCCGAGCAGACCTGGCAGGCCTACCTCCGGGGCGTCCTGGCGTTCTCGTTCGTCGGCGTCCTGTTCGTGTACGCGATCCAGCGCCTCCAGGCGTTCCTGCCGTACTCGCTGGGCTTCCCCGCCGTCCCCGAAGGCCTCTCGTTCAACACGGCGGCCTCCTTCGTCACGAACACCAACTGGCAGTCGTACTCGCCGGACGTGACCCTCGGGTACGCGGTGCAGCTCGGCGGCCTCGCCGTGCAGAACTTCGTCTCGGCGGCCGTGGGCATCGTCGTGGCCGTCGCCCTGATCCGAGGGCTCGCCCGGGCGAAGACGGGGACGCTCGGCAACTTCTGGGTCGACCTGACCCGCACGCTCGTGCGCCTGCTGCTGCCCCTGGCCGTCGTCGTGGCGGTCGTGCTCGTCGCGGGCGGCGTCGTCCAGGACTTCGCCGGCTTCACCGACGTCACGACCCTGACCGGGGGCACCGCGACGATCCCCGGCGGGCCGGTCGCCTCGCAGGAGGCCGTCAAGATGCTGGGCACCAACGGGGGTGGCTTCTTCAACGCCAACAGCGCGCACCCGTTCGAGAACCCGACGCCGTGGACGAGCCTGCTGCAGATCCTCCTGATGCTCGTCATCCCCTTCTCGCTGCCGCGCACCTTCGGCCGCATGGTCGGCTCGACGAAGCAGGGCGTCGCGATCGCGGCCGTCATGGCCACGATCTTCGCGGTATCCCTGTCCGCCCTCACGTGGGCCGAGCTCCGAGGCGCCGGCACGGCACCGCAGCTCGCCGGCGGCGCGATGGAAGGCAAGGAGGCGCGGTTCGGCATCTGGGGATCGACCCTGTTCGGTTCGACCTCGACCCTCACCTCGACCGGCGCCGTCAACTCGATGCACGACTCGTACACGGCGCTCGGCGGCATGATGCCGATGATCAACATGATGCTCGGCGAGATCGCCCCCGGCGGCGTCGGATCGGGCCTCTACGGCATGCTCGTCCTGGCCGTCATCACGGTGTTCATCGCCGGCCTGCTCGTCGGCCGCACGCCCGAGTACCTCGGCAAGAAGATCGGGCCCCGCGAGATCAAGCTCGCCAGCCTGTACATCCTCGTCACGCCGACGCTCGTCCTGGCCGGCACCGCCCTCAGCTTCGCGATCCCCGCGGTGCGCGCCGACGTCGAGGGCACCTCGATCTGGAACCCGGGCCTGCACGGCTTCAGCGAGGTGCTCTACGCCTTCACGTCGGCGTCGAACAACAACGGGTCGGCCTTCGCGGGGCTGACGGCGAACACCCCCTGGTTCAACACCGCCCTCGGCGTCGCGATGCTGCTCGGCCGGTTCGTGCCGATCGTGCTCGTGCTCGCCCTCGCCGGATCGTTCGCCGCCCAGGCCGTGGTGCCCGCCACCGCCGGCACCCTCCCCACCCACCGGCCGCAGTTCGTCGGCCTCCTCACCGGCGTCTCCGTGATCGTCACGGCGCTGACCTACTTCCCCGTCCTCGCACTGGGACCGCTTGCCGAAGGGCTGCAGTGACCATGTCCACCACCACCGACTCATCGACCCCAGACACGCCGACCACCGACTCACCGACCACCGACACGCCGACCGCCGAACGCGGGGGTGACCAGGCCCCCACGAACCGGGGAGGCGCGTTCGGCGCGGCCCAGCTCGTCGCCGCCCTGCCCGGGGCCCTGCGCAAGCTCGACCCGCGCGAGATGTGGCACAACCCCGTCATGTTCATCGTCGAGGTGGGCGCCGCCTACACGACGATCCTCGCGGTGGCCGGCCTCTTCACCGGTCCCCAGACCTCGGGCGGGTCGCCGGTGCCCGGCTCCTTCACCTGGGCCATCGCGATCTGGCTCTGGCTCACCGTCGTCTTCGCCAACCTCGCCGAGTCCGTCGCCGAGGGGCGGGGCAAGGCCCAGGCCGAGACCCTCAAGGCGACCCGCACCAGCACCACGGCCCGGCGCGTGGCGTCGTACGACGCGACCTCCGACGCGGGGGCCGAGCGCGCCTCCGTGGAGTCCGTCTCGTCGGCCGACCTGACGCTCGGCGACACGGTCGTCGTGACCGCCGGCGAGTTGGTGCCGGGCGACGGCGACATCGTCTGGGGCATCGCGAGCGTCGACGAGTCGGCGATCACGGGCGAGTCCGCCCCCGTGATCCGCGAGTCGGGCGGCGACCGCAGCGCGGTCACCGGCGGCACGCGCGTGCTCTCTGACCGCGTCGTGGTGCGCATCACCAGCAAGCCCGGCGAGACGTTCGTCGACCGGATGATCCGCCTCGTCGAGGGTGCCTCGCGGCAGAAGACCCCGAACGAGATCGCGCTGAACATCTTGCTCGCGAGCCTGTCGATCGTCTTCGTCGTCGTGACGCTGACGCTGAACCCGATCGCCGGGTACAGCGACGCGTCGGTGAGCATCCCGGTGCTCATCGCCTTGCTCGTCTGCCTGATCCCGACCACGATCGGCGCGCTGCTGAGCGCCATCGGCATCGCGGGCATGGACCGTCTCGTGCAGCGCAACGTGCTCGCCATGTCGGGGCGCGCGGTCGAGGCCGCGGGCGACGTGACGACGCTGCTGCTCGACAAGACCGGCACCATCACATACGGCAACCGGCAGGCCGCCGAGTTCACGCCCCTCGACGGCATCGCACGGGCCGAGCTCGTCGACGCCGCCGCGCGGTCGTCGCTCGCCGACCCGACGCCCGAGGGCAAGTCGATCGTCGACCTCGCGCTGACCACGGGGTGGCACGACGCCGACGGTCGACCCGGCGTCATCGTCCCCTTCACGGCCCAGACCCGCATGTCGGGGCTCGACCTGCCCGACGGCCTGCAGATCCGCAAGGGCGCCGGTGCCTCGGTCATCTCGTGGGTCGAGCAGGACCGCCGCCTCGCCTCGAGCGAGCACGACGAGCTGCAGGCCCGCATCGACGAGATCTCGAACGCCGGCGGGACGCCCCTCGTCGTCGCGACGAAGACGGCGGCGGCCGGGGCTCGCGTGCTCGGCGTGGTGTACCTCAAGGACGTCGTCAAGACCGGGCTGCGCGAGCGCTTCGCCGAGCTGCGCTCGATGGGAATCCGCACGGTGATGGTCACCGGGGACAACCCGCTGACCGCGAAGGCGATCGCCGCCGAGGCCGGCGTCGACGACTACCTCGCCGAGGCGACGCCCGAGGACAAGCTCGCGCTCATCGGTCGCGAACAAGAAGGAGGCGCGCTCGTCGCGATGACCGGCGACGGCACGAACGACGCCCCGGCACTCGCCCAGGCCGACGTGGGCGTCGCCATGAACACGGGCACCTCGGCCGCGAAGGAGGCCGGCAACATGGTCGACCTCGACAGCGACCCGACCAAGCTGATCGACATCGTCCGCATCGGCAAGCAGCTGCTCATCACCCGAGGGGCGCTGACGACGTTCTCGATCGCGAACGACATCGCGAAGTACTTCGCGATCATCCCGGCGATGTTCGCCGGGGTGTTCCCGGGGCTCGGGGTGCTGAACCTGATGCAACTGAGCTCGCCGGCGTCGGCGATCCTCTCGGCGATCGTCTTCAACGCGCTCGTCATCGTCGTGCTCATCCCGTTGGCCCTGCGGGGCGTGCGGTACCGGGCGGCATCGGCGTCGTCGATCCTGTCGCGCAACCTCCTCGTCTACGGACTTGGCGGCGTCGTCGCCCCGTTCGTCGGCATCAAGATCATCGACCTCGTCGTCAGCGTCATCCCCGGCTTCTAGCCGGCGACCGGAACCGAGAAAGAGACCATGAACACACGCACCCTCCTCCGCCAGTACGGCGTCGCCCTCCGCGCGATGCTCGTCTTCACCGTCGTCCTCGGCGTGGCCTACACGGCCGTCGTCACCGGGGTCGGGCAACTCGTCCTGGGTGGCAAGGCCGACGGCTCCGCCCTCCGCGTCGACGGGAAGACCGTGGGCTCGTCCCTCATCGGGCAGTCGTTCACCGACGCCGACGGGGCCGCCCTGCCCGAGTGGTTCCAGTCACGGCCCTCCGCGGCAGGGGACGGCTACGATGCCTCGGCGTCGAGCGGCAGCAACCTCGGCCCCGAGAACGACGACCTCGTCGCCGCGATCGACGAGCGCCGCGCCGCGATCGCCGCGAGCGACGGCGTCGACCCGGAGGACGTCCCCGCCGACGCCCTCACGGCGTCCGCCTCGGGCCTGGACCCGCACATCAGCCCCGACTACGCCCGCATCCAGGTCGAGCGCGTCGCCACGGCTCGCGACCTGCCGGTCGCGGACGTCGAGGCCCTCGTCGAGGAGCACACCCAGGGCCGGGACCTCGGCTACCTGGGCGAGCCCACCGTGAACGTGCTCGAGCTCAACGCGGCCCTGGCCGAGACGGGGCGCTGAGGCCGGCGGGTGTGCCCGGCGGCGGGCTGCCCGGCGGCCTGGCGGCCCGGCTGCCCGGCTGCCCGGGCCGAACTCCGCGATGAACCCGGTTTTGAACGATGAACCCGCAAGGAACGGGGTTGATGGTTCGAAACCGGGTTCATGGCTGGTGGGGCGCGGGTGCGGGGCGCGGAGCGCGGAGCGCGGGGCGCGGGGCGCGGGGCGTGGGCGGAGGGCGCGGGTGCAGGTGCGGGGTGCTGCATGGCCGGGTGCCGGGTGCCAGCGTGATCCGGTACGTACCGGATCAGCTGGCGGTCGGGCGTGAGGTTCGCCCCGAACCCCGTTCGCGAAGATGAACCCCGTTTTTTCGGGGTTCGTCTTCGTGAACGGGGTTCGGGGCGATGTGTCTTCCCCGGGGGGACGGGAAAACCCCGCCTCGTGCGGGGGCACGAGGCGGGGTCCACCGGGATCGCCGACCCCGTCGAGCAGGGCGGGGCCGGTGCGTCGTCACGGAGACGCCCGGATGAGTGTTACTCCGTGGCGGCGGTGATCTTCGCGACGCCGACGAGCATCTCGTCCTGGACGGCGTCGGTGTTGAAGGTCTGGTTCAGCAGGGCTGCGGCGTCGGGGCTGATGTGGACGGTGGTGCCCTCGAGGACGGCGTTGGTGCCTTCCATCTGGATGGGCTTGAGGGTGCCGCCCCAGAGGTTGAAGAGGTAGGCGTCTTCGGCGGCGACCTGGCCGTTGGCGGTGACGGTGCCGTAGAGCTTGCTCTCACCCGGGTCGATGCGGAAGTCGGTCAGTTCGACGACGGTGTCGCCGGCGGTCAGCGACAGGCCGGAGCCGTCGTGGTCGATCTCGCCCTGGACGTAGGGGCGGACGTCGCCGTTGGGGTCGTAGTAGTCGACGTTGCCGCCGGTGATCGGGAACGCGAACGTGCCCGTGGCGGAGTCGAAGGTCGCGTTGCCGACGACACCGGGGGTGAGGCCGAGCGAGGTGAGGGCTTCGACGAAGGATGCGTCGACGGTGACCTGGGTGTCGACGCCGTTGCTGAGGTCCGCGATCGAGGCCAGGGGGGTGGCCTCGGCGCTGGGCTCGGCCGACGCGGAGGTCGAGGTCGAGGAGGTGTCGGTCGCGGTGCCCGAGTTGGACGAGCAGGCGGCGAGGGAGAAGATCAGGGCGCCCGAGGCGGCGATGCCGAAGGCGGCTTTCGTGATGCGCTTGCGAGTGAAGGCGTTCATGGTGAAGCTCCTTGTCTGTTGGTCCCGGTGGGGATGTACAGGGTTCGCCACCACGACCCGAACCGATGGGTGAAGTCCACGTTCGTTACCCGCTCGTGATCTTCACCCCCGAACGAGGGCCACCCGGTCAGAAGATGGCCTGCGGGTTCACCGGCACGCCCGTGAGCCCGTGCAACCGCGGCGGTGCGACGCTCAGCAGGAAGGCGTACCGGCCGAGCTCGGCACACGTCGCGGCGAGGTCGTCGGTGGCGACGCTGTCGACGAGGGGCATGCCGAGGCGGGCCAGCGCCACCATGTGCAGGGGCATGGGCACCTGGGGGTCCGTCGGCGGGAACGAGTCGCCGACGTCGCCGGCGTAGAGCGAGACGCCGCGGTCGTGCAGCCAGCGGATGGCGTCGACGGTCATGCCCGGCGCCGGCTCCTCGGAGTCCCAGCTGAAGCCCCACCCGCTCCGGACGACGACCGCGTCACCGGGCAGCACCTGCGCGCCCGAGTGCTCCTCCGCCGCGTCGAGGTCGGCCCGGGTGATCGCGTGGGCGGACGGCAACCGCCCGCCGGGCGCGAGGTCGAGCAGGACTCCCCGCGTGGTGATGCCGACGGCGAAGGCGGTCGTCGAGCCGTGGTCGACGCCGCCGGCGGTGACGGCGTCCTCGAGGGGCATCCCCGGGTACACGACGCCGTCGACCGGCAGGTGGGCGAACGCGTCGAGGTGCGTGAGCGCCGGGTGGTGCGGCGTCACGATCAGCACCTCGGACATGCCCATGGGTGGCGTTCCCGTGTGGAGCAGGGCCTGCTGCACGGGGGGCGACGGCGGCGACGGGGGAGCGAACGGCCCGCCGAGCATTGAGGCCGGCTCGACCGGGAGCGCGAGCGACACGCTCCGCCCGACCCGCACCTCCTCGGCGGCGCGCGCCCTCGCGGCGTCGTCGATCAGGTTCAGGGTGCCGAGTTCGTCGTCGGCGCCCCAGCGGCCTCGGTCGTCGGGGAGTTCGGATGCGGTCATGGTGTCTGTCCTGTCGATTCGACGGCGCGCGGGTGGGTGGTGCACACTCCGAGGAGGTCCTGCAGAAGCAGGTTCCTGCACCATACCCCGAGAAGCAGCTTCCTGTTTGTGGGGTCGACGACGAGGAGGCGCGCGTGGGCGACGACGGAGGGTCCGGTCTCGACTCCGTGCTGGGGTGGAACGCGGTCAAGGTCGCGCGCATCATCGGGGCCCGCATCACCGCGGGCATGGCCGAGCACGACGTCAGCCTCGTGCAGTTCGGCGTGCTCTCGTGCCTGGCCGACGGTGCCGAGCTGACGTCGGCCGAGATCGCGCGGGCCGTGTTCGTCCGCCCGCAGACCATGTCCGACGTCCTCGACGGCATGGAGCGGCGGGGTCTCGTCCACAGGGTGGGCGTGCGCGCTCGTGGTCGCAGGAACCCGGCGGCGATCACCCCGACGGGCCAGGGTGTGCTGGACGCCGTGCAGGCGGTGGCGCTTGCCACGAACGATCTCACCTCGCTCGGCCTGGACGCCACGCAGAGCGCGCAGCTCAACGCCCTGCTGCTCACCGTCATCGATCACGCCGACGAACCGACGCACCCGGCGTGACCCGTCCCGGACGGGCCTGACGGTCCTGATCGGTCAGGCGGGTCGGACGTCCCGGGCGAAGCAGACCGACTCGGCCGACCCGACGTACGAGCCGAAGAGGGGGATGCTCTCGTAGCCCTCGCGTTCGTAGAAGCGGATGGCGTCCGGCTGCAGGGTGCCCGTCTCGAGGACGACCCGTCGGGCGCCCAGGGCTCGAGCCTCGTCCTCGAGGCGGCGCAGCACCGCCGTCGCCACCCCCGACCCCCGCGCGTCGGGGTCGACGTACATCCGCTTGACCTCGACCGTGTCCGGGCCGACCACCGCGTCCGCCAGCGGTCGCAGGCCTCCGCAGGCGATCGGGCGGCCGTCGTCCGACCGGGCGACGACGAACACCGGGACGTCCGCCGCCGACGGCGGCGTGCCGGGCTCGTGGTCGTCGCTGCCGTAGCGGGCGTCGAGCTCGGCTCGCTGCGCGCGCCGCAGGGCCTCGGCGTCGGGGTGGTCGAAGGGGGTCGGGGCGATCGTCCAGCTCATGTGCTCCATCCTCACTGACCGACAGGGACCGTCGCTCGTGGTGACGCCGGGCGGGGCCGGGCGGATCGCGGCCTGACGCACCGTCTACGCTCGGCGGCATGCTGTCGTTGACCCGTGTGCGGGAGTCGTTCTGGTTCTTGCCCGCCGTGTTCGGGCTCGTGGCGATCGTGCTGGCCGAGGTGCTCGTCACCGTCGACCGCACCCTGCCCACGTCGCTGACCGAGGGCCTGCCGCTGCTGGGTGCCCTCAGCGCCTCCGGGGGTCGCTCGCTGCTGTCGGGCATCGGCACGTCGATGCTGACGGTGGCCGGCACGTCGTTCTCGATCACGATCTCGGTGCTCGCCACGACCTCGTCGACCTACGGCCCGCGCCTGGTGCGCAACTTCATGGCCGACCGGGCCAACCAGTTCGTGCTCGCCACGTTCACCTCGACCTTCCTCTACTGCATCGTCGTGATGCGCACCGTCCACACCGAGGTCGACGACACGAGCGCCTTCGTCCCGGTGATCGCCGTGCACGTCGCGGTCCTGCTCAGCGTGTTCGACGTCGGGGTGCTGGTCTTCTTCATCCACCACATCGCGGGGTCGGTGCAGATCACCTCGCTGCAGGCGCGGGTGCTCGACGACCTGCGGGCCGTCGCCGCGCTCGTCTACCCGACGAGCCCGCGCGACGACGTCGACCAGGAGGCGCGGGCCGGCCTCTCGAGCGACGGTTCCGTCCCGGCGGACGGCGCGGTCGTCCGGGCCGACGCCGACGGCTACGTGCAGACGGTCGCGTGGGAGGCGCTCCGCCGCGCGGCCGTCCGCGACGGCGTCGTCGTCGAGGTCGTCTCGATGCCCGGCCGCTACGTGATCGTGGGGGACCCGCTCGTCGTGACCAGCGCCTCCGTGGGGGCCGACACGACCCGCGAGCTGCGTCGCGCGATCACGCTCGGAGCCGCCCGGACGCCGCACCAGGACGTCGAGTTCGCCCTGCAGCAGCTCGTCGAGATCGCCGTGCGCGGCCTGGCGTCGGGCAGCAACGACCCCTACACGGCCGTCAGCGCGCTCGACATGTCGGCCGGCGTGCTCGTGCCGCTGTGGCGCCGGGGCGAGCCGGTCACCGCCCTGCTCGACGACGACGGCGCCCCGGCCGTCCTCGTCTCGTGGCCGTCGGTGGACGAGCTCGTCGACTCGCTGTTCGACACCGTCCGCACCTACGCGCTCGACCAGCCGGCCGTGCTCGCGGCGGCGCTGCGCCTCATCGACCGGCTCGACGACGCGGCGGGCCCGGCCCGGGCCGGCCGGCTGGCCGACCACGAGACGGCCGTCCGGGGTGCACTCGCCGGATGAGCCGCGTCGGGTCGCGTGTCTCGTCGGCACCGGCACCGGCACCGGCACCGGCACCGGCGCTGGCTCCGGTACCGGCACCGGCACCGGCCCCGGCACCGGCACCGACTCCGACGATGTCGGTAGCGTGACGTAGCGTCCTCGGTGGGAGGCGCGATGCGAGACCACCGGCAGCTGACGGCACGAACCGGCGTGCGCCTCCTCGTCGACCCCTCGGCCCGCCGCGTGCTCGCGACCGAGTGCGAGGTCACGGCGTGACCGTCGTCGTCGGTCCCGTCGGCGGCGACGAACGCCCCGACCACCTGCTGCCCCAGCAGGCCTCCGAGGCCGTCCACGCCGGCTTCCCGTCGCCGGCCCAGGGCTACTACAACGGGCCCGTCGACCTCAACCGGCACCTGATGCGCGACCCGACGGCGACGTTCCTCGTGCGGGTGAGCGGGGACAGCATGACCGGTGCCGGCATCTTCGACGGCGACGAGCTCGTCGTCGACCGCGGTCTCGACGCCCACGACGGCAACGTGGTCGTCGCCGTCGTCAACGCCGAGCTGACGGTCAAGCGCCTGTCGTACCGGCAGGGGCAGATGGTGCTGAGCCCCGAGAACCCGGCCTACCCCGAGATCGTGCTCTCCGAGCTCGACGAGGCCACGATCTGGGGCGTCGTGACGAGGTGCCTGCACCGTGTCTAGGTCCACGACGTCCGAGCGCAGCATCGCGATCGTCGACGCCAACAACTTCTACGTCTCGTGCGAGCGCGTGTTCGACCCGTCGCTCGAGGGCAAGCCGGTGGTCGTGCTGTCGAACAACGACGGCTGCGTCATCGCGCGTTCGCAAGAGGCGAAGGCCCTGAACGTCGACATGGCGGCACCGTGGCACAGCATCGCCCCGATCGCGGCGATGCAGGGCGTCGTCGCGGTCTCGAGCAACTACGAGCTCTACGGCGACATGTCGGCCCGGTCGGCCGAGATCCTCAGCCGGTACACGAGCGACCAAGAGGTCTACTCGATCGACGAGTCGTTCATCGAGCTGACCGGCACGCTCGACGAGACGATCGCGCAGGCTCGCGAGATCCGCCGGGCGATGCGCAAGCTCATCGGCCTGCCGGTCAGCATCGGCATCGCGCCGACCAAGACCCTGGCGAAGCTCGCCAACCGCGGCTCGAAGCAGAACGTCGCCCTGGCCGGCGTCTGCCACCTGGGCAGCTACGCCCCCGACCGTCAGACCGCCATCCTCGCGAGCGTCGACGTCGGCGACGTCTGGGGCATCGGCCGTCGCACGGCGAAGAAGCTCGCGCCCCTCGGCATCCACACCGCGGCCGACCTGCGCGACGCCGACGCCGCCCGCATCCGCACGCGCTTCGGCGTCGTGCAGGCCCGGGTGGTGCACGAGCTGCGCGGGGTCGACTGCCTGCCGATCGAGCAGGTGCAGCCCGAGCGCGAGCAGATCTACCACTCGCGGTCGTTCGCGGTGCCGATCACGACGGTGACCGAACTCGAAGAGGTGCTGTCGGTCTACACGCAACGGGCCGCGGCCCGGTTGCGGAAGCAGGGCTCGCTGACGCGCCTCATGCGGTGCTTCACGGCCACGTCGCCGTTCTCCGACAGCGCCGCCCACACGAACCACTCCGTGTCGGTCGCGTTCCCCGAGCCCACCGACGACGCCGCCCTGCTCTACCGGTCGGCCATCGCCGCCCTCGGCCCACAACTCGAGGCCGGCAAGCGCTACGTCCGGGCCGGCGTCACCCTCATGGAGCTCACCCCGCGCGACGAGCACGCCAGCCTCGACGTCTTCGGCGAGGGCGACGCGACACCGCCCGCCTACGGCGCGGTCATCGACCGCATCGCCGGCAAGTTCGGAGACGACACGCTCGGCCTCGGCGTCGCCGGCCTCCGACACCGCCGCGGCTGGTCGATGAAGCGCGACATGGTCTCGCCCCGCGCCACCACCCACTGGGATGAACTGGCGACGGTGAAGGCGCGGTAGCCGGGCCGCGGCCGCGGCCGCGGCCTCGGTCTCGGTCTCGAGGCCGATCCCTGTCCCTCCTGCGGACGAGATCACCGTCACGCCCCTCGCGACGCACCATGCTGGGCTGATGACCGCCACGACCGCCACGACCGCGACGACCGCCACGCGCGTCGTGCTCGGCGCCGCGGCAGCCGCCCTGTTGGCGTCGGTCGCCGTGACCGTCCTCGCCCAGCACGTCGCAGCCGACGGCCGCACACTCGTCGTGGGAGCCCTGGGTGGCACGACGCTCGTCATGGTGGCCGCACTCGTCGCGGGTGTCGCCCTGATCGTCTTGATCCTCGGCCTCGCCTGGTGGCTCACCCGCCGGTCGGGCTTCTGGCCGCAGCTCCTCGTGCGGTCCGCCGCGTCGCTCCTCGCGGTGGTCGTCGGACTCGGGCTCTGCGTGGTCGCCTGGCTCGGCGCGTTGGGCTTCGTGAGGTACGTCGACGTGGGCACGGTGGACGGGCGAACGGTCATGGTGGCCGAGTACCAGTCGCTGGCCGGTCTGGGTGCCGTGCTCGGCTACCGGGACGGCTGGCTCGTCACGCCCGTTCCCGGCGCGACCGGCCGCGAGATCGGCCCCGACGACGGCGCGGTCGACCCGCAGGCCGAGTTCGGTGGGTACCGACTCGAACTGACCGCAGACCGGGTGACGGTCCGGTTCGGGGCGGACGGCCGGAACGTCCTGACCGCACCTCGCCGATAGGCCGCTTGCCGAGCCCTACTTCGAGGTGGCGAGCCCTACGAACGCGGCCGTGATCAGCCCGGCGCCGACGACGGTGATGGCAATGATGAGGACGTGGAAGAACAGGACCATGGGGGCGTCGGTCTCTCTCTGATCGGGTGCGGCGGGGTGTCGGCACGACGGGCCTCCATCGTACCGATCGAGCCTGGGCGGGCGGCGTCCGCGGTGGGTGCGGACGAGCGGCCTACGCTCGGACGATGACGACCCACCGCCTCGACCCCCGCACCGACACCGCCGCCGAGGTCTTCTCGCGCGACCACGCTCCCGTGCTGACGATCGACCCCGGCGACACGGTCGTCGTCCGGTCGCTCGACGCGTCCGGCCACCTCGAACCGCAGACCGTGCCCGGCGAGGTCACCCCGTACCTCTTCCCGACCCGCCGCGGCCATGCCCTGACCGGCCCGATCGCCGTCCGGGGCGCCCGGCCGGGCGACATGCTGCAGCTCGACCTGCTCTCGCTCACCCCCGACGACTGGGGGTTCACGGTCGCCGCGGCCGCCGACACCCCCGTCACGCGCCACCTCGGCCTGGTCGACGCCGACGCCGCCTGGTTGCTCTGGAGCATCGACCGCGAGGCCGGCACCGCCACCGAGAGCCGGGGCCTCCGTCGCCCGATCGCGCCGTTCCTGGGCGTCATGGGACTGGCACCGGCCGAGGCCGGAGAGCACTCGACCATCCCGCCCCGCGCCTCCGTGGGTGGCAACATCGACTGCCGCGACCTCGTCGCGGGCACCACCCTGTGGTTGCCCGTCGCGGTCGACGACGCCCTGCTCTACCTCGGCGACGGCCACGCGGCGCAGGGCGACGGCGAGGTCGGCGGCACCGCGATCGAGACCGGCATGACGACGGAGGCGCGGGTCGGCCTGGCCAGCGACCGCCCGCTCGCGACGATCCACGCCGAGACCCCCGAGGCCCGCATCACCTTCGGCTTCGACGCCGACCTCAACGTCGCCAGCGGCGACGCGCTCGCCGCGATGGTCGAGTGGATGCAGCAGCTGTACTCGCTCGACGCGGCCACGTCGCTGGCCTTCGCCAGCACGGTCGTCGACCTGCGGGTCACCCAGGTCGCGAACCGCACGTGGGGTGTCCACGCCGTGTTGCCCCGCGACGTGCTCGTCCCCGCCTGACCGGAGCCGCGCCTCCTGCCCGCGCCCCCGCCCCCTGCCCCCTGCTCGCACCCCGCGCCCTCTGCCCGCGCCCGGCCCCCTGCTCGTACCCCCGCGCTGCACCCCTCCGTTCGGCGCTGAACCCCTGCCTAGGCAAATCGTCGAGCGCCGGTGCAGCGGGTGCCCGAGCCGCGCCCTGCGCTGCACCCCTCCGTCCGGCGCCGAACCCCTGCCTAGGCAAATCGCCGAGCGCCGGTGCAGGGGGTGGCAGACGCGGTCCGCGTGACGCACCCTCGCGTTCGGCGCTGAAACCCTGCCTAGGCAAATCGCTAACCGCCGGTGCAGGGGGTGCCCGAGCCGGTCGCGCGGCGGTTCGGGTCGCGACGCCTCGCCCGACGGTGGGCCGACACCCCGAATTCGGCATCCCGAATACCTCTGATCAGGACTTTTCCGGACGAGGAGGCGCGCTCGGCATGGCAGGATCGTCAGGTTCCGAGACACCGGCGTCTCCACCCGACCGTCTCGAAAGGCGCTGCCCCCATGTCGTTCTGGGCCCTCTTCCTCATCGCGCTCGGCGTCTCCGCCGACGCCTTCGCCGTCGCCCTCGGCAAGGGCCTGCACATGACGCGCTTCAACCTGCGGCACGCGATCGTCATCGCCGTGACGTTCGGTGCGTTCCAGGCGCTCATGCCGCTGCTCGGCTGGTTGCTGGGCTCGACCTTCGCGCAGTACATCGCGCCCTTCGACCACTGGGTCGCGTTCGGCCTGCTCGCCCTGATCGGCGGCAAGATGCTCTACGAGGCGTTCTCGTCGCACCAGGACGACGAGAAGGACACCGACCGGCTCCCCCTTCGCGAACTGGCCGTGCTCGCCGTCGCGACGAGCATCGACGCTCTCGCGGTCGGCGTGACCCTGGCGTTCCTGCCGGTCTCGATCGGTTGGGCGATCCTGCTGATCGGCGTCACCACGGCCGTGCTGACCTTCGTGGGCGTGCTCGTCGGTCGCCGGGTGGGCGCGACGTTCGGCAAGCCGGCCGAGATCGCCGGTGGCGTGATCCTCATCCTGATCGGCGTGAACATCGTGCTCGAGCACACGGGCGTCCTCGGCTGAGCCGCCACGCACCGGATCACCGACGAACCCCGAACGCGCAGACGAACCCCGAGAGATCGGGGTTCGTCTTCGTGTTGGGGGTTCATCGCCGCACGTGGCGACACGACCCCGCAGGAGGCGCGGGCCGGGCCGGTCGCGTACCTTCGGCAGGTGCGTCAGTCGCGCGGCATCCGCAGTTGCGCCAGCGCGGGGGCGTGCAGCGGCTGGGTCTCCCACAGGGCGGTGAAGGTGCCGTCGGCCTCGTCGAGCGTCAGGTGCAGGCGGTGCGGCGTCTCGACGAAGACGACGTCCACGTGCAGGAGGTCGGCCGAGCGGGTCGCGCTCGTCGCGACCGGCGTGCCGCCGGAGCCGGAGCCGGAGCCGGAGCCCGAGCCAGAGCCGGAGCCCGAGCCGTCGCCGGCACGGGCGCCGGAGCCCTCGGCGGTGACGACCCAGTCCTCGGCCTCGATGCGGGCCACGAGCCGGTCGTCGGCCTCGACGAGGGTGAGCGTGGTCGCGGCGTCGGGCGAGGAGCGCAGCTCGACCACGGTGAGGCCGGGCTGGTCGTTGCCGTCGGCCGCGGTGAACGAGACGAGTCGCTCGGTGCCGGGGGAGTGCTGGTCGGCGACCGGCGCCTCCTCGGCGGACGGGCGGACGGGTGCGGCGTCGTGCTCGGCCGGCCCGGCGACCCCGGGCAGGGTGAGGTCGGCCAGGCGGGCCGCCAAGGCGGCGTCGGCACCGGCGGCACCCGCAGGGCCCGCATCGCCCGCGCCATCGCCCGCGCCCGCGCTCGCGGCGTCAGCATCGCCGTCGGCCCCGGCCCCGGCCCCGAACGCCGGCAGCAGGTGCGTCCAGGCGGCGTCGAGCACGGCCTGCATGTCGAGCGACTGGCCGGTGAGCGCGAGGACGACGTCGTGCTCGGGCAGCACGACGGCGAACTGACCGTAGGCGCCGTCGCCGCGGTAGCCGTGTCGGGCGATCCAGAACTGGAACCCGTAGCCCTGGGCCCAGTCCGGGTTCGCCTCTCCGGCGTTCGAGACGTGAGCGCGGGTGGCCTCGGCGACCCACTCGCGAGGCAGCAGCTGCACGCCGTCCCACTCGCCCTGCTGCAGGTACAGCTGCCCGAGGGCGGCGATCGCCTGGGTGGTGGCGTGGAGTCCGCTGAAGCCGAGCTCGCGACCCGACCCGTCGCGCTGCCAGCCGACCTGGCCGATGCCGAGCGGGTCGAACAGGCGCGGGCGCAGGTACTCGGTGAGCGACTGCCCGGTGACCCGCTGCACGATCGCGCCCACGCTGAACGTGCAGGGCTGGTTGTAGGCGAAGACGGTGCCGGGCTCGTCGTCGGGCGGGGTGAGCATGAAGCCGCGGACCACGTCAGCGGGGTCGATCGCCAGCGCCCGGTCGAGCGTCTCGGCCCGGTGCCCGCTGGCCATCGCCAGCACGTGCCGGACGCGCATCGACCGGCTGCGCGGGTCGGTCACCTCGGCGTCGAGCTCGGGGAAGTGGCTGAGCACGGTGTCGTCGAGGCCCATCAGGCCCTCCGCCACGGCGAAGCCCACCGCCGACGAGGTGAAGCTCTTGCTCAGCGAGTAGAGCAGGTGCACCCGGTCGGCCGAGTACGGAGCCCACCAGCCCTCGGCGACGACCCGGCCGTGGCGCAGCAGCATGATGCTGTGCGGTTCGACCCCGGCGGTGGACTCGAGGGCGTCGACGAAGGCGGCGACTCCCGCCGCGTCGACGTTCTGGGCAGAGGGCGTGCTGCGCGGCAGCGTCGTCGAGGTCACCCCCCGACCCTATGCCCGCCCCTCGCCGGGTCGGGTCCGACCCGGAGCAGCGGTGGATGACCTGCGGACCCGAGGGAGAGCCGAGGAGGCGCTGGTCAGGTCGACATCGGCACGGCGTCGTGGTCGACCCCGTCGGCGTTCTCGACGAAGTCCATCACGCCATGGTCGCACCACGGCCGTCGGCGGCCACCGCGTCGCCGAGGGGCGTCTCGGCGACCGCGTCGGCCACGACCTCCGCCTCGCGGGTGCGCTCGGCCCGGACGAATCCGATGCCGACCACGATCAGCAGCCCGCCGCCGAGCTGCAGCGGGGTGAGGGCCTCGTCGAGCAGCAGCCAGGCGTAGAGGGCGGCCGCCGCGACCTCGAGCAGGCCGACGAACGACGCCAGGCGTGAGCCGAGCATGCTGCTGGCCGTGATGCTCGTGGCGTAGGCGAGCGCGGTGGCGACGACGCCGACGACGAGCATCGGCACCCACCACGGCACGACGGCGTCGAAGAGCGGAACGTCGGCCGAGGACGTCGTGAACGGCACGAGGCCGGTGAGCCCGAGCAGGCCGAGCAGGCCGGACCCGACCAGCAGGCCCGACGCCGCGAGGGCGACCGGTGGCAGGTCGCCGCTCGGGCGGGCGGCGAGCACGAAGTAGGCCGCGCAGCACACCATCGCCGCCCCGGCGAGTGCCAGGCCGGCGGGGTCGAGGGCCACGCCCCCGCTCGGGGCGACGACCAGCAGGAGGCCCGCGAAGGCGATCACGGAGCCCACGAGCACGACGGCCTGCGGCACGCGCCGCGTGGTCGCCCAGGCCACCCCGACGAGCAGCAGCGGGGCGAGGTACTCGACCAGGATCGCCGTGCCGACCGGGATGCGGACCACCGCGGCGAAGTAGAAGACCTGCGTGCCGGCGACGCCGACCACGGCCATGCCGAGCACCCGCCACCGGGCTCGCCAGACCGGACCGAGCCGGCCCCGCAGGGCGAACAGGGCGACGGGGGCGAGCACCACCCCGCCGATCAGTGCTCGGACGGTGACGGCGGCGACCGGGCTCCAGCCCGACTCGAGCAGCGGCTTGACGAAGGGGCCCGAGAAGCCGAACGAGGCGGCCGCGACGAGGGCGACGAGCAGGCCCGCGGTGGTCGAGGCCGGGCGGCCCGCGGCAACGGGTGTCGTCGAGGTCGGCGTGGTGATCGCACCAGTGCTCACGGGGTGTCCTCCTGTCAGGGCCGTCATGCACAATGGGTGGTGACGCGCCGTCTCTGTCGCGAGCGTACGACCGCCCAGAACAAGGAGTCAACTTGCATTTCGCCCCTGACACAGAAGACGTCCTCGAGTTCAACGTCGCCCTGGTCAACACGGGTGCCGGGGCGAGTCGGTCCGGCGACGACGAGCTGTCGACCCGGGCCGAGCTCACGGCCCTGCTCGACGCGTTCGCCTTCTCTGGCCGTTTCGACCGCGACGACGCCGAGCTGGCCGCGGTGCAGGGCGTCCGGGCCGAGCTGCGGCGCATCTGGACGCTCGAGCGCGACCTCCTGGCCGGCGAGGTGAACCGGATGCTGGCCGACAGCGTCTCGTCCCCCCGTCTCGTGCGGCACGACGCGCTCGACTGGCACCTGCACGCGACGAGCGACGACGCGCCCCTGGCCGATCGCATCCGCGTCGAGTCGGCGCTCGCCCTGGTCGACGTGATCCGCACCGACGAGACCGGGCGACTGCGAGCCTGCGCCGCGGACGACTGCGAGGGGGTCTTCGTCGACCTGTCGCGCAACGGCTCCAAGCGGTTCTGCAGCGTGCGCTGCGGCAACCGGGTCAACATGATCGCCTTCCGCGAGCGCCGGGCCGACGCCGATTGACAGGGTACGGGCTCGATGTCCCCGAAACGAGTTGTGCACAATTTAGTCGCGCACGACGTGCTACAGTCCTCGACATGACCGCAGCAGCCGCGACGACGACCCCGGGCCCGACGCCCGTGCTCGACGAGCAGATCTGCTTCGCGCTCTACAACGCGTCGCGGGCGGTCACGGCCCGCTACCGCGACCTGCTCACCCCGCTCGGCCTGACCTACCCGCAGTACCTCGTGCTGCTCGTCCTCTGGCAGGGCGGTCCGACCACCGTCTCCGAGCTCGGCCAGCAGCTGCAGCTCGAGTCGGGCACGCTGTCGCCGCTGCTCAAGCGGCTCGAGGCCCACGGCCTGCTGACGCGCACGCGATCGGCGGTCGACGAGCGGTCGGTCGACGTCGCCCTGACCGACGCCGGCACCGCGCTCCGCGAGCAGGCCGCCGGCTTCGCCGACCAGATCTGCGGCGCGACGGGGCTCGAGCTGACCGACCTCCAGACGCTGCGGGCCGACATCGCCGCGCTCGCCGCCGCCGTCCGGGCCAACACCGCCGCCGTGACCGCCTCCGCCGCCACGCCGGCCGCCGCCACCTTGCCCGCCGCCACCCCGGCCCCCACCACCCCGGCCCCCGCAGACCCGCACCACTGACCCACCAGATCCCCCTCCACCCCGTCCGGTGCCCTTCCGCACCGACCCCACGAAAGAGAGCACTCCATGCCCACTCGCACCTCACGCACCGCCTGGAACGGCAGCCTCGAGACCGGTGAAGGCCAGGTCGAGCTCTCGAGCTCGAAGCTCGGCACCTACGACGTCTCGTTCCCGAAGCGCGCCGCCGACGACGCAAACGGCTCGACCAGCCCCGAAGAGCTGCTCGCCGCGGCCCACTCTGCCTGCTACGCCATGCAGTTCTCGGCCGTCCTCGGCCAGGCCGGCGGCACCGTCGAGGCCCTCGACGTCAAGGCCGACGTCTCGCTCGGCCCGGACTCGGCCGGCGGCTTCAAGCTCACCGGCATCGCCCTCACCGTCCGCGGCGAGGTCTCGGGCATCGACGAGGCCGCCTTCCTCGAGGCCGCGCAGAACGCCAAGGAGACGTGCCCGGTCTCGAAGGCCCTCACGGGCGTCGAGATCACCCTCGACGCCGCGCTCGAGGCGTAGGCCCGAGCCGCAGCACCGCACCTCCCCGAGGACGCAGGAGGCGCGGGTCACCCGACCCGCGCCTCCTGCGGCCTCTGCGTCCCGGCCCCGTGAGGCCGGTCGATCACGTCGTCAGAGCCATTTCTTCCACTTGAACACGCCCCAGATGCTGGCGCCGACCGCGACCATCGCGGCGACCGCCATCGGGTAGCCGAACTGCCAGTGCAGCTCGGGCATGTTGTCGAAGTTCATGCCGTAGACGCCGCCCACCAGGGTCGGCGCGAACAGGATCGCCGCCCAGCCCGAGATCTTCTTGACCTCGTCGTTCTGCTGCAGGCCGACCTCCGACAGGCGTCGGGTCTCCTCGTTCTGGGCGAGCCCCGCCTCGGACAACCGCCGCATCTCGTCGTTCTGCGCCTGGGTCACCAGCGTCGAGTGCACCGTGAGGGCGTTCTCGAGCAGGGCCCTGAAGGTGTCGGCCCGCTCGCCGATCCGCAGCACGTGGTCGAGCACGTCGCGCAGCGACCGCTGCAGCTCGACGTCGACGCCGTACTTGTCCGAGCCGCGAAGCAGGTTCTCGAGCATGCCGCGCAGCGGGCTCGTCGCCCGCTGGAAGCTGATCACCTCGCGCAGCAGCTCGTAGATGCGTCGCGAGACCTCGGGGTCGCCGCCGAAGAGCTCGTCCTCGATCTCGTCGATGTCCTTCTCGATGCCCGCGACCACCGGTCCGTAGCCGTCGACGACCTGGTCGAGCACGGCGTAGAGCACGGCCTCGGGGCCGAGGGCGAGCAGGTCCGGGCTCGACTCGAGACGGCGGCGCACCCGGCCGAGGTCGGGGTTCTCGGCGTGCCGGATCGTGATGACGAAGCCCGGCCCGACGAACACGTGCACCTCGCCGAACTCCACCGTCTCCTCGGCGTCGAGGTACCGGGCCGAGCGCAGCACGACGAACAGCGTCTCGCCGAAGCGTTCGAGCTTGGCGCGCTGGTGGCCCTTGAGGGCGTCCTCGACGGCCAGCGGGTGCAGGTCGAACTCCTGCGCGATCGAGCGCACCTCGTCGGGGTCGGCTCGGTAGAGGCCGATCCACGCCATGCCCTGGTGCTCGTGCAGCAACTCGAAGGTCTCGTCGAGGTTCGCCGGGCTGTCGGTGCGGTGCCCCGCGACGTAGATGCCGTTGTCGATGAGTGCCATGGTCTGCGTTCCTTGCCGTTCGTGGTGCGACGGCGTCGTGGTGCGACGCCGACGTCGAGCCGGGTGGTGGTCACGACAGCCGTCGGGGACGACGGGCGGGCGGTGCGGGCCGGGGGCGACGCACACGGGCGGCGACGCGACACCCGGAGGCGCGGATCGCCGACGACGCGCGTCGACGGAGACGTCGGTGCCCGTGGGCATCGCTCGTGATCGGTCGGCCCGGTCGCTCAGACGAGCGGGGCGGACGGCGCGACCACGGAGGGATGCCGCGGGGCGCCAGTACTGTCACCAGCCATCGCCGCTCACCTGCCTTCCGTCGTGCTGCCGCCGGGCCCGGACGGGCCGTGGGCACTGTGGGCCGTGGGACAGCGTACCCCCGCGGCAACCCGGGGGCGACCGGTGCGGACGGGTGATGTGAGAAGGAGGCGCGTGTCGCCGTTGACCCGTGCCTCCCGCGTCCACGATCGGGTTCGCGACCGGCAGACGGCGCCACTCTGCCACCGGTGCGGGCGAGACACGAGCCTGAGTCGTCTTCGTGACCCGATCGATACGGTGGAGCGATGAGCACCGTCGCCGTCACCGTCCTTCCCGCCGCCTCCGCCACCGCCGACTCCGAGGGGTCGTCGGGCGACACGTGGGGCGTCGGGCCCGCCGAGCGAGCGGTCGAGGCGACCGACGCGCGTCTGGTCGAGCTCGGCGACGAGACCGAGATGATCGTCGTCGGCGGCCGCGTCGACCAGGACGAGCTGCGCACCGCGATCGAACAGCACCCCGGGGTCCGCGTCGTGCAGCTGCCGAGTGCCGGCGTCGACGCCTACGTCGAGACGATGCAGGCCACCGCGCGCGACGGCCTCGTCTTCACCAGCGCCAAGGGCGCCTACAGCGCACCCGTGGCCGAGCACGCCCTGGCTCTGACGCTGGCGACCCTGCGCTCCCTGCAGATCAGGGCCCGCGCCTCCTCGTGGGAGCGCGAGCAGCGCGGCATCTCGTTGAACGGGTCGAGCGTGACGATCGTCGGGGCCGGCGGCATCGGCACCGAGCTGCTGCGCCTGCTGCAGCCCTTCGACGTCGAGGTGACGATGGTCCGCCGCACCGACGAGGCCGTGCCCGGCGCCCACCGCACGATCACCGTCGACCGCCTGGCCGAGGTGCTGCCGACCAGCGACGTGGTCGTCGTCGCCGCGGCCCTCACCGGGGGCACCCGCAGCCTGCTCGGCGCCGACGAGTTCGCCGCCATGAAAGACACCGCCGTGCTGGTCAACATCGCTCGCGGCCCCCTGGTCGACACCGACGCCCTCGTGACCGCGCTCGCCGAGGGGCACATCGGAGCCGCCGGGCTCGACGTCGTCGACCCCGAGCCGCTGCCCGACGGCCACCCGCTGTGGGCCGAACCGCGGGCGCTGATCACCCCGCACCAGGCCAACACGAACGCCATGACCGAGCCCCTGTTCCAGGCCCGCGTCGAAGCGAACGTGCGGGCGCTCGCCGAGGGCGGCGAGCCCGAGGGCGTCGTCGACGTCGAGCAGGGCTACTGAGCCGCTCCTTCCGGCGCACCAGCGAACCGCGGGGTGGACACGACACCGTGACGTGCGGCGGTGCCGTGTCCACTCGACGGTGTCGCAACGTCGCCAGGCTGGGAACGAACCCGCCCCCGACGCGTTAGACCTGGGTAGTCGCCGCGCCGACCCGACGCGACGTTCGCGAAAGGAACCCCCGCATGCCCCTCATCGGAACATCCGACCTCGACGTCTTCCCCCTCGCCCTCGGCGGCAACACCTTCGGCTGGACGAGCGACGAGGCCGAGTCGCACTCGGTGCTCGACGCGTTCGTCGCCGGAGGCGGCAACTTCGTCGACACGGCCGACGTCTACTCGGCCTGGGCCGACGGCAACTCGGGCGGCGAGTCCGAGACCGTGATCGGCACCTGGCTCGCGCAGGGCGGCGCCGCCCGTCGCGACCAGCTCGTGATCGGCACGAAGGTCAGCCAGCACCCCGAGTTCCCGGGGCTGAGCGCCGCCAACGTCGCCGCCGCAGCCGACGCCTCGCTGACTCGCCTGCAGACCGACCACATCGACCTGTACTGGGCGCACTTCGACACCGGCGACGACCTCGCCGAGACCCTCGGCGCGTTCGACGCACTGCAGAAGGCGGGCAAGGTGCGGCACGTCGGCATCTCGAACTTCTCGCCCGAGCGCATCTCCGAGTGGATCGAGATCGCCGGCCGTGAGGGTTTCGCGGCCCCGGTCGCGCTGCAGCCGCACTACAACCTCGTCACCCGCGGGGCGTACGAGCGCGACCTGGCACCGCTCGCCGCCCTGAACCAGCTCGGCGTCACGCCGTACTTCTCGCTGGCCGCCGGCTTCCTGACCGGCAAGTACCAATCCCGCGACGACATCGCCGGTGCCCGCAGCGGCAACGTCGAGGGCTACTTCAGCGACGAGGGGCTCGAGGTCGTCGCGGCCCTCCGCGACATCGCGAGCGCCCACTCGGTCGAGATCGCCTCGATCGCGCTCGCCTGGCTGCAGGCCCAGCCGCGCGTGGTCGCCCCCATCGCCAGCGCGCGCACCCTCGAGCAGCTGCCGGCCCTGCTGGCCAGCGCGAGCGTGGCCCTCAGCGCCGACGAGCTCGCCGCCCTCGAGGCCGTCTCGGCCCGGGTGCCCGAGTAGCGACCTCCTCGTCGGACGACCCGCGCCTCCCGGGCTCGGCTCCCCGCGGTCCCGCCCCGGCGGCGCGACCGCGGAGCCCCCGGGAGGCGCGGTGCGTGCAGCCCCCTCGGCGTACGGTCGAGCGATGAGCAGCCCGACCCCCGACCAGAGGTTCCACGGACGCATCGCGGGCTTCGGCACCACGTCCGGCACGCGGGTCGTCGTCGGGCTCTGGACCCGCTCGCCGCTCGGGCGGTTCGTCGACGTGATGGTCGAGGACGCCGACGGCCACCGCACCCTGCTCGCGCCGTCGCAGGCCGTGGCGGAGTACGTCTCGTCGACGTACACGTTCGACGAGGTACGGGTGCAGCCGGTCTCGTGGCGCGGCGTCGACCGGACGCTGCGGGTGTCGGCCGGGCCCGACGCCTCGGGTGACGACGTGCTCGACCTGTCGCTCGAGATCGGGCCGGTGTCGCCCCTCGGCTGGCTGCTGCGCCTCGTGCCGGCCGCGTTCGCGACCCGGCCCGGCTGGCTGACGCTGATCGACCCGGTGGCGCGCCTGCTCGTGCCCGGGGCCCGCACCGCGGGCACGGCCGGAGGCGGACGCCGCGAGTACTACGGCGTGACGCTGGCCCGCCGCATCGTCGCGGTCGACGCCCGTCTCGACGGTCGCGCCCTCGGGGCACTCGCCCCGCTCGACCCGCCCGTGCGGTTCGGCTTCGGTTCGGCGCCCGCCGACCCGAGCCTCGTCGACGTCACCACGACCATCCGCGAGCGCTGACCCCGCCGGACTGTCGGCCGTCCGCCGCCCCGCCCCGACCCGCCCCGCCCCGACCCGTTGCACCGCGGTTCGTGCACCGCACCCCGACTAGTGGCGGTGCGGTGCACGAAACGCGGTGCCGAAGCCCTGCCGGCTGCACGCCGCGGCGCGACACGGGGCGACGCCCCCGGCGGACGAGGAGGCGCGGTGCGGCACAGTAGGACGCGTGAGCACCGCAGACACCCCCGCGTCCGACCCGACCGCCGTCGACCCGTCCGCCGTCGACCCGTCCGCCACCGCCGGCGCCGGGGGCCCCACCGTGACGAAGCGGCTGATCCTCAACCTGTTCGAGATGAACTGCGTCGGCCACATCACGCACGGCCTCTGGCGGCTGCCGCACAACCACCGCAGCGAGTACAAAGATCTCGCGTACTGGCTCGAACTCGCCCGGCTGGCCGAGCGCGGCGGCTTCGACGCGATCTTCATCGCCGACGTGCTGGGGGCCTACGACGTGTTCGGCGACAGCCCGGCGCCGGCCCTGCTCGAAGGCGTCCAGGCGCCGAACAACGACCCGATGATGGTCGTGCCGGCGATGGCCGCGGTCACCGAACACCTCGGCTTCGGCATCACGTTCTCGACCAGCTACGAGCCGCCCTTCGCGTTCGCGCGGCGCATGTCGACGCTCGACCACCTCACCAAGGGGCGCGTCGGCTGGAACGTCGTCACGTCGTACCTGCCGAACGCCGCGCGCAACTTCGGCCTCGACGCCGAGATCCCGAAGGCCGTGCGCTACGCCCGCGCCGCCGAGTACCTCGACGTGCTCTACAAGCTGTGGGAGGGCTCGTGGGAGGACGACGCGGTCGTCGCCGACCCCACCGCCGACGGCCTGGTCCCCGGCTCGGGCGTCTATACCGACCCGTCGAAGGTCCACGCGATCGACCACGTCGGCGAGCACTTCCGCGTCGCGGGGCCCCACCTCAGCGAGCCGTCGCCGCAGCGCACGCCCGTGCTCTTCCTCGCGACGGCCTCGCCGAAGGGCGTCGAGCAGGCAGCCCGCAACGCCGAGGTCGTCTTCACCGGCGGGCCGGCGGTCCGGGCCGTCGGGGCCGCCACCCGCGAGGCCGCCGTCCTGGCCGGTCGCTCGGCCGACGACGTCTCGTTCATCGTGCAGGCGGGCGTCATCACGGGCGAGACCGACGAGGTCGTCGCCGAGAAGCTCGCCCTCTACCGGTCGTTCGCGAGCGAGCAGGGCAAGCTGATCCACCGCAGCATCCCGTTCGACGCGCCGTCGCACCCGCGCGACCGCAGCGTCCGCGACGCGCTCGAGGCCGAGGGGCGGCTCGACCACCCGGGCGCAGCCGCGTTGCCGCTCGACATCACGGTGGGCCAGCTGATCGACTCGGTCGACGAGGCCTGGGGCGGCACGTTCTTCGTCGCGGGCACGCCGACGGTCGTGGCCGACGAGATCGAACGGTGGCTCGACGACGAGGGCATCGACGGCATCAACCTGCGCCAGTACCACTCGTTCGACACGCTGACCGACTTCGTCGAGCTGGTCGTGCCCGAGCTGCGGCGCCGCGGGCGACTGCGCGAGGCGTACGTGCCGGGCGAGACGCTTCGCGAGCGGTTGACCGGCGGCGGTCCCCGCCTGCCCGGGACGCACCCGGCGGCCGCCTACCGCCGCTGAACCCCGGGAGGCGCGGCGCGGTCGGCGACGCCGGTCGCGCCGTCGTCCGGGTCGCGCGGTCGCCGGGGTCGCGTCGTCGCGCGGCGCGGCCGGGTCAGCTCGTGGCGGGGCTGCGGTAGCGGGCGGGCACCGGCGGAACGCGCAGCCAGGTGGTGCGGCTGCCGCCGCGGCCGTCCGACCACTCGACGAACACGGTGCCGAGCGCGACGAGCGCGTCGAGCTCGACCGGGGTGGCGATGCCGATCATCGCCCCGGGGCGCAGCTTGTCGCGGCCGCGGACGGGCCCGCCCGGCAGGTCGACGAGCACGTCGCGCACCGAGCGACCGACCGTGCGCAGCACGAGGCAGGTGCCGAGCGGCAGGCCGGGGTCCTCACCGTCGTTCGGCAGGTCGAGCCAGGTCAGCACGAAGGTGACGGGTCGGCGGACGCGGGTGACGCGCTCGGGGCGGACGCGCAGCGCTCGGGTCGAGGTGGCCGGTGCGGTGCCGGTCGTGGCCTCCGGGTCGAGCGTGGTCGCGGCGTCCGACGGGTCGGTCGGGCCGGGGCGTCCGGTGTCGGGCTCTGCGGTGTCCATCGTGGTGGTGTCCCCTGAAGTCGTGGTGTCGTCCGTGGTCGTGTCGTCGTCGACGCGTGGCTCTCGAACGGCTCCGTCCAGCGAACCGCACCCGGGGCCGGGGGACAACGGTGCGCGGCTACCCAGTACGGGGGTGGGGCGGTCCCCAGTCCGGGGGACGCACGACGGGGGACGCCCGACGGGGACCGCCCGACACGGGCCGCGGGCCGCCGTGCCGTCTGGCTAGGCTCGACGGGTGACCACCGCCTCCTCGTCGTCCTCGCCGTCCGCCGACCCGAGGCCGCTGCGTCGGCTCGGGTTCCTCACCATCGGTGCGTTCGAGGGCGACGACCCGACGGTCGGCCTCGAGCAGGGGCTCGAGCTCTTCGAACGCGCCGAGGCGCTGGGGCTCGACGGCGGCTGGACCCGCACCCGGCACCTGCAGTTCGGCATCTCGTCGCCCGTGGCGTTCCTCTCGGCCGCGGCGCAGCGCACCTCGCGGCTCACCCTCGGCACGGCCGTCATGCCGCTCGGCTGGGAGAACCCGTTCCGCCTCGCCGAGGACTGGGCGACCGTCGACGTGCTCTCGCGTGGCCGGTTGCAGCTCGGGGTGAGCGTCGGCGAGCCCCGTGGCTACGACGAGGTCGGCCCGCACCTCTACGGCGACGCGGTCGACCACCAGGACTTCTCGTACGGCCGGGTCGAGAAGTTCCTCTCGCTCGTGCGGGGCGAGCAGGTCAGCGCGTTCGAGGGCACCGAGGGCATCGAGGTCTACACGGGCCGGGTGCAGCCGCAGAGCCCGGGCCTCGCCGACCGCGTCTGGTACGGCGCGGGCAGCCCGCGGTCCGCCGAGTGGGCCGGCCGGCAGGGGCTCGGCATGCTGATCAGCAACGTCAGCTTCGCGGGCGCACCCGGGCCGATCGAGCCGACCCGCTTCGCCGCGTCGCAGCTCGAACAGATCCGCGCCTTCCGCGCGGCCCACCCGGCGGGTCAGGAGGCGCGGGTCGCCAAGGGCGCGGTCGTCCTGCCCACCGACACGGCCACCGCCGAGCAGCGTGCGGCGTACGAGGCCTACGCGTCCTCCCGCCGCGACCGCACCACCGTGGCGCACGGGCCCCGCGGCATGATGTTCGACCGCGACCTGGTCGGCCCGTCCGAGTGGATCGCCGAGCAGCTGCACGAGAACGCCGCGATGCGCGAGGTCGACGACCTGATCGTCGAGCTGCCGTTCGACTTCGGCCTCGCCGAGTACGCGCAGGTGCTGACCGACGCCGCCGAGCGACTCGGGCCGCTGCTCGGGTGGCAGGCGAAGTGAGCGCTCACACGACACCCCGGCGGCGCGCCTAGACTCGACGGAGCACCCCGAGTCGAAGGAGCCTCCATGCAGAACTGGGCCGCCAACGTCGAGTACTCGACGACCGACCTGCGTCGCCCCACGAGCCTCGACGAACTACGTGACGTCGTCACGGGCAGTCGTCGCGTCAAGGCCCTGGGGTCGCGCCACTCGTTCAACCGCGTCGCCGACACCGACGGCACCCTCGTGTCGCTCGACGCGCTCGCCACCCCGGTCGAGGTCGACTCGGCCGCCGGGTCCGTCCGCGTCGGTGCGGGCACGACGCACGCCGCCCTCGCCGGCGAGCTCCAGCGTCGCGGCCTCGCCCTGCACAACCTGGCCTCGCTGCCGCACATCTCGGTGGCCGGCGCGGTCCAGACCGGCACCCACGGCTCGGGCGTCCGCAACCCGGCCCTCTCGGCCGGCGTCCGCGCCGTCGAGCTGGTGCGGGCCGACGGCACCCTCGAGACCGTGCGCCGCGGTGACGACGCGTTCGGCGCCTCCGTGGTCTCGCTCGGCGCCGTCGGCGTCGTCACCGCCCTCGAGCTCGACACCGTGCCGACCTTCGACGTCGAGCAGACCATCGCCCTGGGGCTGCCCTGGGCGGCCGCCCTCGAACACCTCGACGCGGTGCTGGCCAGCGCCTACAGCCTGAGCTTCTTCACCCGCTACGACGGCGACGGGGTCGACCAGGTGTGGTCGAAGCACCGCGTCGGCGACGAGGTCGGGCTCGACCTGCGCGACCTCGGTGCCGTGCGGGCCGACGCGACCACGCACATGATCCCGGGTGCCGAGACCGCGGCCGTCACGCAGCAGGGCGGCGTGGCCGGCCCGTGGCTCGAACGCCTGCCGCACTTCCGGTTCGACTTCACGCCGAGCGCGGGCGAAGAGATCCAGAGCGAGTACCTGGTGCCGGCCGAGCACGCCGCGGCCGCGATCGAGGGGCTGCGGGGCATCGCGCACACCTTCGCCGACGTGCTGATGGTCAGCGAGATCCGCACCATCGCGCCCGACGACGCCTGGATCAGCCCCAGCAGCGGTCGGCAGAGCGTCGCGTTCCACTTCACCTGGCACCGCCGGCCGGCCGACGTGCTGGCCGCCCTGCCCGAGATCGAGCGCGTGCTCGGCGCCTTCGACGCCCGTCCGCACTGGGGCAAGGTGTCGACCGCGACGCACGCCGAGCTGCGCCGGGTGCACCCGCGCCTCGGAGAGTTCGCCGCCCACGTCGAGTCGGTCGACCCCGAGGGTCGGTTCCGCAACGCGTTCCTGTCCGCGTCCGTCCTGGGGGAGCCCGCCCGTGTCTGAGCCGACCCCCGTCGCCGACGTCCCCGTGCCCGGCACGACCCCGCCCGTCGTCGAGCCTGCGCCGGGCGCACCGCCCACGGCGACGCTGACCACCTCGCCCGTGCCGGTGTCGGGTGCCCAGGTCGTGCTCGAGCGCGACGGCTACCGCGCCGAGCTGGCCGCGGTCGGGGCGACGCTGCGTGCCCTGACCTTCGAGGGACGCGACCTCGTCGTGCCGTTCGCCGCCGACCAGGTGCGGCCCGGCTTCCGGGGCGCCCTGCTGGCCCCCTGGCCCAACCGCGTGACCGACGGGCGCTACGAGCGCGACGGTGTCGAACGGCAGCTGGCCCTGAACGAGGTCGAGCGCGGGCACGCCCTGCACGGCCTCGCGCACTGGGCCGACTGGACGTTCGACCAGGCCCAGGCCGCGAGGGCGTCGGCCTCGTTCGTCCTCGTTCCGAGCGACGGCTACCCCTGGCGCCTCGCCCTGTCCGTCGTCTACGAGCTGGGCGACGACGGCCTGACCACGACGGTCACGGCCCGCAACGTCGGCGAGGGCACGGCGCCCTACGGCACGGCACCGCACCCGTACCTCGTGGCCGGCGAGGGCCGCGTCGACGACTGGACGTTCGACCTGCCCGCCGCGAGCTACCTCGAGGTGACCGACGACCGCCTCGTGCCCGTCGGCACCCGCCCGGTGGGCGACCGCGAGGGCTTCGACTTCCGCGAGGGGCACGCGATCGGCGACCTCTTCGTCGACCACGCTTTCACCGACCTCGACTTCGGCCCGGCCGACGGCACGTCCGCCGACGGCGCGTCCGCCGACGGCGCGTCACCCGACGGCGCGTCCGCGGACGGCGCGCCCGCCGTCGGCGCGCCCGGCGAGGCGCAGGAGGCGCGGGTCACCGCCACGGTCACCGCGCGCGACGGCCACGGAGTCACCATGTCGTGGGGTCGCGAGCTGCCCTGGGTGCAGGTGCACACCGCCGACCGGCCCGAGCCCGAGAACGACCGCGTCGGCCTGGCCGTCGAGCCGATGACCTGCCCGCCCGACGCCTTCAACTCGGGGCACGACCTCGTGCTGCTCGCCCCCGGCGAGTCGCACGCGGCGAGCTGGACCATCACGGCCTTCTAGCCGCGGCACCCGCCCCGCCCTGCCACCCCGCCCACCCGCCCCGCCCTGCGGCCCCACCCGCCCACCCCACCCGCAGCGCACCGCGTTTCGTGCACCGCACCCGGTCTAGACGCGGTGCCGTGCACGACACGCGGTGCGGTCGCCTCAAGCGGCCTCGACCGCACGCGGTGCGGTCGGCTCAGGCGACCTCGACCTCGGCACCCGCCGCGAGGGCCTCGGTCTGCCACGTCATCGCCGACACGGTGCCGGGCAGGCAGCGTTCGAGGGCGGCCTCGAGTGCGCGTCGCGTCCGGCGTGCCGCGAGCTCGTCGCGCACGACGACGTCGAAGCGCAGTGCGTCGGGCAGCTCGGTCAGCAACACCGTGCCCGCGTCCGCGAGCTGCACGAGGTACTGGCCCACGTCGACCCGGGCGGCCCGGTGCTCGGCCAGCAGGCGGCGCGACAGCCAGAACAGGCCGGCGGCGTCGTGCGCCGTGTGGACGGTCGCGGTCGCGGTGATCATGGCCACACTGTGACGTGACGACCGCTCACGCGCGTGAACGGCGTGTGGCGAACGTGTAAATCCTGCCGCGACACGCCGAGGGCGGACCGACTTGACAAGCACCTGGACCTCGTTCAGTATTGCCCCGCACCACCCGATGTGAGCGCTCACATTCTCAGGTCAGCGCTCGACCGTCCTCGTGACGGACCATCACCCACCACACCGTGACACCCCCAGCCACGTTTCCTGACGAAGAGGTCAACCGTGAACAGCTCCGCCCCCCGCCCGGCCGCCCGCCCGGCCCTCCGCACGTCGCCCGCCCCGCGTCTCCTCGCGTCCGCCCCGGCCTGACGTCCCCCTCGGCCCCGACGGGCACGCCTCGCGCACCCGTCGGCCCGGCACGTCCCCGGCCTCCCGAGTCGTCGCGTGCCTGCACCACAGTGATCCCTCCACAGCACCACCACCCGTCATCGACGACGCCGTCGAGATGACACCTGACACGAATGGAACAACCGTGAAGAAAAAGCTCCTCGTCGGCATCGTCGCCGTCGGCATGGCATTCTCCCTGGCCGCCTGCTCCGGCGGCGGCGGCGGTCGCGGCGGTGACGCCGGCGGCAGCAGCAGCGGCGACAACGCCGGCGCGCTGGTCGGCGTCGCGATGCCCACCAAGGTGTCCGAGCGCTGGATCAAGGACGGCGACGCCGTCAAGAGCGCCCTGGAAGACAAGGGCTACAAGGTCGACCTCGAGTACGCCGACAACAAGATCCCCCAGCAGGTCCAGCAGATCAGCAACATGATCACCAAGGGCGCCAAGGTGCTCATCGTCGCCTCGATCGACGGCGGCTCGCTCAGCGACCAGCTCGACTCGGCCGCCAAGGCCGGCATCAAGGTCATCTCGTACGACCGTCTGCTGACGGGCAACGAGAACGTCGACTACTACGTCTCGTTCGACAACTACAAGGTGGGCGTCGACCAGGGCACCAGCCTCCTGACCGGCCTCGGCCTCGTCGACGCCGACGGCAACAAGGTCGACGGCGCCACCCCGAAGACCATCGAGGTCTTCGCCGGCAGCTCGGACGACAACAACGCGACCTTCTTCTTCAACGGCGCGATGGACACCCTCAAGCCCTTCATCGAAGACGGCTCGCTGACGATCGGCTCCGGCCAGGACCAGTTCACGCAGGCCGCGACGCAGCAGTGGGACCCCGCCACCGCCAAGGCGCGCATGCAGAACCTGATCGCCTCGACCTACTCGGGCGGCACCAAGCTCGACGGCGTGCTCTCGCCCTACGACGGCATCTCGATCGGCATCATCTCGGCGCTCGAGGGTGCCGGCTACGCCAGCGACGCCCTGCCGGTCATCACCGGTCAGGACGCCGAGGCCGCCTCGGTCAAGTCGATCATCGAGGGCCAGCAGTACTCGACGATCTACAAGGACACCCGTCAGCTCGCCGACCAGTCCGTCGTGATGGCCGACGACCTGCTGACCGGCAAGACGCCCGAGACGAACGACGACAAGACGTACGACAACGGCGAGAAGGTCGTCCCGACGTACCTCTTCCAGCCCACCATCGTCACCAAGGACAACTACAAAGAGGTCCTGGTCGACAGCGGCTACTACACCGAGGCCGACCTCAAGTAGGTCCGTCCCTTCCGCGGACCGAGGAGGCGCTGGTCGCCGACCAGCGCCTCCTCGCGTCCCTGCTCCACAGCTGCACCCCACCGAGACACGGAAGAAGGAACACGTGGCGAACACGATCCTCGAGATGCGGGAGATCACCAAGACGTTCCCCGGCGTCAAGGCCCTGCAGGACGTCACGCTCGAGGTCGAGCGCGGCCAGGTCCACGCGATCTGCGGCGAGAACGGCGCGGGCAAGTCGACCCTGATGAAGGTGCTCTCGGGCGTCTACCCGAGCGGCTCGTTCGACGGCCAGATCATGCTCGACGGCCAGCCCGTCGACTTCAAGAACATCAACGACTCCGAGGCCGCGGGCGTCGTCATCATCCACCAAGAGCTGGCACTCAGCCCGTTCCTGTCGATCGCCGAGAACATCTTCCTCGGCAACGAGCAGGCCAAGAACGGCTTCATCGACTGGAACAAGACCAACCTCGACGCCGCCGGCCTGCTGGCCCGCGTCGGGCTGCGCGACAACCCGGTCACCAAGGTCGTCGACATCGGCGTCGGCAAGCAGCAGCTGGTCGAGATCGCCAAGGCGCTCTCGAAGCGCGTCAAGATCCTCATCCTCGACGAGCCGACGGCCGCCCTGAACGACGACGACTCGGCCCACCTGCTCGACCTGATCAAGAGCCTGCAGGGTCAGGGCATCACGTCGATCATCATCAGCCACAAGCTGAACGAGATCAAGGCGATCGCCGACAAGGTCACGATCATCCGCGACGGCAAGACCATCGAGACCCTCGACATGCACGCCGACGAGGTCTCCGAGGACCGCATCATCAAGGGCATGGTCGGCCGCGACCTCGAGAGCCGGTACCCCGCCCACGAGTCGACCGTCGGCGAAGAGCTGCTGCGCATCGAGGACTGGACCGTCCACCACCCGCTCGACGCGACGCGCGAGATCATCCACCAGGCCAACCTGAACGTGAAGGCCGGCGAGATCGTCGGCATCGCCGGGCTGATGGGTGCCGGTCGCACCGAGCTCGCGATGAGCGTCTTCGGCAAGAGCTACGGCACCGGCATCTCGGGCACGGTCTACAAGCGCGGCGAGAAGATCGACACCTCGACGGTGAGCAAGGCCATCGCCTCGGGTCTGGCCTACGCCACCGAGGACCGCAAGAAGTACGGCCTCAACCTGATCGACGACATCACGCGCAACGTGTCGGGCTCGGCGCTCGGCAAGCTCGCGAACTGGGGCTTCGTCAACCGGTCCGAAGAGAGCACCGTCGCCGAGCGCTTCCGCAAGAGCATGAACATCAAGGCGCCCACCGTGGCGTCGGTGACGGGCAAGCTCTCGGGTGGCAACCAGCAGAAGGTCGTGCTGTCGAAGTGGATGTACGCCGACCCCGACGTGCTCATCCTCGACGAGCCGACCCGCGGCATCGACGTGGGCGCGAAGTACGAGATCTACACGATCATCAACCAGCTCGCGGACGCGGGCAAGGGAGTCATCGTCATCTCGTCCGAGCTGCCCGAACTGCTCGGCATCTGCGACCGCATCTACACCCTCTCGGAGGGGCGCATCACGGCCGACGTGCCGATCGCCGAGGCGACCCCCGAGTTCCTCCTGAAGTACATGACCCTCGAACGAGAGAGCCCCGTCAATGAGCGCGCCTAGCCCCACCCAGGCCACCGACCCGAAGCCCACCGGCGGGTCGCCCACGTCCCGTCAGCCGCAGTCCGGCTCGGGCGGCAACCCGATCGTCTCCGCGGTCTCGTACCTCGGCGGCCAGCTGCGCCAGATCGGCCTCTTCATCGCGCTGATCGTGATCGTGCTGTTCTTCCAGATCACCACGAACGGCATCACGCTCGCGCCGATCAACGTGTCGAACCTGGTCGTCCAGAACAGCTACATCCTGATCCTGGCGATCGGCATGGTGATGGTGATCATCGCCGGGCACATCGACCTCTCGGTCGGTTCGATCGTGGCCTTCACCGGGGCCATGGCCGGCGTCATGATCACGCAGTGGGGCCTGCCATGGCCGCTCGCCGTCGTCCTCTGCCTCGTGCTCGGCGCGCTGGTCGGCGCCTGGCAGGGCTTCTGGATCGCCTACTTCGGCATCCCGGCGTTCATCGTCACCCTGGCGGGCATGCTCGCCTTCCGCGGTGCCGCGCAGATCGCCCTGCAGAGCCAGCAGATCTCGCCCTTCCCCCAGGGGTTCCGCGACATCGGATCGGGCTTCCTGCCCGCCTTCGGGACGACCGGCTACGAGCCGCTCACCCTCGTGCTCGGCGCCGTCGCGTCGCTGGCCCTCATCGGCACCGGCCTGCGCGGACGGGCGACGCGTCGCAAGTACCAGCTCGAGGACGAGCCCTTCCTGTGGTTCATCACCAAGATGGTCTTCACGGTCGCCCTGGTCATGTACATCGGCTTCTTGCTCGCGAGCTACTCGGGCACCCCGATCGTCCTGGTCGTGCTCGCCGTGCTGGTCGTCGCCTACTCGATGATCATGAAGAACTCGGTGTTCGGTCGTCACGTCTACGCCATCGGTGGCAACCTGCACGCCGCCGAGCTGTCGGGCGTCAAGACGAAGCGCGTGACCTTCCTGCTGTTCGTCAACATGGGCGTCATCGCCGCGCTGGCGGGCGTCGTCTTCACCGGCCAGCTCAACCTCGCCAGCCCCAGCGCCGGCAACGGGTTCGAGCTCGACGCCATCGCGGCCGTGTTCATCGGTGGCGCCGCCGTCACCGGCGGCATCGGAACGGTCACCGGCGCCATCGTCGGTGGTCTGATCATCGGCATCCTGAACAACGGCATGTCGATCCTCGGCGTCGGCACCGAGTACCAGTCCCTGATCAAGGGCCTCGTGCTGCTCGCCGCGGTCGCGTTCGACGTGTTCAACAAGCGTCGCGCCGCCTCGTCCGGCAAGTAACGAGCGCAGCACCCGACGACGAGGCGCGGTTCCCGATCACGGGAGCCGCGCCTCCTCGTCTCTCCGCCCCCGGGCGGACACCCGGTCCGACCCCAGGAGGCGCGGGTCGGCCGCGCAGGACACCGTCGTCCCGAAACCGAACCGAAATAGGATCACCTCGTGGCAACCCTCTTCGACGTCGCGGCCGCGGCCGGCGTCTCGCACCAGACCGTGTCGCGGGTCGTCAACGGCGACCCCACGGTCCGTCCCGCCACGAAGGCCAAGGTCGACGCCGCGATCGACGACCTCAACTACCGGCCGAGCCTCACGGCGAGGGCCCTGGCCAGCCGCAAGACGAAGTCGCTCGGCGTGATCAGCACCGGGTTCCCGTTCTACGGGCCGTCGAGCACCATGCACGGCTTCAACGGGGCCGCCCGCCGCGCCGGCTACCAGGTCTCGATGGCCACGCTCGACGTCGACGCCCGGCAGGGCATGCGTCAGGCCCTCGACTCGCTGGTCGGGCAGAACGTCGCCGCCATCGTGCTGATCGCCCCCGACTCCGAGGCCCTCGAGGTGCTGCGGCGCTCCGACGTCTCGGTGCCGCTCGTGACGGCCGACAGCGAGGCCGAGGACGGCCACCACACGGTGTCGTTCGACCAGGCCGCCGGGGCCGAGGCCGCCGTCGAGCACCTCGCGGCACTCGGGCACCGACGCATCGCCCACGTCGCCGGGCCCGACGGATGGATGGACGGCCGCGACCGCGAGCGCGGCTGGCGCGAGGCCTGCGCCCGGCTCGGCGTCGACTCGAGCGTGCTGTGCCGGGGCGACTGGACGCCGGGGTCGGGGCACCGCATCGGCCGCGAGCTCGCCCTGCGCGACGACGTGACCGCCGTCTTCTGCGGCAACGACCAGATGGCGCTCGGCGTGGTGCACGCGTACGTCGACGCCGGGCTCGTCGTGCCCCGCGACGTCAGCATCGTCGGGTTCGACGACATCCCCGAGGCCGAGCACTTCGTGCCCCCGCTGACGACCGTGCGGCAGGACTTCGAGGCCTTGGGCCGCCGCCTCATGACCACCGTCGAGGCCGTGCTCGCGGGCGACGACGCCCCCGTCGCGGCGCTCGAGCCCGAGCTCGTCGTCCGCCGCTCGACGGCCGCCCCCGCCCGCTGACCCGCGTCTGCGGTCCCGCGCCCGCGCCTGCGGTCCGGCGCCCGCGGTCCGGCCTGCCCGGCCTGCCCGGGGTGACCCCCGGAACCGGCAGAGAACCTCTGCCTAGGCAAATCGTCGAGCGCCGCTCGTGGGGGTCAAGCCCGGCCGCGGTCCGGCCTGCCCGGGGTGACCCCCGGAACCGGCGGAGAACAGCTGCCTAGGCAAATCGTCGAGCGCCGCTCGTGGGGGTCGGGCCCGAGCCTCGGTCACGGTCGCCGATCGGCCCGACCCGCGTCTCACGAGATTGCACGCGCGAGCCCTCGCGTGTGAGAATGTGAGCGCTCACTTTCGCATCAGGACAAGGACGTTCCATGGCTGAGACCGCCATCCCCTCCGACTCGTCGCCCGGGGGCCCCGGCCCCGCCGACACCTCGGCCGACACGTACGTCGTCGGCGTCGACTACGGCACGCTCAGCGGCCGGGCGGTCGTCGTGCGCGTGCGCGACGGCGCCGAACTGGCCAGCGCCACGTTCGAGTACCCGCACGCCGTCGTCGACCGCACGCTGCCCGGCACGGGCGAGCGGCTGCCCGCCGACTGGGCCCTGCAGGTGCCGTCGGACTACGTCGACGTGCTGAAGAACGCCGTGCCCGAGGCCCTGCGCGCGTCGGGCGTTGACCCCTCGGCCGTCGTCGGCATCGGCACCGACTTCACGGCGTGCACGATGGTGCCGACCACCGCCGACGGCACGCCGCTCAACGAGCTCGAGCGTTTCGCCGACCGCCCGCACGCCTTCGTCAAGCTCTGGCGTCACCACGCGGCCCAGGGGCAGGCGGATCGCATCAACGAGCTCGCCGCCGAGCGGGGCGAGAGCTGGCTGCCGCGGTACGGCGGGCTCATCTCGAGCGAGTGGGAGTTCGCCAAGGGCCTCCAGCTGCTCGAAGAGGACCCCGAGGTCTACGCCGCGACCGAGCACTGGGTCGAGGCAGCCGACTGGATCGTCTGGCAGCTCAGCGGTCGGTACGTCCGCAACGCCTGCACCGCCGGCTACAAGGGCATCTACCAAGACGGCGAGTACCCCAGCCGTGAGTTCCTCGCCGCCCTCAACCCCGACTTCGCCGACTTCGCCGAGACGAAGGTCGTGCACGAGATCGGCGCCCTGGGCGACGTCGCGGGCACGCTGACCGCCGAGGCGGCCGGCTGGACGGGCCTGCCCGAAGGCATCGCCGTCGCCGTCGGCAACGTCGACGCGCACGTGACCGCCCCGGCCGCGAAGGCGACCCAGCCCGGCCAGATGGTCGCCATCATGGGCACGAGCACCTGCCACGTGATGAACGGCTCCGAGCTGGCCGAGGTGCCCGGCATGTGCGGCGTCGTCGACGGCGGCATCGTCGACGGCCTCTACGGCTACGAGGCGGGGCAGTCCGGCGTCGGCGACATCTTCGCCTGGTACGTGAAGAACCAGGTGCCGCAGTCGGCGGTCGACGCCGCCGCGGCCGCCGGCAAGAGCGTCCACCAGCACCTCACCGACCTCGCCTACGAGCAGCCCGTCGGCGCCCACGGCCTCGTGGCCCTCGACTGGCACAGCGGCAACCGCTCGGTGCTCGTCGACCACGAGCTGAGCGGAGTCATCGTCGGGCAGACGCTCAGCACGACGCCCGAAGAGGGCTACCGCGCCCTGCTCGAGGCCACGGCCTTCGGCACCCGTCGCATCGTGCAGGCCTTCGACGAATCGGGCGTGCCTGTCACCGAGTTCATCGCCGCGGGCGGCCTGCTGAAGAACCCGCACCTCATGCAGACCTACAGCGACGTGCTGCGCCTGCCGATCTCGACGATCACGAGCGAGCAGGGCCCCGCCCTCGGCTCGGCGATCCACGCGGCCGTCGCCGCCGGCGCCTACCCCGACATCCGCTCGGCGGCCGAGGCCATGGGCAGCGTCGACCGCGCCACGTACACGCCCGACGAGGCGAACGCCGACGCCTACGACGCCCTCTACGCCGAGTATCTCCTGTTGCACGACTGGTTCGGTCGGGGCGGCAACGACGTGATGCACCGCCTGCGGGCGATCCGTCGTGAGGCGACCCGCGCCTCCTCGGCCCCGACGGCGGACGCAGGAGGCGCGGACGCGGTCGAGCAGGACGCCACCACCTCCGCCACGACCGAGGCGCAGGTGACCGCATGACCGGCTGGATCGACCGCTCGACGCAGGCGGCCATCGACGCCACCCGAGAAGACGTGGCCACCCTGCACGCCGAGCTCGTGCGCTACGGGCTGGTCGTCTGGACGGGCGGCAACGTCTCGGGCCGCGTGCCCGGCACCGACCTCTTCGTCATCAAGCCGAGCGGCGTGCTCTACGACGACCTGACGGCCGAGAACCAGATCCTCTGCCGCCTGGACGGCACCGTGGTCGAGGGCACCCCGGGCAGCGACCGCAGCCCGTCGAGCGACACCGCGGCGCACGCCTACGTGTACCGGACCATGCCGCACGTCGGGGGAGTGGTGCACACGCACTCGACCTACGCCACCGCGTGGGCCGCCCGGGGCGAGGCGATCCCGTGCGTGATCACGGCGATGGCCGACGAGTTCGGCGGCGAGATCCCCGTCGGCCCGTTCGCGATCATCGGCGACGACTCGATCGGCCGCGGCATCGTCGCGACGCTCGAGGGCCACCGCAGCCGCGCCGTGCTGATGCAGAACCACGGCGTCTTCACGATCGGCAAGGACGCCCGCGACGCGGTCAAGGCCGCCGTCATGACCGAAGACGTCGCCCGCACCGTCCACGTCACCCGCCAGCTCGGCGAACCCATCCCCATCCCGGCAGAGAGCATCGACGCCCTCTTCGACCGGTACCAGAACGTCTACGGACAAGCACCCGCAGGAGAACTGAAGTGACGAACGACACCCTCGACCCGACCGCCTTCCTCGCCTCGAGAGAGGTGTGGTTCCTCACCGGCAGCCAGGGCCTCTACGGCGAAGAGACCCTGAAGCAGGTCGCCGACCAGTCGCGCGCCATCGCCGACGAGCTCGCCGCCGCCTCCGACGTCCCCGTGCGGCTCGTCTGGAAGCCCGTGCTGACCGACGCCGACGCCATCCGCCGCACGATGCTCGAGGCGAACCTCGACGACTCGGTCATCGGCGTCACGGCCTGGATGCACACCTTCAGCCCGGCCAAGATGTGGATCGGCGGCCTCGACGCGCTGCGCAAGCCGCTGCTGCACCTGCACACGCAGGCGAACGTCGCCCTGCCCTGGGCCGACATCGACTTCGACTTCATGAACCTCAACCAGGCCGCCCACGGCGACCGCGAGTTCGGCTACATGCAGACCCGCCTCGGCGTGCCGCGCAAGACGGTCGTCGGCCACGTCAGCGACCCGCGCGTGCAACAGCAGGTCGGCACGTGGATGCGCGCCGCCGCCGGTGCCTCGGCCATGCGTTCGCTCAAGCTGGCCCGCTTCGGCGACAACATGCGCTTCGTCGGCGTGACCGAGGGCGACAAGACCGAGGCCGAGCTGGCCTTCGGCGTGCAGGTCAACACCTGGGGCGTCAACGAGCTGGCCGAGGCGGTCGCCGCGGCGTCCGAGTCGGCGATCGACGACCTGGTCACCGTGTACGAGGCCGAGTACGACGTCGTGCCCGCCCTGCGGACGGGCGGCGAGCGGCACCAGTCGCTGCGCGACGGTGCGGCGATCGAGATCGGCCTGCGGTCGTTCCTCGAGGCCGGCGGGTTCAGCGCCTTCACGACGAACTTCGAAGACCTGGGTGCGCTCAAGCAGCTGCCCGGCCTCGCGGTCCAGCGCCTGATGGCCGAGGGCTACGGCTTCGGCGCCGAGGGCGACTGGAAGACCTCGGTGCTGGTGCGTGCGGCCAACGTGATGGGCGCCGGGTTGCCGGGTGGCGCCTCCTTGATGGAGGACTACACGTACCACCTCGTGCCCGGCGAGGAGAAGATCCTCGGTGCGCACATGCTCGAGGTCAGCCCGGCGCTGACGTCGGGGCGCGCCTCGCTCGAGGTGCACGCGCTCGGCATCGGCGGCAAGGACGACCCGGTGCGCCTGGTCTTCTCCGCCGACCCCGGCCCCGCCGTCGTCGTCGCGATGAGCGACGTGCGCGACCGGTTCCGCCTGACGGTCAACGTGGTCGACGTGGTCGACCCCGACGAAGACCTGCCGAACCTGCCGGTGGGGCGCGCGGTGTGGAAGCCCCGCCCGTCGTTCGCCGTCTCGGCCGAGGCCTGGCTGACCGCCGGCGCCGCGCACCACACGGTGATGTCGACCGCCGTCGGCCTCGAGGCCTTCGAAGACCTCGCGCGCATCGTCGAGACCGAGTTGCTCGTCATCGACGAGGACACCCGCATCCGCGACTTCCGCCACGAGGTCGCCTGGAACGCCGCGTACCACCGCCTGGCCCGCGGCCTGTAGGCACTCGCGCAGCTCGCGCCCGTCGCACGTCCCGCGCTCCTCGCGCATCGAATGGTCCCGGATCGTCCTTCGCCCCCCGACGAACGACGATCCGGGACCACTCGTCTTCCGTCTCGGGGCATACGACGACGCCCGTCGTTGTTCACCCCCGCATGAGCATCCCCCTCTCCATCCTCGACCTCGCCCCCGTCGCACCCGGTCAGACCGTGCGCGAGAGCTTCGCGGCCTCCGTGGCCCTGGCGCAGCAGGCCGAGGCGAGCGGGTACCGGCGGGTCTGGTACGCCGAGCACCACAACATGGCGTCCATCGCCTCGAGCGCGACCTCGGTGTTGATCGCCCACATCGCCAGCCAGACCTCGACGATCCGTCTGGGCTCGGGCGGCGTCATGCTGCCGAACCACTCGCCGCTCGCCATCGCCGAGCAGTTCGGCACCCTCGAGACCCTGCACCCGGGTCGCATCGACCTCGGCCTCGGCCGTGCACCCGGCAGCGACCAGGCCACCTTCCGGGCCATGCGCCGCGACCCGTCGTCGTCCGAGCGCTTCCCGCAGGACGTCGTCGAGCTGCAGGCCTTCCTGGCCGGCGAGTCCCGTGTCGCCGGCGTCCAGGCCGTCCCCGGTGCCGGCACGAACGTGCCGCTGTACATCCTCGGCTCGTCCCTCTTCGGGGCCAAGCTCGCCGCGGCCCTCGGCCTGCCCTACGCCTTCGCGTCGCACTTCGCCCCCGGCGACCTGGTCGACGCCGTCTCGGCCTACCGTCGCGAGTTCCAGCCGTCGGCACAGCTGAGCGAGCCCTACGTGCTCGCCGCCGTGAACGCCATCGTCACCGACGACGCCGACGAGGCCGACGTGCAGTTCGCCCAGGTCAAGCGTCAACGTCTGCTGATGCTGCTGCGTCAGAGCGGCCAGATCGACCCCACCCGCGAGTTCGGCGACGACGAGCTCGACCACCTGCTGCGCACCCCGGTGGGCCAGCACGTGCAGACCATGACGACCTACACCGCCGTCGGCACGCCCGGCGACGCCCGCGAGTACATGGAGCAGTTCGCCCGCACCGCCCAGGCGGACGAGCTGATCGTCGCGCACTCGTCCTCGTCGCTGGAGGCGCGCCTCCGGTCCGTGGCGTTGCTCGCGGACGCGATGCAGCCGGCCCCCGCCGCCGCGTAGCCCGCCGGCGCCTCCGAGCGAGAAACGCTGCGCCCCGCTCGCCGGACACCACCGAGTGGACGAGACACCGAGAAATGCGACGGTGTCCTGTCCACTCGGCGGTGTCTTCGTCGTGACCGCCGGTGGCGACGCCGCGGTCGCTACGGTGCGGTGAACAAGAAGACGAAGACGACGGCGACCGGCTGCAGCGCGGCCCCGCCGAGCAACAGGGTGCGGCGAAGCCACGGCCGCGACGAGATCGCGGGCGTGCCCAGCAGCGGGCTGAGCGGCATCAGCAGTCGGAACAGGCTCTGCTGCGGCAGGAAGACCGCCACGAGGTAGCCGAAGAACCCGGCCACGAAGGCGACGACCTCGTGGCCGAGGCGCTGGGTCGACCGGCGGGTCACCCAGTACGTGAACGACCCGACGAGGGCTAGCACGAGCACGATGCCCCCGATGCCGAGCCAGCGGCCGGCGAGCAAGAACCACGGCGTCAACGGCACGAACGCGGGCCGGCCGACGTAGTCGACCCACCAGGCCATCTCGGTCTCGAGGTAGGCGTCCGCCTGGCCGGTGACCACGTGCGCCACGACGGGCCAGGCGAGCCCGGCCGCCGCCATCGCCAGCCCCGCCACGACGATCGTCGTCAGCTCGCGGCCGGGCAGCCGGCCGCCCACGACGAACTCGCGCAGTCCACCCCAGGCGCGACGCACCGAGCGCCGGGCGGCCGTCACGACCGCAGGAGGCGCGGTGCCGACCCCGGCGACCCCTCGCGTCCCGGCGGCGTCGGTCGAGAGGTCGTCGCTCGAGAGATCGTCGGCCGGGAGCGTGGCCGACCCGCCGTCGACCGTGAGGTGGTCGATCGCGCGCGTGCCCTGCACGGACGCGGCGGCGGGTCGCTCACGCTCGGTGTGCCACCGCACGATCAGGTGGATGCCGAGGGCGAGCGCGAGTGCGAGCGCCCCCGGTCGCACGAACGAGGCGACGATGCCGGCGGCCGCGACGAGCGCGTACTGCCGTCGTTGCATGGCCAGCAGGCCGCCGAAGATCAGCAGCAGGAAGAGGCTCTCGGCGTAGCCGACCGACATGACGAAGGCCATCGGCCCGAAGCAGAACAGCAGCACGGCCCAGATGGCGCCGCGGTGGCCGACCTTCGTGACGAGCAGCCGGTAGAGCACGACGGCCGCGGCGGCGCCGAACACGGTCGCCAGCAGGGGGGCGGCGACGGTGAAGTCCATGCCCGTCGCCACCATCAGCAGGTGGCAGAGGTACGGGAACACCGGCAGGAACGCCCACTCGTTGGGCAGCACCTCGCCGGTCGCGTCGGTCGGCAACGTCGACGGGTAGCCGTGCAGGGCGATGGTGCGGTACCGGTCGGCGTCCCACGACGAGGTGAAGTCCAAGAAGCTCCGGTCGCTGCCGGGCGTGATGAAGGTCGCACCGGCGAGCTTCGCGATCTCGTAGACGGCGAAGAGGACGCTCGTCGAGAACAGGCGGGACGCCAGGTAGACCACGAGCACGCTGCGCCAGCTGCCCGAGAGGCGGGCCGCCAGGTCGACCGTGAAGGCGGGTCGGCGCAGCGTCGTCGCGGTCGGCGACGCCATCGTCTCGCGGCTCACCGCCCCGCCCCGTGTCCGGTCATCTGGACGACGCTACCAACAGTCGGCTGGGACGGGGCAAGATCGACGGGTGCCCCCTTCGTCCTTCGCCGCCCTCGGGATCGACGACGTCGCGGTCGCGGTCTACCGTCACGTCGTGGCCGGAGCCGGAGCGGCGGACGAGGGCGGGGCGGCGGCCGCGCCGACCGCCGGGGCCGTGGCACGGGCCGTGCACCTCGACGAGGCGACCGCGCTGGCCGCCCTGGAGCGCCTCCGTTCGCTCGGGCTCGTCCAACGGTCCGCCGGGGGAGGGGGGTACGGCGCGGTCGACCCCCGGGTGGCGGTGCCCGCCGTGGTCGCGGCGCGCGCCGACGCGCTGGTCGAGGTGCGGGCCGCCGTGCCCGAGCTGGGCGAGCTGTTCGACGAGGGGCGTCGTCCGCGCGACGCCGACGAGCTGACCCGCGTCGTCGTCGGGCAGGCGGCCGTGGGCGACTGGTACTCGCAGCTCGAGCACCGCGCCACCACCGACTTCGTCGCCTTCGACCGGCCGCCCTACGTCGTGGCCTCGAACGAGTCCACACAACGCGTCGCCCTCGGGCGCGGGGTGCGCTGGCGGGCGGTCTACACGGTCGCGAGCATCTCGGCCGACGGCAGCTGGCAGGGGGTGCACCGACTAGGCGCCGAGGGGGAGGAGGCGCGCATCACCCACGACCTGCCGATCAAGCTGGCCGTCGCCGACCGCCGGGTGGCACTCGTCTCGATCGGCCACGACCCCGGCCGACCCGAGGCCCTCGTGACCGAGTCCGAGCCGCTCGTCACCGCGCTCTACGATCTGTTCGAGGCGCGGTGGCGCAGCGCCCTGCCCGTGCCCGGCGCCCCCGGTGCGGGTGAGCCCGCGGTCGACTGGGCCGAGGTGGCGGCCCGACTGGCGGCCTCGACCTCGACCTCGACCTCGATCTCGACCTCGGCGTCGGCCGGCTGGCCGGTGCCGACGGCGTCCTCGGCGGGCGGTGCGCCGACGACGCGCGACGAGGAGGCGCGACTCGCGTCCCGACCCCCCACCCCCGCCGAGCGCGACCTGCTCGCCCTCGTGGCCGCCGGGGCGACCGACGACGTCATCGCGGCGCAGCTCGGCATCTCGTCCCGCACCCTGCGGCGGCGGCTGCACGCCCTGTTCGACGAGCTCGGCGCGAGCAACCGGTTCCACGCCGGGGTCGAGGCCGCCCGACGCGGCTGGGTCTGAGTCGGCCCAGCGACCCCGGTCGGACCGGTGTGCGGGCGTGCGTCCCCCCAAGGGAGGACGGCCTCGGTGCCCCGCCCGCGCCTCCTCGTGTGAACTCTCTGGCCGGTCGCGGTCACTGGCCGGTTTCGGCCATGACCCCCACTAGAGGGTCACGCGCATTCACAGGTAGTTCTTATGGATCGACCGTGGCCCGGGGCCCCGGCGCACCCCCGACAGCACGCTCCGAGCGGCGTGCATCGAAAGGCGATCAGTGATCACACCATCCGGCCGACGCAGGCCGACCGCACCCCCTCGCACCCGCCTCCGCGGCGGCTTCGCCGCGATCCTGGCCACCGGCGTCGTCGCCGCGGGCCTCGTCGCGGTGCCGGCCACCGCCTCCTTCGCCGCCGACGGCCCCGCCGTCGTGGGCGACAGCCAGTTCGCCGACGGCAAGTACATCGTCACGCTGCGCGAACCGGCCGCCGCGACCTACGAGGGCGGCAAGGCCGGGCTCGCACGCACGGCCGTGCCCCAGGGCAGCCACCTCGACGCGCAGAGCGCGCCCGTGCAGGACTACGCCGAGCACCTCGAGGGCGTCCAGCAGGACGTCGCCGCCGCCGCCGGCGCCACGGTCGAGGCGAGCTACGCCATCACGACGAACGCCTTCTCGGCCGACCTCACGGCCGCCCAGGCCGCGAAGCTCGCGAGCGACCCGGCGGTCGCCGCCGTCTCGAAGAACGAACTGCTGAAGCTGCAGGCGACGCCCTCGACCGAGTTCCTCGGACTGGGCGACGCCGAGGGCAACGGCGGCGTCTGGGACGCCGTCGGGGGTCGTGACAAGGCCGGCGAGGGAGTCGTCGTCGGCATCATCGACTCGGGCATCGCGGCGGGCAACGCCTCGTTCGCCGGTGACCCGCTGGGGTCGGCGAGCGACGCCGAACCGCACCTCGAGGGTGACGCGACCGTCTTCGCCAAGGGCGACGGCGGCACCTTCACCGGCGTGTGCCAGACCGGCGTCCAGTTCGACGCGAGCGACTGCAACACCAAGCTGATCGGCGCCCGCTACTTCGTCGACGGCTTCGGGGTCGGCAACATCGGCACCGAGGAGCAGGGCGAGTACCTCTCGCCCCGTGACGGCAACGGCCACGGATCGCACACCGCGTCCACCGCAGCCGGCAACGCCGACGTCGAGGCGACCATCGGCGACCGCTCGTTCGGCACCGTGTCGGGCGTCGCCCCGGCCGCCAAGATCGCGGCGTACAAGGTCTGCTGGGACGGCCCCGACCGCGTCGCCACCGACGACGACGGCTGCGCCACGCTCGACCTGATCGCCGCCATCGAGGCCGCGGTCACCGACGGCGTCGACGTCATCAACTACTCCATCGGCGGCGGCGGGGCCACGAGCACCTTCTCGGCCACCGACCAGGCGTTCCTCGGGGCGGCCTCGGCCGGCGTCTTCGTCGCGGCCTCGGCCGGCAACGACGGACCGACCCCCACCACGGCCGACAACGCCGCGCCGTGGATCACCACCGTCGCCGCGTCGACCATCCCCAGTTACAGCGCGACGGTGCAGACCGCCGACGGCACGAACTACCTCGGCGGCTCGATCACCGTGCCGACGGGTCAGGACGGCCTCTCGGGCGACTTCGTCTCGTCGACCGCGGTCGCCGCGGCCGGAGCCGACGCCACCGCCGTCACGCTCTGCGCGCCCGACACGCTCGACCCCGCGAAGGCGGCCGGCACGATCGTGCTCTGCGACCGCGGCGTCTACGACCGCACGGCCAAGTCGGCCGAGGTCGAGCGGGCCGGCGGCATCGGCATGGTGCTCGTCAACCCGACGAGCAGCTCCGTCGACCTCGACGAGCACGCCGTGCCCACCGTCCACCTCAACGCCGACGACTACGACGCCATCCACGCGTACGCCGACACCGAGGGCGCGACCGTCACGCTGCTCGACGGCAACCCGGGTGCCCTGCCCGAGCCCGCCACCCCGCAGATCGCCGGTTTCTCGTCGCGCGGTCCGGTGACGGCCGACGGCGGCAACCTGCTGAAGCCCGACATCTCGGCACCCGGCGTGGCGATCCTCGCCGACGGTGCCAACGCGCAGGGCGAGCCCGGCACGTACGAGTTCCTCTCGGGCACGTCGATGTCGTCGCCGCACATCGCGGGCCTCGCGGCGCTCTACCTGTCGAAGGGCGTCCACCCGGACTGGACCCCCGACGAGGTCAAGTCGGCCATGATGACGACCGCCTACGACCTGGTCGGCGAGGACGGCGCTCCCAGCCAGGACGTCTTCGCCCAGGGAGCCGGCCACGTCGACCCGACCGCGTTCCTCGACCCCGGCCTCGTCTACGAGAACGGCCCCGCCGACTGGCAGGCGTACGTCGACTCGATCGACACCGTCGAGGGCACCGACTCGTCGCTCAACCTGCCCTCGATCAGCGTCGGCTCGTTGGCCGGCACCGCCCAGGTCACCCGCAGCGTCACCTCGACCGAGGCGGGCACGTACACGGTCGCCCCGATCGAGATGGACGGGGTCACGGCCACCGTCGAGCCCTCGACCCTGACGTTCGCCGCAGCGGGCGAGACGCAGGACTACACGGTCACCTTCACCCGCACCACGGCCGCACTCGACGAGTTCGCCACGGGGTACCTGACCTGGAGTGACGGCGAGCACGACGTCCGCAGCCCGCTGGCGGTCCGACCCGTCCGCCTGCAGGCACCGGCCGAGGTGGCCGGCGAGGGCTCCACCGGCGAGGCGGCGTTCGACGTCACCGCGGGCGACGCCCTCGAGCTGCCGCTGACCACCGAGGGGCTCGTCGCCGGTCAGGTGACGACCGGCTCGGGCACGGCGGGAGCCGCCGCGGCCGAGACGCCGATCACGATCGCCGAGGGCACCACCCACGCGCGCTTCGTGCTCGACAGCGCCGACGACACCGCCGACCTCGACCTGCTGCTCTACACGGCCGGCGCCGACGGCGCCCCCGACCAGCTCGCCGCCGCCTCGGCGACGGGTTCGGCGGACGAGCAGATCGACCTCGACGCCCCCGCGGCCGGCGACTACGTGCTGCTCGTCGACTTCTACTCGGGGTCGGGAGCGCTCGACTACACGCTCACGTCGTACCTGCTCGACCCGGCGACGGCCGTCGGAGGCCTCACGGTCGACCCGGCGACCCTCTCGGCCGGACTCGGCGAGACCGCGACGCTCACCGCGTCGTGGACCGACCTGGCCTACGAGCAGACCTACCTCGGCCGCGTCGTCTACGGCGACACCGGGCAGGTGACCTACCTCACGGTCGCCTCGGGCGAGGAGCCCGAGGTGCCCACCGATCCGGGCCCCGGCCCCGGCCAGCCCGGCAACCCCGGTGGCGGCTGGAGCCTCGGCGACGTCCTCCAGTGGATCTGGAACGCGCTCGGCGACCTCTTCCACGGGTGGTTCCCCTGGCGCTGGTAGCGGGCCAGGCCTGACGGCCTGCCGGCCTGCACGGCCTGACGGCCTGACGGCCTGCCCGGCCTGACGGCCTGACGGCCTGCCCGGCCTGCACGGCCACGAGGCGGTGGCCACCTTCCCCGGAAGGTGACCACCGCCTCCTCGTGCGCCCCGCCCCGCCCCGCTCCGCTCCGCTCCGCCCCGCCCCGCCGCGCCCCGCTCCGCTCCGCCCCGCCCCGCCCCGCCCCCGCTCCGCCCCGCCCCCGCTCCGTCGCGCCCCGCCGCGCTCCGCCCCGAACCACCGACCTCCCCCTCAGACCGAGGCGGCAACTCCTGGCTGGTGCTGCGCAGCCCCCGCGTCATCCCGCATCGGCGTCCGGCCGGGCACACCGAGCAGGAGTTGCCCTTCTCGCCGTGACGTGGCGGCAATTCCTGGCTCGTGTCGTCCTGTTTGCATGCGGCCCCGTGACCGGGCTCGGGTGGGCGCAAGAATCAGGAGTTGCCCTTCCCCCTCCGCCCTGCCCCGTGACCCCTCGTCGGACGGCAACTCCTGGCGGGCGCTGCGCGGGCGGCCGCGATGCCCGCGCCCTCGTGCGGGGCGGCGCAGGCGGCAGGAGTTGCCGTCACCACCGGCCGTCGAGTCGGCGGCGACGTCCCCCGAAGCGGGTGGCTCGGGGGACCGCCGAGGTCGCCCGTTCACCCATCCGGGTGATCTGTCCCCCGAATGGTGGACACTGTCAGCAACCCGGCCCTAGTTTGGGGGCACCCGAGACGTGACGATCCCTGTTCACCCGACTCCGGCGCCGTACCCGAACACGGCGCCGGGGGAGCAGGTCGAGGCGCGCGTCCGCTCTACCCGAAAAAGGCACCACCATGCACTCGCTCACCCTCGCGGGGACTCCCCGTCGCGGGCGGAGGGCCCTGCGCCTGTCCGCCACCCTGCTCGCCGTGTTGGCCCTGGCCGGAACCGCCGCCCTCACCGGGCCGGCGACCTCCGCCCAGGCCAGGGAGATCGACGGCGCGATCACGAACGTGACCGTCACCCCGACGACTCCCAAGCAGGGGACCCAGCTCACCACGGCGCTCGCGTGGCAGGTGCCGGACAGCACGATGGAGGGCGACACCTTCACGCTCACGCTGAGCGAGCACCTGAAGAACCTGCCGACCGACTTCGCGCTCCGCGATCCCGCGACCAACGCGGTCGTGGCGGAGGCCACGGTCGTCGGCACCCGCCCCTACGTCGTGACGTTCACGATGACCGCCTACGCCGAGGACCACCTCGACGTGAGCGGCGAGGCCTTCGTGACCTCGGACTTCGAGTCGCGGACCACGCCGTCGGGGGTGCCCACGCCGTTCACGTCGACCACCAACGACGGCCGCAGCTTCACCACCGTGGTCACGCCGACCGGAACGCTTCGCGGTCTCGACGTACCCACCAAGTACGGCACCTACACCGGGGCCGACCAGGGGCGCTCCACGGCCTCGCGCTTCCTCACCTGGCACGTGCTCACCCCGTTGGGTGCCTTCGAGTCGGCGACGACCAGCGACGCCGTCCCGGCGGGTCAGGCCTGGAGCTACGACTGCGACACCATCGTCTTCGACTCGATCCGCGTCAAGGCCGACGGCAGCTTCGCCGCCCCCCTCACCGTCACGCCCACGTCGTTCACGTGCTCGGCCGCCGGCTTCACCGTGAACTGGGGTCCCCAGGTCGAGAACGTCCAGGACCGCGTCAGCATCGCCGTCAGCCTGCCCGCGCCGACCGGCACGGCGACGCCCCCCCAGACCTTCACCAACCTCGCGACGGTGTCGACGGTCGTCGGCGGCGTCACCACCACCGGTTCGGTCAGCTCGTCCAAGACCCAGGCGTCCGCCGGGGGAGAGGGCAGCGGGGTCGTGCCCGCCCCCGCCGTCACCATCACCAAGGACGACGACGCCGGCAACGCGGCCGACACCGCTGAGACCGCTGTCCTCCTCGGCACCGACGGCACCGCCTCGCTCGCCTACCAGGTGACCAACACCGGTGCCGACCCGCTCGCAGACGTCACCGTCTCGGACGCGGTCGTCGCCAACGGCACCGTGACCGACCTCAGCTGCGACTTCTCGCCCCTCGGCGGCCCGGCGACGGGTGTGACGTGGGCCGGACCGTTCGCGGTCGGTGCCTCGTTCGACTGCACGGCGGCGCTCTCCGGAGTGCAGGCCGGCGACGTCGACCACCACGACGTCGGCACCGTCACGGCGCGCGGCATCGAGTCCGGTCAGGCCGTGACGGCTTCGAACGACTGGTTCGCCCGGGTCCCTGCGGCCGCGAGCACGCCCACGACGCCGTCGGCCTCGCCGACCACGCCGGCCGCCGTCGCCGCCCCCGCGGCAGGCCCGACCACGCCGGTCGCGACCACGCCCCGGGGCACCACGACCGGCCTCGCCTTCACCGGCGCCGAGCTGGCCGGCCCGGTCGGCCTGGCCGCGCTGCTCACCCTGCTCGGAGCCGCGCTCGTCATCGGCACCCGTCGTCGGGCGGCCCGCGCCGCCGCGGCGGCCGGCACCGACCGCTCGAACAGCGACGCGTAGCACGCGACCGGGGGTGCCGGGTGCGGCGGACGTGACGTCCGCGGCGCCCGGCACCCCCCGTTCGTCCAACCTGCACATGCTCGAAACACTCGTGGACTAGGTTCGCTACTCGTGGATGAACACAACGGACACACCATGCGCGTCGTCAGCTACAACCTGCGCGAGCACACCGCCAAGGGCGAGATCCGATCGCTCGCCGAGGACAACGACGCCGACGTGCTGTGTCTGCAAGAGGCCGACACGAAAGACATCCCCGACGAGTTCGGCGATTTCGCCCTCGCGGCGTCGACGCAGAACAACCGGCTGGGGCTCGCGGCCTACTACCGGCGTACGCGCTTCGAACTGCTGGGCACGAACGTCTACGCGCTCAAGAAGTCGATGCACGACCGGGTCATGTCGCCGGCGCACGAGCGTCTGCTCGCCATGCACCTGGCCGACCGGCAGAGCGGGCGGGACGTCCTGATCGGCTCGTTCCACGCCGCCCCGCTGACGGCCACCAACGCCCTGCGCAAGAAGCAGGTCGAGTCGGCCCACCGCCTGATGCGTGCGCTCGCGCCGGGCGTGCCGATGCTGATGGTGGGCGACTTCAACTACCCGTGGTTCCACGGCGGTCTGCGGAGGCACATCGAGCGCGACGGCTTCGTGCTCACCCGCAGCTCGACCCCGACCTACCTCGGCTACAAGTACGTCAAGGGCCACTTCGACTTCGCGACCAGCTACGACCTCAAGATCGAGGACGTCGTCACGTTGCCGGCCGGCGTCAGCGACCACCGTCCGATCCTGGTGCGCGCCCAGGGCCTCTGAGCCCCCGCCCCGCGCCGGGCTCCGGCCTGCGGGGACGACGACGGGCCCGGTCACCTCTCGGTGGCCGGGCCCGTGGTCGTGTGGGCGGGGACCGCAGGAGGCGCGGTGCGGCCGACAGCCTCACCGCGCCTCCTCGGGTCGTCGCGCCTCGGGCGCCGGGGCGACCTAGGCGGCGAGGGCGAGTTCGCGCGTCTCGACCGACGAGGCCTGCACGATGGTGCGGCTCGGCTCGTGACGCCAGCTGCGGCCGGGGATGACCCAGCCGGCGGCGCCGTGGACGGTGACCGTCGCGCCGGGGCGGACCGCGGCCGTGACGTCGTCGCGCCAGGCGCGGACGGCGAACTCGGTGCCGTGGTCGTCGACGACGACGAACTCGACGAGACGGGCGGTGGTCAGGGTGGGCGCGGTCGCGACCGTGCCGGTGATGCTGATGGTGTCGTTCATGATGCTCGATTTCGATGTGTGCTCTGTGCTGCGACAGAATCCGTGGGACGACCCGCCGGAAGGGCGGTCGTGGTCCGCCTGACGGCGGTGGTCGGGCCCGCGATGACGGCGGCCGGAGAAGTAGGGCAACGACGATCGGTGGTCGTCGTGCGCATCCGGCGAGGTCGTCTCGCGAGGCTTTTCGGGCGGTGGACCGGTGTGGACTCGGTCGTCACCGCACGGGGACCCTGTGAGAAGAGAGGCCCAAGCGACTCATGACTGTAACACGCCCGGGGTACGTGCACCAGTGCTTTCTCGGAAGGCTCGACGGTGGTCGGTGGTTGGCTCTACACATGACCACGATCCCCACCATCACCCTGAACAACGGAATCCAGATCCCCCAGCTCGGGTTCGGCGTCTACCAGGTCGACCCGGCCGAGACGAAGGACGCCACGCTGACGGCCTTCGAGGTCGGCTACCGCCACATCGACACCGCCGAGATGTACGGCAACGAGGCGGGCGTCGGCGAGGCCATCGCCGAGAGCGGCATCGACCGTGCCGACATCTTCGTCACCTCGAAGCTCAACAACGGCTTCCACAAGCGTGACGACGCGCTGAAGGCCTTCGACGGCACGCTCGACGCCCTCAAGCAGGACTACGTCGACCTCTTCCTCATCCACTGGCCGCTGCCCGGCATCGACGTCGACTACGTCGAGACCTGGAAGGCCATGGAAGAGATCCACGCCAGCGGTCGCGCCAAGTCGATCGGCGTCTCGAACTTCCAGCAGGTCCACCTCGAGCGCATCCTCGACGAGGGTTCGGTCGTGCCGGTCGTCAACCAGATCGAGGTGCACCCGTACCTCACGCAGGACGCCCTGCGCGAGTTCGGCGTCTCGAAGGGCATCCACACCGAGGCCTGGTCGCCCATCGCCCAGGGCGGCGTGCTGAAGGACGAGACGATCACCGAGATCGCCGAGCGCGTCGGCAAGACGACCGCCCAGGTGACGCTGCGCTGGCACATCCAGCGGGGCGACATCGTCTTCCCGAAGTCGGTCACGCGGTCGCGCGTCGAGGAGAACTTCGACCTGTTCGACTTCGAGCTGACCGACGCCGACGTGTCCGCGATCACCGGCCTGAACAAGGACGAGCGCACCGGCCCGAACCCGGACGAGTTCAACTACATCCCCAGCTGATCCCCTGATCGGCGACGGTGCCGTGCGTCACGGCCGCGCCGAGCAGTGAGCACCGAGGCCGGGCCGGCACGTCGTCACGACGTGCCCGCCCGGCCTCGTCACGTCGGGGCCTCCGGTGGGGGCTAGTACGATCGACGTCTCCCCAGACCACGACCAGACCCGGAGGGCGTGACACGGTGCGACGGATCGTCGGCGTCCTGCGCCTGCTCGTGGCCGCCGTCGGCGTCGTCGCCCTCGTCGCGGACTTCGTCTACGTCCTCGGGTTCAGCACCTTCAGCTCGATCAACTACTTCAGCTACTTCACGCAGCAGAGCAACATGGCCAACGTGGTCGTGCTCGCGATCGCCGGGGTGCTGCTGCTCGTCGGTCGGCCGGAGCCCGGGTGGTTCGCCGCCGTGCACGCCCTGGTGAGCACCTACGTGATCGTGTCGGGCATCGTGTTCGGCATCATCGTGGCCGAGTCGGCGAGTCACGACTACCGCATCGAGGTGCCCTGGTCGAGCCAGGTGCTGCACTTCGTGATCCCGACGTTCGTGCTCGTGGACTGGGTGCTCGGGCCCGACCGTCCCCGGGTGCGCTGGCGGGTCGTGTCGGTCGTCCTGGTGTTCCCGCTGGTGTGGGGGGTCTACACGATCGTCCGCGGGGCCGACGTCGGCTGGTACCCGTACTTCTTCCTCGACCCGGCCCAGGTGACCTGGCCGGGCGAGTTCGTCCTCTACAACGGCATCGCCCTGGGCACGATCGTCGGGGTGGTCGTCGCGCTCGTCGCCCTCAGCCATGTGCGGCCGCACGCCAGGGGGCGGCTGGGCGGCGGGTCGTCGTCGTCGACGGGCACCGCGCCTCCTGCGGTCGTGGGACGAGGAGGCGCGGGTCAGGCGGTCGGGTCGGCCGGCGGCTCGTCGGTGGGCGCGGGCGACCCCTCGGCCACGAGGTCGAGGTAGGGCGCGAGGCTCCGCATCGCGGCCGCCACGGCGTCGTCGTCGTCGAGGTCGGCGACCGTGGACGCGGCCTCGCCACCCGTCAGGGCGAGCAGCACCGGAGCGCCCGTGGCCGGCATGAGGTTGACGAACAGCCGGTAGGGCGCGTCGTCGTCGAGCACGGCCCAGACGGTCGCCTGCGTCGACCAGAAGGCCTCGTCGAAGCGCAGCCAGAGCACCTCGCGGGTGCCGACGCCGAGGGCCTCGATCGCGTCGGCGTGGGTCGACGGCAGTTCGGGGGAGAACTCGGGGACCCCGGACTTCAGCACACCGAGCGGGATGGTCGACACGGCGCGGTCGACCGAGAGTGACTCGCCCGTGGCGAAGCGCAGCCCCACGCCCTGGTCGCCGTACTGCAGCCGCACGACGTTGCTGTCACGGAGCACGTCGAGCCCGTCGAGCAGACCCGCCACGAAGCCGGACAGACCGCCCGTGACGAGGGTCGCGCCCGTGGGCAGCAGGTCGGCCGAGGGGTCGTCGCCCAGGACGGCGGCCGAGAGGTCGTCGGCTGCGGCACCCCAGCGGGCGGGCAGCAGGTCGTCGAGCACGAGGGCGAGCCGGTCGGCGTCCGAGACGCCGTCGGGGCCCGGAGAGGTCGAGACCTGGTCGGCACCCGACCCGGCGAGGGCGGCCGTGACGCTCGTGCCGACGTCGGCGTCGCTCGACCCGGCTCGCGCGGACGCCCAGGACGCCGCCCGGTCGAGCCGGTCGGCGGCGTCGCCGAGCGAGTCGACCGTGCCGTCGGAGGTGCGGACCTCGAGGGTCTCGTCGAGGGGGCGGGTGCGGACCCGGGCGAGGGCGAGGGCGGCCTCGAGGGCGACCGCCCCGGAGCCTTCGAGCAGACCGACGCCGAGCTCGAGCGGGTAGGGCCAGTCGTCGTCGTGGACGCTGTGCACCCGACCGCCGACCCGCCCCCTGGCCTCGACGACGACGACGTCGTAGCCTCGCTCGACCAGGGAGCGCGCGGCCGTCGCCCCGGCGATGCCGGCGCCGATGACGGCGATGCGCTCATCGGTCGCGGCGACCTCGGCGACCTGGGCCGCGACGTCGAAGCCCGACTGGCGGGCCCCGTAGACCGTGCCACCCATCGACGCGGCCACGGCCTCGCCGGCGAAGAACAGTCGGTCGTCGATCGGGGTGCCGAGCAGACGCCGGTCGGCGTCGGTCGTGCCGGGCGTCAGGTGGCTCGTGGCGCCGAGCGCGTAGGGGTCGTCGCTCCACGAACTGCGACGGAAGGCGGCGGGGGTCACCGTGCCCGTCGGGGCGGCGGACGGGGTCGTCGTCGGCGTCGGCGTGCTGCCGGTCGGCGGGGCGCTGCCGGTCGGCGTGGCGCTGCCGGTCGGCACGGGCACGTCCGTTGTGCACGCGGACAGCACGAGGATCGCGGCCCCCGAGACCGAACCCGTCAAGAACGCTCGCCGACTGATGCCCATGGTGCGCCCATTCTCGCAGCCGGGGCGGGCGTCCGCTCGCGACGGACCGGTGACGCGGTCGACGGCCGTGAGTCGGGGGCTCGCTGCGGTGGCGGGTCGCGCCTCCCTGGGGGCTCCCGCGGTGGCGGGTCGCGCCTCCCTGGGGGCTCCCGAGGTGGCGGGTCGCGCCTCCTGGGGGCCTCCCGCGTTCGCTCGCTGCGCCTCCTGGAGGTTCTCGCGGTCGTCGGTCGCACCGCCCGGTCGCGCCGACCGGCGTCAGGCGTCGACGGTCTCGAGGAACGTGCGGAGGAGGTCGGTCACCTGGTCGACGGGCAGGAGCGACGACGCGTGGTCCTGGCCGACGAGCGAGTAGAAGACGGCGGCGGGCATGCGACGCGCGGCCTCTTGCGACTCGCGGTGCCGGTCGACGTCGCGCGTGCCCGCGAGCAACAGGGTCGGGACCTCGACCGAGTCGAGCTGGGCCACGGTCAGGCCGCCACCCGTCTCGGCGGCGGTGAAGAAGGCGGCCAGGGCGGCGGGGTCGTCCTGCATGAAGGCGAGACGCGTCTCGGGGTCGATGGGTCGGCCGATCGTCTGACCCCAGCGGTCGACGAAGCGGGCCATGCCGCCGCTCGTCAGGGCATCGTGCCAGTCGGGCGTGAAGGTCGCCCCGATGTTGCCGTTCATCGGAGCCCAGCTGCCACCGATCGTGGTCAGGGTGCGGAGGCGCTCGGGCTCGTTCGCGGCCAGGGAGAGGCCGATCCGCGCGCCGAACGAGTAGCCGACGTAGTGCGCCGGATCGAGCCCGGTGGCGTCGAGGACCGCCGCGACGTCGCCGCGGTGGAGGTCCATGTCGTAGGCCGCAGGGTCGTGGGGCTTGCCGCTCTTGCCGTGCCCGCGCATGTCGAGCGCGACCACCGTGAAGTCGCGCTGCAGGTCACGCAGGTAGCCGAGACCGCGCCAGGTGCCCCGCGACAGGCCCGAGCCGTGCACCAGCACCAGGGGCGGACCGTCGCCGTCGACCTCGTAGGCGATCTCGGTGCCGTCGACGGGGTTGGGGGTGCTCGCACGCATCCGGCCAGTCTGGCAGTGCCCGGCGGTGCACGAGGGTTGTGGTCGTAGTGCTCGCTGCGCACGTTCTGCGCGTTCTGCTCGTCTTGCTCGTGTGTCCGCGAGCCCGTCCGCCTGTGCGCCTGTGCGCCTGTGCGCCCGCGAGCACGCGCTCCTGTGCGCCCGTGCGCCCGTGCGCCCGTGCGCCTGCGAGCCCGTCCGCCTGTGCGCCTGCGAGCCCGCGAGCACGCGCTTCTGCGCGCCCGTGCGCCTGCGAGCCTGCGAGCCTGCGAGCCCGGCCTCTCGTCCCGTCCTGCCTGCCCGCCTCACCCCCTCCTCCCGTCACGCCCCCGCCCGTCCCGCCCTGCTCGGCAGCAATCAAGGGTCGGCAACTCCTCCGTTGTGCCGCGAGCGACGCGTGCGACCCGTCCCCTCGTCCCCGGCCGCGTCACGGCGGAGGACTTGCCGACCCTGCGTGCCGCGTCGACCGATCCCGGACCCGGCACGAGGCCGCGCGCCGGGCAAGAGCTCGGTTGGGCCGGGAGTGGACGGTGCGAGGCAGGCCCGGCCGGCTGGCGGGTGATCGGAGCAGGCTCGGGTCATGATCGACGCATGGACGGCCGCGCAGGTCCGCGAGGCCGAACGTCCGCACCTCGACGCGGGAGAACCCCTGATGCAGCGGGCCGCCGACGGGCTGGCGACCGTCGTCCGAGAGGTGCTGCGCGCCTCCTCGGTTCGTCGGGGTGGTCGCCCTGCGCGCGTGCTGCTGCTCGTGGGCAGCGGGAACAACGGGGCGGACGCCCTCTTCGCGGGGGAGTCGCTCGCCCGCGAGCTCGTGCCGACCGGGGGCGCCGTGACCGTGGTGCCCGCCGGCTCACGTGTCCACGAGGAGGCGCTGGCCGCCGCGCTCGAGGCTGGGGCCGTCGTGGACGACGACGAGTCCTGGTTCGGCCCCGCTGGGGTCTCGGAGCGGCTGGCCGGGTACGACGTCGTGCTCGACGGCCTCGTCGGGACGGGATCTCGCGGGCCCGGTCTGCGAGGGGATGCCCTGCGGGTGGTCCAGGCGATGCTCGGTGCCGGTGCCGGAAGGGGGGCTGGCGGGGCTTCGGCCGTGGTGGTCGCCGTCGACGTGCCGAGCGGCATCGGGGTGGACGACGGAACCGTGCCCGATCCACTCGCCGTGCTGGCTGCGGACGTCACCGTGACGTTCGGCGGGTACAAGGTCGGGTTGCTCGTCGCCCCGGCGTCGCGACTGGCGGGGCGTCTCGTGCTCGTCGACATCGGCATCGGTGCCGAGCTGGCGCGCCTTCCCCCGGCGTTCTCCGCTCCCTGACCACCCCCTGCATCTGCACACCCGTCGTGAGTCGACCCCTCCGATCGACCCGCGGCTTTCGGTGGCAACTCCTGTCGCGTGTCGTCGCCCCCACCGCAACCGGCTTCTTGGCCCGCCCTCCGATGTCACGGGACAGGAGGTGCCGACCTGCAGGCGCCCGCACGGGCGATTCCTGCCCGCCGAGCGAAGTCAGCCCGCCGTCCACCGGGTGGAGGGCCGTGACCGAGCACCGATGAGGAGTTGCCGACGGTCAGCGCGTCGTGTCGGCGCCGACGTCGCGACTGGCTCGCGAAGGCCTCCTCCCCGACACTGGATCAGGGAGCGTCCTCCACAGGGTGTGCGCCACGAGCCGGACGTCGGCCACGTCTCGGCCACTCTCGGTCCCATGGCCACGATCGCCGAACTCGTCACGTCCGCCGGGGGGCTGCTCCACAAACGCGACCTGGTCGCGCACGGGGCCACCGACCGTCATCTCACCGCCGCCGTCCGGTCGCGCAGCGTGAGCAGGCCCCGACGGGGGTGGTACTCGACCTGGCCGAAGAGCGACCCCCGCTTCGTCGCGGTGGCTGTCGGCGGCCGGCTCACGGGCGCGTCGGCGCTCCACCTGCTCGGGGCCTGGTCGTGGCGCCGGCCACCCCTCACCGTGTCGGTTCCCGAGACGGCCTCGCGTCTCCGGCGCCGCCGCGGCGTGCGGGTCGTGTGGGATTCCGTCGACCTGAGCGGTCGTGGCTCGACGTGGGCGGTGGACCCCCGTGACGCGCTGGCGAGGGCGGTCGTCGAGGCGGACTCGTTCGAGGACGCCGTGGTGCTCGTCGACTGGGCGCGCGAGGCGGGCATCGTCTCGGACGACGACGACGCGGCCGAGGTGCTGGCCCGCCTGCGTGCCGACGCCGCCGGGCTCGTGGCCTGGAGCGAAGGAGGCGCGGAGAGCATCCTCGAGAGCGCCGCCGGCACACGACTCAGGCGAGCCGGGCACCACGTGGTGCGTCAAGTCCCCATCGAGGGAACGAACAAAATCATGGACATGGTGGTCGACGGGATCGTCGGCCTCGAGACCGACGGTCGGGCCCACCACGCCGATCGCTTCGATCAGGACCGGTCGAAGGATTCGGACATCGCGCGGAGCGGTCGAGTCCCCTTCCGGGCGAGTGCGCAGATGGTGCGCGACAGATGGCAGGCGACCGTCGACGCCGTCGAGGCCCTGATCCACATGGCGGGTGGTGCGAGGCCGGCAGCACACATCGGCGACGCCTCATTGCCGCGGGTGCTGGGGCCCCGAGGGCGCAGACGCTGGCGTCTCGCCGTACCCCGCCACGGTGTCGGTCTCGAACGGGGGCTACAGGCGGCGACGTCCTGATCTGATGGGCGGGCGGACGGGCGGGATCTATGCCCGTACCCCCGCCCGCCGCGGGTCAGGCCCGGGGGGACTGCCCCGACGGTGGCACCACCGAGAGGGGCGTGGTGATGGTCTCGAGCGACTTGCGTGCCGCGTCGACGCCGAAGAGGAGGGCGATGACACCGCCGACCAGCATGACCCCGGCTCCGAGGAAGTAGCCACCGGTCAGCGGCCCTCGGTCGCTCCCGTCACCGATCAGTGCTCCGTACAGGCTGGGCGCTACGGCCCCGACGATCTGGCCGAGAGCGAAGAAGTACCCGATCACCTGACTGCGCAACTCGAGCGGGAAGATCTCGCTGACCGTCAGGTAGGCCGAAGACGCCCCGGCCGAGGCGAAGAAGAACGAGACGCTCCAGAAGGCGGTCTGGGTCGCAGCGTTGAGCACATCGGCCTGGAAGAGGATGGCGGACACGGCCAACACGGCAGCCGAGACGGCGTAGGTCAGGAAGATCATCTGACGCCGACCCCAGCTGTCGAACAAGGGGCCGAGCACGAGCGGCCCGAGCAGGTTGCCCACGGCGAAGATCAAGAAGAAGTACTGCGTGCTGCTGGGACTCGTGCCGTAGAAGTTCTGGAGCACGAGCGCATACGTGAAGAAGATCGCGTTGTAGAGGAACGACTGCGTGATCATCATCGCAGCGCCGACGAAGGTCCGCTTCGGGTAGTCCCGGACCAGGGTCCGGACGATGGTCCCGAAGCCGATCCGTCCGGCGGCCACCACCTCGATCGCCTGGTCGTCCGACACCGGTGAGAGGTGGTCGGTGCCCTTGTCGCGTTCGACGCGAGCCTCGATCTCGTCGACGGTCGCCTCCGCCTCCTTCTCGCGACCGTGGGTCATCAACCACCGAGGGCTCTCGGGGATGTGCCGCCGCAGGTAGATGATCGCCAGCCCGAGCACCGGCCCGATGAAGAACCCGATGCGCCAGCCGACGTTCTCGGCGAACAGGTCGGGGTTCAGCAGGAAGATGTTCGCGGTCGCTCCCAGGGCTGCCCCGCCCCAGTAGGTCCCGTTGATGGCGATGTCGACGCGGCCCCGGTACTTCGAGGGGATGAGCTCGTCGATCGCCGAGTTGATGGCGGCGTACTCACCACCGATCCCCGCACCGGCGAAGAAACGGAACACGGCCAAGAAGACGAAGTTCGGCGACAGGCCGGCGATCGCGCTCGCCACGAGGTAGATCGCGAGCGTCAGGATGAACAACTTCTTGCGACCCAGGCTGTCGGCCATCCGTCCGAAGATCAATGCGCCGAACACCTGACCGACGAGGTAGATCGTCCCGAGCAGGCCGACCTCCGCGGCGGTGAGCCCGAGGTCGGCCTGGAACCCTGCCGAGGCCACGATCTGGATCTCGAGCCCGTCGAGCACCCACGAGAATCCCAGGCCGACGACGATCGACCAGTGGAACCTCGTCCACGGCAGGCGATCCATTCGGGCCGGCACCAGGCTTCTGGTGCCTCCTGAAGAGGTCGCGGGTGTGCTGGTCATGGGTCGGCCTCCCGGTGGTGCGTGGTCTGCAACTGTGCACGTTCTGCACGTGCCCGGACGCTACTCGTGCCCGGCGGCCGTGTCCGCGTCCAGATCCGGACCGACAGATCGATCGCTGCGAGGAGGTGCAGGTCGGCAACGCAGGATCGCTGACCGAACACGGGCGGAGACGCGGGCAGCACCGAGGCGCGCCTGGTCACCGGTCAGGATTTACCCGCACCTGGCGGCGGACCGAGCAACTGGTGTCCACGAAGGTGGCGGCCCACCGGTGGGACGTCTCCGTGGCCGTGCACGTCGGGAACGCAGGAACCGTGAGGGGACCCGGCCGAGAAGACGCCGACCTCGAGCTGGCGCGCGTCACGAGCCAGGAGTTGGCGACGGTGCTCGGCCTTCGCCCGCTCGGTTGCTCAGCGGCGCACGGGGGCGTTCGGGTCACCGGCGGGTCGTCTGGGCGCGGCGAGAAAGGCGAGTGAGCTGGCAGGAGGCAGGAGGCAGGAGGCAGGAGGTAGGAGGCAGGAGGTAGGAGGCAGACGGCGGCGCGCCCGCAACGCGCGCACGCGAACCGCTCGCGCCCGTACTGCGCGCACCCCGAACCGCGGCCGCACTGCGGGCGTCAGCACTGCGGGCGTCAGCACTGCGGGCGTCAGCACTGCGACCGCCAGCACTGCGGGCGTCAGCACTGCGGGCCTCAGTAGTAGGGAGTCAGCACTGCGGGCGTCAGCACTGCGTGCGCGCGCACGCGCACCGTGCGCAGCAGCGGCGCCCGCACCGCGAGCACCCCGAACCGCAGCCGCACGGCGCGCGGCCGCACTGCGGGCGCCAGTACGGCGCGCCGCCGCACGGCGGGCGCCAGCACGGCGCTCGCCCACACTGCGCGCAGCAGCCGCACCGCGCGTGCCCGCCCGCACTGACCGCGTCCGCTGAGGCCGGGCGCGGCGTGCTAGTGGGCGACGACCGGCTCGGCTCCGTCGACGACCGGCGGGCGCCGGACGAAGAACGACCCGACCACGGCGAACACCGAGATGATCGCCCCGACGAGGAAGGCCGCGCGCACGCCCGCCCCGGTCGCGGCGGCTCCGGCGCCCGACTGGCTGGCGGCGGCAGTGGCGGCGAGGGTCATCACGGTGACGAACACGGCGGTGCCGGCGGCTCCGGCGAGCTGCTGGACGGTGCCGACGATCGCGCTGCCGTGCGAGTAGAGGTTCGAGGGCAGCGAGCCGAGGCCCGAGGTGAACAGCGGCGTGAACATGAACGCCAGCCCGATGCTCAGGGCGACGTGGGCTGCCAGCACCATCGGGATCGGCGTGGACTCGGACACGGTCGACATGAACCAGAGCACCGCGCTGACGAGCATCGTGCCGGGGACGAGCAGGACGGTCGGGCCGTAGCGGTCGAACAGTCGGCCCACGACGGGCGAGAGCAGCCCCTGCACGAGACCACCGGGCAGCAGCAGCAGGCCGGTGGCGAGCGGGTCGAGGCCGTGGACGTTCTGCAGGTAGATCGGCAGCACGATCAGCGTGCCGAAGAGCGCGATCATGCCGACGCCGAGCACCGAAGCCGAGATGGTGAAGGTGCGCGAGCGGAAGGTGCGCAGGTCGAGCAGCGCCCGGTCGCGACGTTGCAGCGCCCGCTGGCGCAGCACGAAGGCGACCAACGCGACGACGCCGACGGCGAGGGGCACCCAGGCGGGGACCGCGGCCTCGGCTCCTTCGCCGATCGAGCTGAGCCCGAAGACGATGCCGCCGAAGGCGAAGGCCGACAGGATCACCGAGGTGACGTCGAGCGGCACCTTCTTCGGCGTGGTGACGTTCTTGACGCGGGCGGCGCCGAGGGCGAGGGCGGCCAGGGCGATCGGCAGCACGAGGATGAACATGAAGCGCCACTCGAGCACGCTCAGGATGACGCCCGAGATCGTGGGGCCGATGGCCGGCGCGACCGAGATGACGATCGAGATGTTGCCCATCGTGCGGCCTCGGGTCGCCGGCGGCACCAGTGTGAGGACGGTCGTCATGAGCAGCGGCATCATGATGGCCGTGCCCGAGGCTTGGACGACGCGGCCGAGCAGCAGCACGCCGAAGCCGGGGGCGACGGCCGAGATGGCCGTGCCGAGGCTGAACAGGCTCATGGCCGTGATGAACACCGGCCGGGTGTTGAAACGCTGCAGCAGGAAGCCCGTGATAGGGATCACCACGGCCATGGTGAGCATGAAGCCCGTGGTCAGCCACTGGCCGGCCGTGACGGTGATGCCGAGGTCGCGCGTCAGGCTCGGCAGCGCGACGCCCATGATCGTCTCGTTGAGGATGACGACGAACGCCGAGACGAGCAGCAGCCCGATGACGAGCTTGTTGCGGGCGGCGGTCGCGGCCTGATCGCCGTCGGCGCCCGCCGACGTGGCGCCAGCCGTCGCGGTGTCGCCGGCGCGGCTGTCGCCGACGGTCGTCGGGGGAGAGGGGTCGATGCTCAAGTGGGGCTCCTCGGAGGTGACGGCGGGTGTGCCTGTGCGGCTGAACGTACGAGACGGTCCGGTTCTTCCCGATCCGTCACGATCGCCTCGCCGTCACCCCGAGGAGGCGCGGTGCGGGTCGGTCAGACGTCGCGTCGCTTCACGAGCGCGAGCGCGAGCCCGAAGAGCACGACGACCCAGCCGACCAGCACGAGCAGGGCGCTCCACGGTTCGAGGACGAGGGCTCCGTCCGGGCTCGGCAGCGTCGTGGCCGACTGGCCGGCGACGACGTAGTCGTAGAGGCGGGCGGCGGCGTTCGGCGGGATGATCTCGGCCACCGTGGAGACCCAGGCGGCGTCGACGAACGCCGTGAAGATCTGCATGATGATCGGCAGCACGAAGACCAGGCCGACCGCGGCGGCGATCGCCCCGGCGCCGTTGCGGATGATGGCACCGAGCGAGAAGGCGATCATGCCGGTGAAGGCGATGGACGCCGCCGCGCCGAGAACGCTGCGCCAGAGGGCGCCGTCGCCGAAGTCGACCGTGATGTCGTTGGACGGCAGGATCGCGCTGTTGATGAGCAGCGTCACGACGAGGGCGACCAGCGACAGCACGAAGAGCGTCAGCGTGATGACCACGAGTTTGGCGACGACCGCGGGCACGCGCTTGGGCACCGTCGAGAACGTCGACCGGATCATGCCCGTGCCGAATTCGCCCGTGATCACCAGGACGCCCAGGATCGACGCGACGAGCTGGCCGAAGACCACGCCGACCGAGACGGACTGCGCGACGATCTGCTGCTGTTGCTCGGTGGTGGCCTGGCCGGCCTGGAACAGGCCCGCGCTCAGGGCGAACAGGGCACCGAAGCCGACGATGACGACGACCATGATCGACAGGCACCACCAGGTCGAGCGCAGCGTGCGCAGCTTGATGACCTCGCTGCGCAGCACGCCGCCGAAGGTGAGCTTCGTGGTCGGGCGGGCAGGCCGGTCGCGGTGACGGGTGGGGGTCGTGGCGGTCATCGGGTCGCTCCCTGGGGGGTCTGCGCGTCGGGGGCGACGTGGCTGCCTCGCGCCGCGCCTCCTGCGTGGTACTCGACGGCGTCTTGGGTGAGGGTCATGTACGCGTCTTCGAGCGAGCGGACGAGGGGGGTGAGTTCGTGCAGCACGACGCCCGACGAGGCGGCGACGTCGCCGACTCGTTCGGCGCTGACGCCCCGCAGCTCGACCACGCCGGGCTCGACGGCCGTCACGGCGACGTCGGGGCCCTGCAGCAGCGACACGAGGTGGTCGGCGTGCGGGCTGCGCACGCGGACCGCGTCGCCCGAGGCCTGCGCGATGACGTCCGCGACGGGGGAGTCGGCGAGCACCTTGCCCCGCCCGAGCACGATCAGGTGGTCGGCGGTCTGCGCCATCTCGCTCATGAGGTGCGACGAGAGGAACACCGTCCGGCCCTCGCTCGCGAGGAAGCGGGCGAGGGTGCGCACCCAGACGACGCCCTCGGGGTCGAGGCCGTTGACGGGCTCGTCGAGGATCACGGTCGCCGGGTCGCCGAGCAACGCTGCGGCGATGCCGAGGCGTTGCCCCATGCCGAGCGAGAAGCCGCCGACCCGTTTCTTCGCCACCGACTCGAGTCCGGTCAGGGCGATGACCTCGGCCACGCGCTTCTTGCCGATGCCGTGCGTGGCGCCCATGGCCAGCAGGTGGTCGTGCGCGCTGCGGCCGGTGTGCACGGCCTTGGCGTCGAGCAGGACGCCGACCTCGTGCAGCGGGGCCGCGTGGTCGGCGAAGCGCTTGCCGTTGACGGTGACGCTGCCGCTGGTGGGGCGGTCGAGGCCGACGATCATGCGCATGGTGGTCGACTTGCCGGCGCCGTTCGGGCCGAGGAACCCGGTGACCAGGCCGGGTCGGACCGTGAAGGTGGCGTCGTCGAGCGCGCGCTTGTCTCCGTAGATCTTGGTGAGGTTCCGGGCTTCGATCATCGCGTGCGTCCTGTCGTCGGCATGCTGAGGGGTGTCCGCATCGCCCCAGGCTAGGGGCGTGACCTGCCCCGGGGCATCCCCCGCCCGGCCGAGACCGGCGGATGACGGCATGGTCCGCTCGGCGGACGCCTCGCCCCGGGGTCGACCCGTTAGGGTCGTCCCTCGTGATCGCCGACGCCCTGCTCGCCGCCCTGCCCGCCTCCACCGGCGGGGGGTTCGTCCTGTTCAACCCGGACGAGTTGCTGCCCGCCCTCGGGCCGTGGGCGCTCGCCGGCATCTCGCTGATGGTGTTCGTCGAGTCGGGCGTGCTGTTCCCCTTCTTGCCGGGCGACTCCCTGCTCTTCACGGCGGGCGTGCTGCACGAGGCGCTGGGCCTGCAGGTCTGGGTGATCGCGCTCTGCGCCTTCGTCGCCGCGGTCTTGGGCGACCAGGTCGGCTACTTCCTCGGCCACCGCTTCGGCCGCCGCCTGTTCACCGACGACGCCCGCATCTTGAAGACCGCCTACCTCGAACGCGCCGAGGCGTTCTTCGCCAAGTACGGCGGCACGAGCCTGATCCTGGGCCGCTTCGTGCCGATCGTCCGCACCTACGTGCCCCTGGCGGCCGGCACGGCGGGCTACCGCTACCCCAAGTTCTTGCTCTTCAACGTCACCGGTGCGTTCCTCTGGGCCGTGGGCATGACGGTGCTCGGCTCGCTGCTCGGCGGCATCCCGTTCATCCGCGACCACATCGACGTGCTCGCCGTCGTGCTCGTCGTGCTGTCGGTCGTCCCGATCGCCCTGCACGCCCTGCTGGCGTGGCGTCGGTCGCGTCGCGAGGCCGCCCTGACCGAGCTGCGCACCGCCGACGTCGGCGACGACCCGGGCACCCTGCCCGGCTCGGCCGGCCGCGCCGAGTGACGGCGACGCCGCTCGGCTCGGTCGACGACCTCGTCGCCCGCGCGCTCGCGGTCCACGCGAGGGCCCAGGAGGCGCGGCTCGGCACCCCGGCCGACCTCACGTCCCCGACGACGGCCGCCCCGACGCCCGTCCGCACCCTGATCGGCGTCGCCGGCGAGCCCGGCGGCGGCAAGAGCACGGCCGCCGCGGCCGTCGTCGAGGGGCTCACGCGCGTCGGGGTGCGCGCCGTGGTCGTGCCGATGGACGGCTTCCACCTGGCGGGAGCGACGCTGGCCCGGCTCGGCCGCCTCGACCGCAAGGGAGCGATCGACACGTTCGACGCCGAGGGCTACCTGGCATTGCTGCACCGGCTGCGCACGAGCAGGTCGACGGTCTGGGCGCCCGAGTACGTGCGCGGGGTCGAGGAGTCGATCGGCGGAGCCGTCGAGGTCGACCCGCGCGTCGAGGTCGTGGTCAGCGAGGGCAACTACCTGCTGGCCGAGCTCGCACCGTGGCCCGCCGTGCGGTCGGCGTTCGACGAGGTGTGGTTCGTCGACACCCCGGCCGGGCTGCGACGCCGGTGGCTGGTCGCCCGGCACGTCCGGTTCGGCATGACGCCCGAGGCGGCCGAGGCCTGGGCCGCCGGCCCGGACGAGGCCAACGCCCGGCTCGTCCGCGCCACCCGGGGTCGCGCCGACGCCGTCGTGGACGCGGGCCGCCTCTGGCCCGACGCCTGATCGCCCGTCGCCTGACCGCCTGACCGCCTGACCGCCTGACGCCTGACCGCCCGTCGACACCGCGCCTCCTCGTCCCGGTCGGGAGGCGTGCCGGGGCGAAGGAGGCGCGGGTCGGGTCCGCCCTCGGCCGGCGGTGTCGGAGGCCCACCGTAGGGTGGACGATCATGCGCCTGTTGTTGATCCGCCACGGTCAGACCCCCGACAACGTCGAGGGCAAGCTCGGCACCGTCGCCCCCGGTGTCGGGCTCACCGACCTCGGGCGACGCCAGGCCGAGGCACTGCCCGACGCGCTCGCCGACGAGACGATCGGCGCCCTCGCCGTCAGCACGCTGGTCCGCACCCACCTCACGGCCGCGCCCCTCGCCGGGGCCCGGGGGCTCACCCCGACGGTGTTCGACGGGCTGCGCGAGGTGCGGGCGGGCGACCTCGAGGGCCGCAGCGACACCGCGGCGGTGACGACCTACGTCGGCTGTGTCGTCTCGTGGGCGGCGGGCGACCTCGACGCCCGGGTGCCCGGGTCCGAAGACGGGCACGAGTTCCTCGCGCGGTACGACACGGCCCTCGCCGAACTGATCGCCGCGGGCGAGCGCGACGGGCACGAGACGGTCGCGGCCGTCAGTCACGGTGCCGCGATCCGCGCCTGGGTCGGGTCGAGGGCGGTCAACGCCGACGACGAGTTCATCCGTCGGCACCTGCTCGAGAACACCGGGGTCGTCACGCTTGAGGGCACCCTCGAGCGTGGCTGGCGCCTGCGCACCTGGCAGGGGCTGCCCGTCGGCGGCACCGAGCTGCTCGACCTCGACGCTCCCGACCCCACGGGCGAGTCGTACTGAGCTCGGCTCGGCGTCGGCTCGGGGTCGTCCCGAGCGCGCCGGCGGCTGGGTGAGCGCGGCCGCGGCGGGGTGACCGAGCGCGCCCGCGGCTGGGTGAGCGCGGCCGCGGCGGGGTGACCGAGCGCGCCCGCGGCTGGGTGCCCGCGCGCCTGCGGTGGGGTGACCGCGCGCCCGGCTACCCGAGCAGGCGCTCGAGCGCCGGGCCCGAGAACTTGCCGCCGGGGTCGACCTCGTGCACGAGCGCGGCGAAGTCGTCGAGGCGGGGGTAGGCCGCCCGGATCGCCGCCGGGGGCAGGGCCGACAACTTGCCCCAGTGGGCCCGCGGGGTGAACGGGGCCAGCGCCTCCTCGACGCGGGGGATCAAGGCGGCGACCTCGGCGGGGTGCTTCTTCCAGGTGAAGGCGATGGCGAGGCTGTCGCGCGGCGTCGGGCTCAGCCAGAGGGGGTCGCCCGCGACCGTGCGGGTCTCGCAGGTGTGCAGGTGCGGGCGCAGCGCGTCGCCGAGCCGCTGCACGGCGCGGAGGGCGGCCGTGCCGTCCTCGAGGGCGACGAAGTGCTCGCTCTGCAGCTCGGAGCCCACCGACGGCGTCGCGTCGATGCGGAAGTGCGGCAACCGGTCGGCCCACGAGCCGACGCTGCCGTCCATCGGCGTCGACTTCGTGCCGGTGACCTCGGCGTGCTCGTCGACGGGGGCCGGGCGGGCGCCCCAGAGGTCGCGGGGCATCGAGACGTCGGCGAGGCCGTCGGGCACGCGCGACTTCACCAGCACCTCGCGGATGCGGTGGTCGAACTCGTGGAAGAAGCTGACGCTGTAGCCCGCGCCGAAGACGTCGAGCAGGTGGTCGTCGACGCTCGTCCAGGGCAGGTCGACGTAGGTGTCCTGCCGCATGCGGAACCCGGGCTGCACGTCGAGGGTCACCCGCACGACGACGCCGAGGGCACCGAGCGCCACGACGCTGCCGTCGAACCCCGGCTGCCCGCGGCGGACGGTCCGCAGCGACCCGTCGGCCCCGACGATCTCGAGGGCCGAGACGGCGCTCGCTAGGCTGCCGAGGCCGAGCCCCGAGCCGTGCGTGCCGGTCGCGATCGCGCCGCCTACCGAGATGTGCGGCAGCGACCCCATGTTGAGCAGGGCGAGTCCGTGCCGGTCGAGGTGCCGGGCGACGGCGGCGTAGTTCGTGCCTGCCCCCACCGTGACGCTGCGGCCGTCGTCGGAGATCACCGGGTCGGCGGGCAGGGCCGTGGTCGAGACCAGCAGACCGGGCCCGTCGGCGACGTCGCTGAACGAGTGGCGCGTGCCGAGCGCCCGGATGCGCGGCGCCCCGGCGACGAGTTCGCGCAGCTCGTCGACGGACGTCGGCGTCACGACCCCGGTCGCGCCGTAGCTGAAGCTGTCGGCCCAGTTGCGTTCGTCGCCTCGGGGCGGCCGGAGGGTCTCGTGCGTCGTCGTCACCGTCCGAGTCTCGCACGAGCTCCGGCCCGGGCCGGGCTCCACCGGCGGCACCGCCCGAGGAGGCGCGGTGCGCGATCACCGCTCGCCGCGCCTCCTCGGGTGGTCGGCCCGCGTCGCGTCAGGCCGCGATGCCCTCCTCGTCCTCGCGGACGGTGACGCGCTCGTTCGCCAGGCGGGTGCGGCGCACGCTCCAGAGGTGCGTGAGCCCGGCGAGGCCCAGCCCCACGGCCAGCCAGAGGGCGAGCGTCAGGCCGGCCCGACCCCAGCCCTGCCCGGGGAAGTACACGATCGACTGGGTCGCGTGGAGCCAGGCCGAGCCGTTCCAGAAGGCGCCGAGCGCACCGAAGAAGGGCGGCACGAGCTGCGACGAGAAGACGCCGCCCGAACTGGTGAAGTTGAGCATGACGAAGAGCATCGTCAGCGCCGGCGTCGTCCAGTGCCGCAGCAGCGGGTGCAGGCCGATGCCGATCACGACGATCGCCGTGACGTACAGCCAGCTGACGAGCGCGAGGGCCCACAGCCCCCTCGTGACGATCCCGTAGACGGGGCCGACGACGATCGTGCCGACGGCCGCGATGACGGCGGCCGTCGCGACCCCGGCGAGGAGGCGCGAGCCGAGACCCAGCCGGGCGCTCGCCGCCGAGATGGCCGCCGCGCTCGCGTAGGCGCCGACGCTCAGGGCGACGAGCAGGAAGAACAGGCCCTGGCCCGTCGGGTCGCCGTCTCCACTCGGCGCGACGTCGTCGACCTTCAGCGGCAGGCCGAGCTGGTAGGCCACCGGGCCGAAGACCTTCTGCAGCACGCTCGCGGTCGTGTCGGAGGCCGCGGACGAGACGTACAGCGTCGCGTCGGTCGCCCCCACCTCGAACGCTCCTGAGATCTCGCGGCTGGTGATGAGGGCGCGGGCGGCGGACGCGTCGGCCACCGTGCGGACGTCGAGAGCGTCGGGGTCGGCGTCGTTGAGCTGTTGGGCGAAGACCTCGCTCTGTGCCGAGGTGCCCACGACGGCGACGGGCACGTGGTGGGGGGTCGGCTGGCCGAAGGCCCCGAGGTAGGCCAGGGCCATGCCGGTCGCGAGGAAGAGCGGGATCAGCACGTGCAGCGCCAGCGAGCGCCAGGCCGCGGCGTCGACGCGCGGTCGTCGGACGGCCGACGGGCCGGCGTGCAGGTGCCCGCGGTGGAGGCGCGGGTCGGCGCGCAGCGCGTCGTCGCGTCGCGCCCCGTCGTCGGTGTGCCCGTCGGAATCGGGTCGTGCCCGGTCGTCGGGTCGGTGCAGGGTCAGGTCGGTGGTCGTCACGGTGCTCCTCGTGGTCGGGGGCCCCGTTGCCCGGTCGGTCGTACAGTTGCATTATGCAACAGAAACCATCGCCCCGATGTTCCCGCCCACCCCTGGCTAGGCTGGCCCCGTGACGGACCAGCGGGGGCAGCAGGGCATCGACACCGTGTACTCCGAGCTCGAGACGGTGTCGCGGCGGGCGGTCGCCCGCGCCCGGCACAAGAGTGCGCCGCTGTCGTTCGTCGAGCACTCGCTCGTCACCTTCATCGCGGCGAACCCCGGCTGCCGTGCCACCGACATCGCGGCGGACTTCGGCCTCAATCGCTCGACCGTGTCGCGTCAGCTCGGTGGGCTGGTCGAACTCGGGCTGGTCGAACCCGGCGCCGCGGCCGTCGGCACGGCCGGCGGCGAGGCCCGGCGGGGTCAGGCGCTCGCCCTGACGGACCGGGGGCGAGAGCTGCTGGCCCGCTCGGTCGACGCGAACCGGTCGGCCCTCGCCGACCGCCTCGCCGGCTGGACGGCCGCCGAGGTCGACGCGCTGGCCGCGGCCTTGCACCGGTTGAACTCGGCGTTCGTCGACTGAGCCCGGTGGGGCCCGACCGGGCCCGACGGGGCCCGACGGGGCCTGGCCGGAATCCGGCGGGGGATGAAAGCGACACGTGTCGTCGTGACGGACGACGGTCGCCCCGCCGCGCCTCCCGCCTTTCGGGGTACAGATCGTGTGACTCGTGTGACTCACGTCATGTCGTGTGTTCGCATGTGAACCCCTGACTGGGGACATGCCGATGACGAGAAACCTTGAGGTGCGGGTTTACCCTTCACGGTTCCGCCCGTAGGCTGAGCGGGTTCCCCACCCCCGACGACCGTCGATCCGACGCGTCCAGCGGGCCAGGACCGACCACAGATAGGTGCCCCCTCCGTGACTTCGCCCGTGACCCTGCCCCGCCGCCGAGGCATCGCCGCCGCCGCGACGGTGCTGCTCAGCCTCTCGCTGGTCGTGTCGGGCACGGTGCTCGGAGCCTCGCCCGCGCAGGCCGTGACCTACCCCTCGTGGGACGACGTCCAGGCGGCCAGGTCGAACGAGTCGGCCAAGGCCGCCGAGGTCAGTCGCATCCAGGGGCTGCTCGACCAGCTCGCGAGCGACGCCGCCGACGCGCAGGCCGAGGCCGAGCGTCTCGGCGTCGAGTTCGAGAAGGCCCAGGCCGACGCCGACGCCGGCGCCGCCAAGCTCGCCGAGCTGCAGGCGCAGGCCGACGAGAAGGGTGCCGTCGCCGACGCCAGCGAGCAGCGGGCCGGTCAGGTCTCCGCCCAGCTCGCGCGCACGGGTGGTGGCGACGTCTCGTCGCAGCTCGTCGGCGACACCGAGAAGGCGGGCGACCTGCTCTACCGTCTCGGGGCCATGAGCAAGCTCACCGAGCAGACCGACGGCATCCGCCAGCAGGCGGTGACCGACCGCAACGTCGCGCAGTCGTTGTCCGACCAGGCCAAGGTCGCGTCGGACGCGCTCGTGAAGCTGCAGGGCGCCGCGCAGGTCTCGATGGACGAGGCCCAGGCCGCGTCCGACGCCGCCGCGACCGCGGTGGCCGCCCAGCAAGAGAACGAGTCGCGCCTCCAGGGCCAGCTCGCCGTGTTGCAGGACCAGAGCCTGCAGACCGAGGCCGACTACGCCACCGGCGTCGAGGTCGCGCGTCAGGCCGAAGAGGCTCGCAAGGCCGCCGCGGCCGCCGAGGCCGCCCACCAGGCCGAGGTCCTGCGCCAGCAGCGCGCCGTGGCCGCAGCTGCCGCCGCCGCGGCCGCCGCTGCCCGGCCCAGCAGCCCCGCGCCCGCTCCGGCGCCCTCGAGCGGTGGTGGCTCGTCGGGCGGCGGGGTGCCGACCGGCTCGGGCTGGGTGCGACCCAGTGCCGGCTACATGTCGAGCGGCTACGGCATGCGCGTCAACCCCGTCACGGGCGTCTACCGCATGCACGACGGCATCGACCTCGCGCCCGGCTGCAACAGTCCGATCTACGCCGCGACCTCGGGCACGGTCACGTTCGCCGGCCTGACCGGCGGCTACGGCAACTACATCCAGATCAGCCACGGCGGTGGTGTGTCGACCGCCTACGGCCACATCGTCAACGGCGGCATCAAGGTGTCGCGCGGTCAGAGCGTCGTGGCGGGCCAGCTCATCGCGCTCGTCGGGTCGACGGGCAACTCGACCGGTTGCCACCTGCACTTCGAGACGCGGGTGAACGGTGCCTCGACGAACCCCGTGCCGTTCATGGCGGCCCGGGGCGTGGGGCTCTAGGCCGGATCTCGCACGGGTCGGACCACCGGCCCGCGAAGGGGCAGAATCGTCGGGTGACGAACACCGCTCCCACCGCCCTGCCCCCACTCCACCTCGAACGCGTCGCCTTCGACGACCCCCGGGCCGTCGCCCTGCGCGACGCCATGGACGCCGAGATGACCGTCCGCTACCACCGCGACGTGGTCGAGCCCGTCGCCGTGGTCGAGGCCCGGAACGCCGCCCTCACCGTCCACCCCGCGAACGTGCGGGGCACCGTGCTGGTCGTCGCCGACGACGGCACGGACGGTGGCACCCCGGTCGGTCACGCCCTCGTGCAGGACCGCGACGGCGAGTGGGAGGTCAAGCGCGTGATCGTCGCGGACGGTCACCGCGGGCGGGGCATCGGCCGGTTGCTGATGGCCGAGCTCGAGACGATCGCGCGCGAGGGCGGTGCCCACCGGCTCATCTTGCAGACGGGCGACCGTCAGCCCGACGCCGTCGCCCTCTACGAGAAGATCGGCTTCTCGCGCATCCCGACCTACGAGCCCTACGTCACGACCATCCCGCAGTCGATCTGCTTCGAGAAGCCGATCGCCTGACGACGGACTGCCTGACGACGGACTGCCTGATGGCGGACTGCCTGACGGCCGGCGGCCGGTGCACCGAGGAGGCGCGGGTCGCCACGACGCAGGAGGCGAGCCCCGGCCGCGTGGTCGGGGCGCGCCTCCTGCGCTGGTGTCGCGGGTGACTCGGTGGACACCGGGCCGACGTGACCGCCCGTGGTCGCCGGACGGCCCGCTCTCGGACTAGAGGCCGGCCGTCGAGCGGATCCAGCTCGCGCTCTGCGACAGCACGGCGTAGTTCGACCCGGCCCGGGTGTTCGCGCCCGGGTCGGCCTCGTCACCGGTCGAGCAGACGGCCACGATCTGGCCGCCCACGATCAGGGGGCCACCCGAGTCGCCGTGGTTCGCCGCGCCGGTGGTGCCGTTCAGGTGCTGGGCGACCCCGCCGTAGGCGTCGGTGCTGCGGCCGGTGAGGCCGACCGTCGCCTGGTACAGGCCGTCGGACTGCACCGAGTTCGCGCGCAGGCCGTAGCCCATGATCGTGCCGCTGCCCGACGAGGTCGCCTGGAACCCGAGGTTCAGCGACGGGTAGCTGCCGAGCGCCTTCGACTGGCTCAGGTGCACGAGCGCGATGTCGCCCGCGGGGGCGGCGGCGACGCGGTCGACGGCGATCGCGGTGCCCGGGTTCGTCGTGCTGTTCGAGTGGTACACCTGCATCGAGGTCACGCCGTCGATGCAGTGTCGCGCGGTCAGCACCCAGCTGGCGGTGATCTGCTCGCCGGTGCAGGCGTAGCTCGCGGTGCCCCCGGTCTGGAAGACCAGCTGCACGGCCCACGGCGTCGTGGGTGCCTTCTCGCCACCGACGACGTCCGTCGACCGGATGGTGTCGACGGGGGCGGCGGCGAGGGCCGAGGTCGAGACCCCGAGCGATCCGACGGCGAGGGCCGCGGCGGTCAGGGCGGCGGCGACGAACTTTTGCATGTGGTTCCCCTTGGTTCGTGTGGTGCGTGTCGGGTGGTGCTGGCCCGGCGGTCCGGTGATCGCTCGACCCGGTGGATCGGGCACGTCCCGCCTGGGTCGAGCCTCCGCCTGGCCCCCGTTCGGGGGCAAGTCGGCACTCTGGCCGACTTGACGAGACGTGTTGCGCGTGGCAACAGGGACTCCGCTCGCGGGGGTGCGGGCGGACGGGTAGCGTGTGCGGGTGATCACGCGACGAGACGCCGCCCTGCGGCTGGACATCCCGCTCGAGATGGCGAAGCGCCACGGACTGCCGCCCAAGATGACGGTCGACGAGTTGGTCGCGATCGAGCGGACGCCCCCGGCGTGGCTGGTGCAGTCCCGCGCGAACCGCACGGGCAAGCCGGTCTGGGTCGAGCTCGTGTGCGTCGTCTGCGGCTATCACGAGGCGGCTCGCCCCAAGAAGTGGTGGCCCGAGTACACCTACCTCAGCTGCGACGACCACGGCGCCGACGAGTTGCCCGAGCCCGAGCCGGGCGTCGTGCGCGCCGAGGTGGACGGCGTCGGCACCCGCTTCGTCGCCATCGTCGACGTCGCCCCCTGACCCGCCCGGGCGGCTCGGCCCGGTGGAGTGCCCGCCCCGGTCAGACGGTGTACTGCACCGAGACCGGCGGCTCGAGGCCGGCGAGGACGTGCACGTACGCCTGGCGGGCGTCCTCGACCAGCAGCTGGCGCTGGATGTGCTGATCGTGCCAGTCGACCAGGTCGTCGGGCGTGACGTCGTCGACGTCGTCGGCGACGAGGTAGCTGAAGGCGTAGGCACTGCCGTCGACGTCGAGGGTGCGGCGGTACCCGAGGGTCTGGCGGCTGGTCGCGTCGACGAAGACCTCCCAGCCGGGGTCGCTCGCGTCCGGCAGCGTGACGTCGACCACGGGGTGGGCGGCGCCGGGTGCGGGGGAGGCGAGCCTCGTGCCGAGGGTGGCCGTGCGCATCGTCGTGGCCGCCGGGCCCGCCGTGGCCAGGTCGACCGACCGGGCACCGGCACCGGCACCGTCGGCGTCCGGACCCGTGGCCCGGGCCGTCGTCGCCGCACCGGCGAGGGACGACTCGGGCGAACTCGCATCGATGCCGCGGACGACGTCGTGGTCGACCCGGGCGACGGCACGCGCCAGGGCACCCTCGACGAGCTGCAGGCGTCGGGCCGTGGCGCGGAGCCAGGCCTCGAGCGCAGCGAGGTCGTCCGACGTGAAGGGCTCTGGCTCGATTGAGTTGACGGCGAACGACGCGGCCTCGACCGACCACTCCCACTCGAGCACGACCCGCAGCAGGGCCGAGCGACGGGGCATCAGCGCGAGCGTGCCGCGACGCAGGCCCGGTGAGAAGTGCAGCTCGGGCTCGTCGAGCAGGTGCCGCACGCCGGTGGCGGCGTCGGTCGAGGTGACGGGGACGAGGAAGGCGACCCGCACCTCGCGCCACGGCGAGGCCCGGACGGGAGGCGCGTCCTCGTCGCGGAGGATCGTCAGGCTGCGCGGCATGTCGGCGGGCAGGTGCGGCCCCGGGCCGAACGCCGTCGGCGCGTCGCGCGCGGCGTCGGAAAGCGCCTCGTCGAGGGGGTCGACGGGATCGACGGGGTCTGGGTCGTTCGCTGCCATGGCCCGAGAATCGTGGCACGACTCGATGCGAACCGCCTGGACGAGCCGCGCGCCCGGGCCGGTGCGCCGTGTCGCGCCCACATGCCCGGCACCCCGGAGCCCGGCACGCACGACCCGCCCGGCCGGCCCTCAGAACGAGAGCTGGTCGACCGACGTGAGCGGCACCCAGCCGGCGCGGATGCCGTCCGGCGGTTCGACGGTCGGCACCGGCTGCAGGGTGTCGGCCTCGGCGAGCTGCGCCAGGTCGAAGCCGGTCATCTCGGCGATGTCGCGGACGGGCACCTGGTAGGTGCGGTACGGCCCGAGCGGGGGCGGGTCGCCCAGCTCGTGCGCCCGGGCGAACGCCGCCTCGAGGTCGACGCCCTCGAGCTCGGGCGACTGGTCGAGCAGGTAGGCCGCCGTGCGCAGCGACCCGCCGTCGGACGTCGTCCACGCCGCGACCTTGAAGAACCGACGGGGCAGCCGGACTCCGCGGTAGGGCGCGTCGTCGTCGAGCAGCACCGGTGCCGTGAAGACGGTCAGGCGCTGCCGGTGGGTCGAGGCGTACTGCAGCACCTGGTCTTCGAGGCCGAGCCAGAGCTCTTTCGACTGGTTGAACTCGGCGGCCTGCGGGGCGGCGTTCGTGAAGCTGAACGTGTCGACGTTCGCCGCCGCGGCCACGGAGCGGTCACCCCAGACCGGGTCGCGTCGACGGACCAGGTGGCCCCGGTCGAGGTCGTTCGCGGCGTAGACGTCGGGGCCGGTCTGCTCGTCGTCGGGCACACGCTCGTCGACGTGCCAGTCGTCGCCGCGGCCGAGGTCGAGCAGGCTCGCGCCGTCGATGTTGACCGCCGTCAGGGCGGCCAGTCGCCGGGTCGGGTCGAGCAGCACGGTGAAGTGGACGTACGGCAACTCGCGCACGGTCGTGTGGAGGGCCGGCAGGGGCACGTCGACCGTCAAGAAGGTCGGGTCGTAGCCGGTGCGGTCGAGGTCGGGGGTGGTCGCGGTCGTGGGGTCGTCTGCGGTGCTCATGGGCGCCTCCGGCGGGTCGTCGTGCTCGTGGGGCCATCATGCCCACGGCCTCCGACATCCGGCCCGGTCGGCGAGGGGACGACGTGGCGACACGACGGAGGCGCGGTGCGGGTCGGCCCCGCACCGCGCCTCCTCGGGTGCTCGCGTCGAGCGGCCGCCGCCGGCCGGGGCTCGGATGCCCCGGCCGGACGCCGGTCGGGCCTCAGTCGGCCAGGCCTCAGTCCGCCAAGATGGCGTAGAGCGCGCGGCGGGTCTCGTCGAGCTTGGCGGTGGCGGCGGCCCGCTGGGCCTCGCTGCCGTCGTGGTGGAACTGCTTGACGACGCCCATCAGCTTCATGAGGCTGGTCTGGAACTCGCGGTCGGTGTCGCTGGCGTCGTCGGCCGTGGCGGCCCAGGCCTTGTCGATCTCGTCCGCGTGCTCGGCGACGTACGCGCGGCCCGCCTCGGTCAGCGTGAAGACGCTCTTCGTCGCGGCCTCGTCGCTCGAGATCAGCTCTTCGTCGACGAGCTGCTGCAGCGTGGGGTAGACCGAGCCGGGGCTGGGCTTCCACGTGCCGTCGGTGCGCTCGGCGATCGCCTTGATCAGGCCGTAGCCGTTCGCGGGGGCGTCGGCGAGCAGCGAGAGGATCGCCAGTCGGACGTCGCCACGTCGGGCCCGGCCGCGTCCGCCGCGGCCCGGGCCGAAGCCGCCGGGGCCGAAGCCCGGGCCGCCGGGGCCGAAACCGGGGCCGAAGCCGCCGAAGCCGGGGCCGGGACGGAAGCCGCGGCCGAACGGGCGGCCGAAACGGCCGTGACCCTCGCCGCGGCCGAAGGGCTCGCGACGGGAGTCGGGGGAGTCGTGGTGCGCACGGCGGGGGTCGCCGTGGTTCTCGGGGGTGAAGTCGGTACCCATGGGGTACTCCTTTCGGGTCGGGGGAGAAGTCGAGATTGCGACGTCCTGTCGCGATGTGTCAAAGATATGTCGTTGACTATCGCCTGTCAATCGTTTCGTGAGATATGAGAGAAAAAAAGAAGGAGGCGCACCCCGGGTGGGGTGCGCCTCCTGCGGTCGTCGCGGGGATCAGCTCGCGGGCTGCACGCCGAACGCCGACGCGAGCTTCTCGATCTTCTGGGCGCGGCCCAGGCGGGGGAGGTCGCTGCCGTCGCGGATGACGCGGCCGCGGCCCTCGAAGTCGGCGAGGAAGTCCTGCGCCCAGGCGACGTCGGACGGCGTCGGGCTGATGACCTCGTTGATCACGGGCAGCTGCTCGACGTCGAGGCAGAGCTTGCCGGTGAGGCCGAGGGCGACGGCCACCGACGACTGCTCGCGCAGCACGGGGTGGCTGCTGCCGACCGTGGGGCCGTCGATCGGGCCGGGCAGGCCGCCGATGCGGCTGGCCACGACGAGGCGCGAGCGAGGGTAGGCCATGGCCAGGTCGTCGGCGCTCGTGCCGGTGTCGCGACGGTAGTCGCCGCTGCCGAAGGCGAGGCGGAAGGCCCCGCGCGCCTTGGCGATGGCAGGGCTCTCTTCGATGCCGAGGGCCGACTCGACCAGGGCGAGCACCGGCACCGCGCCTCCGAGGCGGTCGAAGGTCTCGGTCACGTGCTCGGGAGCCTCGGTCTTGGCGAGCATGACGCCGTGCAGCCCGGGCAGGCCCATCAGGGCGTCGACGTCGTCGGACCAGAACGCGGTCGACCGGTCGTTGATGCGCACCCACGCCTCGCCACCACCCGTGAGCCAGGCGACGACGTCGTCGCGGGCGGCGGGCTTGCGGGCGGGGTCGACGGCGTCCTCGATGTCGAGCACGATCTGGTCGGCGCGTGACGCCTGGGCCGAGTCGAAACGGTCGGGCGCGGTGCCGGGCACGAGCAGCCACGACCGGGCGATGTCGGGGTTCGGTCGCGTGCGGCCGGCCCCTGAGGCCCGACGCGTGGTCGTGGCGGCCCCGGACGCTGCGGCGTCGGTCGCGGTCGGGTCGGAGGGGGTCTGGCTGGTGTCGGTCATGACGTCGTCGTCCTTCGTCGCTCGGCGGTCCCGTCCACGCTACCGGCTCGCCCTGGCCTGCGAGTCCTCGTGGCCAGGGCGGGGGCTCCCGGCCCGAGGTGCCGTTCGGGCGTAACGTTCAGGAGGATCACAGATCCAGGGAACGACCCCACCGACAGGAGTGAGCCATGACCGACGCGAACGATCCGCGGCGCGACCGCCCCGACCACGAGGGACGCGATCCCCAGCACGACGACGACTCGTACGACGCCGGGCGCCCCGACGAGGCGGACCAGGCGGGCCAGGGCGACGCGCCCTACGGCTCGCAGGTGCCGACCCAGCAGCCCCCGGCCGTCGACTTCGGCTCTGACGCCTCGACGCAGCAGCAGCCCGCCGTGGACTTCGGCTCTGACGCCCCGACGCAGCAGCAGCCCGCCGTCGACTTCGGTTCCGACGCCCCGACGCAGCAGGTACCGGTCGCCGATGCCGACGACCGCCCCGTGGTGGCCGAGGCGCGGGACCCGCGGTCGACGTCGGACGAGGAGGCGCTGCCCGACTCGGTCCCGGCCGAGTACGTCCCCGGCGACGCGGCTTCCGACGGCACCTCGTCGTCGGACGGCACCTCGTCCCCCGACGGCACCTCGTCGTCGCTCGGCGGGTCGTCGTCGGACCCCGACCGGAACGACACCGAGGTCCTCTCGGAGTCCGACCGCGACGCGGCCTCGGCCGACCGTGACGGCGGGGCTCCGACCGACCGCGACGCGGCCTCGACCGACCGCCCCACCGAGGCGATCCCCATGGTCGCCCCGTCCGAGCCCGCCCAGCGGGCCTGGTCGGCATCGACCGACGGCAGCCGCCGTCCCCTGCACGACGACGAGGCTCTGCGTGCCGCCGAGGCCGCACGCGCCGGAGACCCCGCCACGGGCGACCGTGGTGACGACACGGCCACCGCGGCGTCCGCGACCGCGGCGACCGGCGCCTCCTCGTCCGGGCACGACGCCTGGGTCGACGACCGCTCGGACGCCGAGCGCGACGCCGTCGACCGTGCGGCCGCCGACCGCCAGCCCTCGTTCGGGCAGGACGCCCCGACGGTCGTGGCCCCCGCCGCGGCCGCCGCAGGAGGCGCGGCCGCGGGTGCCGCCGCCGGTCGCGACACCGACTCCCACGCCTACCCCCTCGTCAAGGACTCGGGCATCGACCACGTGTCGGTGCGCCGCGAGCTGCTCGCCCAGCAGAAGGAGGAGTTCGGCGGCATCCGCTTCGGCGCCGGCTTGCTCGGCTGGTTCGCTGCGACCGGCTTCGGCCTCGTCATGATCACCATCTTCGGCGGCGTCCTCGCGGCCTGGGGCGGGGTCGCGTCGGGATCGACCGCCATGGCCGACCTGAGCGCCTTCACCTCCGACAACGCCGACGTGCTCGCGCTCACCTCGGGCATCGTGGTGTTGGCGATCATCTTCTTCGGGTACCTCATCGGCGGGTACACGGCCTCGCGCATCGCCCGCTTCAGCGGCTTCAAGCAGGGGCTCGCGACCTGGCTGTGGGGGCTCGTCATCACGATCGTCCTCGCCGTGGTCGTCGGCGTCGTCGGCACCCAGGCCGGCGACTCGACGTCGCCGAACCCGTTCGTGCCCTCGATGGACGACCTGCAGTCGTCGTCGCTGGCCGGCCTGATCGGTCTCGCACTCGTCGTCGTGCTCAGCTTCGGCGGTGCCGTCCTCGGCGGACTGCTCGGGCAGCGCTACCACCGCAAGGTCGACCGCTTCTACGCCGAGGACGAGTGAGCCGCGCGAGGGGGTGGGCCGGTCGGCCCGCCCCCTCGCCCCTCGCCCCATCCGACGCCGCCCGGGCGTCGAACACCGATCAACCCCGCCGGGCAGCACAGACAAGGACCACTCATGCGCACCCCCACCCGTTCGTCCCTCGGCCGTGGCGTCCTCGGCGTCGTCGCCGCCGGAGCCCTCGCGTTCTCGCTCGCGGCCTGCGCCTCGACCTCGGACTCCGAGAGCAACAACACCGCCCCGACCCACCCCGTGAACCAGACCCGCGAGCCCGGCCCGGGCGAGAGCCTGCTGCCCGAGGCCTCCATCGCCGACCTGTCGAACGGCGTCGACACCCAGGTCGCGGTCGACTCGTCGTTCGTCGAGGCCCTCACCTCGCTCGGCCTCACCCCCGGCGTCGTCGGCACGGCCACCTTCACCGACGGGACGTTCTCGTTCCCGATCACGGGTGGCCACGTCGACTACTTCGGCCCCGACAGCTCGGTGCGCCCGTACGTGCAGGGCGAGATCGACCACGACGGCTCGGGCCTGTCGTTGACCGCCGGCGACACCGTCGTCGAGCTCACCGACTTCCGCATCGACCCGGGTGAGAGCAAGCTCTACGGCACCGTGACCGCCAACGGCCAGGTCGCCGCCGAGGACGCCTACCTGTTCAACCTCTGGGGCGGCACGCTGAAGCCGCTCGAGGTCGTCGACGGCAACGCCGTGCTCGAGGGCACGACGGTGCACGTCAGCCCCGACGCCGCCGAGCTGCTGAACCAGACCTTCGACACCGACGCCGTCCAGGACGAGATGCTCGTCGGCGTCGCGAAGATCACCGCCGCGACGGAGTAGCACGGCCCCCACGGCTCGATCCGGTACGTACCGGATCAGCCTCCGACCCGGTTTCGAACCAAGAACCCGATTTCTTCTGGGTTCATGGTTCGACACCGGGTTTTTCGGCACCAGCCAGGATTGAGCCGCGTCGACAAGCAAGTTTCGGCAAGCCGAAACCTTGCTAGGGTCGAGGCATGAGTTCGACCGACGCCCGCCGCGCCGACCCCGACCGGCCGCGCGCCGACCCGGCGACCGACGGTGACCACCAGCCCGTCGTGCACGCCAGGCCGCGCGGCACCCTGCTCGGCCCGGCCTTCGTCGCGGCGATCGCGTACGTCGACCCCGGCAACGTCGCGGCCAACCTCACGGCGGGTGCCGCGTACCAGTACACGTTGCTCTGGGTGCTCGTGCTGGCCAACGCCATCGCCGTGCTCGTGCAGTACCTGTCGGCCAAGCTCGGCATCGTCACGGGGCGCTCGCTGCCCGAGGTGATGGGCACGCGCCTCCGTCGTCGGCCCCTCCGCCTCGCCTACTGGGGGCAGGCAGAGCTCGTGGCCGCCGCGACCGACGTCGCCGAGATCATCGGCGGGGCCCTCGCCCTGCAGCTGCTCTTCGGCGTGCCGCTGGTCGTCGGCGGCCTGATCACCGGGTTCGTCTCGCTCGGCCTGCTGACGTTGACGCGGTACCGCGGCGGGCGGGTCTTCCAGACCGTCGTCATCGCGTTGCTCGCCGTGCTGACGCTGGGCTTCTGCGCCGGCCTGCTCTTCGCCCCGCCGTCGGCCGGGGGCATGCTCGCCGGTCTCGTGCCCCGCTTCGAGGACAGCACGGCCGTGCTGCTCGCCGCGTCGATGCTCGGGGCGACGGTCATGCCCCACGCGGTCTACCTGCACTCCGCGCTCACGCGTGACCACCACGGCGTCGTCGCCGAGGGGACGGACCGTGCCCGCGTGCTGAAGGCCACGCGGTGGGACGTCGTCCTCGCCCTGCTCGTCGCCGGTGGCGTCAACGTCGCCATGCTCGTGCTCGCGGCCTCGACCCTCTCGGGGCAGGACGGCACCGACACGATCCCCGGCGCGCAGCGGGCCATCGCCTCGGCCCTCGGGCCGGTGATCGGCGTCCTGTTCGCGGTCGGGCTGCTCGCCTCGGGTCTGGCGTCGACGTCGATCGGGGCGATGGCCGGTGCCGAGATCATGAAGGGGCTGCTGCACGTGCAGGTGCCGCTCCTGGTGCGCCGGGTCGTGACGTTGATCCCAGCCCTCGTGCTGCTCGCGACGGGCGTCAGCCCGACCTGGCTGCTCGTGCTGAGTCAGGTCGTGCTGAGCTTCGGCATCGCCTTCGCCCTCGTGCCGCTCGTCGTCGCGACGAGCGACCGTGCGCTCATGGGCACGGGCGTGAACGCGGTCGGCACCCGCGTCGCGGGGTGGGCGGCCGTGGTCGTCGTCGTCGCGCTCAACCTCGTGCTGATCGGGCTGACCGTCTCGGGGGCGTGAGGGGCGGGGTCGACACGACCCGCGCCTCCTCGGCTCTCGATCGCGCGGGGCGCCGCCGGGCCCCGCTAGCCGCGAGTGGGCTCGATGTGGGGACCGTCGTCGGGGTCGTCACCCGCGGCGGCCTTCTCGGCCTGCCGGCGGTCGAACGCGGCCTGCATCGACTCGGCGTGGTCGGTCTTGGCCCTGGCGAGCGCCTCGTCGTCACCGCGCATGGTGGCGACGGTCGAGCGCAGGCGGGCACCGACGGCCTTGACGAAGTCGGCGGGGCTGGGGCTGAAGTCGTCGCTCTCGTCGCCGTCGCCCGCGTCGACGTAGTGGTGCAGCTCGTCGCTCTCGTCGTGGCGGATCGGCTGCTGGGCGTGCTCGACGCAGAGCTTGGCGACCTCTTCGGCGTGGGCGTGCATGACGGAGTGGGCGGCGCCCGGCATCTCCCACAGGCGGGACGACGGCAGCAGCTCGCCGACCCGGCGCACCCACTCGCGCGGGGCGACGGCGTCGTGCTCGCCGCGGATGACCAGGGTGTCGGCCGTGATCGCCGACAGGTGCTGCTCGATCGGGTACGTCATCATCTTCGGCAGGATGCGCGAGAACCACCGCACCCCGCAGAGGACGTAGGCGCTGAGGGCCAAGAACTTGACGCGCCCGGGCTCGTGCCACGCCGCGCGCGCGAACCTCACGCCCTGCGAGAGGACGTTGCGGTGCGCCGGGTCGATCACGGGCCCGATGAGCACGACGGTCGAGAGGTCGGGTCGGCGCGAGACGAGGTCGACGACGATCTGGGTGCCCATCGAGTGCCCGACGACGACCGGGTCGTCGAGCCCCAGCTCGTCGATGGCGGTGCCGACCAGGTCGGCGTACTCACGGATGGTCAGGGCGTGCCCCGGGTGCGGCACCCCGGCGAAGCCCGGCAGGTCGAGGGCGTGCACGGGGCCGAACTCGTTGAGGTTGGGCGCGAGGCGCTCGAAGTAGTCGGACGAGACGCCGATGCCCGGCACGAGCACGAACGGTCGTTCGCCGGTGTCGCCGATGGTGTTGACCCGCACGTACAGGTCGCCGCGCTCGACCCGGCGGACGGTGACCCTCGTGTCGACGTCGGAGGCGCGGGCGGCGTCGCGGGCGGCCGCGCGGCGGGCGGAACCGGCGTGGCGACGTCGAGGGCTCATCGGATCAGTGTGGCACGGCGCGCCCTTCGCCCGGAGCGACGCGTCAGGCGCACGCCACCACCGCGTCGAGGGCGCGCAGGTTGCGCCGCAGGATGAGCGAGAGGGCCAGCGCCGACGCGGGCCCGGCGGCCCGCATCCACCAGGCGGCGGGCCGCCAGACGACGCGGATGTCGAGCGTGACGCGGTCGTCGCTGTGGTGGCGCACGCGGTAGCTCTCCCAGCCGCGCTGCGGGTGGCCGACCAGGGCGGCGTGGCCGAAGCCGATCTCGGCGTCGGAGCGCACGACGGCGAACACCCGGCACGCGACGGGCGGGTGCAGCGGTCCGAAGGTGACGCCCCAGACGCTCGTCGCCCCGACGGTCACGCCGTCGGGCACCTCGAGCGGCACGAAGCCCGAGCCGCGGTGCACCTGCCAGTGCAGCACGGCGTCGCCCGCGGCGACGAAGGCGGACCGGCCGTGGCCGATCACCCGGCTGCGGGTCGTGACGTGGAACCCGGCCGGCGGCGGGCCGTCGAGGGTCGGCTCGCCGTCGAACGCGTAGCCGTCGCCGAAGCACGCGCGGGGCGTGCGGGGCGTGCGGGGCGTGCGGGCCGATCGTGACCCGTGCGGCTGTGACCCGTGCGGCTGTGACGTCATGGGTCGACCCTGCCACGTCGCGGGCAGCCGTCGGGGCATGATCGGAGCGTGACCGACGCGACCACCCCGACGCCGACCCCGCCCGCGACAGGGCCCACGGCGTACCTCATCCTGCACGGCTGGCAGAACCACCGCCCCGAGGGCCACTGGCAGCGCTGGCTCGCCGGCGAGCTCGGGGCCCGCGGGCACGTGGTGCGCTACCCGCAGCTGCCCGACGCCGACGAGCCCACGCCCGCCGCCTGGGAAGCCGCGGTCCGACGCGAACTCGCCGCCCTGCCCGCGGGCCGACCGGTGACGGTGCTGTGCCACAGCCTCTCGTGCCTGCTCTGGTTGAGGCTGCAGGCCGGCGACGCGCCTCCTCGGGCCGACCGGGTCGCGCTCGTCGCGCCTCCGTCGCCCGAGCTGATCGCCGGGCAGCCGATCCACGCGTTCGTGGCCGGCGACCTGTTCGACGGACGTCGGCTCTCGCCCGGCGGGTCCGCCGAGGCGGTCGTCGTCGCCGGGGACGACGACGAGTGGCTGCCGCTCGGCCCGGTCGACACCTGGGAGGCGCGGGTCGGCGCCCCGGTCGTCGTCGTGCCCCGAGGCGGTCACCTCACCCCCGACTCGGGCTACGGCGAGTGGCCGGCCGTGCTGGCCTGGGCGCTCGGGGCGCCCGCGGCGGAGGCGTTCGGCTGAGGGGCCGTGCCCGGCGGCTGGTGGCGTCTACGCGTCCGGCGCGAGGAAGGCGGCGGCCGCGCGTGACAGGTAGGCCGGGTCGTCGGCGCCGCAGAGCTCGCGGGCCGAGTGCATGCCGAGCAGCGGGATGCCGACGTCGATCGTGCGGATGCCGAGCCGTGTCGCCGTGATCGGCCCGATGGTCGAGCCGCAGGGCACCGAGTTGTTCGAGACGAACTCCTGGAACGGCACGCCGGCCTGCTCGCACGCCCGGGACCACTCGGCCGCCCCGAGCCCGTCGGTGGCGTAACGCTGGTTCGCGTTGATCTTGAGCAGCGGCCCGCGGTTCACGACCGGCTGGTTGACCGGGTCGTGCCGGTCGGGGTAGTTCGGGTGCACGGCGTGCCCGGCGTCTGCGCTCAGGCACCACGAGCCGGCGAGGGCGCGGCGGTGGTCGGTGGTCGTCGCGCCGAGGCCGGCCGAGACCCTCGCCAGCACGTCCTCGAGCAGCGGCCCTGCGGCACCCGACGGCGTGGCCGAACCCACTTCTTCGTGGTCGAACGCCGCGAACACGGCGACGTGGTCGAGCTCGACGCCCGACGTCGCGGTCTCGACCAGTGCGACGAGACCCGCGTGGGTCGACGACAGGTTGTCCATGCGGCCGGCGGCGAACAGCTCGCCCGAGAGCCCCAGGACCGCAGGAGGTGCGGTGTCGGCCACGACCACGTCGTACCCGGTCACGTCGGCTCCCGTCAGCCCGGCCAGGCCGGCGAGGTGGTCGAGGACGTCGGCCTCGTCGAGCGGCCCCGCCCCGACCACGGGGTTCAGGTGTCGCTGGGGGTCGAGCTTCAGGCCCTCGGCGTTGACCCCGCGGTCGAGGTGGACGGCCAGCTGCGGGAAGCGCAGCAGCGGCCCCGTCCGCACCAGGTGCGTCTCGCCGCTGCGGGTGACCAGCCGACCGGCGAACTCGAGGTCGCGGTCGAGCCACGAGTTGAACAGCGGCCCGCCGTAGACCTCGACGCCGGCCTGCAGCCACCCGCGGGTGCCGGTGGTCGGCTTGGGCTTCAGCTTGAAGCCGGGGGAGTCGGTGTGCGCCCCGACCACGCGGAACGGCGTCGTGGCCGTCGCGGTGGCCGGTTCGATCCAGGCGATGACCGCACCGTCGCGCACGACGTAACGTCGACCCGGGCCGGTGGGCCACTCCGCGGTCTCGTCGAGGGCGGTGAATCCGGCGTCGTCGAGCCGGCGGGCGGCCTCGGCTGCGGCGTGGAAGGACGAGGGCGAGGCCTGGATGAACCGGGCGAAGTCGTCGAGGTGGGGGCGCGTGTCAGTCATCCCCACCAGCATGCACCACCCCGTCGCCGCCCAGACCCCACGAAGCCGCCGAGACCCCGGCGCGCGCACAGGGGTCTCGGCGATTTCCAGGGGTCTCACACCGGGGTCAGCGGCCGCCGCTGCCGCCGCGGTTCGCGCCGATGTCGCCACGGTGGGCGTTCGCCTCGGGGTCGGCCGAGTGCGGGTCCTCGTCGTCGAGCGCGAGCGCGGCGTCCTGCTCGCCCGAGACGCCCCCGGGGCTGACAGCGACGTAGCCGTCCTCGCCCGAGTGGCTGCCGCCGAGCGGCTGCGTGACGTCGCCGTCGGGCGTCGCGTCGTCCGCGCCGGCGGGCTCGCCCTGGGTGTCGGTCGGGCCCGACGGGTGGGCGGCCCGGTGCGTCTCGATCGCGGCGGCCTCGACGGCCGCCTGGTCGAGCGCGTCGCCGTGGCCGAGTTCGTCGGCCGGATCGTGCGGGTCGGGATTCGTGCGGGCCTCGCTCATCGTGAGTCCTCTCGTGGTGGGCCTCCGAGGTTAGGCGCAGCGCGCCTCCTCGTCCGGTCGGGGGCGACGGCTCGGGCGGCACCCGTCGAGCAGGCAGCCCGAGTCACGACGGGCGGTGCGGCGCACGTCACGGCGCGGTCGGCAGCACCGCGGCCCAGAGGTGGAACAGGGCGTAGGCGCGCCACGGCGACCAGGCCGCGCCGGCGACCTCGGCCTGCTTCGTCGTGAGGCCGCCCATCACGCGGCGCAGCACGAGGTCGCCCGCGGGCCAGGCGTCGCGGTCGCCGAGGGCGCGGACGGCGAGGTACTCCACGGTCCACGGGCCGATGCCCGGCACGGCGAGCAGGCGTCGGCGCGCGTCGGCGTGGTCGACGTCGGGCGCGATCACGAGGCCTCCGGCGACGACCTCGGCCAGGGCGTGGATCGTGCGCGCCCGGCTGTTCGTCACCCCGACGGCCGCCCGCAGCTCGTCGACGTCGGCGGCCGCCAGCCGGTCGGCCCGGGGGAACCTCGTGAGGCCCGTCCCCGCGATCGGCTCGCCGTAGGCCGCGACGAGCCGGCCGGTGAAGGTGCGGGCCGCGGCGAGCGAGACCTGCTGCCCCAGCACGGTCATGACGGACGTCTCGAACCCGTCGGGGTTGCCCGTCACGCGGATGCCCGGCCGCGCCGCGACGAGCGGACCGAGTACCGGGTCGTCGGCGAAGCCCCGCTCGACGTCGTCGAGGTCGGCGTCGAGGTCGAGCCAGTCGCGGACGACCCGTGACGCCTCGTCGGCCGTCGCCTCCGTCGGCAGCACGCCGTCGGGCCCGGTCACCGTCACGTCGACCCTGGTCGACGCGAACGACAGGTCGAGCCGGTAGGAGGCGCGCGCGGTCCCCGAGCCCAGCTCGACCAGTCGCGCGTGCGTCGCCGCACCGATGTCGGTGGCTTCGGTCCCCGGCACGCTGTGCGCGGCCAGCAACCCCACGGCGTGCGCGTGGTCCCAGGCGCCGACGGGTTCGACCGTGAACCGCGAGGCCGGCGTGCCGCGCGGCGGCACCGCCTCGGGCGAGTCCGTCGTCACGACCCGGCCGCCCGGCCGCCGCCGGCCACCCGGCCACCGCCGTCCGCAGCACCGCCGCCCGCCACGGGTCGACCGTCGTCACCCCACACCCCGGACGACCCGCGACGGTGGCTGTCGACGAGGTGCGTGTCGACGACCCCGGCGGCCTCCATCAGCGCGTGCATGGTGGTCGGCCCCACGAAGGTGAACCCCTTCGCCTTGAGGGCCTTCGACAGGGCGATCGACTCGAGCGAGGTCGTCGGCACCTCGGCCATCGTGCGCGGCCGGGGGGTCTCGGCCGGCCGGAACGACCAGACGAGGTCGACGAGACCGCCGTCCGCCCGCAGGTCGAGCGTCGCCCGGGCGTTGCGGATCGTCGCGTCGACCTTGAGCCGGTTGCGCACGATGCCCGCGTCGGCCATCAGCCGGGCCCGGTCGTCGTCGTCGAAACGCGAGACGACCTCGGGGTCGAAGTCGGCGAACGCGGCCCGGAAGGCAGGGCGCTTGCGCAGGATCGTCGCCCACGACAGCCCCGACTGGAACGCCTCGAGGCTCAACCGCTCGAACAGGCCCCGCTCGTCGCGGACCGGCAGGCCCCACTCGGTGTCGTAGTAGTCGCGCAGCAGCGGGTCGGTCGACGCCCAGACCGGGCGGGCCAACCCGTCGTCGCCGACCACGACGCCCGCGCCCGCGAGGCCGGTGCCGGTGCCCGGCTTGGTGCCGGCGTCACCCCCCGACGCGACGTCGCTCACGCGCGTGCCTCGAGCTCGATCAGGATCTGCTTCGCCGCCATGCCCCCACGGTAGTTGCCCGCCGTCCCGTCGCTCCGCACCACCCGGTGGCAGGGCACGACGACCGGCAGCGGGTTGGTCGCGCACGCCGTGCCCACCGCCCGCACCGCCCTCGGGCTGCCCGACGCGAGGGCGACGGCCGCGTAGCTCGCCGTCGAGCCGTAGCCGATGTCGGGCAGGTGCTCGAGCACGGTCCGCTGGAACCCCTTCGACAGCCGCCGGTCGAGCGGCAGGTCGAACGATCGGCGCTCGCCGCGGAAGTACTCGTCGAGCTCTCGTGCCGCGGCGTCGAGCCGGGACGGTGCCTCGACGAGGCGCGGGCTGACGGTCGCGGCGAGACGGTCGAGCACCGACTCGTGGCCCTCGAGCTCGAAGGCCACCCGCAGCACCCCGACGTCGGTCGCGCAGACGAGCAGTCGCCCCACCGGCGAGTCGAGGGTCCGGTAGGCGACGTCCACCGCCCCGGCGTCGAGCGCGGCCGCCGCGAAGCGGGCGTGCAGGGCGGCGAGGTGGCCGTCGGCCGGGTCGAGGCCGACCAGCAGGTCGCGCGTCGCGTCGGCGTCGGCGTCGGCGGGGGTGGCGGTCATCGGACGCCCTTCGGCTCGGAGGTCGGGGTCGGGGTCGGGGTGGAGGTGCGGGTCGCGCCACGGCCCCGACCTGCGGCCGGCGACGCCGCGGCCGGCGGTGCCGCGGCCGATGGACGGACGGCCGGTGGGCGGACGGTCGGGCCGCGCAGCAGGCGTCGCAGGGCGGCGATCCCGTCCGCGGAGGCCCGACGCGCCGCGTCCGCGCTGATGCCGGTCACCTCGGCGACCTCGCGGTGCGAGAGCCCGACGAGGTGGTGGTAGACCACGGCGCGTCGCTGCCCCGGCGGCAGGCCGCGGAGCGCCGCGTCGAGTTCGTCGGTGCGTGCGATCGCCTCGTCGTGAGGAGGCGCGGGCGGCGGTTCGGGCACCGTCTCGACCGGTCTCGGGTGCCGCTCCCGCGCCCGCAACACGTCGATCGCCTTGCGGTGCGCGACGGTCACCAGCCACGCCTCGACGTTCGTCGACGGGGGCAACGACGCGTAGGCGACGAGAGCCGCGACGAAGGTCTCGCTCCAGGCGTCGTCGGCGTCGTGCTCGTCGAGGACCGCCCGGCAGACGCGCCACACGGTGCGACCGTGCCGGGCCACCACGCGCTCGAAGGGTTCCACGTCAGAACAGCCGGCCGGTCTCGGGGCCCGACGGCTGGGCGGCCTCGAGCCCGAGCAAGAACCGCTTGCGGTCGAGGCCACCCGCGTAGCCGACGAGGGCCCCGCCCGACCCGACCACGCGGTGACAGGGCACGACGATGCTCAGCGGGTTCAGCCCGTTGGCGGCGCCGACCGCTCGGGCCAGCCCCACGCCGCCCAGCAAGGTGGCGAGCTGCCCGTAGCTGCGGGTCTCGCCGTAGGGGATGTCCCGCAGCAGCGCCCACACGCGGTGCGGGAAGTCGTTGCCACGAGGGGCCAGCGGCAGGTCGAAGGTGCGGCGTGCGCCGACGAAGTACTCGCCCAGCTGGCGGCGGACCTCGGCGAAGTCGCTCAGCCCGACGCCGTCGTACGAGACCGGCCCGAAACCCGACGGGTCGGGCAGGTGGCGGTGCTCGTCGAAGTAGACGCCGACGAGCCCCGTCTCGCCGCCCACGACGGTCAGCGAGCCGACGGTGTCGACGGTGGTGTGGACGCTCACGGTGCCCTCCTGGCTCTCGGCGATGGTACTCATCCCGTAGACGTCACCGGGCAGGCGGATGTGAGGTGACCGACCGAACCGGTCCGGATGATCCGACCCGGCCTCCGAACGGTTACCCTTGAACGCCCGGTCCGGGCACTCCACACTGTCGGGTGTGTGCGAGCGTCCGGGCCGGGTCTCGTCCGTCCCCGGTGTCGACGACCGCCGCGCGCGGCGTCACGGCCTCAGCGACGCGTCTCGAACGCGCTCTCGCCCACCGGCTCGATCTCGCTCACGTCGACGCGGTGGACCCGTGCCCCGCGGGGCCCCTCGCGCAGCCACTCGAGCAGCAGCGCCACGCGGTCGGGTCGCCCCTCGACCTCGACCTCGACGGTCCCGTCGGGCCGGTTGCGGACGAACCCGCCGACCTCGAGCCGGTCGGCCTCGCCCTCGGTCGAGAAACGGAAACCCACGCCCTGCACCGAGCCGTGCACGAGGGCCTGGCGTCTGATCACGTCGTCCATCGCTCGACCGTACCCGCGCCTCCTCGGCCTGGCCCCCCACCCGTTCCGAGATCGCCCCGAACCGCCGAGTGGACGGGACACCACGACCTGCCGCGGTGTCCCGTCCACTCGACGGTGTGGTGCCGGCGGCCTACTTGTCGACCGTCGACATGTCGGCGTAGCGGGCGCCCTGCGGTGCCGCCACGTCGTCGAGCTGGTGCATCTGCTCGGCGTCGAGCACGACGTCGTCGGCGGCGACGTTCTCGTCGAGGTAGGCACGCCGCTTGGTACCGGGGATCGGGACGATGCCCTCGCCCTTCGCGAGCAGCCAGGCGAGCGCGACCTGCCCGGGCGTGGCGCCGACGGCCCGGGCGACCTCGTCGACCTGCTGCACGATGCGGACGTTGGCCTGCAGGTTGTCACCCGAGAACCTCGGCGCGAAGCGACGGAAGTCGTCCTCGGCGAGCTCGTCGACCGAGCGGATGGTGCCGGTGAGGAACCCCCGGCCGAGCGGCGAGTACGGCACGAAGCCGATGCCGAGCTCACGGACCGTGGGCAGGATCTCGGCCTCGGGTTCGCGGCTCCAGAGCGACCACTCGGTCTGCAGGGCGGTGATCGGGTGCGTGGCGTGCGCGCGGCGGATGGTCTCGGGAGCGGCCTCGGACAGCCCGAGGTACCGCACCTTGCCGGCGGTGACGAGTTCGCCCATCGCGCCGACGGTCTCCTCGATCGGCACCTGGGGGTCGACCCGGTGCTGGTAGTAGACGTCGATGTGGTCGATGCCGAGGCGCTTCAGCGAGCCGTCCACCGAGCGGCGCACGTACTCGGGTCGGCCGTCGACGGCACGCTCCGCGCGCGCCTCGGGGTCGGTGACGTTGCCGAACTTCGTGGCGACGACGGCCTGGTCGCGACGCCCCTTGAGGGCGCGGCCGAGCAACTGCTCGTTCGTGTGCGGGCCGTACATGTCGGCGGTGTCGAGCAGGGTGACGCCGACGTCGAGCGCGCGGTGGATGACGCGCACCGACTCGTCGTCGTCGGTGCTGTTGCCGGTGTAGAAGGCGGACATGCCCATGAGGCCGAGGCCGAGACGGCCGACGGCGAGTCCGCCGTCGACCTGGCCGAGTGTGGTGTTCTTCATGGCCCGAGCCAACTCCCTCGCACCGGTCGACGACCCAGGCCCGACGACCCGTGGCGCGAGGGCGCCCGGACCGCAGGAGGCGCGGTGCCCGTCGAACGGACACCGCGCCTCCTCTGCCTCGTGGGGTCAGGCCCCGGGGGCCGCCGCGGTCAGCGGCGCCCCGCCCGGCGACGGGTGACGGCCGAGCCGGTGACGAGCGCGAGGCCGAGGGCCAGGGCGGCCGCCGCGACGCCGAGCGGCAGGCCCGGCTCGCTGCCCGTGTAGGCGAGCGGTCGGCCCGAGCCGCCGGTGCCCGTGCCGCCCGTGCCCTGGCCGCCAGCTGCCGGCACGACGGGAGCCGGCGTGACGGTCGGGTCGGGGGTCGGCTCGGGGTCGGGTACCGGAGTCACCACGGGAGGCGCGGCGAGGGTGATGGTGGGGACGGTCCCGTCGGCGAACGGAGCCGTGAACGTGCCCACCACCTCGCCGTCGAGGACGACCCCGTAGCCGGTCCCGGGGACGAGGCCCTCGGCACGGTAGACGCCGGCCGCGTCGGTCACCGGGGTGGCGACGGGCTCCGGCTCGGTGGCATCGGCCTCGATCACCTGCAACTGCAGTCCCGCGGCGGACGTGCCGTCGGAGTTCACGACGGTGCCCTCGACCGACACGGTCGCAGGGGCCGCGATCTCGATCGGAGGGATGATGCCGCTCGTGGCGGGGGCGGTGATGGTGACGGCCGAGTCGACGTCCTCGTTCAGGACGACGTCGTACTCCTCACCGGGGACGAGACCGCCGGCGGTGAAGCCACCGGTCGCGTCGGTCTCGACGCTGGCGACGGGCGTGGTCTCGCCGACCGGCACGATGTCCACGATCGAGCCCTCGGTCGGGGCGGAACCGTCGGGCTCGACGATGTTCGTGGTGATCTCGACGGTCGCCGGCAGGACGATGTCGGCTCCCGTGGTGGTGGTGATGGGGCCTCGGGCGATGCCGGTCACCTCGTCGACCACGCTGTAGTCGACGGCCGGGTCGAGGCCCTCGAAGGTGACGGAGCCGTCGGCACCGGTCGTCCCGCTCGCGACGGGGTCGAGCTGGCCGGGGACGACGATGCTCACGGGGCGGTCGGCGACCGGCGTGCCGTCGGCCTCCTGGACCGTGACGGTCAAGGGAGCGGTCGCGGCCGGGGCCGGGGCGCCCGTGAAGGCGAAGTCCAGGCCCGGCGAGTCGTCGTCGGTGATCGTGAAGGGCACGGCGGGCAGGGCGGTCGCCCCGTCCGGCGGGGTCACGCTGACCTCGTACGGGGTGCCCGAGACGAGGCCGGCGACCGACCAGCTGCCGTCGGGCCCGACCGTGGTGGTCGTCCCGACGGTCTCTCCGGTGGCCGGGTCGACGACCGTCACGACGGCACCCGGGTAGGCCGCGTCGTCGTTGGTCACGACACCGCTCGCCGTGAACGTCTTGGTCACGAACCAGGTCTGGTACACCGGGAACCCGGCCCGCTGCTGGTACGTGAAGGTGAGCGTCGTCAGCGGCACGGTGGGGCTGAACCACGCGGCGGCGCCTTCGGTGTCGGCTGCAGCCGCGTTGCCGGTCAGCACGCCCGTCGTGGCGTTCCACGAGGGCACGTCGCGCAGGCCGGCCGCGTCGCACGACGGGCCGCCGGCGGTGCGGCAGTAGTTGTAGGTGCTCTGGAACCCGAGGGTGTCGGCCGGCACGGCCGCACCGTCGGCGCCGGTGGCCGACACGGTGACCTGGTCGGCGTCGACGTCGCCCAGCACGAACGACCAGTCGCTCGCGGGGGTGGCGCGGTCGAAGGTGTACGTCGTCACCGACGCGGCGGCAGCCGTGGGGGAGTCCTGCGTGGGGCGGAGGTTGAGGTACGGGCGTCCTCGGCTCGAGTCGTACTCGGCGCCGACGGGCGTGCCCGTGCCCTGCCAGGTGCTCGACCCGCTGGGGATCGTCGCCTGGCGCGAGGTCGAGGTGAACGTCGCCTGGGGGAAGTCCCCCGGCAGCGTCATCGTGCCGGTGTAGGCCCGAGCCGTCCCGTCGACGGTGAAGTCGGCCCAGCCGACCGTTCCCGGACCGGCGGCGGAGGCGCTCGTCGCGCCTCCGAGTGCCAGGGCACCGGCCATGACGACCGTCACCCCCGTCGCCGCCCACGCCCTGATGCGCCTGTCGACCATGTCGTCGTCCCTCTGGGCCCACCCCTGACGCGGGCCACGGCTCCGAGGTTATGTCAGCTGTGGGCTTCCTGTCACTCCCGGTCCGTCACACGACGAAGGGGCGCCGCCTCGCGACCGGTCGGACCGGCGTCGAGGGCGGCGCCCCTTCGGGGACGTCGTGCGTCAGCGCTTCTTGACGTTCGAGACGATGTCTTCCGAGTGGCTGCCCGTCGCTCCCTTGGCCTTCTTGTCGGCGCGCTTCTCCTTCAAGGAGCGCACAGCCACCTTCGCGGTGCCTTTTTTCGCTGATTTCTCTGCCATGGTGGTGCCTCCGTCGCGGACCGCGATGATCCGGTCCGCCCGAGGCTACGGTGCGGTGGGCCCGGTGTCTGTAGCGGCACCGATCTTCACGGCTCCTACACTGCGGGCATGTCCGGTCACGGCTCGTCCACCCCCGACGTGCCCCACGACGCGTCCGCCGACCCCGCCGCGTCGGCCGCCCTCGCGCGGGCCCGGGCGGCGGCGCAACGCCTCGGCGCCCCCGGGCACGCGACCGTCGCCGAGGCGGCCGCCGCGATGCTCGGCACGCAGGCGCAGGACTTCGCGGGCGGCCTGTTCGCCCTCGGCCTCCGGACCCCGGGCTCCCGTGAAGCGGACGTGCGTGCGGCCCTCGAGCGCCGCGAGGTGGTCCGCACCTGGCCCGCCCGGGGCACGCTGATGTTCGTGGCCGCCCACGACGTCCGCTGGGTGACCGCGTTGCTCGCGCCCCGCTCGCTGCAGGCCTCGCAGGGGCTCTGGCGACGCGTCTGCCTCGAGCCCGCCGACTTCGGGGCGGCACGGGAGGCGATGCTCGCCGCGCTCACCGGGCGGGCGCCGGCGTCACGACCCGACCTGCTCCGGGCGATCTCGGAGGCCGGCGTCGGCACGGCGGGCGAACGGGGCTCGCACCTGCTGCGGTGGCTCGCCGGCACGGGCGTGATCGTCTTCGGCGCCCCGCGCGGCACCGAGCAGACCTTCGCCCTGCTCGACGAGTGGGTGCCGGACGCCCGTCGCATCGACGACAGGGACGAGGCCCTCGCCGAGTACGCCCACCGGTACCTCGCGCATCGTGGGCCGGCCACCGCGCGCGACCTGGCCTGGTGGGGCGGCCTCACCCTCGCCGAGGCCCGACGGGCGGTCGACCTCGCGGCCGACGTCGAGCGGACCACCGTCGGCGGCGTCGAGCACCTGACCTGGGGCGACGCGGGGGCGGTGCCGTCCGCGCGCGACGAGCCGCGCCTCCTGCCCCCGTTCGACGAGCTGCTGCTCGGCTACGGCGACCGGTCCGCCTCGCTCCGGGCGTCCGACGTCGCCCGCCTGGTGCCCGCGTCGAACGGGCTGTTCCTGCCGGCGGTCGTCGTCGACGGCCGCGTCGTCGGCACCTGGCGTCGCACCCTGACGCGTCACACGGTCGCGGTCGAGCTCGACGCCTGGGTACCGTGGGGCGTCCGCACACGCCGACGCCTCGAGCGACGAGTGGCGGAGTACGCCGACTTCGTCGGCCGCGACCTCGCCCCCACCTCCCGCCCGACCCCGACGACACGCCGAGACGACAGGCCCCGATGACCCCCGCGCCCACCTCGACCCCGGTCGCCCCGACGCGCAGCGAGCGCCTCGACGAGCTGCCGTTCACCTCGAAGCACCGCCGTCTGCTCGCCGGCTCGGGCATCGGCTGGGCGCTCGACGCCCTCGACGTCGGGCTGCTCTCGTTCGTCATCGCCCAGCTGGCGACCGTGTGGAGCGACCAGGCCGGCCAGCTCGCCTGGGTCGCTTCGGCGGGCTTCGCGGGCATGGCGATCGGCGCGGCGCTCGGCGGTTCGCTGGCGGACCGGATGGGTCGCAAGACCGTCTTCGCCCTGACCCTGCTGCTCTACGGACTCGCCACCGGGCTGTCGGCGCTGTCGTGGTCAGTGGGCGTGCTGCTCGTGCTGCGGTTCGTGGTCGGCCTCGGGCTCGGGTCCGAGCTGCCGGTGGCGTCGACCCTGGTCAGCGAGTTCTCGCCGAGGCGCATCCGCGGGCGGGTCGTCGTGCTGCTCGAGGCGTTCTGGGCCGTCGGCTCGATCGCGGCCGCGCTCGTCGGCTACCTCGTGATCCCGACGAGCGACGACGGCTGGCGCTGGGCCCTGCTGATTGGTGCGGCACCGGCGCTCTACGCCGTCTTCGTGCGGCTCAAGATGCCCGAGTCCGTGCGGTTCCTCGAGTCCCGGGGGCGCCACGACGAGGCCGAGCGCACCGTCCGCGCCTTCGAGGAGGCCGCCGGCGTCGCCGCCCCGACCGCCCCGGCCGAGGAGGCGCGGGTCGTCGAGAAGCCGGCCCGCGCCTCCGTCGGTCGGTTGTTCGGTGCCGGCATGACGCGTCGCACGGTCGCGATCTGGGTCGTCTGGTTCATGACCAACTTCTCGTACTACGGCGCCTTCGTCTGGTTGCCGTCGCTGCTCGTGGCCGCCGGGTTCCCGCTCGTGCGGTCGTTCGAGTACGTCCTGATCATCACGCTGGCACAGCTGCCGGGCTACGCGGCCTCGGCCTGGCTGATCGAGCGGTGGGGCCGCCGGGGCACGCTCGCGACGTTCTTGCTCGGGTCGGCCGTCGCGGCCGTGGCTTTCGGCTTCGGTGCCGTCAGCGGCAGCGTCGCGCAGATCCTCGTCGCCGGCATGGCCCTGTCGTTCTTCAACCTCGGCGCGTGGGGCGCGCTCTACGCCGTGACGCCCGAGCTCTACCCGACGGCGTTGCGGGGCACGGGGGCGGGCTGGGCCGCGGGGGTGGGTCGCATCGCCTCGATCGCGGCCCCGCTGTCGGTGCCGCCGCTGATCACCCTCGGCGGCCCGCCCACCCTGTTCGTCGTGTTCGGCGCGGTCTTCGTCGTGGGGGCCGTCGCGGCGACCCTGCTGCCCGAGCTCCGCGGCACGCGGCTCGCCGAGTGAGCGCGCGTCGACCCGGGCGGCCGACCAGCCGCCGCATGACGCCGCGACGACTGGCCTGGCTCGTCGTGGTGCTGGTGGCGGGGGCCGTCCTGGTGGCGTTCCCGCGCCTCCTCGGTGGCGAGGCGGGCGGCGGCGCCGGTGACGCAGGCGCAGGAGGCGCGGGTGCGGCCCCCGTGCCCACGAGCGTCCCGGCCGGCAGCGTCGAGGCCGTGGTCGACCGCGTGGTCGACGGCGACACCGTGGTCGTCACGGTGGCGGGGCAGCGCGAGCGCATCCGCCTGATCGGCGTCGACACCCCCGAGACGGTGAAGCCCGACGCCCCGGTCGACTGCTTCGGCCCCGAGGCGAGTTCGTTCACGACGTCCGCCCTGCCCGAGGGGGCGACCGTCTGGCTCGAGGCCGACGCCTCGCAGGGGGACGCCGACCGCTACGACCGACTGCTGCGCTACGTCTGGTCGCCCGACGGCACGATGCTGAACGAGCGGCTCGTCGCCGGTGGGTACGGGCGCGAGGACACCTACGACGACGCCTACCGCTACCGCGACCGGTTCGTCGCGGCCGAGGCGTCGGCCGAGGCCTCGCGCACCGGGCTCTGGGGCGCCTGCGGCTGACGGGACGGCCGGCGACCCGGCCACCAGAACGCGTCCCCGGTGAGGAACACCAGAGCGGGCACGAGCACGGTCCGGACCACGAGGGTGTCGAGCAACACGCCGATGCAGACGATCACGCCGACCTGCGTCAGCGCCACGACCGGCAGCACGCCGAGCACGGCGAAGACGGCCGCGAGCAGCACCCCCGCGCTCGTGATGACGGCGCCCGTCGACGAGAGGGCCCGCACCATGCCCTCACGGGTGCCGTGGACGAGGCCCTCCTCGCGGGCCCGCGTGGTGAGGAAGATGTTGTAGTCCACCCCGAGCGCGACCAGGAACAAGAAGGCGTACAGCGTCACCGCCGTGTCGACCGCCGGGAACCCCAGCACGTTCTGGAACAGCCAGGTCGACGCCCCGAGGCTCGCGAAGAACGTCGCGAGCACCGAGGCGATCAGCAGCACGGGGGCCACCAGCGACCGCAGCAGCAGGGCCAGGATCGCGAAGACGATCGCGAGGATGATCGGCGCGATCAGGTCGACGTCGGCCTGCGCCGCGACCTTGGTGTCGTAGGCCGTGGCGTCGCTGCCGCCGACGAGTGCGTCGGCGAGTCGCCCACCGGCGTCGGCGTACCCGGTGCGCAGGCGCTCGATCGTCGCGAACGCGGCGTCGCTCTCGGGCTCGGCGGACAGCTGCAGGTCGACGCGGGTCAGCCCGCCGGCGGTCTCACCGGCCGTGGCCGTGTCGACGCCCTCGGTGCCGGACGCCAGGGCGGTCGCCTCGTCGGCGACGGCCGAGGGAGCGAGCACGGTCGTCCTGCTGGTCAGGCCCGCCGAGAACGACTCGTCGATCACCCGCTGCGCGACGACCGAGTCGGGGTCGCCGAGCAGCTGGTCGGTCTGCGAGAGGCCGACGGCGTACCCGCTCAGGCCGAGGCACAGCACCCCGACGCCCGCGACGGCCGACACGGCCACGATCGCCGGACGACGTCGGACGCCGCGCCCGAGGCGGTCCCAGAACCCGCGCCGCGGTGCCGCGTGGTGGGGCGCGCCTCCTGCGGTGGCGTGGGGCGTCCGGTCCGCGTCGGCCGCGTCGCCCGCGTCGGCCGCCTCGGACGAGGAGGCGCGGGGCACGAAAGGCCAGAACAGCCCGCGACCGCAGACCACGAGTGCCGCCGGCAGCGCGACCAGGGCGAAGACGATCGCGACGACGACGCCCACGGCGCAGGCCAGCCCGAGGGCGCGGTTGCCCGAGAGGGAGGCCAGCAGCAGGGTCAGGAGGCTGAGCGCTACCGTGCCGCCGCTGGCCGCGATGGCCGGGCCTGCGCTCGTCATGGCCGTGCGCATGGCTCGGTGGCGGTCGGGCTGACGCAGCAGTTCTTCGCGGTACCGGGCCACGAGCAGCAGGGCGTAGTTGGTGCCGGCGCCGAACACGAGCACCGAGAGGATGCCCGAGATCGAGGCGTCGAGCGAGATGCCGAGGGGCTCAGCCACCGCGGCGGCGACGCGACCGGCCAGGGCGTCGGCCGCGCCGACCACAACGAGCGGCACGATCCAGAGCACCGGGCTGCGGTAGGTGACGATCAACAGCACGGCCACGACGACGACGGTCACGAGCAACAGTCGGACGTCCGCCCCGGCGAACGAGTTCGCGACGTCGTCCTGGAACCCGACCGGGCCGGTGAGCAGGGCGTCGAGCCCCGAGGGCAGGTCGGCCGAGGCGGCGTCACGGAGGGCCGTGGCGGTGCCCGCGACGTCGTCGTCGGTCGTCGCGGCGTCGAGCGGGACGGCGACGAGCGCCGCCGTGCCGTCGTCGCTGACCTGAGGCGTGACGGCCCGGGGCGTGGTGGACAGCTCGGCCAGGGCGGCGGCCCGCCCGTCGACGGCGGAGAGGTCGGCGGCGTCGAGGCGCTCGCCGCCGTGGGTGAAGACCACGATGCCGACGGTCGTGTCGGCACTCGGGAACTGCCTGAGCAACTCGGTCACCTCGGCCGACTGGCTCGTGTCGGGGACGCCCGACGGCGGCGCGGCGTCGCCCTCGCTCGTCGGCAGGACGGCGAAGAGCAGGGTGACGGCCACGGCCGTGGCCGCGAGCACGGCCCAGGCGGTGCGGTGGCCGCTGACGATGCGGGCGAGGGTGCGCATGGTGATCCTTCAGTTGCTGAATGTCTTAGGAGCTAAGAGTATTGCAGATCACCGGGGCATCCACCAGAATCGTGGGGCAGGAGGTCCCATGCCCACCCCGACAGACCCGGCTCCCACGGCCGCGACCGCTCGTCCCGCCCGCTCTCCGCAGGCCGACGAGATCGTCACCCACATGCAGCGCCTGACCACCGAGTCGCAGAAGGTCGCCCAGGCCTTCGCCGCGCAGCACGGCCTCGGCCACATCGACCTCGAGGCGTTGCTGCACGTCATGCAGGCCGAACGCGACGGCGACCCCGTGACGGCCGGGGGGCTCGGCGAGTTGCTCGGCGTCACCTCGGGCGCGGCCACCGGCGTGATCGACCGGCTCGAGAAGGTCGGCCACGTTCAACGCGGCCGCGACGACGCCGACCGGCGTCGGGTGCTCGTGCGGTACTCGGACCGCGCCCGCGAGGTCGCGGGGGCCTTCTTCGGACCGCTCGGGGTGATGAGCGACCGCGTCATGTCCGGGTTCGACGAGGGCGAGCTCGAGACCGTCCGGCGGTTCCTCGAGGGGATGTCGGGCGCGATGGCCGAGCGGGCACGCGAGGTGGGGCGTCCCGACTGAGGCGACCCGCGCCTCCTCGGCGTCCCCGGCCCCTGACCGTCGGCGGCAGCGGGTACCGTGGTCGCGTACCCGGAAGGCAGGTGGCACGTGACCGACCACGTCTCGGCTCTCGATCTCTTCTCGATCGGCATCGGGCCGTCGAGCTCGCACACGGTCGGCCCCATGCGGGCCGCCCGCGAGTTCCTGCTCGGCGTCGAGGCCGGGGGTCACCTGGCCGACGTCACCCGCGTCGAGGCCGTGCTCTACGGCTCGCTCGCCGCCACGGGCCTCGGCCACGGCACCCCCTCGGCCGTGCTCGCCGGGCTCGCGGGCATGCAGCCCGAGACGTGCGACCCGCAGGTCGTCTCGGGCATGCAGCAGGCGGTCGAGCTGGGGGGCGGCCTGCGGCTGCTCGGTCGTCACCAGATCGCCTTCGCCCCGAACGACCTGCGCATGGCGCCGCTCACCCGCATGCCACGCCACCCCAACGCGATGAGCGTCGAGGCCTACGACGCCGCGGGCGACAGCCTGGCCCGCGAGGTCTACTTCTCGGTCGGCGGCGGCTTCGTCGTGCGCGACGGCGACGACGAGCAGGCCGTGCCCACCGCCGAGGCGCCCTTCGCCTTCACCGACGCCGACGACCTGCTGCGCCTCTGCGACGCCGAGGGCGTATCGATCGCCGAGCTCGCCTGGCGCAACGAGGTCGCGCTGCACGGCGAGGCCGCCGCCGCGGCGGGCCTCGACGACCGCTGGTCCGCGATGCGCGCCTGCGTCGACGCCGGGCTCGAGGCCACCGGCGTCCTGCCGGGCTGGATGAAGGTGCCCCGTCGCGCCCGGCAGTTCGCCACCATGCTGCGTCAGCAAGACGAGCGGGCGACCGCCTTCGCGCTCGGTGGCTCCGCGATCGACCGGGGCCGCGCCTCCTCGCTGCTGGCCTCCGACCTGCCCGCTCAGTGGCTGCAGGCCTACGCCATGGCCGTGAACGAAGAGAACGCCGGCGGCGGACGCGTCGTCACGGCGCCGACCAACGGCGCCGCGGGCATCATCCCGGCCGTGGCCTACTACGCGATGAGGTTCCACGGGGCGACCGACGACGAGCTCGCCCGCACCTACCTGCTGACCGCCTCGGCGATCGGGTCGCTCTACAAGCGCAACGCCTCGATTTCGGGGGCCGAGGCCGGCTGCCAGGGCGAGGTCGGGTCGGCCGCGTCGATGGCCGCGGGCGCCCTGACGGCCCTTCTCGGCGGCACGCCCCGCCAGGTCGAGAACGCCGCCGAGATCGCCATGGAGCACCACCTCGGCCTCACCTGCGACCCCGTCGGGGGCTTCGTGCAGGTGCCGTGCATCGAGCGCAACGCCATCGCGGCGGGCACGGCGGTCGCCGCGACCCGCATGGCCCTGCTGGGCGACGGCAGCCACGTCGTCAGCCTCGACACCGTCATCGAGACGATGCGCCAGACCGGACGCGACATGAAGGACAGCTACAAAGAGACCAGCCGCGCCGGCCTCGCGGTCAACGTCATCGAGTGCTGACGGCGGACGGCGGACGGCTGACGGCGGGCGGCCGAGGCGGCGCGGGTCGTGTCGCACCCCGCCGCTAGCCTCGACGCATGACCCCGCCGCGCCGCCCCTCGTCGTCCCGCCCCGCGACCCCGGGCGGCACCGACGCCCCGCGGCTCGACCCGGTCGATCCGCAGGGCCTCGTCGACCTCGGCACCGACCTGCTCGGGCCGCGCGACAGTCGAGAGCTCGAGCGGTACGTCGACGCCGACCTCACCGACCGCGACCTCGAGGGGGCCGAGTTCACCGAGTGCGTCTTCGAGTCGCCCCGGCTCGGGTCGGCCCGCCTGCGCGGCGCCCGGTTGGTCGAGTCGGTGCTGACCGACTCGTTCGCGCCCGAGCTCGCCGCGTCGCGCAGCACCTGGCGCGACGTGCGGGTCGAGCGGCCGCGGTGGGGATCGGCCGAGCTGTTCGACGCCGAACTGCGGTCGGTGCACCTGGTCGGCGGCAAGATCGACTTCCTCAACCTGCGCGGGGCCCGCCTGACCGACGTCGTGATCGAGGGGTGCACCATCGGCGAGCTCGACCTCGGCGGGGTGCAGGCCCTGCGGGTCGCGCTCGTCGACTGCCGCATCGGCACGCTCGACGTGACCCGCGCCTCCTTGTCGCACACCGACCTGCGCACGAGCGACTTCTCGCGCATCGACGGCTTCGAAGGCCTGCGGGGCGCGACGATCGACGAGCTGCAGCTCGCGACCTTCGCCCCGACGATGGCCGCACATCTGGGGCTCGTCGTCGGCTGAGCCGTGCCGTGCCGGCGGGTGGGAACCGCAGCACGGGGTGGGCCTTGCGCCACGACGTGGGCACCGCGCCACGACGTGGGCACCGCGCCACGACGTGGGCACCGCGCTACGACGTGGGCACAGCGCCACGTCATCTCCTGGCGGCGTGCCCATCTCGTGGCGTCGTCCACGTCGCGTCGCGCTACGCCGTCGCCGAACACGACGGCGGCGGCCCGGGCGGCGGTGCTATCGTCGCCGACAGAGCAACGCGCTCCGGGGTCAGTGAAAATCTGAGCCGGCGGTCACAGTCCGCGACCCGTGTCGTCACCGAGAGGTGAGGGCCCGGTTGAACCGGTGGAACTCCGGTACCGACGGTCATAGTCCGGATGAGAGGTGCGCGGGCCCGGTCGTCCGTCCGCGGACCCCGGGCCGATGCCGACCCTCGCGTCGCGCACCCCCGGAGAGCCCTCGGCAGAGCCAGGCAGACCGGAGGACGACATGACCACGCAGGCAGCGAGCACGCGCCGCACACGAGCCGTGGGGGCGCGACGCCCGCACGGCACGACGGCCACGGCGGTGCGCTGATGTTCACCGGACTCGTCGAAGAACTCGGACGCGTCGAGCGCGTCGACGACCAAGGCGACAGCGTCCGCCTGACCGTCCGTGGCCCGGCCGTCCTGGCCGACGCCGCGCATGGCGACTCGATCTCGGTCAGCGGCGTCTGCCTGACCGTCGTCGCGCAGCAGGGTGACACCTTCACGGCCGACGTGATGCGTCAGACCCTCGCCATGAGCACCGTCGGCTCGTTCGGGGCGGGCACCGCGGTCAACCTCGAGCGCGCCGCGCGCGTCGGCGACCGCCTCGGTGGCCACATCGTCCAGGGTCACGTCGACGGCACGGCCGCCGTCGTCGAGATCGAACAGGGCGACGCCTGGCGCCGCGTGCGCTTCGACCTGGCCGACGACCTCGCACCCCTGCTGGTCGACAAGGGGTCGGTCACCCTCGACGGCGTGAGCCTGACGGTCAGCGCGATCAGCGAACCCGGCGCCGTGCCGGGATGGTTCGAGGTCAGCCTGATCCCCGAGACCCTCGCCGTGACCACCCTCGGCGGCAAGGCCGTCGGCGACCGCGTCAACGTCGAGACCGACGTGCTCGCCCGGCACGTGCGACGCATGCTGCGGCTCGACGCCCTGGGCACGACCGGCACGTCGGACATCGGCGCGGCGGACGTCGGCACGTCGGACGTCGGCCCGGTGGACGCGGCGGGCACCGCCGGCGCGGTGGACGCCGTCGCGACGGGGCGCTCGTGACCGTGTCGACGCCGGCCGAGGAGGCGCGGGTCGACTCGCGCCCCGCGCCGATCGAGCTCGCCCTCGAGCACCTGCGACGGGGCCGACCGGTCGTGGTGGTCGACGACGAGTCCCGCGAGAACGAGGGCGACGTCGTGCTCTCGGCCGAGCTCGCCTCGCCCGAGTGGCTCGCCTGGACGGTGCGGGTGTCGTCGGGCTTCGTCTGCGCGCCGATGACCGACGAGATCGCCGACCGGCTCGACCTGCCCCCCATGGTCGCCCACAACGAGGACGCCCGCGGCACGGCTTACACGGTCAGCGTCGACGCGGCGGCCGGCGTGACGACGGGCATCAGCGCGTCCGACCGGGCGACGACCCTGCGGACCCTCGCGTCGGCGACCAGCGTCCGTGACGACCTGCACCGCCCGGGGCACGTCCTGCCGCTGCGGGCCCGAGCCGGCGGCGTGCGCGAGCGCGACGGACACACCGAGGCGTCCGTCGACCTGATGAAGGCCGCGGGCCTCCGACCGGTCGCGGTCATCAGCGAGATCGTGGGCGACGACGGCGAGATGATGCGCCTGCCGGCCCTGCTCGACTTCGGTGCCCGCGAGGGAGTGCCCGTCGTCACGATCGCGGACCTCGTCAGCTGGCTGGGCGACCGCGACCTCGACGCGCCGGCGACGGAACCCCACGACGACACGACCCACGACGACACCACCCACGGCACCCCCAGCACCCCCAGCACCCCCGAAGGAGACCCCGCATGAGCGGAGCAGGCGCACCCACCGAACTCGACGTCGACGGCACGGGAGTCCGCGTGACCATCGTCGCCGGCACCTGGCACGAGACCATCAGCGACGGCCTGCTGGCCGGTGCGTTGTCGACCGTCGAGCGCCTCGGGGCCACGGCCACCGTCGTCCGGGTGCCCGGCAGCTTCGAGCTGCCCGTCGTCGCCAAGGCCGCCCTCGAGGCCGGGGCCGACGCCGTGGTGGCGCTCGGCGTGATCATCCGAGGCGGGACGCCGCACTTCGAGTACGTCTCGGACGCGGCCACGTCGGGCCTGCTCAGGGTCACCCTCGACACCGGCAAGCCGGTCGGCTTCGGCGTGCTCACCCTCGACGACGAACAGCAGGGCCTCGACCGGGCCGGGCTTCCCGGCTCGAAGGAGGACAAGGGGGCCGAGGCCGCCCACGCGGCGATCGTCACGGCAGTCCGGTTGCGCGACCTCGCACGGGCGGGCACCGCCCGCATCGCCGGCTTCTGACCGCCTGCGGGGCCGGGGCGACGTGCGTCCCGGCACCGCGCCTCCTCGGCCGCGCCTCCTCGACCGGTCGACCCGCGCCTCCCGCCGGGCACACCGGGGCCGGCGCGAGCGGCTAGGCGAAGACCTCGTCGAGGAACGCCTCGAGCTGTTGCCACGAGCGGCGGTCGGCCCGGGCGTCGTACTGCGCGCCGTGGTCGGGTGCGTCGGTCCCGGGCACCGCGAAGGCGTGCATGACGCCGCTGTAGCTCAGCACCTGCCAGTCGGGTGCCTCGGCGGAACGCATCTCGTCCTCGAAGGCGACGACCGCCTCGTCGGGGACGACCGGGTCGGCCGCGCCCGTCATGACGAGCAGCGGGGCCGTGACGGCACCCTTCTCGGCGGGCATGCCGGTGCCCAGTCCGCCGTGGAACGACACGACGCCGGCGACGTCGGCACCCGCGCGTGCCAGCTCGAGCGCCCCCGAGCCGCCGAAGCAGTAGCCCATCACGACGATCCGCGAGGGGTCGACGCCGGGTTCGGCGCGCAGTCGCTCGAGGTTCGCGAGCAACCGCGAGCGGAACAGGGGCACGTCGCCGTAGTACTTGCCCGCCTCACCGGCGGCCTCCTGCGGCGAGGGGCGCACGCCCTGCCCGTAGACGTCGCCGGCGAGGGCGACGTAGCCGAGCCGTGCGAGCATCTGCGCGCGCACCTCGACGTGGTCGATGACGCCCATCCAGTCGTGCAGCACGAGCACGCCGGGCACGAGGTCGGACGAGGAGGCGCGGGCCGGCTTGGCCAGGAACCCCTCGAGATCGACGTCGGTCGCCGCGTAGACCTCGTCCGACGTCGTGACGCCGCCCGGGTCGGGCACGCTGTCGAGGACGCGCTGCAGGTCGGGGGAGAGCGGGGGTCTGGGTTCGGTCGTGGTCACACCGGGACGCTACTCCCGGCGGGACGGACGACGCCTGCCGGCCTCAGCCCGGGTCGACGATGCGGGCGACGGCCTGCCGCACGACGTCGCACCGACGCTGCTGCGGTCCGGTGTGCAGGTTCGTCGCCTCGGGGGTGACGAACCAGGCCAGGACCACGCCGAAGACCATCGTCAGCAGCTCGTCCGCGTCCCAGCCCGACGAGATGTCGCCCGCGTCCTGGGCGGCCCTCACCGAGTCGCGGCGCGCCTCGAGCTGGCCGTGGTCGAGCACGCCGGGGCTCGGCAGGGCGACGCCCTCGATCTGACCCCAGAGCAGCAGGCGGGCGTCGTCGGGGTTCGAGGCCAGGTGGTCGTAGAGGGCGCTGGCCCACCCCGGCAGGTCGTGGGCGTCGAACGGCACGACGGCGATCCAGCGCCCGATGCTCTCGCCGAGGGCCGCGTCGAAGAGGTCGCGCTTGGTCGAGAAGTGGGCGTAGAGACGCTCTTTGCTCGCCTCGGCGTCGCGGGCGATGGTGTCGACCCGGGCGCCGGCCAGGCCCCGGGCCGCGAACTCTGCACGGGCCGCTTCGAGCAGTCGTTCCCGCGGCGGGGTGGGTCGTCGTGCCATGCCCAGAGCATAGGGGCAGGTGCCCACCGGACCACCTGGTTCGGGTCGAGGACTTCGCTTACCGGACGGTGCGGTTCGCTCGTCGTCCGGTCAGGGGGCCCGGCCTGCTCAGAGAGCCCGCGCGTCGGCGACCTCGACGCCCGCCGCGGCTGCGACGCCGGCGTTCGTGACGCGACCCGCGACGGCGTTCACGCCTCGCTCGAGCGACGCGTCCGCGGCGATCGCGTCACGCCACCCGCGATCCGCCAGGGCGAGGGCGTACGGCATGGTCGCGTTCGTCAGGGCCCTGGTCGACGTCTGCGGCACCGCGCCGGGCATGTTCGCGACGCAGTAGTAGACGCTGTCGTGGACGGCGAAGGTCGGGTCGTCGTGCGTGGTCGGGTGCGAGCCCTCGAAGCAACCGCCCTGGTCGATGGCGATGTCGACGAGCACCGACCCGGGGCGCATCGACGCGACCATCTCGTCGGTGACGAGCTTGGGCGCCTGGGCCCCGGGGATCAGCACCGACCCGACGACGAGGTCGGCATCCGCGACCTGGGCACCGATCTCGTACGCCGTCGAGGCCCTCGTCTGGACGCGTCCGCCGAACTGGACCTCGAGGGCACGGAGGCGCGGCAGCGACACGTCGACGACCGTCACGTCGGCGCCGAGGCCGAGGGCGTTCGCGGCCGCGTGCTCACCGGCGACCCCGCCGCCGATCACGACGACCTTCGCCTTGGGCGTACCGGGCACGCCACCGAGCAGCACCCCCGTGCCGCCGACGGGCTTCATGAGGTGGTAGGCGCCGACCATGGTCGACAGGCGGCCCGCGACCTCGCTCATCGGCGAGAGCAGCGGCAGGCTGCGGTCGTCCCGTTGCACCGTCTCGTAGGCGATCGCCGTGGTGCCCGAGGCGAGCACCGCTTCGGTGCACTCGGGCGAGGCCGCGAGGTGGAGGTAGGTGAAGAGGGTCTGGTCGGCCCGCATCAGCGGGTACTCGGCCGCGATGGGCTCTTTGACCTTCATCAGCAGATCGGACTCGCCCCAGACCGTCGCGGCGTCGTCGACGAGGGTCGCACCGGCGACGGCGAAGGCCTCGTCCGAGAAGCCCGAGCCGAGGCCCGCCCCCGACTGCACGAGCACGTCGTGCCCCCGTCGCGAGAACTCGTGCACCCCGGCGGGCGTCACCGCGACGCGGTTCTCGTTGTTCTTGATCTCGGTGGGGATGCCGACGCGCATGGTTCGTCCTCTCGACGGTGGTCTCGACGACGGCGGCCGGTGCACGCCTCTGTTCGCCGAACTGACGTCAGTGTGCTGTTTCGCGTCGACGCGTGCCAAGCATTCGGCACGATATTCTGTGCGGACGGCATCGCGCCGCACGATCGACGGTGACGGCAGGAGAACAGATGGCTGCGACGAACGACGTTCGGCTCGACGAGGTCGACCGACAGCTGGTGCGCCTGCTGGTCGCCGACAGCCGCACCCCGAACGCCACGCTGGCGGCCCGGGTGGGCATCGCTCCGTCGACCTGTCTCGCGCGCCTCCGGTCCCTCGTCGAGCGCGGCGTCATCGCCGGTTTCGGTGCCGAGATCGACCTGTCGGCGCTCGGCCTCGACCTGCAGGCCCTGATCAGCGTGACGATCCTGGCGTCGGCCCGTCAGCGGATCGCCGCCTTCTCGGCCGAGATCCGGGCCCTGCCCCAGGTGGTGCAGCTGTTCTTCCTCGGGGGGTCGGAGGACTTCATCATCCACCTGGCCGTGCGCGACACGAACGACGTCCGGGAGTTCGTGCTCGACCACCTGTCGGCGCACCCCGCGGTCGCCTCGACCCGCACCAGCCTCGTCTTCGAGCACCACCACCCCGGGCCGACGGTCTGACCGGTCGCCGAACGGGCGGCCGGGCTCGACGTCAGCGCGTGGCGGCGAGCGTCATCGGCAGGTGCGGGATGCCGTCCTCGACGAACTCGTCGCCGTCGACCACGAAGCCGAAGCGGGCGTACCAGCCCGACAGGTGGGCCTGGGCGTCGAGGCGCACGAGCCGGCCCTCGCACGAGGCGACGGCCGCGCGCATCAGGTCGGCGGCGAGGCCGCGTCCGCGCGCGGCCGCGGCGGTCGCCACCCGACCGATGCGTCGGTCGTCACCGTCGTGCAGCACGCGCAGCGTCGCCGTGACCCGACCGTCGTCGTCGCGGGACCAGAGGAGGCGCGTGGTCGGTTCGAGGTCGCGCCCGTCGAGCTCGGGGTACGGGCAGTCCTGCTCGACCACGAAGACGTCGACCCGGAGGCGCAGGATCTCGTACAGGACGACGGGATCGACGGCGGCGACGGACGACGAGTGCAGGGTGGTGGTCACGGAGCCACGGTACCGGCCCCGCCGACGCGGCCTGCACCGGCGGCGCGCCCGCTCGGACGCGTGGTCGTCACGAGGCCTCACCGAGCGGCAGGGTCGTGAACACGCCGCCCACGGGAGCGTCGGGGGGCTGCACCTGGCCGGCGAACCGCTCGGCGAACGCCTCGGCGTCGTCTTCGGGGTGGTAGCCGACGGCCTCACCCGCGGCGAGCGAGACGACGCGACGGGTGTTGCGGCTGACGCCCCAGACGACGTGGTGCCCTGCCGGGGCGCTCGTCAGGGTCGCCAGCATCAGGCGGGCCGCGTCGGCCGGCGACAACCAGGTGCCGAGGCTGCGGACGTCGTGGGGCTCGACCTCGCAGGTCATGATGCGGGCCGACACGACGGTCGAGCCGAAGCGGTCGGCGTACAGGCTGCCGACGGCCTCGAGCAGCACCTTGCTGACGCCGTAGAACGAGTCCGGGCGGGGAGCCGGCACGTCGTGGTCGGCGGCACTCGTGCCGGGTTCGAACCCGACGGCGTGCACCGAGCTGGCCGCGAAGACGCGGGTCACGCCGGCACGACGGGCCGCCTCGTGCACGACGTACGCGCTCTCGACGTTGAGGTCGCGGATCTCGTGCCAGGTGCGCTCGCTGGCGTGGGAGGCGAGGTGGACGACGAGGTCGGCCCCCTCGAACGCCACCGTGAGCGACTCGAGGTCGGTCACGCCGACGTGCTCGAAGGTCTCGTGCTCTCGGAGGTCGTCGCGGGGTGCCACCACGTCGAGCAGCCTCAGGTGGTGGCCGGCCTCGAGCAAGAGGGGACGGACCCAGGTCGCGATGCGCCCCGAGCCCCCCGTGATCGCGATGGTCGCCATGTGTGCCGCCTCTCGTCGTCGGCCCGTCCGCCGGGCACCCCGTGCCCTCATCTTGCCGGTACCCGCCGACACCGACGCCCGGGGCACGTCGCGAGTCCACCGAAGGGCCCTCGGGGCTCGTCCCCACGTCCCCCGGATGCCCCACCCGAGCCTGGCAGGGCTCTGGCGATGCCCTGGCAGGGCACTCCACGGTCGGGGTCGGTGACGCGTCACCTCGTACCGTGACCCGAGGCCCGACGATGTGCCCCGACCCTGCTCCCGATCGAAAGGCACCCCGTGTCGTCAGCCTCCTCGTCCCTCGGAATCCTCTTGTTGCGCGTCGTCCTGGGGGTGGTGTTCGTCGTGCACGGGTGGCAGAAGCTCGCGGTCGACGGCCTCGCCGCGACGCAGGGCGCCTTCGGCGGCATGGGCATCCCGTTCGCCGAGGTCGCCGCCCCGGTCGCGGCCGTCACCGAGCTCGCCGCTGGGGTCGCCCTCGTCGTCGGCTTCGCCACCCGGGTCGCCGCGGCCCTCCTGGCGGTCACGGCGGTCGTCGCCCTGGTCGCCGTCCACCTGCCGAACGGGTTCCTCTCGACGACGGGCGGCATCGAGTACGTGCTCGTCCTCGCCGTGGCCTCGGTCGCGATCGTACTGACCGGCCCCGGCCGCCTCGCCCTCGACGCGGTGGTCGTGCGCGGTCGACGCGCTCGGCGTGAGACCCCGGCCTCCGAGCCCGTCCCCGCCTGACGGCGCGCCCCTGACGGCGGGCCCCTGACGGCGCCCGCCCGGGCGGGACGGGTGATCGTGACGTGCCCGCGAGGGTGATTTGCGCCTCCTCGTCCCGCCCGGGCGCGTGATCCGTGATCGGCTGGTCGGCGATGCCCCCCGCCCACGACCGTCTCCGCACGCCCGACGAACGACCCCGCCCCGGTTCTCCCGTCGTCGTGTTCGGCGACGTGCTCGACGACATCATCGTCATGCCGCGGACGGCCGACCCGGCGGGGACCGAGACCGCCGCGACGATTCGACACCGTGCGGGGGGCTCGGCCGCCAACACGGCCGCGTGGCTCGGTTCGTTGGGCGTCGACGTGTCGTTCGCCGGCCGGGTGGGCACGGCCGACCTCCAACGGCACGCGCAGTTGCTCGCCAACGCCGGGGTCTCGGCCCGGCTGGCCTACGACGCGCACGACCCGACCGGCACGGTCGTGATCACGGTCGACGGGGCGTCTCGCACCATGTTCACCGACCGGGGCGCCGGCGCCTCGTTCGGTCCCGACGACGTGCCCGACGATCTCGTGTCGAGGGCCGGCCTCGTGCACTTCACCGGGTACACGGTCGCCCAGTCGCGCAGCCCGGTCGCCCTCCGCCGGCTGCTGGGGCGGGCCCGCGAGGTCGGTGCGCTCGTCTCGGTCGCACCGGGCAGTGCCTCGGTGGTCCGCCGGTTCGGGCCACCGGCGTTCCTCGCCGCCGTCGAGGGGGCCGACCTGTTCTTCCCGTCCCGCGAGACCGCCCTCGAGCTCACGGGCTTCGAGCAGCCGTCCGAGTCGGCCGAGGCGCTGGCCCGTCGGTTCGGCGTGGTCGCCGTCGTCGCCGACGACGGGGGAGCGACCGTGGCGACGCAGGGGCTGCCGCCCGTCACGGTCGACGGCGTGGCCACGCGGTGGGTCGACTCGGTCGGTCTGGTCGACGCGTTCTCGGCGGGGTTCATCGCCGCATGGGCGACCTCGCGCAGCCTCGGCGTCGCCGGTCGCAGCGGGGCCCGGGCGGCGGCCAGGGCGGCGGGCGTCGCGGGCGGCAGGCCGCCCTCGTGACCTGGCCGATCCGGTCGAGTCGGTCGGTCCGTTCGAGCCGTCGGCCGGGGCGACCCGAACGACCCGCCCGACCCGCCCGACCCGCCCGATCCGGCGGTCCGCCTCGACGCCTCGCTAGCGCGAGCTCTCGCTCGTGACCGTCACGGTCTGCACGCGGGGCGGACGTTCGGGCGTGAGCCGGATCTCGAAGCGCACGGCGCCGCGGGCGCCGCGTCGACGCCAGACGAGGTGAGACGGCGCCGTCGACTCGTCGGCCGGCAGGGGATCGCCGTCGGCCGAGTCGTCCCAGCCGCCCACGGACTCGACGAGAGCGGCCCAGGAGGCGCGTCGACGGTCGAGCGGGAGGTCCAGCTCGACGTTCTCGCTGAACAGCCCGTCGGGGACGGCCCCGCCGCGGACGACGGCCTCGACCGCGTCGCGGGCGGCCGTCGTCTCGGGCCAGGGTCGCACGACGACCCGGGACTCGGCCCGGTCGGCCATGATGCCGTCGAGGGCGAGGCCGATCGGCTCCGAGACCTTCGAGTAGGTCGCGTTCTCGAAGCCGATCGCGCCCAGGCCGGTCGCGGCCTGCCACCGCATGTGGGCCGAGAAGCCGGGGTAGCCGCCGCTGTGCGACACCACCGGGCCGTGGTCGGGGTAGTGCTCGACGAACAGGCCGAACCCGTACCCGCCCGGGTGCCCGGCTCGGGCGGGCACGAACCGCTGCACCTGCTGCATCTCGCGTCGGGAGGCGCGCGACAGGATGCCGTCGAGGTCGCCGCGGCCCTCGGGGTCGAAGGCCGAGCCGAGCCAGCGGGCCCAGCGGGTCAGGTCGGTGACCGTGCTGAAGAGCCCGCCGATGGGCGAGAAGGCGCCGGGCCCCGAGAACGGCAGGGCGTCGCCCCCGTCGGAGGCGCGGCGATGGCCGGTCGCGACGCCGCCGGCCGCCGGCACGGTCGCCTCGAACCCCGTGGCCGACAGGCCGAGGGGCGCGAGGATCGTCGACTCGACGACCTCGCGGTACGGGCGGCCGGCGACGGCGGCGATCGCCCGGCCGACCAGGGCGAAACCGAGGTTCGAGTAGGCGAACGTCGTGCCGGGCACGCTGTCGAAGGCGAGCCCGGCCCGCAGCAGCGCGTCGAGTTCGTGGTCGGTGAGGGATTCCTGTCGGTCGCCCCACGGGTCGTCGGTCGGGAAGCCGGCCGACATGGTGAGCAGCATGCGCAGCGTCGGCACCGGGGAGTCGGCCGTGGGCAGCACCACCTCGGCGAACGCCGGCAAGAAGTCGGTGATCGGAGCGTCGAGCGAGACGAGCCCGGCGTCGCGCTGGGCGAGCAGGGCCGTGGCCGTGAAGCTCTTGGTGCACGAGGCGATCCGGTAGGCGGTGTCGACGCCGGGCGCCCTGCCCGGGGCGATCTCGCCGGACGACCCGTCGTGCGTCAGACCCGAGCGGTCGAAGGTCGCCCAGACCGCGCTCGGCCCGCGACGCTCGGGTCGGCGGGCCGCGAACACGGCGTCGATGCCCGTCGGGGACGCGGAGCCGGTGGGGTCGGGGGTCGTCGTCACGTATGTGATCCTCTCGGAGGGGCGGAACGGGCTGGTCGGAACGGGCTGGTCGGAACGGGCCGGGCGGAACGGGCCGGGCGGAACGGGCCGACCGCAGCGGCGCGGGCCGAAGCGGTGCGGGGTGGGTCAGACCGGGCGGCGGCCGGTCAGTCCGACCGCGTGCTGCGCCGCATCGCCTCGTAGGCGTCGAGGGCGGCACGTCGCGAGGCCTTGAGGTCGACCATGGGCTCGGGGTACGAGTCGTCGTCGACCTCGGGCACCCACCGGCGCACGTAGTCGCGGTGCTTGTCGAACTTGTCGGCCTGCAGCACGGGGTTGAACACCCGGAAGTACGGTGCGGCGTCGGCCCCCGAGCCCGCGGTCCACTGCCAGTTGGCGGGGTTGTTGGCCTCGTCGGCGTCGACCAGGGTGTCCCAGAACCACTGCTCGCCGACGCGCCAGTCGGCCAAGAGGTTCTTGACGAGGAAGCTCGCCGTGACCATGCGGACGCGGTTGTGCATGTAGCCCGTCGTCCAGAGCTCGCGCATGCCGGCGTCGACCAGGGGGATGCCCGTCGTGCCCTGCTGCCAGGCCTCGAGTTCGCCCTGCTCGAGCTCGTGCCACGGGAACTCGTCGAACTCGGGACGGTAGTTCTTCGTGGCCAGGTGCGGGTTCGCGAACAGGACCGTGTGGTTGAACTCGCGCCAGACCAATTCGCGCAAGAACCCCGAGGCCTGTTCGCGGGCGTCGGGTGCGAGGTCGCCGCGCATGCGGTGCCACACCTGGAAGGGGCTGACCTCGCCGAAGCGGAGGTGCGGCGACAGGTGACTCGTCGCCTCTTGGGCCGGCTCGTCGCGCAGGCCGTAGTCGGCCAGGTGCCCCGTGGCGAAGCGTTCGAGGGTGTCTAGGGCGGAGGCCTCGCCCGGGGTCCAGGCCTCGCGGAGCCCACCGGCCCAGTCGGGCGTCGTGGGCAACAGCTGCCACGAGTCGAGGTCGTCGCCGTCGGGCCCGGAACGGGGAGCGTGCAGTTCGTCGGGGGCGGCCAGGGGGTGCCGCGGCTCGGGCCGGTCGAGGCAGGCCCGCCAGAACGGCGTGAAGACCTTGAACGGCTGACCCTGGCCGGTCTGGATCGTCCAGGGCTCGAACATCAGGTTGGCCTGGAAGCTGCGCACGTCGAGGCCGCGCTCACGCAACGACGACTTGAGGTCGGCGTCGGCGTCGCGCGCGGCGAGCCCGTAGCGGCGGTTCCAGAAGACGGCACCGGCACCGATCTCGTCGACGAGGCGGGGCAGTTCGCGGGCCTGGGGGCCCCGGCGGAGGGTCAGTCGGCCGCCGATCTCGCGCAGCGACGCGTCGAGGGCCGACAGGCTGTGGTGCAGCCACCACCGCGACGCCGCGCCCAGCGGGCGGATGCCGTCGGTCTCGTCGTCGAGCAGGTAGAGCACGACGACGGGTTCGCCGCGTTCGACGGCGGCGGTCAGGGCGGGGTTGTCGGCCAGGCGGAGGTCGTCGCGCAGCCAGACGATCGACGGTGACGTCATGCGCTCGCCTCGATCGGGGTGCCGAGGCGCAGCTTCGTGCACAGGTCGGCCAGGGACGCCAGTTCGTCGTCGTCGAGGGCGCCGCCCACGCGCCGCCGGATGGCCGCGGCGTGGCTGACGGCCGTCCGGCGGTAGAGGTCGTACCCCTCGTCGGTCATGGCCACGATGATGCCGCGCCCGTCACCGGGGTCCGAGGCCTTCTCGACGATGCCCTTCGAGGCGAGCCGGTCGACGAGGCGACTGATGCTCGGCTGCGTGAGGAGCAGGTGGCGCGTCAGGTCGCGGATGCGCGCGCGCCGGTCGGGCTGGTTCGACAGGTTGAACAGCACGTCGTACTCGTTGAACGAGATCTCGTTCGTCGGGAAGCAGTCGGTCAGTTCGCGCATGACGCTGACCTGGGCCCGGAACAGCGCCTCCCAGGCACCCACTGCCATCGATGTCTCCGTCATGTCGCACCTCACGTTCGTCGAGGACGAGTCTACGAAAGCCCACCGACGTCGGGCCGACACCGGCGGGACCGAGCCGTGGCCGGGTCGTCCCCGGGGAGGACGACAGAGGGCCGGTCGCCCGATGGCGACCGGCCCTCTTCCCTTGCACCAAGAGTGTCCTGCAATCACATTCCGCCTCGGCCGCCACAGCAAACGACGTCGGCGAGACACAATCTATAACGGATCGGTAACGGTGGTCCAGCGTTGATTCCGAGCAGTTCCTGAGAACTCCGGCAGAGCGACCCGTGCCGACGTCGAGGTCGACGCCCTGCGGCGTCCGGGGGCCGACGTCGGGTGCAGGCGGATCAGAACACGTCGGGCGACGGGGTCGACGCGTGCCGGATCGAGACGTCCGCGTGACGGTCGAACCGGTAGCCGACGCCGCGCACGGTGCGGACGATGTCCTCGAAAGCGCCGAGCTTCGACCGCAGGCGGCGGACGTGCACGTCGATGGTGCGCTCGTTGGGCACCTCGTCGTCGCCGTCGGCCCACAGGCTCGAGATCAGCTCGGCCCGCTCGATGGTGCGGCCCTCGCGCAACACGAGGTACTGCAGCAGTTCGAACTCCTTGTAGGTGAGGGGTGCGACGTCTCCGTCGAGCAGCAGGCGCTTGCGAGAGATGTCGACGACCACGCCGCCGCGGGCGCCGGGCTCGTCGTCCTCGGTGACCTGGCGGCGCTTCGCGAGCGCCGCAGGGTCTTGCAGGGCGAGCCGGACGACCTCGACGTCGCGTCCGCCGGCACCCTCGGGCGCCAGGGCGACGGCGGCGTGGGTCTCGGCCGCCGGGGCGATGCGGGCGACGAGCTCCTTGATCTGCGAGACCACGTCGCCGAGCGACGTGCCGTCGGCTGCGGCCTTGAGCTCGTCGAGTCCGACGTAGAGGACGAAGCCGCGGGCTTCGGTGCCCTCGGGCACGGCGCGGGGTCGAGGTGCCGCGGGGGCGTCGACCGCCGACGCGGTGGGCGGGACGACGGGGGCGGCGGAGCGGGCCGGGGCGACCTCGCGGAGGGGGGTCGGTGCGGCGGGACGAGCGGGCGAGACGGTGCGGGTGGCGGTGACGGGGCGGTCGAGGATGAGGGACATGACAGGCGGGGTCCTTGCGTGACGGCGGCTGCCGCTCGGGCCGACGGGTCGCCGGGATGCCGAGGGACTGCTCGATGTGTGTCGGTGCTCGATCCCGCCGGCGATGGTGCCGTACGTCACGAGCAGTCGGTGCGATGCACCGTTCGGGATGCGCGTCGGGGGTGGCGACGCGAGGCATCCTGGAGTCGGTGGCTCAGCGACCGGGTGGGGCCGCGAGCTCAGCTGGCGGTGTCAGCAGCTTCGACTCGGCGAGGTGTGTGGCCGGATCAGGCACACATTCGACACGTGACAGCGTGCATCGGCATCATCGTGCCGGTGCTCCCGAGGGCCTCACGAGAGGTCGGGGTGAGCACGCTGTTAGTCATGGGGTCGATCTTGTTACACGCCGCGTCCCCGTGTCAAGCGAGGCGCGCCGACGGGCACCGTGACCGGCGCCGGGACGACGAACCGCGCCTCCTGACGTCCAGGAGGCGCGGTGCGGGTCGTGAGCGAGGGTCGCGTCAGGCGAGCCCGTAGAGGCGGTCGCCCGCGTCGCCGAGGCCGGGCACGATGTAGCCCTGCTCGTTGAGCTTCTCGTCGACGGCGCCGAGCACGACGTGCACGTCGCGGCCCTGCATGGCCTTCTCGACCGCGGCCAGACCCTCGGGGGCGGCCAGGATGCAGACCGCCGTGACGTCGACGGCGCCGCGGTCGAGCAGGTAGTCGATGGCCGCGATGAGCGACCCGCCCGTGGCGAGCATGGGGTCGAGCACGAAGCACTGGCGGTTCGAGAGGTCGTCGGGCAGGCGCTCGGCGTAGGTCGTCGGCTGCAGGGTCTCTTCGTCGCGCACCATGCCGAGGAACCCCACCTCGGCCGTGGGGACCAGCTTGGTCATGCCCTCGAGCATGCCGAGCCCCGCCCGCAGGATCGGCACGACCAACGGCCGCGGCTGGCTGATCTCGAGACCGGTGGCGGGGCCGACCGGCGTCTCGATGTCGACGGGGCTGGTGCGCACGTCGCGCGTGGCCTCGTAGGCCAGCAGGGTGACGAGCTCTTCGGTCAGCGCCCGGAACGTGGGGGAGGGCGTGCTCTTGTCACGGAGCACGGTCAGCTTGTGGGTGATGAGGGGGTGGTCCGCTACGTGCACTCGCATAGGCTCAACGGTAGCGGAGTCGACCGGTTCCGTGAGCCGCCCCGACCCCGCCGAGGCCCCGTGATCGCCGTCCCGCCCGAGTTCGACGACTGGATGTCGCTCGCCCTCGTCGAGGCCGACGCCTGTCGGGTCTCGGCCGACGTGCCGGTGGGTGCCGTCGTGGTCGACGCCGACGGGGTCGTGATCGCCACCGGGCGGAACGAGCGCGAGCTGCGACAGGACCCGACGGCCCACGCCGAGGTGATCGCCCTGCGGGCCGCCGCCCGGCACACGGGCGACTGGCACCTCACCGGCACGACCCTCGTGGTCACGCTCGAACCGTGCCCGATGTGTGCCGGCGCCCTGCTCGCCGCACGCGTGCCGCGGCTCGTCTACGGTGCCTGGGACGACAAGGCAGGAGGCGCGGGCAGCGTCTACGACATCGCCCGCGACCGCAGGCTGCCGCACCGCGCCGAGGTCTACGCCGGGGTGCGCGAGGCCGAGTGCCGGGCGCAGCTCGACGCGTTCTTCGCCGAGCGGCGCTGATCCCAGGCACCGAGCCGAGCGGCGCCGGTCGGTGCCCCGCGCCTCCCGGGGTCTCAGTCGGCGGCGCGGATGACGATCGCGTCGGTGGGCGGGTCGACCTGGCCGGGCTTCACCCAGACGTCGGGTTCGACGTAGATGACGCGGGCGATGGGCACGGCCTCGCGGATGCGCGCCTCGACCGCGTTGATGGCGCTCGCCACGTCGGCGAGCACGGTCCGGCCGGGCATCGCGACCTTCACGCCGACGAGCAGTTCGTCGGGCCCGAGGTAGAGCGTCTTCATGTGGATGATCGACTCGACCTCGGAGCCGCCCGTGACGGCGTCGCGGATCTTCTGCACGTCGCCGGCCGAGGCGCCCTCGCCGACGAGCAGGCTCTTGGTCTCGATGCCGAGGATCACGGCCACCGCGACGAGCAGCAGGCCGATGGCGATGGTGCCGATCGCGTCGTAGAGGCCGTCGCCGGTGATCCAGGTCAGGACGACGCCGATCATGGCGAACGTCAGGCCGAGCAACGCCGCGGCGTCCTCGAGCAGCACGACGGGCAGCTCGGGGGCCTTCGCCCGACGGATGAACGACGCCCAGCTCTGCTGGCCCTTGCTCGGGCGGGCCTCGCGGATCGCGGTGCGCAGCGAGAACCCCTCGAGGGCGAGCGAGATCGCGAGCACGAGCACGGGCAGCCACGGCACGTCGAGCGGGTGCGGCTCGCGCAGCTTCTCGACGCCCTCGTAGAGCGAGAAGACCCCGCCGACGCTGAACAGGATGATCGACACGACGAACGCGTAGACGTACCGCTCGCGCCCGTGGCCGAAGGGGTGCTCGGCGTCGGCCGCCTTCTTCGCCTGGCGGCCGCCGAGCAGCAGCAGCAGCTGGTTGCCCGAGTCGGCCAGCGAGTGCACGCCCTCGGCGAGCATCGACGACGAGCCCGAGAACGCCCAGGCGACGAACTTGGTCACCGCGATGCCCAGGTTCGCGCTGAGTGCGGCGATGATCGCCTTGTTGCCGCCGTGAGTGCTCATCGGTTCGATCCCCTCGTGTGGTCCAGGTCGATCCTAGGATGGCCGGATGGTCACCACCCTCCCCACCACAGCGATTCTCGGAGCCGGCTCGATGGGCGGCGCGATCCTGCAGGGCCTGCTGCGCCCCGAGGTCGAGGTCGACGGCGGCGTGCGGGTGACCAACCGCACCGAGGTGAAGGCGCGGGCCCTGCGGCACGGCACCGTCACCTCGCTCGCGACCGAGACCGACCCGAGTGCCAACGCCTCGGCCGTCGTCGGCGCCCGGCTGGTGCTGATCGGCGTCAAGCCCCACATGGTGGTCGACCTGCTGCGCGAGATCGGCCCGGTGCTCGACGCGGGCGCCGTCGTGGTCAGCCTCGCCGCGGGCGTCACGACCGCCACCATGGAGGCCGCCCTGCCCGAGTCCGTCTCGGTGCTGCGCTCGATGCCGAACACCCCGTCGCACGTCGGGCTGGGCGTCACCGGCCTCAGCGCCGGGTCACGGTCGACCGACGCCGACCTGGCGCTCGCCCGGTCGCTCTTCGCCGTCGTCGGCGACGTCGTGGTCGTCCCCGAGTCGCAGATCGACGCGCTCAGCACGATCTCGGGCTCGGGGCCCGCCTACGTCTTCTACCTGATCGAGCAACTGCAGGAGGCGGCGGTCGCGTTGGGCTTCACCCGTGCGCAGGCCGCCACCATGGTCCAGGGCACGTTCCGCGGGGCGAGCGAGCTGCTCGCGGCGAGCGACGTCCTGCCGGCCGACACCGCACCGACCGAACTGCGCCGCCGAGTCACGAGCCCCGGCGGCACGACCGAACGTGCCGTCGCCGAGCTCGAGCAGGGCGGCCTCGTCGATCTCTTCGAGCGGGCCACCCAGGCCGCCCTCGCCCGCAACCGCGAGATCGCCGAGGGCCGCTGAGCCGCATCCTGCCCGAACGCACCCGGCAGCGCGGCCGCGCTCAGCCCTCGAGGGCGGCGAAACGCTCGATCGCGCGGCTGTCGCCCGACACGATGATCAGGTCGTGGTTGCTGATGACCGTCTCGGGCGTGGCCTCGACGAACGCGCCTCCGGGGCTCTTCACTCCGACGATCGTGATGCCGTACTTCGTGCGGATGTTCGACGCGGCCAGGGAGGCGCCGCGGACGGGCTTCGGCGGGTACATCTTGACGATGGCGAAGGCGTCGTCGAACTCGATGTAGTCGAGCATCCGGCCCGAGACGAGGTGCGCGACGCGCTCGCCGGCCTCGCGCTCGGGGTAGATGACGTGGTTCGCGCCGATGCGGGCGAGGATCTTGCCGTGCGACTGGCTGATCGCCTTCGCCCAGATCTGGGGCACCTTCAGGTCGACCAGGTTGGCGGTGATGAGCACGCTCGCCTCGATCGACGAGCCCACGGCCACGACGGCGATCGAGAAGTCCTGGGCGCCGATCTGCTTGAGTGCGTCGATGCTGCGGGCGTCCGCCTGCACGGCGTGCGTCACGCGGTCGGCCCACTTCTGGACGAGGCCGGCGTCGGTGTCGACGGCGAGGACGTCGCGGTCCTGCCGCTCGAGCTGCCCGGCGGTCGCGGCGCCGAACCGGCCGAGGCCGATGACGAGCACCGGGGCGTCGTGCTTGATCTTGTCAACCAACGATCGGTCGCTCCTCGGCTCTCGTGAACAACTGGCGTCGCTGGCTGGCGGCCAGGGCGACGGAGAGTGTCACTGTACCAACGCGGCCCATCCACATCGTGACCGCCAGGATGTACTTCGCCGAGTCGGGGAGGCGCTCGGTCAGGCCCGTGCTGAGGCCCGAGGTGGCGAAGGCCGAGATGGACTCGAACAGCACGTGGTCGAGGGGCTCCTTGGTGATGTGCATGATCAGGATGCTCGACACGGCGACGATCGTGGCGCCCCAGAGGACGACGCTGACGGCCAGGCGCAGGACGTCGCTGGGGATGCGGCGGCCGAAGGCCTCCATCGACCGCTGACCGCGCGCCTCGGCGAACGCCGCCAGGAAGAGCACCGCGAGCGTCGTCACCTTGATGCCACCGGCGGTCGACGCCGAGCCGCCGCCGATGAACATGAGCATGTCGGTGACGAGCAGCGACGACCCGTTCAGATCGGAGATCTGGATGGTCGAGAAGCCGCCCGAGCGCGTCATCATGCTGAGGAAGAGCGACTGGAACACCGTCGGGCCGGCCTCGATGCCGCCGAACGTCTTCGGGTTGTCGAACTCGAGGACGATGTAGAGCACCATGCCGAACACGATCAGGATCGCCGTCGTCAGCAGGGTCAGCTTGACGTGGACCGACCAGCGGCGGGGGTTGCGGGGGTTCCGGGCCAGGGCGTAGATCACCGGGAACCCGATGCTGCCGAGGAAGACCCCGATCATGATCAGGCTGAGGAACCAGTAGTCGTTCTCGAACGCGGCCAGGCCCTCGGCGTTGGGCGTGAAGCCGGTGTTCGTGAAGGCCATCGCCGAGTAGTAGAAGCTGTCGAGCACGGAGTCGCCGACGGGGATGCCGTCGATCAGCATGCGGGGGATCATCAGCAGGGCGATGGCCAGCTGGATGACGAACGAGCTGAGCGCCACCGTCGTCAGCAGCCCGCCGATCTCACCGAGTCGGACGGCCTGCCCCTCGGGCACGGGGCCCGCGTGCACCCGCAGGGGGTTCTGGTCGCCTGCGGCCATGAGACGGGCGCGCAGGCCGAGCTTGCGCGAGACGACGAGGCCCATGATCGAGGCCAGGGTGAGCACCCCGATCGCGCCGATCTGCACGCCGACGAAGATGACGACGTGGCCGAACAGGGACCAGTGGGTCGCCATGTCGACGGTCGCGAGACCGGTCACGCAGATGACCGAGACGGCCGTGAAGACGGAGTCGGCCAGGGGAGTGATGGTCCGGTCGGCGGACGAGATCGGCAACGAGAACAGCAGGGTGAAGACGACGATCAGGCCGGTGAAGATCAGGATGGCGAAGCGCGCGGGCGACTTGCGACCGATGTCGTCGATCGCGTCGCTGAGTCTGCGCCAGGGCGAGCGGCCGGGGTCCGAGGGGCGGCGTCGACCGGCGACGGGGGCGCGAGTCACGCCGGTCATGCTATCCCGGCCGACGCCGAGGCCGCGTGCGCCCCGGGTCACTACGCTGGTCGCATGCCGGACATCTTCGCCGTGATCGCCGACGCCACCCGCCGAGACCTCCTCAAGGTGTTGCTCGACGCCTCGATGTCGACCGACTCCGTCAACGCCGACATCAGCGTGGGCGAGATGGTCACGTCGCTCGGCATCAGCCAGCCCACGGTCTCGAAGCACCTCCGCGTGCTCCGCGAGGCCGGCCTGGTCAGCGTCCGGGAAGAGGGTCAGCACCGGTACTACTCGGTCGAGCCGGGGCCGCTCGAAGCGGTCGAGGACTGGCTCATCCCGTTCGTCAGTGCCGACTCGCTGGTCTCGGACGCGTTGACCAGCACGCCGTTCGCGGCCTGGGCCGGGGCCACCGTGCCCGCGCCGCTGCGGCGGGCGGCCGAGAACCTGCCCGACGCCGAAGACGTCGGCAGCACGCTGGGCCGCTACGTGGCCGGGGCCCAGCACCGCGCCTCCTCGGCCCTGCACGACGCGCAGAACGCGCTCGGTGCCCTCGACGAGCGCGTCATCGACCCGGTGCGCAAGCGTCTGGGGCGCACCGGACCCTAGGGTCGGCCGTTCCTTTACACCGAGTCACACGCGCCCCTAGAGTTGCCCTCAGGCACACGGGAAACACTCGTCTGCTCCACAGCCCCGGCACGGGGCCCGAGTCGAGGCAGGGTCATGTCGCAGGATCTCTCCGATGTGCGGTTCCTCACGGTCGCCGAGGTGGCCGACATGATGCGCGTGTCGAAGATGACGGTCTACCGCATGGTGCACTCGGGCGAGCTGCCGGCGATCCGCTTCGGGCGCTCGTTCCGCGTGCCCGAGTCCGCCGTCGCGGCCGTGCTGCGGACCGGCGTCGCCGACGTCGGCTGAGCCACTTCGACTTTCTCGGGCCGTCCTAGTAGACTGACCCGAGGCATTTTTCCGCGGTTCTGTTTCGGACCCGGTCGGTCCAATCCAGAAATCAGTGAGGTCCTCTATGGGTTCTGTCATCAAGAAGCGTCGCAAGCGCATGGCGAAGAAGAAGCACCGCAAGCTGCTTCGCAAGACTCGTCACCAGCGTCGCAACAAGAAGTAGTCGCTGTACGCGAAGGCCCCCGCCGACCACCGGTCGCCGGGGGCCTTCGTCGTGCCCGCGGCAGCCGCGGCCGTCGCTACCCTTGTGGGCATGGCCGAACCGCGAATCACCCTGTTGACCAAGCCGGGCTGCCACCTCTGCGACGACGCCCGGTCCGCCCTGCACGAGGTGCTGGCCGAGCCCGAGTTCGCCGCTGCCGAGCTGGCCGTCGACGAGAAGAACATCCTCGACGACGCCGCGCTCACCGCCGAGTACGCCGAAGAGATCCCCGTCGTCCTGCTCGACGGCCGGGTGCACACCATCTGGCGCGTCGAGCCCGAGCGCCTGCGGACGGCGCTCCGCGCTTCGTTCCCTTGATTCACAAGCCCAATATTTCGTCTTCCAATTAACAGTTTCAGATGGCACGCTCTTTCTGAGTGCAAAGATGCACAGATTGGAAGAGAACATGATCTGGAAGAACAGGACGACCTGGCCGTCGATTGCTGTAGTGCTCATGCTGGTGATGATGTTGATCGCCGGAACAGGCAGTGGGGCATTTGCTGCTGATCAGCCCGACGACGCGGAGGCCGTCATGTCCGTTGAGAGCGAGGGGCACGTGGTTTCTTTCGTGTCGGGCGGAAACCCGCGAGGGTTGTCGTCTCCGCCCCGAACGCGTCAAGGTGGGAGCAACGCGGAGGCAGGCGCGGACGGGCAGTACATCCGTGTTCTGAGCGAGCAAGAGCTAGTCGACTTTGGTTTCAAGGTCCTGATCGACGGGCGTCCGGCTCGTCTCGAACTCGACGAACGGGGAGGCGTGCGGATCTTGGACGACAACGGATCTGCCATCAACTCGCTCGCGCCACCCGTGGCCATCGACGCGGAGGGACAGGATCTTCGTTCGTCTTACGAGATAGTCGGCAACACTGTCCGGCAGCGCTTGGACGATGTGCCAACGACGTTCCCCGTGACGATCATGGCGCGACTCGAGTGCAATTTTCAGTTCTGTACCGTGATGTACAGCCGTAACGAGACGCGGCAGCTGACCAATTCAGGTCTTGTGGCAGCACTGATCGCCGCAGCGTGTGGGCCTGTCGGATGGGCCTGCGGAATCGCGACGGCGGCGATGGTGCAGACTGCGAATTCGGCGGTGGCCCAGGGGCGGTGCGTGGGTATCAGGCGCACGACGTTGCCAAGCCTGGTCACTTGGCCCGTCATCGAGAATTGCCGACAATGAATCAACGAGAAACTGACCGTGTTGTTCCTCGTCGGTCAGTGACAGTCAGCTATGCCCCTCCGACTCGTGGAGGGCTGTTGCTCGCCATCGTCATGATGGCCGGGGGGCTTGAGTTGCACGCCACGGGCGTGCTGGGGCGGTTCGATCAAACGGTGGTGCTACTCGTGTTCTTGGTGCTGGTCGGCGGCTTGCCGCGAGTAGTCGCCAGTGGCAGCGGGTGGTGGCGGACGCGAGCGAAGGAAGTCCCGGCGGCGGTCGTTTTCGGTCTGGGCCTTCTCGTCACGATCACAGCCGTCTCCTTGAGCGAACGGACGTCGTCGCCCGTGCCGACCGTCGCGGCTCTGATGGTGCTGGGTCTCTTCGCCCTTGTCGCTTGTTCGAGGGCCGTCGCCGTCGGTCCCATTCAGCGCACAAAGCAGGGCTGACGAAAGGGGGGCGGTCCGGTCTCATTCGAGACCGGACCGCCCATCAACCGATTCGTGCGGCGCGCCTACGGCTGGAGGCGCGTGGGGCCGCGGAAGAGGAAGGTCACCTCGCGCAGGTTGGCCTGGTGCAGCATGAGCATCAGCACCCGGGCGAGGCCCATGCCGAAGCCACCGTGCGACGGGGCGCCGTAGCGGAAGAAGTCGAGGTAGCCCCCGAGCTCTTCGGGCTTCAGGCCCTTCTCACGGATCTGCTGCTCGAGCACGTCGATGCGGTGCTCGCGCTGGGCGCCGGTCGAGATTTCGGTGCCGTTGAAGATCAGGTCGTAGCTCTTCGTCAGCTGCGGGTCGGCGTCGTGACGCATGTGGTAGAACGGCCGGATCGAGATGTCGTAGTCGGTCAAGAAGACGAACTCGTGGCCGAACTCCTCGCGCACGTACTCCGAGATGCGACGCTCGCCCTCGGGGTCCATGTCGGCGTCGGCGCGGGGCACCTCGTAGCCGCGCTCGGCGACGATGCGCTTGGCCTCGGCCAGCGGGATGCGCGGGAAGGGCGTCGACGGGACGGTCACCTCGACGTCGAAGAGCGCCTGGATCTCGTCGCCGTGCTTCTCCTTCACGGCAGAGAAGGCCGCCACCAGCAGCTCTTCGTGCATGCGCATGACGTCCTCGTGGCTGTCGACGTAGCTGATCTCGGCGTCGACGCTCGTGAACTCGGTCGCGTGACGCGAGGTGAACGACGGGTCGGCACGGAACACCGGCGCGATCTCGAAGATCTTGCCGAAGCCGGCCGTCTGGGCCATCTGCTTGAAGAACTGCGGGCTCTGCGCGAGGTAGGCGGCGCCCTCGAAGTAGTCGACCTTGAACAGCTCGGCGTTCGACTCGCTCGCCGTCGCCATCAGCTTGGGGGTGTGGATCTCGACGAAGTCGCGCTCGATCCACCAGGTGCGCAGGGCGTGCTCGAACGTCGTCTGCACACGGAAGATCAGCGAGTTGCGCGGCACGCGCAGGTCGAGGAAGCGGTAGTCGAGGCGCTTGTCGATGCCGCTGTCGGCGGCGATCGGGGTCTCGGGGTCGGCCAGCGAGTCGATGACCAGGGTCTCGACCTTGACCTCGATGCCCCCGAGCTTGACGCGCTCGTCGTGCTTGAGTTCGCCGGTGACGGTGACGAAGCTGCCCTGCGAGAGGGACGAGATGGCGTCGGCGACGTCGTCGGTCTCGCCCGCCGCCTCGAGCACGTCGGCGGCGGTGCGGGGGCGGACCAGCTGCAGCGCGCCGGTCTCGTCGCGCAGGACGACGAACTGCACCTTCTTCTGGTCACGCACCGTCTCGACCCAGCCGGTCACGGTCACGGGTCCGTCGGGCGACGCGGACAGGTCTTTGATGAGGGTGCGTTCGATCACGAGGCCCGAGTTTACAGTCACCGCCTCCTCCGCCCCGCGCGGGGTCGTGCGCGGCGCCGCCGAGCTTGGCGGTTTCCGTGTGGGAGGTGTGGAGGCGGGCCCGACCTAGACTCGACTGCATGCCCGCGCAGCAGATCCACCTCGTCCGGCACGGTGAGGTGCAGAACCCCGAGCACGTGCTCTACGGCCGCCTCGACGGGTTCGGTCTCAGCGACCTCGGCCACCGCATGGCGGCGGCGTCGGCCGAGGCCTTCCGTGAGCAGGGCGTCCCCGTCCGGGCCCTCTTCGCCTCTCCGCTGCAACGCACCCGCGAGAGCGCGGCACCATGGGCGTCGGCGTTCGGCCTCGAGACCCAGGTCGACGAGCGCCTGATCGAGCCGACGAACAAGTACGAGGGGCGTCGGTCGGACTTCAGCGTCGCGAAGCAGCTGAAGGTGCCCGCCGAGTGGCCGTGGATCGTCAACCCGCTGAAGCCCAGTTGGGGCGAGGCCTACGTCAGCATCGCCGCCCGCATGCTGTCGGCCGTCGACGAGGCCTGGTCGAGCGTCGGCGACGGCGACGTCGTCCTCGTCAGCCACCAGCTGCCGATCTGGATGGTCCACCGCAGCGTCACCGGCGCGCGGCTGTTCCACGACCCGCGCCGCCGCCGGTGCACGCTGTCGAGCATCACCACGCTCGAGCGCCGCGAGGGGGGCTTCGTCGAGGTCGGCTACCAGGAACCCGCTGCACACTTGAACCAGTCCGCCGTCGACCTGGGAGCAGTGTGAGCCAGACCATCCGCCCGATCCGAGCCCGATCCGTCGCCCGAGGCCTGGCCCTGGCCGCCGTCGTCGCCCTCGTGGCCACGGGGTGCTCGAGCACGGCCGACGACCTCGCACAGCAGTACGGCAACGGCACGACCGAGAACTACATCTCGGGCAACGGCACCGTCACCGAGATCGCCCCCGACGACCGCACCGACCCGGTCGAGTTCACCGCCGAGACCGACGCCGGCGAGACCGTGTCGCGGTCAGACCACGACGGCGAGGTCGTCGTCCTCAACTTCTGGTACGCCGCGTGCCCGCCCTGCCGCCTCGAGGCACCCGAGCTCGAGAAGCTGAACCAGGCCTACGCCGGCAAGGGCGTGGAGTTCCTCGGCGTCAACGTCCGCGACCAGGCCGACACCTCGCTCGCCTTCGCCCGCACCTTCGACGTCACCTACCCGTCCGTCGTCGACGCCAACGACGGTGCCGTGCAGCTGGCGCTGGCCGGCACCATCGCGCCCAACGCCGTGCCGACGACGATCGTCCTCGACGAGCAGGGGCGCATCGCGGCCCGCATCCTCGGCGGTCTCGACGGCCCGGGCATCCTCGACACCCTGATCTCCGACACCCTCGCCGAGACGTCCTAGGTGTACCAGGGCAATCCCTTCTTCGACGCGGTCGTGGGCGGACAGCTCGCGGTCGGCCTGCCCGTCGCCCTCTTGGCGGGCCTCATCTCGTTCCTGTCGCCCTGCGTGCTGCCGCTCGTCCCCGGCTACCTCGGCTACGTCGGCGGCCTGACGACGGGGGCGACCGAGATCGGCGCCAGGCGGCGGGATCGTCGACGCCTGGTGCTCGGGGTCGTCCTGTTCATCCTCGGCTTCTCGGTCGTCTTCGTGGGCACGTCGCTCGCCTTCGCCTCGGCGGGGTTCTGGCTGATCCAGTGGCGCGAGGTCGTCACGCGGGTCATGGGCGTCGTGGTGATCCTGCTCGGCCTCGTCTTCATCGGGCAGTTCACGTTCCTGCAGCGAACCCTGAAGCCCGGCTTCCTGCCGAAGACGGGCCTGGCCGGGGCGCCGCTGCTCGGCATCGTCTTCGGCATCGGCTGGACGCCGTGCATCGGCCCGACCCTCGCGGCCGTGCAGGTGCTGGCGCTCGGCTCGGGTTCGGCCTGGCAGGGCGTCCTGCTGGGTGCGTTCTACTGCATCGGCCTCGGGGTGCCGTTCCTGCTCGTCGCGCTCGGCTTCGGCTGGGCCTCCCGCTCCATCTCGTTCGTCAAGCGGCACATCCGCGTCGTCAACATCGTCGGAGGGTCACTGCTCGTGCTCATCGGTCTGCTCATGGTCACGGGCCTCTGGTCCAGCCTCATGTCGCACGTCGGGGCGGTGATCGCGAGCTATGGCACGATCGTCTGACCGCGACGGGGTCGACGCGACCCGCGCCTCCTCGTCCACCGCGACCGACGCCGACCTGGGCGACGTCGACACGACCGACGTCGGCGGCGACCCGCTGCGTCCGAGCGACCACATCGACTCGGTCCGGCCCGCGTCGGACGAGGGGTCGGGCATCACGCAGCCCCGACTCGGCCCGGTCGGGTACCTCCGCTTCTTCTGGCGTCAGCTGACCAGCATGAAGACGGCGCTGTTCCTGCTCATGCTGCTGGCCGTCGCGGCCATCCCCGGGTCGCTCGTGCCCCAGCGCACCTCCGACCCCAACGGCGTCGTGCAGTACCGCACCGACCACCCCGACCTGTTCCCGGTGCTCGACAAGCTCGGGGTCTTCGACACCTACTCGTCGCCGTGGTTCTCGGCCGTCTACCTGCTGCTGTTCATCTCGCTGATCGGCTGCATCATCCCGCGCACGCGGCACCACTTCGAGGCGCTGCGGGCGCGTCCGCCGAAGACCCCGGCGCGCCTGTCACGCCTGGCCGGCTACCGGTCGATCACTCTCGAGACCGCGCGAGGCGCGACGGACGCAGGAGGCGCGGGTGACGCCTCGATCACGGCCGCCCGTGCCGTCGAGGCGGCCCGTGCGCAGCTGAGGCGCTCCGGCTACCGCACCCAGGTCTTCGGCGACTCGGTCAGCGCCGAGCGCGGGTACCTGCGCGAGACCGGCAACCTGGTGTTCCACTCGGCTCTGGTCGGCGTGCTGCTCACCGTCGGCGTCGGCGGCGGCTTCGGGTACTCGGGTCAACGCGTCGTCGTCGAGGGCCAGACCTTCTCGAACGTGCTCGGTTCGTACGACTCGTTCAACCCGGGGCGCTGGTTCGACGAGTCGCAGCTGTCGCCCTTCTCGATCGCGCTCGACAAGTTCTCGACCCGGTACGCGCCCGACACCGACGGTGCCGCCGGCATGGCCACCGACTTCACGGCCGACGTCACCGCCACGGCGCGGGGCGGCGACGCCGAGAAGACGCAGATCAAGGTCAACTCGCCGCTCTCGATCGGCGGCTCGAACGTCTACCTGCTGGGCAACGGCTACGCGGTCGACGTGACCGTCCGCGACGGCGAGGGCAACGTCGCCTTCCGCGACACCGTGCCCTTCCTGCCGCAAGACACCAACCTCACGTCGCTGGGCGTCATCAAGGTGCCCGACGCCCTGCCCGAGCAGCTCGGCATGATCGGATTCTTCTACCCCTCGGCCGTCGACCTCGGCACGGGCGCGCTGTCGTCCGACGACCCCGACACGACGAACCCCGTGCTCAGCCTCAACGTCTACTCGGGCGACCTCGGCCTCGACCAGGGCGTGCCGACCTCGGTCTACACGCTGACCACCGACGGGCTGACCCCCCTGGCCGGCACCGACGACGACGCGCAAGAGAAAGCGATCCAGCTCACGCCGGGCGAGACCGCGACGATCCCCGACGGCCTGGGCACCATCACGTTCGACGGCGTCAAGCGCTTCGCCTCGTTCGACATCCACCACGACCCCTCGCAGGTCTGGGTGCTGCTCTTCGCCGGGCTGTCGTTCGCGGGCCTGCTGACGGCGCTCTTCGTGCCCCGCCGTCGGGTCTGGGTCAAGGCGACCGAGACCGACGGGGGAGTCCGACTCGAGTACGCCGGCCTCGCCCGCGGCGAGGACCCGACCCTCGGCCGGGCGGTCGGCGAGATCGCGAAGGCGCACCTCGGCGGCCTCGGCGTCCCGACCGACGTCGCCCGCGAGGTCGCGGACGACCCGGCCCGTCACGACGTCGAGAAACCCGGCCCCGGTGCGGGCGACCGCGGACGTAAGATCTGATCGTGACCGCCGACCTCGCCTACTACTCGCTCGTCGCCGTGTACTCGGCGATGGCCATCTACACGATCTCGTTCGTGGCCTTCGCCCTCGACCTGGCGAAGCGGTCCGGTGACGCCCAGCAGGCCGCGGCCCGGGCCGCCAAGGCCGAGGCCGTCGCCACCGCGACCGTCTCGCGCTCGGCCGCCGGGGGCAGCACGGTCGTCCTCGACCGCCCGACCGGCGGCTCCGGCCCGTCGACCGCCGCGGTGACGGGTGCCCCCGCCAAGGCCTCGAGCTTCGAACGCGTCGCCATCGCCATGATGCTGCTCGGGTTCGTCGTGCACGTCGCCTCGGTCGTCCTGCGCGGACTCGCCGCCGGCCGGGTGCCGTGGGCCAACATGTTCGAGTTCTCACTGACCGGGACGGCCATCATCGTCGGGGTCTACCTGGCCGTGCAGTTCGTGGTCAACCTGAGGTTCCTCGGCGCCTACGTCATGGGCCTCAACCTCGTGCTCCTGGCGATCGGCACCGTGAACTACTACGTGGCCGTCTCGCCCCTGCCCCCGGCACTGCAGTCGGCGTGGCTGGTCATCCACGTCTTCGTGGCCATCCTCGGCACGGCGTTCTTCGCCATCGCCGCCGGGCTGTCGGCCGCCCAGCTCGTCCAGACGAAGCGCGAGCAGGCGAAGCTCGCCGGCCTGCGCTTCATGGACACCCTGCCCGGGGCCGAGCGCCTCGAAGACCTCGCGTACCGCATCGCACTGGTCGGCTTCGTCCTCTGGACCTTCACCCTCATCGCCGGCGCCATCTGGGCCGAGCGGGCCTGGGGTCGTTACTGGGGCTGGGACACCAAAGAGGTCTGGACCTTCATCATCTGGGTGCTCTACGCCGGGTACATCCACGCTCGGGCGACCCGCGGCTGGCGCGGCGCGCGGTCGTCGTGGCTGTCGATCATCGGCTTCGCCGCGGTCATGTTCAACTTCTCGGTCGTCAACGTCTTCTTCAAGGGTCTGCACGCCTACTCGGGGCTGTGATCGATCGACGCACCGGTCTCTCGTCATGACGCCGCGGCAACCGGTGACCCGGCGTCATCCGGCGACCCGGCGTCAGCCGGCGAGCACGGCGTAGGAGGCGCGCAGCCGCCCCAGCCACGCCTCGCGTCGCTCGTCGTCCACGGCGTGCCGGCGCAGCAGGTCGACGTCGACGTCGACCCGGCGCACCTCGACGGCGCCGTCGACCGGCAGCAGCGGCTCGCGGGTCACGTCGGCGCCGAGCAGCGCGGCCGTCCCGAGGCCGCAGTCGTGGCGGAGGTCGGGCACGGCGGCGGCGAGGTGTGCGCCCATGCTGAGCCCCACCGACGTGTCGATGGCGCTCGAGACGACCACCGGCAGTCCTGCGGCGGCGACGATCGCCAGGGCGGCCGTGATGCCGCCGAGCGGCTGGGCCTTGATCACGAGCAGGTCCGCGGCGCCGGCGCGGGCGACGGCCAGCGGGTCGGCGGCCTTCCGGACGCTCTCGTCCGCGGCGACCGGGACGCCGAGGCCGGCGACGCGACGTCGCAGCTCGGCGAGCTCGGGCACCGTGGCGCAGGGCTGTTCCGCGTACTCCAGGCCGAACGGGGCCAGGCCGACCAGCGCCTCCTCGGCCTCTCGGACGCTCCAGCCGCCGTTGGCGTCGACGCGCACGCGGCCCTCGGGCCCGACCCACTCGCGCGCCGCGGCGACGCGGGCGACGTCGTCGGCGAGCGTCTGGCCACGCTCGGCCACCTTGACCTTCACGGTGCGGCATCCCCGGTACCGCGAGAGCACCTCGGGCACGCGCTCGGCGGCGACGGCGGGCAGGGTCGCGTTGACGGCCACCCGGTGGGTGCCGACCGGGGGCAGCTTGGCCCAGCCGAAGTCGATCGTGGCCGCGAGCCAGGCGGCGGCCTCGGCGGGACCGTACTCGACGAAAGGGCTGAACTCCGTCCAGCCCAACGGCCCCTCGACCAGCAGGGCCTCGCGGTCGTCGAGCCCGCGGAAGCGCGTGCGGAGGGGCAGGCGCACCACGTGGGCCCCGTCGAGCAGCTCGGCCAGGGGAGGCAGGGCGGGCGGCGTGGGTGCGGCGAGCGGGGAGCGGTCGGCGGTCGGCATCCGCTCAGTGTCGCACCGGCGGCCCCGGTAGGGTCGTGCGTCATGGTCGACCGCGAACCCGTGCCCGCCCGAGAACCCGTGGGCCCCGACGACGACGTCGCCGACGCGTCCGTCACCGACGCCACCGGTGCCGCCCGCCGCGACGCACCCGACGGTCTGGAGGTGTTCGACGGGCCCGGTCACGACGAGTCGTCGTCGCCGCCCCGCAGCCGACGCCTGGGCGTCGTGACCTTCGTGCTCGCGGTCGCGCTGCTCGCCCTCGACGGCCTCGCGCTGGGCCTGCTCGCGGCCGACGTCGTCGGGCCCGCGGCCGTCCTCGCGCTCGTCACGCTGTTGGCCTCGATCGTCGTCGGGGTCGTGGCGTTGATCGCCGTCGCCATGCGCCGGGGGCGCTGGTGGGGCGTGGCCGCGGTGTTGCTGAGCGTGCTGGCCAACCCGTTCGTGCTCGTCTGGCTGGTGGGGCAGTTCGTCTCGACGGTCTGAATCGTCTCGACGGTCTGATCCGTCTCGAAGGTCCGGGCGGTGCCCGTCGGTAGGCTGGCGGCATGGCTTCCGAGGTGTCCGACCTGTTCGATCCGACCGAGTGGCGAGGGGTCGACGGCTTCGACGCCCTGACCGACGTCACGTACCACCACAGCGTCGACGGCCGGGTCGCCCGGGTGGCCTTCGACCGGCCCGAGGTGCGCAACGCCTTCCGGCCGCACACGGTCGACGAGCTGTACCGCGTGCTCGACGACGCCCGCATGAACAGTCGCATCGGGGTGGTCCTGCTGACCGGCAACGGCCCCAGTGCGAAAGACGGGGGGTGGGCCTTCTGCAGCGGCGGCGACCAGCGCATCCGCGGTCGTGACGGCTACAAGGCCGAGGGCGACCGGGCGAACGTGCCCGACCCGGCGTCGGCGGGTCGCCTGCACGTCCTCGAGGTGCAGCGGTTGATCCGGTTCATGCCCAAGGTCGTCATCGCCGTCGTGCCCGGGTGGGCGGCCGGCGGAGGGCACTCACTGCACGTCGTCTGCGACCTCACGATCGCCAGCCGCGAGCACGGTCGCTTCAAGCAGACCGACGCCGACGTCGGTTCGTTCGACGCCGGGTACGGCAGCGCGTACTTCGCCAAGCAGATCGGTCAGAAGTTCGCGCGCGAGGTGTTCTTCCTCGCCGAGGAGTACAGCGCGGACCGCGCCTACGAGATGGGCGCCGTCAACCGCGTCGTGCCCCACGCCGACCTCGAGCGCGAGGCTCTCGCCATGGCGCGCACCGTCCTGACGAAGTCGCCGACGGCGATCCGCATGCTCAAGTTCGCGTTCAACGCCACCGACGACGGCATCGTCGGCCAGCAGGTGTTCGCCGGCGAGGCGACCCGTCTGGCGTACGGCACCGACGAGGCCGTCGAGGGGCGCGACTCGTTCCTCGAGAAGCGAGCGCCCGACTGGTCGCCGTACCCCTGGCAGTACTGATGTCGTCGTCCGCGACCTCGTCGAGGTCGCACCCCGCGGCGGGGCGGCCCCGACCGGCCCGCAGGAGGCGCGACGCATGACCCGCCCCCTGGTCGCCGTCGACGCCCGCGACGCCGGTGCCGTTCTCGACGCGCTCCGGGTCGCGCTCGAGGGTGGTCCCGCCGTCGCGCCCCGCACCGACGACGGCGTGCCCGCCGACCTGCCGCCCGTGGTGCCGCAGGCCGTGTCGCTCGTCGTCGAGACCAGCGGGTCGAGCGGTCGCCCGAAGCGCGTGGCCCTGTCGTCCGACGCGGTGCTCGCGGGGGCCGCCGCCGCGGACGGCGCCCTGGCCGGCCCGGGCCGGTGGGTGCTGGCCCTGCCGGCGCACTACGTCGCCGGCCTCAACGTGCTGGTGCGCTCCATCACCGCGGGCACCCAGCCGGTGCTGCTCGCCCCCGGGCACTTCGACGTCCGGGCGTTCGTCGAGGCCGCCGCCGGTCTCGAGCACCCCGTGCGGTACTCGTCCCTCGTGCCCGCGCAGCTCTCGGTCGCGCTCGACGCGGCCGAGACCGACGCGGGCGTCGCCGACGTGCTGCGCCGGTTCGACGCCCTGTTGGTCGGCGGGCAGGCCACGCCCGGCGTCCTCGTCGAGCGGGCGCGTCGGCTCGGGGTGACGCTCGTGCGCACCTACGGGTCGAGCGAGACGAGCGGGGGGTGCGTCTACGACGGGGTGCCGGTCGGGCGCACGCGCGTCGAGGTCGTCGACGGGCAGGTCGAGCTGAGCGGACCATCGCTCGCCGAGGGGTACCTCGACGATCCCGAGCGGACCGAGGCCGCCTTCACCACCCGTGACGGCCACCGGTGGTACCGCACCGGTGACGCCGGCACGGTCTCGTCCGACGGCGTGCTCACCGTGACCGGGCGACTGGACGACGTGATCGTCTCGGGCGGCGAGAAGGTCTCGCTGGGCGTGGTCGAGCGGGTCGTGCGCGAGCAGCCGGGCTTCGGCGACGCCGTCGTCGTCCGTGCGGCGCACGCCCGGTGGGGCGAGGTGCCCGTCGTGGTGACCGCCACCGCGCCTCCTGCGTCGTCCCTCGGGCCGTCGGCGGTCGACGAGTTGTCGGGGCTGCGCACGGCCGTGGCCACCGTGGCGGGTCGCGCCGCGGCACCCGACCGCATCGTGCGCGTCGAGACGCTGCCCTCGCTGGCCAGCGGCAAACCGGACCGCGTCGGGCTGACGCGGATCGTGGCCGGTCTCGCGGCAAGCTGATAGCCCGCTGCGAACTAGACTCGGGGTCGTGGCGAAGACGAAGACCTCGACCCCCCAGCGCAAGGGCCGCCCCGGCGGCCGACCCGGCGGACGGCCCGGAAAGCAGCCGGTGCGTCGGGTGACCCCCCGCGACTGGATCGGCGGCGCCCGCCTGCGCACCCTGCCGCTCGGCATCGCGCCGGTCGCCCTCGGCACCGGCGTCGCCCGGGCGAACGGCGGGTGGGACCTCACCCTCGCGCTGCTCTGTCTCGCGGTCGCGGTGTTCTTGCAGATCGGCGTCAACTACTCGAACGACTACTCCGACGGCATCCGGGGCACCGACGACTTCCGCGTCGGGCCGTCGCGCCTGACGGGCTCGGGCAGCGTCCGACCGACGACCGTGTTGCGGGTGGCCCTGGCGTTCTTCGCGCTCGCGGCCGTGGCCGGTGTCGTCATCGTCGTCATCACCCAGATCTGGTGGCTGCTCGCGGTCGGCGCCGCGGCCGTCGTCGCGGCCTGGTTCTACACCGGCGGCAAGCGGCCCTACGGTTACAACGCCCTCGGCGAGCTGTTCGTCTTCGTGTTCTTCGGACTGGTCGCCACCGTGGGCACGACGTTCGTCCAGCTGCGCGAGTTCCCGTTCGACGCCTGGGTCGCGGGCATCGCGGCCGGCCTGTTCGCCTGCGCCGTGCTGATGATCAACAACGTGCGCGACATCCCGCAAGACACCGCGGCGGGCAAGCGCACCCTCGCGGTCGTCGTGGGCGACCCGGTGGCCCGCGCGCTCTACGCGCTCTTCCTGCTGCTGCCGTTCTTCATCCTGGTGTACTTCGCGTTCCTCTACCTGCACGCGCCGTACGTCTACTTCGCCCTGATCGTGGCGGTTCCGGCGGCGGTCATCGGCGTCACGGGCAAGACGCCCCGCGAGCTGATCCTGGCCCTGCAGCTGTCGTCGCTGTCGGCCCTGGTGTGGGCGCTGGCGCTGTCGGCCGCGCTCTTCTTCTAGCGGCAGCCGCCCCGAACACGCGACCCGAGCGCCTCAGACCTGGTCGTCGGGTCGTCGTTCGTGCCCCGCGTCGGCCTCGTCGTCGGCGAGGGCCTCGTCTTCTGCGGCCGAGTCGTCGTCGAGGCGGGCCGGACGCGACCTGCGCTCGGCGAGGTCGATCGCGACGCGGCGGCGCAACGGCGCGAAGAAGAGGTACGAGACGCAGAACCCGACCACCGCGGCGATCAGCGTCGCCCACAGCGGATCGAACCGCAGCACGAGCAGGACGCCCAGCACGACCGCGAACAGGCCGAGGCGGACGATCGAGTACTTGAGCCAGGGTTTCACGACGTGGAGTCTACGGTCCGTCGGGTGTGCGTCCGTCGCGCGGTGTGCACCCGGCACGGGCCGGGTGGGCCCCACCCGGGAGGTGCGGTGCGGCGCCGCCCCGCGCGGCACGTCACAGCTCGGCAACGGCCGCGCCACCATCAGGCGTTGCACCGGATCGAGACCTAGGATCAGCTCATGGTCAGGCTCTTCATCGTGGGCATCGTCGCCGCGGCAGCGTTCGTCATCTTCGCGCTCATCGACTGCCTGTTCGCGGACGCCTCGCGGTTCCGCGCGTTGAACAAGCCCCTCTGGGCCCTCATCATCGTCCTCCTGCCCGTCATCGGGGCGGTGCTCTGGTTCGTCCTCGGGCGGGCCCGCAAGAACGGTCGTCCGGCGGCGCCACGCACCATCGCGCCCGACGACGATCCCGAGTTCTCGGGGTCGACCTGGCGCACGACGAGCGACCTCGACCGCGAGACCACCGACGAGCGCATCCGTCGGCTCGAGCAAGAACTGCTCGACCTCGACAACGACGACAAGACCGGCAAGCAGTAAGTGACCAGCCCCTCCACCGAGTACGCCCTGTCGCTGCTCGGGGCCCTGGTCGACGCGGGAGTCCGTGACGTCGTCCTGAGCCCCGGGTCGCGCAGTCAGGCCCTGGCCCTGGCGGCGGCCGAGTTCGAGGGTGCCGGGCGGCTGACGTTGCACGTCCGCATCGACGAGCGCTCCGGGGGCTTCCTCGCCCTCGGCCTGTCGGCCGAGACCGGCGTGCCCACCGTCGTCGTCACCACGTCGGGCACCGCCGTGGCGAACCTCCACCCCGCCGTCCTCGAGGCCCACCACTCGGGCGTGCCCATGATCGTGCTCAGTGCCGACCGTCCGGTCGAGATGCGGGGCATCGGGTCGAACCAGACCACCGTCCAGCCGGGGCTCTTCGCCGCGGCCGTCGGCTGGGTGCGCGACGTCGAGGCACCCCGCCGCGGGCCGGTCGACCACGACGCCGTCCGGGCCCTGGCCCGCGACGCCGTGGCCGAGACCCTGGGCGGCGACTCACACGGCGCCCTCGCCCGGTCGCGGGGGCCGGTCCAGGTCAACGTGGCGTTCCGAGAACCCCTCTCGTCGGGCGAGCAGGCGCTGCCCCCCGCCCGGCCCGAGGCCGTCCGGCCGCCGCCCGCGACGGCGCCGACCCCCTTCGAGATCGACGTCGAGCCCGCGACCCTGGTCGTCGCCGGCCACGCCGCCGGCCCCGAGGCCGAGGCGCTGGCGAGGGCCTTCGGTGCGCCGCTCGTGGCCGAGGCGTCCAGCGGGGCACGCTTCGGCCCGCACCTCGTGTCGTCCTACCGCGCCCTGCTCGACGACGCCGACTTCGGCGGTCGGGTCCGCCGCGTGGTCGTGTTCGGGCACCCGACGCTCAGCCGTCAGGTCCCCGCCCTGCTCACACGCGACGGCGTCGAGGTCGTCGTCGTCCGGGCAGCCGGGGCCGAGGCGTACGACCCGAGCCGCTCGGCCCGCGTCGTCGAGGCCGTCGAGGCGACCCGCGCCTCCTCGGGGGCGGGTTCCGCCGACGACCCGGCCCACCGGGCCTGGGTCGGGCGCTGGGTGCACACGGGCCGCCGACTGCTCGAGGCCGAGGCCGAGGCCGAGGCCGAGGGCGAGGCCGAGGTCGAGCGCGGGCTCGACGGACGGGGCGAGCCCGGCACGGACGACGACGCGGCGGGTGAACGGACCGAGGCCGCCGAGCGCGCCGAGTTCCTGCGACGCGAGGTGCAGCTGCTGCGGCGGCCGGTCACGCGCCGTGCCCTGGCCGACGCCCTCTGGCGCGTGAGCTGGCCGCACGACCGGCTCGTGCTCGGGGCGTCGCGGCTGATCCGAGAACTCGACCAGGCCGTGCCGGGCAAGAAGATCCCCGTCCACGCCAACCGGGGCCTCGCGGGCATCGACGGCACCGTCGCGACCGCCACCGGCATCGCGCTGGCCAGCCAGCGCGACGACCCTGCCGCCGGCACGACCCGCGTCCTGGTGGGCGACCTGACCCTGCTGCACGACGTGGGGTCACTGCTGCTGGGCCGGGGCGAGACGCGTCCGCGACTGCAGGTCGTCGTCGGCAACGACGGCGGCGGCACGATCTTCGACGGGCTCGAGGTGGCGGCGACGGCGTCGGCCGAGGCGATGACCCGCGTGCAGTTCACGCCGCACGACGTCGACCTGCCCTCGCTCGCCCGGGCCTACGGCTGGCAGCACGTCGAGGCGGCCACGCGAGCCGAGCTCGACCAGGCGCTCGTGGCCCGGTACGAGGGGCCGGTGCTGATCGAGGTGCCGCTCGCTCGCTGACCGTCCGCCCCACGACGGGGCGCGGCAGCGCGACCGGTCGTAGGGTCGTGGGCATGGCCAAGACGTGGACGACCCCGCCCTCCCAGTCCCTCCGAGCCGACGAGGGCTTCGTCCTCGCCGACGTCGACACCTCGTCGACACCCGGCTTCGCGGGTGACAAGTCGTACTCGCAGCAGGTGCTCGAGTCGGGGCGCGAGACGCTCGGCGAGCTGCAAGAGAAGCTGTTCGCCCAGAGCCGCAGTGGCGGCAGCACGGGCAACGTCCTGCTCGTCCTCCAGGCGATGGACACCGCGGGCAAGGGCGGCATCGTGCGTCACGTCGTCGGGGCCGTCGACCCGCAGGGCGTGGCCCACCACGCGTTCAAGGCGCCGACCCCCGAAGAACTCGCCCACGACTTCCTGTGGCGGGTGCGGCGCGAGCTGCCCGGTCCGGGCATGATCGGCGTCTTCGACCGGTCGCACTACGAGGACGTCCTGATCGGCAAGGTGCGACGCCTCGCCCCGCCCGAAGAGATCGAGCAGCGGTACCTTGACATCGTCGCCTTCGAGGACGAGCTCGTCGCGAACGGCACCACGCTGGTCAAGGTCATGCTGCACATCTCGTCGGACGAGCAGAAGGAGCGCCTCGGCGAACGTCTCGAGCGCCCCGAGAAGCACTGGAAGTACAACCCCGGCGACCTCGAGGAGCGCCTCGTCTGGGACGACTACCAGGGCGCCTACGAGACGGCGATCCGTCGCACCTCGACCGAGACCGCCCCGTGGTTCGTCGTCCCGGCCGACCGCAAGTGGTACGCCCGGGTGGCCGTCCAGAAGCTGCTGGTCGACGCCCTCGCGTCGCGCGGCCTCGACTGGCCCGCGGCGCAGTTCGACGTCGACCTCGAGAAGACCAAGCTCGCGACCTCGTAGGGCCGCTGGCGAGCCTAGGAGGCGCGGGTCCGCAACGCGTCGCCCGTCCCCTTCGGCAGCCGGAGCCCCTCGACGACGCTGAGCAGGGCCAGCACGGCCAGCACGATCAGCGCGGCCCGGTACCCGGTCGCCGCGGCCGCCTGCCCGTCGGCCGACGCGACGACGTCGGCCACGCGGACGGCGAGGGCGGTGGCGGCCACGCCCAGCCCGACGGCCAGCTGGCTCGTGATCGACGCGATGGCGTTGGCCGGGCCGATCATCGGTGCCGGCACGTCGGCGAACTGCAACGTGTTGTAGGCCGTGAAGCCCACCGACCGGAAGACGCCGCTCAGCAACAGCACGATCGCGACGACCACCGGGGACGTGTCGGGCCGGACGAGGGCGGCCGCCACGAAGGTCGCCGCGAGGGCGACCGTCGCGACGACGATGATCGGGACGATGCGGAAGCGGTGCAGCAGGGGCGTCGTGAACGGCTTGACCGCGAGGTTGCCGACGAACACCCACATGAGCATCAGGCCGGCCTCGACGGGCGACCAGCCGAAGCCGTCCTGCAGCAGCAGCGGCACGACGAACGGGATGCCGTTGACCACGGCGCGGTAGAGCGAGCCGCTCAGGTTCGTCACGCGGAACGACCCGATGCGGAACGCCGCCAGGTCGAGCAGGGGGTGCGCCGCTCGGCGGAACCACCGCACGGCGACGAGACCGAGCACGACCGCGGCGACGGCCAGCAGCGCCCCGGGCACGAACGTCGTGGGTTCGCCGAGCAGCTCGAACGCGAGCACGAGCGACACGATCGACCCGGCCACGAGCGTCAGGCCGACCAGGTCGAGCGGCTGCCGGTCGCCGACCTCGGGCGAGGGCACGACCCGCCAGGCCGCGACGAGCAGCGCGACGCCGACCGGCACGTTCACGAGGAACACCCACTGCCACCCGAGGTGCTCGGTGAGCAGCCCGCCGAGCAGCGGGGCCACGACGGGGGCGACGAGAGCGGGCCAGGTGAGGTAGGCGATGGCCCGGATCAGCTCGGACTTCTCGGTGCTGCGCAGCACGATCAACCGACCGATCGGCACCATCATGCTGCCCGCGAACCCCTGCACGACGCGCGACGACGTCAACGTGACGAGGTCGGTGCTCGCCGCGCAGGCCACCGAGGCCAGGGTGAAGAGCACGACCGCGGCCAGGAACACCCGACGGGCACCCCACCGCTCGGCCAGCCACGCGCCCAGGGGGATGAACGCCGCGACGGCGACGAGGTACCCGGTGACGGCGAGGCCGAGCTGCGCGGGCTGCACCCCGAAGTCGTCCGCGATCGTCGCGGTGGCCGTCGACAGGATGGTCGCGTCGAGGTTCTCCATGAAGAACGCGGCCGCCACGACGAGGGCGACCGGGCGCGACCACGACGTCGCCGGGGCGGTCATCGGCTGAAGGCGTCGACCACGGGGCGGAACTTCATCGCCGTCTCGGCCACCTCGCGCTCGGGCACCGACTCGGCCACGACGCCCGCGCCGGCGAACGCCCGCACCGAGCCGTCCGGGTCGACCTGCGCGCAGCGGAGCGCGATCGCCCACTCGCCGTCGCCGTCGGCACCGACCCAGCCGACCGGACCGGCGTAACGACCACGGTCGAACGGTTCGAGTTCTCGGATCAGGGCCAGCGCCTCCGTCGTCGGGGTGCCGGCCACGGCCGCCGTCGGGTGCAGCGACGCGATGAGGTCGAGCGAACTCGAGCCGTCGGTGAGGCGCCCGCGCACGTCGCTGGCGAGGTGCCAGAGGTTGGGCAGGCGCAGGGTGAAGGGCTGTTCGCCGGTCACGACGTCGCGGGCGTGCGGCCCGAGCGACAACAACAGGCTGCGCAGGGCGAACGCGTGCTCGTCCAGGTCTTTGGGCGACGTCGCGAGGGCGAGCGCGGCCTGCTCGTCGGTCACGGCGTCGACGCCCCGGGCGGCGCTGCCGGCGAGCACGCGCGCCGTCACCACGCCGCGTTCGGACTTGACGAGCGTCTCGGGGCTGGCCCCGATCAACCCGTCGACCGCGAAGGCGTAGCAGTCGGGGTAGGCGGTCAGCAGGGTGGCCGCGACTAGGCGGAGGTCGGCCTCGGCCGGAAGCGTGCCGACGAGGTCGCGCGCGAGGACGACCTTGCTGACGCGACCGGCGCCGATGGCGCGCACCGCACCGGCCACGGCCTCCGCGTAGCCGTCGGCGCCGAGGGCCCCGTCGACCAGCGAGAGACGGACGGAGGCGCCCACCGGCTTGCCGGCGGGCAGCTCGGCCCCGTCGACCCGCGTGATCCAGGCGACGCCGTCGCGGCGCCCGATCACGATGCTCGGGACGATCAGGACGCTCTTCTCGGCCGACTCGTCGTCGAAGGCGAACGAGCCGAAGGCGACCAGCCCGGAGCCCGGGACGCCGACCTCGTCGTCGACGGTGGCCGCCGCCGCGACGGCACGCCAGGCGTCGGCTGCCTCGGTCATCCGGTCGGGGCCCGAGAACTCGAGTCGCAAGGCTTCGCCGACGCCCGCCATGCCCGCCCCGCCACGGACGAAGACCAACGGACGGGCCCGGTCGACGACGTCGAGCAGCGGGCTGATGTGGTCGATGCGGGTGGTGCGGACGGCGAGGGACGGAGCGCTGAACGCGGGGGAGTTCACCCGTCGACCCTACTCGGGACACCCCCAGTGCTTGACGGTAGGATCGACCATCGTGACCAAGGCCGACATGAACAAGCAACCCGACGAGGTCGCCTCGATGTTCGACGGCGTCGCGCGCCGTTACGACCGCACGAACGACGTGCTCTCGGCGGGCAACGCCGTGCTGTGGCGCATCGCCACCGTCAAGGCCGTCGGCGCGGGCCCGGCCGACAAGGTGCTCGACATCGCGGCGGGCACCGGCACGAGCTCGGCGGCCATCGCCCAGCGGGGTGCCGAGGTGATCGCCCTCGACTTCTCGAAGGGCATGGTCGAGGTCGGTCGCGAACGCCACCCCGAGCTCGAGTTCGTCGAGGGCAACGCCGAGTCGCTGCCGTTCGACGACGACACGTTCGACGCCGTCACGATCTCGTTCGGCCTGCGCAACGTCAACCGGCCGAAGGTCGCCCTGGCCGAGATGAACCGCGTGCTCAAGCCCGGCGGCCGGCTCGTGGTCTGCGAGTTCTCGACGCCTCCGTTCGGCCTGCTGCGGGCCGCCTACCGGGCCTACCTCCGGTACGGCATGCCCCTCATCGCCAAGCTCACCAGCAGCAACGGCCCGGCGTACTCCTACCTCGCCGAGTCGATCGAGCAGTGGCCCGAGCAGCAGGTCCTCAGCCAGTGGCTCCGCGGCGCCGGGTTCACCCGGGTCGCCCACCGCAACCTGAGCCTCGGCATCGTCGCGCTGCACCGCGGGCGCAAGCCGGCGCAGGGGGCCGCACGCGCCTCCTCGCGGTCGAAGCGGACGACCTCGTGAACGCCGGGGCGCCTCCCGCGCAGCGCAACTCGCTGGGCCGGTCGCTCGGTCTGGGTGAGAAGCTCTTCGCCACGCCGACCGAGCGTCGGTTCGTGGCGGCCGTCGACGACGGGCTCGAACTCGTCGAGGCGGGGCTCCTGCGCGAGATCGCCTTCGCCGACGACATCGCCGACGCCACGACGCGGTACCTGCTCGCCGCGGGCGGCAAGCGAGTCCGACCCACGCTGACGTTGCTCATCGCCCAGCTGGGCGAGGGTGCGACGCCGGGCATCGTGGCCTCGGCCCAGGCTACCGAGATCACCCATCTCGCCTCGCTCTACCACGACGACGTCATGGACGAGGCGCAGATGCGCCGCGGCGTCCCGAGCGCCCAGACCGTGTGGGGCAACAACGTCGCCATCCTGGCGGGCGACCTGCTGTTCGCCCGGGCCAGCACGATCGTGTCGGGCCTCGGCCAAGAGGCGATCCTGCTGCAGGCCGAGACCTTCGAACGGCTCTGCCTCGGTCAGCTGCACGAGACCGTCGGCCCCCGCGAGGGCGACGACCCGATCGCGCACTACCTCGACGTCCTCGCCGACAAGACCGGGTCGCTCATCTCGACCGCGGCCCGAGCCGGCGTGATGTTCAGCGGTGCGCCGCGCGAGTACCTCGCCCCCGTCGCCGAGTTCGGCGAGAAGATCGGCATCGCGTTCCAGTTGATCGACGACGTCATCGACCTGTCGGACCAGCCCGCCGAGACCGGCAAGAAGGCCGGCACCGACCTGCGGGCGGGCGTCGTCACGCTGCCGGTGCTCTACCTGCGCCAGCTGGCCCGGACCGACCTCGAGGCGTCGTCGCTGCTGAACGAGATCGACCGCATCGTCGACGCCACGCGGGCGGCGGCCCAGCGCTCCGACTGCGAGCCGACGGCCGACGACGCCCCGGCGGCGGACCTCGCCCACGAGACGTCCCACCTCGACGCGGACTTCGCCGACCTCGTGCGTCGCGTCCGCGAGCACGACGTCACCGAACGCACCCGCGTCGAGGCGCACCGGTGGGCCCGTGAGGCGCTCGACGCGTTGTCGCCCCTGCCCGACGGCCCGGTCAAGAAGGCGCTCACCCGCTTCGCCGACCGCGTGGTCGAGCGGTCCGCCTGACCGGCGCCGCGCCTCCTCGTCCCTCTCGACCTCGAGCACCATCGTCCAACCGGCCGGCCTCGCCGAGCCACCCCAGATCTAGGGAGCATCCGTGACCACCTTGCGACTGGCCATCGTCGGCGCCGGCCCGGCCGGCATCTACGCCGCCGACATCCTCGCGAAGGCCGAGAAGGCCTTCGACGTCTCGATCGACCTCTTCGAGCAGCTGCCTGCCCCCTACGGTCTCGTGCGGTACGGCGTGGCCCCCGACCACCCGCGCATCAAGGGCATCGTCAACGCGCTGCGCGACGTGCTCGACAGCGGCGACATCCGCGTCTTCGGCAACGTCCGCTACGGGGTCGACATCGGCCTCGACGACCTGCGCGAGCACTACAACGCGGTGATCTTCTCGACCGGCGCCATCAAGGACGCCGACCTCGACATCCCGGGCATCGAGCTCGAGGGCAGCTACGGCGCCGCCGACTTCGTCAGCTGGTTCGACGGCCACCCCGACTTCCCGCGGACCTGGCCGCTCGACGCCACCTCGGTCGCGGTCGTCGGCGTCGGCAACGTGGCCCTCGACGTCTCGCGCATCCTGGCCAAGCACGCCGACGACCTGCTGCCCACCGAGATCCCCGACAACGTCTACGAGGGGCTCAAGCAGTCCTCGATCACCGACGTCCACGTCTTCGGTCGCCGCGGTCCGGCCCAGGTGAAGTTCACCCCGCTCGAACTGCGCGAGCTCGGCGAGGTGCGCGACGTCGACATGATCGTCTACGACGAGGACTTCGACCAGGACGAGGCCTCGAAGACGGCCATCGCGACCAACAAGCAGGTCTTCGTCATCGACAAGGTGCTGAACCAGTGGCGTCAGCGCGAGGTCGGCACGGCCTCGCGCCGCCTGCACCTGCACTTCTACGCCAAGCCCGTCGAGGTCGTGGGCGACGCCGAGGGCCGTGTGGCGGCCTTCCGGTACGAGCGCACCCGTCCCGACGGTCAGGGCGGCGTCGAGGGCACGGACGAGCTGCGCGACGTGCCGATCCAGGCGATCTACCGGGCGGTCGGCTACTTCGGCTCGCCCCTCGACGGCATCCCCTTCGACGAGCGTCGCGGCGTGATCCCGAACCACGAGGGCCAGGTGATGGACGACGACAACCAGATCGTCCCCGGCGTCTACGCCACCGGGTGGATCAAGCGAGGTCCGGTCGGGCTCATCGGTCACACGAAGAGCGACGCGATGGAGACCGTGAAGCACCTCATCAACGACCAGGCCAACTGGTGGCAGCCCACCGACCCGTCCGACGAGGCCATCCCGGCGCTGCTCGAGTCGCGGGGGGTCGAGTACACCGACCTCGAGGGTTGGCACCGGCTCGACGAGCACGAGATCGCCCTCGGCGGCTCGCACGAGCACGAGCGGGCCCGGGTCAAGGTCGTCGAGCGCGACGAGATGGTCCGCGTGTCGCGTGCCGTGGAGTCGGAGTCGACGCCGGCCTGACGTCCTCGACCACCGGCGGCGCGCCTCCTCTGCTGCTCGTCGTCGCCTCGACGACCGAGCCGAGGAGGCGCGCTGCCGTCACCGACGCCGGTGGTCGTCGGTAAGCTGGTCGGCATGGCAGATAGTTCCTTCGACGTGGTGAGCAAGGTCGACAAGATGGAGGCCGACAACGCCCTCCACCAGGCCCAGAAAGAGATCGAGCAGCGCTACGACTTCAAGGGCGTCGGCGCCTCGGTCGACTGGAGCGGCGAGAAGCTGCTGCTCAAGGCCAGCACCGAAGAGCGGGTCAAGGCCGTGCTCGACGTGCTCGAGTCGAAGTTCATCAAGCGCAGCATCAGCCTGAAGCACCTCGACGTGGGCGAGCCCTTCGCCAGCGGCAAAGAGTACCGGATCGAGGCCTCGCTCAAGCAGGGCATCGAGCAGGACGCCGCGAAGAAGATCGGCAAGATCATCCGCGACGAGGCGCCCAAGAGCGTCAAGAGCCAGATCCAGGGCGACGAGCTGCGCGTCCAGTCGAAGAGCCGTGACGACCTGCAGGCGACCATGGCGTTGCTGAAGAAGGCCGACCTCGACGTCGACCTGCAGTTCGTCAACTTCCGCTAGCGGCAGACCGGCGACGGCACCGAGTTCAGAACGATGGTCGAACCAGCCTGGGTGGCGCCGACGATCGCCGTGCTCGGCATCGTCCTCGACATCGCGATCCGCGTGTTCGCGATCGTCTACGTCCCGATCAACCGGCGGCCCCAGACGGCCACCGCCTGGCTGCTGGCCATTTTCCTGCTGCCCTACGTCGGGTTCGTGCTCTTCCTGCTGATCGGCAGTTCGAAGCTGCCCGCCAGGCGACGCGAGAAGCAGAGCGAGATCAACAAGTACATCATCGAGACCACCGAGGGCATGGAGCGCGTCAAGCGCGACCACCCGTGGCCCGCCTGGCTCGACTCGGTGGTCGAGCTGAACCGCACCCTCGGGGCCATGCCGCTCGTCGGCGGCAACACCGGCCGGATGCACACCGACTACGACGAGTCGATGGCGGCCATGGTCGAGGCGATCGACGGGGCGCACCGCTACGTCCACGCCGAGTTCTACATCACGAGCCTCGACCGCACGACCGAGCCGTTCTTCGTGGCGCTCGAGAACGCGCGGCGGCGGGGCGTGACGGTGCGCGTGCTGATGGACCACATCGCCAGCCGGGGGTACCCGGGTTACCGCAAGGCCCGGCGGAGGCTGGACGCGATGGGCGTGCAGTGGCAGCTCATGCTGCCCGTGCTGCCGTTGCGGGGCAAGTACCAGCGGCCCGACCTGCGCAACCACCGCAAGCTGCTCGTGATCGACGGTCGCATCGCCTTCACGGGGTCGCAGAACATGGTCGACAAGAGCTACCAGAAGCGCAAGAACAAGCGACGCGGCCTCGAGTGGAAAGACTTCATGGTGCGCTTCGAGGGGCCGATCGTCGCCGGCATCAACGCCCTCTTCGTGACGGACTGGTACAGCGAGACCGACGAACTGCTGCTCCGCGAGACCGACCCCGTCCACACCGCCGACCGGCTCGACACGATCGACTGCCAGGTGGTGCCGAGCGGGCCGGGCTTCGACGGCGAGAACAACCTGCGGCTCTTCAACTCGTTGCTCTACAGCGCCCAAGAACGCATCATCGTCACGAGCCCCTACTTCGTGCCCGACGAGTCGATGCTCTACGCGATCACCACGGCGGCCCAGCGCGGGCTCGAGGTGCAGCTCTTCGTCAGCGAGATCGGCGACCAGCCCGTGGTCTACCACGCGCAGCGCTCGTACTACGAGGCACTGCTGCGGGCGGGCGTGCGCATCTTCCTGTACCGCTCGCCGACGGTGCTGCACGCCAAGCACTTCTCGATCGACGACGAGGTGGCCGTCATCGGGTCGAGCAACATGGACATGCGTTCGTTCAGCCTCAACCTCGAGATCTCGATCATGGTGCGCGGGCGCGAGTTCGTCGACCGGCTGCGCGAGGTCGAGCAGTCCTACCGCGAGTCAAGCCGTGAGCTCTTCCTCGACGACTGGCTCGCTCGCCCGTTCCGCTCCAAGGTGCTCGACAACGTCGCCCGCCTCACCTCGGCGGTGCAGTAGCCGCCCGTCTCCTCGTGATCTGCGTCGCGAAGGTTCGGGGCTGCAGGGTCGGCGGGTGGGTGTGGTCGAGCGGGGGCCCGAGAGGCTGTATATTTGTCTGGCGCCTCCGGTCGGTGATCACACGGGCTGGGCGTGCATGGCAAGTTACCCAAGCGGCCAAAGGGATCTGACTGTAAATCAGCCGGCGTAGCCTTCGGGGGTTCGAATCCCTCACTTGCCACGGTTTCCCCTCAAGAACGGACTCGCTCGTCGAGTCCGTTCTTGCGTTTCCGGGTACCCGACCCACCAGGAGGCCCCGTGCCCGTCACCCCGACCCCCGCCGAACTGCTCGAGATCGCGGTGTCGGTCGCCCGCGACGCCGCCGACCTCGCGGCCCGCCGCCGAGCCGAGGGCGTCGAGGTGGCCGAGACCAAGAGCAGCACGGTCGACGTCGTCACCCACACCGATCGTGAGGTCGAGTCGTTCGTCCGCGACCGCCTGGCCGTCCTGCGGCCCGGAGACGGCTTCTTCGGCGAAGAAGGGGCACCCGACGCCTCGACCACCGGGCTGACCTGGGTCGTCGACCCGATCGACGGCACCGTCAACTTCGTCTACGGCATCCCGCAGTGGGCCGTCAGCATCGCGGTCGTCGACGGCGGCCCCGACCCGCTCACCTGGCGTGCGCTCGCGGCGGTGGTCGCCAACCCGACATCGGGCGAGACCTTCACGGCGTCGCTCGGCGGAGGCGCGTGGCTCGACGGCGGGCGGCTCGCCGTGAACGCACCGGCCTCGCTCGAGCAGTCGATGCTCGCCACCGGCTTCTCGTACGACGCGGCCCGTCGCGTCCAGCACGCGGAGGCGCTCGTCAAGGTGGTCGGGCGCGTCCGTGACCTGAGGCGCCTCGGGGCGGCCTCGCTCGACATCTGTGCCGTCGCCTCCGGGCGGGTCGACGCCTACGTCGAGCGGGGGCTCAAGCCGTGGGACCACGCCGCCGGCGCGCTCGTGGCGGCCGAGGCGGGGGCGATCGTCCGGGGCGAGGTCGGCCAGGCGCCCAGCGAATCGTTGACCTTCGTCGCGGCTCCGGCCATCGCCGACGAGCTCGCCGCCCTGGTCGTCGAGGCCGGCATCTGACGTCGACGGGCGGTGCCCGATCGCGACGACGACCCGGGTGAAATCCCGTGTTCCACCTGCGGGAACGCCCGGTGGCACCCGAACGCGGGTAGCCATCCGTTCATCGACCGGCTACCCTTGTGAGGTCGTTACTGATCCGTGATCATCACGTGATGAGCCTGTCGGCGCCCGTCCTCCCGGTGACGAGCGTGGTGTGGCTGCCGCAGATCACCAGCAACGGCCGTGAAGACGACGGTGCACCCACCGCCCGATCCCGAGCACCCCGAGGACCAATCACCCGTGACGAAGTACCAACAGATCGCCGAGCCCGACGGCGACGGAACCCCGTCGCGTCGCGCCACCGACGACCTCGTGGCCACCGGTTCGACGCGTGTCGTTCCGTCCGAGCCCACGGTGGCCGACGCCCCCGTCTACCTGACCCGCCGCGAGGCCCGCGAGGCCGAGCGTCGTGCCGCGGCCCGCACTGAGACCACCGCGGCCCCTGCCGTCCCGGTCGTCGCCGAGGCCCTCGCCTCGTCGCCCGCCGCCGCCTCCGAGCCCCTCTCCCCGCGTCGTGCCGCCCGCCAGGCCGCCGAGTCAGCCGCCCGTCCGACCGCCGCCCGTCGCGTGCGTGCCGCCAGGGCACCGCGACCCGCCACGGGTCGCGAGTCGAACACCCGCACGCCCCGGACCGCCGGCGCGACCTTCCGTCGGACGACCAAGCGCGTCACCGTCGTCGGCGCCATGCTCTTCGCAGGGTCGATGCTGGTGGCCACGTCGGTGCCCGCCAACGCGTTCTTCGTCGACACCCCGACCCAGACCGCCGCCAAGAAGGCCACCGACTCGCAGAGCTACACCGCGACCGCCTCCACGGCCGACGGCACGGACGCCGGCGTCTCCCGCGACGGCTACTCGGTCACCGAGATGAAGGCCGTCACCGAGTACGCGTCGACGAGTGCCAGCACCTTCTCGAACGACGTCGACGGCACCGTCCAGTGGCCCTTCCAGACCGGCGTGCCGATCAGCAGCGGCTTCGGCGCCCGCCAGGTCGCGAACTGCGGATTCTGCTCGACCTTCCACCAGGGGCTCGACTTCGTGCCCGGGGCCGGCTCGCCGATCCAGTCGATCGCCGACGGCGTCGTCAGCAAGGTCGACGGCCCCTCGGGTGCCCTCGGCAACAACGTCTGGATCGAACACGTCGTCAACGGCCAGAAGGTCACCAGCGTTTACGCCCACATGCAGACCGGCTCGGTCGAGGTGACCGAGGGCCAGACCGTCACGGTCGGCACCATCATCGGCAAGGTCGGCAGCACGGGCAACAGCACCGGGGCACACCTGCACTTCGAGATCGTCATCGGCGGCGTCCCCGTCGACCCCTACCCCTGGCTGCAGGCCAACACGAACTGACCTCGGCGCCGGCGTCCCACGCCACCTCGCGAGAAGAGCCCCACCGGCACGACCGGTGGGGCTCTTCTCGTCTCGTCACGCCCCGGGCGGGGCCGCCGGCCGGGGCGTCACGGCGACGTCGTGAGCCAGACCGTGGCGTTGGGCGGCAGGGCCGGGCCCTCGACCACCATGGTCGCCAGCAGCACGTCGGCGACGGGCAACTCGACCGCGACGTCGCCCATGTTCGCGACGACGGTCACGCCCTGGTTGCGGAACGCCACGACGTCGGGGCCGAAGCCGTCGAGCCAGGTCACCGACCCGGCGCCGAGGTCGTGGTCGGCCCGCAGGCGCAGCGCCCGCGTGTAGAGCTCGAGCGTCGACCCGGCGACTCCGCGCTGCTCGTCGCGGGCGTAGGTCGACCAGTCGGCGGGCTGCGGCAACCAGGAGGCGCCGGTCGCGTTGAACCCGAAGGCCGGCTCGTCCGCCGACCAGGGCAGCGGCACGCGGCAGCCGTCGCGACCGTAGCGCTCGCCGCCGGTGCGGAACCAGGTCGGGTCTTGTCGGGACTCGTCGGGCAGGTCGACGGCCTCGGGCAGTCCGAGTTCTTCGCCCTGGTAGAGGTAGGCGCTGCCGGGCAGGGCCAGCATGAGCGCCGAGGCGGCGCGCGCGCGGGCCAGCCCGAGTTCGGGCACGGGCAGCCCGTCGCTCTTCGGCCCGATGCCGTGCCCCTGCGGGTTGTCGGCCGTGAGGGCGAGCCGACTGGCGTGACGCACGACGTCGTGGTTGCTCAGCACCCACGTGCTGGGCGCGCCGACGCTCGAGAACGTGGCGATCGACGCGTCGACGACCTCTCGGACCGCCGGAGGCGACCAGCCGGTCTCGAGGTAGGCGAAGTTGAAGGCCTGCTGCATCTCGTCGGGGCGGACCCAGTCGGCGAGGCGCGAGAGCGGCTCGACCCAGGCCTCGGCGACGAGCACCCGGTCGCCCGGGTACCCGGCGAGCACGGTGTTCCACTCACGGTAGATCTCGTGCACGCCCTCTTGCCCCCAGTACGGCGGCGGGGCGGTGTCGCCCTGGCCGCCGCCCATGCTGCCCGAGTCCGCGGGAGGCGTGTAGTCGGGCAGCCCCTCGGCCTTGATCATGCCGTGGGCGACGTCGACCCGGAACCCGTCGACGCCGCGGTCGAGCCAGAAGCGGAGGACGTCGACGAACTCGTCGCGGACGCGACGGTTCGTCCAGTCGAGGTCGGGCTGCGACGAGTCGAACAGGTGCAGGTACCACTGACCCGGTCGACCGTCGGCCTCGGTCACCCGCGACCAGGCCGGCCCGCCGAAGATCGACTGCCAGTTGTTCGGCGGCAGCTCGCCGTCCGGGCCGCGGCCGTCGCGGAACAGGTAGCGGGCGCGAGCGGGGGAGCCGGGTGCGGCCTCGAGGGCCTCGCGGAACCAGGCGTGGTCGCTCGAGGTGTGGTTCGGCACGACGTCGACGATGACCCGGAGCCCCAGCTCGGTGGCCCGGGCCCGCAGGGCGTCGAAGTCGGCCAGGGTGCCGAAGAGGGGGTCGACGTCGCGGTAGTCGGCCACGTCGTAGCCCGCGTCGCGCTGGGGCGACGTGTAGAAGGGCGACAGCCAGACGGCGTCGACGCCGAGGTCGGAGAGGGCGTCGAGACGCGAGGTGATGCCGGGCAGGTCGCCGACGCCGTCGCCGTCGTGGTCGGCGAACGACCGCGGGTAGACCTGGTAGATGACGGCCGTGCGCCACCACTCGGCGCCCTGGCCGGACGTCGTCGAGGTGCCCTCGAGCGGGGCGGTCGGGGTCAGCGTGTCGGTCTCGGCCGGTTCTCGTGTGGACATGCGGCCACGATACGGCAGGCCCCCGACGCGCCATCGGCTACGGTTCTGCTCAGAGCACCCTGCGCGCGAGCACCAGCCGAGCGAGCACCCGCGACACGATTGGCACGACCCTGAACCCTGCGACCGACCTCGTGACGGCCGACCTGCCCGCCGGCACCCGGCCGTTCCCGCTCGCGCTCGGGACGAACGTCTTCGGGTGGACGGTCGGGGCCCCCACCGCCCTCGAGGTGCTCGACCTTTTCGCCGACGACGGCGGGCGGGTCGTCGACACGGCCGACGTCTACTCGGCCTGGCTGCCTGGCAACTCGGGGGGCGAGTCCGAGGCGATCATCGGCCGTTGGCTCGCCCGGCCGGGCAACCGCGACCGGGTCGTGCTCAGCACCAAGTGCGGTCAGCACCCCGAGGCCCCCGGTCTCTCGCGCGCCAGCATCCGCACCGCGGTCGAGGCCTCGCTCCGGCGTCTGCGCACCGATCACGTCGACTTCTACTTCACGCACTTCGACGACGACCAGACCCCGCTCGACGAGACCGTCGGCGCGCTGAGCGAGCTCGTCGACGAGGGCAAGATCCTCTGTGCCGGGGCGTCCAACTACACCGGGGCGCGCCTCCGGCAGGCCCTCGAGATCGCGGCCCGTGACGGCCTGCACCCGTTCCGCGTCGTCCAGGTCGCCTACAACCTCGTCCGCCGCGGCGAGTACGAGGGCGACGTCGCGGCCATCGTCGACCACTACGGCCTCGCCGTGCTGCCGCACTCGTCGCTCGCCAGCGGGTTCTTGACGGGCAAATACCGTCACGAGGCGGGCCGAGGGGACTCCCCGCGGGGCAGCAGGGCCCTCAGCTACGTCACACCGCAGAACCAGGGCACCCTCGAGGTCGTCGTCGAGATCGCCGAGCGGCTCGACGTCGAGCCCGGCGCCGTGGCGGTGGCCTGGCTGGCCTCGCGCGACAACGTCGTCGGGGCGCTCGGCAGCGCTCGCACCCCGCGCCAGCTCGAGGGCCTGCTCGACGCGGCCCGGGTCGAACTGACCGAGGCCGACCTGGCGTCGCTCGAGGCCGTCTCGCGTCCGGTCGGCTGAGACCAGGACGGTGGCGACGCGGCCCGACGCGTCCGACTACCCGGTCGGCGGCCCGAGCGGCACGACGGTCTTCGTGCCGGGGTCCCACCGCCGCAGGGCCGACAGGGTCACCGCACGGGTCGCGGGAGCGCCCCCCGCGGCGAGGGCGTCGACGGCCCGCGCCACCTGGTCCGGCGTCAGGCGCGAGGCGAGCGTCACGTGGGGCGTCCACCGACCGGGGGTCGTGTGTGGGGCGTCACCCGCGCCTCCCAGGCCCTCGTGCACGTCGGCGTGCAGCGCGAGCAGCTCGCGCGTCACGACGAGCGGTCGCACCAGCACGAGCCCGCGCGGGGGAGCCCCGAACAGCAGCAGCCCGCCGAGCTCGGCCGGCAGCGGCAGGGCCGCCGAGAGGGCCAGGAGGCGCGGGTCGGCGGCAGGGTCGAGGCCGGGTCGTGCCACCAGCGTGACGTGCGGCGCGTTCGACGTGCCGGCGTGGTCGCCCTGCGACGGCAGGCCCGCCTCGGACAGGAGGCGCCACTCGGCACGGACGGCCGCGTCCGAGGCCTGGTCGAGCAGGAGTTCGATGCTGTGCACCCGTCGATCCTGGCCCGGACGGGACGCGGCGGACCGGGGCGTCACGTGGCGTCAGCACCCCGTTCGCTCTGCTACCCTTGTCTGGTGCCAATCGGCAGCGACCCCGGTCGCTCGCCCGGTGGTCACGCCCCGATAGCTCAGTGGTAGAGCACTTCCATGGTAAGGAAGGGGTCGTCAGTTCAATCCTGACTCGGGGCTCTGGCTGTCTCGGTCCCGTCCCGGTGTGATGCCGGCAGGGCCCGCAGCCTGCGGCGGGGTAGCTCAGTTGGTTAGAGCACACGGCTCATAATCGTGGTGTCGCGGGTTCAAGTCCCGCCCTCGCTACCGCAGGCCCGGATCTCTCACGAGTTCGGGCCTTCGTCGTCGGTGGACCCGGTCGCGTCGTCTTCGGCACGACCCCGGTGACGGCGTCCGGCCCGACGGCGCCCGGGCCGACGGCTTCCGTGCCGACGTCGCCATCGGTCGGGCTGTCGGGCCTACGATGAGGCATGGCCGTGAGCATCCGCAGCATCGGCACCGCCGTGCCCCCGACCACCATCCGGCAAGACGACGTCCGCGAGATCTTCGCGACGCAGCCGGGCCTCGGCCGTCTCGGGCAGCGGATCGTCGGTGCGGCGTTCGGGGCCTCGGCCATCGAGACGCGGCACACCGTCGTCGACGAGCTCGACCAGCAGCCCCGTGAGGGCGAGGCCACGTTCTACGACGCGGCGACGAACGAGATCCTGCGCCCCGGCACGGGGGCGCGCAACCAGGTCTACGTCGAGCGGTCGCCCGAGCTCTTCCTCGGCGCAGCCCGGGCCGCCCTGGCCGGTGCCCCCGACCTCGGCCCCGACGACGTCACGCACGTCGTCAGCGTCTCGTGCACGGGGTTCTTCGCGCCCGGCCCCGACTACCTCCTGGTGCGGGGCCTCGGGCTCTCGCCGTCGACCCGTCGCCACCACCTGGGTTTCATGGGCTGTTACGGAGCCTTCCCCGCCCTCGCCGCGGCCCGGGACTTCTGCCTGGCCGACCCCGACGCGGTCGTGCTCGTGGTCTGCGCCGAACTCTGCACGCTGCACCTGCGCAGCTCGGACGACCCCGACTCGATCGTCGCGTCGTCCGTGTTCGCCGACGGGGCCGCCGCCGCCGTCGTCACCGCGCGTCCCGCACCGACCGGTGCCGTCGTGCTCGACCTCGACGTCCTCGAGACGGTCCTGACCCCCGTCGGCGAGACCGACATGGCGTGGACGATCGGCGACCTCGGCTTCGACATGGTGCTGAGCAGCTACGTGCCGCAGATCATCGAGCTGCACATCGACTCCGCCCTCGCGCCCTTGTTCGCCGCCGGGGGCGTCGGCGTCTCCGACGTCGACCTCTGGGCGGTCCACCCGGGCGGGCGCAGCATCCTCGACCGCGTGCAGCAGCAGCTCGGCCTCGGCGACGACCAGCTCGCGCCCTCGCGGGCCGTGCTGCGCGACTACGGCAACATGTCGAGCGCCACCGTGCTGTTCATCCTGCGAGACCTCCTGGCGGGGCCGGACGCGACGGGGCCGGACGCGACGGGGCCGGACGCGACGGGGCCGGCGGACGCGACCCTCGAGCCCGAGGTGGGGGCCGAGGCCGTCGCCGCGTCGTCGACCACGGCACAGCGGGTCGGTGCCATGGCGTTCGGCCCCGGGCTGACCGTCGAGACCGCGCTGATGACGCGACGCATCGTCTCGTGAGCGCGACCCGCGCCTCCTCGGCTCGGCCACCCGGCCACCGGCCGCCCCGGTGGCCCGACCTGTCGCGGCGCGGCACCGACCTCGTCGAGCTGATGGACGACCCCGACTGCGACCTGGCGCTGTTGAACGCGACCTACCGGGCGTTCCCGCTCGTCAACGGCCTCGTCGCCGGGTGGCGGCGGGTCTACCGGCGCCGCCTGCGTCCGCTGTTGTCGACCCACCGGACCACCCGTCTGCTCGACCTCGGATCGGGGGGTGGCGACCTCGCGCGCGCCCTGGCCGGTTGGGCCCGTCGCGACGGTCTCGCCCTGCACGTCGTCGCCGTCGACCCCGACGCGCGGGCACACGCGTTCTCGGAGTCGCGTCCCACGCCGCCCGGCGTCGAGTTCCGGCGGGCGTCGAGCAGCGAGCTCGTCGCCGCGGGCGAGACCTTCGACGTCGTGGTGTCGAACCACGTGCTGCACCACCTGGACGACGCGGCCCGGGCCGCCGTGCTGGACGACAGCACCCGCCTGGCGACCCGGCTCGCGGTGCACGCCGACATCGAACGCGGACGCGGGGCCTACCTCGCCTACCGGGCCGCGACCCGCCCGTGGCGCTCGCGGTCGTTCGTGCACGTCGACGGGCTGCTCTCGATCCGCCGCAGCTTCACCGCCCCCGAGCTCGCCGCCGTGGCGCCCGCCGGGTGGCGGGTCGTCCGGCAGCGGCCCTACCGGCTGCTGCTGGTGCACGAGCCGGGTGCGGAGCGGGGCAGCGCCACCGCCCCCGAGCGAGCCGCCGGCGAGACCGCCCCCGGAGCCTCAGCCGGAGCCCGAGGCGGTCACCGTGCGGACTCATGACGTCCTGATCGTCGGCGGCGGCCCCGTCGGGGTCATGCTCGCGGCGGCCCTGGCGGACCGCGGCCTCGACGCCGTCGTCTGGGAGGCGCGGGTCGACGACCCTGCCCACTCTCGCGCCCTCGGCGTGCATCCGCCCTCGATCGACCTGTTCGACCGGCTCGGCCTGGCGGACGACCTGCTCGAGGGGGCCGTCCGCATCCGACGGGGGATCGCCACCAGCGGCGCCCGGACGATCGGTTCCGTGCCATTCGACCGGGCGTCGCCCCGCTGGCCGTTCGTGGCTGCGGTGCCGCAGGACGCCACCGAGACCGTGCTGCGGCAGGGGCTGGCCGATCGCCGTGCCGACGCCCTTCGACGCGGCACCCGGTTCGTCGGGCTCGAGCAGCGGGACGACGACGTGGTGGTGCACGGGGTCGACGTCGACGGCCCCGTGGTCGCCGCCGCCCGCTTCGTCGTCGGGGCGGACGGCACACGCAGTGCGGTCCGCGCGGCGCTGGGCGTCGACAGCCGGGCGCGCGACCTGCCCGATCGGTACGTCATGGGCGACGTCGCCGACGCGACCGGGCGCGGGCCCGACGCCGTGATCCACCTCGAGCGGGCCGGGGTCGTCGAGTCGTTCCCGTTGCCGGGTGGTCGTCGTCGGTTCGTCGTCCACGTCGGCACCGTGCCCGAGGCCGGCGGGCGGCGGGCGTCGACCCCGGCTGCCCCGGTGTCGGCTGCCCCGGTGTCGGCCGCCCCGACCGCCGACCAGCTCGCCGCTCTCGTGTCACGTCGCACGGGGGAGCCCGTCGACCCGACGACCACGACGATGACCAGCGCCTTCGGCGTCCGGCGGCGCCTGGCGACGCGCACGGTCGTCGGCCGGGTGGTGCTGATCGGCGACGCCGCCCACGAGATCAGCCCGATCGGCGGGCAGGGCATGAACCTCGGCTGGCTCGACGGCGCGGCCCTCGAGACCGTGCTCGCGACGGTGCTCCGACGACGCGGCGGTCGGGCGCTCGACCCGGGCTCCTTCGACCGGTTCGAGGCCGGTCGGGCGCGGGCCGCCCTCCGCGCCGCCCGTCAGGCCGAGTGGAACACCGCCCTCGGTCGTCCGGTCGGGGCCGGTGCCGCGCGGGCCCGCGACCTCGCGCTCGGCGCCGTGCTGCGCGACCCCGGCCGACACGTCCTCGCCTCGGTCTACGCGATGCGCTGGGCCTGACGCCGGTAGCCTGCCGGCGAGTCGCCTCGCCGGCGAGTCGCCTCGTCGGCGCGGCGTCAGGCGACGATCGTGCCGCCGCTCAGCGCGAGCTGCACGACCAGCAGGATCGCCGCCGCCATGATCAGCCGGAACAGGGTGCGGTCGACGCGTCCGGCGCGGACGAGGCCCACGCCGACCACCGCGATGCCGAGCGTCACGACGGTGCCGACGACCGCCGCGACGAGGCCGGGCGTCGACGAGTCGCCGCCGAGTTGCCCCCCGAGTAGCAGGACGGCGGCGACGGCGAGGGCGGCGAAGGCGACGACGCCCGAGACCGTCCGCCCCAGCCGGTGGGGGAGCCCCGCGATGCCGGTCCGGGCGTCGTCGTCGAGGTCGGGCAGCACGTTGGTGAAGTGGATGGCCACGCCGAAGACCGCACCGACCAGGACGGCCCAGGCCGCGGGTGCCGCGGGTGGAGCGGCCGCGAGGGTCGCCACGGCGGGCAGCAGCCCGAAGCTCACGACGAACGGCACCACCGAGGCGGGCGTGCGCTTGAGCCCGAGGTCGTACGCCCACCCCGAGGCCACGAGCACGAGGTGTGCCGTTCCCGCCGCGGCGCCCAGCGCGAACGAGGGCGCGAGCATCAGCAGCCCGCACGCGACGGCGGCGGCTCGCACGGCCGACACGCTCACCCGACCCTGGGCGACCGGCTTGTCGGTGCGACCGACCGCACGGTCGCGTCCGGCGTCGAGCCAGTCGTTGGCGAAGCCGATCGACGCCTGCCCGAGCAGGACGGCCAGCGCCAGCAGGGCCAGCCGCGCCATCGGCAGACCCGAGGAGGCGCCGAGCACGACGGCGAGGAGGGTCACCACGACCGTCGGCCCCGGGTGGGTCGACCCGAGCAGGGCAACGGCCGTCGAGACGGCCCCGTCGCCTCGGCCTGTGGCAGGAGGACGGCCGCGGTGCCCGTCGGTGGTCATCCGCTCACCCTAGACGGGCGTCGGCACGGGGAGGCCGAGGCGGTACGACAGAGGGGCACGCCTGGCCGGCGCGATGCGCCGGCCGACGCGAAGAGGTGCACCCGAGTCGGGGGAGGACTCGGATGCACCCCGTCGCACCCTCGGCGCTCGAGGTGCAGGTGGATCAGTACCGGCACGCGCCGGATGAGGGTGCCCACGTCGAGTTACCATCCCAGACGTGCCTGGAGTGTACGTCCGTCGTGGTCGTACGGGAAGGGCTCCCGGGTCGTTCTTCGCAGAACGGCCCGGGAGCCCCGGTGGGTGCGGCGTCAGGCGCCGCGGCCCGTCTTCTGCTGCAGGCGGTCGATGTGCTCGCTGGCCTCGGCCTTGGTCATGTCGGCGGGCAGCTCTTCGCCGGCCTCGCGAGCCAGGGTGTCGAGGTAGCTCTTCTGCGGACCGGTGATCGGCTCGTCGCCGGTCACCCAGTCGTCGGGGTCTTTCGAGGCCGTGCTGCCGGCGTCGGGGCGGGCGCCACCGAGGGTCTCGCCGTGTGCCGGGTGCGAGTTCTCTTCGCGGGCGGTGGCGGCCTGGTCGGACTCGGTCTCGGTCTGCTCGGTGGTGGTCGTCTGGTCGGACTCGGCCGCTGCCGGGTCGACGGGCGTGATGTCGGGGTCGATGTTCGCGTCGCTCATGCCGTGACCGTACGCCGTGCCCCCGACACCGGGCCGGTGGTCGTACCCCGCTGGTTAGACTCGACCGCGTGTCCGTGAACCCTGAGCTGCAAGGGCGGGTCTTCCCGCCGGTCCCGCCCTACCTGGTGGGTCGAGAGAAGGTGCGCGAGTTCGCGCGCGCGACCGGCTCGACGAGCCCGCTCTCGTTCGATGTCGAGGCGGCCCGCGCGGCCGGCCACGCCGACGTCGTGGCGCCGCCGACCTTCGCCGTCGTGGTGCAGGAGGCCACGCTCGCGCAGCTGCTCGCCGAGCCCGACGCGGGCATCGACTTCTCTCGCGTGGTGCACGGCGAACAGCGCTTCTCGCTGACCCGTCCGATCGTCGCGGGTGACGAGCTGACGGCCACCCTGACGGTCACGAGCGTCAAGACGCTCGGCGGCAACGCGATGGTGACGGCGTCCTCCGACATGCGCGACGCCGACGGGCAGCACGTGGTCACGGCCGTGTCGACGCTCGTCGTCCGCGCCGACGAGGGGGTCGCCGCGTGAGCGCCCTCGAGGTCGGCCAGGTCGTGGCCGAGAAGACCTACCCCCTGACGCGCGACTCGCTGGTGCGGTACGCGGGCGCCTCGGGTGACTTCAACCCCATCCACTACCGCGACGACGTCGCCGCCGACGTCGGCCTGCCGGGCGTGCTCGCCCACGGCATGCTGACGATGGGCACCGCCGTCCAACCGGTCGTCGAGTGGCTCGAGGGCGCCGGCGACGACGCCGGCGTGCTCGGCTGGGTGTCCGACTACCAGGTGCGGTTCACGCGTCCCGTCGTGGTCGACCCGGCCGCCGGCGCCGAGATCGTGGTCACCGCGAAGGTCGGCAAGCTCGACGACGAGGCCGGCACGGCCCGCGTCGACCTGACCGTCACGTCCGCCGGCCAGACGGTGCTCGGCAAGGCGCAGGTCGTGGTGACGCTGGCGTGACGACTTTCGCCGAGCTCACGACGATGCAGGTGGGCGGCGAACCCGCCCGCCTGGTCGAGGCGACGACGACCGACGAACTGCTGGCCGCCGTCCGCGAGGCCTCGCTCGGCGACGACCCCTGGTTCGTGCTGGGTGGCGGGTCGAACACCGTCGCCTCGGACGAACCGTTCGAGGGCACCGTCGTGCGCGTCGCCACGCGTGGCGTCGAGCGCGTCGACACCGACGACGACCGCGTGCACCTGCGGGTCGCCGCCGGTGAGCCGTGGGACGACCTCGTGGCCCACACGGTCGAGCAGGGCTGGTCGGGGCTCGAGGCACTCAGCGGCATCCCGGGGTCGACGGGGGCGTCGCCGATCCAGAACATCGGCGCCTACGGGCAAGAGGTGGCCTCGACCCTCGTCGCCGTGGACTTCCTCGACGACGACTCGGGCGAGTTCGTCCGCATCCCGGCCGCGAACCTCGACCTCGGCTACCGGACGAGCGTGTTCAAGAAGGGCCGTCGCGGCGTCGTGACCGCGGTCGAGTTCGCCCTCGTCGACGACGGAGGCGCGAGCGAGCAGGTCGCGTACCCGCAGCTCGCGAAGGCCCTCGGCGTCGAGCTCGGGGCCCGGGTCTCGGTCGCCGACGTGCGTTCGAGCGTCCTGGCGCTGCGCGCCGCCAAGGGCATGGTCCTCGACCCGGACGACCGCGACACCGCCTCCAGCGGCTCGTTCTTCACCAACCCGATCGTCTCGCGGGCCGACGCGTCGTCCCTGCCTCGCGACGCCCCGCGCTGGCCGACCGGCCCCGAGCCCGAGCGTCAGGTCGTGCCGCTCGGCGAAGAACCCGCCGCCCCGGCACCGCGGGCTCCGGCCGAGGTCAAGCTCAGCGCGGCCTGGCTGATCGAGCACGCCGGCGTCGCCAAGGGCTTCCGGCTGCCCGGGTCACGGGCCGCCGTCTCGAGCAAGCACACGTTGGCGCTGACCAACCGCGGGGGTGCGACGGGTGACGAGGTCGCCGAGCTCGCGCGCTACGTGCAGCAGCGGGTGCAGTCCGAGTTCGGCGTGCTGCTGCACCCCGAGCCGGTCCTCCTCGGCCTCTCGCTCTAGCGACGGCGGCCGGCGGCCGGCGGCCGCCCGCGAGCCCGCTCGTCCGCCACGCGCTGCGGCGGAGGGCCCGGCGCTCAGCCCCGCGGCAGGATGCCGCGCTCGAGGGCCAGCGTGACGGCGCGCGTCCGGTCGCCCACGTCGAGCTTCTCGAACACGTGCAGCAGGTGCGTCTTCACCGTCGCCTCGCCCACGAACAACCGTCGCCCGATCTCGCGGTTCGAGCAGCCCTCGGCCACCAGGGCGAGCACCTCGGTCTCGCGCGGGCTCAGCGGGCTCGAGGGAGGCGCGGGGTCGACTCCGGCCCGGGCCCGGCCGACGAGTCGGGCCGCCATCGCGGGCGCCAGGGCCACCTGCCCCGCGGCGACGGCTCGCAGGCCGGCCAGCAGCTCGTCCTCGGGTGAGGCCTTCAGCAGGTAGCCGCTGGCCCCGACCTCGATCGCCCGCAAGATGTCGTCGTCCGACTCGTAGGTGGTGAGCACCACGACCCGGGTGGACGGGTGCCGTGCCAGGACGGCTTCGGTCGCGCCCACCCCGTCGAGCCCGGGCATGCGGAGGTCCATCACGACCAGGTCGGGCCCGAGCGAGTCGGCCAGGGCGACGGCCTCGTCGCCGTCGCTCGCCTGGCCGACGACGACGAAGTCGTCGGTCGTGGCGAGCAGGGCGGCGATGCCCTGCCGCACGATCGGGTGGTCGTCGGCTACCAGGGTGCGGTGGACGGCCGGGCTCGTCGACGACGCCACGGCGAGCGGTGGTCGCACGCCCTCGACCGCCGTCTCGCCCGATCCGTCGTCCGCCGCCGGCCCGTTCACGCGGTCACCGCCCCGGTCAGCGGGAGGCGGGCGGTGACGACCGTGCCGCCGCCGCCCGACGCGATCTCGAGGTGACCGCCCGACAGGCCCAGCCGTTCGCGCAGTCCGTCGAGGCCGAACCCGGTCGACGCGACCTCGGGGTCGAACCCGGTGCCGTCGTCGGCCACCACCAGCACCGCTGTGCCGGCCGCGGTCGTGAGCGTGACCCGTGCCGTCGGGGACGCACTGTGCTTGCGGACATTGGCCAGCGCCTCCTGGGTGCAGCGCACCAGCACGACCTGCAGGTCGCGGGGCAGCTCGACCTCGGCGGCGTCGATCGTCACCGAGACGCCGCTCTCGCGTGCGAAGCGCTCGCCGAGGCGTCGGAGGGCCGCCGCGACGTCGGTGCCGGCCGGGCCCGACGACGCGGTCGCCGCGACGAGGGTGCGGGCTTCGGTGAGCGCCTCGCGTGCGGCCGTCTCGATGACGTCGAGTCGTTCGAGGGTCGACGCCACGTCACCCGCGACGAGCGTGCCCCGGGTCTGTTGGGTGAGCATCACGACGCCGGTGAGGCTCTGCGCGATCGTGTCGTGGATCTCGCGGGCCAGTCGCTCGCGTTCGGCGCTCGTGCCGGCGTCGCGGTGACGCGCCGCGAGCTCGGCCTGGGCCTCGCGCAGCTCGTCGAGCAGGCGACCCCGCTCGGCGCCGACCCGGGCGATGGTCGTGATCCAGAGCCCGAGCGCGATGCTGAAGACGAGCGAGAGGCCTTCGCTGGTGGCTGCCGTCGCGACGGCCTCGGACGACCACCCGATGCTCACGACGAAGCCGACCGAGATCGCCAGGCAGAGGGCCACGTTGGCCACGATCGCCGAGCGCGGGGTGGGCAGCAGGGTCCAGAGCAGCGGCATCAGGAACGCCTGGACGACCGCGAGCTCGGGCGTGGCACCGACGGCGACGCCCCCGACCACCACGAGGGCGACCGTGGCGGCGACGGAGCGCACCGACAGCCGGCCGTCGTTGCCCCGCACCACCGGGCGGGCGAGCCCGAACCACGCGACCAGCAACAACCCGATGGCGACGAACGACGCCGCGACCCGACCGCTCGACGACGTCGTGGCCAGCACGACCGCCACCACGACCGTCACCGCCAGGCCGGCGTCCCACCAGCGCATCGAGATCGCGGGGCCCGACAGGGCCAGCCACTCGGCCTCGGCCCGGGCCCGCGAACCGCCGCCCCCGTCCGCCTCGCCCGTGCCACCCATGTCGTTCACGCTAGCGGCCGGCGCCGGTCGTGACGGGCGGCTCACGAGTCCTTCCTGATCCAGCGGAAGGTGAGCAGCGACGCGACGGCCCCGGCGACGAGCCAGACCGCCAGCCAGAGGGCCACGCCGGGCAGGTCCCACGAGCCGCCCGCCTCGGCTGCCGAGAAGGTGTCGGGCAGGAAGACGCTCCGCATGCCCTGGGCCAGCCACTTCAGCGGGAACACCGAGGCCACGGTCTGCAGCCAGTCGGGCAGCTGCGTGAACGGCAGGTACACCCCCGAGATGAACTGCAGCACCAGCGTGATCGGCACGATCACGGCGGTGGCGCTCTTGCCGCTGCGGGGGACGCGCGACAGGGCGATGCCGACCAGGGCCGACGTCGCGATGCCGAGCAGGTACACCCAGGCGAGCGTCAGCCACGAGCCCGCCTCGGTCGGTAGCGGCACCCCGAACAGCACGCGGGCCACCAGCACGAGCAGCCCCACCTGCAGCAGGCTCGTCACGAGCACCTGCCCGAACTTGCCGACGAAGTACGACCCGACCGGCAGCGGGGTGCCCGAGAGCCGCTTGAGGGTGCCGTCGCCCCGCTCGAGGGCGATGTCGACGGCGAGGTTCTGCACGCCCGACAAGAGGATGCCCGCGGCGATCATGCCCGGCAGGTAGAACGCGGCGGCCCCCACCTCGGTGCCGTCCGGCCGGGTGCCGAACGAGCCCGACGCGCTGAACGCCGTCGAGAAGATCGCCAGCATCACCACGGGGAACAAGAACGTGAAGAAGACGGTGTCGCCGGCGCGGAAGTACCCCCGCACCTCGTAGCGCGTCCGGCTCAGCCCGAGCGCCAGCGTCCTCACGAGGTCACCCCGGACGAGGAGGCGCGGTGCGCGTCACCGGTGCCCGTCGCGTCCGGCGTCCCGTCCGCCTCCTGCTCGGCGGCGGCGACGAGCCCGAGGTACACGTCCTCGAGCGACGGCCTGATCACCTCGAGCGAGCGGGGCTCGCCGTGCTCGGCGTGCAGGCGGGCGACGACGGCGCCCGGCTCGGAGGTGCGGACGTCGTGCCGTCCGTGCTCGTCGACCCAGGTGACGCGGGGTGTGCGCGCCTCCTCGTCCCCGAGCTCGTCGGGTCGCCCCTCGGCGACGAGACGGCCCCGGGCGACGACGGCGACGCGGTCGCTCAGCTGGGCGGCCTCGTCGAGGTAGTGCGTGGTCAGGACGATGCTCGTGCCGTCGGCCGAGAGCGACCGGATGAGCTGCCAGAACTGCCGCCGGGCCTCGGGGTCGAAGCCCGTGGTCGGCTCGTCGAGGAACAGCAGCTCGGGGCCGCCCACGACGCCCAGCGCCACGTCGACGCGACGCCGCTGCCCGCCGGACAACGAGCGGATGCGCGCACCCGCCTTCGCCTCGAGGCCGACGGCCGCGATCACCTCGTCGACGTCGCGGGGGTTCGGGTAGAAGCCGGCGAAGTGGGCGACCTGCTCACGCACCGTGGCCGTGCCCTGCTCGCCCGAGGTCTGCAGCACGATGCCGAGCCGTGCCTTCCAGTCGAGGCCGCCGTGCTGCGGGTCGACGCCCAGCACCGACACCTCGCCGCCGGACCGGTCGCGGTAGCCCTCGAGGATTTCGATCGTGGTCGACTTGCCGGCGCCGTTCGGCCCGAGCAGGCCGAGGGTCTCACCCGCGGCGACGTCGAACGAGAGGCCGTGCAGGGCCCTGGCGGTGCCGTAGGACTTGGTGAGGTCGCGCACTCGCACGACGGGCTCGGGTGTCATGGGACCAGCGTGCGCCGTCGGGGCTGCGCGCACCAGGCCCGACCGGTCGAGGGAGGGTCCACCGATCGGTGGACCCCGCCGTCAGGAGGCGCGGGTGCGGACCCGCGGACGGGTCGCGGTCACGAGAACAGGCGCTGCAGGCGCTGCACGCCCTCGAGCAGTTCGTCGTCGCCCAGCGCGTACGACAGGCGGAGGTACCCGCTCGGGCCGAACGCCTCGCCGGGCACGGTCGCCACGTCGGCCTGCTCGAGGATGAGGTCGGCGAGCTCGAGCGAGGTGGTGGGCGTGACGCCACCCCACTCGCGCCCGAGCAGGCCCTGCACGTCGGGGTAGACGTAGAAGGCGCCCTCGGGGGTGGGCGTGACGACGCCCTCGATGCGGTTGAGCTCGCGGACGATCGTGCTGCGACGGGCGTCGAAGGCGACGCGCATGGCCTCGACCTCGTCCTGCGGGCCGGTGAGGGCGGCGAGGGCCGCGCGCTGCGACACGTTCGAGACGTTCGACGTGAGGTGCGACTGGAGGTTCGCGGCGCCCTTGATCACGTCGGTCGGACCGACCATCCACCCGACGCGCCAGCCGGTCATCGCGTAGGTCTTGGCGACGCCGTTGACGAGGATCGCCTGGTCGGCCAGCTCGGGCACGGCCTGGGTGATCGACGTCGCCGTGACGCCGTCGTAGGTGAGGTTCTGGTAGATCTCGTCGGTGATCACCCAGACGCCGGCCTCGAAGGCCCAGCGTCCGATCGCCTCGACCTCGTCGGGCGAGTACACCGCGCCGGTGGGGTTCGACGGCGAGCAGAACAGCAGCACCTTGGTGCGCTCGGTGCGTGCGGCCTCGAGCTGCTCGACGGTGACCTTGTAGCCCTGGTCGGCACCGGCGAAGACCTCGACCGTCACACCGCCGGCGAGGGCGATGGCCTCGGGGTAGGTCGTCCAGTACGGCGCGGGCAGCAGGGCCTCGTCGCCGTCGTCGAGCAGGGCCTGGAACGCCTGGTAGACGGCCTGCTTGCCACCGTTCGTGACGATGACCTGCGAGGTCGACGCCTGCGTGCCGCTGTCGCGCAGGGTCTTCTCGACGATCGCCTCGCGCAGCTCGAGCAGGCCGGCCGCCGCCGAGTAGCGGTGGTTGCGCGGGTCGCGCGCGGCGACGACGGCCGCCTCGACGATGTGGTCGGGGGTGGGGAAGTTCGGCTCGCCGGGGCCGTAGCTGATGATCGGGCGGCCCTCGGCCACCAGCGACTTGGCCTTCGCGTCGACGGCCAGCGTGGCCGATTCGGCGATCGACGAGATACGGGACGAGAGACGGCGCACGGTCGGGGTCACGCGGTCGAGCCTAGCGGTGCGGTCCCCTCGTCGGACGGGTGGCGACCGACCGCGTCCGACCACCCGGCACCGCGTGGCTTTGCACCGGCCCGCCGCTTCGCCTACACTTGACGAGGCGATCGAATGCGCCAAGCTTCAGCGCGCCTCTGCAGTCCGGTTCACCAACGACCGGCGGTGAGAGGCAGGCCCCCCGGGGCCGACCGAGAGGTCATCTGGACGGCGTCGATCCCATAGGGCGGTGGCTCAATTGGTAGAGCAGCGGTCTCCAAAACCGCAGGTTGCAGGTTCGAGTCCTGTCCGCCCTGCAGCCCGGCTGTGTTCCTCATGACACGGTGATCACACACAGATACGGACACAGGCCCACGGGCCGAGCTCGGAAGGTCGGAACAGTGGCGAGAAAAGACGTTGACGTCCCCAGTGAAGACGTCGTCGACAAGGCGAAGAGCGACAGCGCGACGCGCCGTAGCCCCTTCGCCCGCATCGCGTTGTTCATCCGTCAGGTGATCGCCGAGCTCAAGAAGGTCGTCACCCCGACCCGCAAAGAGCTGTTCAGCTACACCGGCGTCGTGCTGGTCTTCGTGGTCATCATGATGGCCCTCGTCTCGCTGCTCGACCTGGTGTTCGGCACCGGCGTCGGGTACGTCTTCGGCAACGGTCCGACCGGCAGCTGACGTCGAGCCGCCGGCGCGACATCCCGAGCACCACGTGCGACCGGGGCCCGTGCCACCGAGCACGAGCACCCGACAACCCCGATCGAAAGAAGAACCATTGCCTGACAACGAGCGCGACGACATCGACCTCGCCACCGCTGCCGAGCAGTCCTCCGAGGTCGAAGAGGCCCAAGAGGGCGGCACGTTGGCCGCCGACGAGGACGCCGTCGAGCCCGCCGAGACCGAGGCCCTCTCGATCGTCGACGAGGGCGACGCCGGCTCGACCGACACGAGCGACCTCGACGGCCTGCTCGACACGCTCGCCGAGGCGCGCGACCCCGAGGCCGACGCGATCGTCGACGACGCGCTCGACGTCGACGACGAGTTCGAGGCCGAGGCCGCCGTCGAGGCGACCGACGACGAGGCCGACTCCGAGGCCGAGCAGGCCGCCGACGAGGGCGACGCCACCGCGGCGAACGCCGTCATCGCCGAGGCCGAGCAGTCCGTCCAGGCCACCGACGAGGGCGAGGCCACCACAGCCGACGCCGTCGTGGTGGTCCCCGAGGCCGAGCAGTCCGTCCAGGACGCCGACGCCGAGATCGCGCACGACGACGTCGACGTCGACGTGTCGGCCACCGAGGTCGAGGACGACGAGCCGGCCGAGGTCGACCCGTACGAGGCCTTCCGCTACGAGCTGCGCGGCAAGCCCGGCAAGTGGTACGTCATCCACTCGTACGCCGGCTTCGAGCGTCGCGTGAAGCAGAACATCGAGAACCGCATGGTCTCCATGACCATGGAGGACTACATCTACCAGGTCGAGGTCCCGATGGAGGACGTCGTCGAGATCAAGAACGGTCAGCGCAAGCTCGTCACCCGCGTGCGCATCCCCGGCTACGTGCTCGTCCGTCTCGACCTCAACGAGGACAGCTGGTCCGTCGTCCGTCACACCCCCGGTGTCACGGGCTTCGTGGGCAACGCGCACAACCCGACGCCGCTGCGCTTCGAAGAGGCCTTCAACATGCTGAAGAGCCTCGTCCAGGTCGACACCACCCCGGCTCCGGCCAAGGGCGGCGCCAAGGGCGGCAAGCAGGCCCAGCGCGTCATCCCCGCCGAGGTCGACTTCGAGATCGGCGAGACGATCACGATCAAAGAGGGGTCGTTCGCCGGACTTCCCGGTACGATCAACGAGATCAAGCCCGAGAGCGGCAAGCTCACCGTGCTGGTCTCGCTGTTCGAGCGCGAGACGCCGGTCGAGCTCAGCTTCGACCAGGTCACGAAGCTCTAGCAGGCAGACACGCCTCCACAGGTTTTCAGATCACCGGAGTCCGCGCCGCGGACCACCGGGAGAGCAGGTCGCGACCGCGACCGGTTCGAACCCCAGAAGAAGGAAAAGAACAATGGCACCGAAAAAGAAGGTCACGGGTCTGATCAAGCTTCAGATCAACGCCGGCGCCGCGAACCCCGCACCGCCCATCGGCCCGGCCCTGGGTCAGCACGGCGTGAACATCATGGAGTTCTGCAAGGCGTACAACGCGGCCACCGAGTCGCAGCGCGGCAACGTCGTGCCCGTCGAGATCACCGTGTACGAAGACCGTTCGTTCACGTTCGTCCTCAAGACCCCGCCCGCCGCCGAGCTCATCAAGAAGGCCGCCGGCGTCGCCAAGGGCTCGTCGACCCCGCACACCGACAAGGTCGGCAAGCTCACCATGGACCAGGTCCGCGAGATCGCCACGACCAAGCAGGCCGACCTCAACGCCAACGACATCGACGCCGCGGCGAAGATCATCGCCGGCACCGCCCGCTCCATGGGCATCACGGTCGACGCCTAAGCAGCACCCCTCCGTGCAGGCGACCCGCCTGCACGACCCAGACACCAGTGGGAGAGCCGGCCAGGCTCGCTACCACGTCCCCAGTACGAAGAGGTCCAACATGGCTCAGAAGTCCAAGGCGTACCGCGCCGCTGCCGAGAAGATCGAGGCAGGCAAGTTCTACAGCACCAGCGAGGCCGTCGCCGTCGCTCGTGAGACCGGTTCGAAGAAGTTCGACTCGACCGTCGAGGTCGCGCTGAAGCTCGGCGTCGACCCCCGCAAGGCCGACCAGATGGTGCGCGGCACCGTCATCCTGCCGCACGGCACGGGCAAGACCGCCCGCGTCATCGTCTTCGCGACGGGTGCGGCCGCCGAGGCCGCCATCGCGGCCGGTGCCGACGAGGTCGGTGGCGACGAGCTCATCGAGAAGGTCGCCGGCGGTTACACGTCGTTCGACTCGGCCGTCTCGACCCCCGAGCTCATGGGCAAGGTCGGTCGTCTCGGCAAGGTGCTCGGCCCCCGTGGCCTCATGCCCAACCCGAAGACCGGCACCGTGACCCCCAACGTCGCGCAGGCCGTCAACGACATCAAGGGCGGAAAGATCGAGTTCCGTGTCGACAAGCACGCGAACGTCCACTTCGTCATCGGCAAGGCCGGCTTCACCGAAGAGCAGCTGAACACCAACCTCGACGCCGCCCTCGACGAGGTCGTCCGCCTCAAGCCGTCCTCGTCCAAGGGCCGCTACATCACCAAGGGCACGCTGTCGACGACCTTCGGTCCCGGCATCCCCCTCGACATCAACGTCTTCTAGGTCGCACCGACCCGCAGGCGTCCCGTCGCACGAAGGCCGTCCCACTCTCGAGTGGGGCGGCCTTCGTCGTGCCACCGGGCGACCACGTCAGACCACCCGGTCGGGTGAGGAGGCGCGGGTGGGGCACCATGGGCAGATGACCGTCACCGTGCGCCCCGCCACCCCGTCCGACGCCGCCCTGCTCGCCGAGGTCGCGGCGGTGACCTTCCCCCTCGCCTGCCCGCCCGGCTCCGACCTCGCCGACATCGCCCACGTCGTCACGACCGTGCTCTCGGAAGAGGCCTTCGCGCGGTACCTCGCGGACGACTCGCGCATCGTCCTGCTGGCCGTCGACCCGACGACCGTGGGCGCCGCCCTGGGGTACAGCATGATGGTCACGGGCGACCCTGACGACGCCGACGTCTCGGCCGTCGTGGCCTCGCGGCCCACCGTCGAGCTGAGCAAGTTCTACGTCATGCCGCAGGGTCACGGCACGGGCACGGCGTCGACGCTGATGGCCGCGACCATCGAGGCAGCCCGCGCGACCGGCGCCTCCTCGGTGTGGCTGGGCGTCAACCAGCAGAACGAGCGGGCGCTGCGCTTCTACGCCAAGCACGGCCTCGAGCGCGTGGGCACGAAGACCTTCGCCCTCGGCGACGACCTTCAGCAGGACTTCGTCCTCGAGCTGCGGCTCTAGGCGTCGCCGGGTCGGTGCGCCGGCTCGGTCGGCGCGCCGGCCGCGCCGGCCGGGGCGGCCGACGCGTCAGGCGGCCTCGGTGTCGTCGGCGACGCGCAGGACGAGCTTGCCGCGGGTGTGCGACCGCTCGAGACGCGTGTGGGCCTCGCACGCGTCGGCCAGGTCGTAGACCTCGTCGACGTAGACGCGCACGTCGCCCGAGTCGAGCAGCCGCGAGATGATCGCCAGGGTCGCCCCGTCCGGTGAGACCGCGAAGCCCGTCGAGCGGGTGCCGGCCCTGGCCGCCTTCTCGGCGAACGCGGCGCCCGAGGCCATCGGGGCGTGGACGGCCAGACCGCCGGGCCGCAGCAGCCGCAGCGCGCGGTCGGCCTCGGCGTCGTCGTCGAGCAGGTTGATGACGACGTCGACCTGGCGGACGCTGCGGTCGACGTCGGCGGCACCGTAGTCGACGACCTCGGCGGCCCCGAGCTCCCGCAACCAGGCCGAGTTCGCGTGCGAGCCGGTGGCGACGACGTGCGCGCCGAAGTACGAGGCGAACTGCACGGCGAAGTGACCCACGCCGCCGGCCCCGGCGTTGATCAGCAGGCGCTGCCCCTCGTGGGCCTTGGCGACGTCGACGACCATGCCCCAGGCGGTGAGTGCCGCGAGGGGCACGGCGGCTGCCTCGACGTGCGACAGCGCGGCGGGCTTCCGGGCCACCGACAGCGACGGGACGCTGATGTACTCGGCGTAGCTGCCGCCCGAACGCGGGCACGGGGCCATGCCGTAGACGGCGTCGCCGGGGCGCAGCGGGTGGGCCGCGTACGGCGTCTCGACGACGACGCCGCTGAAGTCGTGACCGAGCACGGCCGGGAACGACGGGATGGCCTCGCTGTCGCCACGCCCGGCACGGGTCTCGAGGTCGAACCGGTTGACACCGGCGGCGACGACGCGCACGAGCACCTCGGCGTTCACCCGCTGCGGGTAGGGCACGTCGGCGGCGACGAGCTGCTCGGGCCCCCCGGTCCTCTCGATCACCATGGCACGCATCGTCGTGTGCGTCGTCGTGTGCATCGTCGGCCCCTGTCGGCTCGGTGCGCCGTGGCTCCGGCGCGGTGGTGACGCCAGTCAACGGGACGCATGAGTCACCCGTGTTTCGCGGGTGTCACCGACCGGGAAACGATGGGTACGGTGTGCTCATGAGAGCATCGGTCGCCGTCCTGCGCGTCGCCGCGGCCGTGGCGGTCCTCGTGGCGGTCGTCAGCCAGTGGGAGAACAGCCTGCGTGACCCCGGGTACCGCTTCGTCGACTTCTTCGGCTACTTCACGATCCAGAGCAACCTGATCGTGCTGCTCGCCCTGCTGGTCGGGGCCTTCACGGTCCTGCGCCGGACGCCTCCGCCCCGGTGGACCGTCGCGCTGCGCGCCGGGGCGACCACCTACATCGCCCTGACCGGGCTGGTCTTCAACCTGGTCCTCGCCGGCATGCCCTCGACCGACCCGTACACGCTCGGCTGGGCGAGCGACGTGTTCCACCGGGTGATCCCGCTGTACGTCGTGCTCGACTGGATCGTGTTCGCCGACCGCGACCGCCAGCCGTGGCGGCGGGTGTGGCAGTTCTTGGCGTTCCCGCTGGTCTGGGTGGTCGTCGTCCTGGCCCGGGGCGCGGATTTCGTGCCGTACCCCTTCTTGGACGTGGCGACGCTCGGTGGCGGCACCGTCGCCCTCTGGTGCGTCGGCATCACCGTCGCGGTCAGCGTGATCGGAGCCCTCGTCGTGGCGGCCTCACGCCTGAGGCTGCTCGACCCCGACCGCCCGGCGACCCCGCACGGCACCTGACGGGGCGGCGGGCCTCAGCGCAACGGGTCTGAGCACAACGGGCCTCAGCGCAGCGGATCTCAGCGCAGCGGGTCGTACGGAGGCGGTTCGTACGCCTCGTAGGCGTCGAACGGCGGCGGTGCCGACGTCGACGCCCGGCCGCCGGGGGCGAACGGGTCGACGGGGGCCTGCCGGGCGAGCGTGTCGAGCACCTGGTCGGCGAGGGACACCAGGCGGTGGATCTCGTCTTCGTCGCGTTCGACCCAGCGGCACTGCGGGTCGCCGTGGACGGGCACGAAGTCCGCGTGCTGCTCCCACACCACGAGCGTGCGTTCGGCCCCGAGCACGTACTGCTGCCAGGCGACCTGGCGCAGGTACGAGCGGGGGATCGACGACCAGGCCTTCTTCGTCGTCTTGATCTCGCAGAGCTCGACGGTGCCGTCGGCGCGGACGGTCACCCCGTCGGGCGTGGCCAGGTGCCGCGGCTGGCCGGACGCGTGGAAGAGCTTCTGGCTGGCCTCGATGCCGTGGCGCTGCAGCACCCACCGCGCGATCTCGGGCTCGCGCGCCCGGCCGTGGTCGGTGTAGGCGTTGCCGCCGAAGCCGTTGCCGTAGAGCTTGTCGAGCACGACGGCCTGCACGGCGCGGGGGCTCGAGAGCCGGGCGACGTCGGTGGCCGTGATGCCCTGGCTGCGGGCCCGCAGCCAGGCGATGCGGTCGGAGGAGTCGGCCAGCACGCGGGACAGGTGCGCAGGAGGCGCGGTGGGGGTCGTCGGCTCGTCGTCGTCCCACAGGGCGAGCATGGGCTGGACGACGGTCATGGTGACCATTGTCCCTCGTGACGGGCGCGAGGACGACACCCGCGCCTCCCCGTGTCGCGGTCGAGGTGCGCGACGGGCGCCGTCGGTCAGACCGCGGCCGCGAGCTCGTCGATGGCGGCGGGGGAGAGCGCGTGGTGGATGGCCAGCATGCTGGCGCCCATCAGGCCGGCCCGGTCGCCCGCCCGCGACGGGACGATGCTCAGGTGCTCGGTCGCGAGCGGCATCGAGCGCTGGTAGACGACCTCGCGGACGCCCGCCAGCAGGTGCTCGCCGGCCTGGGCCATCGAACCGCCGATCGCGATGACCGACGGGTTGATCATGTTGACGCAGGCAGTGAGCACCTCGCCGAGGTCGCGCCCCGCCTGCCGGACGGCCTGCACCGCGTCGAGGTTGCCCGCGCGGACCAGCTCGACGACCTGGCGGCCCCCCTCGCAGTCGTGACCCAGGGCCCGCAGCGAGGCGGCGAGGGCCGGGCCCGAGGCGACGGCCTCGAGGCACCCGACGTTGCCGCAGTGGCACACGACCCCGGCCCCGCGCGGGATCTGCACGTGGCCGATGTCGCCGGCGATGCCCTGGGCCCCCCGCTGCAGGCGCCCGCCCGAGATGATGCCCGAGCCGATGCCAGTGGCCACCTTGACGAACAGGAAGTGGTCGGTGCTCGGCCACGCGTGGCTGCGCTCGCCGAGGGCCATGATGTTGACGTCGTTGTCGACGAGGACGGGCACGTCGAGGTGGCGGCGCACCCAGCCCGGCACGTCGAAGCCGTCCCAGCCGGGCATGATCGGCGGGTTGACCGGTCGGCCCGTGCCGAACTGGACGGGGCCGGGCAGGCCGATGCCGACGCCGATGAGGTCGTCGCGCGTGCGTCCCAGCCGGTCGAGCAGTGCGTCGGCTCCGGTCACCATGCCGCCCAGGGTGGTCTCGGGACCGTCGGCGATGTCGATCAGGCTGCGGTCGCTGATCAGCTCGACGCCCATCAGGTCGGTGAGGGCGAGGTTGACGTGGCCGGCCCCGAAGTCGGCGGCGAGGACCACGCGGGCCGAGGGGATGAGGGCGACCCGCGAGGGCGGCCGGCCGCCGGTCGAGACGGCGTCGGCGAAGGGGCCCACGAGGCCGAGTTCGGCGAGGACGTCGAGGCGCAGGCCGATGGTCGACCGGGCGAGGCCGGTCATCGCCGCCAGCTCGGCCCGGGTGCGCGGTGCGCCGTCGCGGAGCAGCTGGAAGATCTCGCTGGCTCCGGTGCTGCCGAGGGCAGACGACCGCGTCGTGTCGGACATGGCAGCAGTAAACCACAGGCCTCGACGACGGCCGAGAGAACCCCGCCGAGAAAACGGCGACTTTTGCTTGCGGGTCGACAGAAGCGGTCCTATGGTGAGTCTCGGTCGACGCCGACCGCCACTCTTCCGGGGGTGACCGGTCGACGGCTCGACCGCAGAGAGTCCCCGACGGTGCCCGTCACCGCCGCACATCCACTCGGAAGAGGAGACACCCCTGGTGACCACCGCAAGCCCGATCTCGGTCCAGCTCTACACGGTCAGAGACGCCATCGCCGCCGACCTGCCCGGCACCCTGAAGCGCATCGCCGACCTCGGCTACACCCAGGTCGAGCCCTACGCCTTCGTCGACCGCGTCGACGAGTACGCCGAGGCCCTGCCGGCCGCCGGGCTCACCGCGCCCAGCGCGCACGTCGGCCTGATCGGCAAGGACCTCGAACCGATCTTCGCCGCCGCCACCCGTCTCGGCGTCGGCACGATCATCGACCCGCACATCGACGAGACCCGCTGGGTGACCCGCGAGGACGTCGAGGCGATCGCCGCGGAACTCGGCGAGATCGCCGACGCGGCCGCCGCCCACGACCTGAGGATCGGCTACCACAACCACGCCTTCGAGCTCGAGAACCTGATCGACGGCACCCCCGCCCTCGAGGTGTTCGCCGCGGCCCTGCCCGCGAACGTCGTGCTCGAGATCGACACCTACTGGGTCGAGGTCGGCGGCGTCGACGCGGCCGAGCTGCTGGCTCGCCTGGGCGACAAGGTGCAGTTCCTGCACGTCAAGGACGGCCCGAAGAACAAGAACGACGTCGAGCAGGTCGCCGTGGGGCGTGGCTCGATGCCCGTCCGCGACATCCTGCAGGCGGCCCGCCAGGCCACGCCCGTCGTCGAGCTCGACGACCACGCCGGTGACGTGTTCACCGCGCTCGCCGACAGCCTCGAGTTCCTCCAGGGGGTGCGCGCGTGAGCGACGTGACCACCGCCTCCCGACCCGCCGTCGCCTCCGACGGCAGGACCGGCCCGGTCGGCGTCGGCGTCATCGGCGCCGGCGTGATCAGCGACCAGTACCTCGGCAACCTGACGCAGTTCCCCGACCTGAAGGTGCTGTTCGTCGCCGACATCGACCAGGACCGTGCGGCGGCCCAGGCCGAGAAGTGGGGCGTGCCCGGCAGCGGCACGGTCGACGAGCTGCTCGCCCTCGACGACGTCGAGATCGTCGTCAACCTGACGATCCCCGCGGCCCACGTCGAGGTCGCCCTGAAGGCCGTGGCCGCGGGCAAGCACGTCTGGGGGGAGAAGCCCTACGCGCTCGACCGCGAGAGCGGCGCCCGGCTGCTGGCTGCTGCGAAGGAGGCCGGCGTCCGCGTGGCCGTCGCGCCCGACACCTTCCTCGGCGCCGGGCTGCAGACGGGCCTCCGCGTCGTCGCACGCGGCGACATCGGAACCCCGCTGACCGGACTGGCGCTCTTCCAGGTGCCCGGGCCCGAGTCGTGGCACCCGAGCCCCGAGTTCTTGTTCGCCCACGGCGCCGGCCCCATGTTCGACGTCGGCCCGTACTACCTGACCACCCTCGTGCAGGTCTTCGGCCCCGTCGCCAAGGTCACGGCCACGGCCTCGAAGGCGCGCGACAGCCGCGTGATCGGCTCGGGCCCGAAGGCCGGCACGGTGTTCCCCGTCGAGGTGCCGACGCACGTCAGCGCCCTGTTGCAGTTCGAGAGCGGGGCGAGCGCCCAAGCCGTGTTCAGCTTCGACTCGAAGCTGGCCCGGGCCGGCTTCGTCGAGATCGCCGGCACCGAGGGCACGGCGGTGTTCCCCGACCCGAACGAGTTCGAGGGCGACACGACGGTCCACACCGGCACCGACGAACCGGCCGTCGTCGCCGCGACGGGGTCGACCTTCACGCGCGGCACCGGCGTCGCCGAGCTGGCCCAGGCGATCCGCGAGGGCCGCCGCGAACGCGTGCCCGGCGAACTCGCCTTCCACGTCCTCGACGTCATGGTGTCGCTCGCCGAGTCCGCCGAGCGCGACGAGAGCGTCCGCGTCGAGTCGACCCTCGAACCGACGCCCGAACTGCCCGAGAGCTGGGACCCTTCCGTCCCGACCCTCGGCTGACCCGGTGCGGTGCCGGCGCCTCCTCGACGCCGGCACCGCGCCTCCTCACCCACCCCCGAGCGCACCACCCGCACGACCCGCACCATCGGCACGACACCGCACCACGAACCCCGCACCACCCCTTCCCTCACTCGATGAAGAGAAATCTCGAAGAAGAGACACCAGGAGAAGTCATGAACACGAAGTTCCGTTGGCTCGCCGCCCTCGCGGTCGGAGCCCTCTCGGTCGGATCGATGACCGCCTGCAGCGCCTCGGGCGGCAGCGGCGACTCCGACACGATCACCTACTGGGCCAGCAACCAGGCCCCGACGGTCGAGAAGGACGCCGAGATCCTGCAGGAGAGCATCGACCGCTACACCGAGGAGACCGGGGTCAAGGTCGACCTCGAGGTCATCCCGTGGTCCGACCTCTACAACCGCATCCTCACCGCCGTCTCGAGCGGTGAGGGCCCCGACGTCCTGAACATCGGCAACACCTGGGCGGTGTCGCTGCAGTCGAGCGGCGCGTTCGTGCCGTGGGAGGGCGACGCCCTCGACGCGGTCGGCGGTCAGGACCGCTTCGTGCAGTCCAGCTTCGCCACCGGCGGCGCCGAGGGCCAGGCGCCGACGTCGATCCCGCTGTACGGGCTCTCGTACTCGCTGTACTACAACACGAAGATGTTCGAGGCGGCCGGCATCACGACCCCGCCCGCCACCTGGGACGAGTTCGTCGAGGACGCCAAGAAGCTGACGGTGGACACCGACGGTGACGGCACCATCGACCAGTGGGGCGTCACGATGGCCGGGTCGAGCATCTCGAACAACTCGCACCAGGCGTTCGTCCGCGGCCTGCAGAACGACGGAGCGCTCTACGACTCCGACGGCAACCCGGACTTCGGCAACGACGGCGTCGTCACCGGCGTCAAGGAGTGGGTCGACCTGATGGCCGTCGACAAGGTGGTCTCGCCCTCGGACGCCGAGAGCGTGAACGGCTCCGACATGGCCGCGACCTTCGCCGACGGCAAGGCCGCGATGTTCTTCGACCAGGCACCCGACGCGAACCTCGCCGCCCGTGACTTCACGGACTACGCCGCCGCGCCCGTGCCGATGGAGTCCGCCGACGCCACCGGGCTGCTGGGCACCCAGAGCCACGTGGCCGGCATCAACATCAGCGTGTTCGAGAACAGCGACAACAAGGACGCCGCGATCGACTTCGTCAAGCACCTGACGAGCGACTCCGAGCAGGTCTACCTCAACGAGTCGTTCAGTTCGCTGCCCGTGGTCACGAGCGCCTACGACGACCCGGCGTTCCAGTCGGACACCATCAAGCTGAAGCAGGTCACGCTCGCCGACCACGCCCAGCCCATGCCCCTCTACCCCTCCGAGGGGCAGATGGAGACCTTGGTCGGCACCGCGATCAAGAACCTCCTCGCCACCGCAGCCCAGGGCGGTTCCGTCAGCGAGTCCGACGTGAAGTCGGCCCTCGAGGACGCGAACAGCCAGATGAGCTCGGGTCAGTAGCCCGTCCCACCGCCACCGGTGGGGGCGGTCGGTCCAGGTGACCGGCCGCCCCCGTCGAGGCCCCGAGAGGACCCTCATGACCGTCAACGTCCTGCCCCCCGCCACCGCCGAGAAAGAACTCCCGCCCGACCCGCACCAGCAGGCCCCGCTCGAGCCCGCGAAACGCAAGAAGCACCGCTCGCCGCTCGCCTACCTGCTCGTGGCCCCGGCCGCCCTCGCCGAACTGCTCGTCCACATCGTCCCGATGGTGCTCGGCGTGTGGATCGCCTTCATCACCCTGAACCAGCTCAGCATCGCCAACTGGGTCAACGCGCCCTTCGTCGGCCTGCGGAACTTCGTCACCGCGCTCGACCCCAGCTCACCCATCGCGGCGCAGCTGTACGGAGCGCTCGGTCGCACGGTGCTCTTCACGGTCATCGTCGTCGCCATCGCCTGGAGCATGGGCATGCTGGGTGCCGTCCTGCTCACCAGCTCGTTCAAGGGCCGCGGCATCCTGCGCACGCTCTTCCTCGTGCCCTACGCCCTGCCGTCGTACGTCGGCACCATCGCCTGGGCCTTCATGTTCAACCAGCGCGACGGGGCGATCAACCGCTTCTTGGTGGACGACCTCGGCATCTTGCAGGACCGCCCCTTCTGGTTGCTCGGCGGCAACTCGTTCTGGGCCATCGTGATCGTGACGGCGTGGCAGTTCTGGCCGTTCGCCTTCTTGATGCTGCTCGCCGCGCTGCAGAACATCCCCGGCGACGTCTACGAGGCCGCCAGCCTCGACGGCGCGAGCCTCTGGAAGCAGTTCACGCAGATCACCCTGCCCATGATCAAGCCGGCCAACGCCGTGCTGCTGCTGATCATGAGCCTGTGGATCTTCAACCAGTTCAACGTGCCCTACGTGCTCTTCGGCCCGGCCTCGCCCGAGCAGGCGACGCTCATCTCGCCGTTGATCTACCAGCAGTCGTTCAACAACTGGAACTTCGGCCTCGGCGGTGCCATGAGCGTGATGCTCCTGGTCGTGCTGCTGATCGCGTCGGCGTTCTACATCCGCATGGTTCTGCCGAAGGGACAACACGATGATTGAGACCCGCGGGTTCAAGGTCTTCCGCTTCTTCGGGCTGGCCTTCCTGTCGCTCGTGGTGGTGGTGCCGCTCTACGTGGTGCTGACCACCTCGATCAAGCCGCTCGCCGACGTCCAGGGGCTCTTCACCTGGATCCCCAGCCGGGTGACGCTCGAACCGTACGTGCAGATCTGGCAGACGGTGCCGCTGGCGTCGTACTTCAAGAACAGCCTGATCGTCACGATCTCGGCGACGGTGCTGTCGGTCGCGATGGCCGTGCTGGCCGCCTACTCGCTGGCCCGCCTGCGGTTCAAGGGCCAGCGCAGCTTCAGCCTCGTCGTGCTGTCGACGCAGATGTTCCCGGGCATCCTGTTCCTGCTGCCGCTGTTCCTGATCTTCGTGCAGATCCAGCGGACGGTCGGCGTGCAGCTGACCGGCAGCTACCTCGGCCTGATCATCACGTACATGACGTTCTCGCTGCCGTTCTCGATCTGGATGCTGACGGGCTACTTCGCGTCGATCCCGAAAGAACTCGAAGAGGCCTCGATGATCGACGGCACGGGTCGCCTCGGCGCGTTGTTCCGCGTCGTGATCCCGGTGGCGAAGCCCGGCATCATCGCCGTCGCGGTCTACGCCTTCATCACGGCCTGGGGCGAGGTGCTCTTCGCCTCGGTGCTCACGAGCAAGGACACCAGGACGCTCTCGATCGGCCTCCGCGCCTACGCGTCGCAGCAGGACGTCTACTGGAACCAGCTGATGGCGGCCTCGGTCGTCGTGTCGCTGCCCGTGCTCATAGGCTTCATGCTCGTGCAGAAACACTTGATCACCGGGCTGTCGTCGGGGGCCGTGAAGTGACCGAGCCGGCCGTGGCCACGGCGGTGGGGCCGGCGGGCGTCACCGCCCGCCCGGCCGGCCGGGCCGCGCCGAGCCGAGGAGGCGCGGTGCCGGTCGAGCCGCTCCGCGTCGGCATCGTGGGCGGCGGCTTCATGGCACGCGTGCACGCCGGGGCCGCGCGGTCCGCCGGTGCCCGGGTGGTCGCCCTGGCGTCGTCGAGTGCGTCGAGCGCGGCCAGGGCGGCGGGGCTGCTCGGCGTCGACACCGCGCACGAGAGCGTCGACGACCTGGTCACCGACCCCGGCGTCGACGTCGTGCACGTCTGCTCGCCGAACGCCACGCACGCCCCGGTCGCGCTGGCCGCGCTCGCCGCCGGCAAGCACGTCGTCTGCGAGAAGCCGCTGGCGACCTCGTCCGCCGAGGCCGAGGCCCTGGTCGAGGCCGCCCGCGACGGGCGACTGGTCGGCGCCGTGCCGTTCGTCTACCGGTACCACCCGATGGTCCGCGAGGCCCGGGCCCGGGTCGCCTCGGGCGAGGTGGGCCGGGTGCTGAGCGTCCGGGGCTCGTACCTGCAGGACTGGCTGCTCGACAGCGACGACGTCGACTGGCGCGTCGACTCGGCGGCGGGCGGCCCGTCACGCGCCTTCGCCGACATCGGCAGCCACCTGGTCGACCTCCTCGAGTTCGTCCTGGGCGACCGGCTGGCCCGCCTGACCTCGACCACCCGCACGGTCCACGGGCACCGCGGGGGTTCGCCGGTCGACACCGAGGACGAGGCGGCCGTCGTGTTCGAGACGGCCCGCGGGGCGATCGGCACCCTCTTCGTGTCGCAGGTCGCGCCGGGTCGCAAGAACCGCCTCCTGCTCGACCTGTCGGGCACGACCGAGAGCCTCGAGTTCTCGCAGGAGGAGCCCGAGACCCTCTGGGTCGGCCGTCGATCGGGCACCCAGCTCGTCGCCCGCGACGCCGCGGTGCTCGCCCCGGACGCCGCCCGGCTGTCGACCGTGCCGGCCGGCCACCCCATGGGCTACGTCGACGCGTTCGCGGGGTTCGTCCGCGACGCCCACGACGCCGTCCGTGGGGGCAGGCCCGAGGGGCTACCCACGTTCGCGGACGGCCTCCGCGCCGTGCAGGTCACCGAGGCCGTGCTCGCCTCCGCGGCCGCCCGCATCTGGGTCGACCTGCCCTGACCCCGCCTGCCCTGACCCCGCCTGCCCTGACCCCGCCCGCCCGCCCGTCGCCGTCCCCCGCGCCGCCGCCGCCGACCCCCACCGCCGCCTCCGAGAAGGACCCCATGACCGAGAGCTCGCGCCCCGTCACCCTGTTCACCGGCCAGTGGGCCGACCTGCCCTTCGACGAGGTCGCGGCGCTCGCCGCCGGCTGGGGGTACGACGGCCTCGAGATCGCCGCCTCGGGCGACCACCTCGACCTCGAGCGCGCCGACCAGGACGACGCCTACCTGAGGTCCCGGCTCGACGTGCTCGACCGGCACGGCCTGCGCGTCTGGGCGATCTCGAACCACCTGACCGGCCAGGCGGTCTGCGACGACCCGATCGACTTCCGGCACCAGGCGATCGTCCGGCCGTCGACCTGGGGCGACGGCGACCCCGAGGGCGTGCGGCAGCGGGCCGCCGAAGACATGAAGCGCGCCGCCCGCGTCGCCCGCAAGATGGGCGTCGACACCGTCGTCGGCTTCACGGGCTCGAAGATCTGGCCCTACGTGGCGATGTTCCCGCCGGTGCCGGCGAGCGTGATCGACGCCGGCTACCAGGACTTCGCCGACCGCTGGAACCCCATCCTCGACGTGTTCGACGCCGAGGGCGTGCGGTTCGCGCACGAGGTGCACCCGAGCGAGATCGCGTACGACCACTGGACGAGCGTCCGGGCACTCGAGGCCATCGAGCACCGGTCGGCGTTCGGCTTCAACTGGGACCCGTCGCACATGCTCTGGCAGGGCGTCGACACCGTGTCGTTCATCACCGATTTCGCCGACCGGATCTTCCACGTCGACTGCAAGGACACCCGCATCAAGCCGCCCACCGGGCGCTCGGGCGTGCTCGGGTCGCACCTGCCCTGGGGCGACCCCCGCCGCGGCTGGGACTTCGTCTCGACCGGGCACGGCGACATGGACTGGGAGGACGCCTTCCGCGCCCTCGACGCCATCGGCTACGACGGCCCGATCTCGATCGAGTGGGAGGACGCCGGCATGGACCGCCTGCACGGCGCCCCCGAGGCGCTGGCGTACGTCCGGTCGCTGCTCTGGCCACGGCCGAGCGCCTCCTTCGACGCCGCGTTCTCGAACCAGTGACGGCAGACTGACGCATGCCCCGAACCCTGTTGCCCGGCCAACGCAGCCGCCTGCTCGTCGTCGACCCCGTGAGCGGCGACGTCGAGGTCGTCCTCGAGAGCACCCGGGTGCTGGTCGAGGCCCCGAACTGGAGCCCCGACGGCCGCTGGCTCGTGGTCAACGGCGACGGCCTGCTCTGGCGGCTGCCCGCCGACGCGCGCGGGGTCGACGAGGGAGCGCTCGAGCCGGTGCCGATGGGCGACGTGCCCGAGATCAACAACGACCACGTGATCGCCCCCGACCAGGGCGCCGTGATCGTCAGCGCCCGCGACGGCCACCTGTACGAGGTGCCGTGGGAGGGCGTGACCCCGGGCGGCACGGCGCGCCGCGTGACGCGTGACCACCCCGAGGGGCGCAACCACAAGAACTACCTGCACGGCGTCTCGCCCGACGGCGCGACGCTCAGCGTGATCGTCGGGGCCCTGCCGGCCCCCGTCGACGACCCGGACGACGAGGAGGCGCGGGCCGGGTGGCGGACGAACGTCGCCCTGGTCTCGCTGGCCGACGGCGCGACCACGCCGGTGACCGACGACGAGCACCCGGACGACGGGGCCGAGTTCTCGCCGGACGGCGCCTGGTTGTGGGCGAACTCCGAACGCGCCTCCGCGGGGGTGGCCGGCCACGCCCAGGTCTTCCGCAGCCGCCTCGACGGCGGGGACGTCGTCCAGGTGACCGACGACGACCGGGTCAACTGGTTCCCGCACGTGTCGCCCGACGGCAGCACGCTGCTCTGGGTGTCGTTCGAGCCCGGCACGCTCGGCCACCCCGAGAACCGCGACGTGGTGCTGCGCACCCTGCCGCTCGGCCCCGACGGCCTGCCCGTGCCGGGCCGGGCCCCGCGCGACGTGCTCGCCCTGTTCGGCGGTCAGGGCACGATCAACGTGCCCTGCTGGGCCCCCGACTCGCGCCGCTTCGCCTGCGCCGACTACCCCCTGGGCTGACGCAGCCGCACACCCTCTCGATCGGCCCGGAACCCCTGCCTCGGCACAGGGTCGAGAGCCGGATCGAGGGGTGGGGCGAAGCCGAACCGGGCCTGACCCGACACCCCGCCGCGGTCAGATCTCGGTGACCTGGCCGCCCTTCAGGTGCAGCCGGCGTTCGGCCCGCCTCGCCACGGCCGAGTCGTGCGTGACGATCACGAGGGTCAGGCCTCGCTCGCGCCAGACGCCCTCGAGCAGGTCCATGATCTCGTCGCGCGTCGCCTCGTCGAGCGACCCGGTGGGCTCGTCGGCGAGCAGCACGGTGGGCTCCTTCACCAGGGCGCGCGCGACGGCGACTCGCTGCTGCTGACCACCCGAGAGCTCGACGGGCAGGTGGTCGGCGCGTTCGGCGAGACCGACGGACTCGAGGGCGGCGGCCGACCGCCGACGTCGTTCGTCGCGGGGCACCGAGCCGTCGGCGAACGCCGTCTCGACGTTCTCGGCGGCCGTCAGCGTCGGGATCAGGTTGAACCCCTGGAACACGAAGCCGATCTCGCGACCCCTGGCCGCGGCGAGGGCGTGGTCGCCCGCCTTCGAGAGGTCCTGCTCGCCGAGCATCACGGTGCCGCTCGTCGGTCGGTCGAGGGCGCCGAGCATCTGCAGCAGCGTCGACTTGCCGCCCCCGGTCGGCCCCTGGATCGCGACCATCTGGCCGGCGGGGATCTCGAGCGTGACGCCGGCCAGCGCGGTCACGGTCTTCTTCTTCTGCGAGTACGTCTTGACGACGTCGGTGAGGCTGTACATCGGTCGGGGCCCTTCGGGTGCGTGCGGTGCGGTGGGGGAGTGCCGGCCGGCCGGGATGTGCCGGTCGGCGGGGGTGTGCCGGTCGGCGCGGGAGTCCTGGTCGGCGGGGGACGAGGAGGCGCGGGTCGCGCCGGTCGCCCCGCCCTCGACCCGGCTCACGCGACGCTCCGCAGCGCCTCGGCCGGACGCAGCCGCGAGGCCCGCCAGCCGCCGATCGCCCCGGCGAGGAGGCCGCCGAGGACGGCGAGTCCGACGGCGATCAGGACGATCGAGAGCGTGACGGGGGCGTGCAGCGCGATGTCGGTCGTGGCCTGGGCCATCTGCTGACCGAAGCCGCCGCCGCCGCCCGTGGCCGCGCCTCCTTCGACCGCCGTGCCGGCCGCCGCGGTGGCGGCACTGCCGGGCACGCCGCCGGGGCCACCCGCCCCGGGCCCCGACGCGCTCGAGGCCGAGGCCGAGAGGGTCGGCGCGATCGCGTTGACGACGACGATGCCGAGCAGGCCGACGGCCACGCCGACGACGCCGCCGATCAGGCCCTGGACGAGCGACTCGCCCGCGACCTGGCGGGTGATGCGGGCGTTGCTCCACCCGACGGCCTTCAGCGTGCCGAACTCGCGGGTGCGACGGCCGACGCCCGAGACGGTGAACAGGATGGCGATGGCGAACGCCGCGGCCAGCACGATGACCGAGAGCCAGGTGCCGAGGTTCGAGACGAGGCCGGAGGCGGTCGAGAGCGAGCCGGAGACGCTCGACGCGAGGTCGGACTGCGTGCTGACGGTCGCGTCGGGCAGGGCGGCCTCGAGGTCGGTCTTCAGCGAGTCGACGTCGCTCGCGCTCGCCGCCGTGACGTAGACGGTGCTGATCTGGCCGGTCAGGCCGCTGACGGTCTGAGCCGTGTCGAGCGGGACGTACGTGTCGCTCGCGGTCGCCGCGTCGGACGAGGTGGACGCGACGACACCGATCACGGTGAAGTCGGTGCCGCCGACGGCCAGGGTGTCGCCCGTGGCGAGGTCGGCGCTCGTGGCGTAGGTCTGGTCGAGCACGACGACGTCCTTGCCGGCGTCGTCGGCGGTGAAGGTGCGGCCGTCGACGAGGCTGACGCTGGTCAGCGGGCCGACCGCGTCCGCGGTGACGTCGATGCCCTCGACGGCGAACTGGTCGACGTCGAACGAGCTGCCGCCCGCGCCGTCGGCTCCGCCGGTGGGCGGGGCCTGCGGGGCGGTGCCCGCGTCGGTGCCGGTGCCGGTGCCCGAGTCGGTGCCGGTGCCCGCGCCTCCCGAGCTGCCCTGGGAGAAGTCGGGCAGGGTGCCCGAGAAGCTCGAGGACTGCAGGCTGAGGGTCGCCGTCGCGGCGGCGACGCCGTCGACCCCCTCGACCGTGGCGAGCGTCGAGGCGTCGACGGTGGCCGTGCCGCGGGCGGCCGAGAGCGTGCTCTGCGCGACCTCGGTGCTGCCGCCTTCCGTGCTGCCGTCGCCCGAGCCGAACGCGAACTGCTGCCCGGGGCCACCGCCGTCGGCGCCGGGCTCGGCGGCCTGCGTGATGGTGACGTCGGTGCCGACGCCGTAGACGGACTCGAGCACCGACGACTGGGCGTTGCGCACGCCGGCGGCGACGCCGTTAACGATGATGACGAGGGCGATGGCCAGCGCCATGCCGATGGCGATGACGACGGTCTGCTTGCGCCTGTTGCCGAGCTCTCGGCGCAGGTAGGTGAAGAACATGGTGGGGGTCTCCTTGACTGGGGCGGTGCCGGGCCCGGGAGGCCTGCCGCCGCAGCGAACCTAGGAGGGGCCTCGATGAGGCCCCGATCAGCCGGCCATGAAGTGCCTATGAGAGATGTGCAGCCTGCTCATCGATCGATCACAGTCCGTTCATAGGAATCGCTCGATACTTGGAGAGGTGACCACAACGACCCCCGCCACCGCTTCGGCCCCCCGCCTCACCCGTGCCGACGGAACGCCCCTCCGAGTCCTCGTCGTCGACGACGAGAACAGCCTCACCGACCTGCTCTCGATGGCCCTGCGCTACGAGGGCTGGGACGTCAAGGCCGCCTCCGACGGTCAGGCGGCGCTCGCCACGGCCCGCGAGTTCAAGCCCGACGCGATCGTGCTCGACTGGATGCTGCCCGACATCGACGGCATCCAGGTGCTCGGCCGGCTGCGGTCGAGCGGCGACGACACCCCGATCCTGTTCCTCACCGCGAAGGACAGCGTCGAAGACAGGGTGTCGGGACTCACGGCCGGTGGCGACGACTACGTCACCAAGCCGTTCTCGCTCGAAGAGGTCGTGGCCCGCCTGCGCGGCCTGATCCGACGGTCGGCCTCGGCCATCAGCGAGGCGGGCGACTCGCGCATCGTCGTCGGCGACCTCGTGCTCGACGAGGAGAGCTACGAGGTGACCCGGTCCGGTCGCGAGATCGAGCTGACCGCGACCGAGTTCGAGCTGCTGCGGTTCTTGATGCGCAACCCGCGCCGGGTGCTGAGCAAGGCGCAGATCCTCGACCGGGTCTGGAGCTACGACTTCGGCGGCAAGTCGAGCGTCGTCGAGATCTACATCTCGTACCTGCGCAAGAAGATCGACGTCGGCGAAGAGCCCATGATCCACACCGTCCGCGGCGTGGGTTACGTGATCAAGCCCACGTCGTGACCGATGCCCTGCCCGCCCGGGTGGGCTCGCGCCTCCGGGGCCTCGTGCGCCGGGCGCCCGGGCTCGCCGGGCCGCTCACGCTGCGCAACCGCCTGATCCTCAGCATCGTCGCCCTCGTGGTGCTGCTCACGATCGTGATCGGAGCGGTGAGCGTCGTCGCCCTCCGCAGCTCGCTCGTCGACCAGCTCGACGACGAACTGCGCCAGGCGACGAACCGGGCCCTCAGCGGGCCGGCGACCGGCGGGTCCGACTCCGGCAGGCCGAGCGTCTCGCCCGACGAGGCCGACCTGCTCGGTCCCCGTCAGGCCCCGGGCACCTTCACGGCCCTCGTGGTCGGTCAACGGGTCACCGCGGCCTACAGCATCGACTCGTTCGGAGACGTCGACGACCCGGTGACGTCGGCGAACGCGTCGGCCGTGCTCTCGGTCGTCGGGACGACCGACCCCACGACCGTCGACCTCGGGGGCAGCCTCGGCTCGTACCGGGTCGAGGCGGAACCCGTGCAGCTCATCCCGACCTCGGGGGTCAGCAGCACGGCGACCTACGGCTACATCGTCGTCGGCCTGCCGATGGACAGCGTGTCGACGACCGTGACCCGCATGGTCGCCGTCATCGTCGCGATCACCGTCGTCGGCCTCGCGATCGCCATCGCCATCGCCTACGCCGTCGTCCGCAGCGCCCTGCGCCCGCTCGAGCGCATGTCCGACACGGCCCTGCGGGTGGCCGAACTGCCGCTCGACCGGGGCGAGGTGGCGCTCGCCGAACGCGTCGACGACGCCGACGCCGACACCCGCACCGAGGTCGGTCGCGTCGGCGCCTCGCTCAACCGCATGCTGGGCCACGTGGCCGGGGCGCTCGAGGCCCGGCAGCAGAGCGAGAACAAGGTGCGCCAGTTCGTCGCCGACGCCTCGCACGAGCTGCGGACGCCGCTCGCCTCGGTGCGGGGCTACGCCGAGCTGACCCGGCGCATGAACGCCGGCCTGCCCGACGACGTGGTCTACGCCATGGGGCGCATCGAGTCGGAGTCGCTGCGCATGACCTCGCTCGTCGAAGACCTGTTGTTGCTCGCCCGACTCGACGAGGGGCGCGACCTCGTCACCGGCGACGTCGACCTCACCCGCGTCGTGCTCGACGCGGTGAACGACGCCCACGTGGCCGGCCCCACGCACGACGTCGACGTCTACGTGCCCGACGAGCCCGTGACCGTCTCGGGCGACGCGATGCGCCTGCACCAGATCGTCGCGAACCTGCTGACCAACGCGCGCACCCACACGCCCGACGGCACCCACGTGCACGTCTCGCTCACGGTCGACGACGCGTCGGGGCAGGCCGTCGTCTCGGTGGCCGACGACGGGCCCGGCATCGACGAGGCGGTGCTGCCCGTGCTGTTCGAGCGGTTCGCCCGCGCCGACAGCTCGCGCTCGCGCAAGGCCGGCTCGACCGGTCTCGGGCTCGCGATCGTCGAGGCCGTCGTCCACTCGCACGGCGGCACGGTCGACGTCGACAGCTCGGCCGAGGGGGCGACGTTCACCGTGCGCCTGCCCCTCGCGACGCCCGCCGTCGTGGCCGCTGGACGAGGCGAGGAGGCGCGACTTGCGTGAGCGCGCCTCCTGCGTCTACTCTGTACGAAGCCCAAGACCGCCGGTTGTACTCGTCTGCTCGCAGACGGGTGCCGAAGGTTCTCGAGAGAGAGCGACCAGCGCAGGTGTGTGAAGTCGTTCCTCTTCTCGAAGAGATCCAGCTCCGTGCGCTTGCGCCGGAGCTTTTTTCATCGGTGCGGCACCGGTCTCGGTGCGGCCGAGTCGAGCACCGGGGGGCTGCCGGCACACCCACGTTTTAGGAGAGCCATGGCGAACAAGGAAGCATCGGTCGCCGAGCTCACGGACAACTTCCGTGACTCGACCGCCGTCCTGCTCACCGAGTACCGCGGTCTCACTGTTGCCGAGCTGAAAGAGCTCCGCAAGTCCATCAGTGCAGACGCGACGTACGCCGTGGTGAAGAACACGCTCAGCAAGATCGCGGCGAACAACGCCGGAATCAGCTCGTTCGACGACGACCTCGTCGGGCCGTCTGCGATCGCCTTCGTCCACGGTGACCCTGTCGCCGTCGCCAAGGGACTGCGTGACTTCGCCAAGGCACACCCCGCTCTGATCGTGAAGAACGGTTACTTCGACGGTAACCCTCTCTCGGCAGACGAGGTCAACAAGCTCGCCGACCTCGAGTCCCGAGAGGTGCTGCTGGGCAAACTGGCCGGCGCCTTCAAGGCCTCGCTGTTCGGTGCGGCGTACCTGTTCCAGGCTCCGCTCTCGCAGGCCGTCCGCACGGTCGAGGCGCTGCGCGCGAAGCAGGAAGCCGACAGCTAAGAGCTGTCGCACCAACCCCCACTTCAGCTACACAACAAGGAGAAAATCATGGCGAAGCTCACGCAGGACGAACTGATCGAGGCTTTCAAGGAGCTCACGCTCATCGAGCTCAGCGAGTTCGTGAAGAAGTTCGAAGAGGTCTTCGAGGTCACCGCTGCTGCCCCCGTGGCCGCCGCCGGTGCCGCCGGCCCCGCCGCCCCCGCCGAAGAGGTCGAGGAGAAGGACTCCTTCGACGTCGTCCTCGAGGCTGCCGGCGACAAGAAGATCCAGGTCATCAAAGAGGTCCGTGCGCTCACCAGCCTCGGCCTCGGCGAGGCCAAGGCCGTCGTCGACGGTGCCCCCAGCACCGTCCTCGAGGGCGCGAACAAGGAAGCCGCCGAGAAGGCCAAGGCTCAGCTCGAGGCCGCCGGCGCGACGATCACCCTCAAGTAGTCGGCGGGCCCTCGCGGCCCCTCGCGCTTGAGCGGCACGTCTGCTCAGCACCAGACAGAAGGCGCCACCCCTCGGGGTGGCGCCTTCTGGCGTTCTCGCGGGGCGCTGCCGAGGCGCGTCGTCCGCGCCCGGTGACCCGCGCCTCCTCGGGGGGACGCCGGCAGCCGGGTCAGGAGGCGCGGGCCAGCACCGAGTGGCGGCGCCCGTACCCGAGGTACACCGCCGTGCCCACGACCATCCACACGGCGAAGGCGAGCCAGGTGACCCACCCGAGCGTGACCATCAGCAGGACGCAGAAAGCGCAGCCGAGGATCGGCGTGAGCGGGTAGAGCGGCACCCGGTAGGTGCGCTCGAGCTCGGGCCGGTTGCGGCGCAGCCAGATCACCGACACGTTGACCAGGGCGAAGGCGAAGAGCGTGCCGATGCTCGTCGCGTCGGCCAGGGCGCCGAGGGGGATCACCGCGGCGGCCACGGCCACCGCCCCGCCGACGATCAGCGTGCCGGCGACCGGGGTCTGCGTCCGCGGAGAGATGCGGCCGAGCACGCGCGGCACGAGGCCGTCGCGGGCCATCGAGACGAAGATGCGCGTCTGGCCGTAGAGCACGGTCAGCACGACGCTGGCGATGGCGGCGACGGCCGTGACGGCGAAGAGGAACGCGACCCACGGCTGGCCTGTGATGTCGGCGACGATCGTCACGAGGGTCGCCTCGCCGTCGGTGAACGCCGTCCACGGGCGTGCGCCGATGGCGGCGACGGCCACCAGGATGTACAGCACCGTGATGATCACGATCGAGGCGATGATGGCCCGCGGCAGGTCGCGCTTGGCGTCGCGGGCCTCCTCGCCGGCCGTCGACGCCGCGTCGAACCCGATGTACGAGAAGAACAGCCGGGACGCGGCGGCCGAGACCCCGGCGGCGCCCATCGGGGCCAGCGGTTCGAAGTTGCCGACGCTGAACGCGGTGAAGGCCACGGCGACGAAGAACACGAGCAGCCCCACCTTCACCACGACGAGCAGGGTGTTGACCCAGGCGCTCTCGCGGGCACCCGGCACGAGGACGACCGTGGCGAGGACGACGAGCACGGCCGCCGGCAGGTTCAGCACGCCACCCGCCCCCGGCGGCTCCGCGACGGCGGCGGGCAGGGCCAGGCCGAAGACGTCGAGCGCCTCGTTGACGTACTGGCCCGCGCCGACGGCGACGGCCGCGACCGAGACGGCGTACTCGAGCACGAGGCACCAGCCGCAGACCCAGGCGATGCCCTCGCCGAGGGTCGCGTAGGCGTACGAGTAGCTCGAGCCCGAGACGGGCACGCTGCCCGCCATCTCGGCGTACGACAGGGCGGAGAGCAACGCCGCGACGCCCGCCAGGACGAACGAGATCCACACCGCCGGCCCGGCCAACGGCACGGCCGTGCCCAGCACGACGAGGATGCCCGTGCCGAGCGTCGCCCCGATGCTGATCGCGGTCAGGTGCCAGACCCCCAGGGTGCGCCGCAGGCGGGGGCCGCCCTCGGCCGTCTCGTCGTCGGCGGTGGGGGCGTCGAGGGGTTTGCGCGCCCTCAGCTGGGCGACGAGGGACGGACGGGACGGGACGCGGAGCTCTGCAGGCACCGCGAGAGGTTACCGTACGACGCGCGCCGAGCCCCGTCGTGGTCAGTCCTCGAGGTCGAGGCCCAACTGCTTGACGCGGGTCATGGCCTCACGCCTCGACGACGCCTGCAGCTTGCGGTAGATGCTGCGCACGTGGCTCTTGACCGTGTTGACCGAGATGAACAACTGGCTGCCGATCTGACCGAGGGTCTGGCCCGTGGCCAGGTGTCGGACGATGACGAGCTCGCGGTCGCTGAGCGGTTCGGCGAGCTGGGGCACGACGTCGGCCGAGGTGCCGCGGAGCCGGTCGAGCACCCCGACGATGGCCGGCGGCTGGCGGCGGCCGACGGCACGTTGCACCAGGTGGTCGAGGACGTCCTCGGACAGCGTCGCGAACAGCCAGACGGACCCGTTGTGGCCGGCGCTCAGCAGGGCCTGGTCGAACGCGATGTCGCTGCGGGGACCGTCGCCGAGCGCGAGGTGGGCGGCGGCCTGCAGGGCGTGCACCTGGCCCATGGTGCGTTCGCTGTGGAGGTCGCCGATGGCCAGGCAGGGCTCGAGCGCCTCGAGGGCGGAGTCCGGCTCGCCGGCGGCGAGGTGCACGAGGGCGAGCACGCGACCGGGGCACCGGATGTGGTGGTGAGACGGGGTCACCGACGACGCCAGTCGCCGGGCCTCGTGGGGCTGGCCGAGCAGGCGCATGGTCTCGGCGCGCATGACGGTGGCCGAGTCGGTCAGGGCGCTGTGGCCGGTGAAGCCGTCGATGGTGCGGGTGATGCGGGCGAGCAGGTCGAGCACCTCGATGTGTCGCCCCTCGGACAACAGCACGTGGGCCTCGGCGAAGAGGCCGAGGGCCTCCCAGTCACTGCCGCGGGACGCCTGGCGGACGTCGGCGAGCAGGCCCTCGTGGCCGCTGACGGCCGCGCCGCGTTCGAGCGCGAGGTGCACGCGCGTGATCTGCGTCAGGGCTCCGAACGAGCTGGCCAACAGGTCGGTGCCGTCGGCGAGCTCGCGGGCGAGGTCGACGTGCCGGTCGGCGAGGTCGAAGTCGCCGATCAGCATGGCGACGAAGGCGAGGGCCGATAGGCACTCGACGCGCTCGGCCGTGCTGAGGTGGTCCTCGCCGAGCCCGTTCGCGAGGCTGAGGGCGAACCGGGCCTGGTCGATCTCGCCGTAGTGCAGGCGGATCAGGCCGAGCTGCAGCGAGAACGAGGCGCTGAGCGAGATGCGGACGCTGATCGACTCGACGAGGTCGTTCTCGATCAGGGTGCGTGCGACCTCGAGGTGCTCGTGGGCCACGACGAAGTTGCCGAGGGTGCGGAGGGACGCGCCGAGGTGGACGTGGTACCCCGCCCTGATGTCGAGCGGCAGGTCGGGGTCGGCGTCGAGGGCCTTGGCCACGCCGCGGAACCACGGCAGCGCGGCACTGCGCGAGCGCGAGCCGACCGAGCGGTGGCTCGCCGCCAACGCCAGCAGGATGCGCGGCCTCCCGCGCCACTCCTCTTCGGGAGTCGACCGGATCGCCTCGCGGAGGCGCGCCCCTTGCACGGGGGCGATCTGGGTCCAGCCCTGCTCGATGGCATCGAGAGCGGCCCGGTGGTCGGCGGGCTGAAGTTCGGCACTCGGTGGTTCGACGGCCGTGGGGTTCGACGTGTTCACGTTGGTCCTAGCTCTGCCGCTTCGGGAGGCCCACTCGTCGGGTACGGGGGCGCGGCCGCCGGTGCCTGGTCAGGTGCACCGACACCGCCATACTAAACTGAGTGGTCTTCGCACCGGGGGGTGTGTCGGGCATTGCGCCCACAACTGGGGGACGAACGGTCGTTCTACGGCGTGTCGCGCTGGCGCCGACGTCGCATCGGTGCACGGACTGCACCGATCTGCGGCTGCACGGCGACGATCGGGGGGCGTCCGGCCTACGCTGACCGGATGAGCTCGATGCATCCGCCCGCGGGCGGTCCCCGTGGCGGCGCTCGGCCGGGTGGGTCCCGGGTGTCGAGCGGTGACGCCGACGCCCAGCGGGCGGCCAACGCCACGGCGCCCCGCATTCCCGACCTCGTCGGTCGCATCCGGGGCCTCTTCTCTCCGCACAAGCGGGCCCTCGTCGTCACGGTCGTGCTCGTCCTGATCGGGGCGGCCATCAGCGTGGCTCCGCCGCTGCTCACCAAGCAGGCGTTCGACCGGGGGCTGTTCCCGCCGGGCGGCCCCGACGTGCCCGTCCTGCTCGAGCTGGTGGGCGCCATGGTGGGGCTCTGGGTGCTGTCGGCCGGCATCGGCGTCTGGCAGACGTACCTCACGGCGACGGTCGGCAACAAGGTCATGGGTGCCCTGCGCATCCGCCTGTTCGGTCACCTCCAGCGCATGGAGCTCGCCTTCTTCACCCGCACGAAGACCGGCGTCATCCAGTCCCGGCTGCAGAACGACGTCGGCGGCGTCGCGAGCGTGCTGAGCAACACGATCTCGAGCGTCCTCGGCAACACGGTCACGGTCATCGCCGCGTTCGTGTCGATGCTCGTGCTCAGCTGGCAGATGACGGTCGTCACGGTGATCCTGCTGCCGTTGCTCGTCGTCGCCCAGCGCCGGGTCGGTCAGGTGCGGGCGCGCATCGCCACCAAGACGCAGGAGTCCCTCAGCGACATGACGTCGATCACGCAGGAGGCCTTGAGCGTCAGCGGCATCCTGTTGGCGAAGAGCTTCAACCAGCAGCGTGCCGAGGTCGAACGGTACTCGGCCGAGAACCGCACCCAGATCGGGTTGCAGGTGCGCCAGCAGATGAGCGGCCAGTGGTTCTTCGCCGTCGTCCAGATCTTCCTGTCGGTCATCCCCGCCCTCATCTACCTGGTCGCGGCCTGGCTCATCCTTCGCGACGTCCCGGTGACGGCCGGCACGATCGTCGCGTTCACGACGGTGCAGGCCCGACTGACGTTCCCGCTCATGGGCCTCTTGCGGGTGGCCCTCGACCTGCAGACCTCCGGAGCGCTCTTCGCCCGCATCTTCGAGTACCTCGACCTGCACCCGGCGATCACGAACGACGCGTCGGCCGAGACCGTCGACGAGACGCAGCTCGGCCGGGTCGAGTTCGACGACGTCTCGTTCTCGTACCCCGACGCCGAACCGGGGCAGAAGACCCTCGACGGCGTCTCGTTCGACATCGCGCCCGGTCAGTTCGCGGCCTTCGTCGGCCCGAGCGGCGCCGGCAAGACGACCGTGTCGTACCTGATCCCACGGTTCTACGAGGCGTCCGGAGGCGCGGTGCGCTTCGCCGGAACCGACGTCCGGCGGCTCGACCAGGAGAGCCTGGTCGGCCACATCGGCATCGTCAGCCAAGAGACGTACCTCTTCCACGCCAGCATCGGCGACAACCTGCGGTACGCGCGGCCCGACGCGACCGACGAGCAACTGGTCGACGCGGCCCGGCAGGCCAACATCCACGAGACCATCGCGTCGTTCCCCGACGGGTACGACACGATCGTCGGGGAGCGGGGCTACCGCCTCTCGGGTGGCGAGAAGCAACGCATCGCCATCGCCCGCGTCCTCTTGAAGGACCCGGCGGTGATGGTCCTCGACGAGGCGACGAGCGCCCTCGACACGGTCTCCGAGCGGGTGGTGCAAGAGGCTCTCGACACGGCGACCCGGGGCCGGACGACGATCGCGATCGCCCACCGCCTCTCGACCGTGCGCGAGGCGGACGTCGTCTTCGTCGTCGTCGCGGGCCGCGTCGTCGAGCGCGGCACGCACGACGAACTGCTCGCGCTGGGCGGCGTGTACGCCGAGCTCTACGGGCAACAGGTGTCGGCTTAGTCACAGCTGGCGCGACCGGCTGCCGTCGATCTTCGTCGACATCGGCCGGATCATCCTCATCGCGATCGGCCTGGCCGTGCTCTTCAGCGTCGTCTGGGGAACGGACGTGGCGGGCCTGTTCACGGCGCTCGGCGTCACGTCGATCGTCCTCGGCCTGGCGCTGCAGGGGGCCATCGGCAGCATCGTGTCGGGGCTGCTGCTGCTGTTCGAACAGCCGTTCCGGTTGGGCGACTGGCTCGACGCCGGGGGAGTCCGCGGCCGGGTCGTCCAGGTCAACTGGCGGGCCGTCCACATCGACACGGGCAACGGCATCCAGATCATGCCGAACGCCACCCTGGCCGGTGCGTCGTTCACCAACCTCAGTCGGGGCGGCGGCAGCTTCACCGTGACGACGACGGTCTCGTTCACGACCGACGACCCGCCCGCCGAGGTCGTCGCCCTGCTGCAGCGCGTCGCGTCGGCCCTGCCCCAGCTGGCCGAGGGCAGCTCACCGGTCGCCGTGCCGCTCGGCGGCACGGACTACGAGCTGTCGTTCGACACCCGCGGGCCCGCGCTCGAGGGGGCCGCCCTCGCGACCTTCCGAGGCTGGCTCTGGTACGCCGCCCGGCGGGCCGGCCTCGCGCTCGACGGCGACGCCACCGACGACTTCGTCACGCCCGAGCGCACGGAACAGGCCGTGCTCGCGATCGCGCCCACCCTGAACCTGTCGGCCGAGGACACCCCCGCCCTCGTGCCGCTCGTCCGGCTCGAGCGCTACGCCGCCGGTGAGGTCGTGCTGCCGGCCGGCGTCGTGCCCGAGGCCGTCCGCTTCGTGCTGCACGGTGCCGTGTCGCTCGGCGCGACGCTGCCCGACGGCGCGGTCGTGCCGGTCACCCGGGTCGAGGCCGGCGACTACGTGGGGCAGACCGCCCTGACGCGCGAGGTGACGTCGACGAACGCCGTCGCGCTGACCGAGGTGGCCGTCGCGGTGGTGCCGACGTCGACGCTCGACGACCTGGTCCGCGTGCGGCCGCGGCTGGCACGCGAGTTCGGCGACGTCATCGAACGTCGCCGCGACCAGGCGCGCGCGGCCCTGGCCGGCTGAGAGGGGCTCAGCCGCGCTCGGCCGCCCGGCGCCCTCAGCCGCGCTCGGCGAGCATCGCCTGCATGGCGTCGACCTCGCTCTGCTGCGTCTGCACCATGCCCGAGGCGAAGGCCCGCACCTGCGGCACCTCGCTGCGGGCGAGGATCGCGTCGGCCATCTCGATGCCGCCCTCGTGGTGGGCGATCATCAGCGTCAAGAAGATCCGTTCGGCCTCGACGCCGCGCGCCGAGTCGAGCGAGGCGAGCTGCTCGTCGGTGGCCAGCCCCGGCATGCGGCCGCCGGGCTCGTGGGTGGCGACCGGCGTCGCCGAGCCGCTCGCGCCTCCTTCGCCCGACATGTGGTGGCTGCCGTAGTCGCCGTCGAGCGTCGGCCGGGTCATCCACGTCATGGTCGGCTCGGACGGCGCCTGGGGCACGCGCCACAGCTCGAGCCAGGCGTACATCTGCCCGGCCTGCTGCGACTGCGTCAGGGCCAGGTCGTACGCCAGCGAGCGGACGTCGGGGTCGTCGGTGCGGTCGCGGACCATCATGGCCATCTGCACGGCCTGCTCGTGGTGCACCTGCATGTCGCGTGAGAAGCCGGCCTCGACGCTGTCGGTGCCGGGCGTGACCGGGTTCGGCGAGCTGAGCCGACCGAGCGCGACGCCCACCAGCAGCACGATCGCGACCGTCAGGACGCCCGCGACGACCAGCCGCAGCCGACGAGCCGAGGAGGCGCGGGTCGGCGCCGCCTCGTCGGTCACGTCGCCGTCGTCACGGCCGGGCCCGCTCACGCGATCTTGCCGGTGCCGTCCACGCCGCCGGTGCAGGGGGCGCCGGGCTCGGGGGCGTTCGTGGACTTCCAGTACTTGGTGACGAAGTCCGAGACGGTGGCCTCGTCGTCGGTGACGTTCGAGAAGGGCAGCTGGGCGCCCCAGGCCGACACGTACATCGGCGAGTCGAGACCCTCATAGGGCGAGACCACCGCGTAGGTGTCGGGGGCGAAGTCGCGCAGCGCCTCGATCTCGGACTCGCTGACCTGCTCGGGGTCGTAGGTGAACCAGACCGCGCCGTGCTCGAGGTCGTGGACGGCGTTCTCGTTCGGCACCGGCTCGGTGTAGACGCCGCAGTTGAGCCAGATCTGGTTGTGGTCGCCACCGGCCGGCGGGGTCATCGCGTAGTCGACGCTGCCGCCCACGTGGTTCGCGGTGAGGTCGGCATACGTCTTCACGCCGTCCACCTCGATGGCCTGGGGGTCTTGACGGGGCTGCCCGCTCGTCACGACGAAGGTCACGACGAGCGCGATCACCGCCGCGCCGGCCACCGAGGCCGTGACGATGCCGATCGTGCGGTTGCGCTTCGCCCGGGCCTGCTGCCGTTTGAGCTCGGCGACCTTCTCTTGGCGTCGGGCGTCGCGCTGCTGCTTGACGGTGGGCTTGTCGGTCGGCTTGTCGCTGCTGGCCACGGGGGTCCTCTGGGTCGGGGAGGTGGTCGGGACGCACCCGATCGTAGATGCGTCATCCATTTTGTCTCACGACTGCCTGGGAGGCGCGTGCCAGTCGGGCGGGCGACGTCACGCAGCCGTCACACGGCACCACCCCCTCGGTAGACTCGGCCCACGGGCCCGCCAGGACGCACCGGCCGGCCCGGCCACCCGAGTCGTCGACCTGCGCCGCGCCCCACGAGGGCCGCGCGAGAACCGGAGCACCCCCCGTGAAGTACGCCGAGACCGTCCTCGACCTGATCGGCGACACCCCGCTGGTCAAGCTCAACAAGGTGACCGAGGGCATCACGGCGACGGTGCTCGTCAAGGTCGAGTACGTGAACCCGGGCGGGTCGTCGAAAGACCGCATCGCCACCCGCATCATCGACGCCGCCGAGCGTGACGGGCTGCTCGGCCCCGGCGGCACCATCGTCGAGCCCACGAGCGGCAACACGGGCGTCGGGCTGGCCCTGGTCGCGCAGCAGCGCGGCTACCGCTGCGTGTTCGTGCTGCCCGACAAGGTCGGCGACGACAAGCGCAACGTGCTGAAGGCCTACGGCGCCGAGATCGTCGTCACGCCGACCGCCGTCGAGCCCACCAGCCCCGAGTCGTACTACAGCGTCTCGGACCGCCTGGCGAGAGAGATCCCCGGGGCCTTCAAGCCGAACCAGTACGCGAACCCCAACGGCCCGCTCAGCCACTACGAGACGACCGGCCCCGAGATCTGGCGCGACACCGACGGTCGCATCACGCACTTCGTCGCGGGCGTCGGCACCGGCGGCACCATCAGCGGTACCGGCCGCTACCTCAAAGAGGTGTCCGGAGGCGCGGTGCAGGTCGTCGGCGCCGACCCCGAGGGCAGCGTCTACAGCGGTGGCACCGGCCGCCCCTACCTGCTCGAGGGGGTCGGCGAGGACTTCTGGCCGGCCGCCTACGACCCGTCGGTCGTCGACCGCATCATCGCCGCCGACGACGCCCGCTCGTTCGAGCTGACGCGTCGCCTCGCCCGCGAAGAGGGGCTGCTCGTCGGCGGCTCGTCGGGCCTCGCCGTCGCGGCGGCCCTCGACGTCGCCCGCGAGCTCGGCCCCGACGACGTGGTCGTCGCGCTGCTGCCCGACAGTGGGCGCGGCTACCTCGGCAAGATCTTCAACGACGCCTGGATGCGTTCGTACGGCTTCGGCGTCAGCCACGACGAGCGCTCGGTGCGCGACCTGATCGCGTCGAAGGACGGTCAGCTGCCCGACCTCGTGCACGCGCACCCGTCCGACACCGTCCACGACGTCATCGGCATCATGAAGACCTACGGGGTCTCGCAGATGCCCGTGCTCTCGGCCGAGCCCCCCGTCGTCATCGGCGAGGTCGTCGGCGCCATCGAAGAGAAGGCCTTGCTCGAGGCGATCTTCCGGGGCGGGGCCACGATGGGCGACGCCGTCTCGGCGTACCTCGGCGACCCGCTACCGCTGATCGGCGTCAACGAGCCCGTCTCGGCGGCCCGCACGGCCCTCGAGTCGGTCGACGCCCTGCTCGTCACCGACGACGGTCGGCCGGTCGGCGTCGTCACCCGCCAAGACGTGCTGGCGTTCCTGTCGTCGTGAGCCGACGGCCGGGGCGACCCGGCCTCGCCAGCCGGCCCGCGCCTCCTTCTCTTCCCCACCCGCACCGCAGCACCCGTCCCCCTCGAAAGGACACCCCATGACCCACGGTTTCTCGACCCGCGCGATCCACGCCGGCCAGGAGTTCGACCCCACGACCGGTGCTGTCGTGCCGCCCATCTACCAGTCGTCCACCTTCGTGCAGGACGGCATCGGCGGGTTCCGCGGCGGCTACGAGTACGCCCGCTCGGCGAACCCGACCCGCGACTCGCTGCAGACCCTGCTCGCCGACCTCGAGGGCGGCAGCGCGGCGTTCAGCTTCGCCTCGGGGCTGTCGGCCGAGGACGCCCTGCTGCGCTCGGTCCTGGCACCCGCTTCGCGCATCGTCATGGGCAACGACGTCTACGGCGGCACGCACCGCCTCGTCGACCGGGTCTGGGTGCCGTGGGGCGTCACGCTCGACACGGTCGAGATGAGCGACCTCGACGCCGTGCGCGCAGCCGTGCAGGCCGCACCGACCGCCGTGCTGTGGGTCGAGACGCCGAGCAACCCGCTGATGAAGATCAGCGACATCGCGGCGCTCGCCGAGATCGGTCACGCGGCCGGCGCGGTCGTCGTGGTCGACAACACCTTCGCCTCGCCTTACCTGCAGCAGCCGCTCTCGCTCGGGGCCGACGCGGTGGTGCACTCGACGACGAAGTACATCGGCGGGCACTCCGACGTCGTCGGCGGGGCGGTCGTCGTGGCCGACGACGAGCTCGCCTCGAAGGTCGGCTTCGTGCAGTTCGGCGTGGGTGCCGTGTCGGCGCCGATGGAGGCCTGGCTGACGGTCCGCGGCGTCAAGACCCTCGGCGTCCGGGTCGACCGCCACTCGTCGAACGCGCTCGCGATCGCCCGGGCACTCGAAGGGCACCCGGCCGTCGAGCGGGTCTACTACCCGGGGCTCGAGTCGCACCCGGGGCACGAGCTCGCCGCGCGGCAGATGCGTGCGTTCGGCGGCATGCTCTCGGTGCAGCTCGCCGCGGGTGCTGCGGCGGCCCGGCGCTTCGCCGAGTCGACCGAGATCTTCCAGCTGGCCGAGTCGCTTGGCGGCGTCGAGTCGCTGATCGGCTACCCGAGCGAGATGACCCACGCCTCGGTGCGCGGCACCGAGCTCGAGGTGCCCGACACGATCGTCCGGCTGTCGGTCGGCATCGAGGACGTCGACGACCTGCTCGGCGACGTCACCCAGGCGCTCTCGCGCCTCGACGCCTAGGCGTCGCGACCCGACGAGGAGGCGCGGTGCGGGGAGTCCCGCACCGCGCCTCCGTCGCTCTTAGCTTCCGAGCGTCGTGCGCGCCCGGGGAGGCGCGCGGCGTCGGTGGCTCGGCCTAGGCTCGACGCATGTCCGACGCCGCCGTGAGCACCCGCCCCGAGGGCGTGCTCGGCAGCCGGTACCGCCTGGCCACTCTGGGCATGTGCGCGCTGATCGGCATCGCCGCGTTCGAGTCGCTGGCGGTCACGACGATCATGCCGATCATCAGCCGCGAGCTCGACGGCGAGGCGCTCTACTCGCTCAGCTTCGCCGCCCCGCTCGCCTCGGGGCTCGTGGGCATGGTCGTCGCCGGCAACTGGGCCGACCGCAGCGGTCCCCGCGTCGTCGTCATCGCCTCGATGCTGATGTTCGCCGTCGGCCTGCTCGTGGTCGGCACCGCGCCCGACATGGTCGTGCTGCTGCTGGGCCGACTCGTGCAGGGCGTCGGCTCGGGTGCGGTCATCGTCGGGCTGTACGTCATGGTCGCCCGGCTCTACCCGCCGGGCCTGCACCCGTCGATCTTCGCCGGCTTCGCGGCCGCGTGGGTGGTGCCCGGGCTCGTCGGGCCGCTCGTCGCCGGGGTCGTCGCCGAGACGGTGGGCTGGCACTGGGTCTTCCTCGGGGCCCTCGCCCTCGCCGTTCCCGCCTTCTTCGCGATCCTGCCGAGCCTGCGTCGCGTCCCACCGCCCGAGGTGGCCCAGGGGGCGCAGCGCGTCCCCTGGAGCGTCGGGCGCATCCTCTGGTCGGTCGGGGCCGCGCTCGGCGTCCTCGCGCTCAACCTCGTCTCCGAGTTCCCCACCTGGCTCACCGTCGTCGTCATCGTGGTGGCGGTCGTCGTGCTCGCCGTGGCCCTCCGGCCCCTGTTGCCCCACGGCACGTTGCGGGCGGCCCCCGGGCTGCCGACGCTCGTGCTGCTGCGCGGGCTCGTCGGGGCGGCGTTCCTCGGCAGCGAGGTCTACATCCCCTACATGCTCTCGGCCGAATACGACTTCAGCGCCTCGGCGTCGGGCGTCACCCTGACGCTCGGCGCGCTGGGCTGGGCGTTCGCCAGCTGGGTGCAGGGTCGACTCGGCGACCGGGTGCGGCAGCGCACGGGCATCCGGGTGGGCATCGTCCTCGTGCTGCTCGGCGTCGTCGTCGCCGCCCTCACCCCGCTCTTCCACCTGCCCCCGGCCGCCTTGATCGCCACCTGGGCCGTCGCCGGGTTCGGCATGGGGTTCATGTACCCGCGCTTCTCGGTGCTCGTGCTGGCGCTGTCGCCCGAGGCCGAGCGCGGGTTCAACAGCTCGGCGCTCACCATCGCCGACTCGACCGGGTCCGCCGTCGCACTGGCCCTGACCGGGGCGGCGTTCGGGCTGCTGGGCGGGGCGTCGAACCCGATCGCGTTCGTCGCCTGCTTCGCCGTGGGCACCGGCGTCGCCGTGCTCGCCCTCGCGCTCAGCGGCCGGGCTGTGCCCCGAGGACGCTGACCGCGCCTCCTGCCGGATGAATGCATAATGGTCTCCGGACGACGATGTGTACGGTCACATCGCGCGGTCACAGAGCGACGGAGCGACGGTGAAGCCTGACATCGACAAGGTGCGTGCTCCCAACATCCGTGACGTGGCCGCCCTCGCCGGGGTGTCGTACCAGACCGTCTCGCGCGTCCTCAACGACAGCCCGAGCATCCGGCCGACGACCCGCCAGAAGGTGCTCGACGTCATCGACCAGATCGGCTACCGACCGAACCAGGCCGCCCGGGCGCTGGTCACGAGCCGGTCGAAGGCCATCGGCGTGCTCACCCTGCAGAACGTCCACTTCGGCCCGCAGACCATCGTCAACGCCATCGAGTTCGAGGCCCGCACCGCGGGTTACCGGCTCAGCATCGCGAGCACGACCACGGCGTCCGACGACGTCCGGGCGAGCCTGCAGCTACTCACGAACCAGGCGGTCGAGGCGATCATCGTCATCGCCCCGCAGCGCAAGTTCTTCGACGTCATCGACGAACTCGACCTCGACGTGCCGATCGTGGCCCTCGACTCGACGCAGCGGGCCCGCGCCCACAGCCTGTCGGTCGACCAGTTCGAGGGGGCCCGGCTCGCCACCCGGCACCTCATCGACCTCGGCCACCGGCACATCGTCCACGTCGCCGGCCCGCAGGACTGGATCGAGGCCGACGAACGCATGCAGGGCTTCCTGTTCGAGATGGGAGAGGCCGACCTGTCGATCGAGCCGCCCATCCTCGGCGACCTGACGGCCGACTTCGGCTACACGGCGGGTCAAGAGCTGTTGCGTCGACGTGACTTCACGGCGGTGTTCTCGGCGAACGACCTGATGGCCGTGGGGCTTCTGCACGCCTTTCGCGAGGCCGACGTCGACGTGCCGCGCGAGGTCAGCGTCGTCGGCTTCGACGACTCGCCGACCGCGCCGCACCTGTGGCCCCCGCTCACGACGGTGCGGCAGGACTTCGCGCTGATCGGTCGCCGGGCCGTCGAGCTGGTCGTGGCCGAGCTCGAGGGCGGCACGGTCGTCGACCGCACCCTGATCCCCCCGGAACTCGTCGTGCGCGGGTCGACCTCGCGCCCCTGGTTCCTCTGACCTGCCCGCGGGCACCCCGACGTCGGGGTGGTCAGGAGGCGCGGCGAGCGTCGCGCGGACCGGCTTCGATAACGGATCCGCAACGGCATTTGACACGACCCCCTCTCAGGATTAGCTTTGCTCCAGTCGCGGTGTGAACGGTCACATTCAGCGGGCCGGGCAACGAACGCCGGTTCCGCGCTCGGGCCCCGCACGGCGACGTCGAACAGCAGGATGCCCGCCGGAGCACGTCTCCGTCGGACGACGACGAGGTCGAAGGTCGAGGACGACGTGCCCAGTGCCGTGACGTCGAGCGCACAGCTCGCGAGCAGCCACATCCCCGGGGGTGCCCCGCATGGGCGTTGATTCTCCCGTCATCCTCGAGATGCGCTCCATCACCAAGGAGTTCCCGGGCGTCAAGGCGCTCGACGACGTGTCGATGCAGGTCCGCGCCGGTGAGGTGCACGCCATCTGCGGCGAGAACGGCGCCGGCAAGTCCACCCTGATGAAGGTGCTCTCGGGGGTCTACCCCTTCGGCACCTACACCGGCGACATCGTCTACCAGGGCGACGTGATGCGCTTCCGCGACATCCGCTCGAGCGAGTCGCAGGGCATCGTGATCATCCACCAAGAGCTGGCGCTCATCCCCGAGCTCTCGATCACCGAGAACATCTTCCTCGGCAACGAGCCGACCCGCTTCGGTGCCATCGACTGGCGAGCCGCCAAGACGAAGGCCATCGACCTGCTCGCCCGCGTGGGCCTCCGCGACGACCCCGACACCGCCATCAAGAACCTCGGCGTCGGCAAGCAGCAGCTGGTCGAGATCGCCAAGGCGCTGAACAAGAACGTCAAGCTGCTCATCCTCGACGAGCCCACCGCGGCCCTGAACGAGGCCGACTCGCAGCACCTGCTCGACCTGATCCGCGGGCTCAAAGGCCGCGGCATCTCGTCGATCATGATCAGCCACAAGCTCAACGAGATCGAGGCGATCGCCGACTCGATCACGATCATCCGCGACGGCCGCACGATCGAGACCCTCGACGTCAAGGCCGACGGCGTCAACGAGGATCGCATCATCCGCGGCATGGTCGGCCGCAACCTGGCCAGCCGGTTCCCCGACCGCACGCCGAAGATCGGCGAGGTCTTCTTCGAGGTCAAGGACTGGTGGGTGCGTCACCCGCAGACCGCCGAGCGGTTCGTCTGCAAGGGCTCGTCCATCACCGTCCGCAAGGGCGAGATCGTCGGCCTGGCCGGCCTGATGGGTGCCGGTCGCACCGAGCTCGCGATGAGCATCTTCGGCCGCTCGTACGGGCAGTTCGTCTCGGGTCAGATCGTCAAGGACGGCGAGACCATCGAGATCAAGAACGTCTCGGACGCGATCGACAACGGCCTCGCCTACGTGTCGGAAGACCGCAAGGTGCTCGGGCTCAACCTGCTCGACGACATCAAGCGCTCGACCGTCGCCGCCAAGCTGACCAAGATCTCGAAGGCGTCGGTGGTCAACACCTACGAAGAGCACTCGATCGCCGAGGAGTACCGCAAGAGCCTGCGGGTCAAGACCCCGACGGTCGACGAGGGCGTCGCCAAGCTGTCGGGCGGCAACCAGCAGAAGGTCGTCCTGGCGAAGTGGATGTTCACCGACCCCGACCTGCTCATCCTCGACGAACCGACCCGCGGCATCGACGTGGGCGCCAAGTTCGAGATCTACAACATCATCAACCAGCTCGCGGCACAGGGCAAAGGCGTGATCGTCATCTCGTCCGAGCTGCCCGAGCTGCTGGGGCTCTCCGATCGCATCTACACGATCTTCGAGGGCACCGTCACGAACGAGATCGAGGCCTCAGAGGCCGACGCCGAGACGCTCATGCGATCCATGACCTCGAAGAAGAAGGAGCAAGCCGCATGAGTGGCATCAAAGACCTGAAGAAGGTGTTCGGCGGCAACACGTCGAACGCGCGCCAGTTCGGCATGATCGCGACCCTCGTCGTGGCCATCCTGATCTTCCAGGTGCTGACCGACGGGCTCACCCTGCAGCCCACGAACCTGATCGCCCTGGTCAGCCAGTACTCGTACATCCTGATCCTCGCCATCGGCATGGTGATGGTCATCGTGGCCGGCCACATCGACCTCTCGGTCGGTTCGGTCGCCGCCTTCAGCGGCATCGTCGTCGCCAAGGCGATGGACAGCTGGGGCCTGCCCTGGGGTGCGGCCATCCTGCTCGGCCTGGTCGTCGGCGTGGTCATCGGCGCCTGGCAGGGCTTCTGGGTCGCCTACGTCGGCGTCCCCGCCTTCATCGTCACACTCGCCGGCATGCTGCTCTTCCGCGGTGCCAACCAGTTCGTGGGCAACGCCGACACCATCCCCGTGCCCGACGGCTTCACCGTGATCGGTGCCGGCTACCTGCCCGAGTTCGGGCCGAACACCGGCTACAACAATGCGACGCTGCTGCTCGGCCTCGTGATCATCGTCGCCGTGGTCTACAACGAGTTCCGCCTCCGTCGCATCCAGCAGAAGATGGGCTCCGAGCGGGCTCCGTTCTGGGTCAGCATCGTCAAGCTGGTCGTGCTCGTGGCCATCGTCGCGTACGCCGCCACGCTGTTCGCCGGCGGCCGGGTCGGCACGTCCTTCCCGATCTCGGGCATCATCCTCGGCGTACTCGTGCTGGTCTACGGCTTCGTGACGCAGAACACCATCTTCGGTCGCCACATCTACGCGGTCGGCGGCAACTCGCACGCCGCCGAGCTGTCGGGCGTCAAGGCCAAGCGCATCAACTTCTTCGTCATGATGAACATGTCGGTGCTCGCCGCCCTGGCCGGCATGATCTACGTGGCCCGCGCCGGTGCCTCCGGCCCGCAGGACGGCCTGAACTGGGAGCTCGACGCCATCGCCTCGGTCTTCATCGGTGGTGCGGCCGTCGCCGGCGGCATCGGCACGGTGACCGGTTCGATCGTCGGTGGTTTCGTCATCGCCGTCCTGAACAACGGCCTGCAGCTGATGGGCGTCGGCTCCGACAAGGTGCAGATGATCAAGGGCCTCGTGCTGCTGATCGCGGTCGCCGTCGACGTATACAACAAGAGCCAGGGTCGCCCCTCGATCACCGGGTTCCTCACCCGGGGCCTGCGCCGCGACAAGAACGGCATCGCCGCCTCCGACCTGACGCCCGGCAGCCAGAACGGCGTCGGCCGCGACGCCGAGACCACCGAGCCCGCCCTCACCCCGAACGGCGACATCTCGGACGTCCAGCGGCCCAAGGCCACCACGCCCAACTAGACCCACCACCCGGCGCGCCCGTCCATCGACGGGCGGACGCGCCTCCACCGGGAGTCCGCACCGCGGGCGACCACACGGCACCACCCCTCACAACGAGAAAGTAGACACAGCATGCGCAAACTCGCGCTGACGACCTTCGCGGTCGCCGCAGCAACGACGCTGATCCTGAGCGGCTGCTCGAACTCGGCCCGCACCGACGCGGGTTCGGGCGACGCGGCCTCGGGCTTCGAGTCCGGCTCGACGATCGGCGTGGCCCTGCCCGCCAAGACGAGCGAGAACTGGGTCCTCGCCGGTGACCTCTTCACCAGCGACCTGACCGACGCCGGCTTCAAGCCCGACGTGCAGTACGCAGCGGCCAGCGGCACCGTCGCCAACCAGCAGGACGAGATCCAGTCCATGGTCACCAAGGGCGCCAAGGTCATCATCATCGGCGCCGCCGACGGTGGCCAGCTCGGCACCCAGGTCAAGGCCGCCCACGACGCCGGCGCCGTGGTCATCGCCTACGACCGCCTGATCCTCAACACGGACGACGTCGACTACTACGTCGCGTACGACAACTACAAGGTCGGCGAGCTGCAGGGTCAGGCCCTGCTCGACGGCATGGCCGCCAAGAAGGCCGACGGCCCGTACAACATCGAGCTGTTCTCCGGCTCGTCCGACGACGCCAACTCGAAGGTCTTCTTCGACGGCGCGATGAGCGTCCTGCAGCCGAAGATCGACGACGGCACCCTCGTCGTCGCTTCGGGTCAGACCGACATCAAGCAGACGGCGACCGACGGCTGGAAGCCCGAGAACGCCCAGCGCCGCATGGACTCGCTGCTCACCAGCACCTACGGTGACAAGGAGCTCGACGGCGTCCTCAGCCCGAACGACACCCTCGCCCGCGCCATCATCACCTCGGTGAAGCAGGCCGGCAAGGACATCCCGGTCGTCACCGGTCAGGACTCCGAGGTCGAGTCGGTCAAGTCGATCATGGCCGGCGAGCAGTACTCCACCATCAACAAGGACACCCGCAACCTCGTGAAGCAGGCCGTCGCGATGGTCACCTCGCTGAGCAAGGGCGACAAGGCCGAGACGAACGACGACGAGTCGTACGACAACGGCAACAAGATCGTCCCCGCCTACCTGCTGCCGCCCCAGATCGTGACGAAGGAGAACGCCGCCGAGGCGTACGCCAACGACACGACCCTCGAGCCGCTCACCAAGTAAGCACCCCGCTGCCGCTCGGCAGCACCGGCACCGGCCGGGCACCCCACCAGGGGTGCCCGGCCGTCGTCGTCGCGGGCGTCGTCGCCATCGCCGGGTATCGTGCCTGCGTGGGCACCGACCGAGCAGCGCAGGAGGCGCGGGTCGCGTCCGCGACGCCCGTCACCGTCGAGCTGCTGCTCGCCTCGCCCCGCTCCCGCTACGTGGGCCGCCCCGCCGACGGCCCGGCCCCGGCTCCGGCCACGGGGCCAGAGCTCCACGACGCCGTCACCGTGCGCGCCCACCTCGGCATCGTGGGCGACCGCTACTTCAACGCTCCCGCGCACCGGGGCGCCTCGGTCACCCTGTTCGCCGCCGAGCAGCTCGAGCACGTGGCCCGCGAGCTCGGCCTGCCCGCGGGCACGGTGCTCGACGCGGCGCTGACCCGCCGCAACGTGGTCGTCCGCGGCGTCGACGTCGACGCGCTGGTCGGGCACGAGTTCGACCTCGACACGGGCGACGGGCCCGTGGCGTTCCGGGCGACCCGGGCGGCCAACCCGTGCGCCTGGATGGACGTCGTCTTCGGGGCCGGCGCCTTCCGCGCCCTGAGGGGCCGCGGGGGAGTGCGCTGCGAGCCCCTCACCGACGGGGTGCTGCGGGTGGGGCCGGGACTGCTGCGCGCCTCCTAGGCGACCCGCCGACCGGCGGTCGGCTGTGGGTCAGCCCCACCAGGGGGGCAGCATGAGGTTCATCGTGTCGAGCAGGGCACGGCGGCTCGTGCGCTTGCCGCCGAGCCAGGCCTCGACCGCACCGACGAGCCCGTGCGCGAGGTGCCCCGCGGCGATGTGAACCGCCAGCCCCTCGGGCAGGCTGCCCTCGGGCAGGGTGTCGAGGTGCTGGACGCTGGACTCCTCGAAGTGGCGGGCCAGCGCTTGGTGGATCGAGGCGTCGAGGGGGTCGGGCAGGGCGAGGCGGTAGATCTCGCGGTACCGGACCACGTGGTCGACGACCTTCTCGATCGACCGCCGCGTGGCCTCGGGGCCGTCGGCCCGGCCCTCGAGGCGCAGGGCGTGGTCCTCGGCCCGGATGGCGTCGAGTTCGGGGGTGAGCACCGAGGTGAGCAGGCTGCCCGGTGAGGTCGCGTGGCTGTAGAACGTGGCGCGGTTGATGCCCGCGGCCCGGGTCACGTCGGCCACCGAGATGCTCGACACGGCCCGCGTCGAGGCGAGCTCGACGACGGCGGCGTGCAGTGCCTTCGTGGTCTGGACGATGCGCGCGTCGACCATGGACGTTCCTCCTCGGGGCCCGGGACGGGACGGTCGCGTCCGAGGCCAGGTCGAGCCTAGACCGGGGCGGGGCACCGACACGTCACGGCGCGGAGGGACTGTCGGCGGGACTCGCGCGCGGGATAGGCTGGGACGCGACGGGTGTCGTGCACCGACGCCGTCCCCCTCCCTCCTCCATCCCCTCGAACCACGCGGTGGTCGTGCGCGTCGGCGCGATCGCATCGATTCGACCCGTGAGCCGGTCGGCTCGTCGTGGCCGCGCCCCGTGGCGTCCGCCGGCCCTCGACCACCCCACCGTGACCCCCACCAGACAGGACCTGCCTCGTGACCACCGTCGTCCACCCGGGTGACTCCCTGACCCGCCGCCAGCGGCTCGTCTACGTCGTCGTGCTCGGCGCGCTCACCGCGCTGGGGCCGTTCACGATCGACCTCTACCTGCCGGCGTTCCCCGAGCTCAGCCGCGACTTCTCGGTCGACAGCGGGGTCATCCAGCTCACGTTGACCGCGACCACCATCGGCTTCGGGGTCGGGCAGCTGCTCGTCGGGCCGTGGAGCGACAAGGTCGGTCGGCGGACGCCCCTCATCGTGGCGACGGCCGTCCACATCCTCGCCAGCATCGGTGCGGCCAGCGCGCCGACCATCGAGCTGCTCGCGGTGTTCCGCGTGCTGCAGGGCATGGGCGCGGCCGCCGGTGGCGTCGTCGCCATGGCGACCGTGCGCGACCTGTTCGGCGGCCTGCCGCTCGTGCGCATGCTCTCCCGCCTCGCCCTGGTCAACGGGCTCGCCCCGATCGTGGCACCCGTCATCGGGTCGCAGCTGCTCGCCTTCACCAGCTGGCGCGGCATCTTCGTCTTCCTAGTGGCGTACGGCGCGTTCGTGATCATCGCCGCGATCTTCTTGATCGTCGAGACCCTGCCGCCGGCGCGACGGGCGGAGGCCGGGCACAGCACCCTGCGACAGCGCTACAAGGTGCTCTTCAGCGACCGCATCTTCGTCGGCGTCGCGCTGATCGGCGCCATGGTCTTCTCGGGCCTGTTCTCGTACCTGTCGGCCTCGTCGTTCCTGTTCCAAGAGGTCTACGGCCTGAACGCGCAGCAGTACGGCTACCTGTTCGCGATCAACTCGCTCGGCATCGTCGCGGGCGTGCAGATCAGCTCACGGCTGGCCCGTCGCGTGGGGCCGCAGTGGATCCTCGCCTGCTCGACCGTCGTGCTGCTGCTCTCGGCCGCGTCGATCGTCGTGCTCGACTCGCTCGGCGCCGGACTCGTGGGCATCCTCGTGCCGCTGTGGTTCTTCATCGCGGCCTGTGGCTTCTCGTTCCCGCAGGTGCAGGTGCTCGGGCTCGCCAACCACGGCAAGGAGGCCGGGACGGCGGCGTCGCTGCTCGGCGCGCTGAACTTCGGCCTGGCGGGCCTCATCTCGCCGGTGGTCGGGTTCTTGGGCATCGGGTCGGCCGTGCCGATGGGCAGCGTGATGATCGCCACCTCGTGCGTGGCCATCGCGAGCCTGTGGCTGCTGGTGCGCCCGCGGACGGTGCCGGCGCTCGGTCGCTGACCCGCGCCTCCTCGGGCGACCCGGGCGGCCGCCGCGGTGTGACCGCGCGGTCGCCGGCCCGCGCCTCCCGGTACCGTCTGGGGATGCGCACCGACCCGCTCGCCCCCAAGCCCGCGTCCCCGACCGAAGAGCGGGTGGCGCGCCGCGTCCAGCGGCGGTGGTGGGTGTTCAGCGCCCTCGGGGCGATCGGGGTCGTGCTGCTGCTCGGCGTCGTCATCACGGCGCGCGCGGGCGTGATCGGGGTCGACGAGCGCTTCATGGGCGAGTTGGTCGAGCACCGCAGCCCGTTCTGGGACGTCCCGTCGTTGATCTTCAACTCGATCGGCGCCGGGGTGGTCGGGGTCTTCGTGGTGCCGCTGGGCGTCGCCGCGGTCTTCCTGCTGCGGCGTCGCCCCTGGGCCGCGCTGTACTGGATCGCTGCGTGCGCGGTCAGCGCGGGCGTCGTGCAGGTCGTCAAGCACACCTTCGGCCGGGCCCGCCCCGCGGACATCCTCGTGGTGAGCGACTACGGGTCGTTCCCGTCGGGCCACACCGCCAACGCCGCGACCCTGGCCGTCGTGCTCGGGGTGATCTTGCGGCGCGTCTGGGTGTGGGTCGCGGGCGTGGTCTACACGCTGCTCATGCTGCTGAGTCGCACCTACCTCGGCGCGCACTGGCTCACCGACACCATCGGGGGCCTGCTGATCGGCGCCGGTGTGGCCGTCGTGCTGTGGGCACCGGTGGCGCACTGGCTGCTCGCCGAGCAGGAGCGCGTCCGCGGCCGCGGCTGGATCTGGCAGGGCCGCAGCGCCTGACCGTCACGGCGGACTCGGGCACGGCGTCGTCTGCCGGGGGTCGACGCGCCATCGGCGGGCGTGTTCGTGGCACACGGGCGGACGCGACGGCCCGGGGGCGACGAACTCGCCCGGACCGCGACGGCGGGGGTGCCTAGGCTGGCGGCATGACGGACGCGCTCGAGCAGGCCAGGGCGGAGGCCGCCGCCGCGGTCGCCGCCGCCGAGAAGGCGAAGCAGGACGCGGAGGCGGCACTCGCGCGAGCCGAGCAACTCGCGGACGAGGCGGCTGCGTCCGCCGCTGCTGCCCCCGAGGCCGCGGCCCCCGCTGCTGCCCCCGCCGCCCCCGACCCCGAGCAGGCGGCCGCCGAGGCGGACGTCGCCGATGCCGCGGCCGACGCGGGGCTCACCGAACCCGAACCCGTCGCGGGCAGCCCGGTCGAGGGGCTGCCGACGCCGGCCGGCGGGCCACTCGACGAGTCGGCCGTCGACGTCGTCCGGGCGGGCTACGGCTTCGACGGCCCGGCGCTCGAGATCGGTGCGCTGGTGAACGGCGAGGCCCGGGCGGACGTCCCCGTGCGCATCCCGTTGTCGATGCTCAACCGGCACGGGCTCGTGGCCGGGGCCACCGGCACGGGCAAGACGAAGACCCTGCAGGTGCTGGCCGAGCAGCTCTCGGCCGCCGGGGTGCCGGTGTTCGCGGCCGACGTCAAGGGCGACCTCTCGGGCATCGCGACGCCGGGCGAGGCGAACGACAAGCTGCTCGCGCGGACGCGGGGCATCGGGCAGGACTGGTCGCCGCAGGCGGCCCCGACCGAGTACTTCGCCCTGGGCGGCAAGGGCACCGGCGTGCCCGTCCGGGCCACGGTCAGCGGGTTCGGCTCCCTGCTGCTCAGCAAGGTGCTCGGCCTCAACGACACGCAGGAGAGCAGCCTCGGCCTGGTGTTCCACTACGCCGAGCAGGCCGGGCTGCCGCTGCTCGACCTGGCCGACCTGCGGGCCGTGTTGTCGTGGCTGACGAGCGACGAGGGCAAGGGAGAGCTCGAGGGCCTCGGCGGGTTGAGCAAGCAGACCGTGGGGGTCATCCTGCGCGAGCTGATCACCTTCGCCGACCGGGGCGCCGGCGCCTTCTTCGGCGAGCCCGAGATCGACACCGCCGAGTTCCTCCGCACGGCCGAGGACGGTCGCGGCATCGTCAGCCTGCTCGAGGTGCCGGGCGTCCACGACCAGCCGGCACTGTTCTCGACCTTCTTGATGTGGCTGCTCGCCGACCTCTACAACGACCTGCCCGAGGTGGGCGACCTCGACAAGCCGAAGCTCGTCTTCTTCTTCGACGAGGCGCACCTGCTCTTCAAGGACGCGTCGAAGGAGTTCCTGGCGCAGATCACCCAGACCGTGCGCCTCATCCGGTCGAAGGGCGTCGGCATCGTCTTCGTCACCCAGACCCCGAAGGACGTCCCCGGCGAGGTGCTCGCCCAGCTCGGCTCGCGCGTGCAGCACCAGCTGCGAGCCTTCACCCCCGACGACGCGAAGGCCCTGCGGGCCACGGTGTCGACGTACCCGACGAGCGACTACGACCTCGCCGAGGTGCTCACGACGTTGGCCACCGGGGAGGCGGTGGTGACGGTCATGAACGAGAAGGGCGCTCCCAGCCCGGTCGCCTGGACGCGCCTCCGGGCCCCCCGCGGATCGATGTCGCCGACCCCTGCCGACGTCATGACGGCCGCCGTCGCGGCCTCGCCGCTGATCGCGGCGTACGGCGCGGCGATCGACCGCGACTCGGCCCGCGAGATGCTCGCGCGAAAGCTCGAGGCCGCGGCGCTCGACGACCGCGAGCGGACGGACGCGGCGGCCCGGCAGGCGACCATCGAGGCCCAGCTGAAGGAGGCGGCGGCACGCGAGAAGGCGGACGCCAAGGCGGCGACCACCGCCGAGCGGGAGCGGAAGGCCGCCCAGGCCGAGTACGAACGTCAGCAGAAGGAAATCGAGCGTGCCGAGCGAGCGGCCGCGAAGGCACGCGCCGGGCGGGGCGGGACGACCCGCGCCTCCTCGGGTTCGCGTTCGTCCGGGTCCCGTTCGTCGGGGTCGTCCGGGGGGCTGCTCGGCGAGGTGCTCGGGTCGAGCGCGGGCAAGGCCGTCGTCCGCGAGGTCGTCAAGGGGATCTTCGGCACGCTGCGCCGACGCTAGGCGGCGCCCCGGGGCGCCGACGTCCCGGCGCCACGGTGCGTGGGCTGCCTCAGACGCTGCTGCCGAAGACCTGGAAGAGCAGGGCGAGCGTCCCGGTCGCCAGGGCGAAGAGGGCGCCCGCGATCGTGACGCCGATCCACGGTCGGCTCTCGTACCAGTAGGGGCTGTCGGGGTAGGCCGCGAAGAACTCGCGGCGGGTCAGCGGGCGGGGCACGACGGTGGTCGGCATCCCGAGGGCCTCGACGACGGCCTCGACCGACGCCTCGGACCAGTAGGTGCCGCGCATGCGGAACAGTCGTCGCCCTTCGTCGTCGAGGGCGAGCAGCTGGGTGACCGTCTCGGTCGAGTGGTCTCGGTAGGTGCGGACGAGCACGAGCGTGTCGACGTCGTCGCGACGCAGGCGGACGAAGCCGGGCAGCCAACCGCGCTTGACGAACTCGGTGCGGGTGACGGCGGCGTACGAGAGGCGGTAGCGCCAGTACATCAACAGCCCCATCACCACGACGCCGACCGCCACCGCGAGCACGCCGTTCTGGTGCCCCGTCGGCAGGGTCAGCCAGAGCACGGCGACGAGGACGGGGGAGAGGCTGAAGACGCCGGTCAGGGTCGCGCCCCGGGCGAGCTCGCGCCGGGGTCGCACCGTGACGTTGCCCCGCTCGGTCGGCGTCGCCGCGTCGGTCGTGCTCATGTCGTCCCCCAGAGGTGGGCGTCACCCCGGGTCCCCCGACCCGGGGCTGCTGCTGTCGGGGCAGCGCCGCCTGTTCAGCGTAGACGATGCGTACGCACAGAAACCGGCTCGATCCACCCCAGTGCGGGGAGCCCACGATCGGGGGAGTCGAGTGAGTGTCAGTTCTCGGCGCGGTCGCGGAGCCGCTCGATCTCGCGCCGGTCGCGCTTCGTCGGGCGCCCGGCCCCGCGGTCGCGGACGGGCACGGCGGCGACCTCTTCGCGCGGGGGCGGCGGGGGAGTCAGGTCGGTCAGCGCCTCGGCCGCGGCGGGAGCGCCCACGCGCTTCACCAGGCAGGTCTTCACGACGACGATGCGCTCGAAGCCCGCGATGCGGGCCCGCACCTCGTCGCCGGGGCGGACGGCCTGGGCCGCCTTCACGCGGTCTCCGTTCACCCGGACGTGACCGGCGCGGCAGGCGGCGTTCGCGGCCGACCGGGTCTTGTAGAGCCGGACGGCCCAGAGCCAGGCGTCGACGCGGGCGGACGAGAGGGGTGGCATGCGTCGATGCTACGGGTGGCCCGGCTCAGAGGTCGTCGTCGGCGACGCGCACCGGGGTGCCGCCCGTCACCCGGACGAGCTCGTCGAAGCTGCTCGCGAACACGGTGTTCGCCGTGCCGGCGCTCGCCCAGACGACGTCGTGCGCGGCCAGGGCGGTGTCGACGAGCGTCCGCACCGGGGCGGGGTGCCCGAGCGGCGCCACGCCGCCGATCACCTGTCCGGTTGCGCGCTTCACCTGGTCGGCGTTCGCCCGCATGATCGGGCCGAGACCGAGCGTCGAGCCCACGAGGTCGGTGTCGACCCGGTGGGCGCCGCTCGTGAGCACCAACAGGGCCTCGTCGCCGGTGCGGAACACGAGGCTGCTGGCGATGGCGCCCACCTCGCAGCCGAGGGCGGCGGCGGCCTGCGCGGCCGTGTGGGTCGACTCGTCGAACGCGCGGACCTCGCCCTCGGCGCCGGCGGCGCGCAGGGCCGAGACGACGGTGCGGGCGCGCGGCGGGAGGGCGGCGGCGTCGAGGTGCTCCGAGGAGGGGCGGTGCGCGTCGGTCATGCCCCGACCGTAGCCATGAGGGAGCCTCATGAGCCGGACCGACACGGGGCGTCCGCCAGGCGCCGCGGAGTCCGGTACGCTGGTCTCGGTCGTGCGCCGGTCCGCCGTGTGCCCGCCCTGGAGGATTCGCCTAGTGGCCTATGGCGCACGCTTGGAAAGCGTGTTGGGTGCAAGCCCTCAGGGGTTCGAATCCCCTATCCTCCGCGACAGAATGGCCCTTCCCTACGGGAGGGCCATTCGTCGCTCTGTGCTGGTTTGGCGCCCTCCGGGCGCTGCGGCTTCGCCGCGGACGGCTGCTCTGGCGCCCTCCGGGCGCTGCGGCTTGGCCGCGGACGGGTAGGCGTGGGCCTCGCGGGATGGGTGCTCGGGGTCAGGCGAGGGGGCGGGTCATGTAGCGGAGGTCGAGCCACTCGCCGAACTTCGTGCCGACCTCGCGCAGCACGCCGGCGTCCTCGAAGCCGAGCGACGCGTGCAGGCGCACCGACGCCTCGTTGCCCGCCTCGATCAGCGCCACCATGACGTGCAGCTCGTCGCGCGTGGCCCGCTCGACCAGCTCGGTCAGCAACCCCCGGCCGATGCCCTCGCCCTGGTGGCCCGGCCGGACGTAGACCGAGTTCTCGCAGGTGTGCCGGTAGCCGTCCTTGGCGTGGAACGGGCCGTAGCTGCCGTAGCCGACCACCACGTCGCCGTCCACCGCGACGATCGCGCCGCGCCGCGCCTCCTGGTGTGTCGTCAGCCACTCGCGACGGCCCTCGAGGGTCGGCGTGGCGTCGGTCCAGATGGCCTTCGAGTGCGCGACGGCGTCGGCGTGGATCTCGAGGACGCCGGGCAGGTCGGCCTCGGTCGCGGTGCGGATCAGCATGCCGACAGCCTAGGAGGCGCGCAGCAGCACCCGGTCGAACATCGCCTCGAGGGGCGCCAGGTCACCGGCGTCTCCCGCCCGGCAGGCCGAGTCGTTCTCGTCCTTCGTGACCGAGGCCCAGTCGAGGCGGTAGCCCTCTTCGTGGCACCAGAGGTCCCAGAAGGCCCGCTGCGCCCGGCCGTTGCCCTCGCGGAACGGATGGACGTGGTTGAGGTCGCGGTAGAGGCGGGCGAGCGCCGCGACGAAGGCCGGGCGGTCGGAGCCGTCGGGGGCCTCGGCCAGGTCGTCCTCGAACCGGTGCAGTGCGGCGTCGAGGTGCTCTGGCGGGGTGAACGAGCCCACGCCCTTGGTGATGCCGACCGTCCGCAGCCGACCGGCCCAGGGGTAGATCAGCCCGAAGACGGTCGAGTGGATCGCGCAGAGCAGCTCACGGCCGTACTCGTCGGGCAGGTCGACGGCGTCGAGCAGGGCGAGCACCGTGCCGGCGAGGTCGTCCTCGACCCGGCGCAGCTCGTCGGCGTCGTGGATGTCGAAGGCGTTCGCGAGCACGACCGTGCCCGGCCAGTAGTACGGATCGTCCGTCACTGCTCGGTCTGGGCGGCCGAGACCACGCGGTCGGTCACGTCGTCGGCGCTGAGCTCGCCGGCCTGGTAGCGCTCGATCAGGCGGCGCTGGTCATCCGAGAGCGACCCGCCCTCGAGGCGGGTGGAGGCGACCGCGCGCGCGAGGGCGTCGTCGCGGGTGAACCGCGCCGTCCGGGTCTTCCTCGGGGTGGCCACGCGCCGATCTTACGGCCCCCGGGCGAGGCACGTCTCCCCGGCGGCTCGAAGGCTGCCGCCCGTAGGCTGGCGGGCGTGTCGACACGCATCTACATCACCTCAGCCGAAGGCCACACGGGCAAGTCCACGATCGCGCTCGGCGTGCTCGACACGCTCAGCCACGAGGTGGGCCGCGTGGGGGTGTTCCGACCCGTCGCCCGCTCGACCGACGAACGCGACTACGTGCTCGAGCTGCTGCTGTCGCACGACAGCGTCGACCTCGCCTACGACGAGTGCGTCGGCGTCAGCTACGACGCGGTGCACGCCGACCCCGACGCCGCGCTCGCGACGATCGTCAGCCGGTTCGCGGCCGTCGAACGCCAGTGCGACGCGGTCGTCGTGATCGGTTCCGACTACACCGACGTGGGCAGTCCGACCGAGCTGTCGTACAACGCCCGCATCGCCGCCAACCTCGGCGCCCCCGTGCTGCTCGTGCTCGGCGGCCGCAGTGCCGACGGGCAGACCCGGCGCACCGGTGCCGACATGCGCCAGGTCGCCGAGCTGACCACGGCCGAACTGCGCTCCGAGCACGCGAGCCTGCTGGCGGTCGTGGCGAACCGGGTCGACCCGGACCACCTCGACGAGGTGGTCGACGGCATCGGGCACGCCCTCGAGTCCTCGCCCACCGGGCGGGTGCCGATCTGGACGCTGCCCGAAGACCGCGTGCTCGTCGCCCCGACCATGCGGGCCGTGCTGCAGGCCACCGGGGCCACGCTGCTGAGCGGCGACGACGCCCTGCTCGACCGCGAGGCCCTCGGCGTCGTGGTCGCCGCCATGTCGATGGAGAACGTGCTGCCCCGCCTCACCGAGGGCGCCGTCGTCGTCGTGCCGGGCGACCGGTCGGACGTGCTCGTCGCCACGGTGCTCGCCCACGCCTCCGAGACGTTCCCGTCGCTCGCCGGCATCGTGCTGAACGGCGGCTTCGCCCTCGCCCCGCAGGTCGAGCGGCTGCTCGAGGGCCTGGACAGCCCGCTGCCGGTCGCCACCACGACCACCGGCACCTACGACACCGCCCTGGCCATCACGCAGACCCGCGGCCGACTCGCCGCCGACTCGCCTCGCAAGTACGACCTCGCCCTCGCCCTGTTCGAGACGCACGTCGACGGTGCCGAGCTGCTGCGCCTGCTGCAGGTGAGCCCGTCCGGCGTCGTCACGCCCCTCATGTTCGAGTACCAGCTGCTCGAACGGGCACGGGGGCTCCGCAAGGCGATCGTGCTGCCCGAGGGCGACGACGACCGCATCCTTCGGGCGGCCTCGACCCTGCTGCAACGCGGGGTGGCCGACATCACACTGCTGGGCGACGAGACGGCGATCCGCGCCCGCGGCGCCGAGCTCGGCCTCGACCTCGCCGCCGCGCGCGTGCTCGACCCGTTCGACCCGAGCCTCCAGGTGCTCTTCGCCACCGAGTACGCCAAGCTGCGCGCCCACAAGGGCATCGCGGTCTCGCAGGCGATGGACACGGTCACCGACGTCTCGTACTTCGGCACGATGATGGTGAAGCTGGGCCTGGCCGACGGCATGGTGTCCGGCGCCAAGCACACCACGGCGCACACCATCCGCCCCGCCTTCGAGGTCATCAAGACCCTGCCCGACGTCGGCGTCGTGTCGAGCGTGTTCCTCATGGCGCTCGCCGACCGCGTGCTCGTCTACGGCGACTGCGCCGTCATCCCCGACCCGACCGCCGAGCAGCTCGCCGACATCGCGATCTCGTCGGCGCAGACGGCGCTGCAGTTCGGCATCGAGCCGCGCGTCGCGATGCTGAGCTACAGCACCGGCGACAGCGGCTCGGGCGCCGACGTCGAGAAGGTGCGCGCCGCCACCGCCCTCGTGCGCGAACGCCGCCCCGACCTGCTCGTCGAGGGGCCCATCCAGTACGACGCCGCGGCCGACCCGACCGTGGCGGCCGCCAAGATGCCCGAGTCCGAGGTCGCCGGTCGCGCGACGGTGTTCATCTTCCCCGACCTCAACACGGGCAACAACACCTACAAGGCCGTGCAGCGCAGCGCGGGTGCGGTCGCGATCGGCCCCATCCTCCAAGGCCTCCGCAAGCCCATCAACGACCTCTCGCGCGGCGCCCTCGTCGGTGACATCGTCAACACCGTCGCCATCACGGCCATCCAGGCAGGCACGCAGGCCGGCACGCAGGCCGCCGAGAACGCCCCCGCGGCACCGGTCGCCCCGGCGCCGACCACCCCCACCCCCGAAGGAGCCCCCTCGTGAGCACCGTCCTCGTCGTCAACTCCGGCTCGTCGTCGTTCAAGTACCAGCTGATCGAACTCGACGGCGAGCGGACGCTCGCTAGCGGCCTCGTCGAGCGCATCGGTGAGGACGTCGGCTCGACCCGGCACCGCAACGAGGTCACGGGCGACGAGACCCGCAACGACACCCAACCGATCGTCGACCACGCCGCCGGGTTCGCCGCGATGCTCGCGGCGTTCGACGCGCACGGCCCGTCGTTCGCCGAGTACCCGCCCGTCGCCGTCGGCCACCGCGTCGTCCACGGCGGAGAAGAGTTTGACCGCGCCACGGTCGTCACGGACGACGTCGAGAAGGCGATCGACCGCCTGTCGGCCCTCGCCCCCCTGCACAACCCGGCCAACCTCCAGGGCATCCGAGCCGCGAAAGAGGCCTTCCCCGACGTGCCCCACGTCGCCGTCTTCGACACCGCGTTCCACCAGACGCTCGCCCCCGCCGCCTACACCTACGCGATCGACGCCGACCTGGCGAAGAAGCACCACGTCCGCCGCTTCGGGTTCCACGGGACGTCGCACAAGTACGTCAGCGAGAAGACCGCCGAGTTCCTCGGTCGGCCCCTGTCCGAACTGAAGATCGTCGTGCTGCACCTCGGCAACGGGGCCTCGGTCGCCGCCGTCGACGGGGGCCGTTCGATCGAGACGAGCATGGGCATGACCCCGCTCGAGGGCCTCGTGATGGGCACCCGGTCCGGCGACATCGACCCGGCGGCCGTGTTCCACCTGCACCGCGAGGCCGGGCTCGACTTCGACGAACTCGAAGCGCTGCTCAACAAGAAGAGCGGCCTGCTCGGCCTGACCGGCAGCGGCGACATGCGCGACGTGCAAGACAGCGCGTCCCGCGGCGACGCCGTCTCGGAGGCGGCGCTCGCCGTGTACCGGCACCGCATCCGGCATTACGTCGGCGCCTACGTCGCGCAGCTCGGTGGCCTCGACGCCGTCGTGTTCACGGCGGGCGTGGGCGAGAACAACGCCCTGCTGCGTCGTCGCACGCTGCTCGGCCTCGAGTTCTTCGGCATCCACGTCGACGACGACCGCAACGAGCTGGCCTCGCGCGAGGCCCGCCTCATCTCGCCCGACGGTGCCCCGGTCCAGGTGCTCGTCGTGCCGACGAACGAAGAGCTCGAGATCGCCCGACAGGCGGCCGCCCTCAGCTGAGGCGTCGGGCCGGCGCACGACCCGGCCACCCCGGCGACGCGGAAGAGCCCCGGTGCGCAGGTCGCGCCTCCGGGGCTCTCGTCCTCCGGTCGCCAGGTGGCGACCAGGAGGCGCGGGTCAGTACTTGATGGTCGCCAGCGCGTCCGAGACGGTCACGTCGCCCGACACGGCCTCGAACTGCGTCTTGACGGCGGTGCCCTCGATCAGGGCGGTGGCGATGATCTCGGCGACGTCGGCGCGGGGGATGCTGCCGCGCTCGACGGTCGTGCCGACCGAGACCTGACCGGTGCCGGCGTCGTCGGTCAGGCCACCGGGGCGGACGATCGTCCAGTCGAGGCCCTCGCGGCGACGCAGGTCGGCGTCGGCCTCGCTCTTGGCGCGCATGTACACCTGGTACACGTCGTCGTCGTTCTCGGCGGGCAGTTCGGCCCGCGCGGGGTCGTAGTCGTCCGTCCCGATGGCCGAGACCATCACGTAACGGGTCACGCCCGCCTTCTCGGCGGCGTCGGCCAGCAGCACGGCACCGTCGCGGTCGATGGTCAGCTTGCGCTCGGCGCCGCTGCCCCCTCCGCCGCCGGCGGCGAAGACGACGGCGTCGGCCCCGTCGAGGTGGCCGGCGAGCGTGTCGACGTCGGTCTGCTCGAGGTCGAGCACCAGGGCACGCGCCCCGGCGGTCTCGAGGTCGGCGGTGTGGTCGGGGTTGCGGACGATGCCGACGGGGTCGTGCCCGGCGTCGGCGAGTCGGCGTTCGAGGAGCTGGGCGATCTTGCCGTGCCCTCCGGCGATGACGATTCTCATGCCCCCAGGCAACACCCCGGGTCGCGGGGACCGTTCAGTTGCCGCTAAACTCGTCGAGGCTCCTCACGTGGCGTCATCCAGGCCAACTCCCCCAGGGCAGAAATGCAGCAAGGGTAACCGGGCTCTGGCGGGTGCGTGAGGGGTCTTTCCTCTTTTCGGAGCGAAGCTCCGCCCACCCCTCACGTGCCTGACGGGGCGCGGTTCCCGTGGCCCCCCTTCGTGGGGTGCGCGATGCGCGCGATCGCCCCTATGCTCGACGGACGACGAGACCGAACCAGCTCGTCGGGAGCGACCAACCACCGCTCCGGCCGCACCGCTCACCACGGTGCGACCACGCCGCGACGACGTCGTCGCACCACACGATCAGGATCAGGACCGATGAGCCCCTCACCACGGCACGTCAGCAGCACCCGCACCAGGCGAACGAGCCCGCGCACCGCGCGGTAGGCCCGTCCGCCTCGTCGTCGTCCCCGGACGACGACGAGGCGGGCGGCTCGACCGCACACCGCGCCGTCACCGCGGCACCACAAGAGAACAGCAGCACCTCCCGCCTCACCAGCGGGAGTTCTTCGGATCAGGCGGCGGGCTCGTCCCGTCAGGAAGAGGCACACCCATGCGAAGCCAGGCGATCGAGCGTCCCCGCCGCTCCCACGCGTCCCGCGCACTGAAGGCGACGGCGGCGGCCGTCGTCGCGGCGGTGGTCGGCGCGCTCGTCGTCGTCGTCCCCGCGCAGGCGGCCACGACCGACCGCAGCGAGGCCGAGGCCTCGCTGCTCGGCGGTTCGGGCATCGTCGCGCTCGACCAGGTCGCCGCCCTCGGCGGGGCCTACTCGGCCTTCGGCACCACGCAGAACCCGCCGACGTCGCGCAACCCCCTGAACCTCACCGCCGTCAACGCGCTCACGGTCGGCCTCGGCAACGGCATCCGCCTGCTGGGGGGCAACGGGCTGGTGACCCTCGGCGTCGACGGCCAGTACGCGAGCGCCACCGCGACGTCGGCCACCGCCTCGGCCGGCCTCATCGGGGCCGACGGCTCGATCGCCACGGGCAGCGGAGCCCCCGGCACCGGGGCGACGCTGAACCTGCAGCCCCTGCTCGCGTCCGTCCCCGCGACGAACGGCGTGCTCAGCGACGTCCGACTGGGTCTCGGCGCGCTGTCGTCCCAGATCACCCAGCAGCGCGGCGCGACCGCCACGGCGCCGACGACGGCCTACCAGGTCGCCGGGGCCCGCTACACGATGACGAGCCCGGCCGTCCAGGGTGTGACCACGTCGCTCCGCGGCACGGTGACCGGGCTCGGATCGACGGTCAACGCGGTCGCCGGCAGCGGTGCCGTCACGGGGCTCGCCACCTCGATCACCGCACCGCTCACCACGGCCGTGAACGGGCTGCCCCTCGGGGGCGCGGTCACCCTCGGCCAGCCGGTCGTCGGGGTGACGGCGACCGTCGACCTCGACTCGACGATCTCGACCGAACTCGCGAGGCCCCTGACCTCGGGCCCGGTGACGATCACGCCGAGCACGGGCCAGGTCGTCGTCGACTTCGGTGCCCTGAACGGCCTGCCCGCGAACAGCGACCTCCTGAGCCCCGCGACGATCACGGCCATCACGAACGGCGTCACCGACATCCTGCAGAACCAGCTGCCGACGAACCTCGTCGCCGCCGCGAACGCCGCCGTGCGCGCCACCGCGGCGACCGTCGACCTGCGGATCGCGCTGCGCATCGACCTCGGACTCGCGACCGCCAACGAGACCCTGTCGACGCGCACGGTCACCACCATCGGCCAGCTCCTCGACGGGACGGTCCCGGCCACCGCCACCACCGTGACCGGGTCGGGCCTGGTCGGTGCGCTCGGCGCCGCCACCCTCCGCGGCGCGCTCCTGCCCGTCGTCGGCACCCTGCTCGGCTCGGTCGGCGGCCTCTACTCGCCGCTCGTGGACGGCACGGCGCTCGCCGCCACCACGACCACCCTCCGCACCACGACCGCGGCGGTGGTCACGACCCTCGCGCCGCTGACCTCGCTGCTGAACCAGCTCGTCCGCGTGACGATCAACGCCCAGGACGGTGAGGGCTTCCGCGACGCCCGGGGCACCGACGCGGGCTCGAGCTCCGTCCACGCCGTGAGCCTCTCGGTGCTGCCGCTCGTGAACGCCTCGCGGGTCGACCTCGCGACCTCCACGGTCCGCGCCGCGGCCCTGGCTCCCCTCAGCATCGCCACGCCCACCGCCGGGCAGGTCTTCGTGGTGCCCGGCACCCCCGGGGCGACCCGCAGCGTCGTGCTGACCGGTGCCGGCGAGCCGGGCGCGACCGTCACGGTCGACCTCGGTGCCGGTCGCACGGGCACCGGCACGGTGGCCGCCGACGGCAGCTGGAGCGTGACCGTCGCGAGCGTGCCCGTGGGGGCCTACAGCGCCTCCGCGACCCAGACCCTCGGGGCCGTGACCACCGGTCCCGTCACCCGGGACTTCACCGTCGTCGCCCAGCAGCCCCTCGTCGTCACGACGCCCACGGCCGGTCGCGTCTTCACCGTGCTCGACGCGGGTTCCACGACGCCCGTGATCGTCTCGGGCACCGGCACGCCGACGGCCACCGTCTCGGTCGACCTGGGCGGCGGCCGCACGGCCACCGCCGTCGTCGCCACCGACGGCAGCTGGACGACCACGGTCGACGACGTGCCCGTGGGCTCGTACACCGCCTCGGTCACCCAGGCCGTCGGCCAAGACGTGTCGGCACCGGTCACCCGGGCCTTCAGCGTCGTCGCCGGCGCCGGCCTCACGGTCACGAGCCCGACCTCGGGCACGCAGTACCGTCTGCCCGGCGCCGACTCGACCCGTGACGTCACGGTCTCGGGCACCGGGCAGCCCGGTGCCCCCGTCGCCGTCTCGCTCGGCGGCGGCCGCGACCTCACCGCCACGGTGGCCGCCAACGGCACCTGGTCCGTGACCTTCGCGGACCTGCCGGTCGCCGCCTACACGGCCACCGCGACGCAGACGGTAGGAGGCGCGGTGTCCGCCCCGCAGACCACCGACTTCGCCCTCGTGGCCGCGACCCCGGTCACGATCGCGACGCCGGCGCCCGGCGCGACGCTGACGGTCGCCGACCCCTCCTCGACCACCCCGGTCACGGTGACCGGCGCCGCCGAGCCGAACGCCCCGGTCGAGGTCGACCTGGGTGACGGCTACGTCGCGTCGACGACGGCCGACGGGACGGGTGCCTGGACGGCGACCGTCTCGTCCGTGCCGGTCGGGACCCGCACGATCAGCGTCACGCAGACCGTCGCCGGGGTCGTCTCGGTGCCGGTCACGCAGCAGCTGACGATCGCCGCCGGCGACCCGCTCGTCATCGAGGCCCCCGCAGAGGGCACCACGGTGCGCGTCGCGAGCAGCGCCTCCCTGGCGACCCTGACCGTCTCGGGCACCGCCGAGGCGGGGGCCGACGTCCGCGTCGACCTCGGCGACGGATTGACCGGGCGGGTCACGGCCGACGCCACGACCGGCGCCTGGTCGGTCGACGTCGCCGACGTGCCCGTCGGCCAGCGCACGATCTCGGCGACGCAGACCGTCGGCGGCACCGTCTCGGCCGTGCAGACGCGGGTCGTGGCGATCGTCGCCGGGACCCCGGTCGCCATCTCGACGCCGGCACCCGGGGCCACGATCCCGATCGTCGGCGGCACCACCGCCGACGTGACCGTCACCGGCACCGCCGACCCCGGGGCCACCGTCACCGTCGGCCTCGGCGCCGGCTTCGAGGTGCCGGCCACGGTCGACCCCGTCACCGGTGCCTGGACGGCCGTCATCCCCGACGTCCCCGTCGGCGACCGGACGCTCGGCGCGACCCAGACCCTCGGCGGCACCACCTCGGCACCGGTCACGCAGCCGCTGACCATCGCCCAGGGCACGCCCCTCGACGTCACGGCACCGCTCGACGGCGACGAGTACGTCGTCGCCGGTCCCGACGGCACGACGCCCGTCGTCGTCTCGGGCACGGGGCAGGTCGGGGCGACCGTCTCGGTCGACCTCGGCGACGGCCTCGTCGGCGAGGCGGTCGTCCCGGCGTCGGGCACCTGGTCGGTCGTCGTCGACGACGTCCCGGTCGGGTCGCACACGGTCTCGGCGACCCAGAGCGTCAACGGCTCGACCTCGGCGGCCGTGACCGTCGACATCGACGTCGTCGAAGGCGGTGACGTCGTCATCGCGGCGCCCGTCCCCGGCACCCGCATCGTGGTGGCCGACGACCAGGGCACCACCCCGGTCACCGTGTCGGGCACCGGCGTGCCCCTCCTGCCGCTCGTCGTGACGCTCGACGGCGTCGACCAGGCTCCCGTCACGCCGGACGCCCAGGGCGTCTGGTCGATCGAGCTGGCCGGCGTGGCCGTCGGCGACCACGTCGTGGGCGCGAGCCAGCAGCAGGGCGCGGTCCTGCTCGAGGCCCGGCCGACGAGCTTCTCGGTGGTCTCGGCCGCGGCCGACCTCACCATCTCGACCCCGGCACCCGGTGACGTGATCACCGTCGCCGGGGACGCGGCGACCACGGCCGTCGTCGTGAGCGGCACGGCCACCCCCGGCGCACCCGTCGAGGTCACGCTGGCCGGCACGGTCGTGCCGACGACCGCCGGCCCCGACGGCCTCTGGACCGTCACGGTCCCGGGCGTCCCCGTCGGCGACCAGCTCGCCTCGGTGACCCAGACGGTCGGCGGCACGACCACGACCGACCCCGTCACCTCGGCCTTCGAGGTCGTCGCCGGCACCGACGTGGTCATCACCACGCCCGCCGCAGACGTCCGCTACGTCGTCGCCTCGCCGGGCGTCACGCAGGACGTCCCGGTCGCCGGCACGGCACAGCCGGGTGCCCTCGTCACCGTCACCCTCGACGGCGTCGAGGCCGGCACCGCCCTGGCCGACCCCGCCACCGGAGCCTGGGCCGTGACCCTCGTCGGCATCGGGGTCGGGGAGCGCGTCCTCGGGGCCTCGCAGACCGTCCGCGACACCGTCCAGCAGGCCGACACGCGCCTCGTGACGGTCGTCCCGGCGGCGGGCCTCACGATCGTGGCGCCCGCCGCCGGCGTGCCGATCGTCCTGGCCGACCCCTCGTCGACGACGACCCTCGTCGTGTCGGGCCAGGCCGAGCCTGCAGCGGTCGTCCGCGTCGACCTCGGTGACGGCCTGACCGACACCGTCACCGCGGGCACCACGACGGGCGCCTGGTCGGTGTCGTTCACCGGCGTGCCCGTGGGCACCCGCACCGTCACCGCGACCCAGACGGTGGGCACCTCGGTCTCGGCACCCGAGACGCGCGTGGTCAGCATCGTCGCCGGTGCCCCGCTCGTCGTCACGGCTCCCGTCGACGGCGCCGTCGTCGACGTGGCCGGACCCGACGTCACGGCGACCGTGACGGTCTCGGGCACCGCCGCGGCCGGGGCCACGGTCGACGTGGTCCTCGACCCCGCGACGGGCCCCGACCTGACCGCCTCGGTGACGGCCGACGCCACCACCGGCGCCTGGTCGGTCGACGTGGTCGGCGTCCCCGTCGGCACGGTCGACCTGTCGGCCACGCAGAGCATCGGCGGCACCACCTCGCCGGCACAGGAGGCCTCGTTCGAGGTGTCGGCGGCCGCCCCGGTCGTCATCGTCGACCCGGACGACTCCGTCTTCACGGTGCTCGACCCCGACGGCACGATCGACGTGCCTGTCTCGGGCACGGCGTCGCCGGGTGCCGAGGTCTCGGTGCGGCTGAACGGCGGCGCGGCCGTCACGACGACCGCCGACCCCGCGTCGGGTGACTGGTCCGTGCTCTTCACCGATCTGCGGGCCGCCGTCTACCAGGTGACCGCGTCGCAAGCCGTGGCCGGCACGACGTCGACCCCCGTCGCCGCCTCGTTCACGATCGAGGTGGGTGCCGGGCTGACCGTCCTGCAGCCCGCGCCCGGCGACGTGGTGACGGTGGCCGACGCCACCGCGACCACGGACGTCACCGTGAGCGGCACGGCCGAGCCCGGGGCGACCGTGCGCGTCGACCTCGGCGACGACCTCGTCGCCTCGACGTCGGCCGACGGCACCACCGGTGCCTGGAGCGTCGTCGTCCCCGGCGTCACGGTCGGCGATCGCACGCTGAGCGCCACCCAGGCGCTCGGCGGCTCGGTCTCGCCCGCCGTGACCCAGCCGCTGTCGGTGGTCGCCGCCGCCGCGGTCGTCATCGACGCCCCGGCACCGGGCGCCGTCGTCGCCGTCGCCACGCCCGACGCCACGACCGACCTGGTCGTCTCGGGCACCGCCGAGCCGGGGGCCTCGATCTCGGTCGACCTCGGTGACGGCCTGACCGCCACCGCCACGGCCGACGACGAGACGGGTGCCTGGAGCACCACCGTGCCCGGCGTCCCGGTCGGTGACCGCACCATCGCCGTCACCCAGACCGTCGACGGCTCGACGTCCAGCCCGGTCACGCGCGACGTGTCCGTCGTCGTCGCTCCCGCCGCGCCCGTCATCGTCGCCCCGGAGCCGGGAGCGACCGTGTCGCTGCTCGACCCGGCCGGCACCACGTCGGTCGTCGTCTCGGGCACCGGCGAGCCCGGCGCCACCGTGGCCGTCTCGCTCGGCACCGGCCTCACGGCCGCGGCCACCGTCGACCCCGAAGGCGACTGGCGGACGACCGTCGACGGGGTCCCCGTCGGCGAGTACACCGTCACCGCCACCCAGACGATCCGTGGCGCGACCTCCGAGGCGGCGACGCGACCGTTCACGGTCGCCGCGGCCGCGGGCCTCGTGGTGGACCGGCCCACCGACGGCACGACGGTCGTCGTGCTCGCCGAGGGCGACACGGCCTCGATCGTCGCCTCCGGCACGGCCGAGCCCGGAGCGACCGTCACGGTCGACCTGGGCGACGGCCTGGTCGGCACGGTCGTGGCCGACCCGACGACGGGTGCCTGGACCGTGACGGTCGACGGCGTCCCCGTCGGCGACCGCACCGCCTCGGTCACCCAGACCGTCGACGGGGCGGTGTCGACCCCGGTCACCCGCGCGGTGTCGGTCGACGTCGCCGCTCCGGTCACCGTCACCTCGCCGGCCGACGGAGCGTCGATCGTGGTCGGCGACGCCGACGACACCACCGACGTCACGGTCACCGGCACGGGTCAGCCCGGGGCCACCGTCGTGGTCGAGGTGGGGGACGACCTGTCCGAGACGACCACGGTGACCCCCGAGGGCACCTGGACCGTCACGGTCGGTGACGTCCCGGTCGGCTCGTACCCGGTGGTCGTCACGCAGACGGTCCCCGCCGGCTCGACGACCCCCGTCACGCAGCAGCTCGACGTGGTGGTCGGCACCCCGGTCTCGATCACCGAGCCCGCTCCGGGCGACACGGTGGTCGTGCTCGAGGGCGAGACCACGCCGGTGACCGTGTCGGGCACCGCGCAGCCCGGCGCGACCGTCACGGTCTCGCTCGGCGGCGACCTGACGCAGACGGTGCCGGCCGACCCGACGACGGGGGCGTGGACCACGACCTTCGACGCCGTGCCGGTGGGTGCCGGGCCGATCTCGGTGGGCCAGCAGTACGGCACCGTCACGACGGTCCCCGTGACCCAGCCGTTCGCGGTGGTCGCGGCAGACCCGATCGCGATCACCGACCCCGAGACGGGCACGCGCCTCCTCGTGGTGTCGGCGGACGCCACGGTCGATCTGCCGGTGTCGGGTTCGGCGCAGGCCGGCGCGACGGTCTCGGTGACGCTCGACGACGGGACGGCCGTCACGGTCGAGGTCGACGACGACGGAGCCTGGACGACCACCTTCGCCGGGGTCGGCGTGGGCGAGCACGTGGTGTCGGCGACGCAGACGGTCGCCGGGGTCGAGTCGGCCCCGGCCACGACGACGGTCGTGGTCGAGGCCGCCGCGCCCCTGACCGTCACGGCACCGACCGACGGCCAGCAGTACCAGGCGGGTGACGCCGGCACCGCGCCGGTCGTCGTCCGGGGCCAGGGCCAGCCGGGTGCGCCCGTCACCGTCACGGTCGACGGGGGAGACCCCGTCACCACGACGGTCGGCGACGGCGGCTCGTGGCAGGTGCCCGTCGTGCTCGGCACCGGGTCGCACACGGTCTCGGTCGTGCAGACGATCGGCGACGCGACGAGCGCCCCGGTCGAGGTCGCGGTCGAGGTCGTGCCCGCCCCGGCCGACCCCGCGGCCGCACCGACGATCACCTCGCCTGCCGACGGTCAGCTCGTGACGGACGCGGACGGCGACGGCTTCGTCGACCTGCCGGTCACCGGCACGGGCGAGCCCGGGGCCACGATCACCGTCACCGTCGGCGGGACCACGCAGACGACGACCGTGACCGAGGGCGGCACCTGGTCGGTGACCGTGCCGGGCGTCCCGGTCGGCACGAGCACCGTGGTCGTCGAGCAGACGGTCGCGGGGGTCGTGACCGGGACCGCCTCGGTGACCGTCACGGTGGCATCCGCCGCCGAGGTCGCCCCCCTCGTGGTGACCTCGCCCGAGCAGGGCTCCATCCTGCCCTCGGACCCGGCGGGCACCGCCGACGTCCTGGTCGGCGGCACCGCCCAGCCGGGTGCCACGGTGGCCGTCCGGCTCGACGGCGGTCTGCCGGTCACGGTCGACGTCCCCGCCGGGGGCGCCTGGTCGACGACGCTGCAGGGCGTCGCGCCGGGGCAGCACGCGCTGTCGGTGACCCAGACCGTGGGAGGCGCGGTGTCGGCACCCGAGACCGTCGCCTTCACGGTCACCGCGCCCGCGAACACCGACGCCGGCGTCGTCATCACGTCGCCGGCACCGGGAGCCTTGATCGCCGACGTCGACGGCGACGGGGTCGAGGACCTCACCGTGACGGGCACCGGCACGCCCGGCGCTCTCGTCGAGGTCGACCTCGGCGTCGGTCCGACGCAGACGACGACGGTGGGCGACGACGGCACCTGGTCGGTCGAGTTCGCGGACGTGCCGGTCGGCGCGTACGTCCTCACGGCGACGCAGACCGCGGGTTCGGGCACGACCACGGCGACCCAGGACCTCGTGATCGCCTCGGTCGACCCGGTCGTCATCACGACGCCGGTCGCGGGTTCGGTCCTGCAGGCCGGGACGTCGGGCACGACGCCCGTCACGGTCGTCGGGACCGCGGAGCCCGGGGCGGCGGTGACCGTCCAGCTCGACGCCGGTGCGGTGCAGACCGTGACGGCCGACCCGGCGACGGGAGCCTGGACGGTCGTGTTCACGGACGTGGGCGTCGGGCCGCACGTGGTCGCCGCCACGCAGACCGTCGACGGGGCCACCTCGGCCCCGGTCACGACCGGGTTCTCGGTCACGGCGGGCGCGGGCACGCCGGGCACGCCGGGCACGCCGGGTACGCCCGGCACGCCGGGCACGCCGGGTACGCCGGGCACGCCGGGTACGCCGGGCAGCCCCGGGTTCCCGGGGCTGCCCGGGGCCGGCGGTGGGTTGGGCACCGGTGGCGGAGCCGGTGGGGGAGCGGTCGTGACCGGTGGGGCCTCCGGCCTGGCGTACACGGGCTCCGACGTCCTCGGCGGGCTCTCGCTCGCGGCCTTCGCGCTGCTGATCGGCCTCGGCCTGGTCTCGGCCACCCGCCTCCGACGTCGGTCGAGGGGGGCGCGAAACCGGTAGCACCGGCCGAGAGCCGCACCCGGGGGCCCGTCGTCACGACGGGCCCCCTCGTGCGTCCCGGGGCCGCCGTCCGGGGCTGCTCGACGGTGACCCGGACCGTCGACCGTTGTCGGTGGCCCCGACTACTCTTGGTCCGTGGTCACCGCCCTGTATCGCCGTTACCGGCCAGAGAACTTCTCCGAGCTCATCGGGCAGACGCAGGTGACCGATCCGCTGCGCACCGCCCTGCGGACGAACCGGGTCAACCACGCCTACCTGTTCAGCGGCCCCCGCGGCTGCGGCAAGACGACGTCGGCCCGCATCCTGGCCCGCTGCCTGAACTGCGCCCAGGGCCCCACCGACACCCCGTGCGGCGTGTGCGCGTCGTGCGTCGAGCTCGCGCGCGACGGTGGCGGGTCGCTCGACGTCATCGAGATCGACGCCGCCAGCCACAACGGTGTCGACGACGCCCGAGACATCCGTGATCGTGCCGTCTTCGCCCCGGCTCGCGACCGGTTCAAGATCTTCATCCTCGACGAGGCCCACATGGTCACCCCGCAGGGCTTCAACGCCCTGCTCAAGGTCGTCGAAGAGCCGCCCGAGCACGTCAAGTTCATCTTCGCCACGACCGAGCCCGACAAGGTGATCGGCACGATCCGGTCGCGCACGCACCACTACCCGTTCCGGCTCGTGCCCCCGGCCCAGATGCTCGAGTACGTCCACGAGCTCTGCGAGAGCGAGTCGGTCGAGGCGGCCCCCGGCGTGCTCCCGCTCGTCGTCCGGGCCGGCGGCGGCTCGGTGCGCGACACCCTGTCGCTGCTCGACCAGCTGATGGCCGGCAGCGAGAACGGGGCCATCGAGTACGAACGTGCCGTCGCCCTGCTCGGCTACACGCACGCCTCCCTGCTCGACGACGTCGTCGAGGCGCTCGGTGCCCGCGACGGCGCGGCGGCGTTCGCGGCCGTCGACCGGGTCGTCCAGACCGGCCAAGACCCCCGTCGGTTCGTCGAAGACCTGCTCGAGCGCCTGCGAGACCTCATCGTCGTCGGTGCGACCGTCGAGGGCGCCTCGGCCGTCCTCCGCGGTGTGACGGCCGACGAGCTCGACCGCCTCGTGCACCAGTCGCACGCCTTCGGCGCGGCCGAGCTGTCGCGGTCGGCCGACGTCGTCAACCGGGCACTCACCGACATGACCGGCGCCACGTCGCCCCGGCTGCACCTCGAACTGATGATCGCCCGCGTGCTCGTCCCCGAGAGCGACCAGAGCGGACGCGGTGCGCTGGCCCGGGTCGAACGGCTCGAGCGTCGCGTCGGGGTCGACGCATCCGGGTCCGGTTCGGGCTCGGGCTCGGGCTCGCCCGCGACGTCCGCGCCGGCGGCGGGCACCCGCCCCGCCGACGCCCCGCGGTCGTCGGGCCCGTCGACCTCGACGGGTGCCACCCGCGCCTCCGCCCAGGCACCGACCTCCTCGGGTGCGCCTGCCTCGCCGTCCCCCGTCGAGGCCACCCCCTCGACCGAGGCGGCCGGCGGGCCGTCGGCGGTCGAGAGCGCGACGGCGTCGTGGGCGTCGGCTGCCCCGGCGACGACCGCCGAGGCCGGGGGCACGTCGACGACCGAACCCGCGCCTCCGTCGGCACCGCACTCGGCCGCGTGGGCGCAGACCGCCGAGGCCGAGCGGCCCGCGGGCTCGGCCGCAGCACCGGTGACGCTCCAGCAGCTCCGCGACAGCTGGCCCGAGATCGTCGAGGTCGTCCAGAAGGCGCGGCGCACCGCCTGGATGGTCGTCGTCACGGCCACGGTCGTCGACTTCGCCGACGACGTGCTGACGCTGGCCTTCCCGAGTGCCAACGACGTCGAGAGCTTCAAGCGTCCCCAGGGTGCGGCCGAGGGCGTCAGCGAGTACCTGCGACGGGCCATCGTCGACGTGCTCGGCGTCAAGGTCAAGTACATCGCCCGCGTCGAGGGCGACGGGCCCGCGGGGCCCACCCCGGCGGGGGCTCCCGTGGCCGAGACGTCGACCCCGACCTCGACGACCGGCGAACGGCAGGTCACAGAAGCCGAGCCCGCGGCCGCATCTGCTGCCGCCGCGGCACCTGCTGCCACCGCGGCACCTGCCGCCGCCGCCGCGCCCAGCCCTGCGGCGACGCCCCCCGCCGCGGCACCCGCCGCAGCCGCCGAGCCTGCTGCCCGCTCGACGTCGACCCGCCCGTCCGGTGCCTCGGCACCCTCTCCCGAGGCGACCTCGAGCCGGCGTCCGGCCGGCTCGGCGCCGGTCACCGGGTGGGACGTCGCACCGATCCCGCAGAGCGCGCCGCCCGAGCCCGACGAACCCGAGCACATCACCGAAGAGCCGCCCGGTGGGGTGCCGACCGTCGACGCCGCGCCCCCGCCCGCCGAGGCCGTCGGCACCCCGGTGGTGCGGCCCGCGGGCACTCCCTCCCCGACGACGTCGACGCCCGCGACCCCGTCCGCCTCGGCCGGCCCGTCCGTGGCCGAGCGCCGTGCGGCGACCGGCGACCCCCGCCGCGGCATCCCCACCGGGTCCCGCTACGGCGAGGCAGTCGTCCGCGAGATCCTCGGGGCCCAGTTCATCGAAGAAGAGACGATCGCCCCCCGGGTCACGCCTCAGAGAAGCGAGTAGCGCGTGTACGAAGGCATCGTCCAAGAGCTGATCGACGAGTTCGGTCGCCTGCCGGGCATCGGGCCGAAGTCGGCGCAGCGCATCGCGTTCCACATCGTGCAGAACGAGTCGTTCGACACGTCGCGGCTCGCCGAGCTGCTGGTCGACGTCAAGACCAAGGTGCGTTTCTGCGAGATCTGCGGCAACGTCAGCGAACAAGAGACCTGCAACATCTGCCGCGACCCGCGCCGCTCGCCCGCCACCATCTGCGTGGTCGAAGAGGCGAAAGACGTCCAGGCGATCGAGCGCACCCGCGAGTTCCGCGGGCTGTACCACGTGCTCGGCGGGGCGATCAGCCCCATCGACGGCATCGGGCCCGACGACCTGCGCATCCGTCAGCTGGTCCAGCGTCTGGCCGACGACACCGTCCAAGAGGTCATCATCGCCACCGACCCCAACCTCGAGGGCGAGGCGACGGCGACCTACCTGTCGCGGATGCTCGCGCCCTTCGGGTTGCGCGTCACCCGCCTCGCCTCGGGCCTGCCCGTCGGCGGCGACCTCGAGTACGCCGACGAGGTCACGCTCGGCCGGGCCTTCGAGGGCCGCCGGCTCGTCTCCGAATGACGACCCGCGCCTCCTGGGCCCACCGGGGTCGCTGACCGGTCAGAGGCGGGCGCGACGCGCCCGCACGACGCAGTAGACGCCGTAGGCCATGAGCCCCGCGGCGACGGCGGTCAACACGACCACGCCGAACGGCAGGGCGGCCAGGGCCTTCAGCGCACCGTCGAGCCCCGTGGCCTCACTCGGGTCGGCGGTGACGGCGGCGACCGCGAACAGCACCCCGACGACCGCCAGCGCGACCCCCTTCGCGACGTAGCCGGTCACGCCGAGCGCGATCGTCCCGCGACCGACGGCGCCGCCCGGCAGCACCAGGTCGTCCCGGAACTTCTGCTTCACGCCCTTGACGACGAAGTAGACCCCGATCGCCACGACGGCGAGGGCGACGACGACGAGCAGCACGACGCCGCCGGGCACGGCGAGCAGGCGGGCGCTCAGGGTCTGCGTCTGGTCCGAGCTGTCCGACGACGACCCTCGGGCGAAGGTGAAGGCCGTGAGGCCCACGGCGAGGTAGGCCACGCCCTTGCCGCCCTCCTTCGCGCGGTCGGCCCAGGCGTCCGTGTCGCCCCCTCGGACGAGAGCGGCCTCGAGCAGCTGGAACAGCCCGAGGCCCCAGAGCCCCACGACGATCAGCCACAGCAGGAACACCCCCCCCGGGCGCGAGGCGAACTGCCCGAGGGCCCCGCCCTGGTCGGCCTCGCCGCCGCCGCCGAAGGCCACGCCGAGGGCGATGACGCCGATGACGACGTGCAGCAGCCCGTTCATGGCGAAACCGATGCGGGCCGAGGTCGTGAGTGCGCGGCTGTCCTGCAGGCGGTCGGCCGCGCCGCGGGCCTGGTCGGTGGTGTCGGGCATCGCTCCACCGTAGGGGAGCGGCGACGACGACGCCCCGCGACCCGACGTGCGTCACACGCCCTCGACACCGAATAGAATCGCCGGACGCAGGCGTGAGCCGGTCTCCGGCGCGCCCAGTTCCCCCTCCAGGAGTCACCGTGAGCTTGATCGTGCAGAAATTCGGCGGGTCGTCCGTCGCCGATGCCGAGAGCATCAAGCGCGTCGCCAAGCGCATCGTCGAGACGCGCAAGGCGGGCAACGACGTCGTCGTTGCCGTCAGCGCCATGGGCGACACCACCGACGAGCTGCTCGACCTGGCCAACGAGGTCAGCCCGCTGCCCGGCGGTCGCGAACTCGACATGCTGCTCACGGCGGGCGAACGCATCAGCATGGCCCTGCTGGCCATGGCGATCCGCAGCCTGGGGGTCGAGGCGCGCTCGTACACCGGCAGCCAGGCCGGCATGATCACCGACGCCCAGCACGGCAAGGCCCGCATCGTCGACGTCACGCCCGGTCGGGTGCGCGACGCGCTCGACGCCGGGTACGTCGCCATCGTCGCCGGATTCCAGGGCTTCAACCGGTCCACCGGCGACATCACGACGCTCGGTCGCGGCGGCTCCGACACGACGGCCGTCGCGCTCGCCGCGGCCCTCGACGCCGACGTCTGCGAGATCTACACCGACGTCGACGGCGTGTTCACGGCCGACCCGCGGGTGGTGCCCAAGGCCCGAAAGCTCGACCGCGTCACGAGCGAAGAGATGCTCGAGCTCGCGGCAGCCGGTTCGAAGGTGCTGTACATCCGCGCCGTCGAGTACGCCAGGCGCCACGGCGTCACCCTGCACGTCCGCTCGTCGTTCAACAACAACGAGGGCACGCTCGTCGTCAACCCGAAAGAGGGAGAGAACGTGGAAGAACCCATCATCAGCGGGGTCGCCGGCGACCTCAGCGAGGGCAAGATCACCGTCGTCGGCGTCCCCGACGTGCCCGGCAAGGCCGCGCAGATCTTCCGCACGGTCGCCAAGACCGGCGCCAACATCGACATGATCGTGCAGAACGTCTCGGCCGCCTCGACGAGCCGCACCGACATCTCGTTCACCCTGCCGAAGTCCGAGGGCGCCGTCGTGCTCCAGGCCCTCGAGTCCGACCGGGCCGAGATCGGCTTCGAGTCGCTGCAGTACGACGACCAGATCGGCAAGCTCGCCCTCGTCGGAGCCGGCATGCGGACGAACGCCGGCGTCTCGGCGCGACTGTTCACCGCCCTGTTCGAGGCGGGCATCAACATCGAGATGATCTCGACCAGCGAGATCCGCATCTCGGTCGTCACCCGGGCCGACACCCTGAACGACGCCCTGCGCGTCGTGCACACGGCCTTCGGCCTCGACGCCGAGGTCGACGCCGTCGTCCACGGCGGCACCGGCCGCTGACGCGACCCGACCGCCGACCGCAGGAGGCGCGCGCGGTCCGTCACCGCGCCTCCCGACCCTGCCCCGCCGCTTCGAGACACCGCACCACCGAACCCCCAGGAGGACCCCATGGCCGAAGGACTGCGCGTCGGCGTGATCGGCGCGACCGGACAGGTCGGCAAGGTCATGCGCACGTTGCTCGACGAGCGTGACTTCCCCGTGGCCGAGATCCGGTTCTTCGCGACCGCCCGCTCGGCCGGCACGACCCTGCCCTTCCGCGGCGCCGAGATCGTCGTCGAGGACGTCGAGACGGCCGACCCCACCGGGCTCGACATCGCGCTCTTCTCGGCGGGTGCGACGGGCTCGCGGGCCCACGCCCCGCGCTTCGCCGCGGCGGGTGCCCTCGTCATCGACAACTCGAGCGCCTGGCGCATGGACCCCGAGGTGCCGTTGGTCGTCAGCGAGGTCAACCCGCACGCCCTCGACCAGGCGGTCAAGGGCATCGTCGCCAACCCGAACTGCACGACGATGGCGGCCATGCCCGTGCTGAAGGTGCTCGACGCCGAGGCGACCTTGCAGCGGTTGATCGTCAGCACCTACCAAGCCGTGTCGGGCAGCGGCCTCGCCGGCGCGGACGAGCTGCTGCAGCAGACCCGGGCCGCGATCGCCGGCGACACCATCGGCCTCGTGCACGACGGCCACGCCGTCGAGCTGCCCGAACCCGTGACGTACGTCCGCCCCATCGCCTTCGACGTGATCCCGCTCGCGGGCTCGATCGTCGACGACGGCACCCGAGAGACCGACGAAGAGAAGAAGCTGCGCAACGAGAGCCGCAAGATCCTCGAGCGTCCCGACCTGCTGGTCAGCGGCACCTGCGTGCGCGTCCCGGTGTTCACCGGCCACTCGCTCTCGATCAACGCCGAGTTCGCCTCCGACATCACGGTCGAGCGGGCCGAAGAGCTGTTGCGCGACGCCCCCGGGGTCGTGCTGACCGACGTGCCGACGCCGCTCGAGGCGGCCGGCGCCGACCCGAGCTTCGTCGGCCGCATCCGTCACGACGAGGGCGTCCCCGGCCACCGGGGGCTGGCGTTCTTCATCAGCAACGACAACCTGCGCAAGGGTGCGGCGCTGAACGCCGTGCAGATCGCCGAGCTCGTCGCCGCGAAACGCTCCGCCGCCGTCTGAGACGCTCCGACGGGGGTGGACCGGGGCGTCGACGACGTCACCGGGTCTCTCGATGTCGAGAAACCCCGGGTCCGTCCCGGGTCGGGCACCCGGGGCCCGGGCGGGGCCCAGGCCTAGACTGACCTCCGTGACTGAAGCGAAGAAGCCCGTCGACGTAGCCCTCATCGGGGCCGGCATCATGAGTGCCACCCTCGGTGCCATGATCAAGCAGCTCGAGCCGAGCTGGACGATCGAGATCTACGAGGCCCTGGGCGACGTGGCCCTCGAGTCGAGCAACCCCTGGAACAACGCGGGCACAGGCCACTCGGCCCTCTGCGAGCTCAACTACACGCCCGAGCGGGCCGACGGCACGATCGACACCTCGAGCGCCGTCAAGGTCAACGAGCAGTTCCAGGTGTCCCGCCAGTTCTGGTCGTTCCTCGTGGCCGAGGGCGCCCTGCCCCAGCCCGACGCCTTCATCAACTCGACCCCGCACATGAGCTTCGTCTGGGGCGAGAAGAACGTCGAGTACCTCCGCAAGCGCCACGAGGCGCTGCGCGAGCACCCGCTCTTCCAGGGGCTCGAGTTCAGCACCGACCCGTCCGTCATCCGGTCGTGGGCGCCCGTGCTCATCCCGGGCCGGGCCGAGGGCCAGCCGATCGCCGCGACCCGCATCGCGGCCGGAACCGACGTCGACTTCGGGTCGCTCACGCGCCTCCTCTTCACCTACCTGCAGGGCGAGGGCGCGACCCTCGAGGTCGACCACCGGGTCACCGACCTCACGAAGCTGCGCGACGGCACCTGGCGCGTCGCCCTGCGCGCGACGGGCGGCAGCCCCACGACCGTCGACGCACGCTTCGTGTTCGTCGGTGCCGGGGGCGGGGCCCTGCACCTGTTGCAGAAGTCCGGCATCGACGAGATCAAGGGCTTCGGCGGGTTCCCGGTCAGCGGCGAGTTCTTGCGGTGCGACGACCCGGCCGTCGTCGGCAAGCACCAGGCCAAGGTCTACGGCAAGGCCGCCGTGGGCTCGCCGCCGATGTCGGTGCCGCACCTCGACACGCGCGTGGTCGACGGCCAGGCCAGCCTGATGTTCGGGCCCTACGCCGGGTTCAGCCCGAAGTTCTTGAAGCACGGCTCGATGCTCGACCTCTTCGCCTCCATCCGCCCACACAACCTCTACCCGATGATCCGGGCCGGTCTCGCCAACCTGTCGCTGGTGAAGTACCTCGTGGGCCAGCTCGCCGCGAGCAAGCAGACCAAGTTCGAGTCGCTGCGCGAGTTCATGCCCGACGCCGACCCGAAGGACTGGTACCGCATCACGGCCGGGCAGCGCGTGCAGGTCATCAAGAAGGACGCGAAGAAGGGCGGGGTGCTGCAGTTCGGCACCGAGGTCATCACGGCCGGCGACGGCACCATCGCGGGTCTGCTGGGTGCGTCGCCCGGTGCGTCGACCGCCGTGCCGATCATGCTGACCGTGCTCGAGCGGTGCTTCCCCGACCGCATCGCGGCCTGGAAGCCCCGCCTCAACGCGATGATCCCGACCTACGGCGACGACCTGTCGTCCGACGAGCGTCGTGCGGCCTCGACCATCGGTGCGACGGCGGAGGCCCTCGGCATCCACGCCTGACGCCCTCGGTGGTCGCCTCGCGGTCTACTGGCCGGGCCCGGCCCGGTCGGGCGCGCGCGCGTCGGGCCGGCTTGACCACCGTTCGAACGTGTGTTCGAATGGGCTCATGCGATGGTCCGAGCAAGCGATCGACACCGAGAAGGCGTCGGCCCTGCCCGGCCTGGCGCGCCTGAACAACCTCATCACCTCGGTCACCACGCCCGAGTTCGCGGGGGTGACCTTCCACGAGGTCGTCGCGAAGAGCGCCCTGAACCGCGTCCCGGGCGGTGACTCGGCCCTTCCGTTCGGCTGGACGATCAACCCGTACCGAGGGTGCAGCCACGCCTGCGTCTACTGCTTCGCCCGTCCCACCCACGAGTACCTCGACCTCGACGGCGGCGACGACTTCGACCGGCAGATCGTCGTCAAGGTGAACGTCGCCGAGGTCCTCGCGCGCGAGCTGCACCGTCCGACCTGGCAGCACCACCCGGTCGCCCTCGGCACCAACACCGACCCGTACCAGCGGGCAGAGGGGCGCTACCGGCTCATGCCGGGCATCATCGCGGCGCTCGCCGACTCGGGCACGCCGTTCAGCATCCTCACGAAGGGCACGCTGCTGCGGAACGACCTGCCCCTGCTCGCCGAGGCGGCGCAGCACGTGCCCGTCGACCTGGCCATGTCGATCGCGATCCACGACGACGACCTGCAGCAGTCGGTCGAGCCGGGCACGCCGACGACCGCTGCCCGTCTGGCCACCGTCTCGGCGGCTCGCGACCTCGGGCTGTCGTGCTCGGTGTTCATGATGCCCGTGTTGCCGTACCTGACCGACGGGCTCGACCACCTGCACGCGGCCCTCGCGGCGGTGCGCGACTCCGGCGCGTCGAGCGTCATGTACAGCGCGCTGCACCTCAAGCCCGGCGTCAAAGAGTGGTGGTTCGCCTGGCTCGAACGCGAGCACCCCGAACTCGTCCCGAAGTACCGCTCGCTCTACGCCCAGGGCACCTACGCCCCGACGGGCTACCGCTCCTGGCTGGCGGCCCGCCTGCGTCCGCTGCTGCGCGAGTACGGCCTCGAGAAGGGGCGAGCCGACCCGTCCACCGGGTCGATGCGTTCGGCGGCCCTCGACGACAGCGCGCGCTCGCTGCGGTTGCTGGGACTGAACGGTCGGGGCGCCGGCGCCCACGCCGGGGCCGGCACCGCAACGGGCGGGGGGTCCGACGTGGCCGACACGGAGCGGGCAGGGGCACCTCGGGCGTTGATCGCCTCCGAGCTCCCGGGCGGCGCCCGGACGCAACCGCGGCTCTTCTGAGTCGTCCCGACGGCCATGGCCCGAACCGTCGTCTGTGCCCCGGGTGGGCAGAACGGGGCACAAACGGCGGGCATCGTCCGCCTGCCCGCGTCGACGACCCCACATGTCGGGGTACACGGGTGCCCAGGCTTCTGCCATGATCTCTCCAGACCACGAACGAGCCGATCAGGAGGCCGCATGCTGCTCGGCCTCCCGGCCCACCTCGCCCCGGCGGCCCTCGGCGACTCCGTGTCGAGGGCATGTCACGCCATCGGTGCCACCGTGCTGGTCGCGGCGGCCACCCTCCTGGTCGTGAAGCAGGTGGCGTCGCCGAGCCTCCTGCTCTGGCCGGCGCTCGTCTCGCTCGTCCCGGTGCTCGCGTTGCTCGTCGTCGTCGAGCGCACGAGGTCCACGACGGCCCACCTCGCCTACCTGATCGTCGGCACGGCCTCCCTCTACTGGTACGCCGTCACCCTGTTCGCCCAGGTGTCGTCGGTACAGGCTTCCGACGCGTTCTCGCTGTCGTTGCCGAAGATCGCGCTCGTCATGGTGGGCAGCACGGCCCTCGGCCCTCGTCGCGGGTTGCTCTGGTCGGCGGCGGGGTACGCGGCCGGTGAGCTCGCCACGCAGCTGGCGACCCGGAACACGGGCGCGTCGTTCCGACTCGACGTGACCACGCTGCTCGCCTTCGTCCTCGTCGCGATCGTGTCCGTCCACGGCGAAGCGTCGCGCGGTCGTGCCCGTCGGGCGCAGCCGGGGCTCCACCGGGCGGCGCTCGAGCAGCAGGTGCAGCGGCTGCGCGCCGACGTCGAGGGTCAGGCGGCGGCCCTCGTGCACGACACGATCCTCGGGCACCTGGCGGCGGTGGCCGCCACCGGCCCGGGTCCGCTGAGCGCGCAGGCCGCACGGTCGATCTCCGACGACCTCGAGGTGCTCGTGGGGCGCGACTGGCTGTCGCCGGGCTCCGGAGCCCCGGCCGAGGCGATCGCGGCCGCCGACGGCTGGGAGCGCAGCCGCCTCCACGCCGCCGTCGAGCAGGCACGGGGCGACGGCCTCGACGTCGCCGTGACGGGTGACGTCTCGTCGGTCGGCCGTCTCGACGGCGCCACCGCGGACGCCCTCGGTCTCGCCGTCGCCCAGTGCCTGGTCAACGTGAGCCGACACAGCGGCGTCGACCGTGCCGAGATCGTCGTCTTCGGTGACGGCACCGACCTCACCGTGATGGTCATCGACGACGGCGTCGGGTTCGACCAGGCGTCGGTGGCCCCCGATCGTCTCGGGTTGACGAACTCGGTCGAGGCCCGTCTGGGTCGTGTCGACGGCCACGTGCAGATCTGGTCCTCGCCCGGCAGCGGCACCTCGATCGTGCTGAGGGTCCCCTTCGCCGTCGCGACCCCCACGTCCCTCGGCGTCACGACCGACGACGGGGTGTCCGCGTGACCGCCGGTGCCGCCCCGCGGACGTCGCCTCGCGCCTCCGTCCGGACGCCTCAAGAGGTCGATCCGCTCGGCGCCCTCGCGGCCCGGCCGATCACGGTCGCGGCCGGGGCGACCGCCGTGCTCGTCGCGTCCGTCGGGACCGTGCTCCGCGCCTCCGACGTGTCGACGTCCTGGGCGGCCTGGACGGCGCTGGTGACGGTGGTCGCCGCCGCGATCGTGCTCGTCGTGGCGGCCGACCCGCTGCGGGCGCCGTTCGGGCCACGAGGGGCCTGGTGCGTCGCGGCGGGTTGCGCTGTCGCGTCCGTGCTGTCCGCCGTGGCGACGTCCGGCAGCAACCCCTTCGTCCGCGACGACTGGGCCGGGGCCGTCTCGGGCGTGCTCCTGCTCGGCCTCGCCCCGTACCGACCGGCGCGCGAGATCGCCCTGGTGGGTGCTGTCGTCGCGTTCGTGATCGCGATCGTGGTCGTCGCCGAGTCCCCGGGCTTCGTCACGCCGGTGCCCACCGCGACGTACGTCGTCGTCGCCGTCACGCCGCTGCTGGCACTCGGGGCCGCGTCGGCCGTGTTCTCGGCCGTCTACGTCGGCCACGTCGAGCGGTGGATGACCCGAGCGATCGGGTTCCGACGCGTCAGCACCGACGACCTCGGGGTGACCCTCGCCCGCTCGGTCCAGCAAGATCGCGTCACCGTGCTGAACCGAGAGGTCGTCCCGTTCTTCGCCCGACTGATCGCGGCGGGCAGGGTCGCCGAGGGGGACGCCGACGAGGCGCGGCGCGTGGCGGAGGCCCTCCGCGCCTCCTTGGTGGCGGACGCCGACGCGACGTGGCTGACCCGACGTCTCGACGCCCCCGGTCGGCGGGTGCCGACCGAGGTCGTCGACCCCGATCGGGCGGCAGACCGGCTCGGGCCGGAGCACCGGACGGCGCTCTGGGCGTTCTTCTCTGCGGTGGACGACCCCGCGGTGGTCGACGTGCGCTCGCTGCGGCTCGTGCTCGTCGGTCAGGAGGCGCGGGTCGACATCACGATCGAGCTCGCGGTCGCGTCGTCGGCCACGGTCGCACGTCGGTCGCTCTCGCCCTACCTCACCGTGCTCCGCCTCGTCTCGGGCGACCTCCGCGTCGACCGGTCGACCTCTCTTCTGACACTAAGGTTTTCTTATGACCAGCACTGAGCCGAGCGGCCGCTCGTCCCACCGTCCGGGCTTCGGGAGGCCCGTCGCAGCACCGTCGTGGGCCACCGTCGGCCCGGGGTCCGAGGCGCCTCCGGCTCGACGCGTCCGGCTCGCGATCCTCGACGACCACGAGGTCCTGCTCGACAGCCTCAGCAGCTGGATCAACGTCAACGCGTACGACTTCGACCTCGTGCTGACGGCTCACACCTGGCTCCAGCTGGTCCACAGCGACAACTTCCCGACCGACCTGGTGTTCCTCGACTTCCAGCTGAAAGAGCCCGTGTCGATCGAGGCCAGGGTGCGCACGTGTCGCGCCGCGGGGGCGAAGGTCGTCGTGCTGTCCAGCCTCGACACCCGTGAGTCCCGTGAGAGGGCGCTCGAGGCGGGCGCTTCGGCCTTCCTGTCGAAGACCCTGCCGATGCGCGAGGTGATGGACGCCGCCCGGCAGGTCATGGGCGTCGCTCGCGACAACTCGCCCCAACGCGACTGGCGTCCGCTGCCGGCCGGTGCCGCGAACCAGACCCGCCCGAAGCTCAGCGCGGGCGAGGCCGAGGCGTTCCGCCTCTACGTGTCGGGGTTCAGCACGAACGAGGTCGCGGCCCAGATGAACGTGCAGTACGAGACCGCGAAGACGTTCCTGCGGCGGGTCCGCGAGAAGTACGCCAAGGCGAACCGACCGGCCAGCAAGAAGTCCGAGCTCATCCGTCGGGCCGCCGAAGACGGCTACCTGCAGTAGTGGCCAAGCTCTACTTCCGCTACGGCGCGATGAACAGCGGCAAGAGCACGGCTCTGCTGCAGGCGGCCTACAACTACGAAGAGCGCGGGCAGCGCGTCCTGCTGGCCAAGCCCGGCGTCGACACCAAGGGCGACGACGCGATCGTGTCGCGTCTGGGCGTGACGCGGGCCACGGACGTCACGTTCGCGCCCGACGACGACGTGCGACGGGTCTTCCTCGAGCGGCGCGACTCGGTGCGTGCCGAGACGGGGTCGAGCCTGGCCTGCCTGCTCGTCGACGAGGCACAGTTCCTCGCACCTCATCAGATCGACGACCTGCTCCGCATCGCGATCCTCGACGACGTCCCCGTGCTCGCCTACGGCATCAGGACGGACTTCCGCACCGTGGCCTTCCCGGGCAGTCGCCGTCTGCTCGAGGTGGCGCACTCGCTCGAAGAGCTCAAGACGATCTGCCGCTGTGGCCGCAAGGCGGTGTTCACGGCTCGCACCGTCGGCGATCGGTTCGTGTTCGACGGTGACCAGGTGGCCATCGACGGGCGGGAGGTCACCTACGAGTCCCTCTGTGGTGCCTGCTACCTCGCCGAGTCCGGCGGCCGTCTCGCCTGACCCGTGTCGCCCGCAGGGCGAACCGACGAGCACAGAATGCACAGGCCCCACCCAAAGGTGGAGCCACTTCGTGTCGCCCGAAGGGCGAACCAACGAGCACAGAATGCCCATGTCCCCACCCTGAGGTGGGACCAATCCGTGTCGCCCGAAGGGCGAACCAACAAGCGCAAAATGCAAATGGCCCCACCCAAGGGTGGAGCCATTTCGTGTCGCCCGAAGGGCGAACCAAAGGGGAAATAGAAATTGGCCCCACCCTAAGGTGGGACCAATTTCGTGTCGGGGTAGCGGGATTCGAACCCACGACCTCCTCGTCCCGAACGAGGCGCGCTACCAAGCTGCGCCACACCCCGATGTCTTCGCGTTCTCACGTGAAGCAACCTGACAAGAATAGCCCATGTTCGGGGCTCTTCGTGTCACCGGCCCGAAGGTCAGGCCGTGAGGGTGACGATGACGGCTTCGGGGCGGCAGGAGAACCGCACGGGGGCGTAGATCGACGTGCCGAGGCCGGCCGAGATCTCGAGGTGGGCGGTCTTGCGGGCGTGGCTCCAGGTCGTGAGGCCGCTGACCTTGCTGCGGGGGAGGTCGCAGTTGGTCACCAGGGCCCCGTAGCCGGGCACCTGCACCTGTCCGCCGTGCGTGTGGCCACCGAAGATGACGTCGGCCCCGTTGTTGACGAACGAGTTGAGCACGCGCTGGTAGGGGGCGTGCGTGACGCCGATGCTGATCGGGTCGGGCCCGCCGCGGTCGTCCTGCCAGCCGACGTTCTCGCGGAGGTCGTCGAGGGCGCCGGGGATGCGGTCGAGCCGGTCCCAGCCCCGATGGGCGTCGTTGACGCCGAACAGCTCGAGCCGTGAGCCCCGGAGTTCGAGTGCGCGGGCCGTGTTGTCGAGGTCGAGCCAGCCGAGTTGGTCGGTGAAGAACGACTGCATGCGGTCGACGTCGAGGTCGACCGGGGCGCGATGGATCGTGCTGGGCCCGCCGAAGTAGGTGAAGGGGTTCTTGGGGGTGGGTCCGTAGTAGTCGTTCGAACCGTTCACGAAGACGCCGGGCACGCCTCGGAAGGGCTCGAGCGTGTACTCGAGCGCCGTGTGGGCGTCTTGGTGGCCGATGTTGTCACCGGTGTTGACGACGAGGTCGGGTTCGAGCACGGCGAGGCCGCGGATCCACTCCTGTTTCTCGGACTGCCACGGGGCGAGGTGGAGGTCGGAGAGGTGCAGGATCGTCAGGGTGCGTGAGCCGGGTTCGAGGATGGGCAGCACCTCGTGTCGCACGGTGAAGCGGTTGCGCTCGACGAAGACTCCCCAGGCGAGGGCCCCGAGGCCGACGGCCGCGCCCGCTGCTGCGGTCACGGCCGTCGTCCGGAGGGGGGTGAGCCCGCTGGTCACGCGAGGCCTCACGTGCAGTTGCCCGGGTCGTTGCCGTCTCGGTCGCCGTAGACCGTCAGGCCGATGGCCGAGTCCTTGGCCGCGGACGAGCCGGCGGTGGGGTTCGTCCCGGCCACCTGGCAGGCGTTCTTGCCGTCACCCTGGGTGAAGCCGGCGATCGAGACCTTCGACGTGTCGAAGCCCGACCCGCCGATCGACTTGATCGCGTCCGCGACCTTCTGGCGCGAGACGTCGGGTACCTGGGCGGCACCGCTGCCGTCACTCGTGTAGACCGTCACGGTGGTGCCCTTCGAGACGACCGTGCCCACGGCAGGGTCGGAGCCGATCACCTGGCCGGCCGGCAGTGCGGACGCCTGCGTGCCGCCGTCCTTGAAGGCGAGGGATGTGCTGCGCAGGAGGGCCTGCGCCTCGGAGGCCGAGGTGCCCTGCATGTCGGGCACGGCGACGCCGGAGCCCCGGAGGACCGAACCGGAGGCCTGACCGAAGGCCGTGCCCGGGTACACCGTGTTGTTCACGGACTGGACGGCACGGAAGAACTGCGGCCGGGCGTTGGCGTAGCTGCCCCAGCGGCTCTGGTTCGGTGAGGTGTACGACCGGAGGTTGGCCTTGGGGCCGTCGTAGGTGCCCTGCCAGACCGCGGTGGCGAGCTTGTTGGTCGCACCGATGATCCAGATCTGGTCCTTGTCGTTCGTCGTTCCGGTCTTGCCGATCTCGGGGTACCCGTCGGCCGGCAGGCCGCCGACGGCGGTTCCGTTCCGCCAGAGGCCCTGCATGGCGACCGCTGCGGCGGCGGCGACCTGCGGGTCGAGGGCCTGGGTGCACTCCTGCGGCTGACCGCCGAGGTCGTTGCCGTCCGCGTCCTTGACGTTGTCGACGACGATCGACTTGCAGTAGGTGCCGCCCGAGGCGATGGCGGCGTAGGCCGTCGCCATCGTCAGCGGGGCGATCTCGTTCGTTCCGAGGATGGACGACGGGTTGGCTGTCTGCAGTTCTTCACCGTCGGCGCGGTGGACACCGAGCTTCTGCGCGACCGCCCCGATGTCGGCGAGGTCGAGCTTCTGGGCCATCGCCATGTAGGCGGTGTTGATCGACTGGGCCGTGGCCGTCGCGACCGAGACGGTGCCCGGGTTGCCCCCGTTGTCGTTCTTGGGATCGTAGCCCTTGACCTTCTCGCCGTTCCAGGTCATCGGGGTGAAGGTGCGGGGCGTCGCGTTGACCGACTCCGAGATGCCGTGACCCTTCTCGAGCCAGTCGAGCAGGGTGAAGGGCTTGTAGGTCGAACCCGTCGAGAACCCCTTCGACCCGCCGTAGTCGCGGTCGGTGCTGAAGTTGACCGAGGTCTGGGTCGGGTCGGTGCCCGACACCTCGGAGAAGGTGGTGTTCTGGGCCATGACGATCACGCGACCGGTGCCGGCCTCGACCGAGTTGACGACGCTGCCGAGCTTGAAGCGCGACTCCTTGGCCGGCGCGAAGGTGTCGACCTGGGCCTTGGCGTTCGCCGTCAGGTCGAGGTTCAGCGTCGTGTAGACCTCGTAGCCGCCGTTGCGCCAGTTGGCCTCGCGCTCTTCGGGGCTCGAGCCGAGCACGGCCAGGTTCTTGATGTTCTTCTTCACGTAGTCGCAGAAGTACTGGGCGCCCGAGGCCGTGACGGCTCCGCAGCCCTGGGTCGGCGGGGTCAACACGACGTAGCTGGCGACGGGGGTCGAGAGCGCGAGGGCAGCGGTCGGCTGGTCGATGTCCTTCTCGGCGTACATCGACTTGATGATGACGTCGCGGCGGGCGGTGTTGGCGTCGTACTTGTCGGGCGACGACATGTTGCGCGAGTCGGGGTACTGGACGATCGCGATGAGGCTCGCCGCCTCGGCCACCGTGAGGTCGGACGCGGCCTTGTTGTAGTAGTGCTGCGCGGCGGCCTGCACCCCGTAGGTCTGGTCACCGAAGTAGGCGATGTTGAGGTAGGCCAGCAGGATGTCGTCCTTGCTGTACTTCTTCTCGAGCCCGATGGCGAACTTCATCTCTTCTAGCTTGCGGTCGAGGGTGGTCGTCGTCGCCTCCTTGTAGGCGGCGTCGCGCTCTTCCTGGGTCGGCAGCTGCTGGGACTGGGCGATGCGGATGTTGCGCACGAGCTGCATCGTCAGGGTCGAGCCACCACCGCTGGCGCCGAGTTCACCGGCACCCGCCGATCCGACGGCCGCGCGGACCAGCGACGTGACGTCGACGCCCCCGTGCTCGTAGAAGCGGCGGTCCTCACCGGCGACCACGGCCGTCTTGAGGTTCTCGCTGACCTCGTCCCACTTGAGCTCGACGCGGTTCTCGCTGTAGAGCGTCGCGAAGGGGACCTGCTGCCCGCCCTGGGTCGCGTACAGCGTGTTGCGCTGCTGCAGCTTGCCGATCTCGATGTACTCGGGGATCGACTCGAAGACGCCGATCGAGCTCGAGGCCGTCATGCCGGCGACCGCGATGGCCGGCGTCACGCCGATGGTCACCAGGAGGCCGGCCAGGACGCTGAAGCCGACGAATCCGAAGAGTGCCCCGATGGCGGACGTGGGCTTCGATTTTTGGGCAGACATAGGATCAGGGTAAGCGACATCGCCGAATTTCAAGCTGAACGGAAGCCGAAATGGTCCTTTGGGAGTACACGACGACGCCCCTGCTGGTGCACAACAGCACGGCGATCCTCAACAACTGGGGCTCCGACGGGTGGGAGCTCGTCCAGGTGACCCAGGGCCCCGAGGGCGGTCCCGTCGCGTGGCTCAAGCGCCCCCGCCAGGACGCCTGATGGGCACGGTCGACGACCGCCTGGCCGAACTGGGTCTCGTCCTCCCGCCGGTCGCGGCGCCCGCGGGCTCGTACCTGCCGGCCCTCCGCAGTGGGTCGCTCGTCTTCACCGCGGGGCAGTTGCCCTTCGTCGACGGTCAGTTGCCCTCCACGGGCAAGGTGGGCGAGGGCCACGGCCTCGTCGAACCCGCCGACGCCCAGGCGCTCGCGGCGACCTGCGTCCTGAACGGCCTCGCGGCGGCGGCGACCGTGCTCGACTCGCTCGACGACGTCGTGCGCGTCGTGAAGCTGACCGGCTTCGTCGCCTCCGACCCCGACTTCTCGGGTCAGCCCGGCGTGATCAACGGTGCCTCCGACCTCCTCGGCCAGATCTTCGGCGAGGCCGGGCGTCACGCCCGCAGCGCCGTCGGGGTGGCGGTGCTGCCGCTCGACTCGCCCGTCGAGGTCGAACTCGTCCTCGAGGTCCGCTGACGCGCCTCCTCGTCCTGACGCATCGGCGGCCCGTCCTCGACCAGAGGAGGGGCCGCCGTCGCGTCGGGCCTCGTGACCGAGCCGGGGTCAGCGCATCTCGGCCGTGATGACCGACATGACCGAGGTGTCGGCCAGCGTGGTGGTGTCGCCGACCTCGCGGCCCTCGGCGACGTCGCGCAGCAGGCGCCGCATGATCTTGCCCGAGCGCGTCTTCGGCAGCTCGTCGACGAGGACGACGGTGCGCGGCCGGGCGATCGCACCGATCTGGTGGGCGACGTGCGCGCGCAGGGCGGCCACCGCCTCCTCGGGGGTCTGGGTGGTCTTCGCCTTGTTGCGCAGGATGACGAAGGCGACCACCGCCTGACCGGTCGTCTCGTCGGCGGCGCCGACGACCGCGGACTCGGCCACGATGGGGTGCGACACGAGGGCCGACTCGATCTCGGCCGTCGACAGCCGGTGGCCCGAGACGTTCATGACGTCGTCGACGCGGCCGAGCAGCCAGATGTCGCCGTCCGCGTCGCGGCGGGCGCCGTCGCCGGCGAAGTAGCGGTCGCCGAAGCGGCTCCAGTACGTCTCGACGTAGCGGTCGGGGTCACCCCAGATGCCGCGCAGCATCGACGGCCAGGGCTCCGACACGACGAGCAGGCCGCTCTCGCCGTTCGCCACCGGCACTCCGTGGTCGTCGACCACGTCGACCACGACGCCCGGCAGCGGGGTCTGGGCCGACCCGGGCTTGGTGGTCGTCACCCCGGGCAGGGGCGAGATCATCTGCGCGCCCGTCTCGGTCTGCCACCACGTGTCGACGATGGGCGTGCGGCCCGCGCCGATCACCTCGCGGAACCACAGCCAGGCCTCCGGGTTGATCGGCTCGCCGACCGAGCCGAGGAGGCGCAACGACGTCAGGTCGCGGGCGCCGGGGATCTCCCTCCCGGACTTCATGAAGCCCCGGATGGCCGTCGGCGCCGTGTAGAAGATCGTCACGCCGTACTTCTCGACGAGGTCCCACCAGCGGCCGGGGGCGGGGAAGTCCGGCGTGCCCTCGTAGAGCACCTGCGTGGCACCGTTGGCCAGGGGGCCGTAGACGACGTAGCTGTGGCCGGTGATCCAGCCGACGTCGGCGGTGCACCAGTAGACGTCGGTCTCGGGGTGCAGGTCGAAGACGACGGAGTGCGTGTAGGCGACCTGGGTGAGGTAGCCGCCCGAGGTGTGCAGGATGCCCTTGGGCTTGCCGGTCGTGCCGCTCGTGTACAGGATGAACAGCGGGTGCTCGGCCTCGAACGCCTCGGCCACGTGCTCGTCGTCGACGGTCTCGATCGCGTCGTGCCACCAGACGTCGCGGCCGTCCGTCCAGTCGACGTCGTTGCCACCCCGCCGGACCACGAGCACGTGCTCGACCGACAACTCGCCGTCCACCGCGAGGGCTTCGTCCACGGCCGCCTTGAGGGGCGAGACGGCTCCCTTGCGCCAGCCGCCGTCGGCCGTCACGACCAGTCGCGCGCCCGCGTCGTCGATGCGGGCCCGGAGGCTCTCGGCGCTGAACCCACCGAAGACCACCGAGTGCACCGCCCCGATCCGTGCCACGGCCAGCATGGTGACCACGGCCTCGGGGATCTGGGGGAGGTAGACGACGACGCGGTCACCGGACCGGACCCCCAACGACAGCAGGAGGTTCGCGGCGCGCTTCACCTCGCGCGTCAGCTCGGCGTACGTGAGGGAGCGTGCGTCGCCGGGCTCGCCCTCCCAGTGGAGGGCGACGCGCTCGCCGTGACCTGCCTCGACGTGGCGGTCGAGGCAGTTGTAGGCGACGTTGAGCGTGCCGTCGGCGAACCAGCGGGCGAAGGGCGCGTCCGACCAGTCGAGGGTCTCGGTCGGCGTCACGGCCCACGAGAGCCGTTCGCGGGCCTGGTCGGCCCAGAAGGCGAGGCGGTCGGCGGCGGCCCGCTCGGCCAGGTCGGGCCCGGCCACGGCCGTCCTGGCGAAGTCGGCGGGCGGGGCGAAGGTGAGCCCGTCGGGGGTGTGGTCGTCGGTGCCGTCGAGCATCGGAAGTCCTCTCGCGTCGTTGCGTGAACCGCGGCACGGAGCCGCGCGGACGACCTTACTCCGGGGGTCCCAGCGAACAGACGCCTGCGACACGCCCGCGACCCTGACGCCGTCGTGGTGCACGAGGGGTGATCTGGGGTACAGTGGGCGAGTCGGATTCGATTCCGACGTGCGTCGCGCTGATTCCCCCCAATCGCCCGACGCACGTGGCGGCACCGGTTCCCCCCAACCGGTGCCGCCCCTCTCTTTTAACCCGGTCGTCGCCCGGGTGGGGCCTCGCCTCCTCCCCACGCCGTGGTGCGGGCGATCTGTCCCCATCGATGCCCACCGATCTGTCTGTCCTGGGGCGTGCGTGCCTACCGTTTGGGCATGTCCTCTCCGCCCCCTCCGTCCCGGTTCGCAGAGGCCGACCGTCACCCGTCGCTCACCCTCGATCACCCGCCTGCCCGGTTCGTCCTCCGGCCGTCGTCGCCGCGAGATCACGATCGGGGTACAGGTTCACCGATCGGGGTACAGAACCGGTTCACCCGGCAGCAGCGGTCCGCGTTCGGGCCGCTGGCGCGGTTCCTCGACGAGCCCGACGTCACGGACGTCTTCGTGACCGGCGGGGTCGGGGTCTGGGTAGATCGCGGCGGCGGGGCCGAGGCCGAGACGGCGGTCCACCTGTCCGAGGCCTCGGCACGACAGGTGGCCACACGTCTGGTCTCGCTCGGGGGACGGCACGTCGACGAGACGAGTCCGTGCGTGGACGTCCGTCTCGGAGACGGGGTCCGCGTGCACGTGGTCCTCCCGCCGCTGGCCGTCGCGGGCACGGCCCTGTCCATCCGCGTGCCGCGTGCCCAGTCGCCGTCGTTGCTCGATCTCGAGCGGCGGGGGTTCTTCGACGGGGGCGACCTCGACTCGGTGACGCGTTGCGTGACCCGACGGGCCAACGTGCTCGTCAGCGGGTCGGGCGGAGCGGGCAAGACGACCTTCCTCGCGGCGTTGCTCTCCGAGGCACCCGCCTCGGACCGCATCGTGACGATCGAGGACGTCGCCGAGTTGCGACCCCGTCATCCCCACGTCGTGGCGCTCGAGACGCGCCAGCCGAACCTCGAGGGTGCCGGGGGAGTCGACCTGTCCCGCCTCGTCCGCGAGGCGCTGCGCATGCGACCCGACCGACTCGTGGTGGGCGAGGTGAGAGGGCGCGAGATCCGTGACCTGCTCGCGGCCCTGAACACGGGCCACGACGGAGGGGCGGGCACGGTCCACGCCAACGGGCTGGACGACGTGCCCGCACGTCTCGAGGCGCTGGGGGCACTCGCCGGCTTGTCGGTCGACGCCCTGGCCCGCCAGGCCGTCAGCGCGATCGACGCCGTCTTCCACCTCGAGCGCCGCGGCGGCCACCGGAGGCTCGCCGAGATCGGGCACCTGGCCGTCGGCCCCGACGGTCGACTGGTCGCCCGGACGGGGCTGCGTGACTGACCGGCCGGACGCCCCCGGTCGGCGGGGCGGGCCGGCTCGGCGTCCCCCCAGTCACCGTCCCCCGGGCCACCGTCCCCCGAGGCGCCGCCCGGCGAGGCGGGCCCGGACGACGCCGACCCCGGCCGCCGTCGTCGTCGAGCGCCTCGCCGTGCTCGTCGAGGCCGGGGTCGCACCGACTCGCGCCTGGGGCCACGTCGCGTCCGTCGAGCCCGAGGGTCCGATCCGCCGGTTGGCCCTGGCCGTGGCCGCCGGTGGGGCCGACGGCGTCCCGGTGTCGTCCGGTCTCGTCGCCTGGCTCGACGCGGACTCGTTCGTCGGCGTCCCCGAGGCGCTCGAGCACGAGCGGACCTGGCGGCAGGTCGCGTGCGCGTGGCGGGTCGCCGAGACGAGCGGGGCTCCGATGGCCGACTGCCTCCACGCGGTGGTCGGGGCGCTGCGTGCCGCCGACGAGGCCCGACGAGACGTCCGGGTCGCGCTGAGCGGCCCCCGCGCGACGTCCCAGGTGGTGCTCGCGCTCCCCGTCGTGGGTCTGCTCTTCTCCCTGGGGCTGGGCTTCGACACCGGCGCCGTCCTCGTGGGCACCCCGACCGGCTGGGCCTGCCTCGTCGTCGCGGTGGGTCTCGTGACGCTCGCCCGTCGGTGGAACGCGCTCCTCGTCCGGCGCGCACGTCCGTCCCCGCGCGTGCCGGGCCTGCGTCCCGAGCTGCTGGCGGTGGCGTTGTCCGGGGGAGCAGCGTGGTCGTCCGGCCTCGCGGCCGTCGACGAGGCCGTCGCCTCGTGCGGCCTCGGCGAGGTGGCCGACGAACCCCGAGGAGGCGCGGGTGCGGTCGACGAGGCCGCCGACGACGCCGAGCGGCGGCGCTGCGAGGTCGTGCTCGACCTCTCGCGTCGAGCGGGTGCCCCGGCGGGGTCGCTCCTGCGCTCCGAGGCCCGTGAACTGCGGTCGGAGGCCCGCACCGCGGCCCAGACCGCGGCGAGCCGCCTCGGGGTCACCCTCATGCTGCCGCTCGGGGTCTGCATCCTGCCGGCCTTCCTCGTCATCGGGGTCGTCCCGCTGGTCGTCTCACTCGTGTCGTCCACAGCCGGCTCGTGGTGACCGTCGTCCCCAGCAGGAGCCCGCGTCGCCACTCGGCCGACGTGACCCCGACAGGCTCGAACCGTCACCGCAGCGGTGTCGCACCCCTAGAGAGAGGAACACCATGACCCTCAGCACGAATCCGCAGGCCGTCGTCCCCACGGCAGGCCCGACGTCCACCCGGGGCGCCTCGCCGACCCGGCGTCTCGTGACGGTGGCGCAGCGCCTCGCCCGGGCCGACGACGGCGCGGCGACGGCGGAGTACGCGATCGTCATCATGGCCGCCGTAGGCTTCGCCGGCTTGCTCGTGACGATCATGAGGTCGGACGAGGTGCGGGGCGTGTTGTCCGACCTGGTCCGATCGGCCCTGACGGTCGGTTGAGCACCCCCGTGTCGAGCCGGGTCGCCGGGTGCCTCGGTCTCGTCCTCCGGCGCCTCCGTGTCGACGGGGGGAGCGCGACCGTCGAGTTCGCCCTGGTGATGCCGTCCCTCGTCGTGGTGGTCGCGTTCGTCGTGACGAGCCTCGCCGTCACGTCGCAGTCGGTCCGCCTCGCCGACGCCGCAGCCGTCGTCGCCCGGCAGACGGCCCGTGGCGACGGCAGCTCGGTGGGGGCCACCCTCGAGCGACTCGCACCGGGTGCTCGGCTGGTCCGATCCGACGGCTCGGACCTCGTCTGCGTCGACCTCCACCGGGACGTCCGTCTCGGTCCGGTGGGTGGGCCGGTCACCCTGACCTCCCGCAGTTGCGCCCCGACGGCCGGACGATGACCATCCGCCACCGGCTGTCCTGCGACCGCGGCAGCTCGACCGTCGTCCTCGCTGGCGGACTCGTGGCGCTCGCCGTCCTCGGCGTCGTGCTGGTCGGCTCCCACTCCGCGCTGGCCGTCCGGTCACGCGCCGCCGGAGCGGCCGACGCCTCGGCGCTCGCCGCGGCCGACGCCCTGTCGGGCCTGGTCGCGGGCTCACCGTGCGACCGTGCGGCCGCCACGGCGGCCGCGAACGGGGTGGGGGTCTCCGAGTGCCTCGTGACGGGTGCCGAGGTGACGATCGAGGTCGCGACGGCCTTCGGGCCGTTCGACGTCAGGGCCCGGGCGACGGCCGGTCCGCCGCCCGTGCCGGCCCCGCCCGGGGGCCGTGTCCCGTGAAGGGGGCCCGGGCGTCGGGTGTGTATGGTGTGGCTGTCGGCTGCACGGCTCCCGACGTTCCTCGGGGTCGGTGGGAGCGATCGAGCACCCCGTCCTCGCCCTGCAGCCCCTCGCCCGGTCCGTCGGACCGGGTCGCCGCACCACCACCCAAGGAGTCCCGTGCCAGGCACGAAGAAACTGGTCATCGTCGAGTCGCCCGCCAAGGCCAAGACGATCGGGCAGTACCTCGGCGACGGTTACGAGGTGCTGGCCTCCGTTGGTCACATCCGCGACCTCGTCGAGCCCAAGAACCTCCCGGCCGAGCTGAAGAAGGGGTCGATGGGCAAGTTCTCCGTCGACGTCGAGAACGGCTTCGAGCCCTACTACGTCGTCTCGGACGCCAAGAAGAAGACCGTCTCCGACCTCAAGCGCGCGCTCAAGAACGCCGACGAGCTCTACCTCGCGACAGATGAGGACCGCGAGGGCGAGGCCATCGCGTGGCACCTCCTGCAAGAGCTGAAGCCCAAGGTCCCCGTGAAGCGCATGGTGTTCCACGAGATCACCAAGGACGCCATCCAGAAGGCACAAGAGAACACGCGCGAGCTCGACACCGCCCTCGTCGACGCCCAAGAGACCCGACGCATCCTCGACCGTCTCTACGGTTACGAGGTCTCGCCCGTCCTGTGGCGCAAGGTCGGCCCCGGGCTGTCGGCGGGCCGGGTCCAGTCCGCCGCGACCCGCCTCGTCGTCGATCGCGAGCGCGAACGTCTGGCCTTCGTCTCGGCGTCCTACTGGGACCTCACCGCCACCTTCGAGCCCGTCGCGGCCGAGGGCGACGCGAAGGTCGCCTTCGGGTCACGCCTCGTCCGCGTCAACGGCGGGCGCGTGGCCGCCGGTCGCGACTTCGACGACCGAGGCCGCCTGAAGGGTGAGGCCGTGGCGCTCGACGAGTCGTCCGCCCGGGCGCTCGCCGAGGCCCTGGGCTCGCCCGACGTCGACGTCGTGGTCGGCTCGGTCGACTCGAAGCCCTACACCCGCCGCCCCGCGGCCCCCTTCACGACGTCGACCCTGCAGCAGGAGGCCGCGCGCAAGCTGCGCTTCTCCGCCCGTCAGACCATGAGCGTGGCCCAGTCGCTCTACGAGAACGGCCACATCACCTACATGCGAACCGACTCGCCGGCGCTCTCGCAGCAGGCGATCGGTGCGGCACGCAGCCAGGCGGCCAAGCTCTACGGGGCCGAGACGGTCCCCGACAAGCCGCGCCTCTACACGGGCAAGAGCAAGAACGCCCAAGAGGCCCACGAGGCCATCCGCCCCTCGGGCGACACGTTCAAGACGCCGTCCGAGATGCAGGCCGTCCTGCGTGGCAACGACTGGAAGCTCTACGACCTCATCTGGAAGCGCACGGTCGCCTCGCAGATGGCCGACGCCAAGGGCTCGACAGCTTCGGTCGTCGTGTCGGCGACCACCCCCGGGGCGGTCGAGGGCATCACGGCCCGCGCCGCGTCGGGCACCCTCGCCGAGTTCGCGGCGTCCGGCACCGTCATCACCTTCCGGGGCTTCCTCAACGCCTACGAAGAAGGACGCGACGAAGACCGGCACGGTGCCGCCGAGCCCGCCGAGTCCAAGCTGCCGCCGCTGACCGTGGGCCAGGCCCTGGGCCTCGACGAGGTCGAGGCCAAGGGCCACGACACGTCCGCGCCGCCGCGGTACACCGAGGCGAGCCTGGTGAAGACGCTCGAAGAGCTCGGCATCGGGCGCCCCTCGACGTACGCCGCCATCATGTCGACCATCGTCGACCGCGGCTACGTGACCCCGCGGGGCACGGCCCTCGTGCCGAACTGGATCGCGTTCTCGGTCGTCCGCCTGCTCGAGGACTACTTCGCCGACCTCGTCGAGTACGACTTCACGGCCAGCATGGAGGACGACCTCGACCTCATCGCCGGCGGCGACGCCGACCGCGTCGACTGGTTGAACGGCTTCTACTTCGGCAACGAGTCGCACCGGGGCCTGCGCAAGGTCATCGACAACCTGGGCGAGATCGACGCCCGCGACATCAACTCCATCGTCCTCTCCGAGGGCGTCACGCTGCGCATCGGTCGCTACGGTCCCTACCTCGAGGCGCCGGGCGACGACCCCGAGACGCCCCGCCGGGTGAACGTGCCCGAAGACCTCGCTCCCGACGAGCTGACCGCCGAGAAGGCGCGCGAGCTGATCGACGCCCCCGTCGTCGGCGACCGGGTGCTGGGCGTCAACCCCGATTCCGGCAAAGAGGTCGTCGCGAAGGACGGCCGCTTCGGCCCGTACGTCACCGAGCGGACTCCCGAGACGGCGTCCGACGAGGCGGCCGGCGAGATCGCGGCCGACCCCGTGACCGGCGAGGTGACCGAACCCGCGGCCGCCGCGACGACGACCGCTGCGAAGAAGGCGCCGGCCAAGAAGGCTCCCGCGAAGAAGGCCGCCGCCCCGAAAGAGCGCACGGCCTCCCTCTTCAAGAGCATGAGCGTCGACACGGTCGACCTCGCGACGGCCCTGCGGCTGCTCGACCTCCCTCGCACCGTCGGCACCGACCCCGACACCGGCGACGAGATCCAGGCGCAGAACGGGCGCTACGGCCCCTACCTGAAGAAGGGGACCGACACCCGGTCGCTGACGAGCGAGGACGCGATCTTCGACATCGACCTGCCCGGCGCCCTCGAGCTCTACGCGCAGCCGAAGTACGGCGCCCGCAAGGCCAGCAGCGCCCTGAAGGAGTTCGAGGCCGATCCGGTCAGCGGCAAGCCGATCAAGGTGAAGGACGGCCGGTTCGGCCCGTACGTCACCGACGGCGAGACCAACGCGACCATCCCGCGCGGCGAGACGGTCGACGAGGTCGACTTCGACCGGGCCGTCCAACTGCTCGCCGACAAGCGGGCCAAGGGGCCGGCCAAGCCGAAGACCGTGGCGAAGAAGGCGCCCGCCAAGAAGGCACCGGCCAAGAAGGCACCGGCCAAGAAGGCGCCGGCCGCGAAGACCGGTGCGGCGAAGACGACCGCGGCGAAGACGACCGCAGCCAAGGCCCCCGCGAAGAAGGCTCCCGTGACGAAGGCGACGACGGCGAAGGCCGCGACGTCCGAGGCCACGGCCGAGTGATCGGCGCGGTCGGGGCGCGAGCCGAGAGCGCACGCTGACCATGCCCCTCTGGGAACACCTCACGGGTCAGCCCGACGCCATCGAGGCGTTGACCGCGGCGGCGTCGACGCAGCCCGGCAACGCCTCGATGACCCACTCGTGGCTGATCACCGGTCCGCCCGGCTCCGGTCGGTCGAACCTGGCGTACGCGTTCGCGGCCGCCCTGCTCTCGCGGACCCCCGCCGACGAAGAGGCCACGCTGCGTCAGGTCGCCGCGCGGTCGCACCCCGACCTCGCCGTCCTCAGCACCGAGCGCATCATCATCACGATCGACGAGGTCCGGTCGCTCGTCGCGGCCAGCCAGTTCTCGCCGTCGGTCGGTCGCTACCGGGTGGTCGTGATCGAGGACGCCGACCGCATGACCGAGCGCACCTCGAACCTGTTGCTGAAGGCCCTCGAAGAGCCGCCGCCGCGCACCGTCTGGTTGCTGTGCGCCCCGAGCGAGGCCGACCTCATCCCGACGATCCGCTCCCGGGTGCGCAGCGTGCGCCTCCGGATGCCCGCCGTGGCCGACGTGGCCGCGTTGCTCGAGCGCCGCGACGGCGTCGATCCCGAGATCGCCCTCGTGGCGGCCCGCGAGGCCCAGAGCCACATCGGCATGGCACGCCGCCTCGCGCTCGACACCTCGGCCAGGTCACGGCGGCGGCAGACGCTCGAGGCCGCACTGGGCATCCGCAGCGTCTCGGACGCGGTGATCGCCGCGGCCACCCTGCTCGCCGTCGCCGGCGACGACGCCAAGGCGATCACCGAAGAACGCGACGCCGAAGAGCGCGCGAGTGCGCTGCGCTCGTTGGGCGTCGAGCCGGGCGGCACCGTCCCCCCGGCCCTCCGCAGCCAGTTGCGCGCACTCGAGGACGACCAGAAGCGCCGGGCCACCCGCAGCCTGCGTGACGGCATCGACCGCATCATGGTCGACCTCCTCTCGCTCTACCGCGACGTCCTGCTGTTGCAGCTCGGCGTCGACGAGCAGCCCATCAACGACAGCATCAGGGCCCAGCTCGACTCGGCGGCGGCCGCGTCGACGCCGGCTGCCACCCTCGCCGTGCTGGACGCGATCGCGGTGGCTCGTCGACGCATCGAGGCGAACGTGTCGCCGGCCATGGCGCTCGAGGCCATGCTCGTCGTCGTCAGCCGGCACGCCACCCGCTGACCTGTCCGTCGACGACCCGCTGCCCGTCGGTGGCGTGGCGGCGGCGTCGTGGCCGCGGCGGCGTGACGGACCCGCCGTGACGGCCACGGTGGCAGTGCCCGTCCACCGGATTCCCGGACGCATGCGCGATGATGGCCCGATGAGCGACCCGAACGCCGCCCCCGGTCTGCGCGAGCGCAAACGTCTGGCCACCCGTCGAGCGATCCAGGTCGCCGTCCTCGACCTCATCGTCGAGCACGGCCTCGACGCCGTGACCGTCGACATGGTGAGCCGGCAGGCGGACGTCTCGCCGCGTACCTTCTTCAACTACTTCACGTCCAAAGAAGAGGCCGTCGTCGGCGACCCGCCCGCCCTGCCCGACGGTGGCGACCTCGAGCGCTTCGTGGCCGAGCGCGACGAGCCCGTCCTGTCGAGCCTCATCAAGCTGCTGACGACCTCGGTCGAGTCGGCGACGGTCGACCGCGAGCTCGTCGTGCTGCGTCGTCGCGTGCTGCGCGCGCACCCCGACCTGCTGGCCCGTCGCATCGCCTCGACGCGCGTCTTCGAGGAGCGACTGACCACCGTCGTGGCCCAGCGCATGGCGGCCGACGAGGGCGTCGCGGGCGATGCCGTCGACGCGTCGCTGGTCAGCCGGGCGCACCTCGTGTCGCTCGTCAGCATCGCCACCCTGCGCCACGCTTGGGCCGAGTGGATCGACGACGACGACGTCGACCACCTCAGCGACATGCGCTACAGCCTGCGTGCCCGCATGGAGGCCAGCTTCGACGAGCTCGGCCGCCTCGTGACGCGTGAGGTCCGCTGATCCTGTACAGTGTCTAATCGTGCCGCGAGGCACGGGCAGCCGGCCCAGGCCGGTCCCGCCGCTTTAGCTCAGTCGGTAGAGCGTCTCACTCGTAATGAGAAGGTCATCAGTTCGATTCTGATAAGCGGCTCCACCACAGCCCCGGGTCACCTCGACCCGGGGCTGTTCTCGTCCTCCCGCTCGTCCCCCGCTCGTCTCTGCGCTCGACTCGCGGGCGGTCGTGCTCGAGCGACCCGGGGTCGGCCCCGTCCGGCCTGCCGCCCCCAGTAGTGGTGAGCGCGTGGCCGAGGTGTACCCCGAACGGCACGCCGACCCCCGGCCGTCGCCGTACGGTCGGACGACGACGCCCGTGACCGACGGAAGGAGGCGCCCGCATGCCCCTCCGGCTGATCTGCACCGCGTTGCTCGCCGCCGTCCTCGCGGGAGTGCTCCTCGTCGTCTGGGCGGGGGGTGACAGCTCGGCCCTCGCCACGGCGGGCGTCGCCGACGGGCGGGCGACGGTCCTCGCCGCAGCCGGCGACCCCGCGGGCGAGGCCGCGGGCCCAGGAGGCGCGCGATGCGTCGCCGACGCCACCGGCGCCTCCTCGTCCTCGCCCACGCAACCCGTGGCCGACGCGATCGCCGCGCCCACCGGTGCCACCGACGTCGCCAGCGGGGCGACGGGCACGACGACGGCCGACCTCGACGCGTTCCGCGCGGCGTACCAGGAGCAGCGACGACAGGGCTGCCTCGGGCTGCTGCCGGCCGACAACGTGCGGTACGACGCATGCCTCGAGCGGTACCTGCTCTGGATCGCGGGTGACCCCAGCCCCGACCCGCTGAGCGCCTGGGGGCACAAGGGCGAGGTCGTCCGCAGCGACGGCGAGCCCCCGGCGGGCTGCGACGGCAACCTCGCGGGTGGGACCGGCACGACCGGAGCCGTGGCCGCGGCGAAGTGGTGGGCCTCGAGTCCGCACCGGGACGCCGTCTACCGACCGGACTTCCGGGGCGACCTCGCGCACGCCTGCCTCGGGTTCGCGTCGGTGCACGGGGGAGCGCCCGGCGACAGCCCGGACTTCGTCCGGTCGGCCAGTCGCTGGTACGCCTGCTGACCGGCGTCGTCGGCGGTGGCTGGTAGACAGTCCGCATGACACTTCGATGGGGAATCCTCGGCGCCGGCGGCATCGCCTCGACCTTCACCTCCGACCTGCAGGGCGCGGGCCTGACCGTCTCGGCCGTCGGGTCGCGCGACCTCGCCAAGGCGCGCGAGTTCGCCGACCGGGCCGGGGTGCCCGGTGCCCACGGCAGCTACGACGACCTCGTGGCCGACCCCGAGGTCGACGTGGTCTACGTGGCCACGCCGCACCCGTTCCACGCCGAGAACGCGCTGCTCGCGATCGCGGCGGGCAAGCACGTCCTCGTCGAGAAGGCGTTCACGGTGAACGCGACCGAGGCCGAGACCGTCTACGCGGCGGCACGTCGGGCCGGCGTCGTCGCGCTCGAGGCCATGTGGACGCGCTACACGCCGCAGAGTGCGCGACTGCGCGCGGTCGTGCGCTCCGGCGTGATCGGCGAGGTGCGCCTCCTGACCGCCGTGCACGTCCAGTCGCTGCCCACCGACCCCCGGCACCGCCTCAACGACCCGGCCCTGGGGGGCGGCGCCCTGCTCGACCTGGGGGTCTACCCGGTGTCGTTCGCCCACGACCTCCTGGGGGCGCCCGAGAGCGTCACGGCCACGGCGACCCTGAGCGACCAGGGCGTCGACGCCCGCGTCGGCATCCAGCTCGGCCACGGGTCGGGCGCGACGTCGCAGCTCTACGCGGCCCTCGACGCGTCCGGCCGCAACACCGCGTCGCTGCTCGGCACCGAGGGGCGCATCGACGTCGACGACACGTTCTACGCACCGGGCGGCTTCACCGTGCGCGACTCCGACGACGCCGTCGTCGAGCGGTACGACGCCGACGAGGGTGGTCTCCGGGGCATGCAGCACCAAGCGCTCGAGCTCGAACGGGTCGTCGCGGCGGGCGAACGCGAGAGCCCCCTGTTGACCGTGGCCGACGGCGTCGACGTGATGCGGACCATGGACGCGGTGCGGCAGCAGATCGGCGTGCGGTACCCGTCCGAGAGGTGACGTCGCGTCGTCGCTCCGTATGATGTCCTCGATGAGCGATCAGGGTGAGCCACGTCACGACCGAAGCGAACCGGGCCGAGATGCCGGGGGCGCCGCGGGCGATGGGGGCGCCGGTGGCGACAGGGGCGCCGGTCCCACCGACACGACCTCGACCGGGTCGCCGTCCTCCGCGTGGCGCTGGGTCTCGACCCGGCCGCGCGCCGTCCTCGTGACGGCCGGGGTGCTCGTCCTCGCCCTGCTCGGCGGTGGAGCCGTCGCGGCCGGTGCGGCCACCGCCCCCGGGGCCCCGACGGCCCGCGGCGGTTCGGCGACGCCCCAGCCCGACGTGACGGTCACGCCCAGCGCGACGCCCACGGTCGACCCCGAGCGGGCGGTGCCCGACGTGCTGCCCGGCGCCACGCGCCTCCGCACCTGCTCGGTCGCCGGTGCCGCCTCCGACCCGCGGCTCGCCCAGTTCGAGGGCAGCGTGGTCAACGCCGCGACGGGCGAGGTGCTCTTCGACCGCAACGGCTCGACCGCCGCCCGCACCGGCAGCGTGCTCAAGACCCTGACGAGCGCCGTCGCGCTGTCGGTCCTCGGCCCCGACGCGCGCCTCACGACGCGGGTCACCGGCGATGCCGGCACCGGGGCCGTGGCGTTGGTGGGCGGCGGCGACGCCACGCTGAGCGCCACGGGGTCGAGCGTGTACGCCGGGGCACCCACCGTCGCCGACCTCGCGACCCAGGTCAAGACGTCGCTCGGCGACCAACCCCTCACGCAGATCACGCTCGACGCCACGTACTGGAACCCCGCCGACAAGTGGGACCCGTCGTGGAAGCGCACCGAGCAGACGATCGGGTACCACTCCGAGGTGACCGCGCTGATGGTCGACGGCGACCGGGCGAACCCGGCGGCGCAGACGAGCCCCCGCAGCACCGACCCCGTCGCCCGGGCCGGCGACGCCTTCCGGTCGGCGCTCGTCGCGGCGGGCGTGGTCGGCGCCGACACGGCCACGATGACCCAGGGCAGCGCCACGAGCGGGACGGTGATCGCCCAGGTGTCGTCGCAGCCGGTCGCCACCCTCGTCTCGCAGCTGCTTCCGACCTCCGACAACACCCTCGCCGAGATGCTCGCGCGGGTCTCGTCGAAGGTCTCCGGCGCCGACGGCTCGGCTGCGTCGCTCACGGCCCTCTACAAGGGCGTGCTGTCGTCGACCTACGGGCTCGACACGTCGTCGCTCACCATCATCGACGGCTCGGGCCTGAGCGAGAACGACGCCGTGCCGTCGACCTTCGTCGCGCGACTGATGGTCCAGGTGCTGAACCGCGAGCACGGTCTCGGAGTCGTGTACGACGCCCTGCCCGTGTCGGGCAAGACCGGCACCCTGGCCTCACGGTTCACCGGATCGAACGCCGTCGCCCGGGGGGCCGTGCACGCGAAGACCGGGTGGATCGACACGGCCTACACGCTGGCCGGCACGATCGACGCGGCCGACGGCACGAAGCTCACCTTCGCCTTCTACGCGATCGGCTCGGTGCAGGACAACGCACGGGCCGCCCTCGACACGGTGACGACGGCGGTCTACAGCTGCGGCGACAACCTGGCCAACAGCTGACGACGCGGGTGTCGGTGCGGCGCGCGAGAATGGTCGCATGACCAGAGCACTCGTCGTCGTCGACGTCCAGAACGACTTCACCGAAGGAGGCGCGCTCGGCGTGACCGGCGGCGCCCACGTCGCGCAGGCGGTCACCGAGCACCTGCGCGCCCACCCCGATCGCTACGACCTCGTCGTCGCCAGCCGCGACTGGCACTCGCCCGACGGTGACAACGGTGGCCACTTCAGCACCGCGCCCGACTTCGTCGACTCGTGGCCGTCGCACTGCGTCCAGGGCTCGCCCGGGGCCGAGTACCACCCCGACCTCGACACCTCGGCCGTCGACCTCCACGTGCTCAAGGGCGACGGGCGCCCCGCGTACTCGTTGTTCGACGGCGTCGTCGAGGGGGGCCGGCCGTTCGGCCAGGTCCTCGCCGAGCGGGGCGTGGACGAGGTCGAGGTCGTGGGTCTCGCGACCGACCACTGCGTCCGCGCCTCGGCCCTCGACGCCGTGGCGGCAGGGCTCCGCGTGACCGTGTTGACCGATCTGGTCGCCGGCGTGGCTCCGGGCCCGAGCGAGGCCGCCCTGACCGAGCTGCGGGCGGCCGGCGTGACCTGCGCTCGGTCGGCCGAGGTCGTCGACGGGTCGACCGGGGCCACGGCGTGAGCGCCCGGGGCGTGACGGCGGCCGATCGCCGCCGGGTGCTCGAGGCGGTGCCGACCGGCCTGTTCGTCGGTGGCTCCTGGGGGCCGTCGTCCACCGGCGACTCCGTCGACGTCGTCGATCCCGCCACGGGCGAGGTCCTCGTCGCCGTGGCCGACGCCTCCCCGGCGGACGGCCTCCGCGCGCTCGACGCGGCGGTCGACGCGCAAGACGGCTGGGCCGCGACGTCGCCTCGGCACCGCAGCGAGGTCCTGCGCCGCGCCTTCGACCTGCTGATGGAGCGGCGCGACGACTTCGCCCTGTTGATGACGCTCGAGATGGGCAAGCCCCTGGCCGAATCGCTCGGCGAGGTCACCTACGGCGGCGAGTTCCTCCGGTGGTTCTCCGAAGAGGCCGTCCGCGTCTCGGGCCGCTACGGCACCAACCCCGAGGGCACCGGTCGCACGACGGTCCTGCACCGCCCGGTGGGCCCGTGCCTGCTCATCACCCCCTGGAACTTCCCCCTGGCGATGGCCACCCGCAAGATCGCTCCCGCCCTGGCCGCCGGTTGCACCGTGGTGATCAAGCCCGCCGAGCTGACCCCTCTGACGACGCTCGCCTTCGTGGCCCTGCTCGTCGAGGCCGGCGTGCCCGACGGGGTGGTCAACGTCGTGACCACCCTGTCGGCGAACGACGTGTGCGAGCCCTTGATCCGCGACCCGCGCCTCCGGAAGCTCAGCTTCACGGGGTCGACCCCGGTCGGCTCGACGTTGCTGACCCAGGCGGCCGAGCAGGTGCTGCGCACCTCGATGGAGCTCGGCGGCAACGCCCCCTTCGTGGTCTTCGACGACGCCGACCTCGACGCGGCGGTCGAGGGGGCGATGCAGGCGAAGTTCCGCAACGTCGGGCAGGCCTGCACCGCCGCCAACCGGTTCATCGTTCACGAGTCGGTCGTGGCCGAGTTCACCTCGCGGGTGGTCGAGCGCGTCCGTGGCCTGCAGGTCGGAGCGGGCACCGACGACGGGGTCACCGTCGGGCCGTTGATCGACGGGCGGGCGGTCGACAAGGCCGACCGTCTCGTGCGCGACGCGGTCGACCGGGGCGCCGTCGTCGAGACCGGTGGGGGCGTGGTCGCCGGGCCCGGCACGTTCTTCGAGCCGACCGTGCTGTCGGGCGTCGTCCCGGGCAGCGAGATCCTCACCACCGAGATCTTCGGGCCCGTGCTCGCGGTCTCGACGTTCCGCGACGAGGCCGAGGGCGTCCGCCTCGCCAACGACACCGAGTTCGGGCTCGTCGCCTACGCGTTCACCCGCGACCTCGCGAGGGGGCAGCGCCTGGCCGAGCGCCTGCAGACCGGAATGCTCGGGCTCAACGTGGGCGTCGTGTCCAACGCGTCGGCCCCCTTCGGCGGCGTCAAGTCGTCCGGCCTCGGTCGCGAGGGCGGGGTCGAAGGCATCCACGAGTACCTCGAGACCGTGTACGTGCTGACCCCCGACCCCTTCGCCGCATGAGCGCCGCACAGCCGTTGCGCGTGGGCATCGTGGGCTACGGGCTCGCCGGTCGGGTCTTCCACGGGGCCCTCCTGGCCGCCGACCCGGCCTGGCAGGTCGACGCCGTCGTGACCCGCGACCCCGACCGGTCGACGCAGGTCGCCGAGGCTCACCCGGGGGCCGACGTGGTGGCGAGCGTCGACGAGCTCTGGGGCCGCGACCTCGACCTCGTGGTCGTGGCCACGCCGAACGACACCCACGTCGAGACCGCGACCCGGGCGCTCCGGGCCGGCGTCGCCGTGGTCGTCGACAAGCCGCTGGCGACCTCGTCGGCCGACGCCCGGGCGCTGGTCGAACTCGCCGAGTCGCTCGGTCGGCCGCTGACCGTCTACCAGAACCGCCGGTGGGACGGTGACTTCCTGACCGCGTCACGGCTGGCGGCCTCGGGCGACCTGGGCGAGGTCCACACGGTCGAGTCGCGGTTCGAGCCCTGGAAGCTCGAGAACCGCGCCGGCTGGAAGCGCCGGGCGACCGCGGCGGACGGCGGCGGCATCCTGTTCGACCTGGGGCCGCACCTCGTCGACCAGGCGTCGGCGCTGCTGGGCCCCGTCCTGACGGTCCACGCCGAGATCGCGACCCGGCGCCCGGGCGGTTCGGCCGACGACGACGTGTTCGTGTCGCTCGAGCACGAGGGCGGCCGACGGTCGCGGCTGACGATGAGCCACGTCGCGGCGGTGCCGGGTCCGAGGTTCCGGGTGCTCGGGTCGTCGGGGGCGTACGAGGTGCACGGTCTCGACCCGCAAGAGGCCCAGCTGGCCTCGGGCGTCGCGCCGACCGACCCGGCGTACGGCGTCGACGAGACCTCTCGTCGTGGTGTCGTGGTCACCGACGGCTCCCGACGTGACCAACCCACCGACCCCGGACGCTATCCGGACTTCTACTCGCAGCTCGCTCGGGCCCTGCGCGGCGACGGCGAACGTCCCGTCGACCCGTGGGACGCCGTCCGCGGGCTCGAGGTGATCGAGGCCGCTCGCCGCTCGGTCGACGAGGGACGCGTCGTCCGCCCCTGACCGGTGGCCGCGGGCAGGTGACGCAGGTCGGCCGGGGGGCGAGGCTCCCGGTGGCCCGGGGCGCGCCTCCCGCGTGCTCCGTGGTCAAAGTCTCGTCGTCCAGTCGACCGTCGCCAGGGTCGACGGCACGTCGACCTCGTCCAGCGTCGCCGGCGACCAGCGGGGCCGGCGGTCCTTGTCGACCACGCGGGCACGGATGCCCTCGACGAGGTCCGGTGAGGCGGCGAGCGAGGTGACGATCCCGAGCTCTTGCCCCAGCACGGCCTCGAGGTCGGGCAGCCGGTCAGCCCGGCGCCGGGCTTCGAGTGTCAGGACGACCGACGTCGGCGAGGCGGCCTCGAGGTCGTCGGCCACGGCTCCCGCCGCGTCGAGGCCCGACGACGCGAGGTCGCGCAGCCGACGGACGATGGCGCGCGCGTCGTCGCCGCGGTAGGCCTCGTCGATCCAGTCGCCGGCAGCGGCGAGCTCGGACGGCCCCGCTGCGACGCCGAGCGCCCGCACGGCCTCCACGCCGCCCTCGGCCAGGGCCGGCAGCACGCGCACGAGCTCGGGCGAGGGGACGAGGACGTCGGCGAAACCCGTGTGCAGTGCGTCCGCCGCCGACATCGCGCGGCCCGTCAGGGCCAGGTGGGTGCCGAGCTCGCCCGGTGCCCGAGAGAGCAAGAAGCTGCCGCCGGCGTCGGGGGAGAGGCCGATGCGGGTCTCAGGCATCCCGAGCGAGCTGCGCTCGGTGACGACGCGCAGCGTGACGTGACCGCCCAGCCCGATGCCGGCACCCATCGCGATGCCGTCCAGCAGCGAGACGATCGGCTTCGACCACCGCGACAGCCGCAGCGTGCCCCGGTACTCTCGCCGCCACATGTCGACGCTGCGTCGGGGGTCGTCCGTCGCGTTGGCGTAGATCCAGGCGATGTCGCCTCCGGCGCAGAAGCCCCGTGGGCCGGCTCCCCGCAGCAGCACGGCGGTCACGGTGGAGTCGACCTCCCAGGCGTCGAGTGCCCGTTCGACGAGGCCGAGCATCTCGACCGTCACCGCGTTGATCTTCTGCGGACGGTTGAGGGTGATGACGCCCACCCCGCGGTCGACGTGGGTCAGGACGGTGGGGGCGACGTCGCTCATCGGGCTATCGTCGCACGTCACCGCCCGGGGCTCGGTCGTCTGGCGACCCGGCGACCTGGCGACCCGGCGACCGGGCGACCCGGCGACCGGGCGACCCGGCGATCGGGCGACCCGGAGACCCGGTCGGCGTCAGACGAGCAGCTGGTGCTTCGCGAGGTCGCGGTAGAGCGGTGTGGTCTGCACGAGCTCGGAGTGGGTGCCGACCCCGACGACGCGCCCCGCCTCGACGACGACGATCTGGTCGGAGTCGACCACGGTCGAGAGCCGGTGGGCGATGACGATGAGCGTGCGGTTCTCGGCCACGGCGTCGATGGCCTCGCGCAGGCGCTGCTCGTTCAGGCCGTCGAGGCTCGAGGTCGACTCGTCGAGCAGCAGGATGGGCGGCGCGTTCAGCAGCGTGCGGGCGATGGCGAGTCGTTGCCGTTCGCCACCCGAGAGCATCACGCCGTCTTCGCCGACCTGGGCGTCGAGACCCTGTTCGCCTCGCTCGAGCACGGCCGTGAGGTTGACGGCCTCGAGCACCCGGCGGCAGTCGTCGTCGGTGGCGTCGGGCGACCCCAGGGTCAGGTTGTCGCGGATGGTGCCGGCGAGCACCGGGGCGTCCTGCTCGACGTAGCCGATGCGCGACCGCAGCTCGTGACGGTCGAGGGTGCGGACGTCGGCCCCGCCCACGACGACGGCACCCGAGGTCGCGTCGTAGAAGCGCTCGATGAGCGAGAGGATCGTGCTCTTGCCGGCGCCCGACGGCCCGACGAGGGCCGTGCGTCGCCCGACGGGCACGGTGAAGCTCACGCCCCGCAGCACCGTCAGGTCGTCGTCGTCCGGGCCGCCCTGGCGGCGGAGGCGTTCGTCGTCCGTCGTGTCGACGGGAGCGCCCGGGTGGTCGGCGGCGGGGGCGCCCGCCACGGGCGAGCCGGGGTAGCGGAAGTGCACGTCGTCGAAGCGGACGGCGACGTCGTTCGCCGAGCCCGCTCGCGCGCCGGCGGTGGCACCGATCGTGGCAGCAGCCGCGGCGACCTCGACCGCGAGACGCTCGTCGCCGTCGGTCTCGCTCGGCAGGTCGAGGATCTCTTGGATGCGGCCGAGCGCCCCGAGCGCCTGGTTCACGCTGAGCACGGCGCCGAGGGCCTGGCCGAGCGGCATGATCATGAGAAAGAGGAAGAGCACGAACGACACGAGCGACGCGATCTCGATGGCGCCGCTGGCCACGCGGTAGCCGCCGACGCCGAGCACGACCAGGAACGACGCCTGCAGCGCCACCGACGAGATCGGCACGACGAGGGCCGAGATGCGCGCCACCTGCAGACCCCGCTGGTAGGCGCCCTCGGCGTCGCGTTCGACGCCGGCGATCTCACGCTCGGTGGCACCCGACGCGCGGATCGTGCGGACCGAGCTGATCGCGCGTTCGACGGCGGCGGTGAGGTCGCCCACCTTCTCTTGCGCCTGGCGGCTCGCGACGCGGATGCGGCCGGACAGCAGCACGACGATCACGACCGAGACGGCCACCACGAGCACGGTCAGACCGAGCAGCACGGGGTCGATCAAGAACATGCCGACCAGGGCGCCGACGAAGGTCAGGCTGCCGCCGATGGCCTCGACGAGCCCCTGGGTGAGCACCGCGCGCAACAGGGTGGTGTCGGAGCCGACGCGCGACACGAGGTCGCCGGTGCGGCGGGTGTCGAACTGGCTGATCGGCAGGCGGAGCATGCGTCCGACCAGCCGACGACGGCTCGAGAGGACGACGCCCTCGCCGGTGCGCTGCAGCAGGTAGTGCTGGAACCCGCTGATCAGCCCGGCCGCGACGACCAGGGCGACGAGGGCCCAGACGAGGGGCCCGAGCGTCACGCCCTGCTGCACGGCTGAGATCACCCGTTGCACCAACAACGGCTGCCCGAGCGACGCCGCGGCGCCGAGCACGCTGAGCACGATGATGAAGGCCATGACCTTCTTGTGCTCGAACAGGTAGGGCAGCAGCTGACGGAAGGTGGCACGCGGCCCCTCGGGCTGCGGACGGCGACCCCAGCGCGACCGGGGCGCGGTGACCTGGTCGACCCGCGCCTCCTGACCGGTGGACGTCGTCGTGCGCGCGCGCGTGTCGGAGCTCATGATGCCTCTCGTGCCGGTGACCGGCGTCGCGGTCTGCGGCGGTCGGATGTCGCGGGCGGTGCCACCGCCGACTACGACCGTACTTCGTCCCGGTGACATCCACCTGCGTCACGACGACGGCCCGCGCCCCCGGTCAGGAGGCGCGGGCCGGCCGGTGGGGCGGCGTGCGTCCGGTCAGCCGGCCGCCTCGTAGTCGACGTCGCGGGTCTCGCGGCTGAGCACGAGCGCCACGAGCGTCAGGAGCGCCATGGACGACAGGTAGAGGCCGACGAGCCAGGTGCTGCCGCCCGCCGCCGTCCAGAGCGCGACCGCGATGAACGGGGCGACGGCCGCGCCGAGGATGCTGGCCACGTTGTAGCTGATGGCCGAGCCGGTGTACCGCACGCTGGTCGGGAACAGCTCGGGCAGCACGGCCCCCATGGGCCCGAAGGTCAGCCCCATCAGCACGAAGCCGATGATCAGCAGAGCCTGCGCGCCCAGCTCGCCGGCCGCGAACAGCGGGGCGAAGGTGAAGCCGAAGACGAGGATGCCCGCGGTGACGCAGATGAGCATGGCGCGGCGGCCGTACTTCTCGGCGAGCGGCCCCGAGACGAGGGTGAAGATGCCGAAGAACACGACGCCGAGGATGAGCATCCACAAGAACTGCGTCCGGGCGATGCCGAGGCCGGCGGGGTCGCCCGCGGCGTCCGCCGTGCCGTAGGTGAGCGTGAACGTCGTCATCAGGTAGAACAGCGTGTACGTGGCCAGCATGATGAACGTGCCGAGCAGCAGCGGGCGCCAGCTCGTGCGGAACACCCGGGCGAGCGGCAGGGACGCGACGTTGCCCGAGTCGACCACCTTCTGGAACGCCGGGGTCTCGATCAGCTTGAAGCGCACGTACAGCCCGATGATGACGAGCACCGCGCTCGCCAGGAACGGCAGGCGCCAGCCCCAGCTCATGAACTGCTCCTCGGTGAGGGTCGTGTTCAGCAGCACGAAGAGCAGGTTGGCGATGATGAAGCCGATCGGGGCACCCAGCTGGGGGAACGTGCCGTAGATCGCCCGACGGTTCGCCGGGGCGTTCTCGGTCGCGAGCAGCGCGGCACCGCTCCACTCGCCGCCGAGGCCGAGACCCTGGCAGAAGCGCAGGACCACGAGGCAGGCGGGGCCGGCGACCGCCCACCCGGGCGTGGTGCCCGCCGGGATGCAGCCGATCAGGACGGTCGCGATGCCCATCGTCAAGAGGGACGCCACGAGCGTGCCCTTGCGCCCGATGCGGTCGCCGAAGTGGCCGAAGACGACCGAGCCGACGGGTCGGGCGACGAAGGCGACGCCGAAGACCGCGAACGAGGCGAGGCGCGCGACGGCCGGGTCGTCGTTGGCGAAGAAGATCGTCGGGAAGACGAGCACCGCGGCAGTCGCGTAGACGTAGAAGTCGTAGAACTCGATCGAGGTGCCGATGAGGCTGGCGACGATGACGCGCGAGCGTTTGTTGGTGGCGGGGGCGGACGACGTCGACGGATCGACGGTGGGGGCAGACACGGGGGCACTCCGAAGCGGGGGTCGAGGGCCCGGCGGACGTCGACGACCGGGCGCGTGATGCGGCGCAGCGGGTCGGACGGAGGCGCGGTGCAGGGATCTGCTGATCGCTCGGCCGGGTGAGACGGTGGCCGCTCGTGACAGCCGTCGCCCATCTTACCCCGGCTGTACCCCGAGTCGTCCCCCGGCGGGGCGGGCCACGCGGCCCGGCCGGAGCCGGGGTCAGCCCTCGGCGCCGAGGTGGCCGGGCAGCTCGTGCCCCATGCGGTCGCGCTTGGTGTCGAGGTAGCCCTCGTTGAAGGCCCCGACCCCGACGACGAGCGGCACGAGCTCGGTCACGTCGATGCCGTGCTCGCCGAGCTGGCGACGCTTCTCGGGGTTGTTGCTGAGCAGCCGCACGCGGGTGAGTCCGAGGTCGCGCAGCACGTCGGCGGCCGCCCCGTAGTCGCGAGCGTCGGCGGGCAGGCCGAGGGCGAGGTTGGCGTCGAGCGTGTCGAGGCCGTCTTCTTGCAGTCGGTAGGCGCGCAGCTTGTTGACCAGGCCGATGCCGCGGCCCTCGTGCCCTCGCAGGTAGACCACGACGCCGCCGTGGTCGCGGATGGTGTCGAGCGCGGCGTCCAGCTGCGGGCCGCACTCGCACTTCAGCGAGCCGAAGGCCTCGCCGGTCAGGCACTCGGAGTGCACGCGGACCAGGGCGCCGTCCGCCGGGGGGAGGCCCGTCGGGTCGGTCGCGATGACCGCCACGTGGTCGGCCCCCGTGACGGTGTCGCGGTAGGCGCGCATGCGGAACGTGCCGTGGCGGGTGGGGACCGTGGTCTCGACCTCGAACGACACCTGGGACGATGCGGCGGGGGTGGTGGTCATGCGTGCCTCCTGGAGGTGTCGCGGGCGACGACCACGAGGTCGTCGCCGAGGGTGCGCGCGTCCGTGACGCGCAGTCGTCGTTGCTCGTGGATGTGGTCGACGCCGAGGTCGTCGAGGGCGGTGCGCGGCCCGCCGAGCAGGGTCGGCGCGAGGTAGACGAGGTAGTCGTCGACGAGTCCCCGTCGCACGAAGGCGCTCGCCACCGTCGGCCCGCCCTCGACGAACAGGCTGCGGACCCCGCGGCGCCCCAGGTCGTCGAGCACGGCCTCGAGGTCGCGGGTGCCGGTCTCGACGAGGCCTCGCGGGTGCCGACGCAGGGCCGCGTCGGCCGGGACGGCCCGGGTGCCGACGACGACGGGCAGGGGCTGCTCGGCCATCAGCTCGCCGGTGTCGTGCCGGGCGGTCAGGCCGGGGTCGTCGGCCAGCACCGTGCCCGTCCCGACGAGGATCGCGTCGTGAGCCGCCCGTTGCTCGTGGACGTGCCGGCGAGCGGCCGGGCCGGTGATCCACCGGCTGCTGCCGTCGGCTGCCGCCGCTCGCCCGTCGAGGCTGGACGCCCACTTCACCGTCACGAAGGGACGCCCCGTCCGTGCCGTCGCGAGCCAGCGCCGCGCCATCTCTTCGGCCTCGTCGGCGAGCACGCCGCCGATCACGTCCACGCCCGCCCGGCGCAGTCGCTCGGCACCGCCGCCGGACGACGCGCCAGGGTCGCCGACGGCGTGGACGACGCGGGCGACGCCTGCCTCGATCAGCGCGACGCTGCACGGGCCGGTGCGTCCGACGTGGTCGCAGGGCTCGAGCGAGACGACTGCCGTGAGGCCGCGGGCGTCACCCGGGGCCAGGTGGGACAGGGCGTCGACCTCGGCGTGCGGCGTGCCCGCACCGCGGTGCCACCCCTCGGCCGCCGTGCTGCCGTCGGGGCGCAGCAGGACGCACCCCACCTGCGGGTTCACGCCGCGGGCGGGCCCGCGGCGCGCGAGGGCGACGGCTCGACGCATGGTGCTCTCGAGCAGTTCGCGATCGATCGCGTCGGTGCTCACGGGGCCTCCGGGAGGGAACGGTCGCGCGCGAGGGCGTGCGGGGAGGGGGACGGTCGCCCGTCGCCTTCGACGGCGCCGGTGACGGAGTCAACGCCAACCGTGCCGCGGTATTCCACCGGCCCGTTCGCCTCGGCGCCCGGACCGCCCAGAGCAGGCCAGCCCGGCCGGGTCGACCGCTCGTCACCCGGCCGGAGCCGGGCCTTCCAGCAGAGGGGATGACCGCCGTCGCGACCGGGGTGCAGACCCGGGCCGACCCCCTGGTAGGTGAATCCGACGTGGCGGGCCACGGCGGCCGAGGCGTCGTTGCCGACGTAGCCCTCCCAGAAGAGCTCTCGCAGCCCTCCGCCCTCGAAGGCCCAGTCGGCCACCAGGCCGAGGGCCTCGGTCATCAGGCCCTGCCCCCGCGAGGCGGGAGCCGTCCAGAAACCCACGTCGGACGATCGCAACCGCACGCTGATGACTCCTTCGAGCAGGCCCGACCCCGGGCGGCGCAGCCCCCAGGTGAACTCTCGGCCGGTGGCCCAGCCGTCGTCGACGATCCGGCGGAGGAAGAAGTCGGCGTCCGACCGGTCGTACGGCACGGGCACCGTCGTGAACCGGCGGAGGGTCTCGTCGCGGCAGGCGTCGACGATGGCGGGCACGTCGGCCGCGCTCGGCGCCAGCAACTCGAGGGTCGGTGACGCGAGCACGAACGGCAGCACGGTCAGGCCTTGCGGACGAAGCCGATGCGGTCGTACACGGTGTCGATCGTGACCTGGGCGATCTCGTTCGCCCGGTCGGCGTTGACCGCGAGGATGCGGTCGAGCTCGGCCGGGTCGTCGAGCAGTTCGAGGGCTCGGGCGCGGACGGGTGAGAAGGTCTCGACGACGGCCTCGGCGGTGTCTTTCTTGAGGTCGCCGTAGCCACGACCGGCGTAGCGCTCTTCGAGGTCGGCCACGCTGTCGCCCGAGAACGACGACAGGATGGTGAGCAGGTTCGAGACGCCGGCCTTGGCGCCGCGGTCGAAGCGGATCTCGCGCTCGGCGTCGGTGACGGCCGACTTGATCTTCTTGGCGGTGCGGCTCGGCTCGTCGAGCATCCACACGACGCCCGAGTCGGACGTCGCCGACTTGCTCATCTTCGACTCGGGGGACTGGAGGTCGTAGATGCGCGCCGATTCTTTCTGGATGGTCGCCTCGGGCACGACGAACGTCTCGCCGAAGCGCGAGTTGAACCGGGTGGCGAGGTCGCGGGTCAGCTCGACGTGCTGGCGCTGGTCGTCGCCGACCGGCACCGTCTCGGCCTGGTAGAGCAAGATGTCGGCGGCCATCAGCGTGGGGTAGGCGAACAGGCCGAGCGAGGCCGCGTCGGACCCCTGCTTGGCCGCCTTGTCTTTGAACTGGGTCATGCGGCTGGCCTCGCCGAAGCCGGTCAGCGTGTTGAGCACCCAGGCCAGCTGGGTGTGGGCCGGCACGTGCGACTGGATGAACAGGGTCGACTGCGACGGGTCGATGCCCGCCGCGATGTACTGCGCGGCCGTCCCGCGAATCTGTGCCTGGAGGGCTGCCGGGTCTTGCGGGACGGTGATGGCGTGCAGGTCGACGACGCAGAAGAGGGCGTCGTGCGTCGTCTGGAGGGACTTCCATTGCTGGAGGGCTCCGATGTAGTTGCCGACGTGGAGGGAGTCGGCGGACGGCTGCATTCCGGAGAAGAGGCGGGGCTTGGTCATGTGGTCCTCGGTGGGGTGGTGCGAGACAGGTGGTGCGAGACGGGAGGCGGCGGCGCTTCGCCGGTCAGAGGCGGTAGTCGACCACGACGGGCGCGTGGTCGGACCACCGCTGGTCGTAGGCGGCGGCACGGTCGACGACGTAGTGCTCGACGGTGTCGGCGAGCGCAGGGGTCGCCAGCTGGTAGTCGATGCGCCAGCCGGTGTCGTTGTCGAAGGCCTGGCCGCGCCAGGACCACCACGAGTAGGGCCCCTCGACCTCGCCGGCGGAGCGTCGGCCGACGTCGACCCAGCCGAGCCCCTCGCCACCGGTGCCGTCGACCGTCTCGACCTGCTCGCCCGCCGGCCCGAGGAGCCGGTCGAAGTACGACCGCTCGCGGGGCAGGAACCCGGCGCGCTTCACGTTGCCCTTCCAGTTCTTGATGTCGAGCTCGCGGTGCCCGACGTTGAGGTCGCCGGTGACCACCGAGAGCTCGTTGTGCGCCGCGAGCTCGGGCAGCCTCGCCGACATGGCGTCGAGGAACTTCCATTTCTCGTCTTGCTTGGGGGTGTCGACCTCGCCCGAGTGGACGTAGGTGCTGACCACGGTCACGACGGTGCCGTCGATCTCGTAGTCGGCCTCGAGCCAGCGACCGGCGCTGTCGAAGTCGTCGGGGCCGAGCTCGACCCGGTGCACGTGGGCGGCGCCCCGGCTGGCGATGGCGACGCCGGCCCGGCCCTTGGCCGTCGCCGGGTCGTGCACGACGTTCCACTCGGGGCCGAGCAGGCCCTCGAGGTCGTCGGTCGACGCCCGCACCTCTTGCAGCGTGAGGATGTCGACGTCGCGTGTCGAGAGCCAGTCGCCCATGCCCTTGCGGAACGCGGCGCGGACGCCGTTGACGTTGACGGTGGCGAGACGGAGGCGCGTGGACATGAGCTCCAGACTAGCGGCGGGCACCGTCACCGGGGCCGACCGGGGGGCCGGTGGGCGGGACGTCGGGCGGGTCTCCCGGGCGGACCGCCCGCAGCGACCGCGCGAGCAGGCCGCGGGCGCCGGTGACGAGACGGCCTCGACGTGACCGGCCCCGCGCCTCCTCGGCCAGGCGGTCCTCTTCGAGGCGGCGCAGGCGCTCGGCCTCTTGATGCGGGTCGGCGTGCACGCCGAGGTCGTCCATGCCGACGGCGATCCAGCCGGCACTGAGCAACAGCACCTGGCAGAGCAGGTTGATCACGATCAGCAGTCCGACGATCGCCGCGAAGGAGGCCACCAGGGGGTTCGAGCCCGTGGCGCGCAGCACGACGCCACCGACGAGCGTCAGTGAGACGAAGCCGGCCGCCCCGATGACGGCCCCCGAGAGGAGGCGCCGGAAGGGGATGTGCAGCCCGGCCAGCACGCGGAAGAGCACGGCCAGCACCGCCGTCTCGAAGACGAAGACGAGCAGCACCCCGACCACGCGCTGGGTCGTCTCGCCGAGGACCGACCGGACCGGGACGCCGGCGCCGGCCAGCAGGCCCGAGACCGCCGAGGTGCTCAGCAGCGAGAGCGTCGCCGAGACCACGACGGCCGCACCGAAGGCGAGCCCGAGTCCGAGGTCGCGCACGATCAGCCGGCCCAGGGGCGTGACCGGCTGCGGCGCACGGAACACGATGCGCACGCAGTCGCGCATGCTGCCGAGCAAGGTGACCGACGACGCGAGCAGGCCGACGAGGGCCACGGCGCCGGTCCAGCCGAACACCGAGGCGTCGAGCAGCAGCTCGGGGTCGACGACGCCCGTGCCGTCGGCGTCCTGGATCAGGCCCGGCACGGCCGACCGGATGAAGACGATCAGCTCGTCGCGCAGCAGCTCGTCGCCCGAGACGACGAAGCCCGCGACCGAGAAGCCGACCCAGAGCGCCGCGAAGAGGGCGAAGAGCGCCTGGTAGGTCAGGCCCGCCGCCAGCAGGGGCCCCTTCGACGTCAGGTGCCGGGCCAGCACCCGGGTCGGTCGCGACCCGACGACGCGCGACCCGGCCTGCCGGGCGCGCCCGGACGGGCCGACGGCCGAGGAGGCGCGGGTCGCCCCGCCCGGGTCGGGCGTCGGCTCTCGGGTCCACGGCGCGCGCATGGGTCCAGGGTACGGGGGCGCGAGCCCCGGTCCGGGGTGCCCGGACCGAGGCCGCGGACACCCCCGTGACGCACACCGACCGGACGCCCGGGCGTTCCGTCTACGATGGACCGACCGTGAGCGTGCCCGGCGTCCTGCCGCACGTCTCCACCATCGAGACTCGAAGAGGTTCACCGTGGCACTACAGGGCGTTGGCGTCGGACGTGGAGTGGCCGTCGGCCCCGTCAAGAAGATGCCCGATCCGCTGCCCGAGCCGGGCACCGAGCCCCGGACGACCGACGCCGCCCTCGAGTACGACGGCGTGCTCAAGGCCCTGTCGGCCGTCGCGGCCGACCTCACCGCACGCGGCGAGAAGGCCGGCGGCGAGGCGAAGGAGGTCCTCGACGCGCAGTCGCTGATGGCCCAGGACCCCACGCTCACCGACGACGTGAAGGCCCGCATCGACGACGGCCGCACGGGCGAGCGCGCGGTGCACGAGGCGTTCGCCGCCTTCCAGGACCTCCTGATCGGCATGGGCGGTTACATGGCCGAGCGCGCGACCGACCTCGGTGACGTCGCCCAGCGCGTCATCGCCTCGCTGCGCGGCGTCCCCGCACCGGGCGTGCCCGAGAGCGACACCCCCTTCGTGCTCGTCGCCCCCGACCTCGCGCCGGCCGACACCGCCCTGCTCGACCTCGACAAGGTGCTCGCCCTCGTCACCCGAGACGGCGGCCCGACCTCGCACACGGCCATCCTCGCCCGGTCGAAGTCCATCCCCGCGATCGTCGGCGTGACCGGTGCCCTCGACCTCGTCGACGGCACGGTCGTCGTCGCGGACGCGGCGAGCGGCGTGGTCACGGTCGACCCGTCGTCCGACGAGGTCGCCGAGGCGGAGAAGCGCATCGCCGACCGTGCGGCCGCGGCCGCGGCGCCCCTGACCGAGGGTGCCCTCGCCGACGGCCACGCCGTCCCGCTGCTCGCCAACCTGGGCGCGCCGGCCGAGGCCGCGGGCGCGATCGAGCTCGGTGCCGAGGGCGTCGGCCTGTTCCGCACCGAGTTCCTCTTCCTCGGCAACTCGTCCGCCCCGACCGTCGAGAGCCAGACCAGCAGCTACACCGCCCTGCTCGAGGCGTTCCCCGGCAAGAAGGTCGTCGTGCGCGCCCTCGACGCCGGCGCCGACAAGCCGCTCAGCTTCTTGAACGACGCCCACGAGGAGAACCCCGCCCTCGGCCTGCGCGGCCTGCGGGCGCTCCGGGTCAAAGAAGACATCCTGCGCGACCAGTTGACCGCCCTGGCGGCGGCGCAGGCCGCGACGACCGCCGATCTCTGGGTCATGGCCCCCATGGTCAGCGACGCCGAAGAGACCGAGTACTTCGTCACGCTCGGCCGCGAGCTCGGGCTGAAGACCGTCGGCGTGATGGCCGAGGTGCCGTCGCTCGCCGTGCTGGCCGACCAGATCTTCGCCAGTGCCGACTTCGTCAGCGTCGGCACGAACGACCTCACCCAGTACACGATGGCGGCCGACCGCATGCTCGGCTCGGTGGCGTCGTACCAGGACCCGTGGCACCCGGCCGTGCTGCGCCTGGTCAAGTCGCTGGGCGACGCCGGAGCAGCGGCGGGCAAGCCCGTCGGCATCTGCGGTGAGGCCGCGGCCGACCCGCTGTTGGCCGTCGTGCTCGTCGGCCTCGGGGCGACGACCCTCTCGATGACGCCGGCCGCGCTCGCCGACGTCCGACTCGAGCTGTCGCGCTACACGCTCGAGCAGGCACGCGAACTCGCGACCGCCGCCGTGGCGGCGACCACCGCCGCCGGGGCTCGCGCAGCGGCCGAGGCCGTCACCGTCTGAGTCCGGGCGGCCCCGCCGAGGGGCCGCCTCGATCCGCTCGCGGGCTGATAAGCGGGTGCCGATCAGCGGGCGCCGATCTCCGCTCGACGATCGTCCAGGTGGTCGGCGAGCTCGCCCCAGGCCACGACCGCGTCGCGGATCGCGGCGGCCGCGTCGTCGTCGAGCACGGACACGAGACCCCGCGGGTCGTCGACCAGCACGAGCGCGCTCGACCGCGACAACACGGCGTACGACGACGACCGGTCACCGACCGGGGCGTTCGTCCCCCGCAGCTCGAGGTGCAGCCGTCCCGACGACCGCGTCAGGCGCGCCCGCACCGGGTCGCCGTCCGACGCGAAGAACTCGGCCAGCGCCTCCCGGTCGTCCGAGAGGACGTCGCGCTCCCAGCCGGTCTCGGCGAGCCGGGAGTCGGCGCCGGCGACGGACTGCCACAGCACGACCGACCGCTCGGTCGGCGAGGCTCCGGGGCGGAGGCCGAACCGCGCCTCCAGGTTGTCGGCGACGGCGGCCGCGACCGCGGCACGGTCGACCGACGGTGGCGGGTCGAGCCTCTCGACGACCACCGAGACGACGGCGTCCAGCTCGCGGGGCCAGGTCGAGACGCGCGTCTCGTCGAGCAGCCGGTCGTGCTCGCCCGAGGTCAGGGCCTTCTCGACGAGTTCGTCGAGTCGGGCCAGGGCTCGACCCATCTCGCGCTCGGCGGACGGACGGACGGGCGGCCGCGTGCGGAGGGCGGCGGCGAAGGCACGACGGCGTTCTCGCTGGTCGTCGGGCCGCTCGCCGTTGCGGTACGGGCGCCGTCTCACGAGATCGGACGGGGGACGGCCGCGGGGAGCCGTCGGTCGAGACGTCGGACGTCGTCCATGGCGGGCCTCTCGGGGTCGGTGGCGATGACGGTGACCCAGCCTAGGCCGCGCGGGCTGCGCCGGGCCGCGCAGGTCCGAGTCGGCCGTGCATCCGGTCACCGCGGCCCGCCACGGAGCAGACTCTACGGGTGGGCACCCCTATCCGACACCCGTTGGTCGACGCGATCTCGTCGCGAGCGGTCCGTGTCGACAGCAGGGCCCGCGTCGTCCGACTCAGCCGTCCGCTCGCCGACCTCCTCGGTCGGCCCGCGTCGGGGCGCCGGGTGGTGCTCGTCACCAACGAGCGGTCGCGGCTCACCGTCGGCCTGCGGGCCGCCCTGGTCGCCGCCGGGGGAGTCTGGGCGGTCCACGACGACGCCGACCGGCTCCGCGACGGGCTCACGGGCGTGCCCTACGACGACGTCGACGCGGCGGCCACCGAGGTCGACGCGTCGGTCGTCGACGTGCCCGCCGCCGAGCGGCTGCCGGTCATCGCGGACGCCGTCGACACCACCTGCCAGCTGAGCGTCGACCTCACCGTGCTACATCGTGCCTCGCACGACACGAGCCTGGGAGGCGCGCTCGAGACCCTGGCGGCGGCCGCCTCGGGCTCCGTCCCGACCCGGTGGGGAGCGACCGAGCCGCTCGCCCACGCCTGGGACCGCTGGGTCCTCACCCAGCACGCCCGTCATCAGGCCCCCGAGACGGTCCGGGTCGTCGTCGAGGGTCCGCACCTGTCGGCGACCGTCACGGCCCGGGTCACCGACCACGGCATCGAAGAGACCACGGCCGTGACGATCGACGTGACCGACGGGTCGCTCGACGAGGCGATCGCCCGACTGACCGACGCCCTCGCCGAGATCGCCCGCTCGTCGCTGCCCACCTTCGCGCTGGTCATCGCCCGCGAGGGCGAGTCCGACCGGTGCGTCCGAGCCGTCACGTACCCGCCGCCCAACCCGGTCGCACTGCTGATCGGGGCCCCGTCGGTGCGACGCCTCGGCCTCGAGCGCTCGACGTTGGACGCCGAACGCCCCGTCGTCGTCGTCGGGCGTCCGAAGCTCCCGGCGTACGTCGTCCCCCTGGGGGACGCCGGCACCTCCGGCTGGAACGCCCTGCACCGCACCCTCGAGGCCGTGGGGCCCGAGCGGCTCGCGCAACTCGTCGCCAGCCCGTTGCTGCAGGCGTGGGAAGAAGACCTGCACGAACTCGACCTGCTGCACGAGAGTTCGCTCGAGGGCGACGGCCCCGTCGAGGACGAGGACTGATGCCCCGCGACATCACCATCTTGAGTCCGCACGTCTACGACCAGCTCGACCTCGTCAGCGCGGCCCGTGCCGTCGACGACTCGCTGGGCGTCCGCGAGATCGACGGGGGTGACGCCCTCCAGGTGTTCGCGGCGGGTGGGGTGCCCCTGCTGACGGTCTACCAGGCCGCCGAGCTGACCGAGGCGGGCGAGATCGACCGATTGCTTCCCGACCCGCCCACGGTGCGCCTCCCGGTCTTCTGGATCGACGCCGTCGCCCCGATGGGCGACGAGGGGGAGGCCGGTGTCTCGGTCGCCCTGCGTCTGGCACTGGCCCTCGAGGCCGCGTGCATCGTCGAGGACGACTGACTCGACGAGGACGACCGATTCGACGAGGACGAACGACGAGGGCCCGACCACCAGGTGGTCGGGCCCTCGTCCGTGGTCGGCAGGGTGGTCAGGCGCGTCCGCGCAGCACGGCCTGCTTGACCTCGGCGATGGCCTGGGTCACCTGGATGCCGCGAGGGCACGCCTCGGTGCAGTTGAAGGTGGTGCGGCAGCGCCAGACGCCCTCTTTGTCGTTGAGGATGTCGAGGCGTACCTGGGCACCCTCGTCACGCGAGTCGAAGATGAAGCGGTGGGCGTTGACGATCGCCGCGGGCCCGAAGTACTGGCCGTCGGTCCAGAAGACCGGGCAGCTCGAGGTGCACGCGGCGCAGAGGATGCACTTCGTGGTGTCGTCGAAGCGCTCGCGCTGGGTGGCGCTCTGCAGACGCTCCTTCTCTGGCTTCGACGATGCCATCAAGAACGGCTGGATCTCGCGGTACGACTGGAAGAAGGGCTCCATGTCGACGACGAGGTCCTTCTCCAGGGGCAGGCCCTTGATGGCCTCGACGTAGATCGGCTGCGAGATGTCGAGGTCCTTGATGAGGGTCTTGCAGGCCAACCGGTTGCGGCCGTTGATGCGCATGGCGTCGGAACCGCAGACGCCGTGGGCGCACGAGCGACGGAAGGTCAACGAACCGTCTTGCTCCCACTTGATCTGGTGCAGGGCGTCGAGCACGCGGTCGGTCGGCAGCACCTGGACGTCGAAGTCCTGCCAGCGGGGCTCGTCGTCGACCTCCGGGTCGAATCGCCGGATGATGAGGGTGGCCGTGAACGTCGGGACGGCGTCGGAGCCCTGGGGCTTGTTCTCGAGGACAGCGGTGCTCATGTCAGTACTTCCGTTCCATCGGCTGGTAGTTCGTGATCACGACGGGCTTGGTGTCGAGGCGGATGTGGTCGCCCGCCAGGGACGAGTGCGCGTCGCCGGTCAGGTACGCCATCGTGTGGACGAGCCAGTTCTCGTCGTCGCGGGTGGGGTAGTCCTCTCGGAAGTGCCCGCCGCGGCTCTCTTGGCGCGACCTCGCCGAGTACACGACGACCTCGGCCAGGTCGAGCAGGAACCCCAGCTCGATCGCCTCGAGCAGGTCGGTGTTGAACCGCTTGCCCTTGTCTTGCACCGAGATGTTCTTGAACCGCTCACGCAGGTCGGCGATCACGTGGGTGACCTCGTCGAGGGTCTCTTCGGTGCGGAACACCTGGGCGTTGCGGTCCATGCTGTCTTGCAGCTCTTTGCGCAGCGTGGCGATGCGCTCGGTGCCGGTCGCGGCGCGGACGTCTTCGACGAGGCCGCGGACGAAGGCGGCCGGGTCGTCGGGCAACGGCACGAAGGGGGCGTCCTTGACGAATTCGACGGCGTTGTTGCCGGCGCGCTTGCCGAAGACGTTGATGTCGAGCAGCGAGTTCGTGCCGAGACGGTTCGAGCCGTGCACGCTGACGCACGCGCACTCGCCGGCGGCGTAGAGGCCCGGCACGACGGTGGTGTTGTCGCGGAGCACCTCGGCCTTGACGTTGGTCGGGATGCCACCCATGGCGTAGTGCGCCGTGGGCAGCACGGGCACGGGCTCGGTGTAGGGCTCGACGCCGAGGTAGGTGCGGGCGAACTCGGTGATGTCGGGCAGCTTGGCGTCGATCACCGCCGGGTCGAGGTGCGTGATGTCGAGGTAGACGTAGTCCTTGTGCGGGCCGGCCCCGCGGCCCTCTCGGATCTCGGTCGCCATGCAGCGGGCGACGATGTCGCGCGGCGCCAGGTCTTTGATGGTGGGGGCGTAGCGCTCCATGAAGCGTTCGCCCTCGCTGTTGCGGAGGATGGCGCCCTCACCGCGGGCCGCCTCGCTCAGCAGGATGCCGAGGCCGGCCAGGCCGGTCGGGTGGAACTGGAAGAACTCCATGTCTTCGAGGGGCAGGCCCTTGCGCCAGATGATGCCCACGCCGTCACCCGTCAGGGTGTGCGCGTTGGACGTCGTCTTGTAGATCTTGCCGAAGCCACCCGTGGCGAAGATGACGGCCTTGCCCTGGAAGACGTGCAGGTCGCCGGTCGAGAGCTCGTAGGCGATGACGCCTGCGGGGCGTTCTTCTCCGTCGATCTCGCCCATGATCAGGTCGAGGACGTAGAACTCGTTGAAGAAGTTGATGCCGTGCTTGACGCAGTTCTGGTACAGCGTCTGCAAGATCATGTGACCGGTGCGGTCGGCGGCGTAGCAGGCCCGTCGGACGGGGTTCTTGCCGTGCTCGGCCGTGTGCCCGCCGAAGCGGCGCTGGTCGATCTTGCCCTCGGGCGTGCGGTTGAACGGCAGGCCCATGTTCTCGAGGTCGAGGACGGCGTCGATGGCCTCTTTCGCGAGGATCTCGGCCGCGTCCTGGTCGACGAGGTAGTCGCCGCCCTTGACGGTGTCGAAGGTGTGCCACTCCCAGTTGTCGTCCTCGACGTTCGCGAGGGCAGCCGCCATGCCGCCCTGGGCGGCGCCGGTGTGCGAACGCGTCGGGTAGAGCTTCGAGATGACCGCCGTGCTGGCGTTCGGGCCGGCCTCGATGGCCGCTCGCATGCCCGCACCCCCGGCCCCGACGATCACGATGTCGTGCTGGTGGTAGTGGACGCCGTCGACGACGGTGCTGGCGGAGGCGGGGGAGGGTGTGGTCACGGTTCTTTCCGGTGGGGGACGTGCGGCCGGGGGCCGGAGCGGGCGGTGGGCCGGGAGGTCAGCCGGCGGTGCAGAACGACGGCAGCAGGTCGGCCGGGGCGTTCGCGGGGCACGGGTCGAAGGTGTAGATCACGAGGGTGCCGAGCACGAGCAGGACGGCCGTCGACACGAGCAGCGTGACGAGCAGCACCTTGCGGACGGTCGGCTTCGAGACGTAGTCGTTCACGATCGTCCGCATGCCGTTGGTGCCGTGGATCAGTGCGAGCCAGAGCAGCAGGGTGTCGTACACCTGCCAGAAGGGGCTGGCCCATTTGCCCGCGACGAAGGCGAAGTCGATGGCCTTGACGCCGCCCTCGCTCGCCAGCAGGTTGATGAAGAGGTGGCCGAACACGAGCACGACGAGCAGCAGGCCGCTGGCGCGCATGTAGATCCAGCCCCACTTCTCGTAGTTGGTGGAGCGCTGGGCCGTGCGGGCCGAGCGCGGGGCTTCGACGGTCTGGGTGGTCATGGCTCTACTCCGAGAAGACGTTCATCAGGTGGCGCGGCGCGAAACCGGCGAACAGGACCACGGCGAGGCCGATGACGATCCAGAACATGACGCGCTGGTACTTGGTGCCCGGGCCCCAGAAGTCGATCAGGATGATCCGCAGGCCGTTCAGGGCGTGGAACAGGATCGCGGCCACGAGACCGGTCTCGCCGAGCCCCATGATCGGGTTCTTGTACGTGCCGATCACCGCGTTGTACGCCTCGGGGCTGATGCGCACGAGGGCGGTGTCGAGGATGTGCACGAGCAGGAAGAAGTAGATGCTCACGCCGGTGATGCGGTGCAGCACCCACGACCACATGCCCTCACGACCGCGGTACAGGGTGCCCGCGATCTTGCCGGGCGCCTTGGGCGCGCTGATCTTCGGTGCACCCGGTCTGCCTGCCGGTGATGCGACCGTTCCCGTCGACTGCTCGGCCATGAGCACTTCTCCTCGCGGATGGGGCGGATGCGCTCTCACTCGGTCGGTACGAGGGACAGCCGTGTCCGCTGGTGGCGTTCTCAGAACCCGTCCAGTCTACGTTCCCGGCGAGACGGGCCGCGGCCCCGCCCCGCCGAAGTCGTTCGACGTCGAGACAAGAGGGGCCATCGGGCCCGCGGGTCAGCGGACGGAGGCGCGCTCGGCACCGTCGCGGACGCTCGCCGTCGCCCGTCGGTAGTGCTCGACCAGCTCGTCGCCGAGGGCCTCCCACGTGCGTCCGACGACCGCGCGCCTCCCGGCCTCGCCGAACCGGGCCCGCAGCTCGTCCGACTCGACCAGGGTGCGCACGGCGCGCCTCAGCGAGTGGTCGTGACGTGGGTCGAAGAACAAGCCGTCGACGCCGTGGCGCACCAGGTCGAGGGGGCCGCCGGCGGCCGGGGCGACGACGGGCAGCCCGCTGGCGTGTGCCTCCTGCACGGTCTGCCCGAAGGTCTCGGTCGTCCCGGTGTGCACGAAGACGTCGAGGGCCGCGTACGCGTCGGCGAGCTGGTCACCGTGCAGGGGGCCCGTGAAGACCGGGTCGAGGTGTCGCAGGCGTCGGCGGAGGGCGGGCAGCGACGGCCCGCCGCCGACGACGACGAGCCGGGCCGCGCGCACCGGTCGCAGGGCGGCGAGCCGTTCGACCTGCTTCTCGGGTGCCAGGCGGCCCACGTAGCCCACGAGCACCTGGTCGGGTGCTCCCCACCACCCGCGGAGCGCGCGGACGGCCTCGCCGGCCTTCCGGTTGGGGTGGAACAGGGTCGAGTCGACACCGCGACCCCACGTCTCGAGTCGGCGGACGCCCGCCGTCTCGAGGTCGTGCAAGGAGGCGCGCGACGGGACCAGCGTCGTCGTCGCCTGGTCGTGGATGCGGCGGACGAGCCGCCAGGCGACGGCCGAGCCGAGCCCGAGGCCGTTGGCCCCCGCGTACCGGGCGACGTCGGTCTGGAACACCGCGACCGAGGGCACGCCGAGGCGGGCGGCGGCGGCGATGGCCTGGGCCCCGAGCAGGAACGGCGACGCGACGTGGACCACGTCCGGCCGGAAGCCGGCGATGGCGGCCGCGACCTGCGGGTTCGGCAACCCCACGGGGAACTGGCGGTAGGCCACCGAGGGCACCCGGTGCACGGGGAAGCCCGCGTAGCTCGTCGTGCCCCGTCCGGCCGGCGCGATGACGAGGGCCTCGTGCCCTCGTCGGGCCAGGTGGTCGAGCACGCGCAACACGCTGGTGGTGACCCCGTTGACGGTGGGCAGGAAGCTCTCGGTCACGATCACGACTCGCATCGGTCCTCCTCGGACTGCTCGTGCTGCGAGCATCACCGGCGACGGTGGCGCGAGGGGATCGGCGGAATGGAGGAGGGGCGTCGATAAGGTGAACGCATGACGATCCAGGAAAGCCTCGACCGGTTCTACAGCATCATCCCCGCCGGTGGCATCGGGTCGCGTCTCTGGCCGCTCAGCCGTGCCGACGCGCCCAAGTTCTTGCACGACCTGACCGGCAGCGGCTCGACGCTGCTCCGAGGCACGTGGGACCGCCTGGCGCCGCTGAACGGCGACCAGCGCATCATGGTCGTCACCGGTCGTGCGCACCGGGCCGCGGTCGAGTCGCAGCTGCCGGGCCTCGCCGACCACAACGTGGTCCTCGAGAGCGAGCCGAAGGACAGCACCGCCGCGATCGGCCTCGCGGCGGCCGTCCTCCGCCGTCGCGAGCCGGACGTCATCATCGGGTCGTTCGCGGCCGACCACGTCATCGCCGACACCCGGGGCTTCACCCGTGCCGTCCGCGAGGCCATCGTCGCGGCCGACGAGGGCTACATCGCGACCATCGGCATCACCCCCACCGAACCCGCCATCGGGTTCGGCTACATCCACGTCGGTTCGCCGCTGCACATCGAGGGCGCGCCCAGCGCTCGGACGGTCGAGTCGTTCGTCGAGAAGCCCGACCTCGAGACGGCCGAGCGGTACGTCTCGGGCGGCGACTACCTCTGGAACGGCGGCATGTTCATCGCGCGCGCCGACCGGCTGCTCGAGCAGCTCGGCGAGACCAGCCCCGAGCTCCTCGCCGGCATCGAAGAACTGGCCGAGGCCTGGGACACCCCGCGCCGTGGTGCCGTGGTCGACAGGGTCTGGCCGGGCCTGCAGAAGATCGCCATCGACTACACGGTGGCCGAGCCGGCCGCGGCCTCCGGCCGCCTGGCCGTCGTGCCGGGCGACTTCGACTGGGACGACGTCGGCGACTTCGCCTCGATCGCCAAGCTCCACGCCGGCGGCCGCAAGAGCGACCTGGCGATCCTCGGCGAGAACGCCCGGGTGCTGGCCGACAGCTCGAGCGGCATCGTCGTGGCGAACAGCGGACGCCTCATCTCGTTGATCGGGGTCAACGACATCATCGTCGTCGACACCCCCGACGCCCTGCTCGTCACCACGACGGCCAACGCCCAGCGGGTGAAGGGCGTCGTCGACGCCCTGAAGCTCAGCGGCCGCAGCGACGTCCTCTGACCGCTCGGCTCCGGCCGCCGACGGGCAGCCGACGGGCAGCCGACGGGCCGCCGACGGGCCCCCGAGGTTTCGCGTTCGTTACGTCGTGGTCGCGACTGTGTAACGCCTCGGCATCACTAGCACCCGACGGTCATCGGCGCTCGTCACAGTAGGTAACCTGTCAGCCATACCCACCCGGCGCGCCTCGTGCCGGGCTGCACCCTGGAGGACAACTTGACTACAACTGCGCGCAAGGCCGTGCTCAGCGGCCTCGCCCTGGCGAGCACCGCCGTCATCCTGGCCGGCTGTGCCTCGGCCCCCGAGAGCGGCTCTGGTTCGACCAGCGGCGCCTCGAGCGACTTCGTCCCTTGCATGGTCTCCGACGCCGGCGGCTTCGACGACAAGTCGTTCAACCAGCTCGGCTACGAAGGTCTCAACGAGGCGGCCGACACCATCGGTGCGACGCCGAAGACCGTCGAGTCGGCCGACGAGACCGTCTACGACGCCAACCTGTCCAACCTCGCCGACCAGGGCTGCAACCTGATCGTCACGGTCGGCTTCGCGCTGGCCGACGCCACGAAGGCGGCCGCCGAGGCGAACCCGAACATCAACTACGCCACCATCGACGACGCGTCGATCACCGCCGACAACGTGCAGCCGATCACGTTCAACACCTCCGAGGCCGCGTTCCTCGCGGGCTACGCGGCCGCCAGCTACTCGAAGACCGGCGTCGTCGGCACCTTCGGCGGCATGCAGTTCCCGACCGTCACGATCTTCATGGACGGCTTCGCGGACGGCGTGAAGTACTACAACGAGCAGAAGAGCGAAGACGTGAAGGTCGTCGGCTGGGACGTCGACTCGCAGAACGGCACCTTCACCGGTGGCTTCGAGGCGGGCACCACGGCCAAGCAGAGCGCCCAGACGCTCATCGACCAGAACGCCGACGTGATCCTGCCGGTCGGCGGTCCGATCTACCAGAGCGCCGCCGAGGCGATCCGCGACTCCGGCAAGGACGTCGTCCTGGTCGGCGCCGACAGCGACACCTACGAGACCGACACGGCCAACGCCGACCTGTTCCTCACCTCGGTGCTCAAGGGCATCAAGCAGGCGACCGACGCGGTCGTCACGCAGGCCAGCGAGGACCAGTTCTCGAGCACCCCGTACGTGGGCACCCTCGAGAACGACGGCGTCGGCATCGCGCCGTTCCACGACTACGCCGACAAGGTCGACGGTGGCCTGCAGGACGAGCTCGACACGATCAAGGCCGGCATCATCGACGGTTCGATCACGGTCGAGTCGCCCTCTGCCCTGACGAGCTGACGAGCGCACCTCCCGTCATCGATTAGCATCGACTGACCCAGGGCCGGGAGCGACGGTCACCCCGTCGCTCCCGGCCCTCTCAACGCCCGTGGGCGGGCCGCCGACCCGGCGCCGCCCGACCCCACCCGAATGCCTAGACCCGAGGTAGCCACCTGAGATGAAGCTCGAACTGCGGGGCATCACCAAGCGATTCGGCGCACTGACCGCCAACGACCACATCAGCCTGACCGTCGAACCGGGCGAGATCCACTGCCTCCTCGGTGAGAACGGCGCCGGCAAGTCCACGCTGATGAACGTGCTCTACGGCCTGTACCAGGCCGACGAGGGCGACATCCTGCTCGACGACGCCGTCCAGCACTTCTCCGGCCCGGGCGACGCGATGGGCGCCGGCATCGGCATGGTGCACCAGCACTTCATGCTCGTCCCCGTCTTCACCGTCGCCGAGAACGTCATGCTCGGTCACGAAGAGACCAAGGCCGGTGGTCGCCTCGACCTCGCCGCGGCCCGCGCGAAGGTGCGCGAGATCAGCGGTCGGTTCGGTTTCGACATCGACCCCGACGCCCTCGTCGAAGAGCTGCCCGTCGGCGTCCAGCAGCGCGTCGAGATCATCAAGGCCCTCTCGCGTGACGCGAAGGTGCTCGTGTTCGACGAGCCCACGGCCGTCCTCACCCCGCAAGAGACCGACGAGCTGATGGTCATCATGCGTCAGCTGCGTGACGCGGGCACCGCGATCGTCTTCATCACCCACAAGCTCCGCGAGGTCCGCGAGGTCGCGACGCGCATCACCGTCATCCGCCTCGGCAAGGTCGTCGGCGAGGCCGAGCCGAGTGCCTCGAACGCCGAGCTCGCCTCGCTCATGGTCGGCCGCGCCGTCGAGCTGACCGTCCAGAAGGCGCCGGCCGAGGCCGGTGGTCCCGCCCTCGTCGTCGAGAACCTGCGGGTCGTCGACCCCATCGGGCAGGTCGTCGTCGACGACGTCTCGTTCGAGGTCCGTCGAGGCGAGATCCTCGCCATCGCGGGGGTCCAGGGCAACGGCCAGACCGAGCTGACCGAGGCCATCCTCGGCCTCCAGCCCCGGGTCGAGGGCCGGGTGTCGCTCGACGGACGCGACATCACGGGCCGAAGCGTCCGCCAGGTGCTCGACGCCGGCGTCGGCTTCGTCCCCGAGGACCGCAACCAGGACGGCCTCGTCGGCGAGTTCACCGTCGCCGAGAACCTCATGCTCGACCGGTCGCAGTCCGGTCCGTTCGTGAAGCGCGGGTCGCTCAGGCTGTCCGAGCTCGCGGCGTTCGCGGTCGCCAAGGTGAAGGAGTTCGACATCCGGACCCAGGGCATCACCACACCGGCCGGCCGTCTCTCGGGGGGCAACCAGCAGAAGGTCGTCCTGGCGCGTGAGCTCAGCCGCGACCTCCGGCTCTTCGTCGCGGCCCAGCCCACCCGCGGCATCGACGTGGGCTCGATCGAGTTCGTGCACAAGCGCATCGTCGAGACCCGCGACCAGGGCGTCCCCGTCATCGTCGTCTCGACCGAGCTCGACGAGGTCGCCGCCCTGGCCGACCGCATCGCCGTGATGTACCGCGGCACCATCGTCGGCATCGTGCCGGCGGACACCCCCCGCGACGTGCTGGGGCTCATGATGGCCGGCGAGATGCCGCACGGAACGGAGCAGGCAGCGTGACCGACGCCACGACCACCACGCAGGGGCCGGGCACCCCACCCGCCCCGTCGGCACCGGAGTCGACCGAGGGACGCGGCTCGCGCCTCCTGAGGGAGATCACGACCGGCAACGCCGCCATCTCGGTGCTCGCCGTCGTGCTCGCGCTCGTCGTGTCCGGCCTGCTGATCGGCTTCACCGACACGACCGTCCAGGGCACCCTGGGCTACTTCTTCTCGCGGCCGGCCGACTTCTTCCAGGCGTTCTGGGCGTCGGTCGGCGGGTCGTACTCGTCGCTCTTCCAGGGCGCGGTCTACAACTTCCGGGTCGACGGCTTCGCGGCGGGCATCCGCCCCCTGACCGAGACGCTCAACTACGCCGTGCCCCTCATCGCCGCCGGTCTCGGCGTCGCCGTGGCGTTCCGCGTCGGCCTGTTCAACATCGGTGCCCGCGGTCAGATGCTGATGGCGGCGGCGGCCGCCGGCTGGGTGGGCTTCTCGTTCCACCTGCCGCTGGCGCTCCACCTGCCGCTCGCCCTCGCGGCCGGCATCGCCGTGGGTGCGCTCTGGGGTGGCATCGTCGGTCTGCTCAAGGCCCGCACCGGTGCCCACGAGGTGATCCTCACGATCATGCTCAACTACATCGCCTTCTACCTGCTGGCCTTCATGCTGCGGACGCAGGGCCTGTTGCAGGCGCCCGGCAGCGCGAACCCGAAGTCGCCGGCGACGCTCGACACGGCGATCCTGCCCGACCTGTTCGGCTCGCGGTACAACCTCAACTGGGGCTTCGTGCTCGTCATCGTGATCACGGCGGTCGTCTGGTGGCTGATCAACCGGTCGACGCTGGGCTTCCGGTTCCGGGCCGTGGGCGAGAACCCGCACGCCGCACGCACGGCGGGCATGAACGTCAAGAACATCTACCTCTACGCGATGCTCATCTCGGGTGCCCTCGCGGGCGTCGCGGGGTCGACCCAGGTGCTCGGCACGCTGACCAGCGGCTTCACCTCGGGCATCGACGCGGGCATCGGCTTCGACGCCATCACCGTGGCGCTGCTCGGTCGGTCCCGGCCGTGGGGCGTGTTCGGCGCCGGCGTCCTGTTCGGCGCGCTCAAGGCCGGCGGCTACTCGATGCAGGCGGCGAACGGCGTCCCGATCGACATCGTGCTCGTCGTGCAGTCCCTCATCGTGTTGTTCGTGGCCGCGCCCCCGCTGGTCCGAGCGATCTTCCGTCTGCCGGCCCCGGGCCTCCGCCCGGTGCGCAAGGCCTCGAACAAGGAGGCGGTGGTCACCAAGTGAGCACGCTCACCCCCGACGCCGCGGTCCCCGCCGCACCGTCGCCCGACCTGGCCCGGGCCTCGACCCGCAGCCTCAAGGCCCCGATCGCCTTCGCGATCTTCACGCTCATCGCGGCGGTGCTGTTCATCGGCCTGGCCCGTGAGGGCGAGAGCACGTTCCGGCTCTCGACCGCGACGGACTTCTTCGCCCTGCCCGACGCCGTCCTCCCGTCGACCGTCACCGGCGTCGTGCTGACGGTGCTGCTCGCCGTGGTCACCGTCGTCGCGGTCCTCCGCGCGGTGCGCTTCGAGAAGGTGCCGATCTGGTTGGTCGCCGTCTTCGGCGTGCTCTTCCTGCTGGGCTTCCTCACCTGGGCGAGCGCCGGCCAGACGATCCCGGTGCCAGGTCTGCTGCTCGGTGCTCTCGCGCTCAGCACGCCGCTGATCTTCGGCGCGCTGGGCGGCGTGATCAGCGAGCGCGTGGGCGTCGTCAACGTCGCGATCGAGGGGCAGCTGCTGGCCGGCGCCTTCGTCTCGGCGATGATCGCCTCGGCGACCGGATCGGCCTACGTCGGCCTGATCGGCGCGATGATCGCCGGCGTGCTGGTCTCGATGGTGCTCGCGGTCTTCAGCATCCGCTACATCGTCGACCAGGTCATCGTCGGCGTCGTGCTCAACGTGCTGGTGACCGGCCTGACGAGCTTCTTGTACTCGCAGGTGCTCTCGAAGTCCGAGTCGCTGAACCGCGGCGTGCGCTTCCCGCAGCTCGACGTCCCGGTCCTCAGCCAGATCCCGATCGTCGGGCCGGTCTTCTTCCGGCAGACGATCATCGTGTACCTCATGTACGTCGCGATCGCGGTCGTCTTCTACGGGTTGTTCCGCACCCGGTGGGGGCTGCGCCTCCGCTCGGTCGGCGAGCACCCGCAGGCGGCCGACACCGTGGGCATCAAGGTCAACGCCACCCGCTTCTGGAACGTCTCGCTCGCGGGGGCCATCGCCGGTCTCGGCGGTGCGTACTTCACCCTCGGCTCGCTCGGCAACTTCCAGAAAGAGATGACGGCAGGCGCGGGCTTCATCGCCCTGGCGGCGGTCATCTTCGGCCGCTGGGACCCCATCCGGGCCACGCTCGCCGCGCTGCTGTTCGGCTTCGCGAGCAACCTGCAGAACGTGCTCGGGGCCATCGGCTCGCCGGTGCCCAGCGAGTTCATGCTCATGCTGCCGTACGTCGTGACGATCTTCGCGGTCGCCGGCCTGGTCGGGCAGTCCCGGGGCCCCGCGGCCTCCGGCAAGCCGTACATCAAGTCGTGACGGGCCGCAGCAGCGCGTCGGTCGTCGCCGAGACCGACTGGGACGCCCTCCGCGAGGCCGCGAGGGCCGCCATGCGCAAGGCATACGTGCCCTACTCGAAGTTCCCCGTGGGGGCTGCGGCCGTCACCGACGACGGCCGCGTCGTCTCGGGCTGCAACGTCGAGAACGCCTCGTACGGCATCACCCTCTGCGCCGAGTGCTCACTGGTGTCCGACCTCGTCATGTCGGGTGGCGGCCGCCTGGTCGCCTTCGCCTGCGTCGACGGCAACGGCGGGGTGCTGATGCCCTGCGGTCGCTGCCGGCAGCTGCTCTACGAACACTCCGACGAGGCCATGGTGCTCGACACCGTCTCGGGCTTCAAGACCATCGACGAGGTCATCCCCGACGCGTTCGGGCCGCGGCAGCTCGAGGCGTACCGCGCCTCGCAGGGCTGACCCGCGCCTCCTCGTCCGTCCCGGTCGCGACCCCGTGGTCGCGCCGTCGCACCACCCATCGCACCACCGCTAGGAGCCCCACCGTGACCCAGAACGCCGTCGAACCCTTCGACACCGTCGACCTCATCCGCGTCAAGCGGGGCGGGGACGCCCTCAGCACCGAGCAGATCGACTGGCTGATCGACGCGTACACCCGGGGCTACGTCGCCGACGAGCAGATGTCGGCGCTGACCATGGCGATCTTCTTGAACGGCATGGAGCGCCGCGAGATCCGCGACATGACGATGGCGATGATCCGATCGGGCGAGACGATGGACTTCGCCGGGCTCGGCAAGACGACCGTCGACAAGCACTCCACGGGTGGGGTCGGCGACAAGATCACCCTGCCGCTCGCCCCCCTGGTGGCCTCGTTCGGCGTCGCCGTGCCGCAGCTCTCGGGTCGTGGCCTCGGCCACACCGGCGGCACGCTCGACAAGCTCGAGTCGATCCCGGGGTGGCAGGCGTCGATCTCGAACGAGCGCATGCGCGAGATCATGGCCGACAGCGGGGCCGTGGTCTGCGCCGCGGGTTCGGGCCTCGCCCCCGCCGACGGCAAGCTGTACGCCCTGCGCGACATCACGGGCACGGTCGAGGCCATCCCGTTGATCGCGTCGTCGATCATGAGCAAGAAGATCGCCGAGGGCACGGCGGCCCTCGTGCTCGACGTCAAGTTCGGCTCGGGCGCCTTCATCCAGGACATCGAGCGCTCGCGTGAGCTGGCCCGCACCATGGTCGACCTCGGCACCGACGCCGGCGTCGCGACCACGGCGCTGCTCACCGACATGAACGTGCCGCTCGGCCTGACCATCGGCAACGCCCTCGAGGTCCGCGAGTCGGTCGAGACCCTCGCCGGCGGCGGTCCCGCCGACATCCGCGAGCTGACGGTCGCCCTCGCCCGCGAGATGCTGACCCTCGCGGGCCGGCCCGACGCCGACGTCGAGGCCGCCCTCGACGACGGTCGTGCGATGGACGCCTGGAAGCGCATGATCCGTGCCCAGGGCGGCGACCCCGACGCGGCGCTGCCCACGGCCCGCGAGACGCACGTGGTGACGGCCGCGAGCAGCGGCTACCTGACCGAGCAGCACGCGCTGCCGTTCGGCATCGGTGCCTGGCGCCTCGGTGCCGGTCGCGCCCGCAAGCAGGACCCGGTGCAGGCCGCCGCCGGCATCGAGCTGCACGCCAAGCCCGGCGACCGCGTCACCGAGGGGCAGCCGCTCTTCACGCTGCACACCGACGAGCCCGGCCGCTTCGAGCGTGCGCTCGAGGCCGTCGACGGCGCCTGGACGATCGGCGACGAGGCCCCTGCGGCGCGCACCATCGTCGCCGAGCGCGTCGGCTGACCCCGCCGCGCCCGAGGCCCCGAGCCGGCACCCCGCCTCCGCCCAGGAGGCGCGGTGCCGGTTCGCGACGCCCGCGCACCCGTCTCGTGGCGCGCGTCCAGAGTCGTCGCCCGGACCGCTAGTAGATTGGGGGCATGAGCGCTCCCGACAAGGACTACCGACTGCCGAACGGGGGCCCGCGCCTCGCGGCCCTGCCCAAGGTGTCGTTGCACGACCACCTCGACGGGGGCCTCCGACCCGAGACGATCGTCGAGCTGGCCCGCGAGGCCGGCGTCGAGCTGCCCGCCTCCGAGCCCGAGGCGCTGCGCCGCTGGTTCGTCGAGGCCGCCGACTCCGGCAACCTGGTCGACTACCTGGCGACCTTCGAACTGACCGTCGCCGTCATGCAGACCGCCGACCAGCTCACCCGCGTCGCCCACGAGTTCGTCCTCGACCTGGCCGCCGACGGGGTCGTCCACGCCGAGGTCCGCTGGGCCCCCGAGCAACACCAGCGTCAGGGGCTCACGCTCGACCAGGCCGTCGAGGCGGTGCAGGCGGGCTTCACGTCGGCGGTGGCCTCGCTGGCGGCCGACGGCTACGAGATCTCGGTCGGCCAGATCCTCAGCGCCCTGCGTCACGAGGGTCGCTCGCTCGAGATCGCTCAGCTCGCCGTCCGCCACCGCGAGACGGGCGTGCTGGCCTTCGACATCGCCGGGCCCGAGGCCGGGTACCCGGCCGCCGACCACCGGGTCGCCTTCGACCTGCTGGCCCGCGAGTTCATGCCGGTCACCGTGCACGCGGGCGAGGCCGACGGTCTCGACAGCATCCGCGGCGCCCTCATCGACGGGCGGGCCCTGCGCCTCGGTCACGGCGTCCGCATCGCCGAAGACATCCGCGTGGTCGCGAGCAAGGGCGCGGCGACCACGGTCGAGATCGGGCCGGTCGCGTCGTGGGTGCGCGACCGCGAGATCCCGCTCGAGCTGTCGCCCCAGTCGAACCTGCAGACCGGAGCGATCGCGGCCTGGGGCACCGACCTCGACGACCACCCGTTCGACCTGCTCTACCAGCTCGGCTACGGCGTGACGGTGAACACCGACAACCGCCTGATGAGCGACACGAGCCTGTGCAAAGAGCTCGCCCTGCTCAGCCAGGCGTTCGACTACGACCTCGACGACCACGAGACGTTCCAGCTCAACGCCGCCGCGTCGTGCTTCCTGCCCCTCGAAGAGCGCGAGGCGCTGGCCGACCGCATCACGGCCGGCTTCGAGGGGGCCTGACCATGTCGCTCCCTCCGCTGCCCGACGAAGCCGTCGTGATCGGTGCCCGCGTCGCCGACTGGCGTGAGGCCGTGCACGTCGCCGGTCGGGCCCTGGTCGACTCGGGCGCGGCCCACGAGGGCTACGGCGACGAGATGGTCCGCATGATCGACGAGCACGGCCCCTACGTCGTCATCGCCCCGGGGCTGGTGCTCGCGCACGCCCGCCCCGGTGACGCCGTCGTGCGTGACGGGCTGGCGGTCGTCACCCTGGCCGAACCGGTGCCGTTCGGGCACCCGCACAACGACCCGGTCAGCGTCGTGCTCGGCCTCGCGATCGTCACCGTCGGCGGTCACCTCGAGTCGATCGCCGACCTCGCGAACGTCTTCAACGAGGCCTCCGTCATCCCCGCCCTCGCGGCCGCCACCTCGGTCGACGAGGTGCGTCGGCTGATGGGCGTCCCCGCCTGATCCGCCCTCGACAGATCGAGACCCCCATGAAGATCGTCACCATCTGCGGCGCCGGCATCGGCAGCAGCGGAATCCTCAAGGTCAACGCCGAGCGCGTCCTGGCCAAGCTCGACATCGAGGCCGACGTGGTCGCGGCCGACATCGGCTCGATCGCGTCCGTCGGCGACGACGCCCAGGTCATCCTCACCTCGGCCGAGTTCGTCGAGGCCATCGGGTCGACCTTCGCCGACGTCATCGTCATCCAGAACCACTTCGACCAGGCCGAGCTCACCGAGAAGCTGCAGAAGTCGCTCGGCTGAGTCGCCGACGTGAGAGACCCCGGAGGCGCGACCTGCGCCTCCGGGGTCTCTCACGTCGTCGGGGCGGTCGCCGCCCCCGGCGTCAGGCCAGCAGCTCGCGCATGCCGGCGTCGAGGTCGGCCACGGCGGCCTCGGCCGCCGCCCGGCGGGCCACGGCGTCGCCCTCGGTGCTCGACGCGTCGATGTAGACCTTGAGCTTGGGCTCGGTGCCGCTCGGGCGGACGATGACCCGCGAGCCGTCGGTCAGCCAGTACCGCAGCACGTCGCCCGCGGGGAACGACCCGAACCCGTCACGGAAGTCGTCGACGTGGTCGACCCGGTGCGAGCCGATGGTCGACGGGGGCTGCTGTCGGAGACGCGCCGTGAGGGCCGTGATCGTGGCGAGGTCGTCCACGCGGATCGAGATCTGCGACGACGCGTACGCCCCGAAGCGCTCGTCGAAGGCGACGAGGTGCTCGGCGAGGTTCGACCCGGCGGTGTGCAGCTCGGTCGCGAGGGCGAGCAGGTCGACGGCCGCCGAGATGCCGTCCTTGTCGCGGACGACGTCGGGGTCGACGAGGTAGCCGAGCGCCTCTTCGTAGCCGTAGATCAGGCCACCCACGCGCGACACCCACTTGAATCCCGTCAGGGTGTCGACGTAGTCGAGCCCGTGCACCCGGGCGATCTCGCGCAGGGCGGGCGACGAGACGATGCTCGCGGCCAGCGTGCCGTCACGGTCGTCGCGGCGGGCGCGTTCGGCGGCACGCCAGCCGAGCAGCGAGCCGACCTCGTTGCCGCTGAGGCGCCGCCAGCCGCCCTCGACGGGGATCGCCACGGCGAGCCGGTCGGCGTCGGGGTCGTTCGCGATGACGAGGTCGGCCTCGACGCGGTCGGCGGTCGCGAACGAGAGGTCCATGGCGCCGGGTTCTTCGGGGTTCGGGAAGGCCACGGTCGGGAAGGCCGGGTCGGGGGCGCTCTGCTCGCTGACCGGGATCGGCTCGGCGAAGCCCGCGGTGGCGAAGACCCGGCGCGCGACCTCCCACCCGACCCCGTGCATCGCGGTGTAGACGACGCGGGGCTGGCGGCCGCTCGAGGCGGTGCCGGCGACGGCGGCCGTCCGGCGGACGTACTCCATGACGAGGTCGTCGCCGGCCTCACGGTAGTCGTCCGACCGGGGCAGGTCGGTGACGGGGGACTGGGCGGCCCGCTCGATCTCGGCCGCGATCTCGCCGTCGACGGGCGACACGATCTGCGACCCGGCGTCGACGCCGCCGAGGTAGACCTTGTAGCCGTTGTCCTGCGGGGGGTTGTGGCTGGCGGTGACCATGACGCCGGCGCTGACGTCGAGGTGGCGGACGGCGAAGGCGAGCACCGGGGTCGGCAGGGCGCGGGGCAGGATCGTCGCGGCCACCCCGGCGGCGGCCATGATCTCGGCGGTGTCACGGGCGAACACGTCGGAGTTCTTGCGGCCGTCGTAACCGATGACGATCGAGGGGTGCGACTCGCGACCGAGCAGGAAAGCGGCGAAGCCGGCGGCGGCCTGCGCGACGAGCACCCGGTTCATGCGGTTCGAGCCCGAGCCGAGGGCGCCACGGAGGCCGGCGGTGCCGAACTGCAGGCGGCCCGCGAAGCGGTCGGCGAGCTCGGCGACGGCGACGGCGGTGGCGTCGGCGTCGGCGTCGGCGCGGTCGTCGGACGAGGTCGCCCGGGTCAGCAAGCGGTCGAGTTCGTCGCGGGTCTCGTCGTCCGGGTCCTGGTCGCGCCAGGCCGTGGCCGTCGCGATCAACCCGTCGAGGTCGCCGCCCAGCGGGCCGCTCACAGGGCCGCCACGATCCGGGCGAGGAGGTCGCTGATCTTGGCCTCGGCGTCGCGGCCGGCCTCGAGCACCTCGGCGTGGCTGAGGGGGGTCTTCTGGATGCCCGCGGCCAGGTTCGTGATCAGCGACATGCCGAGCACCTCCATGCCGGCCTGGCGGGCGGCGATCGCCTCGAGCGCCGTCGACATGCCGACGATGTGGCCGCCGATCGCCTTGGCCATCTGCACCTCGGCCGGCGTCTCGTAGTGCGGTCCGCGGAACTGCGTGTAGACGCCCTCGTCGAGGTCGGGGTCGATGCCGCGGGCGACGTCGCGCAGCCGCGACGAGTACAGGTCGGTCAGGTCGATGAACGTCGCGCCCTCGAGCGGCGAGTCGGCCGTGAGGTTGATGTGGTCGCTGATGAGCACGGGGGTGCCCGGCTTCCACGTCTCCCTGATGCCGCCGGCCCCGTTCGTCAGGATCATCGTGGTGGCGCCGGTCGCGGCGGCGGTGCGGACGCCGTGCACGACGCGACGGACGCCGTGCCCCTCGTAGTAGTGCGTGCGGGCACCCATGACGAGGGCGTGCTTGCCCGAGGGCAGGGCGATGCTGCGGATCGAGCTCGTGTGGCCCACGACGGCCGACGCGGCGAAGCCGGTGATCTCGGTCGCCGGGATCTCGGCGACGGTCTCGCCGATCAGGTCGGCGGCCTTGGCCCAACCGCTGCCCAGGGTCAGGGCGACGTCGTGCCGGGCGACGCCGGTCTTCTCGGCGATCTCGGCGGCGGCGGTGCGGGCGACCTCGAAGGGGTCGGCGGCGCGGTCGTCGAGCGGGTGCATGGTGGTCTCAGACATGGCGTCCACTCTAGGGTCTGCCGACCCGGCACCCCGGTCGGGCCGGGGCCCGTCGCACGCCTCAGTCGATGCTGAGCAGGACGTGCCCCGACGAGACGGTCTCGCCGACGACGGCCGAGATGCCCGAGACGGTGCCGTCGCGGTGCGCGGCGACGGGCTGCTCCATCTTCATGGCCTCGAGCACGAGCACGAGGTCGCCCTTGACGACCTGCTGGCCCGCCTCGACGGCGAGCTTGACGACGGTGGCCTGCATGGGAGCCTTGACCTCGGCGCCCGTGGCGGTGACGACGGTCGAGCGGGACGCGCCGCGGCGCTTCGGGGCCACCGCAGGAGGCGCGGTGCGCGACCCGAGATCGGCCGGCAACGAGACCTCGAGTCGCTTGCCGGCGACCTCGACCACGACGGTGTCGCGTTCGTCGGCCGGGCGCGGGGCCTCGGCCTCGCCGCTCCACGCGGGGATGGTGTTGTCGAACTCGGTCTCGATCCACCGGGTGTAGATCGAGAACGGCCGACCGTCCGCGGGGGCGAACGCCGGGTCGTCGACGATCGCGCGGTGGAAGGGCAGGACGGTCGGCAGGCCGGCCACCTCGAACTCGGCGAGGGCCCGGCGCGAGCGCTCGAGCGCGTCCTCGCGCGACGACCCGGTGACGATCAGCTTCGCGAGCAACGAGTCGAACGACCCGCTGATCTCGTCGCCCGCCTGGACGCCGCTGTCGACGCGGACGCCGGGGCCGCCCGGTGCCTTGAAGACGTGGATCGGGCCCGGGGCGGGCATGAAGCCGCGGCCGGCGTCCTCGCCGTTGATGCGGAACTCGAACGAGTGGCCGCGCGCCTCGGGGTCGTCGTAGTCGAGCACGCCGCCCTCGGCGAGCCGGAACTGCTCGCGGACGAGGTCGATGCCCGTGACCTCTTCGGACACGGGGTGCTCGACCTGCAGGCGCGTGTTCACCTCGAGGAACGACACGGTGCCGTCCTTGCCGATCAAGAACTCGCAGGTGCCGGCGCCGACGTAGCCGACCTCGCGGAGGATGGCCTTCGACGCCTCGTACAGCTGCGTGGTCTGCTCGTCGGTCAAGAACGGGGCGGGGGCCTCTTCGACGAGCTTCTGGTGGCGGCGCTGCAGCGAGCAGTCGCGGGTCGAGACGACCACGACGTTGCCGTGGGCGTCGGCGAGGCACTGGGTCTCGACGTGGCGGGGCTGGTCGAGGTACTTCTCGACGAAGCACTCGCCGCGGCCGAAGGCGGCGACGGCCTCACGGGTGGCCGAGTCGAAGAGCTCGGGCACCCCGTCGCGGGTGCGGGCGACCTTGAGGCCGCGCCCGCCTCCGCCGAAGGCCGCCTTGATGGCGACGGGCAGGCCGTGCTGGTCGACGAAGTCGAGCACCTCGTCGGCGCCCGAGACGGGGTTCAGGGTGCCGGGGGCGAGGGGAGCCCCGACGCGCTCGGCGATGTGGCGGGCTGAGACCTTGTCGCCGAGCTGCTCGATGGCCTCGGGGGAGGGGCCGATCCAGACCAGGCCGGCCGCCTCGACGGCGCGGGCGAAGTCGGCGTTCTCGGCGAGGAACCCGTAGCCGGGGTGGACGGCGTCGGCCCCCGAGCGGCGGGCGACCGACAGGATCTTGTCGATGACGAGGTACGTCTCGGCGCTCGTGGTGCCGCCCAGGGCGTAGGCCTCGTCGGCGAGGCGGGCGTGCTGGGCGTCGCGGTCCTGGTCGGCGTAGACCGCCACGGAGCCGATGCCGGCGTCACGTGCGGCGCGGATCACGCGGACGGCGATCTCTCCACGGTTGGCGATGAGGACCTTGCTGATACGCGGCATAGTTCCCCACCCTATTGCGCCCTCCGCACCTGCCTTTGGCTGACGTGCACAAAAAGGACGAGGAGGCGCGGGGCAGAACCTACAAGGAGCCTGCGGTCGGCGAGGTCCACAGCTCGTGCCACGGCACGCCGAAGCCCCGGACGAGCGACCGCAGCACCGGCACCGAGAGGCCGACCACGGCGCTCGGCGTGCCCTCGATGTGCGTGATGAACGCCGAGGCCCGGCCGTCGATCGTGAAGGCGCCGGCCACCTCGAGCGGCTCGCCGGTCTCGACGTAGGCGGCGAGCTCGCGCGGGTCGAGGTCGTCGGCGAAGGTGAGGGACGCGCTCGCGACCCGGCCCGCGCCTCCTGAGGGGTGCTCGTCGCCGGTGCGTGGCGCGCCGCCGCGGTGGTCGACCAGCCAGTGGCCCGACCAGAGGGTGCCGTGGCCGACCGCGGCCATCCGGCGCCAGCGGTCGAGTGCCAGGGCGGGCTCGTGCGGCTTGCCGTGCACCTCGCCGTCGAACTCGAAGGCGCTGTCGCCGCCGAGCACCAACCCGTCGAGGGGGCGGCCGTCGATCGTCACGTCGAGCACCGCCTCGGCCTTGAGCCGCGCCAGGTGCTGCACGGTCTCGGCCGCCGTGAGCGGCCGGCCGAGCCGGCCGGCCTCGACGTCGACCGCGGCCTCTTCGTCCACGCCGGGGCTGATCAGCACCGGCTCGACGCCGGCGGCGCGCAGCAGGGCGAGGCGGGCAGGGGAGGTGCTGGCCAGGTAGAGCGGGACGGTCATGCCGCCCAGCCTGTCAGACTCGACGCATGGGAGACATGCTGGGCCGTGAGGTCGAACTGGACGTGACGGGCATCGCACACGGGGGCATCTCGGTGGCGCGCCTCGACGGGCGGGTGGTGTTCGTCACCGACACGCTGCCCGGCGAGAGGGTCGTCGCGCGCATCGCCGACGACCGCAAGAAGTCGTTCTGGCGGGCCGACACCGTGCGCGTCCTCGAGGCCAGCGAACACCGACGCCCGCACGTCTGGGGTGCGGCCGCCCTCGAGGTCGATCCCGCCGACCGTGCCGGCGGCGCCGAGTTCGGCCACGTCGAGCTCTCGCACCAGCGCGAACTGAAGCGGCAGGTCGTCGTCGACGCGCTCTCGCGGATGGGCGGCGTCGCCGACGCCGACGGGCGCGTCACGGTCGAGGCGTTGCCCGGCGACGACGAGCGACGAGGCACGGGGTGGCGCACGCGCCTCCGGCTGCACCTCGACGCCGACGGCCGCCCGGGCCAGTACGCCGCCCGGTCGCACCGGGTCGTCCCCGTGCCCGACCTGCCCCTCGCCTCGCCCGAGGTCGCCGAGGTGGCTCCGCTCGGCGACGCCTTCCCCGGCGAGGAGCACGTCGACGTCGTCGCCCCGAGCGTGGGCGGCGCCCGCCTGATCATCGGTCGTCAGGCCCGCTCGACCATCACCGAGGTCGTCGGCGAGCGCGAGTTCCGCCTCGACGACGGCGGGTTCTGGCAGGTGCACCGCGAGGCCGCGGCCACGCTCACCACCGCCGTGCAGACGATGATCGACCCCGACCGCTTCGACCCGAAGGCCGCCAACCTCGACCTCTACGGCGGGGTCGGGCTGCTGGCCGCGGCCGTCGGGGACCGCTTCGGCGCGGGCACGCGCATCACCAGCGTCGAGAGCGACGAGCGCGCCACCGAGCACGCCGCCGAGAACCTGGCCGAGTGGATCGGTGCGGCGGCCGTGACCGGACGCGTCGAGCGGTGGCTGCGTCAGACGGCGTCCCAGGCCGGCGGCGCCGAGCGCGAGCGCCTCGCGCACGCGACGATCGTGCTCGACCCGCCCCGGTCGGGCGCCGGGCGTGACGTGGTCACCGAGATCGCGGCCCTCGGGCCCGCCCAGGTGGTGTACGTCGCCTGCGACCCCGTCGCCCTCGCCCGCGACGTCGCCCTCTTCGCCGAGCGGGGCTACCGGCTGGACGCCCTGCAGGCCTACGACCTCTTCCCGAACACGCACCACGTCGAGACGGTGGTGCGCCTGCTGCCTGCCTGAGCACCGATCCCGGTACGATGTACCCCGTGCACGCCTGGGGTTCAGGGCCAGACGCACGCCGAACGAAGGACCACCGTGTCAGACCTCTCGACCGAGACCCCCACCGCGCCCCGCCCGACCGCTCCCGTCCGGGTCGCCATCGTCGACGACCACGAGTCGGTGCGGCTCGGCATCCAGGCCGCCTGCCAGAACGAGGGCTTCGACGTCGTCCTGACGGCCGCCGGCGTGCAGGAGTTCGTCGAGAACCTCGCCGGGCGCGAGGTCGACGTGGTCGTGCTCGACCTGTCCCTCGGCGACGGGTCGACCGTCACCGAGAACGTCAAGCGGGTGCAGGCCACCGGGTCGGCCGTCCTCGTCCACAGCATCGCCGACCGCGTGGCCTCGGTCCGCGAGGCGCTCGCCGCCGGTGCGGCCGGGGTGATCCCGAAGTCGTCCGCGACCAAGACGGTCATGGCCGCCGTCGCGACCGTCGCGCGGGGCGACGTCCTCAACAACCTCGAGTGGGCCAGCGCCATCGACGCCGACCGCGACTTCGCGAAGGCGCAGCTCGGGCGCCGCGAACGCGAGATCCTGCACCTCTACGCCTCGGGCCTGCCGCTCAAGCTCGCCGCCCAGCAGCTCGGCATCGGCTACTCCACGGCCCGCGAGTACCTCGACCGCATCCGCGTCAAGTACGTCGAGGTCGGTCGCCCGGCACCGACCAAGGTCGACCTGCTGCGCCGTGCGGTCGAGGACGGCATCCTGCCGGGTCTCGACGCGGACGGCGGCGATGGCCGCTGAGGGCCGACTGAGCGCCCCGATCCCGCTCGGGGCCCTGCGGCCCCCGCGCAACCCCATCAGCCGCGCCCTCCTCGACAAGGTGCTGGGGCGGATCATCGCCGCGGCCGGTCTCGTGTTCGGCCTGCAGGCCCTGCCCGACATGTTCGGTCAGGTCGACGACATGCAGCTCGCCTGGGCCTGGGTCATCGGCCTGGCGATGTTCGGCGGGTTCCTGGCCCTCGTGGTCGCCAGCCTCGTCCAACGCGGCGTCACCACGGTCGAGGCCTTCGTCGCCGTCGCGTACCTGATCGCACTCGTGACCTGGCCGCTGGCCGTCGACGATCCCAGTCGCATCCAGTCGGGCGTGCCGTGGCTCTGGTACCTCTGCACGGTCGCCACGGCGTCGGCGGCGTCCGCGTTCTCGACCTGGATCGCCAGCGGCTACCTCTTCGCCGCCCCCGCGGTCTACGGGTTCATCCGCCTGACGCCCTCGGGCGGTGCGGTGTCCCCGCAGCGGGCGACCCTCGACTCCGTGTACGCCATCCTGCTCGGCGGTGCCGTGCTCATCCTCGTGGTGATCCTGCGGCAGGCGGCGGCGAACGTCGACCAGGCCCAGGCGACCGCTGTCGCCCGCTACTCCGAGGCCATCCGCGAGCACGCGACCGAACTCGAACGGGTCGAGGTCGACGCCATCGTGCACGACAGCGTCCTCACGACCTTCATCCAGGCGGCCAGGGCGTGGTCGCCCGACGAGCGGGACCTGTCGACGAACATGGCCCGCAACGCGATGTCCCACCTGTCGGCGGCGGCGAGCACGACCCCGTTCGACGAGTCCGACACGTCGCTGGCGAGCATGGCCGACCGGGTCGAGGCCGCCATCGCCGACCTCGGGGTCCCGGTCGAGGTGCGCCGCAGTCGGCTCGGCGACGAGGGCATCCCGTCCACGGCCGCCGAGGCGCTCTACTCCGCCGCGATGCAGGCCCTCGTGAACAGCTCGCAGCACGCGGGTGAAGGGCCCGGCGTGGACCGCTGGGTCGAGGTCCGACACGACGGCGACGGGCTCACCACCGTCGAGGTGGGCGACACGGGCCGGGGCTTCGAGCCGGCCTCGGTGCCGACGGAACGCCTCGGGGTGCGCGTGTCGATCCACGAGCGGCTGAACAACGCCGGCGGGCTCGCCACGATCGACTCGTCGCCGGGGCGCGGCACCGTCGTCAGCCTGCGCTGGCCCGTCGAGCAGGCACCCGCATGAGGGTCTCGGTGCCCCGCTGGCTGATCGTCTCGCTGGCCGCCGTCTTCTCCGCCTACCACCTCGTGCTCGCCGCGGCGTCCGTCGACCGCGTCGCCGACCCGCTGCCGGTGCTGGCGTGCATGGCCCTGTACGCGGCCGCCACCGTGGCGGTCCTGTGGCCGACCAAGCACATGATCATGCCCGTCTGGATGGCCTCGTTCTGCCTGGCCGTCAGCATCGTCCTGCCCCTGGTGGTGACGTCGCAGCTCGACAGCTCGGTGAAGAACGGGTACGCCACCTGGTACGTCGCCGCCGTGGGCACTCTCATGGTGATCGTCTCGACCCGTCGTCGACAGGGCTTCGCCTGGTTCGGAGTCGGCTTCATGGCCGTGCACGGCGTGCTCTGGGCCGGGGTCCAGCAGATCGCCGAGCTCGGCATCGTGGGCAGCGTCGTCTGGGTGGCCTTCAGCCACGCCATGTCGAGCACGCTGACCCGGGCTGGGCGCGAGACGCGAGAGTTCATCCTCGCCGAACACGAGGCGGCCGACTGGCAGGCCGCGCAAGAGGCGCATGTCAACGAACGCCAGTACCGGCTGCTGCAGACGGGCCGCACCGCCCGCCCCATGCTGCAGACGATCGTGCGTCGGCACGGCGACCTCACCCCCGACGAACGCCAGGAGTGCCTGAACCTCGAAGGCGCGATCCGCGACGAGATCCGGGGGCGGCGGCTGCTGGACGACGACGTGCGGCGCGAGGTCATGGCGGCCCGTCGCCGTGGCGCCGTCGTCAGCCTCCTCGACGAGGGCGGCATCGACGACCTCGGCCCGGCCGACCTCCGTCGCGTCCACGGCGTGCTCGCCGAGGCCCTTCGCGAGTCGGCCGCCGACCGCATCGTCGTGCGGACCGTCCAGGGCGGCGGGGACGACGCCGTCACGGTCGTGGGCCTCGGGTCGGCGGACCTCTCGTCGAGTGCCCTGGGTCGAGGCGTCTCCGCCGACGCCGAAGAGGACGACGACGGCGACGAGGTGCAGCTCTGGCTGCAGATCCCTCGTTCGGCCCCCTGACCGACGCCCGACGAAAGACCACCGGAGCACGGCCCGGAGCACGGCAACCCCAGCCGGAACGGGAGAAGGGCCGGACGATCGTCCGGCCCTTCCGAGACCCTGAGTCAGGGCGGCAACCCGAATGTCGCCCTGACTCCCCCCGGCAGGAACCCGCTTACCCTAGTCGGCTCCTGCTCGGTGGTGTGACTCTGAGAGAGACACCTAGCAGAAGCAACTATGACCCCTCGCGACGCGGACTACAGTCGTCATTTAGGGGGACAGCCGGGGGAGGATGACCCCGTCTACCCCTCTTCAGGGCACGTCAGCCCGAGAATCCACGCCAACGGCCCTCGCCGGCCGTGATCGTGGGGCGCGGGGCCCTGGCCGACCTGGTCCAGGCCGAGGCGGACGACCGCAGGGGTGCGGCCTCGGGCGACGACGCCGTGCGGCCGGCGGCGACGGCCGCGAGCAGCGCCGTGATCGCGGCGAGCTCGTCGGGCGTCGGGTCACCGGCGACGACCCGCAGCACGGATGCCGGCGCGGTCTCGACGGGCTGGTCGGCGGCCCCGGCCGCGTGTCGACCGCTCACAGGGGGATGTTCCCGTGCTTCTTGGGCGGCAACGTGGCGCGCTTCGTCTTCAGGGCCCGGAGGGCCTTCACCACGGCGACCCGCGTCGCAGCCGGTTCGACGACCCCGTCGAGCTCGCCGCGCTCTGCGGCCAGGAACGGGCTCGCGACGTTGTACGTGTACTCGTTGGCGAGACGCGTGCGGACGGCCGCGACGTCCTCGCCGGCCTCGGCGGCGGCCTTGATCTCGTTGCGGTAGAGGATGTTGACGGCACCCTGCCCGCCCATCACGGCGATCTCGGCCGTGGGCCAGGCGAGGTTGATGTCGGCGCCGAGCTGCTTCGACCCCATGACGATGTAGGCGCCGCCGTAGGCCTTGCGCGTGATCACGGTGACGAGCGGCACGGTGGCCTCGGCGTAGGCGTACAGCAGCTTGGCGCCACGACGGATGACGCCGGTCCACTCCTGGTCGGTGCCCGGCAGATAGCCGGGCACGTCGACGAGGGTGAGGATCGGGATGTTGAACGCGTCGCAGAAGCGGACGAACCGGCTCGCCTTCTCGCCCGCCTCGATGTTGAGGGTGCCGGCCATGGCCGATGGCTGGTTGGCGATGACGCCCACCGGGCGGCCCTCGACGCGGCCGAAGCCGACGACGATGTTCGGCGCGAACAGCGGCTGCACCTCGAGGAACTCACCGTCGTCGACGACGTGCTCGATGACGGTCATCACGTCGTAGGGCTGGTTCGGGCTGTCGGGGATCAGCGTGTTCAGCTGGCGGTCGAAGTCGGTCGTCTCGAGCTCGACGGGCACGTCGAAGACGTGCGGGTCGGCCAGGTTGTTGTCGGGCAGGTACGACAGCAGCGAGCGCGCGTAGTCGAGGGCGTCGTCCTCGTCGCTCGCCAGGTAGTGCGAGACGCCCGAGACCTTGTTGTGGGTGAGGGCCCCGCCGAGCTCCTCGAACCCGACGTCCTCGCCGGTGACGGTCTTGATGACGTCGGGCCCGGTGACGAACATGTGGCTCGTCTTGTCGACCATGATCACGAAGTCGGTCAGCGCGGGGGAGTACACCGCGCCTCCTGCCGCCGGGCCCATGATCAACGAGATCTGCGGGATGACCCCCGACGCGGCGGTGTTCAGGCGGAAGATCTCGCCGTACTTGCCGAGCGCCACGACCCCCTCTTGGATGCGGGCTCCGCCCGAGTCGAGGATGCCGATGATCGGCACGCCCGTCTTGAGGGCCAGCTGCATGACCTTGATGATCTTCTCGCCGGCGACCTCGCCGAGCGACCCGCCGAAGATCGTGAAGTCCTGCGAGTAGACCGCCACCTGACGACCGTGGATCGTGCCCGTGCCCGTCACCACGGCGTCGCCGTAGGGGCGCTTGGCCTCCATGCCGAAGGCGTGGGTGCGGTGTCGGACGAACTCGTCGAGCTCGACGAACGAGCCCGGGTCGAGCAGCTCGTCGATGCGCTCGCGGGCCGTCTTCTTGCCCTTCGCGTGCTGCTTCGCTATGGCGGCCTCGCCGCTGGCCGTCACGGCCTCGTGGTAGCGGGCCTTGAGGTCGGCGAGCTTGCCCGCGGTGGTGTGCAGGTCGGGCGCGGCGTCGGTGAGGGGCGCGGAGTCAGGAGTCACGCGCTTCACTCTACTGACCGGCCCTCGGCCCACCGTTGGAGGTTTCCACGCGTGGACGACCCCGGACGTCGTAGGAGTCCTCAACCACCGCCCCTAGGCTGAGCCGATGGACTTCCCCCTGACCTCGGCCGTCAGCCCCCGCCTCGTGGTGCTCGAGTCGACGGGATCGACCAACGCCGACCTGCTCGCCGCCGTCGACGAGCCCCACCTGGCGACCTGGGCGACCCTCGACCAGTCCGCCGGTCGGGGTCGGCTCGACCGGCGCTGGGTCACCGCGCCCGGGCGGTCCCTCGCGGCCAGCGTGCTGCTGCACCGCGGCGACCTGCCGACGGAGGCGCTCGGCTGGGTGCCGCTGCTCGCGGGCGTCGCGATGCGCGCCTCCGTCCGTCGGGTGGTCGACGGCGCGGACGTCACGCTGAAGTGGCCCAACGACGTCCAGGTCGGCGGCGACAAGGTCTGCGGCCTGCTGGCGGAACTCCGCCCCGACGCGAGCGCCGTGGTCGTCGGGGCCGGTGTCAACCTCACGGTGCCCGCGGACGAGCTGCCGACGCCGACCGCGACCTCGCTCGGGCTGCACGGAGCGTCGGGGTCGGCGCTCGACCTGGCCGACGCCGTGCTCTCGTCATGGGTCGCCGACCTCGGGCGCCTCGTCGGCGACCTCGCGGCGGCCGGGGGCGATGCCGTCGCGAGCGGCGCCCTCGACGCGGTGCGCGAGGCCTGCGCGACCCTGGGTCGTCAGGTGCGCGTCGAACTGCCGGGAGGTGCGGTACTGGTCGGTGAGGCGGTGGACGTCGACGAGGTCGGCCGCCTGGTCGTCCGGTCGGTGACGACCGGCGGGACGACGGCCGTGGCTTCGGGCGACGTCACGCATCTGCGGTATGAATGAGCCTGTGAGCACCGACGGACCGCAGCCGACCGAGTACGTCGTCGCGCGCCTCCGGCCCCACGCCCGCGTCCTGTTCTGGCCCTCGCTCGCCCTCGTCGGCATCTGCGCCGCGACCGGGTACTTCGGCGGTCGCTTCGACGTCGAGTGGCAGAACTACGTCGTCCTGGGGGCTGCCCTCGCCCTGATCGTCCTGCTGTGGCTCGTGCCGGTGCTGCTCTGGCTCGGCCGTCGCTACGTCATCACCTCGCGCCGCCTCGTGGTGCGGCGGGGGCTCTTCGTCCGCACCCGGCAAGAACTGCTGCACAGCCGGGGGTACGACCTGACCGTCCGCAAGAACTCGGTGCAGAGCGCGTTCCGCAGCGGCGACGTGCTGATCAACACCGGGCTGGACCGGCCGCTCGTGCTGTGGGACGTCCCGTCGGCCGACCTCGTCCAGTCGGCCCTGCACGACCTGATGGAGGCGAACCAGAACAGCGTCGCCCAGCGTCGTCAGCACGAGCAGTCCGTCGGGCACGACGAGACCACCTCGTGGGGCGGCGAGCGGCCGTTCGGTCGCTGAGCCCTCGGGTCGGGCCGGGCTCCGGCCTGCCCTAGGGTTGACGGCATGCGGATGTCAGTCATCGGATGCGGTTACCTCGGCGCCGTGCACGCAGCGTGCATGGCCGATCTCGGGCACGAGGTGGTCGGCATCGACGTCGACCCGGGCAAGGTCGAGATGCTCGCGTCGGGGCACGCCCCCTTCTTCGAGCCGGGCCTGCCCGAGGCCCTGCGCCGGGCGCTCGACTCGGGGCGCCTGCGCTTCTCGACGGACCCGGCCGACGCCGCGGGTGCCCAGGTGCACTTCGTCGCCGTCGGCACCCCGCAGACGGCCGGCAGCGACGCGGCCGACCTGACCTACGTCGACGCCGCGGTCCAGGGCCTCCTGCCGCACCTCGCCGACGGCGACCTCGTGGTCGGCAAGTCCACCGTGCCGGTCGGCACGGCGAGCCGCCTCGCCGACGTGGTGCGCGCCTCCTCGGGGGCCGACCTCGCCTGGAACCCCGAGTTCTTGCGTGAGGGCTTCGCCGTGGCCGACACCGTCTCGCCCGACCGCTTCGTCTACGGCGTCCCGTCCGGCACCGCCGGCGAGCGGGCCACCGCGGTGCTCGACGAGGTCTACGCGACGGCGCTGGCCACGGGCACGCCCCGGCTCGTGACCGACTACGCGACGGCCGAGCTCGTCAAGGTGTCGGCGAACGCGTTCCTCGCGACGAAGATCTCGTTCATCAACGCCATGGCCGAGATCGCCGAGGCGACCGGCGCCGACGTGACGCAGCTCGCCGACGCGATCGGGCACGACGCCCGCATCGGTCGGCGGTTCCTCAACGCCGGCCTGGGCTTCGGCGGCGGCTGCCTGCCGAAGGACATCCGGGCGTTCCAGGCCCGGTCGCGCGAGCTGGGCCTCGAGTCCCTCGACTTCCTGGCCGACGTCGACGCCGTCAACCTGCGTCGCCGCGACCGCGTGGTCGCGTTGGCCGACGAGCTGCTCGGCGGTGTCGTCGCGGGCACCCGCGTCGCCGTCCTCGGCGTGGCCTTCAAGCCCGACAGCGACGACGTCCGCGACTCCCCGGCGCTCGACGTCGCCCGGCGCCTGCACGCGGCGGGCGCCGAGGTCGTCGTGTTCGACCCCGAGGCCAACCACACGGCGGGCCGCATCGCACCCGACCTGACCTACGTCGACGACGCGACGACCGCCCTCACCGGGGCCGACCTCGTGCTCGTCCTGACCGAGTGGAAGCAGTTCAAGGCCCTCCGCCCGGCCGACGTGCTCCCGCTCGTCGCACACGCACGGCTCGTCGACGCCCGCAACGTCTTCGAGCCGGCCGAGTGGCGCGACGCGGGCTTCGAGTACCGGGCGCTCGGCCGGCCGTAGCGGTCAGACGCGACCGGCGCGGGTCGCGGCCTCGAGCCGCGGGTCGTCGTCCGGCGACGCGTCGAGGGGCGTCGTCGCCGGCCGCGTGCGAGACGGGTGGAACACCCAGAGCCGGTAGAGCGTGAACCGGAACACCGTGCCGAGGGCGAGCCCCACGACGTTGGACGCCACGTTGTCGGCGAGGGCGGACCGGTACCCGAGCACGTAGTGCGACACCCACAGGCAGGCCAGCCCGATCACCATGCCGCCGAGGGCGACGGCGAAGAACTCGACGGCCTCGCGCGCGGCTCGGTCGCGGCGGGTGTCGCCGAAGGTCCAGTACCGGTTGCCCAACCAGACGACCACGATCGAGACGACGCTCGACGCGACCTTCGCGAGGACCGGCCCGCCGGCCGTGACCTCGGGATCGAACACCGTCAGGCGCAGGGCGTTGAACACGCCGAGGTCGACGACGAGCCCGCACAGGCCGATCAGCCCGTACCGGACGAGCTGTCGGGCGAGGCGCAGCATGCAACTCCTTCGAGGATCGGCCAAGATGGTTCGGGCCCGGCCGGACGGTTTCGGGTCGACCGCGTTCGTTCGCGTGCCCGCCATCCTCGCATCCGTCGAGCGGTCACGCAGTCAGGAGTCGAGATGGCCTACCGCGTCGGAGTGATCGGTGGCGGGCAACTCGCCCGCATGATGGTGCCGCCTGCCGTCCACCTGGGCATCGAGATCAGCGTCCTGGCCGAGACCGAGGGCAGCTCGGCCCGGCTCGCCGCGACCCGGGTCGGCGACTACCACGACGTCGACGTCGTGCTCGACTTCGCGCGGGGCGTCGACGTCGTCACCTTCGACCACGAGCACGTGCCCCAGCCCGTGCTCGCCGCCCTCGTCGAGGCCGGCGTCGAGGTGCACCCCGGCCCCGCCGCCCTGGCGGTCGCGCAAGACAAGATCGTCATGCGCGAGCGGCTCACGGCCCTCGGCCTGCCCATCCCGGACTGGGCGGCGGTCCACGACGCCGCCGGCCTCGAGGCCTTCCTCGCCGACCACGGTGGCCGAGCCGTCGTCAAGACCGCCCGCGGCGGCTACGACGGCAAGGGCGTCCGCGTCGTCTCGGGCGCTCACGACGCCGACGACTGGTTCGCGGCCCTGGCCGACGGAGGCTCAGGAGGCGCGCTGCTGGTCGAAGAGCTCGTCGAGTTCCGGCGTGAGCTGTCGCAGCTCGTGGCCCGGCGGCCCAGCGGGCAGATCGTGCCCTGGCCGGTCGTCGAGACCGTCCAGCGCGACGGCGTCTGTGCCGAGGTCTTCGCCCCGGCTCCGTCGAGCGCCGGTCGGGTCGCCGACGTCGCCGACGACATCGCCCGGACGGTCGCCGAACGGCTCGGGGTCACCGGGGTGCTCGCGGTCGAGCTGTTCGAGACCACCGACGAGCGCCTCCTGATCAACGAGTTGGCCATGCGACCCCACAACACCGGGCACTGGACGATCGACGGGTCGGTCACCAGCCAGTTCGAGCAGCACCTCCGCGCGGTGCTCGACCTGCCGCTCGGCGACACGGGGTGTCACCGCCCCCACAGCGTCATGGTGAACGTCCTGGGCGGGCCCACCACGGGGACCATGGCCGACCGTCTGCCGGCCCTCATGCTCGACCAGCCGGCCGTGAAGGTCCACGACTACGGCAAGGAGCCCCGTCCGGGCCGCAAGGTCGGGCACGTCACGGTGATCGGCGACGACCTCGACGAGAGCGTCTTCCGGGCGCGCGCCGCTGTCGAGTTCTTCACCGAGTGACGGCTATCCTCTAGTCCGTGTCCGACCCGAAGAGCACCTCTCCGTCCCCGGCCTCGCCGAACGACCCGTCGGTGACGCCCGTGGTGTCGATCGTCATGGGCTCCGACAGCGACTGGCCGACCATGACCGGCGCGTCCGAGATCCTGTCGCGGTTCGGCATCGCCCACGAGGTCGAGGTCGTGTCGGCCCACCGCACTCCCGAGAAGATGATCCGGTTCGGTCACGAGGCCGCCGGCCGCGGCGTCCGCGTCATCATCGCCGGTGCCGGCGGAGCCGCGCACCTGCCCGGCATGCTGGCGTCGGTCACGACCCTGCCGGTCGTCGGCGTCCCGGTCGCGCTGGCCAAGCTCGACGGGCTCGACAGCCTCCTGTCGATCGTCCAGATGCCGGCGGGCGTGCCCGTGGCGACGGTCTCGATCGGCGGTGCGGTGAACGCCGGCCTGCTGGCGGCGCGCATCATCGGCTCGACCGACCAGGGCGTCGCCGCCCAGCTCGCCGACTACGCGTCAGGCCTGGCGCAGCTGGTCGACGAGAAGAACGCGGCCCTCTCGCGGTCGCTGTGAGCGCCGCGCTCCCGGTCCGCCACCCCGACACACGGTCGGCGCCGTTCATGACCCGCCGGGCGTGGACGCTGGTTCTGATGAACGTCGTGATCCCCGGGTCGGCGCAGGTGCTGGCCGGCAGTCGTCGACTCGGTCGCTGGGGCCTCGCCTCGACCCTGGTCTTCTGGGCGGTCGCGCTCGTGACGGTCGCCCTGGCGCTGTTCTGGCGGACGCCCCTGTTCGACGTCGCCACGAACGTCGTCGCCCTCACCGCCGTGCAGATCTTCTTGGTCTACTACGCCGTGCTCTGGCTCGTGCTCACCCTCGACACCCTCCGGCTGATCAGGATCATCCGCACGGCGCCGTCGGCTCGGGGCCTCCTGGCGGGCGTCATGGTGCTGCTGCTGGTGGCCACCGTCGGCCCCGCGGCCTGGGGCGCCTATCTCAGCGGTGTCCAGCACGGGCTGCTCAACAGCCTCTTCACGTCGCAGCAGGCGGCGGCCGCGCCGGTCGACGGGCGGTACAACATCTTGCTGCTGGGCGGCGACGCCGGGTCCGACCGGACCGGCCTCCGCCCCGACAGCATCTCGGTGGCGAGCATCGACGCCGAGACCGGTGCCACCACCATCGTGGGCATCCCCCGAAACCTGTACAACGCGCCCTTCAGCGAGGGCTCCCCGCTCTACGGGGCCTACCCCGACGGCTATACCTGCGGCGACGACTGCCTGGTGAGCTACCTCTACACCTACGGTGAAGAACACCCCGACCTCTACCCCGACGCCGAGGCGAAGGGCAGCAACCCCGGCGTCGAGGCCATGCGCGACGCCGTCGAGGGCGTGACCGGTCTGACGCTGCAGTACTACGTGCTGATCGACATGCAGGGGTTCGTCGACCTGATCGACGCGCTGGGCGGCATCACCGTCGACAACACCGAGGGTCGCCTGCCCATCAACGGCGGCGTCGACGCGAACGGCCAGCCGACGAACGTCGACGGGTGGATCGAGCCGGGCGTGCAGAAGCTCGACGGCTACCACGCCCTCTGGTACGCCCGGGCCCGTCACGGGTCCGACGACTACCACCGCATGGCCCGCCAGCGTGAGGTGCAGCAGGCGCTGCTGACGCAGTTCCAGCCGGCGACCGTCCTGACGAAGTTCCAGTCGGTCGCGTCCGCGGGGGCACAGACCGTCGACACCGACATCCCGCAGGGCGCCCTGACGGCCTTCGTCGAGCTCGCGCTCAAGGCGAAGGACCAGCAGGTCACCGACCTCGAGATCGTCCCGCCGACCTACTCGAACGTCTACCCCGACTACACGGTCATCCACGCCGACGTCGCGGCGGCCACGGCCGTGGCGCCCGCCGGCTGACCCGACCCTCCGTCGGTGGGGTGACCCGCGCCTCCTGAGCCCGCCGACGCTCGTCGGCACCTCCGGACGCGCGGTGACCCGTGCCTCCTGAGCCTGTCGGCCCTGGCCTGCTGCCGGGCGTCACCCGCGACGCGCGCGTCGTCGACGCCGAGGAGGCGCGGGTCGTGACCTCACGGACGCCTAGAGATCGGCGTGCAGCTGCCAGACCTTGTCGGCGGAGTCGGTCCAGCTGAAGGCGCGTGCTCGGTCGAGACCGGCGATGCCGAGGCGGGACGAGAGCTCGAGGTCGTTCACGACCTGGAACATCGCCTGCGCGAGGCGCTCGGGGTAGCCCTCGGGGTCGTCGCGGGGCACGACGACGGCGGCGTCGGCGGCGACCTCGACGAGAGCCGGGGCGTCCGACACGATGGTCGGGGTGCCGAAGCTCAGGGCCTCGACGACGGGCAGCCCGAAGCCCTCGGCCAGGCTCGGGAAGACGAAGGCGGCGGCGCGCTGGTAGAGCACGGCGATCTGGGAGTCCGAGACGAAGCCGAGGGTGCGGACGCGGTCGGGCGCGAGGCCGGCCTTCTCGACGATGTCGGCGACGTGGACGTCGCCCCAGCCCTCGGGGCCGACGATGAGCAGGGGCAGGTCGGGGGCGTCGGGGTGCGCGAGGGCCTGGATGAGGGGCTCGATGCCCTTCCGGGGCTCGACGGTGCCCACGCTGAGGAGGTAGCGCTCGGGCAGGTCGAAGGCGTCGGCGACTTCGTCGGCGTCGTCGGGGACGGCGAGGGCGTCGCTGACGGCCCCGCCGATGACGCGGATGCGGTCGCCGAAGTCGAACCACTCGCCGAGGTCACGGGCCACGGCGTGGGTGGGGACGACGACGGCGTCGGCGTACTTGTGGGCCCGCTTGGTCATGGCCTTGTGCCAGCTGACGCCTCGGGGGGTGAGGGTCTCAGGGTTCGTCCACGGGACGGTGTCGTGGATGGTGACCACGGTCTGCGTGCTGGGGTCGAGCTGACGGTCGTGCCGCCGCAGCGGGGCCATCAGGCTCGTGGCGTGCACCATGCCGCGACCGCTCGGGCCGACCATGCCGGTCTGCCAGGCGACCGAGAGCTCTCGCCGCCCGACCAGGGTCTTGGTCAGGTGCGACAAGCCGGGCAGGCAGTCGTTCAGTCGGTCGTAGTCGGCCTGGGGGTGCGCCGCGACGACCCCCTCGACGGTGCAGCCGCTCGGGGCGGTGCGGATCAGTGCGCGGGTGATCTCTTCGGTGTAACGCCCGATGCCGCCGGGTACGGGTGCGAGGATCTGGTCAACGACCACTCGAAGCGTTGTCATCGTTATGCAGGACTCCCGTGTTGGCGGCCTCGGACAAGGCTTGTCTCCATGGACGCATCGGGGTGAGCCCCGCTCGGCGCCATGCGTCGTGACCGAGCACGCTGTAGCTCGGTCTCGGGGCGGGGCGGACGAACGTCGAGCTGTCGGTCGGCTCGACCCTAGCAGCGTCGAGACCGGACTCCTCGAAGACCGCGCGGGCGAACTCGAACCAGCTGACGCTGCCCTCGTTGGTGCCGTGGTAGGTGCCGGCCGGGGCGTCGGAGTCGAGCAGGGCGACGATCTGGTGGGCCAGGTCGAGAGTCCACGTGGGCTGCCCCACCTGGTCGGCGACGACCGAGAGCGTGTCGCGGTCGGCCGCCAGTTTCAGCATCGTCTTCGGGAAGTTCGCGCCGTGTCGGCCGTAGAGCCAAGCCGTCCGCACCACGTAGCTGCCGTCGGGGTTGCCCTCGCGCGCCAGCCGTTCGCCGAGGGCCTTCGTGCGGCCGTAGGCGCCGAGGGGGGCGAGGGATGCGTCCTCGGCGTAGGGCTCGGTGGCGTCGCCGGCGAAGACGTAGTCCGTCGAGATCGTGACGAGCTTGGCGCCGTGTGCCGCCGTCGCCTCGGCGAGCAGGCCGACGGCGGTGCCGTTGACGGCTCGGGCGGTGTCTTCGTCGGTCTCGGCGGCGTCGACGGCGGTGTAGGCGGCGGCGTTGACGACGACGTCGTGGCCCCGCACGGCGTCGAACACGGCGTCGCGGTCGGTCACGTCGAGGTCGGCGCGCGAGAGCAGGGTCACGTCACGGCCGAAGAGTGCCTCGGCGAGGTCGGACCCGAGCATGCCGCGCGCCCCGGTGACCAGGTACCGGGCGTTCTGGCGCACCGCCATCAGAGGGCGGCGCGTTCTTTGAGGGGCTGCCACCACTCGCGGTTGTCGCGGTACCACTGCACGACGTCGGCCAGCCCCTGGCCGAAGGGGACCTGCGGCTCGTAACCGAGCTCGTCGCGGATCTTCGAGATGTCGACCGAGTAGCGCAGGTCGTGACCGAGGCGGTCCTGGACGCGGTCGACGTACGACCAGTCCTTGCCCGTCGCCTCGAGCAGCATCTCGGTGAGCTCTTTGTTGGTGAGCTCGGTGCCGCCGCCGATGTTGTAGATCTCGCCGGCGCGGCCGCCCACGAGCACCATGGCGATGCCGCGGGTGTGGTCGTCGACGTGCAGCCAGTCGCGGATGTTGTTGCCTTCCCCGTAGAGGGGGACGTGGCGGTCGTCGATCAGGTTCGTGACGAAGAGGGGGATGACCTTCTCGGGGAAGTGGTACGGGCCGTAGTTGTTGCTGCAGCGCGTGATCGACACGTTCAGGCCGTGCGTGCGGTGGTAGCTGCGGGCGAGCAGGTCGCTGCCGGCCTTCGAGGCCGAGTACGGCGAGTTCGGCTCGAGCGGGCGGTCCTCGGCCCACGAGCCCTCGGCGATCGAGCCGTACACCTCGTCGGTCGAGACGTGCACGAAGCGCTTCAGGTCGTTGCGCAGGGCGGCGTCGAGCAGCTGCTGGGTGCCGAGCACGTTGGTCTCGACGAAGATCGACGCGTCGCGGACGGAGCGGTCGACGTGCGACTCGGCCGCGAAGTGCACGACGGCGTCGACCTCGGGGAAGAGCGTGTCGAGCAGCGCGCCGTCACGGATGTCGCCCTGCACGAAGGAGTAGCGGGGGGAGTCGGCCACGCTCGCCAGGTTGGCCTCGTTGCCCGAGTAGGTCAGGGCGTCGAGCACGACCACCTCGGCACCCTCGAGCCCCGGGTAGGCGTCTTCGAGGGTGCGACGGACGAAGTTGGAGCCGATGAAGCCGGCGCCGCCGGTGACGAGGATTTTCACTGCTGTTCCTTTGCTCGGAGGATGGGGCGTCAGGGTGGTTCGTCGATGGCTGCGCGATCAGCGCAGGAACATCGCCATGGAGAGGGCTTTCGCCACGGACGGACCGGCCTGACGAAGTGGTAGTCCTTGGGTCTCGACCCGCCAGCGGGCATTGTCGACGACCTCGTTGAACATTCTGCGGGCAGCCTCGTCACGGATCGCCTGGACGCCCGCGTGCGCGAGAGCCAGGACGTCTTCCGCTTCCGATCCGAGATCGTAGCCGTGCAGCTTCGCGACGGACCGTCCGAGATCGGTGCCTCCGTCAGGGACGTCATGACGCGCACCGTCGACGTGGACACGGACGATCGCCGAATCGGGAAGCAGCCGTGCAGCGCCTCCGGTCGGAGCGGCGCCCTTCCCGAGGGTCGGGGCCAACATGCCCACGAGCGTCTCGAGGGGATCGGCTGCTCCCCGGAACGTGGCGTCCTGCCTGTCCTTGATGCCGCGTCCGGAGTCCGTGCGTCCGTGAGCCCAGCGCGCGAGCTCCAGCGACTGCAGGAGTCGGATGTTGGTCATGGAGACCGAGGTCCGGCCGGCATCGGAGAGACCCGCACGGTGCGAGAGGTACTGGATCTCGGACGCGTCCGCCCAACCGGTCTCGGCACCTGCGCGTCGGATGCCCTTCGCGACCTGGTTCGCGTAGGACGTCCGCCTGAGTGGCGCCAGCGCGGAGAACTCGACCAGCTGAGCCTTCAGGCCAGTCCATCCCCACGATCCGGACACCACCTCGGCGTGGGTGCCGTAGAGCGACGAGGACGACGTGTCGCTCCTCGTCGGCCGTGGGGTGAAGGCGTCCCTGATGCCCAGCGAGCTGGCCGCCCAATGGGTGAGATCGAGCGCCTCGTCCTGGTCCTCGCCGGCCGAGCGGACCAGCCGTGAGTCCACGCTGGCGGCGAGGGCGGCGGCGGAGCGGACGTCGGCCGAGTTCGTCGACGTCGACCACAGATCGATGCGGTCGAGGACCTCGGCCCGGGCCGCCGCGGCGAGCAGCACCCGTGATCCGGCGGCGTGGCTCAGGCCCATCCCGAGGCGGTCACCTGGCATCTCGGCGAGTGCACGGACGGCGCCGACGGCGAAGCCGGCCCAGGTCTCGAGGCCCTTCGGGTTGGACCGGGAGCCATGGACGACGCGGCCCGCCATGCCGGTCCCGGTCTCGGCGACGTCGAGACGGGAGAGGGAGACTTCCGCATGGCGCCCTGCGGGGACGAACAGGATCTCGTCGACGTAGGTGTCGCCCGACATCTGCTGCGCACTGTGACTGTTGGTGAGGGAGCGACCGAGCAGGACCTGGGCGTTCTGGGTGACGGGCAGACCGAGGTGGTCACGGAGTGACTTGAGGACCAGCAGGGAGTCGGAGATGCCGACCACCCCGGGCCCCGTGGTGTGCAGCAGTGCCGTGTTGGCGAAGACGTCGCGCCGGACCCGGACGCGTCGCCGGTTCCAGTCGGTCGCGACGAACTCGCCCTCGAGCTGGTCGTCACGTCGCACGCGGCCCGGCAACCTGTTCCAGGCCTCGACACCGAAGGCGATGCGTCCGTGCCGCGGGCTCACGACGGTCCCGGTGAAGAAGTGACGCCCGTGCTTGCCGTGCGCCACGTTCCGTGCGACGAGGAACAAGACGCGGCCTCGGCTCAGGTCGGTGACCAGGACCTCCGTCTCGGCAGCCTCGGCTTCGAGCCAAGCTCGAAGCTTGACCGCTCGAGCGGCGTCAGCCACGAACACGGAGTAATTCGACATCCCGACAGCTTAGGGGCGCTCGTGCCATGGCATCTCCGGGAGGTCGGTGACCACATCCGTGGCATCGTTGCTACAGTCCCGCTGTGCAGACGAGAGAGATGCGGCGAGCGACCCCCGACGGCCTGTCGCATCCTGCGGCGCCCGTCGAGATCGTGCGCGGAATCCGGCCCGAGATCCAGGCTCTCCGGGCCGTCGCGGTCGCCGCGGTCGTCCTTTACCACCTCTGGCCCCTGCGCATGCCCGGCGGCTTCGTCGGTGTCGACATGTTCTTCGCCGTCTCCGGGTTCCTCATCACCGCACATCTCCTCAGGGAAGTCGAGACCCACGGGTCGGTCCGCATCACGACGTTCTGGGCCCGGAGGGCGCGCCGCCTGCTGCCTGCTTCTCTCGTCGTTCTCGTGGCCACGTCGGTGGCAGTCCTCCTCGTGGTTCCCCGTGCCCTCTGGCAACAGTTCTTCCGCGCCATCGGCGCCAGCGTTCTCTACGTCGAGAACTGGTTGCTCGCAGGAGACGCGGTCGACTACCTGGCTGCGGAGAACGCGCCCACCCCGGTCCAGCACTTCTGGTCCCTCGGCGTCGAGGAGCAGTTCTACCTCCTCTGGCCCGTCCTCATCGCGATCGGTGCCCTGGTGGCCACGCGTTCCCGGCGGTGGAGGGCGAGCCAGGTCGTCGGCCTGCTCATCGCGGTGATCTTCGCGACGTCGCTGGTCGCGAGCGTGCTGACGACGTCCACGGCGCCGTCGCTGGCGTACTTCGGCACCCACATCCGCGCGTGGGAATTCGCGGCTGGCGGATTGGTCGCCCTTCTCGGAAGTCGGCCACCGTTCGTGAACGACATGGCCCGGACGTGGATGTCCTGGACGGGCTGGGTGCTCGTCGTGGTCGCCATCGCGTCTTTCGACGGCAGCATCGCCTTCCCCGGCGCGACTGCCCTGGTACCGGTCGTGGGCACCTTGATGGTGGTTGCCGGTGGCAGCCCTCGCCTGTGGTGGTCGCCCACGCGCATCGTCTCCTTGCCGCCCGTCCAGAGACTCGGCGATGTGTCCTACTCGTTCTACCTGTGGCACTGGCCCGTCATCGTCCTCGTCCCCTTCGCCACGGGGCGCGACCTGACGACCATCGACAAGGCGCTCATCTTCGTCGCCACCCTGGTGCTCGCAGCGCTGACGAAGAAACTGATCGAGGACAGGGTGCGGTCGCTCCCCGCGCTGACGATCCGCCGACCTCGCTGGACGTTCCTCGCCGTCGGAGCATCGATGGCGCTCGCGATGCTCCTTCCCGTTGCAGGGACGATCTACACGGCGGACAGCCGCGAGCAGAGCGTCGCTGCGATCGACGACGCGTTGGCCAGCGGGGAGCGGTGCTTCGGAGCGGGCGCTCTCGTCGAGTCCGGGTGCACGGTGGATCCGGCGGCTGCATTGCTTCCCGACCCTGCCTCGCTGTACGAGGACACGGGCGGGGCGTTCTCCTGTTACCGCCCTCAGGACGATCCCGAGCTGAACACGTCCTGTTCTTTCGGTTCCACCGCTCCGGATGCCACACGGGTCGCTCTCGTCGGGGACTCCCACGCGGCCATGCTGATCCCTGGGCTGCGCGATCGTGCGTCCCAGATGGGGTGGCGTCTCGACGTCCTGGTGGGCAACGACGGTTCGTGGCGTGACCCTGCGTCGGCAGAGCCTGGCAGCGCCCAAGAGGCTTACCTGACGGCACTCGACGAACACCTCGCGGAGGGCGACTACGACATCGTGCTCACCACCGCCCGGCACGATCCTGCACGCCGGGCTGCCGTGTCGGAGAAGACCAGAGACGCCTACGTCGAGGTCTGGACCGACGCGCGCGCTCGTGGCACACAGGTGGTCGCGATCCAGGACAATCCGCTCATCTCGCAGGCCGACCTCGACTGTGTCGTCTCTCCGCGGCCCGGCGTCGAACCGACGAGCTGTGCTGCTCCCGAGTCCGCCGCATCGGATGCCGGAGACGACATCGTCCACGCTGCACGGGACGAAGGGTTGCCTGTGATCGACTTGAGGGACCACTTCTGCACGGCGGACTCGTGCCCGATCGTCATCGGCGGCGTCATCGCCTACCGGGATCTGCACCACATCACCGCGACGTTCAGCAAGACGCTGGGGCCCTACCTGGTCGCGGCTGTGGAAGACGCGACCAGGGCCTGAGGGAAGGGTCGGGGCACCCGCTCTCGGGTAAGGTCGATGCCCGTGGATGATCTCTCTGATCGCGTGGGCGGTGTCTCGATCGTCCGGTGGAATCCCCGGCGAGACGATGGCGTCACCGTCAGCGGCCGAGTCGACAACTTCGGGGACCTGTTGGGCCCGATCATCGCTTCGCGTCTGATGCCTGGGCCTGCCGTCGACTTCGATCCGGCAGGACCGCGACTTCTCGCGGTCGGCTCGATCATGCACTTCGGCCGTCCGGGCGATGTCGTCTGGGGCGCTGGGTTCAACGCGAAGCTCAATGAGCACCGTTCAGATCTGCCCGACCTCGATGTGCGCGCGGTGCGGGGACCGTATTCGCGTCTGCTGCTCGAGGCCGCTGGTCTCGACGTTCCCGAGGTCTACGGCGATCCAGCTCTCTTGCTCCCGGAGCTGTTCCCCGAGACCAGGTCGTGGGCAGAGCAGAAAGTTCGACAGGTGGTCATCGTCCCCAACCTGCACGATGAGGGCCAGCTGGTGGGCGACGATCGGGTCGTGTCACCACGTGGGCCGGTGTGGGAGGTCGTGCGCGCCATCGCGTCTGCCGACCTCGTGGTCGGGTCGTCTCTGCACGGCATCGTGATCGCCGAGTCCCTCGGCGTGCCGGCACGGCTCGTGGCCCCGGAAGCCGAGCATCCGATGAAGTACGTCGACTACTACGCCGGGACAGGTCGTCACGGCATTGCAGCAGCGACCGATGTCGACGAGGCGATACGGCTCGGGGGCGCCGCGCCGATCGACGGTTGGTCCTCCTCTGCACTCGTCGAGGCGTTCCCCGTGGACCTCTGGGCCGAAGATCGTCCAGGAGCGGTCGAACGTCGGAAGGGGGGCAGCTCGGGCCGCGGCATCACGGACGTCGTGTCCGACGTCAGCGACCTCCGACGGAGCGCCGTGACTCCCTTCGAGACGGACGCTGCAGAACACCTCGCCGAGCGGATCGTCCTCCGAGCACTCGCACATGACGCGGATCGATTCGCACCCGAGTCGTTGGCTGTCGTACTCGCCGAGTTCCAGGCCACTCGGCGCGACGGAGCCCTCGCCGATGTCGACCCGCGGTATTCTCGCGCCGTCAAGTTGGCCGAACTTGGATTCACCCCGGAACTCCGACGCAACGCCTTGGCATCGCGGCCCGGCCACAGGGTCCTCCTCCTGGATGTCCATCGCGCCGGTGACGACGGCGTGCTCGTCCTGGGTGGCCGGACCACACTTCCGGACACCGCCTGGTGGGCGACCGACGCGATCGTCGAGGCCGTGGCGCACGATGCCGAGGGCGAACAGCTCTCGTCCACGACCATCCCGTTCTCGGTCCTCGACGTCGACGAGTCGACCGGCACGATGACCTGGGAATGTCGCGTGGACGTCGCCCGGTTGCCAGAGGGCGTGAGCGCGGTCCTGTGGAGCTTGTCGACCCCGATCCACGGCGAGGTGGTCGTTCCGGTCGACGTTCCCCCCGATCTCAGTTTCAATCGCTGGGGCCTCGGTGACGGAACTGCCTACCGGGTCGATCGGACGACCAGAGGACATCTCGTCCTGCACCACGAGCCTCAACGGGGGGTCCGGCCGTGAACTCACTCTCTCTCGTCGTCGATCCACTGATCGGGTCGGCGCCTGTCGACAGAGACGGGACCCTGCTCTCCGTCGTCATCCCCACCCACAACGTCGAGCCGTGGATCGACGAGTTGCTGACGAGCGTCCTGGCGCAGGGGCTGCCGGGCATGGAGGTCATCGTCGTCGACGACCACTCCGTCGACGGGACCCTCGAGCGGGTGCGCCGTCGGGCGGACCTCGATCCGCGCGTGAGGTTGATCGAGGCCAGGGACGCGGGGGGTGCCACGGCCAGGAACATCGGCGTCGCGTCCTCCGCAGGGCGATACATCGTGTTCGCAGACGGGGACGACATCGTCCCGCACGGTGCCTACGTCGCCATGGTCGAATCTGCTGAGAACTCGGGCTCCGACATCGTGTTCGGGGATTATCTGAAGTTCTCGACGACCTCCACGTGGAACCCCACGAAGAACTGGCCGGGGCATCGTTCACAGCGGAACTCGGTGCCGTTCGCGAGCGAGCCGTCCCTCATCCGCGGGCGAGCGTGCTGGAACAAGCTGTTCCGACGGTCCTTGCTGACGGACAACGGCATCACGTTCCCGGAGGTGCCCCGGTCGAACGACATCGTCCCCATGACGAAGGCCTACCTGGCTGCGCGTCGCGTCGACGTCGTCGAGGACTGTGTCTACCTCTACCGGCAGCGTCCTGGCACCTCCTCGATGACGGCTCGGGCCGGTGCGGAAGTGGCGTCGGTGAGTTACCTGACCCAAGAAGCGGAATGCGCCCGCCTGATCGTCCTGCACGACGACGACGCGGTCATGTCGGCGTACTCATCCCTGATCTTCGACTCCGACGCGTGGGTGCACCTTCATGGATATCTCTTGGGCCTCGACGGGTCGAACGTGTCCGCAGAGGTCCTGGCGGCCGTGGACGCACTGTTCGATGCGGCGCCTCGGGAGGGTTTCGCCCGGGCGGCAGCTCACAAACGGCTCCTCTTCGGGCTCCTTCGGGTGCACGAGACGGCGGCGGCCCTTGCTCTGACCCGCGCTGTTGCGATGAGGGCCGAGACCGGCGCCTACGACGTGGAAGGACTTCGAGCGGTCTTCTCCGCAGTCCGAGTCCTGGCGGACGCCATCGCCGGCGAGCCGTCGTTCGTCCTCGACGTGCCCAGGTTGGTGGCTGAGGCCGTCATCGTCCCGCTCGTCCACGACGGCGACTCCATCGGTGCCGCGGCCCTGTCAGGCCTCGTGGGTGAGATCGCGACGAGCGGGCTCCTGGACGGGCGAGACCTCGAGCTGAACCTCCCCGTCGGGCTGGCGCGAGCCCTCGGGCGTTCCGTGCTGGCTGCGGACGCCGAAGCGGTCGTCGCCCTCTCGGGGATGCAGAGCATCTCGACGGTGACGACCGATGCTGTCGGGCTGCACGAAGGGCGTGTCGAGATGTCAGGGCCCCGTGTGTGGGGTCGGCCGGTCTCGGCCGAGCTCCACCTGGTCGCGCAGTCGAAAGGCCAGGTGGGGCATGCGGTACCCGTCGAGACGGGACGAACCTCGTGGAGTGTCGACATCGAAGATCCGGGAAGACAGCATGCCGGCCGTCACTCGCTGGAGCTCGTCCTGTCGATCGGTGACTTCTCCAAGAAGGTACCTGTCGTCTCGGCCAGGATGCCGCTTCCGGTACCGGGCCACAAAGACGTCCTCGCCGTCTTCAGCGACCGGAAGAAAGGGTGGCGAATGGTGATCGAGCGCCGTCGGAAACCGACGATGGTGCGCCGAGTCCTCACTGCCGGACGCAGAGCAGGCGCCCGACTGTCAGGCCGCCGAACCCGGGGCGGTCAGGACGCCACGGAGGGCCTGCTCGAAACGCACTGAGACCTGGTAGGGGGCAAGCCTGTCCGCGAAGTGCCGCGCAGCGCCCTCGACGTCCGCATAGGACTCCGGTGCGGCCAGGACTCCGGCCAGTGACTTCACTGCATCGTCGGGTTCGAAGAACTGCACCCAGTCCTCAGCGCCGAAGTCATGGCGCATGTGGTCCGTCCCGGGGATGACGGCTGTGGTGCCGAAGGTCGCGGCAAGATGGATGCTGCCGCTGTTGAGCACCTTGCGATACGGGAAGACGGCTATGTCAGCCGCGCGGAACCATCGCTCGACGTCGGCGTCATCGACGAATTCGTGGTGACGCACGGCCCTGACGTTCGCCGGGAGGTGGTCGTCCAAGATCTCGACGTCCTCGGCGCTGGTCTTCCCCGCCATGAGCAGCGTGGGGCGCGAGGCCTCGGGCATCGACGCCAGAGCGTCCATGAGGACGGTCAACCCTTTGTAGGGACGCATCTGGCCGAAGAACAACACCGTCCGTTCGGACGCACCGATCCCGAAAGACTCGCGTGCCTCCTGGGTCGTCCAGTTGTTCGTGTAGACGCCCTGATAGCTCGGGTGGGGCAGGACGGTCGTCTTGTCGGCGGGCAGGTCGTAGTGTTCGCTGGCCATCTGGGCGGTGCCAGCTGACATCACGTGCACGAGATCCGCGGCGTCGGCCAGCATCCTGTGCAGTTCTATCTCCGCCTCGAGATGCACCGCGTCGTGAGGGAGGACGTTGTGCACGGTCCAGACGATGGCGATCCCGTCTCGCTTGGCGGCCGCCAGCGTCAACCTGAACCGCTCGAGCCTCTTGCGAGCTTCGTCGATGTCGATCGCCCGTTGCACGACCGGCGACGTCCAGTGCACGTGAAGGGCATCGCCGGGGCGGAGCGTGCCGGCACGGGCGACCAGTCCTTCGAGTGTGGTGGTCTCGAGTGTTTCGAGGCCGCCCGCTCGGGGGGCCAGATACAACATGTTCAGGTACGGGTTGTCTTTCCAAGCAGGAAATACGAGGACCTTGCCTTCGTGCCTCATCGTTCTTCTCCTGTCGATCCGGCGATCTGGTTCGAGACGGTCTCGGCGCCGGCCGGTGTCTCGTGCGAGGTCGTGCTCATCGCCCGAGGGCCTTCCGGGTGGAGTCGGCGAGCTGGGGCCATCGCGACGCGAAGGCGAGTGCCGCTCTACGGCGGACGCTCGCTCGGCGCGGATACGTGATGACGCCAGCCTCGGTTGCGAGTTCGATGACGACGTTCCATCGTCGACGCAGCCGCTCCACGTCGATCCGAGCACGACTCAGAGCAGTGATGGAGACCTCGAGTGGCCGTGGGTCGCCTCGTCCTGGAGAAGCGTCGACGAACTCTTCCAGGACGTGGTGGACGGGGGAGTCGCCGGACGACCGGGCGCCCTCAGACGACATCCCCACCTTTTCGGGCCCTTCCACGACCAGCCACCGGGGTGAGAGGTCGTTCAGGGCGAGTGCGGCAGGAACGTCGTCGAGCCCGCCCACGTGCACGGCGACGTCGAACACGGCGCGCGTCGTGGCCCTGTCGGTCACGCTGACACCCCTGAACCTCCGACGAGCTCTTCTCGTCCATCGTCTCGGCAGGACCAGCGTGCACTCCATGCCAGGTCCGATGTTCGCGAGCGCGAGCGCGAGCGCGTCCCAGTCGGGCCGGGCCGTGGTGGGGCTCGTGAGCGCGACTCGCACGGCGTCGTCCTCCGGCGCGAAGACGTCGGCGAACGTGTCGACCGGATCCCTGTCGCGGTGGAAGAACCTCTGTTGCGCAGCCACGTAGAACGGATACCGCTCGACCAGGATCTTCTCGTGTCCGAAGCGCAGTCGTGGTGCCAGGTCGCTGCTGAAGCTCGTCGAGCCGACGTGGAACACCAGCGCCCTGTTGGCGAGGACTGAGGCGTGTCCGTCCAGACCGACCCTGAGGCAGAAGTCGTTCTCCTCGCCGTATCCGGGGGCGAAGGTCTCGTCGAAGAACCCGTACTGGTCGATGAGCTCTCGACGCACCAGGTAGCAGAAGCCCATGGCTACGGGGGCGATGGTGAATCGCGGCAGGAGGGCGGCCACTGCGGCGTGGGTACGCCGCGTCCGCGAGGGTGACCGAGGTGATCCGGCATCCCTCAGACGGTGCGGAAGGCTCGCGATCGTCGCGTTGTTGCTACGCGCGGTCACGATGCCGTGATCGGGCGAGAGCGAGAGCACGGCCGCGAGTTCCTCGATGAAGCCCCTCGTCGTCACGGTGTCGCTGTTGAGCAGCAAGACGTCGTTGCCGGTCGAGTCGAGCTCCAGGACGGCCTGGTTGCAGTTGCCGACGAAGCCGAGGTTCCGCGGGTTCCGGTGGTAGCTGAATCCGTCGTGATCACCGACCAGCTCGCCGACTCGGGCCTCGATCTCGTCGGCGAGAGGCCCGGCGTCGTTCGTCAGGAGAACACGGTCGACGGCGAAGTCGACGTTCTCGGCAAGGGAGGCCAGGCAGGCTTCGATCCCGGGCAGGTCGTCGTAGAGCGGCACGACCACGGTGACCGGGCGGCGCGGGGGGAGTGATGTCATCGGTCGAGGAGTCGCCGCGCTGCGACCCGGGGTCGCCTCAAGATGCGCCCGACCAGTCCGGTGCGCGTTCGGAGTCGCGAGACGACGAGACCCACCATCATCTTGGAGGAGGTGGCACCCACCGCCGAGAACGCCTCGGGGAGGGCGAACCAGTATCGGGCCAGATCCGGGAGGCGATACGACGGGCCGCCTCCGAGTGCCTCGAGTCGGTCGACGACCGGCCCGTTGCCCAGCTCACCGGAGAGCAACTGGCGGATCCTGACCGCACCCGCCTTCCCGTGTTCGCGGGCGAGGGCCGGTGAGTCGGCGTAGACCTTGAGCGCTTCGAACAGGGTCGAGGGTTCATCGATGTCGAAGAGACTGCCCGTCACCCCGACCTGTACGAGTTCGGCGCTGCCGCCGGAGGACGAGGCCACGACGGGGCGACCCACAGCCATGTACTCGAGCGTCGAACGACCGAAGGCCTCGATGGTGGACGGAGTGACGGCCACGTCGGCGGCAGCGATGAAGGGGAAGGGGTTGCTCTGCTCGCCGACGAACACGACGTGGTCTGCCACGCCGAGGCCTCTCGCCCGATCGAGGAGCTCCAGATCGTACCCGGGCTGGGTCCACGACCCGACGATGCACAACGAGGCTGTGATCCCGGCGGCTTTGAGGGCGCCTACGGCATCGATCACTCGATGTTGACCCTTGCCGTGCTCCACGCGGCCCACGACGGTGACCTTCAACCCTGCGGCCGCCTGCGGGAAGGGCGGCACCGCCGCCTCCTCGAGCGACTGCCCGAAAGCCTTCTCGAGATCGACCTGCGGGTAGGCGACGCTGATCTTCTCCGCGTCGATGTGTTCGGAGAGGTGTTCACGAACGGCGAACGAGTTGGTCACGACCGCCTGGGAGAGCAGTCCGATGTCGTGCAGGGTCGAGGCGCGACCTGTCTGGAAGTTGAGTCCGTGATCCAGGTCGCCGTACTCGCGCACGAACCACGCGTGAGGTATGCCGAGGCTGGCGGCCGCCAAAGCCGCCCAGGGGGCGACGAGGGTGTTCGTGACCACGAGATCAGGACGAATTCGTTCCATGACCTGGATCATCTTCCTGACGGCCGCGTAGTCCGTGGTGGCGAAGGTCGCGACCTCGCTGGGCGGCGCAGGTTGCCGGCTCGGAAGGGCCCACCCTCGGAAGCGGATCGCCTCGAACGGCAACCCGCGATCCTTGAGAGCTGCGATGAACTGCCCGGCGGGAGCCTTGGTGATGAAGAAGGGCTCGAAGTCGGGTCGGAGCGCCGCCCACTCTTCGACGAGGCGGAGCAGGGATCGCTCAGCCCCGCCCAGGTTGACCGGCGCGGTGCTGTGGTTCAGGAAGATGACGCGCACACGGCAAGTCTACAAGTTCTCCTCATGTCTCTCGATATGAGAACGGGCCGCATGAGTCACGGGCCTTTCCTGCCACGCGATGAAAGGCTCCCTTCGGTCGTGCGAGAATGACTCGATCCCCGACCTCTCACATCGATGCCTTCACGATCGCATCGGAAGCGGAACGCATGTCCTACATCTCCGAGCTCGTCTCGTCGCGAGAATTGTTGGCGAACCTGACGATCCGCGAGGTCAAGGGTAAGTATCGGCGAACTGTCTTCGGACAGCTCTGGTCGCTGATCAATCCCTTGGCGACCATGCTCGTCTACACGATCGTCTTCTCCTTCATCTTCCGAGCCCGAGTCGTCACGGGTGATCCCAGTGGCATCACCATCTATCCCCTCTGGCTGATGTGCGGACTCCTGCCGTGGATGTTCTTCACCAGGGTCGTCAACGGCGGCATGTCCTCCATCGTCGCCAACGGGTCCCTGATCAAGAAGGTGTACTTCCCGCGCATAGCGTTGCCGCTCTCGACCGTCGGCTCGGTGGGCTTCACGTGGCTCATCGAGATGGGCGTCCTCAGCCTGGCGCTCCTGGTCTTCGGATCGCATCTGTTGCCGTGGTTGCCGCTGCTCGTCCTGATGATGGCATTGCTGGCGTTGTTCGCCGCCGGCTTCGCGATGCTCTTCTCCATCATCAACGTTTACTTCAGGGACATGCAGCACCTCGTCAGCATCGTCCTGCAGATGTGGATGTACCTCACGCCGATCATCTACCCCATCGACCTGGTCGAGGAAGCCTCCGCGAAATACGGGTCCTGGATACTCACCGTCTACCGACTCAATCCCATGGAACGCTTCGTCGAGGTGTTCCGGAATTTCCTCTACGACAACCGTTGGCCCGACCCCACCGACTTCGTCTTCTGCTTCCTCGCAGCTGCTGTGACGTTCGCGGTGGGGTTCCTGGCGTTCTCGAAGAACGAGAAGAAACTGGCAGAACTACTGTGACAACTCCCGCCGTCGTCGTCGATGACGTGTCCAAGCGTTTTCGCATGTACCACGAACACAACAACTCTCTGAAGTCCGCCTTGATGCGCGGGCGCAGGAGCGTCCACGAGGATTACTGGGCTCTCAACGACGTGTCGTTCGAAGTCCCCAGCGGGTCCACCTTCGGGCTCATCGGGAGGAACGGGTCGGGCAAGTCCACGCTGCTCAAATGCCTCGCGAAGATCCTGCAACCCGACGCCGGCGTGATCACGGCCAACGGGAGGCAGGCAAGCCTCCTCGAGGTGGGGAGTGGCTTCCATCCAGAGCTGTCGGGGCGCGAGAACATCTTCCTGAACGGGTCGATCCTCGGCATGTCCCGGAAGGAGATCCTGGGCAAGTTCGACGACATCGTGTCGTTCTCGGGAGTCGAGAAGTTCATCGACCAACCGGTCAAGAACTACTCGTCCGGCATGTACGTGCGCCTGGGATTCTCGGTCGCCGTCAGCGTTACCCCGGACATCCTCGTCGTGGACGAAGTCCTCTCGGTCGGCGACGCGACCTTCCAAAAGCGCTGCCGCACCAAGTTCCGCGAGATGAAGCGAGACGGGCAGACGGTGATCCTCGTCTCGCACTCGATGGGGACGGTGAAGGACATGTGCGACCAGGTCGCCTGGCTCGACTCGGGAAGGCTGGTCGAGACGGGTGACGCCTCGGACGTGATCGCCGCCTACACGAGCACCGTCTGACCACGGCCGCACCGCCCGTCATCCGACTCCTCGTCAGGCGTGACCCGGGAACACCCCCAGCGTCGTCACGGTCCTCACGCCGACGCCTCGGCCGCGACGGCGCGCAACTGGTCGAGCACGACCGCGGCGCGCCCCGTCACCGCCGGGTGGTCGTCGCCTGCGCCCGGACCGGCCAAGATCGTGAAGGAGGCGCGGGTCGGGTCGTCCACCCGGCCGTCCTCGTCCAACCACACGGCGTTGACCGCACCGGGCTGGGGGACGAAGCGTGGAGCGCCCTCGGCCGTCGCGACGAGCACGGCGACGTCGTCGATCGAGCACGACGACCGGTAGAACGCCGCGACGTCGTCGACCACGACGTCGTGACCGTGGAACACCAAGAACCCACGGAGGCGCGCGCAGGCAGCGACGGCCCGAGCGTCCGACAGGTCGGCCTTCAGGGCCCAGCGCAGACCGTCGCGTTCCCAGGGGCCCGAGCGTGGGGCCCGCACGACCAGGGGACGGGACGACCGCACCATCACGTCGTGCCCGCGTGGCTCACCGGCCTCGATGCCGACGAGGCGGAGCCCGGCGTCGTCGTAGCAGCCGGCGTCGAGGTCGGGGTAGCGTCCGCGCCACCGCTCGTCGAACAGCCGGCGGTTGACGAGCCGGGCGTCGTCCCGACCGGGCGACGTGCTCTCGTGGTGCACGACGACCGACTCGAGCACGACGGCGAAGTGCGACCCGGGCCGCTCGTCGAGGGCTCGCAGGCACAGGTCGACGTCCTCGAGCCCGTTGGCGAAGACGGGGTCGAAGCCTCGCCACCTGATGAGGTCGCTCGCGCGGAAGGCCGCCGCCGCCGCCGTGACGGCCGGGAACCGCCGGGCGTCCGCCCGGTCGACGTCGAGGCGCGGGTGGTGGGCCAGGAAGTGCCACGGCATGACCTTGTCGCCGCCGAACAGCGTGCCGGCGGCCTGCACCGTGCCGTCGGGGTAGAGCAGGAGCGGCTGGGCGCCGAGGACGTCCTCGTCGTCGAGGGCGGCCAGCAGCGGAGCGAGCCAGCCCGGCTGCACCTCGGTGTCGTTGTTCAGCATGACCACGCGCGAGCCCGTGCTCAGGGCGAGCCCGACGTCGCTGCCGAGGCCGAAGTTGAGGTTGCGGGCCTGCCGGTGGACGCTCACGCGGTCGTCGCCGCCGAACCAGCTGTCGAGGACGGCCGAGACCGACCGCCCCGACGCGTTGTCGATCAGGAGCACCTCGACGGCCGGGCCGTCGTCGCTCGTGGCGAGCACCGCCTCCACGGCTCGTCGCGTGAGCTTCCAGTCGCGGAAGACGGGCATGACGATCGAGACGACGTCGGGGGAGCGGTCGCCCGCCGACGCCTCGAGGGCGGGCCAGTCGATCAGGTGGGGCGCCACGGCGACGTCCTGCCAGGAGGCCGGGTGGGTCGACGAGATGCGGCCGCCGTCGTGCGAGTTGTCGTAGTCGACGCCGAGGTGCGGCACGTGGGTGGGCACGTCGAAGGCCCTGGCGAGTCGGAGGACGTAGTCGTAGTCGATCCACCGCTTGAGCCGCAGGTCGAAGGGGCCGACCGCGTCCGCGGCGTCGCGGGTCACGACCAGGGCGTTCAGGTCGATGAAGTTTCCGGCCAGCAGGTCGTCCCAGGTGCCGTCCTCGCCGCGGAACGTCTCGACAGGTGCGCCGTCACGCGCCGCGGGGTCGTTGAGGCCGCGCATCCGGAGCCCCGTGAACACCGACGAGGCCCCCGACTCGAGCAGGGCCGCGAGCGCGATCTCGAGGTGCGTCGGGTACCACGCGTTGTCCGAGTCGAGGAAGGCCACCACGTCACCCGTGGCGGCGGCCAGTCCGGTGTTTCGGGCCGCGCCCGCCCCGAGCGAGGGCTGTGCGAGCGGAACGATGCGGGGGTCGTCGAGGGCCGCCTGCGCGAGCAGGTCGGCCGTGCCGTCCGTCGAGCCGTCGTCGACCACGACGAGTTGCCACGACGTCCAGGTCTGCGCCTGGACCGAGGCGATGGCCGCGCGCAACGAGCCGGCACGGTCGCGGGTCGGCAGCACGACGGACACGACCGGCTGCTCGGCCGTGGCCCTCTCGAGCCCTCGGCGGTACCGCGAGCGGGCCGCGGCGGCGTCGAGTCCGTCCCAGGTCGAGCGGTACCTGCGCCGCGTGCGCACCTGGTCGGCGGCGAACGCCCGGGCCCGGGCGAGCGATGCCTCGCGGTGCTCCGCCCAGGTCGGTGCGTCGCCCGGGCGACCGGCGGGGGCGGGCAGCCGCGTCTCGGGCCCGGCGTGGGCGACGAAGTGCCGCAGGGCGTCCAGCGTGGTGCGGGGGCGACCGGCCTCGGGCAGGGAGCCGACGTAGGCGGCGGCGTCGAAGACGGGCCCCGTCTCGACGAGCCGGTCGTCTTCTTGGTGCAAGAAGTCGTACCAGCTCATCTTCGGGTCGGCGAGCTGGGCCTGCAGCCACTCGGGCTCGATCAGGGGCGACGGCGTGAGCCCGCGCCCCCCGTCGGCCGTGACGACGAAGCGGGCCGCGTCGGCGTCCGACCCGAACGACCGGCCGGTGACGGCCTCGACGTACGGCCGGTCGACGACGTCGAACTCGACGACGCGGTCGGCCCAGCGCTTCAGGCGGTCCTCGACCGTGAGCGGCTTCGGCTCGGGGCGGAACCGCGCGAGCGATCGACGCACGACCCCGGGGACGAACCGCCGGTCGGGGCCGGTCACGAGCGGCCTCGGGGCAGTCGTGACGCGACGCGCCCGATCACCGTCGCGAGCTTGTAGCTGCGGCTGGCCTTGAGCTGGTTGAGCTCGTCACGGTAGTCGTGCAGCCGACGTGCGTCGGTCGAGGCGGACCGGTGTGCCACGGCGTCCGCGAGGCCGATCCGGTCGGCCCGACGTTCCAACGTCGCCACGCGGTCGGCGAGGGGCGTCGCCCGGTGACGCGACCACAGCGAGGAGACGGACGTCCAGGTCGACGTGCCCGCGCCTCCGTCGTCGGTGACGGTGAACGCGGCGTGGTCGACGACCGCGGCACCCGTGAGCCGTCGCCCGGCGGCGGGGCCGTCGATGCTCCACCGGACCGGTCGTCCGGTCAGCCCGAGGTCGAGGGCCGCCCAGACGGCGTACCGGCGGTGGGCCTGGAGGAGGCGGTCGCCGTCGACCAGACCGTCGACCAGCAGCCCCAGCGAGCCGATCTGGTCGTCCGGCGCGTCGCTGCGCACGACGGCGGTCGGTGCGAGGGCCGACACCGCGGACACCGCGTCGTCGTCGACCAGGACCTCGACGGCGAACGCGTCGCCGAGGGCCCGGGAGGCGCGGGTCACGACGGCGTCGCGCCGTGCGTCGTCGAGACCTGCCGCGGTGGCGCCCCGCAGGTCGACCGTCACCGTGTCGCGAGCGGTGCCCGGGACGAGTGCGTCGGCGAACCGGTCGGCAGGGTGGACGTCGTGTCGCAGGAACGCGGCCGTGGCCGACCCGTAGAAGGGGTAGCGCGCCTCGAGCTTCTTCTGGTGGGCGTCGCGGAGGGTGTTGCGGCGCGCCCCGACGAAGCTCTTGGACCCGGCGTGCAGCACGAGGGCCCGGTTCGCGACCAGCGCGAGGTAGCCGTGCTCGTTGAGTCGCAGGCAGTAGTCGTTCTCTTCGCCGTACCCGGGTGCGAACTCGTCGTCGAACAGGCCGAACCGGCGGATCAGGCTGCGCCGCGTCAGGAAGCAGAAGCCCATGGCCACCGGCGAGACGTACCACCGGGGCAGCAGCGGGACGACGTCCGCGGCGACCTGGAGGGTGCGCTCGAACGTGCGGTCGGCGGGGGCCACCTGCCGGAAGGGCAGGCTGGCGATCGTGGCGTTGTTGCTGCGGGCGCAGACGACCCCGTGCTCGGGTGCCGCCAGGAGGACCTCGAGCATCTCGTCGACGAACCCGGCGGTGACGACGGTGTCGCTGTTGAGCAGCAGGACCTCGCGGTCGGACGTGTCGAGTTCGACGACCGCCCGGTTGCAGGTGCCTACGAAGCCGAGGTTCCGGTCGTTGCGTTCGTAGCCGAACCCGTCGCGGCCCGCGACGGCCTCGAGGACGGCGCGTTCGATCGCGTCGGCGTCGGGCCCGCAGTCGTTGACGAGCAGGACGCGGTGACGCGAGGTGTCGACGTGGTCGACGAGGGACGCGATGCAGTCGAGCAGCGACGGCAGGTCGCCGTAGACGGGGACGACGACGGTGACGCCCGTCGACGTCTCGAGGGGCGAGCTGCTCACGGGGTTCCTCCTCGGCGGCTGCCGTCGGACTCGGGTCGTCGGGCGGTCATGCGGACGGCCGCCGCCCGGACGGCGGAGGCGAGGGAGCCGCCGAGCGCACCGGGAGCGAGGTCGGCGAACGCCCCCGGGCCCTCGGCGGCGTTCCGCCGGACGGCCGCGACGACGGCCGCGGCCAGGGCCTCGGGCTCGGCGGCCACCGCGTCGATGCGGTCGTGCAGGCCCGAGCGGGTGCCGTCGAACTCGTTGGTGACGGCGAGGGCACCCGAGACGGCCGCGTCGAAGGGCGGGTGGCTCGGGTGGGGGCTGTACTGCAACGAGAGGACGACGCCGGTCGACGCGAGGAGGTCGAAGTAGTCGTCCCAGGGCAGGGTGCCCACGCTCCGCAGGGTGTGACCGGCGCCGAGATCCGTGTCTCCGTGCAGTTCACCGGCCGACACGAACTCGACCGGGTGACCCGAGGCGGCGAGCTCTCGGGCGGCGATCTTCAGGGCCGCCACCCCGAGCCGGAAGAGGTTCCGGTGCTTGCTCGGACGCCCGTAGAAGAGCACCCGCGTCACCTCGTCGGCCGATCGCTTCGCGGCGACGCGGCGGAGGAGGTCGAGGTCGAGGTCGGGAGCGAACACGAGGTCGTCGTCGACGGTGAGGCCCTGGTGCTTCTCGAGGTAGGCGCGCAGGGGCGTCGAGTTGACGATCGGCTGGAAACCCCGTCGGTACGTCGAGGCGGCGACCGCGTACTCGGTCGACCAGGGGCTGAACCCGGGCTCGTAGTCCTGCACGAGGTAGGCGACCCGGTCGCTCGCGATGCGTCCGCTGCGGGTCGCGACGTCGATCGCGTGGGCGGTCTTCCAGTGGGTGGCGAGCCACGAGTCGTCGGGTGAGAACCGGACCGAGGGCAGGTCCTCGCGCGCGACTACCTGCGCCGTGACGTCGGGGAAGCGCGCGCCGACGAAGGCCTGGGCCGCGGCGGACGAGTTGCCGGACGTCGTGTACGACACCATGACGACGCGGAGCGGCAGGCCGAGTTCGGCCGCGAGGGTCCGGCCGACGGTCAGGGCGGTCGTGACGCCGGCGAAGGTCGCATCCGGCCGGATCTCTCCGACGACGAGGTTGAGGTGGCGTTCGGCGTCGCGCGAGAAGCCGATGCCGGCCAGCGCGGTGCTCGTCTCGACGAGGTGCAGGTAGGGCAGGGCCGCGTCGTCGACGAGCGCGGCCTCGGCACGCGAGACGGGAGAGTTGTCGACCGCGACGAGTCGCTCCCGGGCGGCGTTGCGGAACTCGGGGCGCGTCAGGTAGTCCCTGTTGACCCGCACCAGGTCGGTGACGAGTCGGCGGATCTTGGCGGTGTCCATGGAGCTCGCGGCGCTTCCCCTCGCGTCTGTCGGTACGCCCGTGCCTGCGGCGACGGACCGGAGCGAGTCTACCGACGTGCGGCTCGAGCCCGGGGGATGCCCGGTGCTTGTAGACTCCACCGGTGCAGACGCGAGAACTGGCCATCCCCGGCGCCTGGGAGTTCACCCCGAAGCAACACGGTGACGACCGCGGCGTCTTCTTCGAGCAGTACCGCTACGACGTGTTGCAGGACGTCGTCGGCCACCCGCTCGACCTCAAGCAGACCAACACGTCGGTGTCGGCACGCGGCGTCGCGCGCGGCATCCACTACGCACTCGTGCCGCCGAGCCAGGCCAAGTACGTCTCGGCCCCCAAGGGCGCCTTCATCGACTTCGTCATCGACATCCGGGTCGGCTCGCCGACCTTCGGCCAGTGGGACTCCGTCGTCATCGACGACGTCGACCGCCGCGCCGTCTACCTCTCCGAGGGGCTCGGGCACGCCATCGTCGCCCTGACCGAGGGCGCGACCGTCAACTACCTCGTCACCGAGACCTTCAACCCCGAGCGGGAGAAGGGCCTCAGCGTCCTCGACGGCGACATCGGGCTCGTCTTCCCCGACGACATCGGCGAGATCCTCCTCTCGCCGAAAGACACCTCGGCCCCCACCCTGAGCGAGGCCGAGAGCCTCGGCCTCCTGCCCACCTGGGACGAGTGCCAGGCCTTCTACCAGCAGCTCCGAACCGAGAACTAGGCAGACATGCGCGGAATCATCCTCGCCGGCGGGTCCGGCACACGTCTCTACCCGATCACCAAGGGCATCTCGAAGCAGTTGATGCCGATCTACGACAAGCCGATGGTCTACTACCCCCTGTCGACGCTGCTGTCGGCCGGCATCCGCGAGATCCTGATCATCACGACGCCCGACGACGCGCCCCAGTTCCAGCGCCTCCTCGGCGACGGGTCCGACCTCGGCATCGAACTGACCTACGCCATCCAGCCGTCACCCGACGGCCTCGCCCAGGCGTTCATCATCGGCGAAGAGTTCATCGGTGACGAGAAGGTCGCCCTCGTCCTCGGCGACAACATCTTCCACGGCGTCGGGCTCGGCTCGAACCTCCGGGCCAACACCGACCCCGACGGCGGCGTCATCTTCGCCTACCACGTGTCGAACCCCCGGGCCTACGGCGTCGTCGACTTCGACGAGACCTTCACGGCCCGCTCCATCGAAGAGAAGCCCGAGAACCCGAAGAGCAACTACGCCGTCCCGGGCCTCTACTTCTACGACAACACCGTCGTCGAGATCGCGAAGGGCATCGAGCCGAGCTCGCGGGGCGAACTCGAGATCACGACGATCAACGAGCGCTTCCTCGAAGCGGGCAAGCTGCAGGTCCAGGTCCTCGACCGGGGCACCGCCTGGCTCGACACCGGCACCCACGAGTCGATGATGCAGGCGTCCGAGTACGTCCGCGTCATCGAGCACCGACAGGGGTACAAGATCGGGTGCATCGAAGAGCTGGCCTGGCGTCGTGGCTGGATCGACGACGAGCAGTTGCGACGCCTCGCGAAACCCCTCGTCAAGAGCGGTTACGGCGCCTACCTCATGGGGCTGCTGGGTTAGTCCCCCTTTCGGCCCACTCCCGCTCGGGGGGTGGTCCGATCGTGGCATCCGTGCGATCTTCGGAGTATGGACTCCTCTGTTGATCAGGCAGAGCTGGGGGACAAGATCGGGCGCATGATCCATCGCCGCCACTTGCTCTCGCTCGCTGCCGCCTCCGTCGTCGCCACCGGCGCGGCCTCCGTGCTGCGGCCCGACGCCGCGCACGCGTCGGTCAGCCTCGGCGAGACCTCCGCCGCCACCGACAGCATCGCGGAAGCGCTCGCCGTCGCCGAACTCAGCGCCTGGGGCGGGTACTCGAACGGCAACATCCCGGCCCGTGCCCTGACCCCGGTCTCGGCGACCGTCGCCGGGTCGGGCTACCTGCGGACCGACGCGGCCCGCCAGTACCTCGCCCTCAGCCTGGCCTTCTCGAACGCCGTCGGGCGTCCCCTGGCCATCACCGAGGGGTACCGCGCGTACTCGCGCCAGGTCGACTACTGGAACGCCTACCAGGCCGGCACCGGCAACCTCGCGGCCTACCCCGGCACCTCGAACCACGGCTGGGGCATCGCGTGCGACTTCGGCGCCGGGGTCGCGACGGCCGGCTCGGCGGCCAAACGGTGGATGGACGCGAACGCGCCGTCGTACGGCTGGATGCCCACGGGCAACTCGTTCAGCCGACCCGAGCCGTGGCACTTCGACTACACCCCGTCCTACGTCGGCGACATCCCCCTGGACGTCGACAAGGACTCCGAGGTCATCATCATCCGGGCGAACCAGGCCCTCAGCGAGCAGGCGCTCGGCTACACGGCCCTGGTCGGCGTCCGCAGCCTGCGGCACCTGTCGACCATCGACATGATCAACGCGATGCGCGTCGCCGGCACCCCGTTCTACGAGGTGGGCCGCAACCAGTTCTACGCGATCATCAACTCGCTGGGCATCGCGCGCTCCGCGCTCACCCAGGACGCCGACTACTGGCGTCGTTGACCTCACCGACCGCCACGACCGACACGACCCACCCGAACCGAAGGACTCCTCCATGCTCATCATCCGTTGCACCGACAACCTGCCCGAGGTGGGAAGCGGCTACGTCTGCATGGTCGGCGTCCGCTCGCTCCGCCACATGACCACCATGGAGATGGTGAACGCCATGCAGGCGGTCGGGGTCCAGTACAAGAACCTGAACGCCGCCGGCTTCTACGCCGCCCTCAGCTCGCTCTCGATCCCGCGCACGGCTCTCAAGACCGGCGCCGACTGGTCCGGTCGCTGACCATGACCCCCGTCGGCCACCGATCCCGTCTGCTGGCCGCGACGGTCGCGGTCGTCGCGGCGGTCGTCGGCGGGGGCATCTCAGGTGCTCCCGTGGCGGGGGCAGCGGCCGCCACGACGGTAGCCGTGTCCTACGGCGTCGGAGCACGGTCGTTGAGTCAGCCGTCACCAGGCGGCCGATTCGTCTACGTGTCCACGAACGGCTCCGACACCTACAAGCAGTACGGCCGTGCCGCCTGCCTCAGAGATCCCGCCGACGCAGGCCAGTACCAAGACCGGTGCCCGGAACCCACGGCATCGTCGCCGTTGCGGACGGTGCAGGCGGGCATCCGGGCGGCCAGGCCTGGCGACGTGATCGTCGTGCGCGAGGGCGTCTACGCGGAAGCGATCGGGTGGGGCATCCAACGGGGCACCGTCGAGCGTCCCATCGTCCTGCAGGCGAGCCCCGGAGAGCGAGTCGAGGTCAACGGGACGCTCATCATGGCCTCGGCCGACCACTGGACCATCAACGGCATCCGTTTCACGTACAACTCGGGCATCCAGACCGGTCAATCGGTCGTGCTCATGTCGGGGGGCGACGGGTGGTCGTTCACCAACAACGAGGTGCAGGGGACACGCGGCGTGGCCAACGTGCTGGTCAACGCGACGACCACCTCCGGGTCGACCGCCCAGCTGACCGCCGCTGCGCCGCGCAACTACCTCATCGGTGGCAACTGCATCCATGACAACCGAGCCGTGGACGCCGCCGGGACGGACCACAACATCTATCTCATGTCGTCCATCTGGTCGACGGGCGGCCTCATCGAGAGGAACCTGATCGCGGGTGCGCCGCGAGGAGCCAACATCAAAGCCGCCGGAAGCACCCCCGCGACGGCGTCCGGGAGCCCGCGGAACGTCACCATCAGGTACAACACGCTGCTGTCCGCAGCATCGGGCCTGACGATCGGGCTCGCAGCAGAGGGAGTCGAGGCCCAGCGGAACATCATCGCCGTCCCCAACGGGTCCGGTCGCTACGACGGTGCGGTCAAGACCTACCAGCTCGACCAACCTGGCAAGAACGCGGTCAAGGACTCCGTGCTGAGTGGGTACGCCCGGCCGATCAGTGAGGACTTCGGCGTGACACGCCACATCTTCACGGCACGCAACGACACGGCGTCCCCCGTCACGTACACGGGCTCCATCGCGAACTGCAGCGCCGTGGCGGCCTCTGCGACGCTCCGCTCGTCCTACGGCCATCTGGCCCGCTGACGACGGAGCCTCCGCGCCTAAGCCCGTCGGCGGTGCCCCGCCACGATGGTGAGACGCGCCCGAATCGCCAGCCCGACGCCGACCGCGGCGACGACGGGGCGCCACAGCGGCCCCGGGTGGGTCTTGGCGATGTAGCGGTGCGCCGACCGGTGGTGCGCCGTGATCATGACGTCGGCCGACCGCGCGGTGCTCTCGCCACCGATGTGCATGACCTCGGCGTCGGGCACGAAGAGGTTCGTCCAGCCGGCCTCGGCGAGGCGTCGCCCCAGATCGACGTCCTCGAAGTACATGAAGAAGTCGGGGTCGAAGCCTCCGACCTGCTCGAACGCCTCGCGTCGCAGCAGCAGGAACGCCCCCGACAGCCAGCCCACGGCCGACGTGTCGGCGGACTTCGACACGTCGCGCTGCTGGTAGCGGCGCGTCCACGGGTTCGACGGCCAGACCCCCGAGAGCAGGGCGTGGCCGATGCCGGTGCGGATCGAGGGCAGTGCCCTGGCCGACGGGTAGACCGTGCCGTCGGGGTCGACGACCCGTGGGCCCAGGGCGCCGGCCCGGGGGTCGTGACGGGCCGCCGCGAGCAGCGCCTCGATCGTGCGGGGCGTGGCCACGACGTCGGGGTTGCAGATCAAGAACCACCGTTCGTCGTCGGTGGCCATCGTGGTGCCGAGGTTGGCGGCGCGACCGTAGCCGACGTTTCCGGGGGACCTCACCAGCGTGACGTCGTCGTGCGACGCGGCCACCGCCTCCGGGGCTCCGTCGGTCGACCCGTTGTCGACGACCAGCACCCGACCGGGCGGGAACCCGTTCGGTGCGAGCGAGTCGACGAACGTCTCGAGGGTGTCACCGGGGGAGTACGTGACGGTGATGCAGAGGATCTCGCTCATCGGGCGCCTCCCGCCGCGTCGCGGTACGCCGCCGCGTGTTCGGCGGCCGTCCGCTGCCAGGTGAAGCCGAGGGCCCGCTCGCGTCCGCGGCGGCCGAGGTCGGCCCGACGCTCGTCGTCGTCGAGCAACGATTCGAGCGTCGCTTCGAGCGATGCGGCGTCGGGTTCGCAGTAGACGGCCACGTCGCCGCCGACCTCGGGGGCTGCGAGCCGGTCGGTGGTGACCACCGGGACGCCGCTGGCCAGGGCCTCGAGGATCGGCAGCCCGAAGCCCTCGCCCACGCTCGGGTAGGCGACGAGGCTCGACGACGCCACGAACGCGGGCAACAGCCGCTCGTCGACGTAGCCGAGCCAGCGGTAGGGGGACGTGGGCCCCGCCGCCTCGAGGCGGGCGAGGACGGTGTCGTCCCAGCCGCGTCCGCCGGCGAGCAGGAGGCGCGGCGCCAGGTCGGGGCGTCGCTCGCCCACCCGGGCGATCGCGTCGAGCAACGGCCCCACGTTCTTCCGCGGTTCGATGGTGCCCACGAACGCGCAGTAGCCGCCGTCGCCGACGGCCAGGCGCTCCCGCATCTCGTCCTCGTCGCGTCGGGCCTCGGGGGAGTACCGCACGGTGTCGACCCCGTGGAACGACACGACGATCGGCGCCAGGCGACCCGGCACCCACCGGGTGACCTCGTCGGCCGTCGCCTGGCTGGGCGTGAGGCACCGGTCGGCTCGACGGGCGGCGAGGCGGATCCACGCCCGGAAGAACGGCCCCTTGAGGCGCCCGTGGAGTTCGGGGTGCGAGAAGAACGTGGCGTCGTGCAACGTCACCACCCGGCGCCGCCGACTGAGCAGGGGCATCGTGTAGTGCGGCGAGTGGATCACGTCGACGCCCAGGCGACGGGCGAGTCGGGGCAACGCGAGTTGCTCCCACAGCAGGCGCACGCCCACCGACGTCGTGCGAGGGGGCACCCGGTGCAGGATCGCCTCGGGGGCGTCCTCGCGCAGCCAGGCGAGGTCGCGTTCTTGGCAGGCCACGTGCAGGACGACGTCGTCGCGTCGAGCCAGGGCCGGCACGAGTTCGCGCAGGTAGCGACCCACGCCGCCCGAGTCGGCGGGGATCGACGTGGCGTCGAGGAGGACGATGACGCTCACGACGGGACTCCTCGGTCGGTGCGGTGCGGTGCGGTGCGGTGCGGTGCGGGCGGGTGCGGTGGCGGTGGGGCGTGCGGCGACGGGGCAGGCTCAGCGGTCGGCGTCGACCATCGCCTCGACGACCTCGGTGAACGACCGGGTGGGCGCCCAGCCGAGTGCCGCGCGGATCTTCGAGGCGTCGCCCCGGAGCTCGGTGGCGTCGGTCGGCCGGACGAACTCGGCGTCGCTGCGGACGAGGCCGGACGTGTCGCTGATGCCGACCCGGGCGAACGCCGCGTCGACGAAGTCCTGGATGCTGTGCGACTCGCCGGTCGCCACGACGTAGTCGTCGGCCGTGTCGGAGGTCGCGACGAGCGCGAGGGCCTCGGCGTAGTCGGGTGCCCAGCCCCAGTCACGGCGGACGGTGAGGTCGCCCAGCACGAGTTCGCTCTGCTCACCGCGGGCGATGCGAGCCGCCGCGGCGGTGATCTTGCGGGTGACGAACTGCTCGGGCCGCCGGGGCGACTCGTGGTTGTAGAGCACGACGCTGCAGGCGCGGAGACCGGCGGCGCGGTACGCACCCACGAGGAGGTGCGCATAGGCCTTCGAGGCACCGTACGGATTGACCGGGGCGATCGGCGTCGTCTCGTCCTGAGGTGAGACGGCGGCCTGACCGAAGATCTCGGCGCTCGAGGCCTGGACGAAGGCCGCGTCGTGCCCGCCGTCGCGCAGCTCGGCCACCGCGGCGAGCAACGCGGCCACCGCGGCCCCGTTCAGCTGTGCCGTCTCGACGGGCAGGCGCCACGAGGCCGCGACGCTGCTCAGGGCCGCGAGGTTCACCACGACGTCGGGTCGGACCTCGAGCACCGTGGAGCGCATGCCCGCGAGGTCGGTCAGGTCGCCCCGGTGCAGGACGACCTCGGGGGGCAGCTCGACCGCCGACGCGTCCTCGCCCCCGTCCCGGACGACGCCGTGGACCTCGAGGCCTCGGGCCACGAGGTTCTCGGCGAGGTAACTGCCGGTCTGACCGGCGACTCCGGTGACGAGGGCGCGCAACATGCCCTACTTGCCCTGCGTCGCCTTCTCGCGCTCGAGATCGGCGTCGACCATCATCGTCACGAGGTCCTCGAACTTCGTGGCGGGCGTCCAGCCGAGGGTCTCGCGAGCCTTGGCGGAGTCGCCGATCAGCAGGTCGACCTCGGCGGGGCGGAAGAACTGGGGGTCCTGGAAGACGTGCTTCTCCCAGTCGGCGATGCCGACGTGGTTGAACGCGATGTCGAGGAACTGGCGGACCGAGTAGGTCTCGCCGGTCGAGATGACGTAGTCGTCGGCCTCGTCCTGCTGCAGCATGCGCCACATGGCCTCGACGTAGTCGCCGGCGAAGCCCCAGTCGCGCTTGGCGTCGAGGTTGCCGAGGCTGAGCTGGTCCTGCAGGCCGAGCGAGATGCGCGCGACGGCCATGCTGATCTTGCGGGTGACGAACTCGGGGCCGCGCAGGGGCGACTCGTGGTTGAACAGCACGCCCGACGAGGCGTGCATGCCGTACGACTCGCGGTAGTTGATGGTCATGTAGTGGCCGAAGACCTTGGCGACGCCGTAGGGCGACCGCGGCCACAGCAGGGTGGTCTCACGCTGCGGGACCTCTTGGACGCGGCCGAACATCTCGGACGACGACGCCTGGTAGAAGCGCACCTTGCCGATGTCGTCGCCGGCGTACAGGCGGATCGCCTCGAGGATGTTGAGCACGCCGAGGCCGGTCACCTGGCTGGTCAGCTGGGCGTTCTCCCACGAGTAGGCGACGAACGAGATGGCGCCGAGGTTGTAGACCTCGTCGGGACGGGAGCTGTTCAGCGCGCGCAGCAGGCTCGACTGGTCGAGCAGATCGCCGGTGAGGATCTTGACCTCGGGAGCCCACTCGTTGATCACGGGGATCTTGGGGTTGTTCTGGCCGCGGACGAGGCCGTAGACCTCGTACCCCTTCGAGAGGAGCAGACGGCTCAGGTACATGCCGTCCTGGCCCGTGATACCGGTGATGAGGGCGCGCTTGGTCAATTCAGGTTCCTTACGTTGAGTTCGGGCCGACACGACATCTTAGCCGGGGCCGTCCAGGGCGATCCGACCCGGGTCAGTAGACCTGGGCCGAGTCGATCAGCAGGGTGGAGTCCGTCGAGTCCTGGTAGATCTCGAACTTGAACTGGGTGTGGTCGTCGTGCGTGATCGGCACCTCGAAGGTGACCTTCGTCCACGCGTCCGTCGTCGTGAAGGAGGCGCTGCCCGCCTCGGTCGCGCCGCCCAGCGCCCACAGGGCGAGCCGGCCCTTGAACGGCGTGGGTCCGCCCGACCTGACCCACAGCTCGGCGGTGTACTTCTCGCCGGCCAGGGGCTTGGCGCTCACGGTCTGGTAGAGCGACGACGCCACCGGGGTGTTCGTGGCGGCCAGGTACGAGCCGTCCTTCGGGGGCAGCTGCGCCTTCGAGTAGACGGCGAGGTTCATGCGCGAGTTGCCGCGGGTCCAGCCGGCCGACGTGTTGCCCTCGAACGAACCCGACGCGAGCAGGTTGTCGCTCAGCCCGCCGCCGTCGAGCCAGAGCGTGGCGTTCGTGGTCTCCATGTAGACCTCGGCCTTCAGCTGTCTCGACGCCGTCGACTTCATGTCGGTCGAGACGGTGATCTTCTGCCAGGTCGAGTTCACGGTGAAGGGCGTCTGCTCGACCACGTTCGCCTTGCCGCCGAGACCCCAGAGGGCGAGGGTGCCCTTGAACGGGGTGGTGGCGCTGTCGGAACGCAGCCAGATCGAGAACGTGTAGCGCTGGTTCGTCGACGTCGCCGAGACGGGCACCGTCTGAGCGAAGCTGCGGCCGCGCGCGGGCGTGTTCGAGGCCGCGAACCACGACCCGTCGACGGCCTCGTTCGCGTCCTTGAAGATCTGCTGGTTCACGAAGCCGTTGCCCGGCACCCACTGGGCGAACGACCCCTCGAACGACGCGTTGCTCAGCTCGTTCTGGGGCTTCGGGGCGGCGCCGAAGGTCAGCTCGGTGTTGTCGAGCCACAGGTCACCCGTGTTCGACCCCATGTAGACGTCGAGGCGGATGGTCGAGTGCGAGGACTTGCGGACCGGCAGCTTGACCTGGATCTTCGTCCACGAGGTGCCGACGGTGAACTTCGAGATCGCGACCTCCTGCGTGCCGCCCAGCCCCCAGAGCACCATCTCGCCCGAGTACGAGGCGGCGGAGCCCGACCGGACCCACGCGGTGGCCGTCGCCTGTTCGCCGACGTTGGTCGTGCGCCGGACGTCCTGCGTGATGGCGCGACCCACGACCGACGTGTTCATCGCGAGGAAGTAGTCGCCGTTCTGGCTGAGCGAGGGCGACTTGACGGCAGCGCGGTTGATCGCTCCGTTGCTCCAGCCCCAGCCCGAGACGGACCCGCCCTCGAACGAGGCCGACTGCAGCCAGTTCGACGGGTTGCCGAACCAGTCGGTGAAGTACAGGTAGAAGTTGCGGTTGCCGTAGGCGCTGCACGAGTCGCCCGTGCCGTAGCCCGCGTTCAGCGCGGCCTGGTTCGGCGTGTACGGGGTGTAGAGGTACAGGTTGGCCGTCGCCTGGTTGGCGATGTAGACCGTCTTCGTCCCGCACGCGGCGTTGGGGTGGTAGTAGACGGTGTTGTTGCGGCCCGGCTGGTAGCTCCACGACGAGCTCGTCTTGGTGTACCGCTGGAACTGGTGGGCCGCGTTGTAGACCTGGTTGAAGAAGCCGTAGTACGCGGTGTCGCAGGGGGCGGTGTCGGGGCAGCCGTAGCCCATGGCGATCTTGTAGGCGGTCGCCGTGGGACTCACCGACTGGACGAGGCCCTGCTCTTTCTGCAGCATGACGAGCAGCACCTGGGGGTTGATGCCGCACACCTGGCCCACGCGGTAGATGATCGACGCCGCACTCTCGTTGCTGCGTCCGTCGATCGCCGAGCAGTACGGCGTGGCCGCCCGGCCGGACGTCGTCTGCTTGTAGTCCTTGAGGCAGGGCTGGCCCGCGGCGGCCTTGCAGGTCACGACCTTCGAGTTCAAGAACGACTGGATGCTCTCGGGCGTCATCGCCGCCGAGTTGTAGAACGTGTCGTTCGAGATGATGTTGCCGGCGTTGAACTGCCGGGCGTCGGCGGCCGCCGACGCCGGCGCGACGGGGCCGGTGACGGTCGCGGCCGACATCAGGCCGGCCGCGACGGCGACCGAGGCCACGAGGGCGATCAGGCGTGAAGGACGTCTCATGGGATGGTGACCTCGTGATCGGTGACGGAGCCGGCCGACGTCGACGAGGCGTACGCGACGCTCACCGACCAGGTGCCGGACGTGAAGGTGTCGCTCTGCAGGGGCATGGACCCGCAGTCGGTGCTGGAGGCCGAGGCCAGGGCGGTGAACGTCCCCGAGACCTCGGCGTCGCCGTTCGTGGCGGTGACCGTGCAGGTGCCGTCGTCCTCGAGCGTGCCGGGCACCGTCGCCCCGATCGTCAGGGTGCGGGTGTCGGCGGACCACTGGTCGAAGGTGATGAGCGGGGTCACGGCCGCGGCGTCGGGGGCCGGTTCAGGGGCGGCCGTGGTGGTCTGGCCCGGGCCGACCGGCGTCGCCGTCGGTCGGGGTGTCGACCCGGCCGTCGACGACGGGCTGGGCGACGCCGAGGCCGAGGGGGTGGGCGAAGCCGAGGGGGTGGGCGAGGCCGACGCGCGCGTCGACGAGGCCGTGGGCGACGGTTCGGCGCCGGGGCCCGGGTCGCCGGTCGAGGCGACCACGGCCGTGACGACACCCGCGACGACGATGACGCCGGCGACCACGCTCAACGTGACGACGGTGGCTTTCTTCATGGCTCACTCTTCCGGGCCGGACCCTGCTCCGACCCTGATGGGTTAGACGATATGCTAGCCGGGCGCTCCGGCCGATCGGGTCGGTCGGCCTGTCGTCGATGCTCCCCTTCGGGGGGTCCAGCCCACGTTCTCGCGGGGTCGGACAGGTCGCACGGAGCGTCCGAGACGGAGAACGAGCGATGAACCAAGACCAGACGACCGCCGAGAAAGACCTCGAAGAACTGCGTGAGGCCGTGCTCGACGACTGGCTGACGGTCACGTCGAACGTGACCGACGCCCTGCGTGACATCCAGCAGACGGTGTCGTGGCGCGTCACGAGGCCGCTGCGTGCCGCCAAGACCTTCTCGCGCAAGGTCGACGAGGTGGGTGTGGTCCCGGCCGGTCGACTGGCCGCCGTCGAGGTCGCCCGTCGCCTGGGGCGTCGATGACGTCGACGGCGCCGGTGACAACCGAGAACGTCTCGGACGAGATCGGTGCCCTGCGCGCCGCGCTGGGCACCCGACTCGAGGTGGTCGCACCCGCCCTCGGCGTCGACGTCTCGGGTCTCACCCCGTCCGAGCAGCTCGACCGCCTCGCCCGGTCGGTGCACGAGAGCGCCGATCCGGCCTCTGCCTGGCTGCTCTTCGTCGGGGTGACGGCGACGTTCCCGTCGACGGCCGACCTCGCCGGCCTCCGGCGGGCCCTCCTCCTCGCCACGCCCGCGACGGCGATGCTCGCCGTGCTCGAACGCACGATGGACGTCCAGTCGCGGACGCACTCGGGCCTCCGCACCATCGAGCTGGTCTCCGACACGGTGCTGGTCGACGTCGACTTCTGCGCCAAGTACGAGCACAACACCGGCATCCAGCGCGTCGTCCGGCACATGGTGCCCGAGTGGAGCGGTGACCGAGCCGAGGGTCACCGGCTGGTCGCCTGGAACCAGGACAGCACGGGTTACCGCGAGCTGACGGCCGAGCAGGTCGACCGGGTCCTCCACTGGAACGACCGGCGGCTGCCGAAGAAGGACGACCCCGTCCTCACCGACGCCGACCTGCGACGCGAGCACGTCCTCGTGCCCTGGCGCGCCACCCTGCTCGTCGCCGAGGTGCCGGCCTTCCACGTCTGCGACTCGCTGACCTCCATCGCCCGGTGGTCCGGCACGGCCGTCGACCTCATCGGCTACGACGCCATCCCGCTCGTGAGCGCCGACTCCGTGCCGAACGCCGAGTCCGAGCGCTTCGCGCACTACCTCACCATCGTCAAGCACGCCCGGCGCGTGTACGGCATCAGCGTCTCGGCCGCGGACGAGTTCCGCGGCTTCGTGGCCACCCTGCCCAGTCAGGGGCTGTCCGGCCCCGAGGTCGTCGACGTGACCCTGGCCACCGAGGTCTCGCCCGTCGCCCGTGCCGCCGCCTCCGTGGTGACGGTCGATCCCGAGGCCGAGCCCGTCGTGCTCTGCGTCGGCAGCCACGAGCCCCGCAAGAACCAGGACGCCACGCTCTTCGCAGCCGAGCTCCTGCACCGCGAGGGGCACCGGTTCCGCATCGTCTTCGTCGGCGGCGGAAGCCGTCTGGCCACCATGCACTTCGACAAACGCGTCGCCAAGCTCTCGGCCTCGGGCATGAAGGTCGAGTCCCATCGACGCCTCGGCGACTCCGAGCTGTGGGGGCTGTTCGGCGTCGCGCGCTTCACCGTCTTCGTCTCGCTGCACGAGGGCTTCGGCCTGCCCGTGGCCGAGTCGCTGGCGCTCGGGGTGCCGGTCGTGACGAGCGACTTCGGCAGCCTCGACGAGATCGCCCGGGTCGGCGGCTGCCTCCAGGTCGATCCCCGCGACGACACGGCGATCGTCGACGCCATGCGCACCCTGCTGACCGACGACGCCGAGCACGCCCGGCTGCTGGCCGAGATCGCCGAGCAGCGACCGAAGAGCTGGCGCAGCTACGCCGACGAGATCTGGACGGCGGTCACCGCATGAACCTCGCACCACTGGCACCCCGGCTGCGGGCGCGACCGGGCCACGACCTGGCCCTCCGGGCGGCCGGACGCCGCGCCTCCTCGGCCCCCGTCGACTGGGACCGCCTCTCGGGCGGCGAACTCGTCGACGCGCTCTCGCGTGACCTCGGCGAGGCCAGCGACCGCCTCTCGTACCTGCTGCTGGCGCTCCTCGAACGGCGCATCCCCTCGACCGCTCGCGTGGTCGAGTTCACGCGGCGATGGCGCGTCGAGGGGCTCTCCGCACCGCTGACCGTCGAGTACCGCCGGTTGCGCACGCCGCGCCGACCGACGCCGTTCGTCATCGTCGACGGCGTCGTCATGGACGTCACCGACACGAGCCGCAGCAAGTTCACCACCGGCATCCAGCGGGTGGCCCGCGAGACGGTCACCCGATGGACGCGCGAACACCGCGTCGTCCTGGCGGCCTGGGACGTCACCGGTCGGCACCTGGCCGGGCTGACCTCCGACGAGACCGGGCGCGTGCTGCTCGACGGTGCCGGTCCCGTCACGGCGGTCCCGGCCGGTTCGGTGGTCATCCCGTTCGACGCGACGTTCGTGCTGCCCGAGATCACCGTCAACGCGGACCGCACCGCGAGCCTCAGGTCGGTCGTGGCGTTCGGCGCGGCCCGGTCGGTGGCCATCGGCTACGACTGCATCCCCGTGACGACGGCCGAGACGAGCGGGCCCGGCATGCCCGGCGCGTTCTCCGAGTACCTCGCGACCCTGGCGTCGTTCGACGCCATCGCGCCGATCTCGAGTGCGGCCCACACCGAGTACTCGGGTTGGGCGTCGATGCTGCCCGGTGCCGGGCTGACGCCGCCCGCGATCACCACGGTCGCGCTGCCGGCCCAGGTCGGCCGGGTCGCCGACGACACCGTCGAGGGCGTCCGCAGCGAGCTCGGGTTGGTCGACAGCACGGTCGTCCTGTCGGTCGGCAGCCACGAGCCGCGCAAGAACCACCTCGGACTGCTGACGGCGGCCGAGCTGAACTGGCGACGCGGGCACGAGTTCACCCTCGTGCTCGTCGGTGGCAACGCCTGGGGGGACGGCGAGTTCCAGGCGATGGTCCGACGGCTGCGGCGCAAGGGCCGGTCGGTCCAGATGCTGTCCGGCGTCGACGACAGCGTCGTCTGGAGCCTCTACCGGATGGCCAGGTTCAGTGTCTTCTGCAGCGTCAACGAGGGCTTCGGCCTGCCGGTCGTCGAGTCGCTCGTCAGCGGGGTGCCCGTCATCACGAGCGACTTCGGCAGCATGCGCGAACTCGGTGAGGGCCACGGGGCCGTCGTCGTCGATCCGCACTCGCCGCTCGACATGGCCGCGGCCATGGAACGCCTCTTGACGGACGACGGGCTGCGCGCCGAACTGGTCGAGGCGTCGGCCACCCTGCCCCGACCGACGTGGGACGACTACGCCGCGGAGATGTGGACGCTCGTCGAGGGGCCGGCCGCCTAGTCTCGCCGGTGTGGCAACCGGGCCTTGACCCGGTCGAGGGTCGTCATGGACTCGAGGTGCTGCACGTGCACGAACAGGGCGTGGTTGCTCTGCGACAGTTCGTGGTGTCGCGCCTGCAACTCGGCGAACTGCTCGTGCAGCTCGGCTGCCTCGAGGCGCTGCGCGTCGACGACCGCAGCGAGGTCGCGGGCCTGCACGAGCTGTTCGCCGAGCCACCCGAGGTACTCGCCGGCCACGGCGGCGTGCGGGATGCCCGGGGCCGACGCCGCAGCAGACGGTCCGTCGCCGCGCGACTCGGGCAGCTCGCTCGGCGGTTGCACCTGGCACAGCTCGTCGAGCGGAGCGTCGGCCGCGGGCGCCGAGGCGAGGGTGTCCGCCCACTTCGCCCGGAACGTCGCACCGTTCCGCAGACCGAGGAACTCCCGGTAGAAGGGCATGGCGTCGGTCGAGGCACCTGACTCGTGGCGGACGACCGCATCGGGTTCGACGACCACGGGTCGTCCGGCGAGCCTGAGCCGCCACTGCAGGTCGACGTCCTCGAAGTAGGCGGGGGCGAATCGTTCGTCGAATCCGCCGATCGCGTCGAAGGCTGCGCGATCGACCCAGAGCGCGGCGGCCGAGCAGTAGTCCACCTCGCGAGAGACGAGCAGATTGGCGGACCGGGCGTCGTCGAGGCTGAGCCCACGCCCGAACTGGACCGTGCCCGCCGTCGAGAGCACGCGGCTGCCGGCCTCCTGCACGGTGCCGTCCGTGTCGAGCAGCAGGCTGCCGACTGCGGCCGGTCGGTCGTCGGCCCGGGCCCGGGCGGCCAGCTGCGCAAGCCAGTCCGGTTCGGCGACGGCGTCGTCGTTGACGAAGACGAGGGCGCTGCCCGTGGCCGCCGAGGCACCGGCGGCGCATCCGCCGCCGAAGCCGACGTTCTCGTCGAGTTCGACCAGCACGGCTCCGTCGACGAGGTCGAGGGCCGCACGGGCCGCCGGGACGACCCCGTTGGCCACCACGACGACCTCGAACGACGGCGCGTCCCGTTGGGCGGCCAGGGCGTCGAGACAGTCGAGCAGCTCGTCGCCCAGGCGCCAGGCGAGCACGACGATCGAGATCTCGGGGGAGGGACCGGTCGGGACGGTGACCCGGCGGGTCGGGCGGGTGTCGGTCGACGTCATCGTCGGACCCCTCCTTCGTTGAGCGACATCAGCGTGCGGTGGATGCCCGCCGCGATCGGGGTGAGCGACCGTCGGTCGAGCTCGGGCCACACCAGCGAGCGGAACCTCAGGTCGAGGGCCTGCCGCGACGCCGAGGCGTGGCTGCCCCACACGATGCGCGGGCGCCGCTTCACGACGTTCTGGAGTTCGGCGATCAGGGCCCCGATGGTCACGCCCAGCCCCGAGGCGATGATCTTGGTGACGACCGTCCCCGCCTCGAGCAGGGAGGCGCGGTCCAGGGCGTCGACGGTCATGGCGGCCGCGTCGTCCACGAACACGTAGTCGCGGATCGTGTCCATCGGCACGTAGATCGACGACGGCCGGCCCTGCAGGTGGGCGAGGCACAGCTGTGACACGAGCCCTTGTGCCTTGGTGAGGTCCTGACCCGGGCCGTACAGGTTCGCGAAGCGCCCGACGACGACCGGGACCCCGGAGTCGGCCGCCCAGCGCGTGAACAGTTCTTCGACGCCGAGCTTGTTCCAGCCGTAGGGCGCGAGGGGGCGGGGCTCGGTGTGCTCGTCGAAGGGCGACCCCGACGCCCCCGCGTAGACCCCACCGGCGGACGAGGCGACGAACGCGCTGCCATGGGCTGCGCCTCCGTCCGTCGTGTCGTCCACGGCGGAGAGCAGACGCCCGAAGGCGGCGAGCGAGGCCTCGACGACGCGCCGTTCGCGGTCGAGGGCGTCCGGTCCGCTGGCGACCACGCCCGCACCCGCGCACCAGACCAGCGACCACGGCGTCCCGGCCGCCACGACGGACCCGAACTGCTCGGTCAGTGCGGCGACCGACCCGGCCTCGTCGTCCCACGGCACCGACGCTCGGACGACGACCGCGTCGGGCCGGCGGTCGAGCTGGGCGGCGACCGCACCTCCGAGCAGGCCGCCGGCTCCGACGACGAGGTACCGCCGGGAGGCGCGGGCCGACTCGAGGGTCACGGTGCGGTCTCTGCCGTCATCGTGTGTCGTGGCCGCGTCGTGTGTCCGGGCCGCGTCGGGCGTCGCGTCGCCTCGCCGCGACCCGTCGACCCAACGGCCCGCGACCGGGATCGCTGACGATCAGGTAGGACGGACGACCCATCGCCATGTTGACCGCGACCCCGATGTACTCGGCGACGACGCCCAGCGAGAAGAGGATCGCCCCCGACGACAGGAGCACCACGACGATGGTCGACGACCAGCCGGCCTCGAGTCGCTGACCGGCGAGGGTCGAGACGACGACGTACAGCGCGAACAGGACGCCCAGCACGCCCAGGACGACCCCGAGGACGCTGACGATGCGCAGGCCCCGGGTGCCCGAGGTGAGGACCATCCGCCAGAAATGCGAGAGCAACTTGCGGAGGGAGTAGCCGCTGGTGCGCTCACCCTCGTCGCGGAGGAGCACGGGGCTGGTGGTGACGCGGCGCGTGACCCAGCTGATGGCGACGTCGAGGTAGACCCCCGATCCGGCGTAGGCCGACACGCTGCGGCCCACGTCGCCGAGGATCAGCCGGTAGGACTGGAACAGGGACGCGTCCCCGTCGCCGAAGACGGCGCGCAGCACGGTCTTGGCACCCTTCGACGCCGCGTTGCGCAGCGGGCCGTGGGGAGCGGCGTTCGTGGGCCGGGCGTAGACGAGTGCCGCCTGCTCGCGCATGGCCGTGTCGAGCATGGAGTCGAGGTAGGCCGGGTCGTGCTGGCCGTCTTCGTCGATGGTGGCGATCCAGTCGCCACCGGTCGAGGCCATGCCCGCGAGGGTGGCCGCGTGCTGGCCGAAGTTGCGACTGAGCCACACGCCCCGGACGAGGTCGTGGGCCTGTTCGAGCTCACGGATGACCCGGTCCGAACCGTCGGGCCCGTTGTCGTGGACCAGCAGGATCTCGCTGACCTCACGGCGGTGGCCGTCGGGCGTCTCTCGCGTCGACGCCAGGGCGACGATCTCGTCGATCAGCCCCGGGAGCGTCTTCTCACCCTGGTAGACCGGGACGACCACCGAGAGGCGGTGGACCGGCGTCTCGTCGTCGTCGGGCAGGCTCGGCACGGGTCGTGACTTTATCACAGGGCCTCTCGTCGGATCGGGGGTGGCGGCAGCGGTGCGCGTCGGGTCACGGGGTGAGGTCGAGGGCCTCGACCGAGGGCTGCAGGACGGCGATCGAGGTGAAGCCGACGGCCGCGGACTGGCCGAGGGTCGTCTCGCCACCATCGGTCGACCCCTCGAGGGTGACCGTCGTCACCCCGGGGGCGAGGTCGAGGTCGAGCGTGACGGTCGCCGAGCTCTCGTCGACGGGGACGACGCGGGTCGTGCCGGACGCGGTGACGACCACGCTGGTGACGCTCGGCAGCGTCGTGAGGTCGATCTCGAGCGTCGCCGGCACGGCGGTGTCGCGGTCGTTCTGGACGACGACGCTGTTGACGGTGTCGTCACCGCCGCTGGCGACGTCGGTGCTGCCGGGGCGGGCCACCGGGGGATCGGTGATCTCGTCGACGAGCTGCTGCCGTTCGTCGGCGGGCAGGGCTGCGGCGGCGTCGGTGAGGTCGGTCGGCATCGAGTACAGCGCCCAGCGTCCGCCCGGAGACACGAGGGCGGGCGCGCCGAGGGTCGGTTCGAGCGACCGTTCGATCTCGTCGCCCGAGTCGGCGTACCCCTGACGGTCGACGAGGACGGCCGAGAATCCGACGACGGCGAGCTGGTCGGCGATCGAGGAGCCCGGGTACTCCTGCAGCGACTGGACCCACTCGCTTGTCGCACGGCCCTTGATGCCGCCGGCGGACCAGTGGACCCCCTGCGTGTGCAGGTACGGCTTGAGGAACTCCGTGTAGCTGAGGCCGTTCGGGGTGCTGGCCTCGGGGAAGTCCACGTAGGGCAGCTGGAGCACGTCGGCACCCTGCCCCACCTCGTCCTGGACCTCGGAGAAGAAGGCCTGGTCGGACGAGAAGGAGGCGTCGTTGGCGGCGTAGGTGGGCACGGCTCCCGAGTTCGTCTGGTCGAGGACGCCCCCGCCGACGAGCACGAGCGCCAGCAGAGCGCTGACGAGCACGGGCGCCCGCCGCCAGCGAGGACGCCAGCGGGCCAGTCGCGTGAGGACCACGTCGGCGACGAGCCCCACGGCGGCCAACGACAGGAGCCCGATGACGATCGAGAGGCGGTTCCAGCCGCGGAGGTCGCTCGTGAGGAACGAGAGCAGGCTCGAGACCCCGCCGAGCGTGCCGAAGAGGAAGGCGAGGATGCTGAGGGCGGCGAGCACGCGGAGCGTCCGGAAGCGGTCGGATTCGGCCGGCGTGGTCGCGGCCGCCGTCCGACGACGACCGAAGAGGGTCACGAGCGCGAGCACGAGCAGGGCGACGAACCCCGCGGCGGCGACGGCGCCGAGGACGGGGGTCTCGGACGGGAAGGGGTAGTAGGAGTCGTAGAAGTTGCGCAGGTCACCGAGGGCCGCGATGCGGTGGTTCGGGATGGGCAGCAGCAGCTGGGTCAGCTTGAAGGCGTAGAACTCGGTCTCGACCGGCGAGCGGGTGAGGCCGCCGTTCGACTCGCCGTTCTGCCAGGCGTAGATCGTGTCGGGCAGCATGTTGGCGACGGCACTGGCCGCCAGGACGCCGCCTGCGGCGATCGCGCCGACGAAGCGTCGCCACGAGCGGTGTCGCCAGAAGGCGGCCACGCCCGCGACGGCCAGCAGCACGATCGAGAAGAACGCGTAGTACGTCGAACTCGCGGCGGCGAGGGCGAGGCCGACGAAGACCCCGGCACCGCGACCGGTCAGGACGGCGAGGACCGGGTTCGAGACCCCGGCTCGACGAGTCCAGAGCGGCTGCCCCGTCGCGACCAGCCAGACCACCCACAGGGCGACCGGCAGCAGGAAGTACGACGCCAGCCAGAGGTGGTTCTCGTTGCGGACGAAGTGGTACGGCGCGAGGGCGAACAACACGGCGAGGGCCATGGCCAGGAGGCGCGACACCCCCACCCGGGACAGGAAGAACAGGCCACCGATCGCGCAGAGGACGAAACCGAGCACGTAGTAGACGTTCATCGCGACGGCCCAGTCGCCGAAGAGCACGCCGAGGACGCGGCCCGCGGCGAAGTTGAGGTTGTCCGCCGTCGGGAAGTCGTGGTACGTCTGGCCGATCGGGGCGCCGAGGAGGGGCTGCGACTCGTACCAGCCCGTCTCGAGCAGCGTCTTGAAGTGGGCCGAGACGGCCAGGGCGTCACCCGCATAGTAGAAGGGCACGCTCCAGTCCGCCCGCCACAGCTTCAGCACCCAGGTCGTCGCGGCGAGGGTGACGAGGGCCGTGACGAGGTAGGCGAGCGCGGGCGAGCGGACGACGCGGTCGAGACGCCCGGCGTCGTCGGGTCGGGTGCCCGCCATCAGTTCTTCCCCCCGTGCCCCGTCGCCCCTGCGGTCATGCGCCGCTTCAGCACGATGTAGGCGAGGCGACGCGTCTGCGCGACCAGGCGCACCCGGAGGTCTCCGACGCGACGGTCGCCCTCGCCGACGATCTCGGGGTGCGTGCGGCGCAGCTCGGCGTGGAACCCACGGGCCTGACGCGACTGCTCGGCCGCCAGTGCCACGCTCCACTGCGTGGAACTGAGCCGGAAGCCACCGGCGAGCTCGGGGACGGCGACGAGGTCGCCCAGCATGAGGGCCCGACAGTAGCTGGCCTGGTCGATGAGGTAGGGGAAGGAGGAGTCCCACCCGCCCGCCCCGACGAAGGGCTCACGACGGAACGTGACGCAGAAGGGCTCGCCGAACACGTTCGTGCCCGCTCGGACCGTCGCCCGGACGGCCTCGGCGCCGGGCACGAGGCGGGCCCGCCAGCGCGGGCCCCGGCGACCGATGATCGTCTTCGTCGAGGCGTCGACCAGCGATCGGGGTGACGAGGCGATGGTCGCCGAGGGGTGGGCGTCGAGGGCAGCCACGTGCTGGGCGAGCGTGCCGGGGAAGAGCACGTCGTCACCCGGCACGAGACGCAGGTACTCACCCGTGGCGGCCTCGGTGACGCGGCTCCAGTTCGCCAGCGCGCCTCCGCCGGCAGGGGTGCGGAGCAGGGTGACGCGTTCGTCGTGTGCGTGGCGCTGCAGCACCTGCCAGGTGTCGTCGGTCGAGGCGTGGTCGGCGATGATCAACTCGAAGTCGTCGTACGACTGGTCGAGGATCGACCGGACCGTCTCGTCGACGAACTCGGCGTTGTTGAAGGCGGGCACGACGACGGATAGGCGGGGTGACATTCACGCAACTCTCTGGCTTGACCAGAGGCAGAGTCTACCGATGCCCTTGGGCTGGACGGGTAAGCTGCCCCGGGCTGTCGATGACGGCCTGTGATAATGATTCGTCGCCGTGACCTCGGCACCGCCCGTCGGCGGGTCGTGGCCGTCACGGCGTCGAGAGTCTTGGAGAGTCGTGAGTACTGAATCGCAGGCGCGCATCGAACGCATCGCGACGCTGCCCTTCGAGAAGGCCGGGGCTCCTGCCGGCGGCCTCGTGAGCGGCATCTCGCCGGCGGTCCGCGACATCTGGGCGCACCGGAGCCTCCTCGACCTGCTCATCCGCCGCGAGCTCAAGGCCCGCTACAAAGACAGCGCCCTCGGGTTCGTGTGGAGCTTCATCCGCCCGCTGACCATGCTGGCCATCTACTACTTCGCCGTCGGACAGGTCCTCGGTGCGGCCCGGTCGGTGCCGCAGTTCGCGATCTACGTGTTCGCCGGGCTCACCCTCTGGGGGCTCTACAACGAGATCATCGCCAGCGGCACGACGTCGATCCTGGCCAACGCCGGGCTCATCAAGAAGGTCTACGTGCCCCGCGAGCTCTTCCCGCTGGCCTCGTTGGGGTCGGCGTTGTTCAACTTCGGCGTGCAGTTCCTGGTGCTGGTGGCGGCCGTCGTGCTGCTCGGCCAGTTCCCGGTCTCGTGGAACCTCCTCTACGTCCCCGTCGCCCTCGTGCTGACCGTGATCTACGGCCTGGCCCTGGCACTGCTGCTCTCGGCGTTGAACGTGTACCTCAGGGACATCCAGTACCTGGTCGAGGTGGCCCTGCTCATCCTCTTCTGGGCGTCCCCGATCGTCTACTCGTTCGGCATGGTCGTCGACCGGGCCGCGGCACGCGGTCAGGAGTGGATCGTCACCCTCTACCAGCTGAACCCGATGACCGACATCATCCTGGCCTTCCAGAAGGGCATCTGGCGGGCCGGCACCGAGACGACGACCCTCGCCGACGGCACCGTCGTCGGACCGCAGCCCTACCCCGTCGACCTCGACTTCCGTCTGCTGGTCATCGGCGTCGTGGGGCTCGCCCTGCTCGTCGTCGCCCAGCGCATCTTCGCCCGTCTGCAGGGCAACTTCGCACAGGAGATCTGACCCGTGAGCACCTCCCCCGTCCCCGTCGTGACGATGGCAGGCGTGTCCAAGCGCTTCGTCATCCGCAAAGAGAAGTCCCTCAAAGAACGCATCGTCAACCTCGCCCGCTCGAACAAGCACAAGGACGACTTCTGGGCCCTGCGGGGCATCTCGCTCGACATCGAGGCGGGCACGACCGTCGGCCTCATCGGTGCCAACGGCTCGGGCAAGAGCACGCTGCTCAAGGTGATCGGCGGCATCTTGCAGCCGTCGACCGGCGAGGTGAAGCGACGGGGCCAGCTCGCGGCGCTCCTCGAGCTCGGAGCAGGGTTCCACCCCGACCTCACGGGTCGTGAGAACGTGTTCTTGAACGGGGCCATCTTGGGTCTCTCCCAGCAGCAGATCGCCGGCTTCTTCGACTCGATCGTCGACTTCAGCGAGATCGGCGAGTTCATCGACACCCAGGTGAAGTTCTACTCGTCGGGCATGTACGTGCGGCTCGCCTTCGCGATCGCCATCCACGTCGATCCCGACGTGTTGCTGGTCGACGAGGTCCTCGCCGTCGGCGACGAGCCGTTCCAGCGCAAGTGCCTCGACAAGATCGAGGAGTTCCAGCGCCAGGGACGCACCATCGTCATCGTCACGCACGACCTCGGCACCGTCGAGTCCCTCTGCGACCGCGCCATCGTCCTGGCCCACGGCCAGGTCATCTTCGACGGGGGCGCCGTCGACGGCGTCGCCGCCCTGCGCGCCGAGTTCGGGTGACCGCGAGCGCGAGCCCCGGCGAGGGCGCCCCCACCCCGCGGAACCCGGTCGTCGGCCTGGCGGCCGGCACGATCGTCCTCGGGGCGAGCAACTACGTCTACCTGGCCCTCGTCGGCAACGTGGTGGGCGGGGTCGCGAGCGCTCCGGTCTCGGTCCTCTGGACGATGATGGCGGGCTTGGCCGTCGGACTCTTCCAACCCGTCGAGCAGCTGCTCTCGAGGGCCCTCGCCCGTCGACGGGCCCGAGGGCTCGACGTGCGGCCGACGATGCGTCGGGTGGCCCTGCTCGCCGGCGGCCTGCTGGTCGCCTCCCTGATCGTCCTCGCGGTGGCCTCCGAGCCGGCGTCGAGGTTGCTCTTCTCCGGCCGTTCCGAGTTCACGCTCCTGCTGGCCGCGGGCCTCGTCTCGTCGACGGTGCTCTTCTTCGTCCGCGGCTGGCTCGCCGGTCGCGGGCGCTTCGGCTCGTACGCCGTCGAGATGGCGTCCGAGGGGCTGCTCAAGGTGGGTGCGGTCGCCGTCCTGGCCGCCGCCGGCGTGCGCGACCCGGTCGTGCTGGCCGTCTCGTTGGTGGTGGCGCCGCTGGCCGCCTCGGCCGTCGCCGTTCTGGTCTCGAAGGCCGCGCGCCGCTCCGGCTCCCTCGTGCCGGTGACGTCGACCGGAGGTGCCGTCACCGAGGCCGGTCCCGGCCCGGGCGTCGACGCCGCGGGCACGGGCGTCGGTCTGCGCTCGTTCGCCGCCCTGACGACGGGGTCGCTCCTCCTACAGGTCTTCGTCAACGCCGGCGTGCTGCTCACTCAACTGTCGGTGGACGGTCAGGCGACCGCCTTCACCGCGAGCCTGGTCGCCGGGTTGGCCATCGCGCGCATCCCGCTCTTCCTCTTCAACGCGGTGCAATCGTTCCTGCTGACGCGCTTCACCGTCGACGCCCAGGCCGGGCGCCTGCGCTCGCTGGCCCGGTCGGTCGTCGTCTGGAACGCCGTCGTCCTGGTGCTCGGCGTCGTGTGGGTCGTCCTCGTCGACGTCGCGGGAGCGTCGGCGTTGTCGTTCTTCGGGCCGGACTACGAGCTGGCCACCCGGCAGCTCGTCCTGCTCGCGGCGTCCTGCGTGTTCCAGATCGCGACCATGGTCACGGTCCAGGGTCTCCTGGCCCTGCACCGCGACCGGACGTCCGTCCTGGCCTGGCCCGTCGGGCTGGTCGTCCTGCTCGTGGTGTTCGTGCTGCCCTGGGCCGACCTCGGGGTCGCCGTCGGAGGGGCCATGCTCGCCGGCACGCTGGCCACCTTCGTCACCGCCGCGGTCGGCCTCGCCTGGTCCGTCCGGCGCGACGCGACGAGCGGGTCGCACGCTCCCGTCGGGGCCGACGCCGACCCGGTGCACTAAACTCCAGCGGTGCGATCTACAGACCACCGGCCCCGTTCCCTCGTCGTCCTGCCCACCTACGACGAGGTCGAGAACCTGCCGATCATCCTGGGTCGGCTCTTCGCGGCGGTGCCCGAGGTGCACGTCCTCGTGGTCGACGACGGCAGCCCCGACGGCACGGGCGAACTCGCCGAGACCATGGCAGCCGCCGACGAGCGCATCCACGTGGCCCACCGCACCGGCAAGCTCGGTCTGGGTTCCGCGTACGTCATGGGGTTCGACTGGGCGCTGCGACGCGGCTACGACGTCGTCGTCGAGATGGACGCCGACGGTTCGCACCCGCCCGAGAAGCTCCCCGAGATGATCTCGCTCGTCACGGCCGGCGGTCCGGGCGCCCCCAGCCTCGCGATCGGCTCGCGCTGGGTGCCGGGCGGCTCGGTCGTCAACTGGCCGGTCTCACGACAGGTCCTCAGCCGCGGCGGCAACCTCTACGCCCGCCTCGCCCTGGGGTTGGCGCTCAAGGACGTCACGGCCGGGTTCCGCGCCTACACTCGCCAGGCACTCGAGGCGATGGACCTCACGGGCATCGACTCGAAGGGCTACTGCTTCCAGGTCGACATGACCCTCCGCGTCCTCGACGGCGGCGGTCGAGTCGTCGAGGTGCCCATCGAGTTCCGGGAGCGCGAGCTCGGCGAGTCCAAGATGAGCCAGGCGATCGTCGTCGAGGCGATGCTCCGCGTCACGAGGTGGGGCCTCCAGCGCCGGGTGCAGACCCTGCTCGGTCGGCGCCCCGGGCCCCGCTGGGTCGTCGAGGACTGACGTCGCCCCGGCGGCAGCGACCGTCGGGCACCGTCGGACGCGGGCTCGAGGTGCCCCGCGCCTCCTCGGGTCGTCCGGTCGTCAGTGCCGAGAGGCCTGGGGCAGGCGGGACCGCCACGACCGCTTGCGGGCCGCGATCGTCGCGATGGCCACGAAGGTCATGAGGGCGCCCTCGAACAGCACGAAGCTCTCGGCGAAGGCGGTCACGCCGATCAGCACGAGCACGAGTGCGGGCCAGACGTAGGCCACGATCGGGTGGCCCGACGCCGTGATCCAGCTGCGCACGAACGCCAACGTGCCGGCGACGACGAGCAGCAGCCCCCCGACGAGCCCGAGCTGCAGCCAGACGTCGAAGAACGCGTTCAGCCCCGTCTCGTGGGGTCGCCCGCTCGGGGCGATGATCGTCGAGTACGGGAAGATCTCGGTCGGCCACTGGCCGACGAACCCCCAGCCGACGATGTCGTGCACCGCCGCCAGCTCGCGGATGCGCGCCCAGAGCAGCGACCGCACCGAGAGGTCGTTCGTCGCGTCGACCGCGTCGAGGAGGCGCGACCGCCCCGCGTAGGCCAAGGCGCCCCCCAGCACCACGATCACCGCGAAGACCGACTGCATGAGCGGCCGGCGCGACTCGGGTGCCCGGCGGAGGGCGTTGAGCGCCACGCCCGCCACGATCAGGACGATGACGGCGATCGCCGTCGCGGGGGAGCGGGCGAAGACCAGCGCCGCCAGGGCGAGCACGCCCGAGGCCACGGCCTGCCGCCTCGGGACCGACCGGGTGAGGAACTCCACGGCGAAGGTGATGATCGCCAGCGTCGCGAGGAACCCGAGGTAGTTGCGGGTGCCCGAGATGCCCTGGATCGGTCCGCCGGCGGCGAGGTTGCCCTGGATGCCGAGGAACGCGATCGGCTGGTCGATCAGCAGGCCGCTGAGCACCTCGAGCGACAGCGACGCGACGAGCAGGATGCGCAGCGCGTCACCGAACGCGCGGACCACCTGCACGAGGTCGCGTCCGAGGGCGAGGTAGAGCCCCAGGGCGCCGAACCCGACGGCGTAGGCGACCCCGCCGATCGAGACCCAGGTGTACTCGCTCCAGAAGACGCTGAGGCCCATGAAGCCGAAGAGGGCGATGAGGGACACGGGCAGGATGCCGTGCCACTCGATGTGGTGCCGACCGCCGACGAGCGACAGTGCGGCGAGGACGACCAGGGTGCCCAGGACGGCGAGGGACCCGGGCCAGCCCATGAGGGCCCTGACGGACTGCGTCGAGAACGCGTAGAGCACGATCGCCACCGACAGCGCCTGGGAGAAGTGCCCGCCGGCCGAGAAGCCGATCCAGGCCGACAGGTACCGGCGGAGTGGGTCACGGCTGCGGTCGAAGCCCGAACTCACCGGTCGTGGCCCGTCCAGCCGAAGGGGTCGCGGCGGGTCACGAGCACCACGACGACGAACGTGGCCCAGCCCCATTCGACGATCAGCCGCGACTCGGTCAGCCCGTGGACGAGCAGTGCCGTGACGAGCAGCAGCGGCAGCAGGTCGTGGGCGGTCCACGGGGCCACGACCTCTCGCGACAGCACGCGGCGGTCGACGGCCCACCACCACGAGCGCACGACGACCCCGACGATCGTCAGGCCGAACAAGGCGAGGCCGATCCAGCCGAGTTGGAACCACACGTCGAGGTAGGCGTCGTGGGCCTGCAGGTACACCACCCCGTTGCGCTCGGCGAGGTCGGTGAAGGGCTCGACGAACGGGAACCAGTAGCTGACCCAGCCCCAGCCCACGACGGGGTGCTGCACCCCGAGGTCGTAGACCGCCGACCAGATGTCGGTGCGACCGGTCAGGTCGGCGCTCTTGCCGGCCAGGGCGAGCAGCGGCCCGCGGGCGAGGGCGATGGCCGCGGCGCCGGCGACCACGACCAGCGCGGCCACGCCGTAGACGGGTGCGCGGCGGCCGGGTTCGCGGCGGCGGGTCGCCACCACGAGCAGCAGCACGAGACCCACGGCGACCGCGACCACGGCGACGGTGGCGGACCGGGTGAGCACGAGGGCGAGCACGGACGCCGCGACGCCGACGACGGTCGATCCGCGGGTGATCGAGCGGTCGGCCGCCTGGACGGCCGTGACGATCAGCGCGAGCAGGGCGATCACGGCGAGGATGTTGCTGTTGCCCTGCAGCCCCTGGATGCGACCACCCTCGAACAGCACGTCGCGCGACCAGAAGAAGGCGTCCGGCTGCCCGGTGCAGTCGAGGTAGACGGGGCAGACGGGCTGGCGGACGAACAGCCCGACGACGACCTCGAACAGCAGCGAGGCCACGACGTGGATGCGCAGTGCCCGGCCGAGGGCCGTCACGACGGCCGGCCACGGGGCCACGACGGTGATGGCGAGGGCGCCCACGCTGGTCATCAGCGTCGTGACGATGCCGACGGCCGAGCCGGCCGGGTACTGCGACCACGCGAGGGACGCGACCGCGAACGCCAGGTAGAGCACGAGGAGGCGCGGCAGCGTCCGCACCCGTGGCGGGTGCCGCACGACGAGGACGACGGCCGCGACGACCATCGCCACGCAGGCCGCGCCCCAGCCCCACCAGCCCGTGCCGTTGCGCAGGACGTCGCCCCCGAACAGCACGAGGAACGCGAGCGTCGCGAACGTCGTGGCACCGCGAACCGGCGCCACTCGGGCGGTCCGCGCGGGCAGCGTCGAGGTCATGGGCACCAGGCTAGACGACGGGGGAGGCGCGGCGGGGCGACCAGGGGGCCGCCCCGCCGGACGGCTCAGACGAACGCGGCCTGCCCGGTGATGCTGCGGCCCACGATGAGCGTGTTCATCTCGCGGGTGCCCTCGTAGCTGTAGAGGGCCTCGGCGTCGGCGAAGAAGCGGGCCACGTCGTAGTCGAGCACGATGCCGTTGCCGCCCATGACCTCGCGGGCGTAACCGACGGTCTCTCGCATGCGGGCGGTCGTGAAGGCCTTCGCGAGCGAGGCGTGCTCGTCGCGCTGGGTGCCCTCGTCGAGCATCTGCGAGCAGCGCACCACCATGCCGATCGACGCGGTGATGTTGCCGATGCACTTGACCAACAGGTCTTGGACGAGCTGGTGCTTGGCGATGGGCTTGCCGAACTGCACGCGCTCGTTCGCGTAGGCCAGGGCGGCCTCGTAGGCGCCGATCGAGTTGCCGACGGCGGCCCAGGCCACCTCGGCACGGGTGAGGCGGAGCACGGCCGCGGTGCTGCGGAACGAGTCGGCCTGCTGGAGGCGGTGGCTCTCGGGCACGCGCACGTCCTCGAGGGTGATGTCGGCGTTCTGCACGATGCGCAGGCTCTGCTTGTCCTCGATCTTGGTCGCCGAGTAGCCGGCGGTGTCGGTCGGGACGATGAAGCCCTTGACCTGGCCGTCCTCGGCACTCTTCGCCCAGATGATCGTGATGTCGCTGAAGGTGGCGTTGCCGATCCACCGCTTCGAACCGTTCAGCACCCAGTCGTCGCCGTCGCGCGTCGCGACCGTGCGCAGGCCCTGGGCCGAGTCGGACCCCGAGAGCGGCTCGGTCAGGCCGAAGGCGCCGACGAGGTCGCCGCTCGCCATGCGAGGCAGCCATTCGGCGCGCTGCTCGGCCGAGCCCCCGACGCCGATCGACCCCATCGCGAGGCCGTTCTGCACGCCGACGAAGGTCGCCACGGACGCGTCGACCCTGGCGAGTTCGAGGGCGACCCAGCCGCGGAAGACGGCCGAGTTCTCGAACGGCCTGGTCTCTTCCCACGGCATGCCGAAGAGCCCGAGCCCGGCCAGGCCCTTGACGATCTCGTGCGGGAACGTGGCATCCGCCCAGTGCCGGTTCACGACGGGCTTCACCTCGGTCTCGAGGTATCGACGGAGGTCGGCCAGCACGCCCTTCTCGCGGTCGGAGAGCAGGTCTTCGTAACCGTAGAAGTCGCTGACGAGGGAGGTGAACGAGGTGAGGGTCGCTGATGACATCCGTGCTCCATTGCTTCGTGTCGGGACGACAGGAGCCTAGGCAGCCGACCGCCCGGCACCAAGGGCTTGGTAGCTTTGATCAACGCCCCGACGCCGTCGACCGGACGGCTTTGTAGGGGGCGACCAAGCACGAGCTCCGACAAGCAGGTAGAACGATGTTCCTCGCCATCACCAACACGCCCCGCGACTACGCCTGGGGCTCGACGACGGCCATCGCCGAACTCCTCGGACGACGGCCGAGCGGCCGCCCGGAGGCCGAGCTGTGGCTCGGTGCCCACCCGGGGTCGCCGAGCGTGGTCGTCGCCCCGGCGGTCGTCGGTGGGGCCGACACCCTCGCCGACTGGTTCGCCGCCGAGCCGACACGGGCCCTCGGTCGCGGTCGCGACGAGCTGCCCTTCCTGCTCAAGCTGTTGGCGGCCGACGGTCCCCTGTCGATCCAGGCCCACCCGACCCCCGAACAGGCCCGAGAGGGCTTCGCCCGCGAGAACGAGGCCGGCATCCCCCTCGACGCCCCCGAGCGCAACTACAAGGACGCCTCGGCCAAGCCCGAGATCATCGTGGCGCTCAGCGACACCTTCGACGCCCTCTGCGGCTTCCGCGAGCCGGCCGAGTCGCTGGTCGACGTCGACCTGCTCGACGGCGGGTCGGGCCGCCTGGGCCGGCTGCGCGCTCATCTGGAGGACTCGCTCCGGGCGACCCTGGCGTTCTTGTTCGAGGGCTCCGACGAGTCGGCCGCCACGATCGCGGCGGTGAGCGAGCTCGCCGCCGAGCACCGCTCGGACGGCGCGGGCATCGCCACCGTGGTCGACCTCGCGGAACGCTACCCGGGCGACCCGGGCGTCGCGCTGTCACTGCTGCTCAACCGGGTGACGTTGCGCCGGGGTGAGGCGTTGTTCCTCCCCGCCGGCAACGTGCACGCGTACCTGGGCGGCTTCGGGGTCGAGCTCATGTCGCCGTCCGACAACGTCCTGCGCGGCGGCCTGACGCCGAAGCACGTCGACGTGCCCGAGCTGCTCGAGGTCCTCGACTTCGACCCCCTCCCCGTGCCCCGTCTCGAGCCCGTCGAGGTGGCTCGCGGCGTCGAACGGTTCGCCCCGGCGGGGACGGGTTTCGCCCTGCTGCGGGTCGACGCGGCCGGTCAGGGGGCCGTGGTCGAGATCGGCGGTCCGAGCATCGTCCTGGTCGCCGAGGGCGAGGTCCACGTCAAGGGGCAGGACGGCACCATCCGGCTCGGCCGGGGCGAGTCCGCCTTCGTCACCCCCGACGAGGTCCGGCTCGCGATGACGGGTGGCGGGACCGCCTACGTGGCCACGCCCGCTTGAGGTACGCCCTCGGCCCTCGACTCCGGGCCCCGGGCCTTGGGCGGCGGGCGGCGGGCAGCCGACGGCCACCCGATAGGTTGACCCCATGTCTTGGTTGGTCACCGGCGGTGCCGGGTACATCGGTTCTCATGTCGTCCGCGAGTTCACGGGGGCGGGCATCGACGCGGTGGTGCTCGACGACCTCTCGTCGGGCCTCGAGGGCTTCGTGCCCGACGGGGTGCCGTTCGTCCGGGGCTCGATCCTCGACCGCGAGCTGATCGAGCGCACGATCGACGAGCACGGCGTGACCGGCGTCGTCCACGTCGCGGGCTACAAGTACGCGGGCGTGTCGGTCCAGCGGCCGCTGCACACCTACGAGCAGAACGTCACGGGCACCGCCCGCCTGCTCGAGGCCATGTCGAGCCGGGGCGTCGACCGCATCGTCTTCTCGTCGAGCGCAGCCGTCTACGGCACCCCGCCGACCGAGCTCGTCACCGAGGGCACCCCGAAGGCCCCCGCGTCGCCCTACGGCGAGAGCAAGCTGATCGGCGAGTGGCTGCTGCGCGACCAGGCCGTGGCCGAAGGGCTGCGCCACACCAGCCTCCGGTACTTCAACGTCGTCGGTTCGGGCCGTCCCGACCTCTGGGACGCCAGCCCGCACAACCTGTTCCCCCTGGTGTTCGCGGCGCTCGCCGAGGGGCGCGTCCCGCGCATCAACGGCGACGACTACGACACCCCCGACGGCACCTGCGTCCGGGACTACGTCCACGTCGCCGACCTGGCGGTCTCGCACGTGGCGGCGGCCCGTCGACTGGACGCGGGCGAGCCCGTCGAGCCCGCCTACAACCTCGGCTCGGGGGGCGGCGTGTCGGTGGCCGAGATCATGACGGCCATGCGCGAGGGCACCGGCATCGACTTCACGCCCGAGATCGCCCCGCGGCGCCCCGGCGACCCCGACCGGATCGTCGCCGACGGCAGCCTGGCGGCTCGCGACCTCGACTGGGAGATGCGCCACACCCTGCTCGAGATGGTGACCAGCGCCTGGCGGGCGGCACCGCGCGCCTGATCGGGCGTCCGCGGTCGAAGTCACCCGTTCCGCGCGAAACGTCCCCCGACACGCCGAGGCCCCCTTGCCCCTGATCGGGGGGTGCAGGGTTTATTGGCCCTCGACTTGACGGATGGGTAATGACACCGGTGTAATTACCTTGTCGCGTACATTCACGGGCGATCGACACGAGGGGAGATGCGCTGTGGGCATCCACGAGAACCGCGCCGGGGTCCCGGACGACTGGCACGTCGACCCGATCCAGCTGGGCGTCCCCGGCTCGCCGGCGTCACGCACCGTCACCGACGACGAGAACCAGCTCGCCTGGCAGGTCGACTCGCTCTGCGCGCAGACCGACCCCGAGGCGTTCTTCCCCGAGAAGGGCGGCTCCACCCGCGACGCCAAGAAGATCTGCGCCTCGTGCGACGTGCGGGCCCAGTGCCTCGAGTACGCCCTGCAGAACGATGAGCGTTTCGGCATCTGGGGCGGGTTGTCCGAGCGCGAGCGTCGCAAGCTGCGCAAGCGGGCCTGACCCGCGCCTCCTCGTCTCCGACCTCGACGGCATCGACCCCTGTGGGTCGGTGCCGTCGTCGCGTGACGGGCCGGCGGCACCGCGGCACCGGCCGACGCGAGGCGCAGGACGACCAGGAGGCGCGGGTCGCGACGTCTCGCCCGTCGCGTCGGCGCGCCGAGCCGGTGCCCGCGTCGGTGCGACCTAGGCTGCACGAGTCATGCAGCCGAGAGTCACAGCGATCCTCGTCGCCCCTGGTGGAGCGACCTACCTCGACCGAACCCTCGACGGGCTGTCGCGTCAGACCCGTCCGCCCGAGGCGCTGGTGGTGGTCGACACGGGGGGCAAGGACTCGGCCGCCGGCCGTCTCTCGTTGAGCGGTGCGGCGCAGCTGGCCTCGCTTCCCGACGCAAAGACCTTCGGGGCGGCCGCCGCCCACGGCATCAGGCTCTCGGACCCGGGTGACGGCTCTGCCGACGACTGGGTCTGGTTGCTCGGTCACGACAACGCCCCGGCTCCCGAGGCGCTCGAGCACCTCCTGTCGACGGTCGAGGTCTCGCCCTCTGTGGCCGTCGCGGGTCCGAAGCTGATGAGCTGGGGGCGCCCGGGCGTCATCGCCGAGTTCGGCGAGACGATCACCCGGTACGGCGCCTCGCTCGCCCGGGTCGAGAACGAACTCGACCAGGGTCAGCACGACGTGATCGACGACGTGCTGGGGGTCGCCGCCGGCGGCATGCTCGTCCGTCGGACGGTCTGGAACGCCCTGGGCGGCGTCGACCCCGCCCTGCCGCACGTGGACGCCGCCCTCGACTTCTCGATCCGCGCCCGGCTCGCGGGCCACCGCGTGGTGCTCGTACCCGACGCCAAGGTCGACAGCGCGGGCCCGCCCGAGGAGTTCGGCCAGGGGCCCGTCGGGCACGCCCGTCGGGCCCGCCTGCACCGTGCCGCCCAGTTGCACCGTCGCCTGGCGTACTCGGCGGCGGTCCTGCTGCCCCTGCACTGGCTGAGCCTCGTGCCCCTCGCGATCGTCCGCAGCGTCTGGCACCTGCTGACGAAGAACCCGGGCGCCGTGGTCGGCGAGTTCGCGACCGCGTTCCGGGCCGCCTTCGGCGGCTCGCACGTCCGTTCGGCGCGCCGGGAGCTCGCCCGGACCAAGACCGTCGGCTGGGCCTCGGTCGAGCCCCTGCGGGCGTCGCGGTCGCTCTTGCGCGAGCGCCGGGTGACCGAGCGCGACGCCCAGGTCGCGTCCGTCGAGGACGCGCCCGACCCGCGCGCCAGCTTCGTCCACTCCGGTGGACTCTGGGTCGTGCTGGTCGCGGCCGTCGTCGGGGTCGTCGCGTTCCTGCCGCTGCTCGGCAACCCGGCCGTGACCGGCGGGGGACTGCTGCCGCTCAGCACCTCGGTGGGGCAGCTGTGGTCGTCGGTCGGCTACGGCTGGCGCGAGATCGGCACGGGGTTCATGGGGCCGTCCGACCCGTTCACGGCGCTGGTCGCCGTCCTCGGCACGCTTACGTTCTGGTCACCGTCGACGGCGATCGTGGGCGTCTACGTCGTGGCACTGCCCCTCACGGCCCTCGGCGCCTGGTTCGCCACGCGGCGCGTCACCCGCCGCACCTGGGTGCCGGCCGTCGCCGCCGCCCTCTACGCCCTCTCGTCGCCGTTGCTCTCGGGCCTGCAGTCCGGTCACCTGGGCGCGGTCGTCGCGCACGTGACGCTGCCGTTCCTCGTCTGGGCCATGATCGGGGCCGCGAGGTCGTGGACGGCCGGGGCCACCGCCTCCCTGCTGTTCGCGGTCGTCGCGGCCGCCTCCCCGTCGCTGATCCCCGCGCTGCTCGTCGGCTGGCTCGGGTCGATCGTCAGCCGTCCCCGGGGCACCCACCGCCTCGTCGCGGTGCCGCTGCCGGCCGTCGCGCTCTTCGCCCCCCTCGTCGTCGCCCAGCTGCAGCGGGGCACCTGGTGGGCCGTCTTCGCCGACCCGGGCGTGCCGACCCGCTCCGACCCCGCGTCGCCGTTGCAGTTGCTGTTGACCTCGCCCGAGACGGGCCTGAACGGCTGGACCGCCCTCATCATCGGCACGGGCTTCTCGTCCGCCACGCTCGCCGTCCTGGTCGCCGCGGCGATCGCCCCGCTGGCCCTGCTCGCGGTCGCCTCGCCCTTCGTCGGCTCGCAGCGCCGTGCCGTGCCCGCCCTGGCCCTCGCGCTGCTCGGATACCTCACCGCCGTCGCCGCGACCCACGTGTCGATCACGGGCGTGGGCAGCGACACGACGACGATCTGGGCAGGTGGCGGCCTCAGCCTCTACCTGCTCGGACTGGTCGGGGCCGCCGCCGTCACGCTCGACCGGTTGCCGAGGGCCGCGCCCCCGGCGGGTGCCCTGGTCGCCGTGCTCGCCGTGGCGGCCGCCGCCCCCACCGTCGTGGCCTCGTTCGGGCCGGTGGCCGACGTCCGTCCCTCGTCGGGCCGCATCCTCTCGGCGTACGTCACGGCCGAGGCCGAGGCGACCCCCGACGTCGGCACGCTGGTGCTGACGCCCCAGCCCGACGGGTCGCTCGCCGTGTCGCTCGAGCACGGTCAGGGGGCGACCCTCGACGACCAGTCGACGCTCGACTCGACCGCCCAGCGCCTGACCTCGGTCAACGAAGACCTCACCGTCCTGGCCGGCAACCTCGTCAGCCGCAGCGGCTTCGACCCCACCGACGACCTCCGTCGGCTCGGCGTCGGCTTCGTGCTCCTCTCGGCGACCGACGACGACGGCGACGCCGACCGACTCGGTCAGCGAGCGGGCGAAGCCCTCGACGCCGACGCGCTCTTCCTGCCGGTCGGCGACACCTCCAACGGCCTGCTCTGGCGGTACGTCGAGGCGGCCGACGAGCGCGACGGGCACCCCGGCGCCGGGCCGCTCCGCCCGATCGTCCTGATCAGCTGGGGCCTCGTCTTCGGCTCGGCCCTGCTGCTCGCGATCCCGACGTCGCCCCGTCGACGTCGCTCGCGAGCCGGGACGCCCGAGGCCGAGCAGCCCGCCACCACCTTCGACGAGGAGCGAGATGAATAAGCGATCGGTCTTCTCGACCACCGGACGCGTGGCGGTCGGCGTGGTCGGCCTCGCCGTCGCCGCCGCCGTCGTCGGCGGTGCGGCCGTGCTGCCGTTGCCCCGCGTCGAGACGGTGCCGGCCGGGCAACTGGTGACGCCGGTGCCCGTGGACCAGCAGCGGGTCTGCACGGGGTCCCTGCTGCAGCTCTCGGACGCCGAGGGGCAGCAGGCGACGACCGCCAGCTCGGTCGGTCGGGCCGACGTCGTCCGTCGGTCGAGCGGGGGCGACGTCGAGGTCGACGTGCTCACCGGCGCCGACGGCAGCGACTCGCGCCCGTCGGTGGCGACCGCCCCCGTCGAGGGCGACGACGTGCCGCTCGTCGCGGCCGCGCAGAGCCAGTCGGTCGACGACGGCGACCTGAGGGGCTTCGCCTCCGCGCCGTGCACCGAACCCACCAGTTCGACCTGGCTGATCGGCGGCTCGACCGAGACCGGTCGCGTCTCGCTGATCAGCCTGGTGAACCCCAGCGACGTCAACGCCACGGTCGACCTCGACATCCGGTCCGAGACCGGAGAGGTCCAGGGCCCGGGCATCGACGGCATCGTCGTCGCCCCCCGCAGCCAGAAGGTGGTGCCCCTCTCGGGTTTCGCGACGGGACTCGTCTCGCCCGCCGTGCACGTGTCGAGTCGTGGTGGCCAGATCGTCGCGACCCTGCAACAGAGCGTCGTCCGCACCCTCGAGCCGGGTGGGGTGGACATCGTGACCGGGTCGGCCGCGCCCGCGCGCGAATCCGTCGTCCCCGGGATCGTCGTGCGTGACTCCGCGAACCTCGAGAGCGCGCTGGCCGACCCGTCGTCCTCCGACCTGCAGTCGGTGCTGCGCGTCCTCGTGCCGGGCCAGGACGCCGCGCAGGTGACGGTCTCGCTGGCCACCGACGACGGCACCGGGACCACCTTCGAGACCCGCGTCGAGGGCGGGCGCGTCACCGACGTGCCGATCGACGGCCTCGACGACGGCGTCTACACCGCCACCGTGCGGTCCTCCGTCGCCGTGGCGGTGGCCGCCAGGACGTCGACGGTCGCCTCGGACGCCGGCGGGGTCGACCTCAGCTGGGCCGCGTCGTCGCCGCGCCTGTCGGGCGACACCGAGACCGTCGTGCCCTCGGGCGACGGGGCCCGGTTCTGGCTCGTCAACCCGGGTCAAGAGGCCGTCACGGCGCGCGTCACCGTCGGGGACGTCGACGAGCGGGACGTCGAGGTGGCCGGGGGATCGACGGTGGGCTTCGACGTGGCCGACGGCGACGCGGTCCGACTCGAGGACGCCGACGGCCTGCGGGCAGGCGTCAGCTTCTCGGCCACGGCGGCGATCGCGGCCTGGCCCGTCACGTCGCCCTTGGCGGCCTCGACGCCGGTCACCGTCTACCCCTGAGCCCTGAGCCCTGAGCCCTGAGCCCTGACCTCCGACCATGGTGCACGAGATGCCCGGGGGCACAGGAAGCACAGGGCCGGTGGTCTAGCCGTCGCGCCAGCGGTCCGGCGCGAGCTCCCACGGGTCCTTGCCGAGCAGGTCGGCCACGGCCCGGAACACGTAGCCCTCGACGAGGACGCGGTGGTTCCACTCGTCCTCGGCGGCGCCACGACGGTCGTGCGAGGGCGCCAGTCGTTCGATCGGCAGGCGGTACAGCACGACCCGGCCCGCGGCCCGGTCGACCGACCACCGTTCGACGCGCGTCCGGTCGGGTTCGGCGGGCAGGCCGGCGACCTCGAACGACGTGTCGGCGAGTTCGTCGGGCCATGCCTCGCGCAGGTAGTCGGCGGTCGCGGCGACGATGTCGTCGAAGAGGTCGACCCGGGTGCGCAAGAAGGGCAGGTGGGGCCCGGCGGCGGACGACCGGAGGCCCCGGCCGTGTCGGTCCCGCCGACGGGACCGGTCGGTGACGCGTGCGAGGCGGGCCTTGCTCATCCGCCCATCGTAGGCCCGTCGAGGAGGCGCGGGTCGGCCTTGCGGGACGTCGCGGTAGTCTCTCCGGCAGATGAACGGTCGACCCTGCAGCAAGGTGACGTGCCACGACGAGGCCGTCTCGACGCTGACCTACGTGTACGCCGACTCCATGGTCGTCGTGGGTCCGCTCAGCGGCCGGGTCGAGCCCCACGGGTACGACCTGTGCGCCCGACACGCTGCCTCGCTCTCGGTGCCTCAGGGTTGGCAGGTGCTCCGCCAGGTAGTTTTGGGCCATGACCACTGAGAACGACCCCGTCGACCTGACCGCCTTCGTCAAGACCTACGACGTCCGCGGGCTCGTCGGCAGCCAGTTGACCGAGACCGTGATCGAGGCCTTCGGTGCGGCCTTCGCCGACGAGATCGACGCCGCGGGCCGCGACCTCGTCGTCGGCCACGACATGCGTGACTCGTCGCCGGGCTTCGCGGACGCCTTCGCCCGCGGTGCCCGCGCCCGCGGGGCGAACGTCGTCGCCCTCGGCCTGTGCTCGACCGACGAGTCGTACTTCGCCTCCGGCTCGCTCGACGCCCCCGCCGCCATGTTCACCGCCAGCCACAACCCGGCGACCTACAACGGCATCAAGATGAGCCGGGCCGGTGCCCAGGGCATCAGCCTCGACACCGGGCTGTCCTCGATCCGTGACCGCGCCTCCTCGTTCCTGGCCGACGGCATCGACGCCGTCGACGAGCCCGGCACCGTGCGCGAGCACGACGCCCTGCCCGACTACGCGGCGTACCTGCGCGGTCTCGTCGACCTGTCGGGCATCCGGCCGATCAAGGTCGTCGTCGACGCGGGCAACGGCATGGGCGGCCTGACCGTCCCGGCGGTCCTCGGCGAGGCCGCAGGCCTGCCGAAGCTGCCGATCGAGATCGTCCCGTTGTACTTCGAGCTCGACGGCACGTTCCCGAACCACGAGGCCAACCCGCTCGACCCGGCCAACCTCGTCGACCTGCAGAAGGCCGTCCTCGAGCACGGCGCCGACCTCGGGCTCGCCTTCGACGGCGACGCCGACCGCTGCTTCGTCGTCGACGAGAAGGGCGACGCCGTCACGCCGTCGGCCGTCGCCGCCATCGTCGCGGTCCGCGAGATCGCCCGCGTCCGGGCGGCCGAACCCGACGCCGAGATCGCGGTCATCCACAACCTCATCACCTCACGCGCCGTGCCCGAGGCGATCGAGGCCGCCGGGGCGACGCCGGTGCGCACGCGCGTCGGCCACTCGCTCATCAAGGACGAGATGCGGGCGACCGGGGCCATCTTCGGCGGAGAGCACTCGGCCCACTACTACTTCCGCGACTTCTGGAGCGCCGACAACGGGATGCTCGCGGCGATGCACGTGCTGGCCGAGTTCGGCTCGCAGTCCGAGCCGCTGTCGACCCTCACCGACCGGTACACGCCCTACGCGGCGAGCGGCGAGATCAACTCGACGGTCACCGACGTTCCGGCGGCCTACGCCCGCATCGTCGAGGCCTACACGGGCGTCGGCGACTTCGACGAACTCGACGGCCTGACGGTCAGCGGCTCGTCCGACGACGGGTTCTGGTGGTTCAACGTGCGCCCGTCCAACACCGAGCCGTTGCTCCGACTGAACGCCGAGGCGGCGACGCCCGCCGGCATGGAGCGCGTCCGCGACCACGTGCTGGGTCTGATCCGCGGCTGACCTCGGGTGCCCCGTCGCGGTGCAGCGCCGCGACGGGGCGTACCCCCACGGGGTATCCTGGCGCGAGGTCACGACAGGGTCAGGAGGCGCGGGTGGCGCAACACGGTGAGCCCGCGTCGACGGCGCACGTCGGCTACAGCGGTGACAAGGAGCAGATCGTCAAGCGGCTGCGGCGGGCCGAGGGCCAGGTCCGGGGCATCCAGCGGATGGTCGAGGACGACACCTACTGCATCGACGTGCTGACCCAGGTCAGCGCGGCGACCCGCGCCCTCGAGACCGTGGCCCTGCAACTGCTCGAGGACCACCTCGCCCACTGCGTCGCCCAGGCCGCTCGCGAGGGCGGAGACGTGGCGGACGCCAAGGTGCGCGAGGCGTCGGCGGCGATCGCCCGGCTCGTGCGGTCGTGACCCGCTAGCGACGGCGGGGGAACCCCGGCACGGTCTCGGTGAGGGCCGGGGCGAGGCGGTCGAGCAGGGCCGCCTCGCGGGCGAGGGCCGCGGACTCGCGCTGCCGCCGCAGCGCCGAGACGCCCGCGAGCAGGAACTCCGGCTCGCCGGCGGGCACCGGCGACACGAAGGGCACCGTCTCGGCCGCGAGTTCGGCCGCGACGCGCTGACGGCTGGCCGGCGCGAGCTGGGGTGCCTGCTGCAGGAAGGACGCGATGCGGCGGGCCAGGCCGTCCGGGAGGCGCGCCACGTCGGCGACCTCGGCCCACCCCTGCAGGTGGGCGGGCACGCCGTAGACGACGTGCGTCGCCCGCGGCACCCGTTCGTTGCGGCTGTACGTGCCGGCCATGAGGTCGCCGAGGCGTCGGGACGACCCGTTCAGCAGCGCGACCACGACGGCCAGGCCGCCGCTCGTGAAGACGATCTCGAGCAACCCCACCAGCGCACGGGTGAGGGCGTGACGCAGGCCGATCGCGCCTCCGTCGGTGCGCACGATGCGGGCACCCACGGCCAGCTTGCCGAGGGACCGCCCGTGGCTCGCGGTCTCGACGACCGTCGGCACGACGATGAAGCAGACGGCGATCGACGCCACCAGGAAGGCCTGCGAGAGCGCGTCGTCGAGCACCCCGGCGTCGTTCAGCAGCGAGACGAGCACCAGTGCGCCGACGAGCAGCAGCGCGTAGGCGAGGTAGTCGATCAGCACGCCCGCAGCCCGCAGCACGAAGCTCGTCGGCCGGAGGTCGAGGGCGACGGCCTCGCCCGTGACGAGCTCGTCGCCACCCGCCGTGAAGGCCTCGACCTGGTCGGGGCGCAGCACCACCGGGGAGGCGCCTCGTGCCTTCGTGCGGCGGGACATGCCTATCATCTAAGCAGAATGGACATCGACGCCTACGCCGCCGCCCACGGTCACGACTGGGCCGAGCTCGACCGTCTCGCCCGACGGCGCCGGCTGAGCGGCCCCGAGGCCGACGAACTCGTGAGCCTCTACCAGTCGGGCGCCGGGCAGCTGTCGGCGCTCAAGACCGCCACGGGCGATTCGGTGCCCGCCGACCGGTTGTCGATGTCGCTCTCGAGGGCCCGTCTCAGGTTCACGGGCGCGGGGCGCAACCTGTTCGCCCAACTGCCGGCGTTCTTCGTCGCGCAGCTGCCCGCAGCCCTCTACCGGGTGCGGTGGCTGTCGCTCGTGCTGACGTTCGTGACCATCGTCGTCGCGGCGGTGTTCGCCACGTGGGCGGCGAACACGCCGGCCCTGCTCGCGTCGTTCGGCAGCGAGGAGTTCCGTCGTCAGTTCGCCGAGCAGGACTTCGTGAACTACTACTCCGAGAGCGCGTCGACCTCGTTCACCGGCCAGGTCTGGACGAACAACGCCTACATCGCCGCCCAGTGCGTGGCGTTCGGCATCACCGGGGTGTGGGTGCCGTACGCCATCCTGAGCAACGCGATGAACGTCGGCATCTCGGCCGGACTGATGGCCGACCAGGGCCGACTCGACCAGTTCTTCCTGTACATCGCGCCCCACGGCCAGCTCGAGCTCTACAGCATCTTCGTCGCCGGGGCGGCCGGCCTGATGATCTTCTGGTCCTGGGTGGCCCCCGGTGCTCGCACCCGCGGTCAGGCGCTGGCACAAGACGGTCGGGCGCTCGTGACCATCGCCGTCGGCCTGATGCTGTCACTGCTGGTCTCGGGGGTCATCGAGGGGTTCGTCACGCGGCAGGCGTGGCCGTGGCCGATCAAGATCGGCATCGGGACGGTGGCGCTGCTGGGGTTCCTGGCCTACCAGTGGGTGCTCGGCGGCCGGGCCCACCGGGCCGGGCAGACCGGAGACCTCGACGAGTTCGAGGCGGGGGCCACGCAACTCGTCGCCGACTGACCCGAGGGGCCGGCGCCGGCGTCGGCGCGCTCGGCGCGGAATCGATCCGCGCCGGCCCGATCAGAGCCGACCGGCCGCCTTCAGCGCCAGGTACCGGTCGGCGAGGGCCGGCGGCAGGTCGGCCGGTGCGCCCGTGACGACGTCGGCGCCGACCTGGCGCAGGGCCGCGGCGACGCGGCCCTGGTCGAGGCGGGCCCGCTCGGCGGCGGCGGCCCGGTAGACCTCGTCGCGGTCGCCCCGACGCAGCACGGTCTCGTCGAGTGCGGGGTCGGTGACCGACGCCACCACCACGAGGTGCTGGCGCGTCAGCTGGGGGATGGCCGCGAGCAGCGAGCGCGAGGCGCCCGGGCTGTCCACGGTCGTGGCGAGCACGACCAACGCCCGTCGCGAGGTCACCGACCGGACCAGGGCGGGCACGGCGGCCCAGTCGGTCTCGACGAGTTCGGGTTCGACGGGGGCCATGGTCTCGACCATCGACGAGAGCAGGGCGGGCCCGGTCGTGCCCTGCACCCGACCCCGGACGCGTCGGTCGAAGAGCACCACGTCGACGCGGTCGCCGGCCCGAGAGGCGAGGGCCCCGAGCAGCAGGGCGGACTCGAACGCCGTGTCGAGGCGGGGCTCGTCGTCGATGCGGGCCGCCGAGGTGCGCCCGGTGTCGACCACGACGACGACGCGGCGGTCGCGCTCGGGTCGCCAGGTGCGGACGACGAGGTCGTCGCGGCGAGCCGTCGCCCGCCAGTCGATCGAGCGGACGTCGTCGCCGCGCACGTACTCCCTCAGGCTGTCGAACTCGGTGCCCTGACCCCGGATCATCACGCTGGTGCGTCCGTCGAGCTCGCGGAGGCGGGCCAGTCGGGACGGCAGGTGCTTGCGGGACGAGAAGCGCGGCAGCACCCGCACCGCGCCCGGCACGTCGTGCGTCGCCTGGCGCCCGGCGAGCCGGAGCGGACCGATCGTGCGGACGGTGACCCCGCCGGCACGGCGCTCGCCCCGTCGGAACGGGGTGAGCGTGACGGTGAGGGTCGTCGCGCGGCCCGGTCGCAACGTCACGCGGCGGCGGGTCGGCGTGGCACCGGCCGAGGGTTGCCACGCGTCGCGCAGCAGGCCGCGGAGCGTGCGTCGGCCCTCGTTCACGACGATCAGCCGGGCCGGGGCGCTCTCGCCCAGGCGGACGGCGCCCGGCAGCTCACGGCGCAGCGAGAGGGCGCGCGGGGACGCGGCGAGGGCCACGTCGAGCACCGTGAGGACGGCGACGACCCCCAGCCACCCCACGATCGCCCAGCCGCTGCCCGTCGCGACGACGGGCACGACCCCCAGCGCGACGAGCGCGACGAACCACCCGGTGATCGCCATGGCTAGAGCGGCACCCGGACCTGCTGCAGCACCGACCGGACGATGCCGTCGGCGTCGACGCCCTCGAGCTCGGCCTCGGGGCGCAGCTGCAGGCGGTGTCGCAGCACGGGCAGCGCCATGGCCTGCACGTGGTCGGGGGTGACGTGGTCGAAACCGGTCAGCCAGGCCCACGCCTTCGAGGCCGCGAGCAGGGCCGTCGACCCCCGGGGGCTGACGCCGATCTTGACCGACGGGCTCTCGCGCGTCGCGCGCGCCAGGTCGACCACGTAGGCCAGCACGTCGGGGGAGGCCCCGACCTGGGCCACCTCGGCCTGGGCGCGGGCCAGGTCGTCGGGGCCGAGCACGGGGGTGACGCCCGCGGCCCGGAGGTCGCGCGGCGAGAAGCCCGCGGCGTGACGCGCCAGCACCTCGACCTCGGCGTCGCGGGGCGGCAGGTCGAGGGTGAGCTTCATCAGGAAGCGGTCCAACTGGGCCTCGGGCAGCGTGTAGGTGCCCTCGTACTCGACGGGGTTCATGGTCGCGGCGACCAGGAACGGCGTCGGCAGGGCCCGGCTGACGCCGTCGACCGAGACCTGGCGCTCCTCCATCGCCTCGAGCAGGGCGGACTGGGTCTTGGGCGGCGTGCGGTTGATCTCGTCGGCGAGCAGGACGTTCGTGAAGACCGGACCCGCCCGGAACTCGAACTCGCCCGACTTCGCGTCGTAGACCAGCGACCCGGTGATGTCCCCGGGCATCAGGTCCGGGGTGAACTGGACCCGGGCGGTGTCGAGCGACAGCGAGTGGCTTAGGGCGCGGACGAGCAGGGTCTTCGCGACCCCGGGGACGCCCTCGAGCAGGGCGTGTCCCTGCGCCAGCAGGGTGACGATGAGGCCCGTGACGGCACCGTCCTGGGCCACGACGGCCTTGCCCACCTCGGTGCGCACGCGGGCGAAGGTCTGCTGCAGTTCTGAACTCATCTGGTGGTCTTCTCCGTGGGTGGGATCGGTGCGGGGACGCGGGCGGCGGGGGCGGGCGCAGGAGGCGCGGGGCGGGTCACGACGGAGCCACCGCCCGGCGCACCGCACGCTCGAGGTCGAGCAGGCTGTCGCTGAGCGCCACGAGCTCCCGGTCGTCGACCGGATCGGCGTCGACCAGGACGTGGCGGAGGCCCCTCGGGTCTGCCGCGGTCAGCGTGGCGACGCGTGCGACGATCTCGTCGACCGAGGCGGTCGACGCCAGGCCCGTCACCCGGGCGAGTCGCCCCAGAGTGCCGATGCGGAGCTGGTCGAGGGCGTGGCCTCGCTGCCCCGACCTCTCGTACAGTCGGGCCCGGCCCTCGGTGGTCTCGGACGCCCGGACGGTCACCGGCAGTCGTTCGACGACGAGGGCGCCGAGCCGTCGACCGCGCCAGACCATGGCGGCGACGCCGGCGAGCAGCACGACGACGAGTGACGGGGTCACCCACGAGGGCGTGAGCGTGGCGAGCGTCCCCGAGCCCTCGGGCAGGTCGTCCGCCGAGGGCAGGTACCAGGTCAGGTCGGAGGTCTCGCCCAATAGGGCGAGCGCGAAGGCCGCGTCGTCGTCCGACGCGATCGAGCCGTTGCTGAGCGCGCCGGTCGCTCCCACGACCGTCACCCTCGTGTCGCCGTCCTCGACCTCGACCAGGCCGTAGCCGTCGTCGCTCGGCAGGCAGCGGACGGCCTCCGAGCGGTCGGAGTCGTACGCCACGCCCGTGACGTCGACGCGGGACGCCTGCTGCAGGGCGGGCAGCGCGCACGAGGGCGACGCCGTGGCGTCGGACACCTGGGCGGTCGCGCGGACGTCGGTCGAGAGGCTCTCGAGCGCCGTGGGGCCCGGGGCGAGCAGGACGAGGTGGGAGGCCTCGGCGGCGAGTCGACGCCACTGGTCGGCGACCAGGAACCCGTCGGCGTCGTCCACGACCACCGTTCGGCCGTCGGGGTCGTCCGCGCCGCCGAGCCGGTCGAGGGTCGCGTCGAAGCCCGTCGTCACCGACACGTCCACGCCCTGGCGGCCGAGCACCTCGACGAGCGCCTTCGCCCCACCGGGGGCGGCGTTGGCGGGCCCGAGGGGGCGCCCCTCGCCCGAACCCGACCCGACGACGAGGGCGGCCGCGACCCCGAGCGCCAGCACGACGGCGAGGGCGACCCAGAACCGGGCGCGTCGCAGTGTGGCCCCGAGCGTGGGCGTCGTGACCGTGCCGGTCGCGCCGGCGGGTGTCGTGGTCGTCACGCCTCGACCCGTCGAGACGTCGTGACGCGTCGGTCGAGGTCGACGACCGCCCGGTAGGCCTCGTCGGTGCCCGGCCGGTCGAGGTAGCGGACGCCGTCGAAGGCCGACGCGGCCCCGGCGAAGTCGTCGCGCAGGTCGGGGAACGCCTCACCGGCCCGCCGCGCCACGTCGTTCGCGGTCGTGCCGGGCGAGACCGCGACGTCGCCCCTCTCGTCGAGCGCGCGGGCGATCGCCCGGAACGACTCGGCCACGGCCAGGGTGAGGTCGCCCCGGGCGGCCGCGGCGCGGGCGGCGGTGCGCATCGCCTCGCTTTCGCGCACGTCGTCGTCGCCGAAGAGGACCGGGGCGCGGGTCGACCGCCGGTTGAGCCGCGGCACGCCGTAGACGAGCAGCACGACGACCACGACCACCACGACGACCGCCAGCAGGACGATCAACGCGACGGCCGGGGCGCCCTCGGTGCCTCCGAAGCGGATCGAGCCGAGCCAGTCCCAGAACGCCTGCGCCGCACGGTCGAGCCACGACGGTTGCGCGGCCACGTACTCGGGCTTCGTGAGTTCGCGGAGGACGTCGCGTCGCGCGTCGTCGGCGCCGGGGGTCAGCGGCGGCCCGGCGGCGAAGGGCAGCCCGGTCACCAGCGCGGTGCTTCCGGGGCCCTCGTCGGGACGACCGGGGCGTCGGGCGTGCGGTAGGGGTCCGGCTGCCCGTCGGCGGTGCGTCCGCCGCGTTCGACGTAGCGCACGAGCTCGAGGTCGAGCCCCTCGGTGCGGATGCGGCGGTCGATGTAGACGAGCCCGGCCGACGCCGCCTGCAGCACCGAGCCGATGGCGCCGATGACCGCCGTGATGCCGAGGGTCACGGCGTAGGTGCCGGCGGTCAACGCGACGAACGTCGGATCGGTCACGTCGCCGGTGGGCGCGAGGGTGCCGGTCAGGACGCTGAACAGCACCGAGAAGGGCGTCGCGACGACCTGAGAGGCGATCTGGACCATCAAGAACACGAGCGCGATCACGCCGAAGGTCCGCCAGAAGGAGGTGCGGGTCAGCGACCACGAACGCCTCACCGCGGCGCCCAGGGCCAACCGCTCGAGGACGATCGCACTCGGCACGAGGCTGGTCTTCACGGTCACCCACACCCCGAGGACGAGGAGGCCGAGGCCGAGCAGGACCGCGACGCCGATGCCGATGCCGATGCTCGGGCCCGTGCCGACGGCGACGCCCACGACGACGACCCCGGCGACGAGCGCCAGGGCGACGACGTACGCCGCGGTGAGCAGGGCGGACCAGCCGACGAGGGTGCCGAGACGACCCTTGGCCAGGGCCCAGAGGCCCCCGAGCCGCAGCTTCTCACCGAGCGTCTGACGGGCCGTCTCGAGGACGAACAGCCCTTGGAGCAACGCCGTGACGATCACCTGGAGGGCGATCGGCACCAGGGCCGAGGCGGCCACGATCGCGACGGCCCCGGCGAGGACCGCGTCGCGGTCGCGGGGGAGGGCCTGCTCGACGCGGCCGAAGGCGAGGAAGGCGCTGCCGCCGGTGATCAGCACGGTCACCACCAGCAGCACGACCTGCGACAGCAGGGCCGTCCCGAAGGTGGTGCGCGGGTTGCGCCGGAAGACCTGGAACGAGGCGCCGAGGATCTCGCCGAACGTGAGCGGGCGCAGCGGCACGAGCCCCGGCTTGGGCGGGGGAGCCCAACCGGCCGACTGGGTCGGGCCCACGGGGGGCGGCATCGGAGCGGACGCCGGGCCGCCGGGCGGCGGGCCGGCAGGCACCGGACCGGCGGTCGGCGGTGCGACCCGCTCACCCCAGCGCGGCGGCGATGCGTCGCCTCCCGGCGTGCTCCAGGCGTTCGGATCGCTCATGGTCCCCCTGGTCGTCCTGACCGTGAGGTCGTCCTCACGGGTGCGTTCATGTTTCCACACCGGGCGCAGCGCTGCCAGCCGACCAGCGCCTCCTGGACTAATCTGTCCTGACGTGCCGCCTCCCGAGCGGCCCAGCCCAGACGGAGAACATGAACCCGCGCATCCTCGTGGTCGACGACGACCCGGCGCTCGCCGAGATGATCGGCATCGTCCTTCGCGCCGACGAGTTCGACCCCCACTTCTGCGGCGACGGCAGCGGCGCGCTCGAGGCGTTCCACGAGGCCACGCCCGACCTCGTGCTGCTCGACCTGATGCTGCCGGGCCTCGACGGCATCGAGGTCTGTCGCCTGATCCGTGCCGAGAGCGGCGTCCCGATCATCATGCTCACCGCCAAGGGCGACACCGCCGACGTGGTCAGGGGGCTCGAGAGCGGCGCCGACGACTACGTCGTCAAGCCGTTCAACCCGAAAGAGCTCGTGGCGCGCATCCGCACCCGGTTGCGCCCGGCCACCGAGCCCACCAACGACGTGCTGACGGTCGGCGACCTGCGTCTCGACGTCGCCGCCCACGAGGTGCGACGAGGCGACACGCCCATCGCCCTGACCCCGCTCGAGTTCGAGCTGCTGCTCGCGCTCGCCTCGAAGCCGCAGCAGGTCTTCACGCGAGAGATGCTGCTCGAACAGGTCTGGGGCTACCACTACAAGGCCGACACGCGTCTCGTGAACGTCCACGTGCAGCGGCTCCGGGCCAAGGTCGAGCACGATCCCGACGCGCCGCGCATCGTCACGACCGTGCGCGGCGTGGGCTACCGCGCCGGCGCGGGCTCGTAGCCCGGCGGGTGACGCTCGTGTCGACGGCGGAGAGGCCCGAGCAGGGTCGGCCCGTGCGGTCGGGCGGGGCGTCGTCCTGGCGGCCGCCGGCGTGGCGCACCTGGCCGACCCGGGTCGTCGGGTTCTGGCGGTCGTCCCTGTCGTTCCGGACGGTGGCCCTCACCGTGGTGCTCTCGACCGTGGCCGTGACGATCATCGGCACGCTCATCTCGGTGACGATCGGCACGAGCCTCTACGACCAGCGTCGCGAACAGGTCGAGGCCGAGAGCGTCCGGGCGACCTTGCTGGCGCAGAGCATCTTCGACTCGGCGACCGCGACCGAGGACGCCAACCAGGTCGAGCTCGACGCCCTGCAGAACGAGGCGCAGACGGCCATCCTCGGGTCGACCTCGAGCCCGGGCGGCACGAGCATCGCCATCTTGCGCACCCCGGGGCAGAACAGTCCGCAGACGATCCAGAACATCGCCAGCCCCGACTTCCCCGACTCCGTCATCTCGCCGGCCCTCCGCGAGGCCGTCGCCGCGGACGACGGGCGCCTCTCGACGCAGTCGGTGTCGTTGCCCCCGACGTCGCAGGGCGGCGGGTCTCCCGGCATCGCGGTCGGGTCGACCCTCCAGGTACCCACCGCGGGGCAGTACGAGCTCTACCTCGTCTACGACCTCAGCGACGCGCAGGCCACCCTCGACCTGATGCAGCGGACGCTCGGCATCGGGTCGCTCGCGCTCGTGCTGCTGATCGGCGCGATCACGTACCTCGTGGTGCGCCTCGTCGTCGGGCCGATCCGCACTGCGGCCGAGACGAGCCAGAAGATCGCGGCCGGCCATCTCGAAGAGCGCATCCCCGAGAAGGGGCAGGACGTCGTCGCGACCCTGGGGCGGTCGTTCAACGGCATGGCCGACGCCATGCAGCGCCAGATCTCGCAGCTGGCCGAGCTCTCGCGCGTCCAGCAGCGGTTCGTCAGCGACGTCTCGCACGAGCTCCGCACGCCGCTCACCACGATCCGCCTGGCCGGCGACGTGCTGTACGACCAACGCATGTCGTTCACGCCGTCGGCCGCCCGGACGGCCGAGCTGCTGCACACCCAGGTCGACCGCTTCGAGCTGCTGCTGGCCGACCTGCTCGAGATCTCGCGGTTCGACGCCGGGGCCGTCGAGCTCGAGACCGAACCGGTCACGGTCGCGCGGCTGGTCGAGGACGGCGTCGACGAGTTCGGGCCCCTCGCGGCCGAGTCCGGCAGCGTCGTGTCGGTCGTCGCGAGGGGTGGGTACTTCGAGGCCGAGGTCGACCCCCGACGACTGCGTCGCATCCTCCGCAACCTCCTCGGCAACGCCATCGAGCACGGCGAGGGGCGGCCGATCGAGGTCGAGGTCGACAGCGACGCCTCGGCGGTGGCGGTGGCCGTGCGCGACCACGGCGTGGGCATGAGCCCCGACGACGCGGCCCGGGTGTTCGACCGGTTCTGGCGGGCCGACCCGTCGCGTCGACGCACGATCGGGGGGACGGGCCTCGGGCTGGCCATCAGCCTCGAGGACGCCGCCCTGCACGGCGGGCGGCTCGAGGTGTGGTCGGAGCCGGGGTCGGGCAGTCGCTTCGTCGTCACCCTGCCCCGGGTGGCGGGTGGTCGCCTCGAGGGCTCGCCCCTGCCGGTGGTGCCGCCGGACCGCCGGGGCGAGACGACCGTGCCCGTGACCGGCGAGCCCTGGACGGGTTCGGTCCCCGCCCCCGAGACGACGGCCGTCCCGACGGTGCCGACGCGGGGCACCGATGTCTGAGCGCCGACCGACCCGGCGGACGGGCGGCGCCTCGGCGGCCCTCGCCTCCCTCGTGCTCGCCCTGGTCGCGCTGACCGGTTGCGTCGGCATCCCCGACGGCGGTCAGGTGCAGCAGGGCGACACCGTGAGCGACGACGTCGTGAGCGACTTCGTGTTCCGGCCCAACGGCCCGGTCGCGGGCAGCTCGCAAGAGCGACTGCTGCGGGACTTCCTCTCGGCGGGGACGGGCTCGCAAGACAACTACGGCGTCGCCAGGGAGTTCCTCAGTGCCGGGTTCGCCGACGAGTGGGAGCCCCGGGCGAGCGTGACCATCCGCCCCGGCGTGGGGTCCACCACCCGGGTCGGCGAGTCGACCCTCGACTACGCCTTCGTGGGTTCGGCGACGGTCGACTCGGCGGGTCACTACACCCCGGCCACGTCGTCCACGACGACGACCCTGGCGTTCTCCTTCGTCGAAGAGGGCGACGAGTGGCGCATCAGCGACGCCCCGGACGGCATCGTCCTCTCACCGGCCACCTTCGACTCGGTCTTCCGGGCCCACGCCGCGTACTTCTACGACCCGACCTTCACCTACCTCGTGCCCGACGAGCGGTGGTTCCTCGCGAGGTCGTCGACCAGCACGCGCCTCGCCACCGCGCTGCTCGACGGTCCGTCCGACTGGCTGCAGGGTGCCGTCGTCTCGGCCTTCCCCGAGGGCACCCAGCTGTCGCTGACGGCCATCACGGTCGACGACGGCACGGCGAGGGTCGACCTCACCGCCGACGCCCTCGAGGCGACCCCCGACGCCCGGGCCCGCATGCAGGCGCAGCTGCTGGCGAGCTTCTCGACGTTGGCGACCGTGACCGCCGTCGAGTTGAGCGTCGAGGGTGCGCCGTTGTCGGTCCCGGCGATGCAGCAGCCCGCGCCGGTCCGCGACCCCGCGGTCGACGCCCGGCCCCTCGTGCTGGCCGACGGCGTGCTGGGCTTCGCCACGGCGAGTGCCACGAGCCAGCTGCCGGGGCTCTCGACAGCCGTCGAGGCCCTGCGCCCCCGGTCGGTCGAGCTGTCCTCCGACCAGAGCTCCGCCGCGGTGGGCACGGCCTCCGGCGCGTACGCCGTCACGGCCTCGGGCGGTGCGCGCCTGGTCGACGGTCGGTCGGGTCTCGTGGCTCCCTCGCTCGACGGGGCGGGCTTCGTCTGGTCGCTCGTCGCCGACGACCCGTCGAGCCTCACGGCGTTCTCCTTCGACGGGACGGCGCACCCGGTGGCGACGTCGCTGCCGACGGGCCCGAGCGTGACCACCTTCCGCGTCTCGCGCGACGGCACCCGCGCCCTGCTGCTGCTCGACGACCAGGGTGCGTCGCGCCTCCTCGTGGCCGCGATCGTGCGCGACTCCGACGGCGTCCCGATCCGGCTGGGGCCGCCCCTCGAGCTCTCCGCACCGGACGGTGCCCCGGTGGACGCGACCTGGGCCGACCAGCTCACCGTGGCCGTGCTGACCACCGTGGGCGAGTCGTCCCGCGTGACCACGTCCGAGGTCGGCGGCGACTCGTCGAGCGCCGGGCGTCCGTCGAGCGAGGCGGTGGCCGTGGTCGGCGGCAACGGGCTCGACCGCCTGCTGGTGCTGAGCGCCGACGGCGACGTCCTCGAGCCCCGCGGCAGCAGCTGGCAGGCGACCGGCCTCACGGCCGACCTGCTGGCGACCCAGCGCTGACGAGGGCGTCGGCTCCTCCCCAGGCCGGCCGGGTCACCCGTCGTCCCCGGTCGGCCCCGGGAGGCGCGGTGAGGGTCGCCGGCGCACGTCACGCTGTCGGGGTGCCTCCGTCCTCCCGCCCCCGCCCCCGCCTCCGACGGGCGACCGCGTGGTGCGGCGCCCTCGGGCGGGCGACGCGCGAGGCGCTCTCGGTCGTCTCTCCCGTGTCGTGCGCGGGCTGCCGGGCGCCCGACGTCGCGCTTTGCGTCGACTGCCGCCGCCGTCTCGCCCCCGAGGTCACCCGGGTCGACCTGCCCGACGGGCTGCCCGTGTTCGCCGGCCTCGTCTACGCGTTCGAGGTGAGGGGCGTCGTGCTCGCGTTCAAGAACGGCGGCCGCGTCCGCCTCGCCGAGGCGCTCGCCCCGGCCCTCGCGGCCGCCCTCGAGGGCTGCGCCCGGGTCGTGACGGCCGAGGCCGAGAGGGCGGACGCCGGCGGCGGCGCCGCGCCCGACCTCCCCGTGCTGGTGGTCCCCGTCCCACCGTCCCGCCGGGGGCGACGGCGGCGCGGCTACGACCCGGTCGACCTCGTCCTGCGGCGGCTCGGCCTCACCGTCGGCCGGCGGGTGCTCGTGCCGACGGCGACGGCGGGGGGAGGCCAGAAGGGCCGCGACCGCCAGCAGCGGCTGCGGGCCCGCGAGGGCAGCCTGCGCTGCACGCGAGACCTGGGCGGGCTGCGCGTCGTGCTGGTCGACGACGTCGTGACGACGGGCGGCACCCTGCTCGAGGCGTGCCGTGCCGTCAGGGCACGGGGCGCCGTGGTCGTCGGCGCCGCGTGTCTCGCCGCCACGCCGTCGTGGTCGGGGTCGACGGCGTGACGGCGGTCGGACGCGGCGGAGGGGCGGCCGGGGTCGTGCCGCACCTGTCGATCCGCCGCGCCAGGGTGAACGATGCGTGACACGGGGGTGTCCGCATGGCTACGGTGGGTCGAAAGGCGTGAAAGGACATCCGCCTGGCTGACAGGCGGCACGTCGATAGCCACAGGAGGTCGTCATGGAAATTTCCGTCACGGGTCGAAACGTCGGCATCACCGATCGTTTCCGCGAGTACGCCACCGAGAAGGCCGACAAGGTCGCCGTCCTGGCCACCAAGGCACTGGCGCTCGAGGTCAAGGTCTCGCGGCACCACGAGAAGTCCGGCGGCCAGGCGGGCGACGACCGGGTCGAGCTGACGCTCGTCGGCCCCGGCCCCCTCGTGCGGGCCGAGTCCACGGCGGGCGACAAGTACGCGGCCTTCGACCTCGCGATCGGGCGCCTCCTCGAACGGGTGCGTCGGGCGAAGGACCGGCAGAAGATCCATCGCGGGCAACACCGGCCGACGTCGCTCCGTGAGGCCTCGACGGCCGACTTCAGCGGGGTCGGCGTCACCCCCGCCGCGGCCGAGACCCTCGACCTGGTGCGCACCGGGGCCGTGCCGGTGGTGGGCGACGAGGCCCCCGCCGACGAGTTCGAGGACGACTACTGCCCCGTGGTCATCCGCACCAAGGTGTTCGCCTCGACGCCGATGACGGTCGACGACGCGCTCTACTACATGGAGCTCGTCGGGCACGACTTCTACCTGTTCATCGACGCCGAGACCGAGCGACCGAGCGTCGTCTACCGCCGTAAGGGCTGGGACTACGGCGTGATCGGGCTCGACCAGGACTCGCCCGACCTGCAAGAGGCCGCCACGGCGCTGCGGGCGGGGCTCGCGAGCTGAGCGCCTGAGACGCCCGGTGGTCGACGCCCCGGGAGGCGCAGGGCACGTCCTTGCCGCCTCCCAGGGGGTCGGCCACTACGCTTGCTACGATCGTGGGCCGGTCCAGGACGGACCGTCGACATCTCGGTGCTCCGATGCGGATCACCTCAGCGAGACCGCGGAGCGTTCCGCGGGTTCGACCGAACACATGGGAGCACACCAGTGGCCAACGTCCTCGAGAAGGTCCTCCGCGTCGGCGAGGGCCGCACGCTGCGCAAGCTGAAGGCCTACGCCAAGGCGGTCAACGAGCTCGAAGACGACTTCACGACCCTGACCGACGACGAGTTGCGCAACGAGACCGTCGAGCTGCGCGAGCGCTACGCGTCGGGCGAGTCGCTCGACGACCTGCTGCCCGAGGCCTTCGCCGCGGTGCGCGAGGCGTCCAAGCGCACGCTCGGCCTCCGGCACTTCGACGTGCAGCTCATGGGCGGGGCCGCCCTGCACCTCGGCAACATCGCCGAGATGAAGACCGGTGAGGGCAAGACCCTCGTCGCGACCACGGCGGCGTACCTCAACGCCATCGCCTCGCGCGGCGTGCACGTCATCACGGTCAACGACTTCCTCGCGAGCTACCAGTCCGAGCTGATGGGTCGCGTCTTCCGTGCCCTCGGCATGACGACCGGGTGCATCCTGTCGGGCCAGACCCCGGCCGAGCGCCGCGAGATGTACGCCGCCGACATCACCTACGGCACGAACAACGAGTTCGGCTTCGACTACCTGCGCGACAACATGGCCTGGCAGGCCCAAGACATGGTGCAGCGCGGCCACTTCTTCGCCGTCGTCGACGAGGTCGACTCGATCCTCATCGACGAGGCACGCACCCCCCTCATCATCTCGGGGCCGTCCTCCGGCGAGGCCAACCGGTGGTTCACCGAGTTCGCGACCATCGCGCGTCGCCTCGTGTCGGGCACCGACTACGAGGTCGACGAGAAGAAGCGCACGGTGGGCGTCCTCGAGCCCGGCATCGAGAAGGTCGAGGACTACCTCGGCATCGACAACCTCTACGAGTCGGCGAACACCCCCCTCATCTCGTTCTTGAACAACGCGATCAAGGCAGACGCCCTGTTCAAGCGCGACAAGGACTACGTCGTCATCAACGGCGAGGTGCTGATCGTCGACGAGCACACCGGCCGCATCCTCAGCGGCCGCCGCTACAACGAGGGCATCCACCAGGCCATCGAGGCGAAAGAGGGCGTGTCGGTCAAGGCCGAGAACCAGACCCTCGCGACCGTCACGCTGCAGAACTACTTCCGCCTGTACAAGAAGCTCTCGGGCATGACCGGCACCGCCGAGACCGAGGCCGCCGAGTTCATGAGCACCTACAAGCTCGGCGTCGTGCCCATCCCGACCAACCGGCCGATGCAGCGCATCGACCAGACCGACCTCGTCTACAAGAACGAGACGAGCAAGTTCGACCAGGTCGTCGAAGACATCGTCGAGCGGCACGAGAAGGGTCAGCCCGTGCTCGTCGGCACGACGAGCGTCGAGAAGAGCGAGTACCTCTCGCGCCTGCTCGCCAAGAAGGGCGTCAAGCACGAGGTGCTGAACGCCAAGAACCACGCGCGCGAGGCGGCGATCGTGGCGCAGGCCGGTCGGGCCGGTGCCGTGACCGTGGCCACCAACATGGCCGGTCGTGGCACCGACATCATGCTCGGCGGCAACGCCGAGTTCCTCGCCGTCGCCGAGATGAACTCCAAGGGGCTCAGCCCGGTCGACACCCCCGACGAGTACGAGGCCGCCTGGGACGACGTCTTCACGGCGAAGAAGGCCGCCGTGCAAGAAGAGGCCGAGAAGGTCATCGAGGCCGGCGGTCTCTACGTCCTCGGAACCGAGCGCCACGAGTCGCGCCGCATCGACAACCAGCTGCGTGGTCGCTCCGGTCGCCAGGGCGACCCGGGCGAGAGCCGGTTCTACCTGTCGCTGACCGACGACCTGATGCGCCTGTTCAACTCGGGCGCGGCCGAATCGCTGATGGGGCGCGGCAACGTCCCCGACGACCTGGCCATCGAGAACAAGATCGTCGGGCGGGCGATCCGTTCGGCGCAGTCCCAGGTCGAGTCGCGCAACGCCGAGATCCGCAAGAACGTCCTGAAGTACGACGACGTCCTCAACCGCCAGCGCGAGGCCATCTACGGCGACCGACGGCACATCCTCGAGGGCGACGACCTCAAGGACCGCAGCCAGAAGTTCCTCGAGGACGTCGTGAACGAGGTCATCGACCAGCACACGGGTGACGGCAGCCCCGATGACTGGGACCTCGACGCCCTGTGGACCGAGCTCGGCACCCTCTACCCGATCTCGATCACCATCGACGAGGTCATCACCGAGGCCGGCTCGAAGGGCAAGGCCACGCGGGCCTTCCTCGGCCAAGAGATCCTGTCCGACGCGAAGGTGGCCTACGAGGCCCGCACCGAGGCCCTCGGCGAGTCCGCCATGCGCGAGCTCGAGCGCCGCGTCGTCCTCTCGGTCATCGACCGTCGCTGGCGCGACCACCTCTACGAGATGGACTACCTGAAGGACGGCATCGGCCTCCGGGCCATGGCCCAGCGCGACCCTCTGGTCGAGTACCAGCGCGAGGGTTACGCGCTCTTCCAGAGCATGATGGGGCAGATCCGCGAAGAGACCGTCGGGTTCCTCTTCAACCTCGAGGTCGAGGTGCAGGGGCAGGTCGGTGCCACCGAGGCACCCGTCATCGCGGCCAAGGGCCTCGAGGCCGAGAAGCAGCCGCAGGCGCAGCTCGCCTACTCGGCTCCGAACATCGACGGGGAGGTCGAGGTCCGCAACCAGCGCGGGCAGCTCGAGAAGGGCGCGACCGCCAAGGCCCAGAAGGCGCAGGACGAGGCCGAGCGGTCGACGTCGCCCGAGATCGCCGCGGCACGGGCCGCCGGCGGCCCTGCGGCGCGCGAGGCCGACGAGGGTACCGTCGGTGCCTTCGGGCAGAAGACCGGTGGCGGCGACGCCCCGGTGAACCGCGCCGAACGACGCGCCTCGGGCAAGAAGGGCCGCTGACCCCGCCCCCACCCCCTGACGACGACGCGCCCCCGACACCGGTCGGGGGCGCGTCGTCGTCAGAGCACGTGGACGGCCGTCGCTCGCCAGCGGCGGTCGTAGGTCTCGAGACGGACGGCGACCGCTCGGCTGCGGGCTCGTCCGTGCAGCACGACGACGGCCTCGACGACCCCCTCGACCGGTGAGTCGAGCCGGATGCCGCCGACGGTGAAGGCCGGTCGCCGCACCCGGGACCCGTGCGCCGACCGGGCGCGGGCGGCGAGGACGACGCGGGTGTGCAGGGTGCGGTAGACGTCTTCGGTGACCCAGCGCGAGACCTGGTCGAGGTCTCGCGCCCCGGCGAGGATCTCGACGACGCACCGCACGAGGTTTTCGACGAGCAGGGCGGGATCGTCCGGGAACGGTGACGAGGCCGGTGACCTGCTCGCCCGTCGACCGACGGCCGGGGTGACGTGGTCGGAGGCCGCGACGCCGACGACGGCAGCGTCGTCGGCGACGGCGGCGTCGTGCTCGACGTCGTCGCGCCGCCGGGGCGGGCTCTCGAGAGGCGGGACGGGCCGGAGGTGCGGCCGCGACGGCGTCTCGGGGACGAGGGGGTCGCCGAGGGGTTCGGCGAGGGCGAGGGCGTGGTGGTTCGAGGGCATCGGCAGTCTTCCTGTTCACGATCATCCGGGCATGTTCCGAAGATATGACATGTGAGATGGCGAAACCAGACCGACTCGACGGTCTGTGGAGAACCCGTCCGGGCGCCGCGGCTGCGCGGGGGCGAGGGGCGTCACGGCTGCGACCGTCGACCTAGACTGATCGGGTGTCGACGCTCAGTGATCTCGTTCTCGCCCAGGGCCTCTCGAGCGAGGTGGACGTCGAGTGGCTGCACCTGCTGGTGGGGGACTGGCAGTTGCTCGCCGACCTGGCCTTCGCCGACATCGTGCTCTGGGTGCCCACGCAGACCGGCAGCTTCGTCGCGGTGGCGCACGCCCGGCCGTCCAGCTCGGCCACGCTCTTCTACCGCGACTTCGTCGGGCAAGAGGTGCGCACCGAGTGGCGTGACCAGATCGAGCAGGCGTTCACCACGACCCGCATCGTCGACTCGGCCGCACCCGACTGGTACGAAGAGACGCCCACGCGCGTGCGGGCCGTCCCCGTGCTGCGGCGCCTCGGGGCCAGCCGTCCCGACGTCACCGACGCCCCGATCGCGATCATCACGCGGCACACGAACCTCAGCGAGGCCCGCACCCCGAGCCGACAAGAGCTGACCTTCAACCAGTGCTCCAACGACCTCTTCGCGATGATCGCCGCCGGCGACTTCCCCGACCTCGGGGCACCGACGGGTCCGCGACGGGGCGCACCCCGCGCCTCCGACGGGTTGCTGCGTCTCGACGTCGACGGCATGGTGACCTTCGCGAGCCCCAACGGGCTGTCGGCCTTCAACCGGATGGGGTTCGCCGGCGAGCTCGAGGGCGAGTCGCTGGCCGAGGTCACGACGGGGCTGCTCGCCGGCAAGCTCGTCATCGACGAGTCCCTGCCCCTGGTCGTCACGGGCCGGGCCCCGTGGCGCACCGACATCGAGGCGCGCGGGGTCACCGTGTCGCTGCGGGCCATCCCCCTGCGTGACCGGGGCGAGCGCGTCGGGGCGATCGTGCTCTGCCGCGACGTGACCGAACTGCGCCACCAGGAGCGCGAGCTGATCACCAAGGACGCGACGATCCGCGAGATCCACCACCGCGTCAAGAACAACCTTCAGACGGTCGCGTCGCTGCTGCGCATCCAGGCTCGTCGCACGCGCACCGACGTCGCCCGCGAGGCGCTGACGCAGGCCATGCGACGGGTGCAGTCCATCGCCGTCGTGCACGACACCCTGTCCGAGGGGCTCAGTCAGAACGTCGACTTCGACACGGTCTTCGACCGGGTGCTCATGCTCATCGCCGAGGTCGCGTCGAGCCACAACACCACGGTGCGGCCCACCATGACGGGCAGCTTCGGCGCCCTGCCGAGCGAGTACGCGACGCCGTTGGCCCTGGCCCTGACCGAACTCGTCACGAACGCGGTCGAGCACGGGCTCGACGGTCGCGACGGCGAGGTCGAGATCGTCGCCGACCGCCGTGCCGAAGAACTCACCGTCAAGGTGCGTGACAACGGCGTGGGGCTGCCCGAGGGCAAGGTCGGCTCGGGCCTCGGCACCCAGATCGTCCGCACGCTGATCCAGGGCGAGCTCGGCGGCACGATCGACTGGCACACCCTCGTCGGCAACGGCACCGAGGTCACCATCGAGATCCCGTTCCGCTGGCTGACCCAGCCCTGAGACGGCCTCGACCCGGCCCGGACGCGACGAAGCCCGGCACCTGAGATCAGGTGCCGGGCTTCGTCATCGGCCACGAGGCCGGGTGTCGGATCAGCTGGCGCGACGGGCGCGAGCGGCGCGACGCTTGAGGGCGCGACGCTCGTCTTCGCTCAGGCCGCCCCAGACGCCCGAGTCCTGTGAGGTCTCGAGCGCGTACTGCAGGCAGGTCTCGGTGACGGTGCAGCGTCCGCACACGGCCTTCGCCTTGTCGATCTGGTCGACGGCGGGGCCGGTGTTGCCGACGGGGAAGAAGAGCTCCGGGTCAGCCTGCAGGCAAGCGGCTTTGTCACGCCAATCCATCGATGGGTACTCCTTAAAGATGCAGAACCAGGCACGTCGAGGCGCCTGGTTCGTGGTGGGGAAAGAAAAGAATTCGGGAGGCGCGCACCGCAATGTGCACGTCACTTCGACCTCGAATATGGTCGCATACTGGTACGGCCAAATCAAGGGATTTCCGGGAGGCTCACACGTGACGACAGCAGGCACCGACGGCCCCCGAGACGAGACCGGTCGGTCTGCCGAGACGCGTCGACCCGCCCTGCTCTGGGTCGTGATCGTCCTGCTGGTCGGTGAGTTCTTGCTCATCGCGGCGACCGCGGTCTTCTTGCTCGTCGAGCTGCTCGTCGCCCGCCCCGACTCGTACCCGTCGGCCGTCGCGATCGTCGTGCTGACGTTGCTCGCCACCGCCTGGCTCGCCTCGATCGTGCTCGGAGCGCTGCGCGGCCGGGCCTGGATCCGCGGGGCCGCGATCGTCTGGCAGGTGCTGCAGTTCGCCGTCGGCATCGGCAGCCTGCAAGGGGTCTTCGCCAACCCGACCGTCGGCGTCGCGCTCATCGTGCCGGCCGTCGCCGTCGTGGGCCTGCTGCTCGTGCCGTCGGTCGTCGCCGCGACCTCGGCCCGCGACCAGGAGCCGCACGTCTACTGACCCCGAGCCCTGCCCGAGGTGGCCGAGCAAGCGCAGGAGGCGCCGTGCCGGTCTCGAGGACCGGCACCGCGCCTCCTGCGCTCACCTCGCCGACGAGCCTCAGTCGAGGCCGAGCTTCTTGCGCAACGACGCCACGTGCCCCGTCGCCTTGACGTTGTAGAGCGGCAGCTCGACGGCACCCTGCTCGTCGACGACGAACGTCGACCGGATCGTGCCCGTCACCATGCGTCCGTACGAGTTCTTCTCGCCGTAGGCGCCGTACGCCTCGTGCACCGTCAGGTCGGGGTCGCTCAACAGGGGGAAGTTCAGCCCCTGCTCGTCCTTGAACGCCTGCAACGCCGCGGGCTCGTCCTTCGAGACGCCCAGCACCTGGTAACCCGACGATTTCAGCGAGTTGATGTTGTCGCGGAAGTCACACGCCTCGGTCGTGCACCCCGGCGTCGACGCCGCCGGGTAGAAGTACACGATGACCTTCTGCCCCGAGTAGTCGGCGAGCGACACGGGCGAACCGTTCTCGTCGTCGAGGGTGAACGTCGGCGCCGCAGCGCCCTTCTCGAGCTTCGTGGACATGGTGCTCCGATCTGCGGGCGCCCCGATGGCGCCGGTGGTTCTGAGGGGGTCAGAACTCATGCTAGAGTCATTCCTCGTTGCGGCACGCGCCGCAGCTCGCACCTCTAGCTCAATTGGCAGAGCAACTGACTCTTAATCAGTGGGTTCTCGGTTCAAGTCCGAGGGGGTGCACCACAGAAGGCCCGGTCAGACGCATCATCTGACCGGGCCTTCGTCGTCGGTGCACACGTGGGTGTATCCGTTCCGCGATCCAGCCCGGCGGGAACCACGTCGGAGGCGACGGAGGCGCGGGCGACCTCGAGGGTCGACCCGCCCCTCCTCGGGGTGGTCGCGCCTACTGCCCGTCGCGGGGGACCTGCGAGGCCGCGTCGCGACCGGTCACGGGGTAGGGGCCGGTCATGCCCTCGCGCAGGCGCGCGGCGGCGAGGATGCGGTCGCGCTGCAGGTGCCAGCCGAGCATCAGCAGCGGGATGATCACGACGAGCGACATGACGGTGAACGACCCGATCGGCCAGTCGATCGCCATCAGGACGATGACCGCCGCCAGGAAGGCCAGCGTCAGGTAGCTCGTGACCGGCGCACCGGGCAGCTTGAACGAGGGCTCCTTCGCCTTGCCCTGCTTCGCCCACTGGCGCAGCCGCATCTGGCACAGGATGATCGTGCCCCATGCGGTCAGGATGCCGAGCGAGGCGATGTTGAGGACGATCTCGAAGGCCGTGTTCGCGCCGACGATCGCGTTCAGCACCACGCCCAGCAGGGTGATGCTCGCGGTCAGCAGGATGCCGCCGAACGGCACGCCGCCCTTCGACATCTTCGTCGTGAACTTCGGCGCCGAGCCGTTCATGCCCATCGAGTGCAGCACGCGACCGGTCGAGTAGAGGCCGGCGTTCAGGCTCGAGAGCGCCGCCGTCACCACGACGAAGTTCATGATCGAGCCGGCGATCTCGCCGACCTCGGGGCTGCCGATGCTGCCGAAGAACGTGACGAACGGGCTCTCGCCCGCCTTGTAGGCCGTGTAGGGCAGCAGCAGCGACAGCAGCACGAGCGAACCGACGTAGAACACGGCGATGCGGATGATCACCGTGTTGATCGCGCGGGGCACGACCTTCTCGGGGTTCTGCGTCTCACCCGACGCCGTGCCCACGAGTTCGATCGCGGCGTAGGCGAAGACGACGCCCTGCACGACGATCACCGCGGGCAGCAGGCCGTTCGGCAGGATGCCCGAGGCGGCGACGAGCCCCCATCCGGTGTCGACGGCGGCACCGTCCTGGGTCACCGGGAACGCCGCGGCGAGCCACACGACGCCGACCACGAGGAACACCACGAGGGCCGCGACCTTGATGATGGCGAACCAGAACTCCATCTCGCCGAAGACCTTGACGGCCAGCAGGTTGACCGAGAGCACGACGGCCAGCGCGACCAGGGCCAGCAGCCAGTCGGGCGCGGCCGTGAAGGCCGACCAGTAGTGCAGGTAGAGGGCGACCGCGGTGACGTCGACGATCGCGGTCATGGCCCAGTTCAAGAAGTACATCCAGCCGGCCGCGTAGGCGAACTTCTCGCCGAAGAACTCGCGGGCGTACGAGACGAACGAGCCGGACGACGGGCGGTGCAGCACCAGCTCGCCGAGGGCGCGCAAGATGAAGAAGGCGAACACGCCGCAGATCGCGAAGACGATCGCGAGCGCCGGGCCCGCCGACGCCAGGCGTCCGCCGGCGCCGAGGAAGAGCCCCGTGCCGATGGCACCGCCGATGGCGATCATCTGCAGCTGGCGTGGCTTCAACCCGTGCTGGAAGCCCTCTTGTTCGTGCGAGAAGTCTTGGGGCAGGTGCGTCTCGGTCGAGGCGTCGCCGCCCCCGTTCGTGGGACTCGTCATCGGTCGACCGTAGCCCCTATCGGGTCCGGCTGCGTGGCGACCGGCCGCCGGGTGAACCCCCAGGAGGCGCGGGGCCGATTCACACGCGGGTAACGAAAGAGTGACGATCACGATCCCCATGGGTACGGGCGACACGCCGTGGCGGGGTACGTCCCGGGTCCCCTCGGTGGAGGGTCCTCGGTCAGATGGGCGACAGATGTCGGCTACGGTCGTGGAGGCCCGGAAGCACCGGGCCCGTCATCATCAGGACGCGCAGACCGGTGGTCCGACCCGCTCGGACACTGGTCGTCGTACGGTCTGGTGGCGCGAGGGTCCGGTCCCATGACCGACCCGGCGGAGGTCAGGTTCGCCCCGTGACACCACGGTGGGCTTGAGCCGACACGATCCGCACGCGTCGTCGACCCGTCCGCCCGACCCGATCGCCGCCGACGGCGAGCCGGCCCGAGCGGCCGGTGCCCCCTCGGCGCGCCTGGAGACACCTGTGACCACAACGCCTGCCGTGCGTGCCCGGAACCTGTACAAGGTGTTCGGCCGCCGACCCAAGGACGCCGTCGCCCGACTCGAGGCCGGTGCCTCGCGCACCGAGGCCGCGGGCCTCGGCACCGCCGCCGTCATCGACGCCTCGTTCGACGTGCAGCCCGGAGAGATCTTCGTCGTCATGGGGCTGAGCGGCTCGGGCAAGTCGACGCTGATCCGCATGCTCAACGGACTGCTCGAGCCCACCTCGGGTTCGGTGGAGGTCGCCGGCGCCCGGATCTCGGACGTCCCGGCGAAGAGGCTCCGCGAGGTGCGTCGCCGGGACGTCTCGATGGTGTTCCAGCACTTCGCCCTGCTGCCGCACCGGACCGTCCTCGACAACGTGGCCTACGGCCTCGAGGTGCAGGGCGTCGCCAAGGCGGCGCGCCTCGCCAAGGCCCGCGAGGTCACCGAGATCGTCGGGCTCGCCGGGTGGGAGGACAAGTTGCCGAGCCAGCTCTCGGGCGGCATGCAGCAGCGCGTCGGCCTCGCTCGCGCCCTCGCCGCCGAGACCGACATCCTGCTGATGGACGAGGCCTTCTCGGCCCTCGACCCGCTGATCCGCCGCGAGATGCAAGAGCAGCTCGTCGAGCTGCAGGCGAAGCTCGGCAAGACCATCGTCTTCATCACCCACGACCTCAACGAGGCGATGTTCCTCGGCGACCGCATCGCCGTCATGCGCGACGGCCGCATCGTGCAGATCGGCACGCCCGAGGACATCCTCACCGACCCGGCCAACGACTACGTCGCCCAGTTCGTGCAGGACGTCGACCGGGCCCGCGTCCTCACCGCGGCGAGCGTCATGGAGCCCGCCCGCGCCGTCGTCCCCCTGACGGTCGGCCCGCGCGGCGCCCTGCGGTCGCTCCGCGACCTGCAGACCGCGGCCCTCTTCGTCACCGGCCGCGACCGCAAGCTGCTCGGCTGGGTGCGCGACCGCCACGTCATGCGGCAGGTCAAGGCGAACGACACCGACCTCGCCGCCATCGTCAACGCCGAGTTCTCGAAGGTCGGGCCCGACGCGGCCCTCGTCGACCTGTTCGAGCTCGCCGTCGAGAGCCCGCTGCCGATCGCCGTCGTCGACGACGCCGACCGTCTGCTGGGCGTCATCCCGCGCGTCACGCTGCTCGCGGCCCTCGGCAACGTCGACACGACCACCTCGCCCGTCCCCGTGCTCGAACCCGTCACCCGCATCTCGGACGTCGAGCTCGACGCCACCCTCGAAGGAGCCACCCGATGAACGAGTACCTGCGCATCCCCTTCGGCTCCTGGGTCTCGGACGTCGTCGACCTGGTCACGACGAACCTCGGCGGCTTCTTCGACGTCGTCCGCCTGGTGTTCTCCTTCTTCTACGAGTGGGTCGCGTACTTCTTGAGCGCGCCTCCGTTCTGGGCGGTCGTGATCGTCATCGCGGCCCTCGCCTTCGTCGCCAAGGGCTGGAAGTTCGCGGTCGGCACGGCCGTGGGCCTGCTGTTCATCGGCACGGTCAACCAGTGGGAGAACGCGATGTCGAGCCTCGCCCTCGTGCTCGTGGCCAGCACGCTCGCCATCGCGCTGAGCATCCCGCTCGGCGTGCTCGCGGCGAAGTCGGACGTCGCGTCGGCCGTCATCCGGCCCGTGCTCGACTTCATGCAGACGACCCCCGCCTTCGTCTACCTGATCCCCGCCCTGCTGCTGTTCCGCGTCGGCGTCGTCCCCGGCATCGTCGCGACCATCGTCTTCGCCATGGCCCCCGGCGTCCGCTTGACCGAGCTGGGCATCCGGGGCGTCGACCAGGAGGTCGTCGAGGCCGGCCAGGCCTTCGGCTCGTCGCCGTGGCGCATCCTGCGACAGATCCAGCTGCCGCTCGCGAAGCCCAGCATCATGGCCGGCGTCAACCAGGTCATCATGCTCTCGCTCTCGATGGTCGTCATCGCCGGCATGGTCGGCGCGGGCGGGCTGGGCGGCGACATCGTCGCGAGCCTCAACCGCATCGACGTGGGGCTGGGCGCCGAGGCCGGCGTCTCGGTCGTCATCCTCGCCATCGTGCTCGACCGCATGACGGCCGCCCTCGGCTCCGACCGTCACAGCCGGCGGGTGGCCCGCGCGCAGAACCGCCGGTCCGTCCCGCCGGCCCCGGCCCCCGACCGGGCCGAGGCCGAGCAGCCGCTGCCTCCCGCCGACCGCCGCGAACCCGCGACGGCCTCGGCCTAGACCCCGATCGGCCAGCCCCCGACCGACCAGACCCCGACCGACCAGCCCCTGACCGACCAGCCCCTGACCGACCAGACCCCGACCACCTGCGGGACGGGTGCCGCCCCGGCACACCCGACCCGCGCCTCCTGCACCACCCGAAAGGATCACATGAAGAAGCGCACCATCGCCGCATCGATCGCCCTCGGCACCACCACCGTGCTCGGACTCGCCGCCTGCTCGCCTCCCGGCAGCAGCTCGTCGGCCGAGGGCGAGACGCTCGACAACGGCGACCAGGCCGTCGTCGACCTCGCCGTGTTCAACGGCTGGGACGAGGGCATCGCGGCCTCGTGGCTGTGGAAGACCGTCCTCGAGGACGAGGGCTACACGGTCAACCTCAAGCCGGCCGACGTCGCCCCCGTCTACAGCGGCCTCACCACCGACGACTACGACGTCGTCCTCGACACCTGGCTGCCGACCACGCACGCGTCGTACATCGAGCAGTACGGTGACGACCTGACCGACCTCGGCGCCTGGAACGACGGTGCCAAGCTCGCGGTCGCGGTCAACGAGGACGCCCCGATCGACTCGCTCGACGAACTCGCCGCGAACGCCGACCTGTTCGGCGGCACGATCGTCGGCATCGAGCCGGGCGCGGGCCTCACCGCGGCCGTGCAGGACGAGACGATCCCGACCTACGGCCTGGGCGACATGCAGCTGCAGACCTCGTCGACCGCGGCCATGCTCACCGAGCTGAAGAGCGCGACCGACGCCGGTGAGGACATCGCCGTGACGCTGTGGAGCCCGCACTGGGCCTACGACGCGTTCCCGATCAAGGATCTCGCCGACCCCGAGGGCACCCTGGGCGACGCCGAGGGCATCCACTCGTTCGGCGGCAAGAGCTTCACCGCGGACTTCCCGCAGCTGACCGAGTGGCTGCAGGGCTTCACGATGGACACCGAGACCCTGTCGTCGCTCGAGAACGCCATGTTCAACGGCGAGGAGGTCGACGGCGACGACTACGCCCCGGTCGTCGAGAAGTGGATCTCCGAGAACCAGGACTACGTCGACGGCCTCACCAGCTGACCCGACCCGCGCACGACGACGCCCCGGCCGAGCCCCGCTCGCCCGGGGCGTCGTCGCGTCGTCGACCGGGGCGTCGTCGAGCGGCCGGGGCCGGGTGACGCGGCCGGGCGAAACCACAGCCGGGCGACACCTGACGCACAGCCAACCCCGAGGTCACGCCCCGGGAGGCGCGGGTAGCGTCGTCGACGGGCGTCACCCGAACGACGCACCACCGCACCAGCACCCGCACCACGAGAGGCACCACCCGTGAGCACCACCGCACCGACCGACGTCCTGAGGAGAATGGCCCGCGTCATCACGCGCACCATCTCGTCCGACCTCGTCCAGGTGTCGACCCCCGATCGCGTCCTCGGCCACGTCCGGGCCGAGCAGGGCACGTTCGTCGCCCTGCGCGGAGCCGACCCCCGCTGGGGCGAGGTCGTCGGGCGCTACCCCTCCGAGGGGCTCGCCCTCGAGGCGCTCCGCCAGCGCAAGCGCTCGATCTGACCCCGGTCCGCCGCCGTCCGTCTCGCCCCGGTCGTCGCTCCTGACCGCGACGGGCGAAGACGGCGTCGGTGGGTGACGGGCAGGTTCGTCTCGGGCACGTGACGGGAACCTGTGGATCGTCTCACCGTTCCGCCGTGGCGGGCCCGAGCCCGGACGCCGCCGTGCGTCATGCGTCAGGCTCGACGGATGCCCTGGATACAACTCGTCATCTCGCTCGTCGCCGCCGTCGTCCTCACCTTCGTGGTCTCGGCGGTCGTCGGCGCCGTCGTGGGAGTCGTCGCCAAGCGCAAAGAATGGGCGCAGGCCTTCGTCAAGCGCATGCGTCGGCCGTTCCGCGTCACCCTGCTCGTCGTGTTGCTGGTCGTCGCCCTCACCACGTCGTTCGACTCGTTGCTGCCGGCCGACTACCCGGGCGAGGGCTGGGTGTCACAGCTGTTCCGCTGCGCGATCATCGTCGTGGTCGCCTGGTTCGTCGGGGCACTCGCCATCTTCTTCGAAGACCTGGGGCTCTCGCGCTACCGGGTCGACACCCCCGACAACCGGGTGGCCCGCCGGGTGCGGACGCAGGTGCTCATCCTGCGGCGGCTGACCGTGGCGCTCATCGTGATCCTCGCCGCGGGCACCGTGCTGCTGGGCTTCCCGGGCGTCGAGGCCGTGGGGGCGAGCGTCCTCGCCAGCGCCGGCCTCGTCTCGGTGGTCGCCGGCCTCGCGGCGCAGTCGACCCTCGCCAACGTGTTCGCCGGCATCCAACTGGCCTTCAGTGACGCCATCCGCATCGACGACGTGGTCGTGGTCGAGGGCCAGTGGGGCCTGATCGAGGAGATCACCCTGTCGTACGTCGTCGTGCACGTCTGGGACGACCGGCGTCTCGTGCTGCCCTCGACCTACTTCACGACCACGCCGTTCGAGAACTGGACGCGGCGCAACAGCGAGCTGCTCGGCGCCGTCGAGTTCGACCTCGACTGGCGCGTCGACCCCGGCGCCATGCGCAAGGAGCTCGACGTGATCCTCGCCGGCACCCACCTCTGGGACGGCCGGACCAAGGTGCTGCAGGTCACCGACGCCCAGGCCGGCTACGTGCGGGTACGGGTGCTCGTGACCGCCAAGGACGCGGCCACCCTCTTCGACCTGCGGTGCCTCGTGCGCGAAGACCTCATCGCCTGGCTGCACGCGAAGAGCCCGCAGTCGATCCCGCGGACGCGCGTGCAGATGGTCGAGGCCGAGCCCACGCCGAAGGGCCGTCCCGCACGGTCCACCTCGGACGCGTCGGGCCTGTTCAGCGGCGACAACGCGGACTCCGAGCGCACGGCGGCGTTCACGGCGGCCATCCCGATCCACGACATCGCCGAGTACGAGGCCAGCCTCGGGGCCGAGGCAGAGCGCGACCCGCACGTCGCCGGTCGCCCGGGCGGGCGTCCGACCGGCCGTCCCGACGGCGACCCGACCGGTCCGACTCCCGGCGTCCGCGGGCGACGCTGAGGCGCCGGTCGCGACCCGGCCACACGACGAAGGAGGCGCGCCCCGCCAGAGCGGGACGCGCCTCCTTCGTGTCTCGGCCCGACGTCAGTCGTCGTCGTTCGCGGCCTCGAGCACGTTGCCCACGGCGATCGCGGTGGACGCCGCCCAGCTGATCGCCATGAGGGCGAGGCGCCAGTCGCGCGGGCCGGCGCTCAGACTCTTGAGCAGGCTGATGCCGGAGAAGATCGCGCTGATGATCGCGCCGTTGAAGAGGAATTTGCGCACGGTGGGGCTCCCAGGGGTCGTTTCGCCCACGGTACCGCGTGGCGCCCGGCGAGTCCGGGTGGGGGTAGGTTGAGCTGCCCGGCGTCCCGTGCCGGTGCGTCCCGCGGTCGAAGGAGAATGCCGTGCGCACTGCCGTGCTCGGAGGGGTGTTCGTGGTGCTCGGCCTCGTCGCCGTGGTCACCGGCCTCCTGACCGGTGACGAACTCGTTGCCCTGGTCGAACGGGTCGCCCCCGTGCTCGGCTTCGTGGTCGGCCTGACGATCGTCGCCGAGCTGGCGGCCGAGGCCGGGCTGTTCGCCTGGCTGGCGTCCGCGTCGGCACGGCTCGCCCGCGGCCGCGTGCTCGTGCTGTGGCTCTTCGTCGTCGCGCTCGCCGTGCTGTGCACGGTGTTCCTGTCGCTCGACACGACCGCCGTGCTGCTGACCCCCGTGGTCGTCATCGTCGCGCGCCACGCGGGCCTGCCACCGATGCCCTTCGCCCTGACGACGGTGTGGCTGGCGAACTGCGCCTCGATGCTGCTGCCGGTCTCGAACCTGACCAACCTGCTCGCCCTGCACGAGCTCGGGTCGCCGGCTCCCGTGCAGTTCGCCGCACTGGTCGCGCCGGCAGCCGTCGTCGGCATCGTGGTGCCGGTGGTCGCCGTCGCACTGCGCTACCGGCGTCAGCTCGTCGGTCGGTTCGAGGCGCCGTCGGCCGAGCCGGTCGCCGACCGCGTGCTGTTCGGCGTCGCGGCGGTCGCGACCGGACTGCTCGTGCCGGCCCTGGTCTCGGGCCTCGAGGTCTGGATCCCCGCGGCGGTCGCCGCGCTCGTGCTCGTCGTGGCGACGGCGGTCCGTCGGCGGGGCGCCCTGCGCCTCGGGCTCGTGCCCTGGGGCACGTTGCTGTTCGCCGGGGGGCTCTTCCTGGTCGTCGAGGCCGCCCACTCGCTGGGACTCGCCGACCTGCTCGGCGCCGTCGTCGGCACGGGCGACCAGTTGCCCGACCTGCTCCGCCTGGCGGGCGGCAGCGCGGTCGCCGCCAACGTGGCCAACAACCTGCCGGCCTACCTCGCCCTCGAGCCCGTCGCCGGGTCGCCCCTGCGACTCGTCGCCGTGCTGGTCGGGGTCAACATCGGCTGCCTCGTCACGCCGTGGGCGTCGCTCGCGACGTTGCTCTGGCATTCGCGGCTGTCGTCGATGGGCGTCGAGGTGTCGTGGGGCCGGTTCATGCTGGCCGGCCTCGGCGTCGCGGCCGTCGCCGTGCCGCTCGCGGTGGTCGCGACGGCACTGTTCGTCTGAGGTGACAGGGCGCTCGTGCCCGACGTCGGCGCGGTCGCGAGGTGACGACGCGCGAACGCGAGGGTCTGCCTCAGCGAGGTGACCCGCGCCTCCTCGTCGCCCCGGGTGTGCACCTCGGCCGCGACGGTGCTCGACCACCCCGACCGGGCCAGGTGGGTCAGCACCTCGGCCACCGGCTGGGTGCCTCGGCCGGGTACGAGGTGCTGGTCGTGCAGGCCGCCCGGGCGCGGCGAGACGACGCCGTCGGTCAGGTGCACGTGGCGCAGCCGCGGTCCGAGCGCCAGGGCCAGGTCGAGCGCGTCCCGGCCGGCGACGGCCGCGTGCGAGAAGTCGAGCGTGGCCGCGTCGACGTCGACCGTCGAGGGATCGTGGCCGGGCCGGTAGGGGTCGAGGCCGACAGGGCCCAGCCGCAGCGGGAACATGTTCTCGACGGCGAGGACGACGCCCGTCGCCGCCGCGATCTCGCGGACCACGTCGACGAACCGTGCGGCGAACGACCGCTGCCAGGCGAACGGCGGGTGCACGACGACGGTCGCGGCACCCAGCTCGAGGGCCAGCTCCGCCGACCGGCGCAGCTTGTCGACCTGGTCGCGGCCGAACGCGAAGTGCGCGACGGGCAGCACGGGGGCGTGCACCGACAGCACCGGCAGTCCCCAGCGTGCCGTCGCCGCCCGGAGCAGCCCGGCGTCACGGGTCGAGCGGTCGGCGGTCACCATCACCTCGACCCCGTCGTAGCCGGTGAGCCGCGCCAGCCGGAAGGCCTCGTCGGTCGACAGCGGGAAGACGCAGGACGTGCTCATTCCGACCGTGATCACGCGGCCAGGCTACGACCGTCGGGCCGCTCGGACGGCGCTCCGGAGGTGAACGGTGCGCGAACGCCCGGCTACAGCCAGTCCCGGCGCTTGAACTGCCACCAGAGCACTCCGCCGATCGCGACGATCAGCACACACGAGGTGACGAAGCCCGCGGGGGACTGGAACCCCGGGTACGGCACGTTCTGGCCGTAGAAGCCCGTGATCGCCGTCGGCACCGCGATGATCGCCGCCCAGCTCGTCACCTTCTTCATGATGAGGTTCATGCGGTTGGACTGCAGGTTGAGGTTGGTGTCGAGGATCGTCGACACCAGGTCGCGCAACGAGTCGTTCTGCTCGGCCACGCGCAGCACGTGGTCGTAGACGTCCTGGAAGTACGGCTGCATGTCGGCGTCGACCTCCTTCAGGTCGCGACGCAGCAGCGTGTTCAGCACCTCGCGCATCGGCGACGCCACCCGGCGCAGCTGGACCAGGCTCTTGCGCAGCGCGAACGAGCGCTTCTGCACGTCGATCGTGCGGGGCTTCGGGTCGAAGAGGTCCTCGGCGATGCCCTCGATCTCGTCGTCGAGGGCGTCCGTGGCCTCGAAGTGTCGGTCGACCACGCAGTCGAGCAGCCCCCACAGCAGGTACGTGACGCCGTGCGGTGCGAGGTCCTTGTTCTGGTCGTAGGTCGTCTCGAGCCGCGAGACGTCGAACTCGGGGTGGTGGATCGTCACGAGCGCCCGCCGCGAGATGAACGCCTTGACCTCGCTCGGGGTCAGGACGCCGCTGGCCCGGTCGAACCTCACGTCGTACAGGGCCGCGAAGAGGTGCCCGTCGTAGCGGTCGATCTTCGGGCGCTGCCCGTCCTGCAGGGCGTCCTCGACCGCGAGTTCGTGCAGGCCCAGCTCGTCCTCGAGGGCGGCGAGGTCGTCGGCGGTGGGGTCGGTGAAGTCGACCCAGACGTGGCAGCCGTCGGTCTCGAGGTGGTCGCTCACCTCGTGCAACGGGAACCCGTGGGCGATCAGCTCGCCCCCGCGGTACGCCCGCGTGATGGTGGTGGTGCCGGACGGGGTGCCCCGGTCGGCGGCGCCGGGGGAGCCCTCGACGCGTGGGGGACGGGTGTCGGTCATGAGGCGCATGCTATTCCCGTGACCTCGTACAGGAAGCAGCGTGCCGACGCCCCCGCGGGCTTCTTCGAGGCCGAGGCCGCCGGGCTCGCCTGGCTCGCCGAGGCCACGCCCCGAGGAGGCGCGCGCACCGTGGGCGTCCGGGCCGCGTCCCCGGGGCGCATCGACCTCGACCCCGTGCACGAGGTCCGCCCGACGGCCGAGGCCGCACGGGCCTTCGGCGCGGCGCTCGCGGTGACCCACGCGAGTGGCGCGGACGCGTTCGGCGCGCCTCCTCGGGGGTGGACGGGGCCGTGCTTCATCGGCAGCCGGGCGATGACCGTCCGCCCGAAGGCGACCTGGGGCGTGTTCTACGCCGAGCAGCGGGTCCTGCCGTACGCGCGCGTCGCGGTGCAGGCGGGCACCCTGGACCGGTCGGGCCTCGAGACCGTCGAGCGCGCCTGCCGCCTCGTCTCCGACGGTGCGTTCGACGACGACGGGGCTCCGGCGCGGCTGCACGGCGACCTGTGGAGCGGCAACGTGCTCTTCGACGACGGGGGAGTGGTGCTGATCGATCCCGCCGCCCACGGCGGGCACCCCGAGACCGACCTCGCGATGCTGGCCCTGTTCGGCTGCCCGCACCTCGACGACGTGCTGGCCGGGTACGACGCGCGCTCGCCGCTGCGCGAGGGGTGGCGAGGCCGCGTGCCGCTGCACCAGTTGCACCCGTTGGCCGTGCACGCCGCCGGTCACGGGCCGAGCTACGGCGCCGGGCTCGTGCGGGCGGCCGAGGCGACCCTGCGGCTGGTCTGACGGTGGCGGCGCCGGGGTACGCGACCGCCCGGGAGGCGCGTCGGGCGCCGCTGATAATCTGGCCGTCCCGCGTCCGTGCGGGCGACCGACAGGAGCTGACCGACCCCCATGCCTGACACCCCCGAACGGTACGGCTTCGTCGTCGTCTCCAACCGCCTGCCCGTCGACCGCGTCATCGCCGACGACGGCTCCGCCTCGTGGCAGCACTCGCCCGGCGGTCTCGTCACCGCCCTCGAACCGGTCATGAGGGCCAACGACGGCGCCTGGGTGGGCTGGGCCGGGCAACCCGACCTCGAGTTCGAGCCCTTCGAGTCCGACGGCATCGAGATCGTGCCCGTCCCGCTCAGCGCCGACGAGGTGCAGCGATACTACGAGGGCTTCAGCAACGACACGCTCTGGCCGCTCTACCACGACGTGATCGCCGCACCCACCTACCACCGCGTCTGGTGGGAGTCCTACGTGCAGGTCAACCAACGATTCGCCGACCGGGCCGCCGAGATCACCGAAGAGGGCGGCACCATCTGGGTGCAGGACTACCAGCTGCAGCTCGTGCCGAAGATGCTGCGCGAGGCCCGACCCGACGTCACCATCGGGTTCTTCAACCACATCCCCTTCCCGCCGCTCGGCATCTTCTCGCAGCTGCCGTGGCGTCAGCAGATCGTCGAGGGCTTGCTCGGCGCCGACGTGATCGGGTTCCAGCGGGCCGACGACGCGTCGAACTTCTCCCGCGCGGTCCGGCACCTGCTCGGCTACTCGACGACCCGGCCCTACATCGAGGTGCCCGTCGACGACGAGTCCGCGCCGGTCTCGCGTCGGGGCACGAAGGTGCGCCGCGTGCTCGCCAAGCACTTCCCGATCTCGATCGACGCCGCGAGCTACGAAGAGCTGGCCGCGCGACCCGACGTGCAGGCCAGGGCCCGCGAGATCCGCGAGGGCCTCGGCAACCCCAAGACGATCATGCTGGGCGTCGACCGCCTCGACTACACCAAGGGCATCCGGCACCGCATGAAGGCCTTCGGCGAGCTGCTGGCCGACGGCCGGCTGAGCGTCGAGGACGCCACGCTCGTGCAGGTCGCGAGCCCGAGCCGCGAGCGGGTCGAGACCTACAAGCTGCTGCGCGACGAGATCGAGCTGACGGTCGGCCGCGTGAACGGCGACTACGGCACGATGAGTCACACGGCCATCAGCTACCACCACCACGGGTACCCGCGCGAAGAGATGGTGGCGCTCTACCTCGCGGCCGACATCATGCTCGTCACGGCCCTCCGCGACGGCATGAACCTCGTCGCGAAAGAGTACGTGGCCGTGCGACGCGACAACGACGGGGTGCTCGTGCTCAGCGAGTTCGCCGGTGCGGCCGACGAGCTCAAGAGCGCCCTGCTGATCAACCCGCACGACATCGGTGGCCTCAAGAACACCATCATGCGGGCCGTCGAGATGCCGAAGCGCGACCGCACCACGCGCATGCGTGCGTTGCGGCGGCGGGTGCTCGAGAACGACGTGGCCAAGTGGTCGGCGTCGTTCTTGCAGGCGCTCGAGAACGTCCGACCGGGGCAGCAGATCACTCCCGTGCCGGCCGACGGCGCGACGGGCGGTGACGCCTCGTGACCGCCGCCGACGCCCTGGCCCTCAGCGACGCGCTCGGTCGCCTCGCCACGACCCCGCGCCTCCTGGTCGCCCTCGACTTCGACGGCACGTTGGCCCCCGAGGTCGACGCGCCCCTGCAGGCCAGGGCCTTGCCCGAGGCCATGGACGCGATCCGACGACTCTCGGCGCTCGACCAGACCACCGTCGCCCTGGTGTCGGGTCGCGACCTGGCGTCGCTCGTCGAGGTCAGCCGGACGCCCGACGACGTGCTGCTCGTGGGCTCGCACGGCATCGAGGTGCGGGTCGACGGTCACGAGACCTCGCTGAGCGACGACGAACGAGCCGCGAGGGAGCGCCTGTCCGAGGCCGTCCACGGTGTCGCCGAGGGGCGTGACGGCGTGTTCGTCGAAGAGAAGCCGGCCGGTCTCGCGCTGCACACCCGGCTGGCCGACCAGGCGACGACCGAGGCGGTCCACGAGGCCGCCCGCGAGGCCGTCGGCGCCCTCGGCGGCATGCACGAGCGGGTGGGCAAGAACGTCCTCGAGTTCGCGGTCCGAGCCACCGGCAAGGACGACGGCATCGAGCGCCTGCGCGAGGTCGTGGGTGCCACCGGCGTGCTCTACGCGGGCGACGACGTCACCGACGAGGACGGCTTCCGGGCCCTCGGCGACGGTGACCTCTCGCTGAAGGTCGGGCCGGGCGAGACCCGCGCGATGCACCGCGTCGCCGACCCGGCCGCCGTGGCCGACCTGCTCGCCGAGCTGGCGGGTCTGCGCGAGCACCTGGGGCATGCCTGAGGTCGCATGCCTTGCACGGTCGTGATGCTCGGGTCTGAGCATTCTCAGGTCGTCGCAAGGTAGTCTGTACTTCCCGCCGCGACTACCCGCCACCGCTCGCCCGAGACGGTCAGACGAGGTCGCCAGCCGACGGAGGTCCCCGTGATCGTAGTGCTGACAGCGTTCGCCGTGGCGGCCGTCGTCGTGGCCTGCGTCGGTGGCCGCCTGGGCCGCTCCCTCTTCGTCTGGGCGTCGATCGTGCCGTTCGCGGCCTTCGCCTTCACGGCCCTCCAGGGCCCGGCGGTGCTCTCGGGCGAGGTTCCGGTCGAGGCCGTGCCGTGGATCCCCCAGCTCGCCATCTCGCTCACGCTGCGCATGGACGTGCTCGCCTGGGTGCTGGCCCTCGTCGTCACGGGGGTCGGCGGCCTCGTGCTCGTCTACTGCGCGCGCTACTTCGCCCGCGACGAAGCCGGTCGGGCCCGCTTCGCCGCCGTGCTCGTCGCCTTCGCCGGTGCGATGTACGGGCTCGTCACGAGCGACGACGTCTTTGTCCTCTTCGTCTTCTGGGAGGCCACGAGCGTCTTCTCGTACCTCTTGATCGGGCACTACACCGCCAAGCAGGCCAGCCGCGGGGCGGCGTTGCAGGCCCTGATCGTCACCACGGCGGGGGGCCTCGCGATGCTGGTCGGCCTCGTGATCCTCGCCGTCCAGGGCGGCACGAGCTCGCTCTCGCAGCTGGTCGAGCAGCCGCCGTCGGGCACCGTCGTGACCGTGGCCGTCGTCCTCGTGCTCGTCGGCGCGTTGTCGAAGTCGGCGCTCGTGCCCTTCCACTTCTGGCTGCCGGCCGCCATGGCCGCACCCACCCCGGTCAGTGCGTACCTGCACGCCGCGGCGATGGTCAAGGCCGGCATCTACCTCGTCGCACGCCTCGCCCCCGGCTACCACGACCAGCCGGGCTGGCAAGAGATCATCGTGACCGTCGGCGTCGTGACCATGGTCCTCGGCGGCTACCGCGCCCTCCGCCAGCACGACCTCAAGCTCGTGCTGGCCTACGGCACGGTCAGCCAGCTCGGGTTCCTGACGATCGTCGTCGGCTTCGGCACGCGTGACGCCGCCCTCGCCGGCCTCGCCCTGCTCGTCGCCCACGCCCTGTTCAAGTCCACGCTCTTCCTGGTGGTCGGCGTCATCGACCACCGGACGGGCACGCGCGACCTGCGGAAGCTCTGCGGGCTGGGCCGGCAGGCGCCCGTCCTGCTCGTGGTGACCGTCCTCGCGCTCGCCTCGATGGCCGGCGTCCCCCCGACCTTCGGCTTCGTCGCGAAAGAGGCCGTGCTCACGGCCCTCTACGACGACGCCGTCACGGGATCCGTCTGGGGCGTCGTCGCCCTCGTCGGCGTCGTCGTGGGCTCGATCCTGACGACGGCCTACAGCCTGCGCTTCCTGTGGGGTGCCTTCGGCCGCAAAGAGGGGGTCGGTCCGGTCGAGTTCGTGCGCGAGCACGTCGACTTCCTGCTGTCGCCGATGGTGCTCGCCGTCGCCGGGCTCGTGCTCGGCCTGGTCTCGTACCAGGTGGGTCCGGTCTTCGCCCGGTACGCCGACACGCTGCCCGCCGGGGTCGGCGAGCACGAGCCGTACTACCTGGCGCTCTGGCACGGCGTCGAACCCGCACTCGGCTTCACCGCCGTCTCGCTCGGGGTCGGGGCCCTGCTGTTCTGGCAACGCGACCGGGTCGCGCAGGTGCAGAAGGCCGTCTCGTTCCTGCCCCGCGCCTCCGACGGGTACGTCCGCATCATGGCGACCATCGACCGGACGGCCTCTCGGACCACCGCGACGACGCAGCGCGGTTCGTTGCCCTTCTACCTCGCGACCATCCTCATCGTGTCCATCGCCTCGTCGGTCGTGACGCTCGCGATCAACGGCAGCTGGCCGACGACCGCTGTGCTCTGGGACTACCCGGCACAGCTGGCCATCGGAGCGCTGATGATCATCGGGGCCATCGCCTCGGCGCTCTCGAACAAGAGGTTCCAGGCCGTCGTCCTCGTCGGCGTGACCGGCTACGGCATGGCGGCCCTGTTCGCCCTGCACGGGGCACCCGACCTGGCGCTGACGCAGGCGCTCATCGAGACCATCACGCTCATCGCGTTCGTGCTGGTGCTGCGCCGGCTGCCCGCCCGCCTGGGGGAGCGCAACGGTCGGACCCACCGAGTCGCCCGCGCCATCATCGGCGTCTCGGTCGGCTCGGTGATGGCCGCCATCGCCGTCGTCGCCCTCGGCGCGCGGCCCGGCCCGACCATCTCGGGGGCGTTCCCCGACCTCGCCGTCGACGGCGGCCACGGACGCAACGTCGTCAACGTGACCCTCGTCGACATCCGGGGGTGGGACACCATGGGCGAGATCGCCGTCCTGATCGTCGCCGCCACGGGCGTGGCCAGCCTGGTGTTCCTCACCTCGCGCGCCGACGTGCTGCCCCGGCCCGAGCGACGCACCCGTGCCCAGCGCTTCCTGGCCCGCGTCCGGCCCGTCCGTGAGCCCGCACCCGTGGTCCCCGACGGCGGCACCACCGTCCAGATCGGCGACAGCACCGAGGGCGACCGGCGCGCCTGGCTGCTGGCCGGTCGCAAGCTGGCGCCGCAGAACCGGTCCATCTTGCTCGAGGTCGTGGTCCGGCTGATCTTCCACGCCATCATCGTCGTCTCCGTCTACCTGCTGTTCGCCGGGCACAACACCCCGGGTGGAGGCTTCGCCGGCGGTCTCGTCGCGGGCTTCGCGTTCGTGGCCCGCTACCTCGCCGGTGGCCGCTACGAGCTCGGCGCCGCCGCGCCCCTCGACGCCGGCAAGCTGCTCGGTGCCGGCCTCCTGACGGTCACGGCCACCGCCCTCGTCCCGCTCTTCTTCGGCGTCGACGCCCTCACGTCGACCTGGTTCGAGGCCGAGGTGCCCCTGCTCGGGCACGTCGAGTTCGTGACCAGCACCTTCTTCGACATCGGCGTGTACCTCGTCGTCGTCGGGCTCGTGCTCGACGTCCTGCGGAGTCTCGGGGCCGAGGTCGACCGCCAAGAAGAAGAGGACGCGTTCGGTCACCCGAGCGAGGTCTCCGAGCCCCGAGAAGAGGCGCTCCCCGTGTCCGTCGCCGGTACCTCCCGGACCGGGCGAGGTGACGCATGAGCGTCTCACTCGTCCTGATCGTCGTCATGGCTGCGCTGTACGCCTGTGGTGTCTACCTGTTGCTCGAGCGCAGCATGACCCGCGTGCTGCTGGGGTTCCTGCTGGTGGGCAACGCGACGAACATCCTCATCCTGATCATGTCCGGCCGGCGGGGTGCCGCACCGATCGTCGACGGTCAGGCCGACCCGGCCGAGTTCGCCGACCCCCTGCCCCAGGCTTTCGTGCTGACGGCCATCGTCATCACCTTCGGCATCTCGGCCTTCATGCTGGCGTTGATCTACCGGTCGTGGCGACTCGCCCAGGGCGACACCCTGGCCGACGACGCCGAAGACCTCGAGATCGGACGTCGCGGCGTCCCGGCCGAAGAAGAGTCCGAGCAGGGCGACGGCGACGACGAGGCCGGCGGCGACAGCGAGTTCGGCGACCGGGCCGAAGCGGCCGTCCCGGCAGACGACCGGGGCCCGCAGGGCCACCGGGCACACCACGACGAGAAGGGCGACCGAGCATGAACTCCAGCTACCTCGTCCCCCTCGTCGTCCTGATCCCACTGCTCGGTGCCGCGGCCGCGCTGATCGCCGGCCGGCGTCCGCGGCTGCAGGCGGTCGTCTCGATCGTCGCGCTGGCCCTCGTGGTCGTCATCAGCCTCGTGCTGCTCGTCGTGGTCGACTCCCAGGGGGCCATCGCCGTCCAGGTGGGCGGCTGGCAGGCACCGTTCGGCATCACGCTCGTGGTCGACCGGCTCGCGGCGCTCATGCTGAGCATCTCGTCGATCGTCCTGCTGGCCGTCTTCGTCTTCTCGGTGGGGCAGGGGCAGGCCGACGGTGACGGCGAGGCGCCCGTCTCGATCTACAACCCGACCTACCTGATCCTCGCCACCGGCGTCTTCAACGCCTTCATCGCGGGCGACCTCTTCAACCTCTACGTGGGCTTCGAGATCCTGCTGGTGGCCAGCTACGTGCTGATCACCCTCGGGGGCACCGAGCAGCGCATCCGCGCGGGCGTCGTCTACATCGTCGTCAGCCTCGTGTCGTCGGTGCTCTTCCTGGCGTCGATCGCCATGATCTACGGCGCGCTCGGCACGGTCAACATCGCCGACATCGCCCAGAAGATGGACACCATCCCGCCCGACGTGCAGACGATCATCCACGTCATGCTGCTGACGGCGTTCGGCATCAAGGCCGCGATCTTCCCGCTGTCGTTCTGGTTGCCCGACTCGTACCCGACGGCCCCGGCGCCGGTCACGGCCGTGTTCGCCGGCCTGCTCACCAAGGTGGGCGTCTACGCCATCATCCGCACCGAGACGGTCCTCTTCGTCGAGAGCAACGTCAACGTGTACCTGTTGATCATCGCCCTGCTGACCATGACCGTCGGCATCCTGGGTGCGGTGGCCCAGGCCGACATCAAGCGGCTGCTCTCGTTCACCCTGGTCAGCCACATCGGCTACATGATCTTCGGCATCGCCCTCGGCACGGTCGAAGGCCTCGCCGCGACGATCTACTACGTCGTGCACCACATCACGGTCCAGACCACGCTCTTCCTCGGTGCAGGCCTCATCGAACGACGAGGCGGGACGGCGTCGATCACGCGGCTCGGCGGCCTGCTCAAGGCCGCGCCGATCGTCGCCGTGCTGTTCTTCATCCCGGCCCTCAACCTGGGCGGCATCCCGCCGTTCTCGGGATTCATCGGCAAGGTGGCGCTCTTCGAGGCCGGGGCTCGCCTCGACGACCCGCTGGTCTACGTGCTGATCGGGGCCGGGGCGCTCACGTCGCTCCTGACCCTCTACGCCCTGATGCGGGCCTGGAACCTCGCGTTCTGGCGCCCGAAGGCCGACGTCGACGACCACGAGTCACCGTTCACCGAGCACCTCGAAGAGGCGCCGGGCCGCGTGGCGGTGCAGCAGCGCCGGACCAACCCGCGCACCATGGTGGGGGCCACGGCGGGCATGGTGCTCGTCTCGCTCGTGCTGACCTTCGCCGCGGGCCCGCTCTACGGCGTCGCCGAACGCGCGGCCGGCCGGGTCTACGGCTCGAACGACTACGTGCAGACGGTGTTCCCCGACGGTGAGGGCGAGACGGCCACCGACCCGTCGTCGCCCGAGCCCGAACCCGCCTCCGACACCACCGACGAGGGGAGCACCCCGTGACCGGTCGCCCCTCACGCGGCGAGGTCGGGCGCAGCCTCGCCCGGCAACTGCCCCTGCTCGTCGGCCTGGTCGTCCTCTGGATGGCCCTCTGGAACCAGTTCACGGTGCTCGCGTTCGTCACCGGCGTCGCCGTCGCGCTCCTGGTGACCCGGGTGTTCTTCCTGCCACCGGTCGAACTCAGCGGCCGGTTCAACCTCTGGTACGCCGTGGTCTTCCTGGCGCACTTCCTGGTCGACCTGGTCCGCGCCTCCGTCCTCGTCGCCTGGCAGGCCGTGCGTCCGCGCGGGGTCGACTCGAACGCGATCGTCGCGGTGCAGCTGCACACCCGGTCGGACTTCATCATGACCCTGGTGGCCGAGGCGATCTCGCTCGTGCCCGGCTCGCTCGTGGTCGAGGCCGACCGCGAGCGGTCGATCCTCTACCTGCACGCCTTGGCCGTCGAAGACCTCGCCGGCGTCGAGGCCGTCCGTCACGGCGTCCTCGTCGTCGAGGCCCGCCTCGTCCGGGTGCTCGGCAGCGACGACGACCAGCGCCGCATCTCCGACGGCACGCCGGCCGCCGCCGAGGTGCACGACCCGGTCAGCCCGTCCTCGTCCCACGAAGGAGGCCCCTCGTGACCGTCGTCGCCTACGTCGTCGGGGCGCTGTTCGCGTTCGCCGGCCTCGCCTCGGTGATCCGCATCGTGCGGGGGCCGTCGATTCTCGACCGCATGATCGCGTCCGACATGCTGCTCACGACCCTGATCTGCGTCCTGGCGGCGGACATGGTCTTCAACGGCCACACCCGGACGATCCCGGTCATCCTCGCCCTCGCCCTGACGGCCGTCCTGGGGACGATCACGGTGGCGCGCTACGTGTCGAAGCAGGACCCGTCGTGATCCCCGAAGCCGTCTACGACGTCGCCGCCTCGATCATGCTGATCGCGGGGGCGCTGCTCTCCCTGGCCGCGGGCATCGGCCTGCTGAGGTTCCCCGACGCCCTGTCGCGGATGCACGCCGCCACGAAGCCGCAGATCTTCGGGCTCATCCTGGTGCTGGCCGCGATCGCCCTCGACCAGCACACGGTCGGCACCATCGCGTCGCTGCTCGTCGTCCTGGTCTTCCAGATGCTGACCGCTCCCATCTCGGCCCACATGATCGGGCGGGCGGGGTACCGCAACGGTGACCTGCTGCGCGAGCAGCTCGTGGTCGACGAACTCGACGACGCCGTGGCCCGTGCGGCGGGCGAGATCGCCGAGACCACCGAGGGCGACGTCGCCGACCTCGACGTGTCCGACCTCCCGGTCGGGTCGGCCGACGCCCTCGCGGTCGAGCTCGACCGCGTGGGCGACTCGTCCGGTCTCGACGACAGCGAGGGCGACGACCACGAGCGCGACCACGAGGGGCGCCGCACCCGGACGGGCGGCGACGCGTCGGGGGAGCCGGGCGTGCTCTGAGGTCGTCGGCGTCGGCCTCGGCGTCGGTGGACCGGGCGGGCGCGCTCACGCCCTAAACTCGACCCATGCCAGAGAAGCCCACCCCGGACGGGATCGACATCAAACCCCGCAGCCGCGTCGTCACCGACGGCGTCGAGGCCACCACGTCGCGAGGCATGCTCCGTGCCGTCGGCATGGGCGACGAAGACTGGAGCAAGCCCCAGATCGGCATCGCCAGCAGCTGGAACGAGATCACCCCCTGCAACCTGTCGCTCGACCGGCTGGCCCAGGGCGCCAAAGAGGGCGTCCACGCCGGGGGCGGCTACCCGCTGCAGTTCGGCACCGTCTCGGTGTCCGACGGCATCTCGATGGGGCACGAGGGCATGCACTTCTCGCTCGTCTCGCGTGAGGTCATCGCCGACAGCGTCGAGGTCGTCATGAACGCCGAGCGGCTCGACGGCTCGGTGCTGCTCGCCGGGTGCGACAAGTCGCTGCCCGGCATGCTCATGGCCGCGGCCCGGCTCGACCTCGCCAGCGTCTTCCTCTACGCGGGCAGCGTCGCCCCCGGCTGGGTCAAGCTCAGCGACGGCACCGAGAAGAACGTGACCATCATCGACTCGTTCGAAGCGGTCGGCGCCCACAAGGCCGGCAACATGAGCGACGACGACCTCAAGGCCATCGAGTGCGCGATCGTCCCCGGCGAGGGCGCCTGCGGTGGCATGTACACGGCCAACACGATGGCGAGCGTGGCCGAGGCCCTCGGCATGAGCCTGCCCGGCTCGGCCTCGCCGCCGTCGGCCGACCGTCGTCGTGACTACTTCGCCCACCGCTCGGGCGAGGCCGTGGTCGAGATGCTCCGCCAGGGCATCACGACGCGCGACATCCTGACGAAAGAGGCGTTCGAGAACGCGATCGCCGTCGCCATGGCGTTCGGCGGCTCGACCAACGTCGTGCTGCACCTGCTCGCCATCGCGTACGAGGCCGAGGTCGACCTGACCATCGACGACTTCAACCGCATCGGCGACAAGGTGCCCCACATCGGCGACCTCAAGCCCTTCGGCAAGTACGTCATGAACGACGTCGACCGCATGGGCGGCGTGCCCGTCGTCATGAAGGCCCTGCTCGACGCGGGTCTGCTGCACGGCGACTGCCTGACGGTCACCGGCAAGACCGTCGCCGAGAACCTCGAGTCGATCAAGCCCAAGCCGCTCGACGGCGAGGTGCTGCGGACGCTCGACGACCCGATCCACGCCACCGGTGGCCTGACGGTGCTCAGCGGTTCGATGGCGCCCGAGGGTGCCGTGGTCAAGACGGCCGGCTTCGACGCCTCGGTGTTCGAGGGCCCGGCCAAGGTCTTCGAGCGCGAACGCGGGGCGATGGACGCCCTGACCGAGGGGCGCATCGAGGCCGGCGACGTGGTCGTCATCCGCTACGAGGGCCCCAAGGGCGGCCCCGGCATGCGCGAGATGCTCGCCATCACGGCGGCCATCAAGGGCGCTGGGCTCGGCAAAGATGTACTACTGTTGACGGACGGACGATTCTCAGGCGGCACAACCGGCCTGTGCATCGGCCACATAGCACCCGAAGCGGTCGACTCCGGTCCGATCGCCTTCGTGCGCGATGGGGACTTGATTCGGGTCGACATCGCCGCTCGCTCGATCGACCTACTCGTCGACGCCGCTGAGCTGGAGGCCCGCCGAGACGGCTGGGCACCGCTTCCCCCGCGGTACACCCGCGGTGTCCTCGCGAAGTACGCACGCCAGGTCCGCTCCGCGGCCGAGGGCGCCGTCACCTACTGACGTCCCGCCCGACGGCCCGGTGCGTCACACCCGCATGCGGCCGGAGCCGCCCCGTCACCATCGATCACCGACCACGAAGAGGGAACCGGCACCGATGCCTGCAGAGTCCACCCCCACACCCGGCACCGCCACGCGGACGGCCCGGCCCGCCGCCGGGGCGTCCGTCGGGTCGCCCACCGCGCCTCCCGTGCTGACGGGGTCCGGTGCCATCCTCAAGTCGCTCGAGCACCTCGGCGTGACCGACGTCTTCGGGCTGCCCGGTGGCGCGATCATCCCGTTCTACGACGAGTTGATGGCCTCGACGGCGATCCGGCACATCCTGGTCCGCCACGAGCAGGGCGCCGGTCACGCCGCCGAGGGCTACGCGGCGGCGTCCGGCCGCGTCGGCGTCGCGATCGCGACGTCCGGCCCCGGCGCGACGAACCTCGTCACGGCGATCGCCGACGCGTACATGGACAGCATGCCGCTGCTGGCCATCACCGGGCAGGTCTTCTCGACCCTGATGGGCACCGACGCCTTCCAAGAGGCCGACATCGTCGGCATCACCATGCCGATCACCAAGCACTCGTTCTTGGTGACCAAGCCCGAAGACATCCCGGCGACGCTCGCCGCGGCGTACCAGATCGCGAGCACGGGTCGCCCCGGCCCGGTGCTCGTCGACATCACCAAGGACGCGCAGCAGAACAGCGCCCCCTTCGTCTGGCCGCCCGTCGTCGACCTGCCCGGCTACCGGCCGGTCACGAAGGCACACGGCAAGCAGATCACCGCCGCGGCGCAGATGATCGCCGACGCGAAGCAGCCGGTCTTCTACGTCGGCGGCGGCGTGATCCGCGCCGGCGCCTCGGCCGAGCTGAAGGCGCTCGTCGAGCTCACCGGGGCCCCCGTCGTCACCACCCTCATGGCCCGCGGTGCGTTCCCCGACACCCACCCGCAGCACCTCGGGATGCCCGGCATGCACGGCACGGTGCCGGCCGTGCTGGGCCTGCAAGAGAGCGACCTCATCATCGCCCTCGGTGCGCGGTTCGACGACCGGGTGACCGGCAAGGCCGAGCTGTTCGCGCCCGGCGCGAAGGTCGTCCACGTCGACATCGACCCGGCCGAGATCTCGAAGATCCGCATCGCCGACGTGCCGATCGTGGGTGACGCCAAGGTCGTCATCCCCGACCTCACGAGCGCGTTCGCCGAGGTCACGGGCGGCGTCAAGCCCGACATCGCGGCCTGGTGGGAGCACCTCGACGGGCTCCGCGAGCAGTTCCCGCTCGGCTACACCCAGCCCGACGACGGCCTGCTGTCGCCGCAGGCGATCATCCAGCGCATCGGGCAGCTCTCGGGCCCCGAGGCGATCTACGCCTCCGGCGTCGGCCAGCACCAGATGTGGGCCGCGCAGTTCATCGAGTACGAACGCCCGCACGCCTGGCTGAACTCCGGAGGCGCGGGCACGATGGGCTACTCCGTCCCGGCCGCCATGGGTGCGAAGGTCGCTCAGCCCGACCGCGTCGTGTGGGCCATCGACGGCGACGGGTGCTTCCAGATGACCAACCAAGAGTTGGCCACCTGCGTCATCAACGACATCCCGATCAAGGTCGCGATCATCAACAACTCGTCGCTCGGCATGGTGCGGCAGTGGCAGACGCTCTTCTACGAGGGGCGACACTCGTTCACCGACCTCAACACCGGTCACGAGACCCGCATGGTGCCGGACTTCGTCAAGCTGGCCGACGCCTACGGCGCCCTCGGCATCCGCGTCCGCACCGAGGACGAGGTCGACGCGGCCATCGAGCTGGCCCTCGCGACCAACGACCGTCCGGTCGTCATCGACTTCGTCGTCAGCCGCGACGCGATGGTGTGGCCGATGGTGCCGCAGGGGGTCTCGAACTCCGAGATCCAGCACGCCCGTGCCCTCGCTCCCGAGTGGGACGACGAGGCGCCCGGCACGAGCGCCTCCGACACCACCCGTGACGGCGACATGACCGGAGAACACGCATGAGCCACGTCCTGTCCCTGCTCGTCGAAGACAAGCCGGGTCTGCTGACCCGCGTCGCCGGGCTCTTCGCCCGGCGTGGGTTCAACATCGAGAGCCTCGCCGTCGGCAAGAGCGAGGTCGAGGGGCTCAGCCGCATCACGGTCGTCGTCGACGTCGAAGAGCTGCCGCTCGAGCAGGTCACCAAGCAGCTGAACAAGCTGATCAACGTGATCAAGATCGTCGAGCTCGACTACTCGCAGTCCGTGCAGCGCGAACACCTGCTGATCAAGGTGCGCGTCGACAACACGACCCGCTCGCAGGTGCTCGAGGCCGTCACCCTCTTCCGTGCCTCGGTCGTCGACGTGTCGACCGACGCCCTGGTCATCGAGGTCACCGGCGACACCGGCAAGACGACCGCGCTGCTGCGCGTGCTCGAGCCCTACGGCATCAAGGAGATCTCGCAGTCGGGCCTGCTCGCCATCGGGCGCGGCGCGAAATCGATCACCGACCGAGTCTTCAAGAACTGACCCCTCGAGGGGTCGCCACCCGCGCCTCCTCGTCCCGACACCCCATCGTCAACACCCAAGGAGAACCACCACCGTGACTGAAATCGTCTACGACAACGACGCCGACCTGTCGATCATCCAGGGCAAGAAGGTCGCCGTCATCGGCTACGGCTCGCAGGGCCACGCCCACGCGCTGAACCTCCGCGACTCGGGCGTCGAGGTCGTCGTCGGGCTCAAAGAGGGTTCGAAGAGCCGCGCGAAGGCCGAAGAGGCCGGCTTCACCGTGCAGACGCCCGCCGAGGCCTCGGCCTGGGGCGACGTCATCGTGATCCTCGCGCCCGACCAGGTGCAGCGCCACGTCTACGCCGACGACATCGCCCCGAACCTGGCCGACGGCAAGGCGCTCGTCTTCGGCCACGGCTTCAACATCCGCTTCGGCTACATCGAGGCGCCCGAGGGCGTCGACGTCCTGCTGGTCGCGCCCAAGGGCCCGGGCCACACCGTGCGTCGTGAGTTCGAGGCCGGCCGTGGCGTCCCCGTCATCGTCGCCGTCGAGCAGGACGCCTCGGGCTCGGCCTGGGACCTCGCCTGGTCGTACTCGAAGGGCATCGGCGGCCTGCGCGCCGGCGGCATCAAGACCACGTTCACCGAAGAGACCGAGACCGACCTCTTCGGCGAGCAGGCCGTGCTCTGCGGTGGCACCTCGCAGCTCATCCAGTACGGCTTCGAGACCCTGACCGAGGCCGGCTACCAGCCGCAGATCGCCTACTTCGAGGTGCTGCACGAGCTCAAGCTGATCGTCGACCTCATCTGGGAGGGCGGCCTGGCCAAGCAGCGCTGGAGCGTCTCCGACACCGCCGAGTACGGCGACTACGTCTCGGGCCCCCGCGTCATCACGCCGGACGTGAAAGAGAACATGAAGGCCGTCCTCGCCGACATCCAGTCGGGTGCCTTCGCCAAGCGCTTCATCGACGACCAGGACGCGGGCGCCCCCGAGTTCCAGCAGCTCCGCAAGAAGGGCGAGGAGCACCCCATCGAGGCCACCGGGCAAGAGCTGCGCGCCCTCTTCGCCTGGAAGCAGCAGGACAACGACTACGTCGACGGCAGCGCCGCACGCTGATCGACGTCACACCCGAACCACCCGCGAGGGCCCCGCACCACCCGGTGCGGGGCCCTCGCGCCGTCGGTCGGCCCGACGACCTCGTGGCATGATCTAAGGCATGGCTCACAGCAAGAAGGCCGTGCACTTCGGCGCCGGCAACATCGGTCGGGGCTTCGTCGCCCAGTTCCTCCACGCGAGTGGCTACGAGGTCGTCTTCGCCGACGTGAACGACGATCTGATCGGGGCGCTGCAGTCGCAGCCGTCGTTCGAGGTCCACGAGGTGGGCGAAGACAGCCGCACCACCGTCGTCGACGACTACCGGGCGATCAACAGCCGCACCGACGAGGCCGCCCTGGTCGCCGAGATCGCCACGGCCGACGTCGTGACGACCGCGGTCGGCGCGCGCATCCTGCCCTTCGTCGCCCCCGTCATCGCCCAGGGCCTTGCCGCGCGGTCCGCCGACCTCGCCCCCCTGGCCGTCATCGCCTGCGAGAACGCCATCAACGCGACCGACTCGCTGGCCGTCGCCGTGCGCGAGCACGACCCGGCCGAGCACGCCGTCTTCGCCAACTGCGCCATCGACCGCATCGTCCCCGAGCAGGCCGGCGGCACGCTCGACGTGACGATCGAGTCGTTCTTCGAGTGGGTCGTCGAGAGCACCCCCTTCGGTGAGCACCGTCCCGAGATCCAGGGGGTCACCTGGGTCGACGACCTCGAGCCCTTCATCGAGCGGAAGCTCTTCACGGTGAACACCGCCCACGCGGCAGCCGCGTACCACGGGTTCCGCAAGGGGCTCGCGAGCATCCGCGAGGCGCTCGACGACGCCGAGGTCATGGCCGAGGTCCGCGGCGTGCTGGCCGAGACCAAGGCCCTGCTCGTCGCCAAGCACGAGCTCGACGCCGACCAGCAGCAGGCCTACATCGAGAAGAACCTCGTCCGCATCGCCAACCCGCACCTGCCCGACACCACCGAGCGGGTCGGCCGCAACCCGCTGCGCAAGCTGAGCCGTCACGAGCGGTTCGTCGGTCCGGCTGCCCAGGCCGCCGAGCGCGGGCTGCCCTCCGACGCCCTCGTCCGCGCCGTCCGCGCCGCCCTCGACTTCTCGGTGCCCGACGACGTCGAGAGCGTCGAGCTGCAGTCGCTGCTGAGCTCCGGCCTCGGCGCCGACGAGCTGACGCGCACACTGACCGGCGTCCAGGACGACCACCCGCTGTATCCCGCCCTGCTCGCGGCGGTCTCGTCCAAGCTCACGGCATGACGCCTGCCGAGCCGCAGGCTCCGGCCGGCGGTGACCCCGACGACGCCCTGACCTGGGGCGACGAGGCCGACAGCAGCCACGTCGAGGGACCTGCTCCGTCGGCCCGGGTGCGACGGGTCCGGGCTCGTGACGGCGCCGACGGTGTCGACGAGACCGACGACGAGACCGACGACGACGTCGACGAGACGGACGACGACGACGGTCCCGCCGTGATGAGCTCGGGCTCCCTCATCGTGCACGGCGTCTTCGGCGGGGTCTTCCTGCTCTGGGCGGCCGGCTGGATCGTCGCCGTGGGTGACTTCACGAACCCCTTCACCGACGCGATCTCGTCCGTCATGTGGAACCTCGGCGAGCTCTTCGCCGTCGCCGCACCCCTCGCCTGGTTCGTCGCCGTCATCGTGCTGGTCCCCACGGTCCGCACGCGACGCCGTCTCGCCGTGATGGCCCTCGGTGCGCTCCTCGTGGCACCCTGGCCGCTCGTCATCGGGGGTTCGGCATGAGCGATCTCAGCCGTGCCTCCGTGCCCGGGGCGGGTCACGACCACGACGCCGTCTCGGTGACGGCGGGCGACGCGAGCGAACCGGGCCGCGCCTCCTTCTTCTTCTACCTGGCGGTCGCGATCGTCTTCGCCGCGTTCTTCGCGTTCGACCTGTTCGAGGCGATCTCGAACCTGGCGCTTGTGCCGCAGGTCTTCACGCAGAACAACGACTTCTACCGCGAGAACGGGCTCGACGGTCTGATCGTGCAGCCGCCGTGGCTGCCGCTGATCGTCGGGGTGGTCGTGCCACCGCTCGCCTTCGTCGGCGCGATCGTCGTCGGACGCCGCCACGAGCTCTGGAAGTTCACCCTCGTGCTGTTCGCCGCCCTGGGTCTCGTGGCGGCCGTCTCGCTCACGCTGACGGCCTACGTCACCACCGTCTGACCCCGGCCGAGGAGGCGCGGGTCGCCTCGTCGACGGCGCTCGGCACCACCGCGTCATGTGGACGTCACACGCCGGACGAGTCGATAGAGTCGTGGGCAGCCGCGCCCACGGCGCGTCGCGGCCCCTGACCGAACACCACCCAGAGAAGGACGTCCGCCCCGTGGCCAAGCCCGTCGTGTTGATCGCAGAAGAACTGTCACCCGCAACCGTCGAGGCCCTCGGGCCCGACTTCGACGTGCGATCGGTCGACGGCACCGACCGCCCCGCCCTGCTGGCGGCCCTGGCCGACGCCGAGGCGATCCTCGTCCGCTCGGCGACCCAGGTCGACGCCGAGGCCATCGCGGCCGCACCGTCGCTCAAGGTCGTGGCCCGCGCCGGCGTCGGTCTCGACAACGTCGACATCAAGGCCGCCACGACGGCCGGCGTCATGGTCGTGAACGCGCCGACCTCGAACATCATCTCGGCCGCCGAGCTGACCGTGGGGCACATCCTGAGCCTCGCCCGGCACATCCCGGCCGCCCACTCCGCCCTGGCGCAGGGGCAGTGGAAGCGCTCGAAGTACACCGGCGTCGAGCTCTACGAGAAGACGGTCGGCATCGTCGGGCTGGGCCGCATCGGCGCCCTCATCACCGCGCGCCTGCAGGCGTTCGGCGTGAACGTCGTCGCCTACGACCCCTACGTCACCCCCGCCCGCGCCCAGCAGCTCGGCGTGACGCTGCTCTCGCTCGACGACCTGCTCGCCGCGAGCGACTTCGTCACGATCCACATGCCGAAGACGCCCGAGACGACCGGCATGATCGGACTCGAGCAGATGAAGGCCATGAAGAAGTCGGCCTTCGTCGTGAACGTCGCCCGCGGCGGGCTCATCGACGAGGACGGCCTGTACGAGGCCCTCACGACCGGCGAGATCGCCGGGGCCGGCCTCGACGTGTTCGTGAAGGAGCCCCCGGTCGACCAGAAGCTGCTCGGTCTCGAGAACGTCGTGGTCACTCCGCACCTCGGCGCCTCGACCGACGAGGCACAAGAGAAGGCCGGCGTCTCGGTCGCCCGGTCGGTGCGCCTCGCCCTCGGGGGCGAGCTCGTGCCCGACGCGGTCAACGTCGCCGGTGGCGTGATCGACCCCTACGTCCGCCCCGGCATCCCCCTGGTCGAGAAGATCGGGCAGGTCTTCTCGGGCCTCGCCGACAGCCCGCTCACGAGCGTCGACGTCGAGGTGCGGGGCGACCTGGTCGAGTTCGACGTCAGCGTGCTCAAGCTGGCGGCGCTCAAGGGCATCTTCACCAACATCGTCAGCGAGTCGGTCAGCTACGTGAACGCGCCGCTGCTCGCCGAGCAGCGCGGCATCACGGTGCGGCTGCTGACCGACCCCACCAGCGACGAGTACCGCAACGTCATCACCCTGCGCGGATCGTTGAGCGACGGCTCGCAGATCTCGGTGTCGGGCACGCTGACCGGCACGAAGCAGGTCGAGAAGATCGTCGAGATCAACGGCTACGACGTCGAGGTGCCCATCGCTGCCCATCACCTCGTGATGGTCTACACCGACCGTCCCGGCATCGTCGCGGTCTACGGTCGCGAGTTCGGCGACGCCGGCATCAACATCGCCGGCATGCAGATCGCCCGCCGGAGTGCCGGTGGCCAGGCGCTGAGCGTGCTCACCATCGACAGCCCCGCGCCCGACGAGCTCGTCGAGAAGGTCCGCGTGGCCATCGACGCGCAGGTGTTGCGCGAGATCGACGTCACGCTCTAGCCACCCCGGACGACGAACCGCCCCGCCCTGGCCGTGCCGGGGGAGGGGCGGTTCGTCGTCCGGGCGCCGGACGTCCGGTGCCGTGCATCCGGCACTGGGCCTAGAGCTCGAGGGACTCGTGGGCCTCGAGCTTCACGGCGTCGCCGCCGACCGACTGCGCGGACGCCTTCATGCGGTCGAAGTGCATGGCGAGTCCGGGCGCGGAGAGGGTCTGCTCGTGGGTGGGGAACGCCAGGCGGGGTTTGACGGCCGCGACGTAGTCGATGACCTCGGCCACCTTGAGCCAGGGGGCACCGACGGGCGCGGCCAGGACGTCGACGGGCACGGGCGGGACGGTGAACTGGTCGCCCGGGTAGAACAGCGACCCGTCGACGAGCACGCCGACGTTGTCGATCACCGGGATGCTCTCGTGGATGACCGCGTGACGCGAGCCGTAGAACGCGAGCGTGAACGGGCCGACCTCGACGGTGTCGCCCTCGGCGACCACGTGCACGTCGAAGGACTCGGCCGCGGCGGCCACGCCCTCGGGCCCGTAGATCGTGGCCGACGGGTTCGACGCCAGCAGGTTCGTCAGCTGGTCGGGCGTCCAGTGGTCGGCGTGTTCGTGCGTGACGACGACGGCGTCGACGTCGTGCAGGTCGACCAGGGGGCTCGTGAACGAGCCCGGGTCGACGACGAGCTTGCGGCCGTCCTTCTCGAGGATCAGGCAGGCGTGTTCGAGTTTCGTGAGGCGCATGAGAGCGACTGTACGCGCGTGTGCAGGGGCAGACCCGGCACGCCGACGGCCCGATTTGTGACGGGCTGGCGCGGTGTGGCATACTCGACGAGTTGCAAATACGGCCCCATCGTATAGCGGCCTAGTACGTCGCCCTCTCACGGCGGTAACACGGGTTCGAATCCCGTTGGGGTCACCAGCACCACCACGACACCGCTCGGCTCCCGCCGGGCGGTTTCGTCGTTCACGGCAGTCGTCGCAGTCATCGCAGTCATCTCAGACGTCGCAGTCGTCCCAGGCGTCGCAGCCCCCGGGGTGACGACGAGCAACGGCCCGACTCCGTCGTGATGACGTCGTCGGGCCGCGGCCGGTCGGGCGGGTCGGCTCAGCCCTTCGTGGCACCCGCGAGCAGGCCACGGACGAAGAAGCGCTGCAGGGCGAAGAACACGATCAGCGGCACGATGATCGAGATGAAGGCCCCGGCCGTGAGCAGCTCCCACGACTGCCCGTACGACCCCGAGAGGTCTTGCAGGGCCTTGGTGATGGGCAACCCCTGACCCGACGTGAAGACCGTCGCCACGAGCAGGTCGTTCCAGACCCACAAGAACTGGAAGATGCCGAACGAGGCGATGGCCGGCATCGACAGCGGCAGGACGATGCGGAAGAACACCTGGCCGTGACCGGCTCCGTCCATGCGGGCGGCCTCGATGACCTCGGCCGGGATCTCCGAGATGAAGTTGTGCAGCATGAAGATGGCGAGGGGGAGCGCGAAGATCGTGTGGGCGATCCAGACCTTGGCGTACGAGCCGTCGAGGCCGTTAACCCCGAGCCCCGGCAGGATGTACAGCCCGCCGATGCGCAGGCCGTCCGAGAAGAGCCGGAGCAACGGCACGAGTGCCATCTGGATCGGGACGATCTGCAGGGCGAACACCAGGACGAAGATCGTGTTGCGGCCCTTGAACTCGATCCAGGCGAAGGCGTACGCGGCGAGGCTCGCGATCGTGATGGGGATCAACGCCGCGGGCAGGGTGATGACCAGCGAGTTGAGGAAGGCCTTGCCGAGGGTGAGGCTGTCGCCCGAGTTGAGGGCGTTCACGTAGTTGTCGAACGTGAAGCCGGGGTTGGCGAAGACGGTCCACCAGCCGGTGGTCTTGATGTCGTTCGCCGGGCGGAAGGACGAGATGAACAGCCCTGCGGTCGGCAGGGTCCAGACCACGGCGATGATCAGGGCGGCGATCGTCGCACCGCGGCTCGTCGTGCCGCGCTTGAGCTTGCCGCTCGAGCTCTCGATGCGGGCGACGCCGCGCTTGAGCTGTCGCTCGGTGCCCGAGCCGACCGAGACCCCGATCGGGGTGGGTGTGGCGCTCATCGGATCTCCCTCTGCTTCTGGATCTGGCGGGCGTTGTAGATGACGATCGGCAGCACGAGTACGAACAGGATGACCGCGAGGGCCGAGCTGTAGCCGGTGCGGCTGCCGAGCTGGAACTGCCGGACCATCTCGAACGCGAGGATGGTCGTGTCGTTGCGGCCGCCGGTCATCGCCGAGACGATGTCGTAGACCTTCAGCGACGCGATCGAGATCGTGGTGAGCACGACGATGATGGTCGTCCGGATGCCGGGCACGGTGATGTGGCGGAACGCCTGGAAGCCGTTGGTGCCGTCGAGCGACGCCGCCTCGAGCTGTTCGGCCGGGACGCCCTTGATGGCCGCCGACAGCACCGTCATGGCGAAGCCGGCCTGCGTCCAGATCAGCACGATCACGAGAAGCAGGGTGTTCCACGGTTCGAGGCCGAGCCAGTCGACGGGCTGCCCGCCGAAGGCGACGAGGATGCCGTTCAGCAGGCCGATCTGGTCGCCCTGGCGGATGTCGTAGAAGAACTTGAAGATGATCGAGGCGCCGACGAACGAGATCGCCATCGGCATGAACACCAGCAGCTTGAGGAACTTCTCGCCGCGGCTCTTGTCGATGAACACCGCGTAGGCGAGACCGATCGCCGTGGCCGTGATCGGGGCCAGCAGCACCCAGATCAGGGTGTTGCCGAAGGCGGTGAGCCCGTCGGGGCTCGTGAACACCCAGACGAAGTTGTCGAGCCCGGCGAAGCCCGAGCCGTCGTTCTTCATGAAGGCCTGCCCCGCGGTGGTGATCGTCGGGTAGATCAGGCCGATGATCAGGAAGAACACGGCGGGCGTCATGAACGCGATGAGCTGCAGCGAGTAGCCGGCGCCGCGTTTCGAGCGGTAGTCCAGCAGGAACAGCCCGCCGCCGAGGACGGCGGCGATCGCGGCGACCCAGATCACCGAGTTGTAGAGGCCGAAGGCCATCAGGACGACCACCGGGACGACGACGCAGACCGCGAGGCGGATGATCGTGTACTGCAGCCCGCGTCGTGGCGCGAACTCGACGAAGACCAGCACGACGGCCACGAGGGCGGTGAAGGCGACGAGGATCAGGGGGATCTGGGCCAGGGGCGGGATTCCCGCCAACCACTGGAAGAAGCTGGACATCTCTGTCCTTTCACGTTCGGGTCCGAACAGGGCGCGACCGTCCACCGCCGCCGGGGACGGCGGTCGGGCGCGGGGTCAGGGGCCACCGACTCGCGGTGGCCCCTGAGACGCGGGTGTTACGAGGTGTAGCCGGCCTGGATCTCGCTGAGGACCGAGTCGGTGTCGGTGCCGTCGATCCAGTCGACCATGCCCTTCCAGAAGCTGTCGGAACCGACCGACTTGGGCATCAGGTCGGAACCGTCGAAGCGGAAGGTGGTGTCGGTGCCCTGCAGGATCTCGACGGCGCCCTTCAGCAGGTCGCTGCCGGCGTTCTCGGGGTCGAGGCCCTTGTTGGCCGAGATGACGCCACCCAGCGAGACGCGGCTGTTCGCCCAGTCGGCGCTGGCGAGGTAGGCCTGGACCTTGGCGGTGTCGTCGTCGTTCGAGAACGCGGCGACGAACTCACCACCACCGGTGACGGCGGCGGGGTCGTCCTCCTTCATCGGCGGGGTCAAGAAGGCCCAGACGTCGCCGTCCTCGGCGACCGTGGCGGGCTGGCCGGACGCGTTGTTCGCGGCGGTCAGGAAGCCCTCGAAGAACGAGGCCTGGTGGGTCAGGGCGCAGCTGCCGTTCGCGACGTTGGTGGCCACGTCGCCGAACGCCGTCGAGTTGATCGACTTCACGTCGCCGTACCCGGCGTTGACGAGGTCGGGGTCGAGCAGGATCTCGCCGACGGAGTCGAAGGCGTCCTTGATCTCGGGGTCGGTGAACTTCGTGTCGCCCGCGACCCACGAGTCGTACGCGTCGGGCCCGGCCTCGCGCAGGACGAGGTCCTCGACCCAGTCGGTCCCGGGCCAGCCCGAGGCCTCACCCGAGTTGAACCCGGCGCACCAGGACGGCCCGCCGGTCTTCTCCTGGATGGTCTTCGACAGGGCGACGAGGTCGTCGTAGGTCTTCGGCACCTCGACACCCCACTCCGCGAACTTGGCGGGGGAGTACCAGACGTAGCCCTTGACGCTGGCCATCAGCGGGGCACCGTACTGGGTGCCGTCGACCTGGCCGTACTTCTGCCAGTCCTCGGACCAGCCCTCTTTCACGTTGGCGAGGGCGTCGGCGGGCAGCTCTTGCACCTTGCCCGACGCGACCGTGTCGGCGAGCAGTCCGGGCTGGGGGAAGATCGCGAGGTCGGGGGTGTCGCCGCCCTGGACCTTGATGCCGATCTGCTTCTCGAACTCTTTGTCGCCCGTGTACTTGATGTCGATGTCGTTGGCCTTCTCCCAGTCGGCCCACGACTGTTCGAGCAGGGTGGCCTCGTCGCCGTTGATCGTTCCGTAGACGTTGACCACACCGTCGGCCGTCCCGACGTCACCGGCACCCGCGCCTCCGGCGTTCGGGTCGTTGGGGTCGGCCGTACCGGAGCATCCGGCCAACAGGAAGCTCGACGCCGCCAAGATGGCCAGGGGGCCCGTGAAACGGCGGTGCAGGGATGCTCGCATGGGTTTCTCCTCGTTGAGTTGCCAGGGCGGACCACGACCGTGCTGTCGGCGTCGTCCGCCGCGCGTCGTCGTCGACGCGCGTCGACGATGAGTGTCACACACTCGCAGGAGGCGCGCAACCGCGTCTGCTAGTGACGGTCCCGTCGGGGTGCGGTGCCCGACGTCCCTCGCACCGTCAAGCGGGGGCCGACCAGTACCTGGGGAGCGTCGAGACGGCGGCCCTCGATCCGATCGACCAGGTCGTCGACGGCGGCCGCGGCGATCTCGGTGCCCGGGGGAGCGACCGTCGTGAGCGGGGGAGACGTCATCTCGGCGGCGAGGTCGCCGATGCTGAGGGCGACCACCGTGACGTCCGCCGGGATCGACCGGCCGGCCGTCGCGGCCGCCTGCACGAAGCCGGCGAGGGCCGTCTCGTTGAAGGCGATGACGGCGGTCGGCCGGTGTGGCGACGAGTCGAAGGCCGCGAACGCCTCGCGACCGCCGGGCACGGAGTTCTCGGCGGGGTGCGTCTCGACCTCGAGCCCTCGGCGCCGTGCGGGCCGGGTGAGCGATGCGGTGGCCCGACCCAACGGCCCGGAGCCCCGCTCGGGTGCCTCGATGGCCTGGCTGAGGAAGAACACGTGCCGGTGCCCGAGGTCGGCGACGTGGTCGACGGCGAGGCGGCCGAGCGCTTCGTAGTCCGCGTCGACGAACCAGAGGCCTTCGACGTCGTCCGGACGGCCGATGTTGGTGAACGGCAGGCGCGAGCGCCTCAGCACGGCCACGCGGTCGTCGTGTGAGGTGAGTTCCATCAGGATGACTCCGTCGACGAGCCCCTCGCTCACCAGGCTGCCCAGGCCCTCGACGTCGTCGATGGGGTTCGACCAGAGCAGCAGGTGGTAGCCCCGGCGCCTCGCCTGGTCGGTGGCGGCCGCGACGTACTCGAACTCGGACGAGGTCACGCCCCGGCGGCCGTACGGGTAGTGCAGGGCGAGGATGCCGCCCCGGGCACCCGCGAGCCCACGCGCGAAGGCGTTGGGCGTGTAGTTGAGCTCGGCCATGGCCCGTTCGACGCGTTGGCGCGTGGCGGCCGAGATCGTCCGCCGACCGCTGATGGCGTACGAGACGGTGCTCGACGAGACGCCCGCGAGACGCGCCACGTCGTCGCGGGTTGCCGGCATCCTCGTCCACCTCGTCGTCGATCGTGTGCACAGCATACGAGTGACGGGCAGGCGGCCCGTTCAGCGACCCTCGCGGGCCGCGGGGTGGTCTAGGCGGGCCAGACGGGGCGGAACTGCACGCTGATGCGGGGCCCGACGGCCTTCTTCGTCTTGGCGATCGCGTGTTCGTGGGTGCGTTGGCAGCTTCCGCCCATCACCAGCAGGTCGCCGTGGCCGAGCGGGAAGCGCCGGGTCGCACCCGTCGCCCGGGAGCGCACCGCCAGCGTGCGGGGCGCCCCGAGCGAGAGGATGCCGACCATCGTGTCGCGGTCGAGGGTCCGGCCCACGTGGTCGCCGTGCCAGGCGATGCTGTCGTCGCCCGTGCGGTAGAAGCAGAGCCCCGCCCGGTCGAAGCGCTGCTCGGCCGGGGCGCCGCGCTCGTCGGCGTAGTAGGCGTTGAGGTCGTCGCGTGCCCGCGCCAGGACGGGATCGGGCAGCGGGTCGCCGGCGTCGTAGGACGAGACCAGCCGGGGCACCTCGACGACGCGGTCGTACATCTGTCGTCGGTCGGCCCGCCACGGGACGTCGGTCACGAGGCGTTCGAACAAGGCGTCGGAATGCGACGCCCAGGCCGGGACGACGTCGAGCCACGCGCCCTCGCCCAGGTCGAGGTGGTCGACGCGACCGGAGAGCGGCGCGAGGTCGGGCCCGTCGGACAGGCCGTCGAACAGCGAGGCGGTGAAGGCGATGCTCATGCCCATACCCTACGTCACGGATCGAACGTGTGTTCGAACGATCGGGCGGGTTCAGGCTCCGGCCGAACCCGGCGGGACGGCCACCCGGTCGGGTGCGACGAGCTCGCGGGCGACCCCGTCGACGTCGACGTCGACCAACCGGCCCGCCCACGCGTAGACCTGCAGCTGCGCGGCGTGCTGCCACAGCGGTCGTCCGCTCGAGAGGTCGAAGGCCACGAGGGTCGAGCGTCCGCCCGAACTGCCGTAGGCCAGGGCGTAGCCGACGGTGCGGCCCGCCGCGGCGAGCACGGCTCCGTCGGGCAGCGAGACCCGTGCGCCGGCCGAGCCGGTCGCCCCGTCGAGGGCGCGCACCACGACGGGGCCCGGCCCCGCCGCCGTCGCCGTGGCGAAGACCCGGTCGTCGGTCTGGCCGGGCAGGCCGTCCACGGCGGACGAGCTCGACGCCGGGTCGCGCCAGCGCACCTCGCCCGTCGCGAGGTCGAGACAGGTCACGGTCCGCGACCGGACGTCGGTCACCACGAGGCAGGTCCGCGTCACCGAGTACGCGCCCCGGACGTCCCGGTCCGAGCTCCAGAGGCGCTCGCCGTCGGCGGTCAGCGCGACGAAGCCGGCGTCGCCTCGTCCGGTGGCCGCGCCTCCTCGGGGGGCGTAGACGACGTCGTCGCGGACGGCGTAGCCGACCAGGCGGTCGAGTCGTGCCGACCAGGGCCGCTCGGCGCCCGTGGCCAGGTCGACCTGCACCGAGCCGTCCGCCCGGGCCACGACGAGGCGGTCGGTCAGCGCGAGGGCGATGCCGGCGGTGGAGGCGGCACCGCTCCAGACGACCCGGCCGAGGTCGCGGGCGTCCCGCAGCTCGTACCGGTAGACGCCGCCGACGCCCTGCTGCCGCCCGGTGACCACGACGGCGCCCGCGGTCTGGAACTGGTCCCCGTCGCCGGCCGAACCGGTCGCCACCACGTCGACCGGCCGACCGGTCTCGGTCGAGAGCGTCGTCAGCACCTGCTCGCCGTCGACGGACGCCCGGACGAGCACCAGACCGGCACCCTCCACCGTCGAGACGGACGACACGAGCGCCGGGCCGGTCAGCCCCAGCTCGTGGAAGTCGTCGGCCACGTCGTGCACCCAGCGGAAGTCCCCGCGGTCGACGTCGAGTGCGCCGATGCGGGTGCCCACGCCCTGGGTCGGCGTGGCGCAGTCGCCGTCGTTGGCGAAGCCGTAGGTCCAGGCGCCGGCCGCGCTGACGAGCGCGAGCCCCTGGTCCACGGGTGTCGACCGGTACCGCAGGCACTCGGGCGGGGCCCCGGGCGCGAGGGCGGCCCGCAGGTCGACCCGCCAGCCGGTCGTGGTCGGCTGCTGTCGCAGGTCGTCGACGGCGATGCCCTGCCAGGGGCCGTCGCCGCCGTACTCGGGCTGGGTCGGCGCGACGACGACGGTCGTCACGATCGCCGCCAGCGCCAGGGCGACGTATACCCCGGTCAGCCGACGCCCCGCGCTCACGACGTCGCTCCGACGCGGGCGGTGTCGACGAGTCGCCGGGCCACGCCCCGCTCGTCGATCCGCACCAGGTGCCCGCCCCAGAACACCACGGTGCCGGACGTCGAGGTCGACCAGAGCGGTCGGCCGTCCGCCAGGTCGAGGGCGGCCACGTCGCGCCCCGACGACCGGCCGTCGTCGGTCTGCAGGTAGAGCACCGACCGGCCCGCCGCCGAGAGGTCGTCGAGCAGCCCCACGGCCGAGCTGAACCGGGTGTGCCCGTCCCCGCCGTCGAGGGCGAGCAGCCGCGAGCCGCCCTCGCGTTGGACGATCACGAACACCTCGTCACCCCGTTGGCCCGGCACGGCCTCGATCGCGAACGGGGCGCCCAGGTCGGTGCTCCACCGCACGTCGCCGTGGCGGGGGTCGAGGCATTCCGCGGCCGTGTCGCCGCGGGTGACGACGATCACGCAGGACGGCGTGACCGCCAGCCGACGTCCGCTCGTCGGGCGGCTCCACACGGCGTCACCGCGTTCGTCGAGCGCCGACACCGTGCCGTTCGCCCGGGTGAACTCGATGCCGAACGCGACGACGCGACGGCCGTCGTCGGTCGTGACGACGGCTCCCACCGGCGGGACGGCGATGACGTCGGGCGACGCCGCGAACGGTCGCTCGTCTCCCGTCGTGCCGTCGACGAGCACCGTCTCGCCGCCCTGCGAGACCAGGGCGCCGGCGTCCAGCAACGCCGGCGTGCTGCCCGAGTCGACCCCGCCCTCCCACACCGGGTCGTCGAGGCGCGAGGCCTCGACCAGCTGGTACCGGTCGCCCGACCCCGCGATGCCCGAGAAGGTGCGCAGCTGCAGCGGCCCGCGAGAGTCGACGCTGACGCTCGGCAGGTCGCGCCGGCCGCGCGTCGACTCGACCAGCGACCCGTCGCGCAGGTCGAGCGCGGCGAGCACCGTGGCCCCCGTGGTCTGGGTCTGCACGAGCACGCGTCCGGCCGCCGGCACGACCTGGGTCGCCGGGATGCTCAGAGCGTCGGTGTCGGGCACGTCCCGGGCCAGGTCGTGCACCCAGCGCACCGTGCCCGTGGCCGTCTCGACCAGGCCGATCAGGCTGGTGGTGGCCTCCGAGGCGTACGAGCGGCACGCCGGCGAGCCCAGGGCGTCACCGAAGTCGAGGTCGACCGAGGTGCCGACGGCGACGAGTCCGTCGACGGCCGGGGACGTCCAGAAGTTCAGGCACCGCCGAGGGGCGTCGGGGGCCAGGGTCGCGGCGAGGTCGAGCGTCCAGCCGGTCGCGTCCGGCGCGCGCCGCAGGTCGTCCACGGAGAGTCCGGTCCAGGGCCGGCCGTCGCCGTAGTCGGGGGCGACCGAGACCGCCCCGGCGGCCACGAGCGCGGTCGCCACGACGAGGGCGCCCAGCACCGAGGCCAGGCGACGAGCCGGGGAGGCGCGGTGCCAGCGGCCCGCGACCCGCGCCTCCTCGGGGTGGTCGCGCGCGCGCTCGGGGTGGCTCATGGGTCGGCCTCCTCGTCGAGCGCAGCCGTCGTCCGCCCGACGGGTGTCGTCATGCTATTCGGAGCCCTGGGCCGTGGCGCTCGCCGTGGCGACGCCCCGGCCGTGCCGCCGCCTCGCCGGGGTGGGAATGACGGCCGCCGGGGCGGCGTTCCACCCCTCGACCGTCGGGCGGAACACCGCAGGCACTGGCGTAGACTCCTCGGATCATCTGGACGTCGATACAGGAGAAGGGGCGTGCCCGTGGGTAGGACGCTGGCCGAGAAAGTGTGGGACGACCACGTCGTCGTCAAGGGCGAAGACGGCGCTCCCGACCTTCTCTACATCGACCTCCACCTCGTCCACGAGGTCACCAGCCCCCAGGCCTTCGACGGCCTGCGTCAGGCCGGTCGGCCCCTGCGTCGCACCGACCTCACCATCGCGACCGAGGACCACAACACGCCGACCCTCGCGATCGACAAGCCGATCGCCGACCTGACCAGCCGCACGCAGATCGAGACGCTCCGCCGCAACACGGCCGAGTTCGGCGTCCGCCTGCACTCGCTGGGCGACGCCGAGCAGGGCATCGTGCACGTCGTCGGCCCCCAGCTGGGCCTCACCATGCCGGGCGTCACGGTCGTCTGCGGCGACTCGCACACGTCGACCCACGGGGCCTTCGGCGCCATGGCGTTCGGAATCGGCACGAGCGAGGTCGAGCACGTCATGGCGACGCAGACGCTGCCGCTCAAGCCCTTCAAGACCATGGCGGTCACCGTCGAGGGCACGCTGCGCCCCGGCGTCACCGCGAAGGACATCATCCTGGCGGTCATCGCGCAGATCGGCACCGGCGGCGGGCAAGGCTACGTGCTCGAGTACCGCGGCAGCGCCATCCGCTCCCTCTCGATGGAGGGGCGCATGACCATCTGCAACATGTCGATCGAGGCCGGCGCCCGCGCGGGCATGGTCGCGCCCGACCGGACCACCTACGACTACCTGCAGGGTCGACCGCACGCACCGACCGGCGCCGACTGGGACGACGCGGTCGCCTACTGGGACACCCTGCCCACCGACGACGACGCCGTGTTCGACGCCGAGATCTTCCTCGACGCCGACACCCTCGAGCCGTTCGTCACCTGGGGCACCAACCCCGGCCAGGGCGTGTCGCTCAGCGACTCCGTGCCCGACCCCGAGTCCGTCGTCGACCCGAACGAGAAGGCCGCGGCGACGCGGGCACTCGAGTACATGGCCCTCGAGGCCGGGACGCCGATGAAGGCCATCCCGGTCGACGCCGTCTTCATGGGCTCGTGCACCAACAGCCGCATCGAAGACCTGCGGGCGTTCGCGTCGATCGTCCGTGGTCGCACGAAGGCCGAGGGCGTCCGCGTCATGGTCGTGCCGGGCTCGGCGCGCGTCCGGCTCGAGGCCGAGGCCGAGGGCCTCGACAAGGTCTTCACCGACTTCGGCGCCGAGTGGCGGTTCGCCGGGTGCTCCATGTGCCTCGGCATGAACCCTGACCAGCTCGCCCCGGGCGAGCGCTGCGCGTCGACGTCGAACCGCAACTTCGAGGGCCGTCAGGGCAAGGGGGGCCGCACGCACCTCGTGTCGCCACTCGTCGCCGCGGCCACCGCCGTCCGCGGAACTCTCTCGTCGCCGTGGGATCTCCAGGCCGACGACGCCGGGGCACCGGTCGACGCCCGATCGGCCGCCGAACCCGTCCTCGCCGACGGCACCGACCGGGCGGGGGCCCTCTGATGCAGAAGTTCACCACCGTCACCGGCGTCGCCGCGCCGCTCAAGCGCTCGAACGTCGACACCGACCAGATCATCCCCGCGCAGTTCCTCAAGCGCGTCACCAAGACCGGCTTCGAGGACGCCCTCTTCTTCGGGTGGCGCAACGACCCGGAGTTCGTGCTGAACCAGCCGGCGTTCCAGGGCGCGCGCGTCCTCGTCGCCGGCCCTGACTTCGGCACCGGCTCGAGCCGGGAGCACGCCGTCTGGGCGCTCCGCGACTTCGGCTTCGACGTCATCATCAGCTCGCGCTTCGGCGACATCTTCCGCGGCAACTCCGGCAAGCAGGGGCTGCTCGCCGCAGCCGTCTCCGAAGACGACGTCGAGCGGATCTGGGCCGAGATCGACGAGCACCCGGGCGTCGAGATCACGGTCGACCTCGTGGCGCAGGCCGCCACGGTCGGCAGCCTCACCGTCGGATTCGAAGTCGATGCCTACACTAAGTGGCGTCTCCTCGAAGGCCTCGACGACATCGGCCTGACCCTCCGCGACGAAGCGGCCATCACAGAATTCGAATCCCGTCGCGCCTCCTGGCGCCCGAAGACATTGCCGGTGAAGTAAGTGAACTCTCTCGTCCAAGACGCAGCAGCAGCAGGTGCCCGTGTGGGGTTGACCTCCGATGAGATCGTCATCCGGGGCGGCAAGCCGCTCATCGGTCGCATCGAGGTGCGCGGCGCGAAGAACCTCGCCACCAAGGCGATGGTCGCGGCGCTGCTGGGCGACACCCCCAGCATCTTGAAGGACGTCCCCGACATCAGCGACGTCAACGTCGTCCGCGGGCTCCTCTCGGTCCACGGCGTGCGCATCACCGACCCGGCGCGCGGCGAGATGATCCTCGACCCCTCCAACGTCGAGAGCGCGCACTTCGCCGAGATCGACGCCCACGCGGGCTCGAGCCGCATCCCGATCCTCTTCTGCGGACCGCTGCTGCACCGCCTCGGCGAGGCGTTCATCCCCGACCTCGGCGGCTGCCGCATCGGCGACCGGCCGATCGACTTCCACCTCGACGCCCTGCGGGCCTTCGGCGCCGTCGTCGACAAGTCGTACAACGGCATCCACCTCACGGCCCCCAACGGCCTCACCGGTGCCAACATCGAGCTGCCCTACCCGAGCGTCGGCGCCACCGAGCAGGTGCTGTTGACCGCGGTGCTCGCCAAGGGCGTCACCGAACTGCGCAACGCCGCGATCGAGCCCGAGATCATGGACCTCATCGCCATCCTGCAGAAGATGGGCGCCGTCGTCTCGGTCGAGCCGAACCGCGTCATCTTCATCGAGGGCGTCGAGAAGCTCCGGGGCTACACGCACCGGGCGATCAACGACCGCAACGAGGCGGCCAGCTGGGCCTCGGCCGCGCTCGCGACCAAGGGCGACATCTTCGTCGAGGGTGCCGACCAGAAAGACCTGATGACGTTCTTGAACGTCTTCCGCAAGGTCGGCGGCGACTTCGACGTCCACGAGGACGGCATCCGCTTCTTCCACCCCGGTGGCGAGCTCAAGCCCGTCGTCGTCGAGACCGACGTGCACCCCGGCTTCATGACCGACTGGCAGCAGCCCCTGATCGTCGCCCTCACGCAGGCGCAGGGCACCTCGGTCGTCCACGAGACGGTGTACGAGAACCGGTTCCAGTTCACCGAGGCCCTCAACGACATGGGTGCCGACATCACGGTGCACAAAGACGGACTGCCCGACCACGACCGCCGCGTCGCGCGTCGCGAGTTCGAGCAGGCCGCGGTCATCAACGGCCCGACGGCGCTGCACGGGGCCGACATCCGGGTGCCCGACCTGCGCGGTGGCTTCAGCCACCTGATCGCGGCCCTGACCGCCGAGGGCGAGTCGAAGATCAGCAACGTCGGCATCATCAGCCGCGGCTACGAGCACTTCATCGCGAAGCTGCGCAAGCTCGGCGCCGACTTCGACTTCAAGGGCTGATCGGCCGGTGTCGACTGCCGACCCCGACGCCCCCGTCGTCCCGGTCCCGGCGCGAGGGCGTCGCAAAGAGAAGGGTGCGTTCTTCCGCACCCTGGCGACGCCCGCGGCGCCGCTCTTCGACCTGATGGCCTCGATCGACATCGTCGACGGTCACAAGTTGCCGGCCGAGGGTGCGTTCGTCCTGACGCCGAACCACTACACGAACATCGACCCGGTCGTCGTCGGCCGGGTCATGTGGGCCCTCGGCCGCGTCCCCCGCTTCCTGGCCAAGGCGTCGCTCTTCCGGGTGCCGGTCTTCGGACGCATGATGCACGCCATGGGGCACATCCCGGTCGAACGTGCCGGTCGCACGCATGACAACGACCCGCTCGCGGCCGGTCGCACCCTCGTGGCGAGCGGTGGCGGCGTGATCGTCTACCCCGAGGGCACGCTGACCCGCGACCCCGATCTCTGGCCCATGAAGGGCAAGAGCGGGGCCGTCCGGCTCGCACTCGCCGCCGGGGTCCCGCTCATCCCCATGGCCCACTGGGGCAGCCAGCACCTGATGGGGCGCTACTCGAGCCGGCTGCACGCCTTCCCCCGCAAGCGCATCACCGTCGTGATCGGCGATCCCGTCGACCTCTCGGCCTATCGCGACCGACCGCTCGACCAGGCGTCCGTCACGGCCGCCACGGCGCTCGTCATGCAGGCCGTGACCGAGCTCGTGGAGCGGCTTCGGGCCGAGACGGCACCCGCCGAGCGCTGGAACCCCGCCAAGAACCACCAGAAAGAGACAGGTCGCTTTGAGTAGCTCCGAGTCACGCGAAGGCGCCATCGAAGCTCTCGGCGAAGGGGCGGTCACGACCGAGGCGATCTCGATCGTCATGCGCGAGGCCATCCCGCGTCGGGTCGCCGTGCTCGGGTCGGGCAGCTGGGGCACGACCTTCGCCAAGGTGCTCGCCGAGGGCGGCGCCGACGTCACCCTGTGGGCCCGCCGCCCCGAGGTGGCCCGCGAGATCACCGAGAGCAAGCGCAACACCGACTACCTGCCGGGCATCAACCTGCCCCGGACCCTCGTCGCGACCCCGTCGGTCGAGCAGGCCCTCGCCGGTGCCGAGCAGGTCTACCTGTCGGTGCCGAGTCAGACGCTGCGCGAGAACCTCACGGCCATCCGGGGGCTCGTGCCGGGTGGCGTGCCGGTGGTCAGCCTGATGAAGGGCGTCGAGAAGGCGACCGGGCTCCGCATGAGTCAGGTCATCGAGGCCGAGCTCGGCATCGAGCGCGACCTGATCGCCGTCGCGTCCGGTCCGAACCTCGCCCTCGAGATCGCGAAGCGGCAGCCGACGGCCGCCGTGGTGTCGTCCCACAGCCTCGAGACCGCGACGCTGGTCGCGGCGACGGCCACCAACCCGTACTTCCGGTCGTTCGTCAACACCGACGTGATCGGCACCGAGTTCGGCGGCGTGCTGAAGAACCTCATCGCCGTCGCCATCGGCATCGTCGACGGGGTCGGCTACGGCGAGAACACGAAGGCCTCGATCATCACGCGGGGCCTGGCCGAGATGACCGCGTTCGCGGTCTCGTTCGGTGCCAAGGCCGAGACGCTCGCCGGGCTCGCCGGGCTCGGCGACCTCATCGCCACCTGCGAGTCGCCGCTGTCGCGCAACAACACGGCGGGCCGGTTGCTCGGTCAGGGATACGCCTTCGGTGACGTGGTGCGTCAGATGAACCAGACCGCCGAGGGGCTGGCGTCGGTGGCACCCATCCTCGAACTGGCCCGGTCGCGGGGCGTCGACATGCCCATCGTCCAGCAGGTGGCCGAGGTGCTCGCCGGTACGCTGGACCCGCGCAACATCGCCCCGCACCTCACCGAGACGGACGAGCCGCAGGGCGAGTGACCTCGAGGTCGTCGCCGCCGGGGCGTGCGCCGACCAGAGCCCGCCACCGCGGGTCGGCCCGTGGGCCGTGACACCGAAGAGAGGCCCCTCCATGGCGACCAGCGACCCGACTCCGACGACCGACCCCGGCGCGACCGCCCCCGGTGTGACCGACCCGTCGTCGGTCGGCACGGCGAAGACCGTCGTGGTCGTCCTCTTCGGCGGCCGGTCGAGCGAGCACTCGATCAGCTGTGCGACGGCCGGGGGAGTCCTCTCGGCGATCGACCGCGAGCGGTTCGAGGTGGTGCCGGTCGGCATCACGGCCGAGGGCGCCTTCACGCTGCAGCCCGACGACGCCTCGCGGTTCGCACTCGACGCCGAGACCTTGCCGACCGTCGTCGACAACGGCACGCGGGTGCACTGGCCCGAGTCGTCCACCACCCGTGAGCTCACGGTCACCGAGGCCGACGGCTCGACCCGCCTGCTGGGCGAGGTCGACGTGGTCTTCCCCATCCTGCACGGCCCGTTCGGTGAGGACGGCACGGTGCAGGGCCTCCTCGAACTGACCGGCCTCCCGTACGTCGGGGCCGGCGTCCTGGCGTCGTCGCTCGGGATGGACAAGCACTTCACCAAGACCGTCCTGCAGGCGGCCGGGGTGTCCGTCGCCCCGTGGCGCACCGTCCGCCGTCGCGACTGGGATGCCGCCCCCGAGCGGGTGGCCGCCGACTTCGAGGCCCTGGGGTACCCGATGTTCGTCAAGCCGGCCCGTGCCGGCTCGAGCGTCGGGGTGTCGCGCGTCGGCTCGTCCGGCGACCTGGCCGCGGCCATGGCGAAGGCCTTTGCCGAGGACCACAAGGTGCTCGTCGAGGCGGCCGTCGTCGGTCGCGAGATCGAGTGCGCCGTGCTCGGTGGTCGTGGCGGCACCGCCCCGCGCACCTCGGTCGCAGGCGAGATCGTCCTCGCGGGCGACACGTTCTACGACTTCGAGTCGAAGTACCTCGGTGCACCGGGTGCCGACCTCGTCTGCCCGGCCGACCTCCGCGGCGACCAGCTGGCCGAGATGCAGCGACTCGCCGCCCTCGCCTTCGAGGCCATCGACGGCACCGGCCTCGCGCGGGTCGACTTCTTCTTGACCGACGACGGCTGGGTGATCAACGAGATCAACACCATGCCCGGCTTCACCCCGATCTCGATGTTCCCCGCCTGCTGGCTCGCGAGTGGCCTCAGCTACCCCGAGCTGATCGACGAGCTCATCGCGCTCGGCCTCGAGACCGAACGCTGACCGCCTCCCTCCGTCACCACGCCACGACGTGAACACGCCGCCACGAGATCTCGTGGCGGCGTGTGCACGTCGTGGCACGGTTCCGGCGAGCGGCACGCAGCGAGCGAGCGAGCGGGCGTCGGCACCCGGCGGGCGCTACGGCGTCGGCGTGGCGGAGGGCTCGTCGGCCGAGCCGGCCGAGCCGGGCAGGTCGCCGGCCCCGACGCACTGCTTGCCGTCGTTCGGCAGGTAGCCGACCGCGTCGGCCAGGTCGCGCAGCACGTTGCCGCCGTTGGCCTTCGTGGTGTCGACGATCACCTGCACGCCGGGCTCGCGGCCGTACGTGGTGAGGATCGAGGTCTCGGCGTCGTCGGGGTCTTGGTCGACCAGCCAGTCGACGCCCTGGATGTCGTAGCAGGGCAGGTCGGACACCGCGGGCGTCTCGACGCCGCAGTGCAACAGCACGCTCGTCGGCGAGCCCCAGGCGCCCGTGGCCTGGGCGTCGGTCTCGCGCCGGCCCTGCCCGTCGTCGACGACCTCGGGCAGGTGGACGGTCACCTGCGCGCACGAGGGGTCGTTCGCCCCGTCGGCGGGCTGCATCGGCACGGCCCGGGCACAGCCGACGAGGAACGTCGCGAGACCCGCCGCGACGAGCGCGAGGGCCGCGACGCGGAGGCGGGGACGGAGGCGCGGGGCGAGGAGCGAGGACGGGTTCGACATCGCATCCAGGCTACCGTTCAGCACATGGAACGACGCTCCACGGACCCCCGCCCGGACGACGGCGGCACCGCCGACGCCGTCACCGCCGCCGACACCGTCGAGGGCGTCGGCGAGCTCGCCACGCTCGCGCGCATCCTGCCGCGTCTGCCGCGGGGCGACCACACCCTGCTCGGCCCGGGCGACGACGCAGCCGTCGTGGCCGCCCCCGACGCCCGGTTCGTCGTGACGACCGACCTGATGGTGCACGGCCCCGACTTCCGTCGCGCCTGGTCGACGCCGCACGACCTCGGCTGGAAGGCCGCCGCCTCGAACCTGGCCGACGTGGCGGCGATGGGGGCGCGGCCGACGGCCCTGGTCGTCGCCCTCGCGGTGCCCGGTGACACGCCCGTGGCCGAGCTCGAGGCGTTCGCCGACGGGTTGCGCGAGGGCTGCGCGGTCATGGCCCCCGGGGCGGGCGTGGTCGGCGGCGACCTCTCGGTCTCACCGACCTTCACGGTCGCGGTGACGGCCTTCGGCGACCTCGAGGGGCGCGCCCCGGTGCGGCGGGACGGCGCCCGGCCCGGCGACGTCGTCGCGGTCTCCGGGGCCCTCGGCCGGTCCGCCCGGGGGCTCGACCTGCTCTTCCGCCTGGGCGTCGACCACGAAGGGCGGCCCGACGCCTCCGCGGCCGCGGCACTCCGCGCCCGCGACGCCGACGTCGGCTGGCACCTCGCCCCCACGCCGCCCGTCGCCGACGGGCGCGCCGCGGCGATCGCGGGCGCGACCGCGATGCTCGACCTGTCCGACGGCCTCGCCCTCGACGCGGGCCGCGTCGCCCGGGCCGGCGACGTGGTGGTCGACCTGACGGCGGCCGCCCTCGGCGACGACGTGCGCCTCTCCCTCTCGGGCGGCGAGGACCACTCCCTCTTCGCCACGTTCCCGCCCGGCGTGCCGTTGCCCGGCGGCTTCCGCGCCGTCGGCACGGTCCGCGACACCGCAGGAGGCGCGCCCCGCGTCACCCTCGACGGTTCCGACCTCGGGGAGGCCGGGGGGTGGGACCCGTACCGCCTGTGGTCTGGCGGGCAGGGCTGACGAGGCGACCCGCGCCTCCTCGTCCGTCGGTTCAGTCGCGCAGCGCGAACCAGACGGTCGTGTCGCCGTACTGCTTCTTCACGTCGAGGCCGAGGCCGTCCGGCCAGCCGGGCTCGCCGTCGCGGGACGCACGCTCGACGACGACGAGGGCCTGCTCGTCGAGCGAGGGCAGCAGCGCGACGAGGTCGGCGGTGAGGTCGGCCGCCGACAGCTCGTACGGGGGGTCGAAGAAGACGAGGTCGACGAGGGCGGCCCCGCCCTCGAGGTACGACCGCACCGGCTGGACGACGACGTCGACGCGCGGGGGAGTGCCCCGGGGCGGGCGGGGCGCCCGGGCCAGCACCGACTCGACGTTGCGGCGCAGCACCTTGGCCGCGGCCGGTGCCTTCTCGACCAGCACGACCGACACGGCCCCGCGCGACGCGGCCTCGAGCCCCAGGCCCCCGGTGCCGGCGTAGAGGTCGAGCACGCGCCGGCCGCGGATCTCGTCACGGGCGTCGAGCGACGAGAAGAGCGCCTCGCGCACCCGGTCGCTCGTGGGGCGCGTCCCGACCTTGGGGACGACGAGCGAGAGGTTGTCGGCGAAGCCGGAGATGATGCGGGACATGGGGTCAACCATGCCAGGTCGCCGTGGCCCGCCGGGGCGGAGGGCCGGGCCGGCGACGGCGCGGTCGCGGCCCGGCTTCGGTCCGCCCCGACGCGCGGCCCCGTCGACGCGCGCTTCGAGCATCCCGACAACGCATCGCCGTCGCCCGCCCCGCCCGGTCGTCGGACCTGCACAACCGACTTGTCCGCACCCGCCGGCGTCGACAGCATCGGGTGCCATGACCAGCGTCGATCGAACCGTCAGGCCCTCGTTCACCAAGTCGCTCTTCGCGGGGCGCATCGCCTCCGAGCTCGTCTTCCCCTACCCGGGGATGACCGCGGCCGAGAAGGCCCGGGTCGAGACGGTCTCGGCGTCCGCCCGCGAGGTGCTCGCCGGCTACGACCCGCTGAAGGCCGAACGCGAGGGGTGGATCGGCGACGACACGGTCCGCGAGCTGGGCGAGCGCGGCCTGATGGGGCTGTTCGTCTCCGAGGAGTACGGCGGTCTCGGGCTCGGCCAGAGCGCCTACTGCCGCGTGTACGAGGAGTTCGGCCGGGTCGACGGCACCCTGGCCACCGTCATGGGCGTGCACCAGTCGATCGGCACCAAGCCGCTGCACCTCTACGGCACCGACGACCAGAAGGCGCGCTGGCTGCCCGACCTGGCGAGCGGTCGGAAACTCGCCGCGTTCGTGCTGACCGAGCCGAACGTGGGCAGCGACGCCTACGCCCTCGAGACCCGGGCCGAACGGCAGGCCGACGGCAGCTGGGTGCTGAACGGCGAGAAGCGGTGGATCGGCAACGGCGACAAGGACGTCCTGACGGTCTTCGCGCAGAGCGACCTCGGCCACGTCGCGCTCATCGTCGAGAAGGGCACCGAGGGGCTGAGCACCGGCCCGCGGTTCGAGACGCACGGCCTCAAGGCCAACCACCTGCAGCGCGTGCGCTTCACCGACGTCCGGGTGCCCGCCGAGAACCTGCTCGGCGAGCCGGGCGACGGCTTCCGCATCGCGGTCAACACGCTCAACAACGGCCGCATGTCGATGGGGACGGCCATCGCCGGCGGCATGAAGCGGTTCCTCGAGCTGAGCCTCGAGCACACGGAGGCGCGGCAGCAGTTCGGCAGGCCGCTCGCCGACTTCGAGATGGTCGGCGACAAGCTCGCCTGGATGACCCGGCAGATCTACGGCATCGAATCGATGTCGTACCTGACCACGGGTCTCGTCGACCGGGGCGACACCGACTTCGCCCTCGAGTCGGCCATGACCAAGGTCGCGGCGAGCGACACGGGCTGGTACGCGCTGAACCGGGCCGTGCAGCTGCACGGCGGTGAGGCCTACATGGCGGACCACCCGCTGTCGAAGGCGCTGCGCGACTTCCGGATCTTCCCGATCTTCGAGGGCGCCAACGACGTCCTGCGGGCGTTCGTCGCCCTGAACGGCCTCAAGACGCTGAGCGAAGAACTGCCCGACGTGGCGTCGCTGAGCATCGGGGACCCCGGGCGGGCCCTCGGCGTGCTCGCCCCGTACGTCGCCGGCCGCGTCCAACGCCGCCTCCGACCCGAGCGTCCCGTGGGGGTCCACCCCGCCCTCGCGAAGCAGGCCGCCGAGCTCGGCGACCAGGTGTCGCGGCTGCGCGAACGCACCGAGGGCGCCCTGCGCAAGCACGGCAAGAAGGTGCAAGAGAGGCAGCTCGTGCAGAAGCGCCTCGCCGACGCGGCGAGCGGCATCTACGCGCAGACGGCCGTGCTCTCGCGGGCCTCCACGGCCCTCCAGGAGGCGCGGGCCGACTCCGAGGCGGAGCGTCACCTGGCCGTGGGCTTCTGCCAGCAGTCCGCCCGCGGGGTCGGGCGCCTGTTGCGGGCCCTCGAGGTGAACGACGACCGGCACACGGCCGACCTCGCGAGGGCGACCCGCGCCTCCGGCGGGTACTCCTTCTCGCTCTGACGCCCGCGGCCCACGTCAGGGCCGGGTCGCGTCGGGACGGGCGCGGCCGTGGACGGGCGCCGTCGTGACGGGTCGCTGTCGGGGGCGGGCACTAGCGTGGTGTCCGTGCCCGACTCACCCCTCGACGCGTCGCTGGCCGGGGCCCTCGGCGGCCGCACGGCCACCGCGCTGCAGAAGGCCTTCGGCCTGCGCACGGTCGGCGACCTGCTGACGCACTTCCCGCGGCGGTACGCCCGGCGCGGCGAGCTCACGGCCCTCGACCAGCTGCCGCTCGGCGAGTCGGTCACGATCGTCGCGCAGGTGCTCGACGTGCGCGAGCGCACCATGCGGGCCCGCCGTGGCTCGATCCTCGAGGTGCGCATCGGCGACGGGCAGGGCATCCTCACGCTCACCTTCTTCAACCAGGCCTGGCGGGCGAAAGACCTCGTGCCGGGTGCCCGCGGCATCTTCGCGGGCAAGGTCGGCGACTACCGGGGGCTGCGCCAGCTGGCCCACCCCGACTACGAGCTCTTCGACGCCTCGCACGAGGCCGTCGCCGGGGTCGGCGACCAGCAGGCCCAGAAGTGGGCGAAGCAACCGATCCCGATCTACCCGGCCAGCGCCTCCGTGGCCTCGTGGCAGGTGCAGAAGTCGCTCGAGGTGCTGCTCGACGGCCTGCCGCCGATCGACGACGCGGTGCCGGCGTCGGTGCGCGCCGAGCTCGACCTGATGCCGACGTCCGAGGCCTACGAGCGCATCCACCGGCCCGAGACCGATCGCGACCACCTCACGGCCCGCGACACGCTGCGGTTCGACGAGGCCTTCGTGCTGCAGAGCGCGCTGCTGCAGCAGCGGGCCCTCGTGCGCCGCTCGGCGGCCACGCCCCGTCGGGCCGCTCCCGACGGGTTGCTCTCCGGCTTCGACGCCGCCCTGCCCTTCGAGCGGACGGGCGACCAGCGGCTCGTGGGCGACGAGATCACCCGCGACCTCGAGGCCGAGGTGCCGATGAACCGCCTCGTCCAGGGCGAGGTCGGCTCGGGCAAGACCCTCGTCGCCCTGCGGGCCATGCTCGCCGTCGCCGAGAGCGGGGGGCAGTCGGCGCTGCTCGCCCCGACCGAGGTGCTCGCCGCGCAGCACCTGCGGTCCATCACGGCGACGCTCGGGCCCGACCTGGCCGCCCGGCTGCGACCGACCCTGCTGACCGGCCAGATGACGGTCGCGCAGCGCAAGAGGGCGTTGCTGTCGATCGTCAGCGGTCAGGCCCACATCGTCGTCGGCACCCACGCGCTGATCAGCGAGACCGTCGAGTTCTTCGACCTCGGGCTGGTCGTGGTCGACGAACAGCACCGCTTCGGCGTCGACCAGCGCGAGGCGCTGCGCAAGAAGGGGGCGACGCCGCCGCACGTGCTCGTCCTCACCGCCACGCCGATCCCGCGGACGGTGGCGATGACGGTGTTCGGCGACCTCGACGTCTCGACCATCGCCGAGCTGCCGAGGGGGCGCCAGCCCATCGAGTCGTTCGTCGTGCCGCTCGCCGACCACCCGACCTGGGGCGGTCGCATCTGGCAGCGTTCCGCCGAAGAGGTGGCGAAGGGGCGACAGGTGTTCGTGGTCTGCCCCGCGATCGACGCGGTGACGGCCGAACCGGGCGACCCGCCCGACGGCGACGTCGCGTCCGACGACGATGCGTCCGACGCCGGTCCGTCCGAGGCGCCGGCACCCGAGCGGGCCAGCGTCGAGGGGGTCATGGCCCGGGTGCCCACGATCCCCGTGCTCCAGGGCCTGCGCGTCGAACCGCTGCACGGCCGCATGTCGTCCGACGAGAAGGACGACGTCATGCGCCGCTTCGCCGCCGGTGACATCGACGTGCTCGTCGCCACCACCGTCATCGAGGTCGGGGTCGACGTGCCGAACGCCTCGACCATGGTCGTGCTCGACGCGGACCGCTTCGGCGTCTCGCAGTTGCACCAGCTGCGGGGTCGCGTCGGGCGAGGGGGGCACCCGGGGCTCTGCCTGCTCGTCACCCACGCGGCCGCCGAGACCGTGGCGCGCGAGCGCGTCGACGCGGTCGCGGCGACGCTCGACGGCTTCGAGCTCGCGCAGGTCGACCTCGAGCTCCGCCGCGAGGGCGACGTGCTCGGCGACCTGCAGTCGGGCGGGCGGTCATCGTTGCGCCTGCTGCGGGTCGCGCGCGACGGCGACCTCATCGGGCTCGCCCGCGAGCACGCCGCCGACGTGCTCGAGGCCGACCCCCGCCTGGTCGACCATCCCGCACTGGCCGCGGCCATCGCCCGGCGACTGGACGACCGGGGCCGCGAGGCCATGGGCAAGAACTGAGCCGACCGGCGATGCGTGACGTGTCCTCGACGGTGGGTCCGGCCTGGGTGTCCGTCCGGGGTCGGCGGGATACAGTGACCGGATGAGCAGGATCGCCGTCGTCCCGGGTTCGTTCGACCCCGTGACCCTCGGTCACGTCGACGTGATCGCCCGGGCCGCCAACATCTTCGACGAGGTCCACGTCCTCGTGGTGCACAATCCCGAGAAGAGCGCCCTGTTGCCGCTCGCGCAGCGGGTCTCGCTGCTCGGCGACTCGCTCCGGGCCGCGGGTCTGCCCGACACCGTCACGGTGCACAGCTGGAGCGTCGGGTTGCTCGTCGACTACTGCACCGAGGTCGGCGCCAGCGTGCTGGTCAAGGGCATCCGCTCACAGGTCGACGTCGCGTACGAGACCCCGATGGCGATCATGAACCGCAGCCTGGCCGGCGTCGAGACCGTGTTCCTGCTGCCCGACCCCGCCCACGCGCACGTCTCGAGCTCGCTGGTCCGCCAGGTCGCGTCGCTCGGCGGCGACGTCTCGCCCTACGTGCCCGAGGCCGTCGCCGCGTACCTCAGCACCACCTGACCCCGACCCACCCGACCGAGGACGACGCGATGACCACGACCAACGACCCGACCGTCGACCCCGCCGTCCGAGCCACCGGGCCCGGGCCCGAGCTGTCGCTCGACGAGGTCCAGCAGCGGGCTCGCGGCATCCTCGAGGCCGTCGCCACCGTCATCGACGGCAAGGACGGTGCCATCTCGACGGCGCTGACCGTGCTGCTGGCCGAAGGGCACCTCCTGATCGAGGACGTCCCCGGCGTCGGCAAGACCCAGCTCGCCCGTGCCCTCGCCAAGGCGGTCGACGCGACGGTCACGCGCATCCAGTTCACCCCCGACCTGCTGCCGAGCGACATCACGGGCGTCTCGGTCTACGACCGGCAGAGCGGCGGGTTCGAGTTCAAGCCCGGTCCCGTCTTCGCGAACGTGGTCATCGGTGACGAGATCAACCGGGCCTCGCCCAAGACGCAGTCGGCCCTGCTCGAGAGCCTCGAAGAGCGCCAGGTCACCGTCGACGGCATCACCCACCCGCTGCCGTCGCCGTTCCTCGTCGTGGCGACGCAGAACCCGGTCGAGATGGAGGGCACCTACAACCTGCCCGAAGCGCAGCGCGACCGCTTCATGGCCCGCATCTCGCTCGGCTACCCGGACGCCCGCAGCGAATTGCGCATGCTGCAGCAGCGCGAGCGCGTCAGCCCGCTCGACGTCCTGCGCCCGCTCGTCTCCCTCGACGAGCTCACGCGCATGATCGCCGCCGTGCGCACCGTCTACACGGCACAGGCCGTCGAGGAGTACGCCGTCCGCATCGTCCAGGCGACCCGGGTGCACCCCGACGTCCGTCTCGGGGCGAGCCCCCGGGCGACGCTGCAGCTGATGCGGGCCGCCAAGTCGTGGGCCGCGCTGAACGGCCGTGGCTACGTCGTCCCCGACGACGTCGACGCCCTCAGCGGTCCCGTCCTCGGGCACCGCGTGATCCTCGCCGGTCGGGCGGGTGCCGGTGCCGTCTCGGCCGCGTACGACCTCGTCGCCGAGGTCGTCGAACGGACCGCCGTGCCGCTCGGCGACCCGGCCGACGCGCGCTGACCGTGAGGCGGGGTGGGGTCCCCAGGCCGACCGGCCGAGGCCTCGGCGTGCTCGCCGGCGGGGTGCTCGTCGTGCTCGTCGGGTGGCTGCTGCAGGCCCCGGCGCTCGTGTTCGCCGGCACGACGCTCGTCGTGCTGATCGTGGCCGTCACCGTGTCGTTGCTGTTCCGCACGGCCGACGTCCGGGTCGCCCGTCGGTTCTCGCCCGATCGCGGCGTGGCCGGCTGGTCCGCCGTCGAGACGGTGTCGGTGCTGCCCCGCGGCAGCCGGACCTCCGGTGCGGTGCGGGTCCGCGAGCAGCTGCCCTTCGGGCGGTTGACCGACTCCGAGGCCGCAGCCGTCCTGCTCGTGCCGGGGCGCGCCTCCTCGGCGGTCTTCCGCCACCACGAGCTGCCGCGCGGGCGCCACCGCATCGGACCGCTGCACGTCGACCTGGTCGAGTCGTACGGGGTCGCCCGACGACGCGTCGTCGCCGACGGCGCCGCCGAGTTCGTCGTCGTGCCCGAGGTGGTCGAGGTCGGCCTCGGGCGCGAGTCCCGGGCGCTCGGCGACGGGTCGAGGCGGCAGCGCGAGCACAGCCTGGCCGGTGGCGAGGACGACCCCGTCACCCGGGAGTACCGCCGGGGCGACCCGATGCGGCGCGTCCACTGGAAGGCCACGGCCCGCCACGGCGAACTGATGGTGCGGCAAGAAGAGCAGCACGGCCTGCCGAGCGCCCGGGTGGTGATCGCGGTCGCGGCCGAGGGGTGGTCGGACTCGCGTCCGACGGTGCCGCCCTCGAGCGGCTTCCGGTCGAAGGCCGCGGCACCGACGATCCCGCTCGTCAGCGACGCCTTCGAGTGGGCGGTGTCGTTCGCCGCGACGGTGGCGGTCGAGGTCGGCCACGCGGGGTCGCTCACCGTCCTCGCGACGCCCGACGGGTCGCTCGTCGCCCGGCACGACCCGGACTCGACCGCGGCGTTCCTCGACGACCTCGCCGACCTCCGCCTCGACGACGAGCTCGGTGCCCCCGCGCCCGCTCCGTCGCCCCGCGAGCCCGTGGTCGCCGTCGTGTCGGGTTTGAGGCGGCTCGAGCTCGACCTGCTCGTCGCCTCGCGGGCCGTCGGGTCGTCGGCCGTGGCCGTCGTCGTGACGCCTGCCCTTCCGCTCGGTGCGGGACTCACCTCGCGCCCCGCCCGGTCCGCCGACGGTGCCGACCGGACGGTCGCTCCCGTGCTGACCCCGGACGAGGTGGCCGGAGCCCTCGTGGACGCCGGGTGGCGGGTCGTCGAGGCCGACTCGAGCGACGACGTCGGACGCCTGATCGTCCGCGCGGGGGTACTCGATGACTGACCCGTCGCCTCGCGTGGGGTTCTTTGGCGCGGCGCCGGGCGCCACGGCCCGGTGGCAGACCTCGGTGCTGCTGTGGCTCGTGCTCGTCCTCGCGCTGGCCAGCCTGCACCCGGTGTTCGTCGGGGTCGGCTGGTGGGTGGCCGGCGCCGTCGTCGCCGGCGTCGCGCTCGGCGCGTCACTGATCCTCCGCTCCCTGGGCACGGCACCGTGGGTGGGGGTCGTCGTCGGGGCAGTCGCCGGGGCCCTCGTCACGACGGCCTTCGCCTCGGGGGGCACGGCCCTGCTGGGCGTCGTGCCGACGGGAGCGACCTTCGCGCGCCTCCCCGAGCTCTCGGCGCAGGCGAACGCCGCGATCGTCGACGGGTCGGCACCGGTCGAGGTCAACGACGGGCTGCTCGTCACGGTCGCCGTCTCGGTGCTCGTCGTCGCCGTCGTCACCGACCTGCTGTCGAGCGTCGGGCAGCTGACGGTGATGACCGGGCTCTTCCCGGCGCTCGTGCTGGCCGTGCCGACCTTCGTGCCGAACGTCGCCACGAGCTGGCCCTGGGTCGTGGCGACGGTGCTGGCCTACCTGGTGCTGCTCATGGTGTCGACCGGGCGTCGGCCCTCGCGGGCGGGCCTGGTCGGGGCCGCGGCGTCGGTGGCCGTCGCGGGCCTGCTGACGGCCGTCGTCCCGCTGTCGGGCGTGGCGCCGCTGACCGGGTCGGGCACCGGCACGGGCCTCGCCACGGGGGTGAACCCCATCATCGACCTGGGCGACGACCTCCGCCGGGGGGCGCCGGTGACGGTCCTCTCGTACCGCACCGACGACGCGCAGGGCCAGTACCTCAAGCTCGTCGACCTCGTCGACTTCTCGGGCCGCACCTGGAGCCCGGCCGACGTGCAGCTCGACCCCCTGAACACCCTCGACGCCCTGCCCGACGCTCCCGGCATCGACCCCGGCACCGCGCGACGGGACGTCACCACCGACGTGACCGTCGGCGCGCTCCGAAGCCCCTACCTGCCGGTGCCCGTGCCGCCCACGAGCATCGAGGGCCTCGACGACGGGTGGCGGTTCGTCGACGAGAGCGGCGTCACGGTGCGCAGCGACTCCGAGGGCACGCAGGGGCTCGAGTACGAGGTGACGAGTCGCCCCGTCGACCCGAGCCCCGAACAGGTCGTCGCCTCGCTCGACGACGCGGGGCCCGACATGTCGGCCTACCTCTCGGTCGACGAGGTCCCGCAGAGCGTCACCGACCTCGCGGCCGAGGTCACCACCGGTGCCGCCAACCCGTTCGACGCCGCCGTCGACCTGCAGGACTACTTCCGTGACGGCGACTTCACGTACTCCGAAGACACGCCCGTCGACCGCGGCTACGACGGCAGCGGCCTCGACGCGATCGAGACCTTCTTGCAGGTGAAGAGCGGCTACTGCGTGCACTTCGCCTCGGCCATGGCGGTCATGGCCCGCACGCTCGGCATCCCGTCGCGCGTGGCCGTCGGGTTCTTGCCGGGCAACCTGCAGGGCGTCGGAGACGACGCGGCGTTCCAGGTCAGCAGCGACGACCTCCACACCTGGCCCGAGCTGTACTTCGCCGGCCTCGGCTGGGTGCCGTTCGAGCCGACCGTCGGGCTCGGTGCCCCACAGCAGTACCTGCAGCAGACCGGCGTCGAACCCAGCGACGTCCCCTCGGACGACGCCAGCACCGCTCCCGACGCCAGCACCGGGCCCTCGGCGTCGACGGCTCCGACGACGGCGACCCCGGGGGCGAGCGCCACCCCGACGTCGGGGGCCGCCGGCTCGGGTTCCGGAGTCGGGCCGGTCCCGTCGATCGCGCTGTCGGTGCTCGCCGCCCTGCTGCTCGCCGGCCTCGTCGTGCCCTCCGGCCTGCGTGCCGGGCGTCGGCGTCGCCGTCTGTCCGCCGACCCGCCCGACCTCGCCTTGCACGCCTGGCACGAGGTCGTCGACACGGCCCGCGACCTCGGCGTGCCCGTGACGTCGGGTCTCACCCCGCCGGCCGTCGCCGACCTCCTGCTCGGGCGTCTGGGGAGTGACGGTGCCGCCCGGGCGTCGACGTCCGTCCGGGCGTCGAGGGTCCAGGAGGCGCGGGTCGCGACGTCCGCGCTGCTCGACGCCCTGCAGGCCGAGCGCTTCGGTGCTCAGCCCGCGGCCGGCCGGGTGCAGGCGGACGCGCGTCGCGTGATCGACGGGCTCCGCGCCTCCTCGTCCGTCGGGCAGCGCGTCGCGGCGACGATCGCGCCGCGGTCGCTCGTCGGTGGCACGGAGGCGACGTCCGGTTCGACGGCGTAAACTCACTCCTCGTGCCTCATTTCACCAAGACCCCCTACACCGTGCCGGTGTTCGACCTCGTGCACCGTCCGGGCGAGATGCGCGAGCACGAACTCGACGTCGTCGTCCCCGAGCGGCTCGGCGAGGGTCAGATCTCGGTGCCGAAGGGCGCCGAGGTCGCGATCGACGTCAAGCTCGAGGGGCTGCACGACGGCATCCTGGTCTCCGCCCACGTGTCGGGCACGGCCGTCGGCGAGTGCAGCCGGTGCCTGCGCGACATCTCCGAGCCGGTCGAAGTCGATTTCGCCGAGCTTTTCGCGTACGATGTCGACGAAGCTTTTGACTATCAGGTTCAAGACGATCACGTGGATCTTGAACCCGTGGTCAGAGACGCAGTGGTTCTGTCACTGCCCTTCCAGCCGGTCTGTCGGCCGGATTGTCCGGGCCTCGACCCCGAAACGGGCGAGCGTGTGGACGACATCCCCGACTACCAACCCCGCGAGATCGCCGACCCCCGCTGGTCGGCCCTGGCAGGGTTCCAGGCTGAATCGGCACCCGCCGACGGCACGTCACAGGGCACCGGTCACGACGACCAGCGCCCGGCCGACGAGCAGCACTGAACACCACCGCGTCACCCACCATCGTCAGACCCAGGCACCCGTGAGGGTGCCGACAGAGAGAAGAGAAACCCATGGCCGTCCCGAAGCGCAAGCAGTCACGCTCCAACACGCACGCTCGTCGTTCGCAGTGGAAGGCCACGCCGGTCCAGCTCGTCAAGACGATCGAGAACGGCAAGGTCACCTACAGCCTCCCGCACCGTGCCAAGGTCGTCGAAGACAGCGCCGGCACCGCCCTGTACATGGAGTACAAGGGCCGCAAGGTAGCCGACGTCTGATCACCGACGTGAACCCGTCCGCCCTCGCGGTGAGCGCATGAGTCAGCCCGAGTCGAGCCCTGGTGCCGACCGGGCTGTTCTCTTGTCCCGGCTGCAGATCGAGTTGAGCGACGACCTGATCGACCAGGCGCTCACCCACCGGTCGTACTCGTACGAGCACGGCGGCGTCGGCAACAACGAACGCCTCGAGTTCCTCGGCGACTCGATCCTCGGGCAGGCCGTCACGGTCATGCTCTTCACCGAGAACCCCGACCTCGACGAGGGTGACCTCGCCAAGCGTCGGGCGAGTCTCGTGAGCACCGTGGCGTTGGCCGAGGTCGCCCGCATCGTCGGGCTCGGCCCGTACCTGCGGCTGGGCCGCGGCGAAGAGCTGACGGGCGGGCGCGACAAGCACTCGATCCTCGCCGACACCGTCGAGGCGATCATCGGTGCGACCTACCTCGAGGCCGGGGGCGAGGCCGCGACCGCGCTGGTGCTCCGGCTCGTCGCACCGCTGCTCGTCGACCCCGACCGCTTCGGCGCCGCGATGGACCCGAAGACCAGCCTGCAAGAGCTCGCCGCCGCCCTCGGGCGCGGCATGCCATCGTACTCGGTGACCGACAGCGGCCCCGACCACGACAAGCGGTTCCACGCCGTCGTCGCCCTGGGTGACGAACAGGGTGTCGCCGAGGGCTCGGGCAGCAGCAAGAAGCAGGCCGAGATGGCCGCGGCCCTCGAGGCCTGGACGACCCTGAACGCCTCGGCCGCCGGGGTCGCGGCCGCGCGTCGCGCCGCCGCGTCGTCCGACTGACCGTGCCCGAGCTGCCCGAGGTCGAGGTCGTCCGCGCGGGGTTGCACCCCGTCGTGGCCGGTGCCGTGGTGACGGCTGTCGACGTCCTCGACCAGCGCTCGCTCAAGCGGCACCGCGGCCCGAGCGACGACTTCGTCGACCGGCTCGTCGGTGGCACGATCGACTCGGCCGTCCGCCGGGGCAAGTTCCTCTGGTTCCCGTTCGAACCGGCCGAGCCGCACGAGCAGCCGCTGGCGCTCGTGGCGCACCTGGGCATGAGCGGGCAGGTGCTGTTGCGCAGCCGTGACGCCGAGCCCGACCGCCTCATGCGCATCCGCCTCGACGTCGAGAGCCCCTCGCTCGGGCCGGTCCGGCTCGCCTTCGTCGACCAGCGCATCTTCGGCTCGATGGCCCTCGACGAGACGGTGCCCACCCTCGACGGGCGAGCGGCGGGGTTCGCCGGCCCGCGCCTCCTGGGTTCCGAGGCCGAGGCCGAGGCCGTGGCCGACGACGAGGCCGGACGGCCCGCCTCGCCGGCACCCGACCTCGCCGGCACCGACGACGACCCGGCCGCCTGGGTGCGCCGCGTCCCGCAGCAGGTCTCGCACATCGCCCGCGACCCGCTCGACCCGGCCTTCGACGAGCCACGCGTCGTCACCCGGCTGTTGGCCCGTCGCACCGGCGTCAAGCGCGCCCTGCTCGACCAGGGCCTGTTCAGCGGGGTCGGCAACATCTACGCGGACGAGAGCCTCTGGGCCGCGCGCGTCCACCCTGAGCAGCCGACCGAGTCGTTCTCGAGGGCGCGGGCCCGCGTGCTGCTGGCCGAGGTGCGGGTCGTCCTGTTCAAGGCCCTGGGCGAGGGGGGCACGAGCTTCGACGCGCAGTACGTCAACGTGAACGGCCAGTCGGGCTACTTCAGCCACAGCCTGGCCGCCTACGGGCAGCAGGGGCGACCGTGTCCGCGCTGTGGCACCCCGATCGTGCGCGAGGCCTTCATGAACCGCTCGAGCCACTTCTGCCCCCGCTGCCAGAAGGTCCGCACGCGCTGAGCCCGGGCGTCCTCGGTGCCGCCCGCCTCCCCGGTCGACGGGCCCCCCGCCCGTATCCTTGAGCGCGGGTCACCACCCGACACGATCCCCGAGGAGGCGCGGCGCATGTACCTGAAGAGCCTCACGCTCAAGGGCTTCAAGTCGTTCGCCTCGGCGACCACGTTCGCGTTCGAGCCGGGCGTCACGTGCGTGGTGGGTCCCAACGGCTCGGGCAAGAGCAACGTGGTGGACGCCCTCGCGTGGGTGATGGGCGAGCAGGGGGCGAAGAACCTGCGCGGCGGCAAGATGGAGGACGTCATCTTCGCCGGCACCTCGACGCGTGGCCCCCTCGGCCGGGCGCAGGTCGTGCTGACGATCGACAACTCCGACGGCGCCCTGCCGATCGACTACACCGAGGTGACCATCAGCCGAACGCTCTTCCGCAACGGGGGCAGCGAGTACGCCATCAACGGTGAGGGCTGCCGCCTGCTCGACGTGCAAGAGCTGCTCAGCGACTCCGGCCTCGGCCGCGAGATGCACGTCATCGTGGGGCAGGGCCAGCTCGACGCGGTGCTGCACGCCACCCCCGAAGACCGCCGAGGGTTCGTCGAGGAGGCCGCGGGCATCCTGAAGCACCGGCGCCGCAAAGAGAAGACGCTCCGCAAGCTCGACGCGATGCAGACCAACCTCACCCGCCTGAGCGACCTCGCGGGCGAGATCCGTCGCCAGCTCAAGCCCCTGGGCCGTCAGGCCGAGATCGCCCGTGAGGCGCAGACCATCGCCGCGGTGGTCCGTGACGCGCGGGCCCGCCTGGTGGCCGACGAGGTCGTCGGCCTGCGCGAGTCGCTGACGGCCTTCTCGAGCACCGAGTCCGAGCGCAAGAGCGAACGCATCGTCCTGCAAGAGCAGCTCGACCAGAACAAGCAGCGCGAGCACCGGCTCGAGCAGGCGATGGTCGGCGACGCCGTCGACGACGCCCGCCGGGTCGCCTTCGGGCTCGAGTCGGTCCACGAACGCCTCCGCAGCCTGTCGAGCCTCGCGCAGCAGCGACTGCAGCTGCTCGCCCAGCAGGCGGACCAGCCCGCCGTGGCGACGACCGTCAGCTCGGGCATGGTCGCCGACGCGCGCGACGAGGCCGAACGCCTGCGCGGCGACGTCGCGCACGCAGAGTCGGCCGTCGGCGCGGCCGGGGCCGAGCTGGCGACGGCCCGTGCGTCGCTCGACGCGCTCGACGTCGAGATCCAGGCGCAGGCCGTGCTCGTCTCGCAGCACGACCTCGACGCGACGCGACTGCGCGGGGCGCTCGAGACCGCGCGCTCGGGGCTCGCGGCCGTGCGCGGAGAGCAGCTGCGGCAACGTGCCGCGCTCGAGGCGGCCGAGGCGCGTCGTGACGCCGGGCGCGCCGAGTACGCCGAGCTCGAGGGGCGGTCGCCGCGCGTCGACGGCGACGGGGTCGACCACGCCGCCGTCCAGGCCGAGGCCGAGACCCGAGTGACGGCTCTCTCGGCGAGCGTCGACGAGCTGCGCGACCGCCTCCACGTCGCCGAACGCGAGCGCGACGCCCTCGCGGCCCGCCGCAGTGCGCTCTCGCTCGCCCTCGACCAGAACGACGCCACGGCCGCGCTCGTCGCCGCGGGCCGACCCGGCATCCGGGGCCTGGTGGCCGAGCACGTCCAGGTGCGTCCGGGCTACGAGGCCGCGGTCGCCGCGGCGCTCGGCAGCGTGGTCGACTCGGTGCTGGCCGACGACCTCGAGGCCGCGGCCGACGCCGTCGCGCACGCCACCGAGGCCGAGCTCGGCCGGGTCGAGGTCGTCGTGGCCGAGCCCGTGCGGCCCCTGTCGACGCTCGACGTGGACCTCCCGACCGGAGCCGTCGCCGCCACGGCCGTCGTCACCGCGCCTCCCGGGGTGCTCGGCCTGCTGGCCGCCACGGTCGTGGCCGACGACCTCGCGGTCGCCCGCTCGGCCTGGCAGGCACTCGCGGGCCACCCCGTGCCGGTCACCGTCATCACGCGGGCCGGCGAGGTGCTGACCGACTACGTGCTGCGCGGCGGGTCGGGCGCCGGACGCTCGCGTCTCGAGCTCGTCGCCGAGCGCGACGCGGCCGCCGACCGGTTGACCGGGGTCGCCACCGAGATCGAGCGGCTCGCCCCCGAACTCGCCGAGGTCCGAGAGCGGCTGGCCACCACCCGTGCCCGGGCGAAGGAGGCCGCGGCGGCCGCCCGCGACGAGGAGGCGCGGGTCACCGCCCACGGGCAGCAGCTCGGTCGTCTCCGTGCCCGGGTCGAGGCTGCCGAGGCCGAGGTCGAGCGTCTCTCGATCGCACTCGACGCGTCGTCCGAGGCCGTGGACGCCGCGAGCCGGGCCGTCGACGCCGCCGCGGCCGCCCACGACGAGCACGCCGCCCGGCCGCGCCCGCTGCTCGACGCCTCGACGCGAGACGGCCTGCTGGCCGAGGTCGAGGCGGCGCGCGCCGTCGAGACCGAGCGCCGCATCGCCCTCGAGACCGTGCGCGAACGCGTCCGGGCCGAGATCGCCCGGGCCGAGACCCTGCAGCGCCAGCTCGACGAGCAACGGGCCGCCGCCGAGCTGCAGGCCCGCCGGACGGTCGTGCGGCAGCGCCAGACGGCCGCCACCTCGGCGGTGCTCGAGGCTCTGCCGCCGACCCTCGACGCGGTCGCGCGGTCGGTGGCCGAGGCCCGCGCCGTGCTGACCGAGGCCGAGGCGGCCCGGGCCGAGCAGAACGCCGAGCTGCAGGCGCTGCGGCGGGCCGAGCGTGAGCTGCGCGACCGGCTCGGCACGGTGACCGAGAGCGTGCACGGCCTCGAGATGGAGATCTACGAGAAGAAGCTGCACCTGTCCGGACTGCTCGAGCGCGCCGGCTCCGAACTCGGCCTCGACGAGGACGTCCTCGTGGCCGAGTACGGCCCGCACGTGCTCGTCCCCGGCGACGACGACGTCGTGGCCCGTCCGTCCGTCGACGACGAGGTCGACCTGGTCGACGTCGAGGCCGCGGGCGACGCGGACGCGGACGCGGCGGGTGGGTCCGTCGACCGTGCGGGCGAGGCGGCGGACGACCTCGACGACGCGACCCCCGCCGGGTCCGGCGCCGCGCCTCCTCGGGGCGTGCCCTTCGACCGGTCGGCCCAGCAGCGGCGGCTGGTGGTGGCCGAGAAGAAGCTCGCGCAGCTCGGCCGGGTCAACCCGCTCGCCCTCGAGGAGTTCGCGGCGCTCGAACAGCGACACCTGTTCTTGACCGAGCAGCTCACCGACCTGACGGGCACCCGGAAGGACCTGCTGACGATCATCGACGAGATCGACGACAAGATGCAGACCATCTTCGCCAGTGCCTTCGCCGACACGCAGGCCGCGTTCGACCGGGTGTTCCCGGTGCTCTTCCCCGGGGGCAGCGGCTCGTTGCACCTGACCGACCCCGACGACCTGCTCGCGACCGGCATCGAGGTGACCGTGAGGCCGGCCGGCAAGAAGATCGAGCGGCTCTCGCTGCTGTCGGGCGGCGAACGGTCGCTGGCCGCCGTCGCGCTGCTCATCGCGATCTTCAAGGCCCGGCCGAGCCCGTTCTACATCATGGACGAGGTCGAGGCGGCGCTCGACGACGCGAACCTCGGTCGCCTGCTGACGATCTTCCAGGACCTCCGCGAGTCCAGCCAACTCATCGTCATCACGCACCAGAAGCGCACCATGGAGATCGCCGACGCCCTCTACGGCGTCTCGATGCGCCAGGACGGCGTCAGCGCCGTCGTCGGCCAGCGCGTCGTCTCCGAGAGCGCCACCGCGGCCCCCGCCCCGGCCTGACCGGCGCCGTCGGGCCTGCCCGGTCTGACCGGCCCCACCGGCGACACCCTCAGAAACGCAGGAGGCGCGACCTGCGTGGCCGCGCCTCCTGCGTTCTCGACGTGCCCCACCGGGCACCGGAGTGTCAGTCGATGGGCGTGTCGACGACCCCGCCGTTGATGCTCAGCACGTGCCAGGCGGTGCCGTCCCACTCGACCGTGTTCGCGGCGGCGTTCTCGATGTGCGGTACTTCGCGGCCGAGGATCTCGGCGAGGGTGAAGCGGATGATCGTGCCGTGGCAGACGACGACGATGTGGGCGTCGTCGCCATCGAGCGGCAGACGGGTGTCGCGGATCATCTCGAGTGCGCCGATGCCGCGCGCGGCGACCGAATCACGGGGCTCGATGTCGGGGTAGTCCGCGTTCGGCTCGTCGGGGATCGGCGACTCGGGGGTGCGGCCCTCGTGCGAGGCGTAGTCGCGCTCGATCAGCTCGGCGTAGGCGTCGCCCAGTTCGATGCCGAGCTCGCCGGCGATGATCTCGGCGGTCTCGCGGGCCCGCCCGAGCGGTGACGAGACGATGGCGCTCCACTCGACGCCGGCCAGCAGGCGGGCCGCCTCGAGGGCCTGGCCGCGTCCGGTGTCGTTCAGGGGGACGTCCGACGAGCCCTGGAGCTTGTCGGCGGCGTTCCAGTCGGTCTGGCCGTGGCGGATGAGTTCGAGGCGCATCGAGGTGTTCCGTTCCGTGGTGCGGTCGCGGTCGTGCCGCGGGGGAGTGGCGGTGGCTGGTCGGGTCGGGGAAGGGCGGACGGGCGGCCCCGGGTGGGGCCGCCCGTCGGGTGGTCAGTGCTCGTCGCGGTCGGTGGTCGCGGTGACGCCGGCCTTCGCGCGCGCGTCCCGGCGGGTCTTGGCGAGGCTGGCGACGGTCGCGACGGCGATCGTCAGCACGATGAAGCCGAGCGAGAACCAGATCGGGATCTCGGGGACCCAGGTGATCGGCTCGCCACCGTTGATGAACGGCACCTCGTTGACGTGCAGGGCGTGGAACAGCAGCTTGACGCCGATGAAGGCGAGGATGACCGCGAGGCCCTGCGCGAGGTAGACGAGGCGCTCGAGCAGGCCCGAGATCAAGAAGTAGAGCTGGCGCAGGCCGAGCAGCGAGAACGCGTTGGCCGTGAACACGATGTACGCCTCCTGCGTCAGGCCGAAGATCGCCGGGATCGAGTCGAGGGCGAACAGCACGTCGGTCAGGCCGATGGCGACCATGACCAAGAAGAGCGGGGTGAAGAGGCGCTTGCCGTCGACCTTGGTGGTCAGCTTCTGGCCGTCGTAGTCCTTCGAGGTCGGGATGACGCGGCGCAGGGCGCGGATCAGCTTGCTGTCGGCCTCGTCCTTCTCGTCGTCACCGTGGCCGCCCTTGACCTGGCTGTAGGCGAGCCAGAAGAGCAGGATGCCGAACAGGTAGAAGACCCACGAGAAGTTCTCGATGATGACGACGCCCGCGGCGATGAAGAGTCCGCGCGACAGCAGGGCGATCGCGATGCCGACCAGCAAGACCTTCTGCTGGTAGATGCGGGGCACCGCGAAGCTGGTCATGATGATCAGGAAGACGAACAGGTTGTCGACCGAGAGGGCCTTCTCGGTGATGTAGCCCGCGAAGTACTCACCGCCGAAGGTCCAGTTCGTTAAGACGCCCACGCCGACTCCGAACAGGATGGCGATGCCGATGTAGACGCACGACCAGATCGCCGACTCGCGGATCGTCGGCTCGTGCGGGGTGCGCACGTGACTGAAGAAGTCGAAGAACAGCAGGCCGATGATGCCGGCGATGGTGATCGCCCAGGTCAAGAAATGGACGTCCATGTGTGTACCTCCAGTACGCAGCGGGTACCGAAGGTCTCCTCCACTCGCGTCGCGCCCTGATCAGGACGGCTGCGAACCGGTGCACCGGGTCGAGATCGGTCTCTTCCGTATTGACGACGCCACCGCGCGGGAGTACTCCCCTTCAACCCGGCGAGCTTACAGCCTCTGCACGTCCGCGGTCTCGCCCGGGGCCGAATAAGCTGGCGCGCATGGCTTCTCCCTGGTCCCTCTCCGGTGCCCTCCGTGGCATGTTCGCCAAGAAGACGATCGACGAGACGACGTGGGACGACCTCGAGGCGGCCCTGATCGGCGCCGACTTCGGCCCCGACGTGACCGAGCAGATCATCGACGACCTGCAGGCGAAGGTGCATCGCTACTCGACCACCGACCCCGCCGACCTGAAGCGCATGCTGCGCGAGACGCTCGAAGAGCGGCTGTCGAAGCTCGATTCGACCCTCAAGCTCAGCGCCCGCCCCGCCGTCGTGCTGATGGTGGGGGTCAACGGCGTCGGCAAGACGACGACGATCGGCAAGTTCGCGAAGTTCTTGCGCAACTACGACCGGTCGGTGGTCGTCGGGGCGGCCGACACCTTCCGCGCCGCGGCGGTCGAGCAGGTCGCGACCTGGGCCGACCGTGCCGGCGCCCGCATCGTCCGCCCGCAGCAGCAGGGGCAAGACCCCGCGTCGGTGGCGTTCCAGACGGTCGAGCTCGCCATGCGCGAGGGCATCGAGATCGTCCTGATCGACACCGCCGGGCGCCTGCAGACCAAGTCGGGGCTGATGGACGAGCTCGGCAAGATCAAGCGCGTCGTCGAGAAGCAGACCGAGATCGCCGAGGTGCTGCTCGTGCTCGACGCGACCACCGGCCAGAACGGCCTGGCCCAGGCACAGGCATTCATCGAACACGCCGGGGTCACGGGCCTCGTGCTGACGAAGCTCGACGGCTCGGCCCGCGGCGGGTTCGTCCTCGCCGTGCAAGAGCAGACCGGCATCCCGATCAAGCTCGTCGGCCAGGGCGAGGGCATCGGCGACCTCACGGGCTTCACGCCGCACGTGTTCGTCCAGAACCTCATCGCCTAGACGCGGTAGACGCGGTCGACGCGGTCGACCGAAGCGCAGGAGGCGCGGGTCACGCGACCCGCGCCTCCTGCGTCGTCCCCATCGACGGTCACACGGCCTGGCGTCCGGCCCCCGCCTCGAGCAGGTGCCGCAGCGCGTCGGGCACGACCCCGCCGCGCGCCTCGGTCGCCCGTGCCCACAGCCGCCCCGCGCGGTACGACGACCGGACGAGCGGCCCGGCCAGCACTCCGCTGAAGCCCATGTCTTCGGCGATCTCGCGGAAGTCGACGAACTCGTCGGGGTGCACCCACCGGGCGACCGGCAGGTGCCGGGGGCTGGGGCGCAGGTACTGGGTCAGCGTGATGATGTCGGTGTGCGCCTCGCGGAGGCGTTCGAGGGCGTCGATCACCTCGTCGCGCTCTTCTCCCATGCCGAGGATGAGGTTCGACTTCGTCACGAGACCGGCGTCGTGCCCCTGCGTGATGACGTCGAGCGACCGTTCGAAGGTGAAGGCGGGGCGGATGCGCTTGAAGATGCGGGGCACGGTCTCGACGTTGTGTGCGAACACCTCGGGGCGGGCGTCGAACACCTGCCCGAGCAGCTCGGGGCGACCGTTGAAGTCGGGCACGAGGATCTCGACGCCGGTGCCCGGGTTGAGTTCGTGGATGCGACGGATGGTCTCGGCGTAGAGCCACGCGCCTCCGTCGTCGAGGTCGTCGCGGGCGACGCCCGTGACCGTCGCGTAGCGGAGCCCCATCTCGCGCACCGACTCGGCGACCGAGAGCGGCTCGCGACGGTCGAGGGGGCTCGGCCGGCCCGTGTCGATCTGGCAGAAGTCGCAGCGTCGGGTGCACTGCGAGCCACCGATCAAGAAGGTGGCCTCGCGGTCCTCCCAGCACTCGAAGATGTTCGGGCAGCCGGCCTCCTGGCAGACGGTGTGCAGCTTCTTGTCGACCACGAGCTCGGTCAGGGCGCGGTACTCGGGGCCCTGCCTGGCGGTGGTCTTGATCCAGGTCGGCTTCTTCTCGATCGGGGTCTCGGCGTTGCGGGCCTCGACGCGCAGCAGGCGTCGGCCCTCGGGGGCGGTCGTCGTCATCGGTGGGCTCCCACGGGGTCGGGTCGGGCCGGCACGCGGCCGGCTGTCTCGAGGCTGGTCAGGTAGGTGGTCAGGGCGGTTTCGAGGGCGTCCGCGACGTCGGTGACGGCCACTCGCCTCCCGGAGGCGCGGGTCAGGCTGGTCACGCCGGCGTCGGCGATGCCGCAGGGCACGATCTGGTCGTAGGCCGCCAGGTCGGCGTCGCAGTTCAGCGCGACGCCGTGCATCGTGACCCCTTCGGCGACCCGGACGCCGACGGCCGCGACCTTCTCGTCGGCGGCCGACCCCCGCACCCAGGCGCCGCTGCGCCCGGCGACGCGCTCGGCCGGCACGCCGACGCCCGCGCAGACCTCGATCAGGCAGGCCTCGAGCGCCCGCACGTGCGCGACGACGTCGAGCGGCTCGGGCAGGCGCACGATCGGGTAGGCCACGAGTTGGCCGGGGCCGTGCCAGGTGATGCGTCCGCCCCGGTCGACCGGGACGACGGGGGAGCCGTCACGAGGCAGGTCGGTCGGCTGCGTCCGCGTCCCCGCCGTGTAGACCGACGGGTGCTGGCAGAGGACGAGGGCCGACTCGAGTCGCCCGGCGACGACGTCGGCGTGCAGCTCTCGCTGCAGGCGCCAGCCCTCGTCGTAGGCGAGGGGCGGGCCCGTGACGCCCAGGCGTCGCGTCGTGGTCATGCCCCGAGGGTAACCGCATTGATGCACTCGGTACAACAAAGACGGGCCAGGGAGGCGCGGCCCAGCAACGCGGGACGCCGACGGTCGGTTAAGATGGGGGCACCATGGCCACTTTTGGAACCCTCTCCGACCGCCTCGCGGAAACGTTCAAGAACCTCCGCAACAAGGGCAAGCTGAGCCCCGCCGACGTCGACGGCACCGTGCGCGAGATCCGTCGCGCCCTGCTCGACGCCGACGTCTCCTTCGACGTCGTGAAGGCGTTCACGAACACGGTGCGCGACCGTGCCCTCGGCGACGAGGTCAGCAAGGCGCTGAACCCCGCGCAGCAGGTCGTGCAGATCGTCAACGAAGAACTGGTGCACATTCTCGGCGGTCAGCAGCGTCGGCTCGAGTTCGCGAAGAACCCGCCGACCGTGATCATGCTCGCGGGCCTCCAGGGTGCCGGCAAGACGACCCTCGCGGGCAAGCTGGCCAAGTGGCTCGCGAAAGACGGCCACACGCCCATGCTGGTGGCGGCCGACCTGCAGCGTCCGAACGCCGTCACGCAGCTGCAGGTCGTCGGCGAGCAGGCCGGTGCGCACGTCTTCGCGCCCGAACCCGGCAACGGCGTCGGCGACCCGGTCAAGGTCGCCAAGCAAGCGATCAAGTACGCCCGCGACAAGCAGTACGACACCGTGATCGTCGACACGGCCGGTCGCCTCGGCGTCGACGCCGAGCTGATGAAGCAGGCGGCGAACATCCGCAAGGCGGTCGACCCCGACGAGGTGCTGTTCGTCATCGACGCCATGATCGGTCAGGACGCCGTCGCGACGGCCAAGGCCTTCCAAGACGGAGTCGACTTCACCGGCGTCGTGCTCTCGAAGCTCGACGGCGACGCCCGCGGTGGTGCGGCGCTCAGCGTCGCGTCGGTCACCGGGCGGCCCATCATGTTCGCGTCGACGGGCGAGTCGCTCGACGACTTCGAGCCGTTCCACCCCGACCGCATGGCGAGCCGCATCCTCGACCTCGGTGACATCCTCTCGCTCATCGAGCAGGCCCAGCAGGCCTTCGACGAAGAAGAGGCGATGGCGGTCGCGCAGAAGATCGCGACCGACTCGTTCACGCTCGACGACTTCCTCACCCAGATGCAGCAGCTGCGCAAGATGGGCTCGATCAAGGGCATGCTCGGCATGCTGCCGGGTGCCAAGGGCATGCGCGAGCAGCTCGACAACTTCGACGAGCGCGAGATCGTCCGCACCGAAGCGATCATCCAGTCGATGACCCGCCAAGAGCGCACCACGCCGAAGCTGCTCAACGGCTCGCGTCGCCTGCGCATCGCCCGGGGCTCCGGCATGACCGTCACCGACGTCAACCAACTCGTGCAGCGCTTCGAGCAGGCCTCGAAGATGATGAAGACCGTCGCCAAGGGCGGCGTGCCCCAGGTGCCCGGCATGGGGCCGATCCCCGGTGCGTCGTACGCCGGCAAGAAGGTGCAGCCCAAGAAGAAGGGCTCGAAGGCCGGCAACCCGGCCAAGCGTGCGGCACAGAACGCGGCCCTCGCCACGGGCGCCAAGCCGGCGTCGTCGGCTCCCGGCGGTTCCGGCTTCGGGCTGGGCGGCGGCGCGGGTGCCGCCGGCGGCGGGGCACCCTCGCCCGAAGAACTCGCGTCGCTGCAGAAGATGCTCGGGCGCGGCTGACCGGACCCGCGCCTCCTGAGGTCCGACGACGCCCGCCCCGCACGACGCGGGGCGGGCGTCGTCACGTCCCGGGCTGTGACGCTGCCGGCCCGTGTCGTGCCGGCCCGCGGCGGGGCGGCCGCGGTCACTCGGCGGCCGAGAGCCCCTCGTCGAACTCGCGGACCAGCGACGCGACCACCGGGCGCAGGTCGCCGCCGTGCGCGGCGGCCACGGCGAGCTGTCGCTGGTAGCTCGCCCCGCGGTCGGTGATGGTGGCGAGCGAGTGCAGCTCGTCGAGGCAGCCGAGGCGTTCGGCCGCCGGCTCGAGGGTCGCGACGAGCTCGCGCAGGTCGTCGGTCACGAGCCGCTCGTCACCGGCCGCGTTCTGGATGACGATGGCGTCCATGCCGTACCGCGCGGCCCGCCACTTGTTCTCGCGGACGAACCACGGCTGCATGGTCGGCAGCGTCTCGCCGCGGTCGAGGCGCTCGGACATGTCGTCGACCAGGCACTGCACCAGGGCCGTCACGGCGGCGAGCTCTTCCGTGGTGGCGATGCCGTCGAAGACGCGCGTCTCGAGGGTTCCCCACTTCGGCGACGGGCGGAGGTCCCAGCGCAGTTCGCTGTGGTCGTCGATGACGCCGGTGTGGGTCAGGTCGGCGACCATGGCCTCGTACTCGGCCCAGGCGTCGAACTGCGGCGGCAGGCCGGCCGTCGGCAGCTGCTGGAACATCAGGGCGCGGTTCGAGGCGTACCCGGTCTCCTCGCCCACCCAGAACGGGCTCGAGGCCGTCAGCGCCTGGAAGTGCGGCAGGTAGGTCAGCATGCCGTTCAGCACGGGCAGCACCTTGGCGCGGTCGTCGATGCCGACGTGGACGTGCACGCCCCAGATCATCATCTGCCGACCCCACCAGCGGGTGCGGTCGATCAGCGTCGCGTAGCGCTCCTTGTCGGGCGTGACCTCTTGGTCGGCGTAGCGGCTGTAGGGGTGGGTGCCGGCGCACATTAGGTCGGCGCCGAGCACCGAGGCCGGCCCGCGGACCTGGTCGATGGTGCCCCTGAGGTCGTCGACCGCGTCGGACACGCGGTGGTGCACGCCCGTCACGACCTCGACCGTGTTGGTGAGCAGTTCGGTCGTCAGTCGCTCCGGGCCGCCGTCGTTCACGTGGGCGAGGTCGGCCAGGATCGCCGGGGCGTGGGGGGCGAGCTCGCCCGTCTCGTGGTCGACGAGGGCGAGCTCCCACTCGACGCCGAGGGTCGACCGCTCTGAGGTCGTGAAATCGATGCGCATCCGCGTGGCCTTCCCGTGGGCGTCAGGGCTGGTCCATCCTGCCAGTCGGGTGCTCGCCCGGGCCGTCGCCGCCGCCGGTCGACGACCGTGGCGGCGCCCGGCGACCCGCAGGAGGCGCGGTGCCGGACACGACGGAACGCAATTCGTGCAGATGGCCGTTCGTCTGCAACAATGTGAGGTCGAGTCTTCTGTCGTCCGACCCTCTAATCAGACGACGTTCGACTCCCATCAGAGCTTTCGAGCCGAGTGTGCCCCCACGCTCACGGCTAGCAACTCGCCCACATCACATCACACAGGAGAATTGTGGCTGTCAAGATCCGTCTCAAGCGCATGGGCAAGATCCGCGCCCCCTACTACCGCATCGTCGTCGCCGACTCGCGCACCAAGCGCGACGGTCGCGTCATCGAAGAGATCGGCAAGTACCACCCCACCGAAGAGCCCTCGTTCATCGAGGTCGAGTCCGAGCGTGCGCAGTACTGGCTGAGCGTCGGCGCGCAGCCGACCGAGCAGGTCGCCGCGCTGCTGAAGCTCACGGGTGACTGGGGCAAGTTCAAGGGCGACGCCGACGCCGTCAGCACCGTCAAGACCAAGGCTCCGAAAGAGGCCTTCGTCGCCGACGAGAAGAAGAAGCCGGTCCTCGTGCCCAAGACCGAGAAGCCCGCGGCCAAGGCCGAGGCTCCTGCCGAGTCCAGCGACGACGCCGAGACCACCGAGGCGTAGTCGGTGCTCGCACCTGCACTCGAACACCTCGTCCGGGGGATCGTCGATCACCCGGACGAGGTGCAGGTCGTGGAGAAGAACTCCCCTCGAGGCGACGTCCTCGAGGTGCACGTCCACGCTGACGACCTCGGTCGCGTGATCGGTCGGGCCGGCCGCACCGCGAAGGCCCTCCGTACCCTGGTCACCGCGCTGGCCGACGGCAAGCGCGTCCGTGTCGACGTCGTCGACGGCGATCTCTAGAACCGTGCCGTCCGACCGCAAGACCGAACTCCGGGTGGGGCGACTCACCAAGGCCCACGGCCTCAAGGGCGCCCTCAAGCTCGAACTCTTCACCGACACCCCCGAGCAGCGCTTCGTGCCGGGTGCGGTGTTCCGATTGCAGGTGCCCGCCGACAGCGCCTGGCACGACAAGACCCTCACCCTGACCGAGCTGCGCTGGTACAACAGCCACCCGGTGGGCTTCTTCGAGGGCGTCGACGATCGCACGGGCGCCGAGTCGCTCGTCAAGGCGATCCTCTGGGTCGACCAAGACGCCGACGAACTGCCGCAAGAAGACGACGCCTGGTACGACCACCAGCTGGTCGGCCTCCGCGTCGAGCGTGACGGCGTCGTCGTCGGCACGGTCGCCCGCGTCGACCACCTTCCCGCGCAAGACCTGCTCGCCGTCGACACCGCGTCCGGCGAGGTCCTCGTCCCGTTCGTCCAGGCCATCGTGCCGAAGGTCGACATCGACGCCGGCGTGGTCGTGGTCACCCCGCCGCAGGGTCTCTTCGAAGAACTGGCCGACGACTCCGACGAGCCCGACGAATCGGTCGAGTCCGACGGCGGCGCCGCCACCGACGGCGACTCCGCCACCGACGACGAGCACTGACGCGTGCGCATCGACATCGTGTCGATCTTCCCCGAGTTCTTCGGGGTGCTCGACATCTCGCTGCTCGGCAAGGCCCGACAGCAGAAGCTGCTCGACGTCGAGGTGCACGACCTGCGCGACTTCACGCACGACCGGCACCGCACCGTGGACGACACGCCCTACGGTGGCGGTGCCGGCATGGTGATGCGCCCCGAGCCCTGGGGTGAAGCGCTCGACCACGTCTTCGGCGAGACCTCGACCCCCGACGACACGATCATGATCGTCCCGTCGCCGGCCGGCACGCCGTTCACGCAGGCCACGGCCCGCGAGCTGGCCTTCGCCCCCCACCTGGTCTTCACCTGCGGCCGGTACGAGGGCATCGACCAGAGGGTCGTCGACCACGCCGCCACGCGCGCGACCGTCCGCGAGATCAGCCTGGGCGACTACGTCCTGAACGGCGGCGAGGTCGCGGTGACGGCGATGATCGAGGCGATCGGCCGCCTCGTCCCCGGCGTCGTCGGCAACCCCGAGAGCCTCACCGAAGAGAGCCACGAAGACGGGCTCCTCGAGTACCCGAGCTACACCAAGCCGGCGTCCTGGCGGGGCCTCGACGTGCCTCCCGTGCTGTTGAGTGGCAACCACGCCGCCATCGCGGCCTGGCGTCGAGAGCAGCAGCTCGAGCGCACGCGTCGGGTGCGTCCCGACCTGCTCGACTGAACGACCCGTCCGCCCGGCTCGACCACTGCGGTCCGATCGTGCAGCCGTTCTCCATGATCGTTTCGTAGCCTCGACCGCATGACGATGCGCCGGGTCTGCTACCGCCTCCTCTGGGTCGCCGTGTTCGCGTTGCCGCTCTGGGTGCTGCTGGGCCGGGCCTTCTTCGGCGTGCCCCTGGGGTTGCAGTTCGTGGGTCAGCTGCTGCTCGTGCCCCTGTTGTTCGTGGGTCAGGCGGTCGCCACGGGCGTCGTCGTGGGGCGTCGCAGCGTCCGCCGGACGAAGGCGGTCTCGTGGCCCGACGTCGGCCTGCTCTCGCTCTCGTGGCTCGGTCAGCTCGGCCTCGGCTTCTTCGTCGTCGACAGTTCGGCCGAATCGCCCCCGTCGTCGGCGTTCACTCAGGTCGCCGGCGGGGTCTCGTCGCTCGACCTCTCGACCGCCCTGTTCGCCCTGTGCGCCGTCGTGACGATCGCCGCTGGCGTCGGCCTCTTCGCCGCGGGGCTCTGGCAGTTCGCGAAGGAGGCGCGGGCCCGCATGGCGACGTCGCTGGCCGACCTCGAGAGGGCCGCGTCGGGCACCGGGGCCGCCTCCGGGCGTCGGTCCGGCCTCGGTGACGACGGCCCCGTCATCACCATCAGACCGCGAGGCTGACACGGGTGCCCGTGCTGTGGCACAATTGACGCTTGTGCCTGCGCACGACTCTGCCACAGGGGAGTCTGCCGATCCAGAGCACACCTTCTTCATCATGACGGGCGCGTGACGCGCCCCAGACACGCAGTCGACCTGTGGCGGTTGCAGAGAGCGAACGACAATGCACATCCTCGACGCGGTTGACTCCGCCAACCTCCGCACGGACGTCCCCGACTTCCGCGCCGGCGACACCGTCAAGGTGCACGTCAACATCATCGAAGGTACCCGCTCGCGCGTGCAGGTCTTCCAGGGTGTCGTCATCGGCAAGCAGAACGAGGGCATCCGCGAGACCTTCACGGTCCGCAAGGTGAGCTTCCAGGTCGGCGTCGAGCGCACCTTCCCCGTGCACTCCCCGGTCATCGACCACATCGAGGTCGTCAGCCGTGGCGCCGTCCGTCGCGCCAAGCTCTACTACCTGCGCGAACTGCGCGGCAAGAAGGCCAAGATCAAGGAGAAGCGCGACAACTAGTCACGTTCCCCGCGACATCCTCCGAGCTCCCCGCCGTCTAAGATGGCGGGGAGCTCGGGTGGTTAAATGACGAATGACACAGTGAGGCGCGCCCTGCGTCCTCGTCGCGACGACGGCAAAAAACGCGGCATCGGCACGTTCGTGCGCGACGTCCTGGTGATCTTCCTGGCGGCGCTCTTGATCTCGTTCCTGATCAAGACCTTCCTGATCCGGTCGTTCTACATCCCCTCGGGCTCGATGGAACAGACCCTCCAGATCAACGACCGCATCATCGTCAACGAGCTCGTGCCCGACCTCGTCGACGTCAAGCGGGGCGACGTGGTCGTGTTCACCGACCCGGGTGGTTGGCTCGACGGCACGGCGCCGATCAGCACCACCACCGGCAACCCGGTGTCCGACGGCGTCTCGTGGTTCCTCACGCAGGTGGGTCTCGGTGCCCAAGACAGCAACGACCACCTCATCAAGCGCGTCATCGGCCTGCCCGGCGACACGGTCGAGTGCTGCAACGACTTCGGGCAGATGTCGGTCAACGGTGTGCCGCTCGACGAGCCCTACGTCGACTTCCCTCCGGGCGAGACCCGCGCCTCGGCCATCGACTTCTCGGTCACCGTGCCGGCCGACTCGTTGTGGGTCATGGGCGACAACCGCTACAACTCGAAAGACAGCCGCTACAACGGTGCGACGCCGAGCAAGGGCTTCGTGCCCATGAGCGACGTCGTCGGGCGCGCATTCGTCATCAGCTGGCCCACCGACCGCTGGACGTGGCTCGGCGACTACCCCGACGTCTTCCGCGGGACCGAGCGCGAGGGCGAATGACGCCCGTCGTCGACCCGACCCTCGAGTTCGAGCGCGAGCTGCACGCGTCGGGGGCCACCTGGGTCATCGGCTGCGACGAGGTCGGTCGGGGGGCCATCGCCGGGCCGGTCGCGGTCGGGCTCGGCGCCGTCCACGTCGAGTGCCTCGACGTGCCCCCGGGCCTCCGCGATTCCAAGCTGCTGTCCGAGAAACGGCGTGAGGCCCTCTACCCGCTCGCGACGTCGTGGGTGTCCCACCACGCGGTGGGGTTCGCCGAGGCGCACGAGGTCGACCGGCTCGGCATCGTCGTCGCGCTCGGGCTGGCCGGCAAGCGTGCCCTGACGGCCCTGCACCACGCCGGGGTCGGCATCATGCAGTCCGTCGTCGTGCTCGACGGCAACCACGACTACCTCTCGCCACAGCTGAGCACCCCGCCGCGCATCACGACCCGGGTCAAGGCCGACCGTGACTGCGCGTCCGTCGCGGCGGCGTCGGTCATCGCCAAGGTCGAACGCGACCGGCTGATGATCGAGGCCGACGGCGTCCACCCCGGCTACGGTTGGTCGGGCAACAAGGGCTACGGCTCGTCGGCACACTACGGGGCCCTCTCAGAACTCGGTCCGTCGCCGCTGCACCGCCTGACCTGGCTGCACTGAGCCGCCACGTCGGTCGACGGGGGTCCGGCGACCCGAGCGTCCGGGGCCGCGTAAGATGATCCCCCGATGGACGAGGACGATTTCGAAGACTACGACCGCGAGGTCGAGCTCGCGCTGTACCGCGAGTACCGCGACGTGGTGTCGCAGTTCCGCTACGTGGTCGAGACCGAGCGACGCTTCTACCTGGCCAACGAGGTCGACCTGGTGCGGCGCGACACCGAGCACGACTTCTACTTCGAGCTGTCGATGACCGACGTCTGGGTCTGGGACGTCTACCGCTCCGACCGTTTCGTGAAATCCGTCCGCGTGCTCACCTTCAAAGACGTGAACGTCGAAGAGCTCACGACCCGCGACCTCGAGTTGCCGAAAGAACTCGCGCTCGACGAGTAGTCGCGTCGGGGTCGGGGTTTCGTTCACGCTCCACCACGCCTCGTCCCCAGCCGTCCCTGCCGGGCCGCCCTCCCCAGCCGTCGGCCGGGAAGCGCCGTGACCGACGGGCGTCCGCCAGCCTCCTGACAGGAGGTCCACATGGCGAAGAAGGACGAATTGGGTCGGCGCGGCGAAGACGTCGCGGCCGAGTACGTCGAGGCGCAGGGCATGCGCGTCGTCGAGCGCAACTGGCGCTGTCGCGAGGGCGAGATCGACCTGGTCGCCGTCGACGGCGACGAGCTGGTCGTCGTCGAGGTGAAGACGCGGACGGGCACCGGCTTCGGCCACGCCCTCGAGGCGGTCACACCGGCGAAGCTGGCCCGGCTGAGGCGCCTGGCCGCGGCCTGGTGTCAGGCACACCCCTCGCCCGCCCCTCGAGGTCTGCGCATCGACGTCGTGGGCATCACGGTCGAGCGGTGCGCCGGGCACGAGCGCATCGACCACGTCCGCGGGGCCGGCGCGTGAGCGTCGCACGGACCCGTGCCGTCGCCTTGCTGGGCGTCGACGGCGCCCTCGTCGAGATCGAGGCCGACATGGGTGCCGGGCTGCCGGCCTTCGTCATCATCGGGCTGCCCGACACCTCGTTGGGCGAGGCCCGCGACCGGGTCCGGTCGGCCGCGACCAACTCGGGCTGCGCGCTGCCGGCCCGCAAGCTGACGGTCAACCTGTCGCCGGCGTCGCTGCCGAAACAGGGGTCGTCGTTCGACCTGGGCATCGCCATCGCGGCACTGGCGGCGGCCGAACTCGTGCCGGCCGACTCCGTCGAGCGGGTCGTCCACCTCGGCGAGCTCGGCCTCGACGGTCGGCTCCGCCCGGTCGACGGCGTCCTGCCCGCCGTGCTCGGCGCGCGTCGCGCCGGGGCCACCACGGTCATGGTGCCCACCGACAACGCCGACGAGGCGTCGCTCGTGCCGGGCATCATCGTGGTGCCCGTGCCGAGCCTGCGCGAGGCGGCCGTGTGGCACGGGGCCGACCTGGTGCCCGAACCGGTCGAGGCCATCACGAGGTCGCGCGCCGACCGCGTCCTGCCGACCGACCTCGACCTGTCCGACGTCATCGGCAACGTCGACGCGGTCGAGGCGCTCGTCGTCGCGGCGGCGGGCGGCCACCACGTGCTGATGGTCGGACCGCCCGGTGCCGGCAAGAGCATGCTCGCCGCCCGTCTGCCGGGCCTGCTGCCCGATCTCGACGCCGACTCGGCCCTCGAGGTCGCGTCCATCCGCTCGTTGGCCGGTGTCGCCGTGACCGGCGAGCTCGACCTGAGGCCGCCCTTCGAGGCTCCACACCACACCTGCAGCGCGGCAGCCCTGGTCGGCGGCGGCAGCGGGGTCATCCGACCGGGCGCCGCGTCGAGGGCGACCCGCGGCGTGCTCTTCCTCGACGAGGCACCCGAGTTCTCGCAAAGCGTCCTCGACTGCCTGCGGCAGCCCCTCGAGTCGGGCGAGACCGTGGTCCACCGGTCCCGGTCGGTGGCGCGCTTCCCGGCGAGGTTCCAACTCGTCGCCGCGGCGAACCCCTGTCCGTGTGGCCAGTACGGCTCGCGGGACTCCGACTGCAGCTGTTCGCCGCACCAGCGGCGGCGGTACCTGGCGAAGCTCTCGGGGCCGCTCGTCGACCGCATCGACCTGCAGTTGCGGGTGTCACGCATCAGCTCGTCGCAGTTCCGGGCCTCGGCGGACGTCGTTCAGACGACGACGGAGCAGGCGCGCGCCCGGGTCGAACGAGCCCGACGACGTGCCTCGCAGCGTCTCGAGGCGACGCCGTGGTCGCTGTCCTCCGAGATGCCGGGCACCTGGCTGCGCGACCCCGCGAACCGACTGTCGGCGGCCGACTCGCAGCCGATCGACCGGGCCCTCGAGACCGGCGCCCTCACGATGCGCGGCTACGACCGGGTGCTCCGGGTCGCGTGGACCCTCGCCGACCTCGACGACGATCGCGCGCCCGTCCGGCGACACGTGGTCCGGGCCCTGAGCATGCGGCAGTCGCTGTGAGCGAGCTGCTCCGGGCGACTCCGGGCGAGCTCGCCGACCTCGTGCGACCGGTGCTGTCCGACGAGGGCGACCCCTCCGAGGCGGACGCCGTGCGGGCGTTCGCCCTCGGTGCCTGGACCGGCGTGGTCGAACCGGGCGACGCCGTGGGCGGTGTCGTCCGGTCGGTGCTCGGGCCCGCCGTGGGCCTCCGCGCCGTCCTCGAGGCGGCGGTCGGACGTGACGAGCCCCGACCCGGCCTCCTGGCGGGCCGGTTGCTCGACGCAGGCGCCACCCGTGACGACGTCGCACGGCTCGACCTCGCCCGCGCGTTGACGAGGTGGCGGCCGCGACTCGAGACGCCCGTGATCGTGCGGTCGTTCCGCACGGCGACGGCCGTCGGGTCGAGGCTGCTCGTACCGGGTGCTCGAGGGTGGCCGTCGGCCCTCGACGACCTCGGCGAACACGCTCCCGTCGCCCTGTGGGCACGGGGCGCGTCCTCGGTGCCTCCGCCGTCGGCCAGCGTCGCGATCGTCGGGTCGCGCGCCGCGTCCGCCTACGGCGAGCAGGTCTCGGCCGACCTCGCGGGTGGTGTCGTCGACCGCGGCCTCGCGATCGTCTCGGGTGCCGCCTACGGCGTCGACGGGGCGGCCCATCGGGCGGCGTTGGCCGCGTCGGCGACGACGATGGCGGTCATGGCCGGGGGAGTCGACCACCTCTACCCGGCAGGCCACGACACCCTGCTGCACCGCATCGTCGACACGGGCGTGATGATCTCCGAGTCACCCTGTGGCGGCAAGCCGTCCCGCTGGCGCTTCCTGCAACGCAACAGGCTGATCGCGGCGTTGACCGCGGCCACCGTCGTGGTCGAGGCCGGTGGCCGGTCGGGGTCGTTGAACACGGCCGCGCACGCCCAGTCGCTCGGGCGTCCCGTCGGCGCCGTTCCCGGGCCCGTGACCTCGCCGTCGTCCGTCGGCTGTCACGCCCTCATCCGGTCGGGCCTGGCCGAATGCGTCACGAGCGCCGACGACGTGGCGGCCCTCGCCGGCGTCGCCCCCGACCTCGTCGCCGCGTCGTACCAGGGGCGCCGACTCGACCCCGAGACGATGCGGGTGCTGGACGCGCTCAGCACGACGGCGACCCGCGAGACCGACGAGTTGGCCGTCGCGAGCGGGCTGTCGCTCGAGACCGTCCGTGACGTCCTCGCCGAGCTCGACCTGTCGGGCGCGGCACGTCGGCACGGGTCGGGGTGGCGACGGGTGAGGGGGCGGCGAGATGGCTAGCCTGTCGGCATGCACGAGCCGGGGTCGAGACGCGAGGGGCGGGCCCTGCCGTGACGCGCCTCCTCGGCGAGGTCGAGCGGTTCGCCGACCACCTTCACGACGGTCGCGGGCTCAGCGACCACACGGTCCGGTCGTACGGCGCCGACCTCGACTCGCTCGTGGCCTTCACCGAGCACCGTCTCGGTCGCCCGGGCGAGGTCGGCGACCTCGACCTCGACCTGCTGCGTGACTGGCTCTGGCAGGGCACCCAGGCCGGGCTCGCGCGGGCGACCCTCGCGAGGCGGTCGGCGAGCGTCCGGGCGTTCACCCGGTGGCTCGACGAGACCGACCGGACGCTGCTCGACGTGGGCGCCCGGCTGCGCGCGCCGAAGGCCGAGAGTCGACTGCCCCGGGTGCTCACCCGGGCACAGGTCGACGGCCTGCTGGCCTCGCTCGCCGTGCGCGCCGACACCGACGACCCGGGAGCACGCCGAGACCTCGCCGTCGTCGAGCTGCTCTACGGGGCGGGCCTCCGCGTGTCCGAGCTGGTCGGCACCGATCTGGCCGACGTCGACCTCGGGCGGTTGACCGTCCGGGTGACCGGCAAGGGCGCCAAGCAACGGGTCGTGCCGTTCGGGGTGCCTGCGGCCGAGGCCCTGGGCCGGTACCTCGACCGTGCTCGCCCGGCCCTGGTCACGGCCGAGACCGCCGCAGCGTTCTTCGTCGGCTCGACCGGTGGGCGTCTCGGCACCCGGTCCGTCTACCGCCTCGTGGCCGGACTGCTGGCCGACCTGCCCGGCGGGGGACCGGCCGGCCCCCACGCCCTGAGGCACACGGCGGCCACCCACCTGCTCGACGGGGGAGCCGACCTGCGGGCCGTCCAAGAACTGCTCGGCCACGCGAGCCTCGGCACCACCCAGATCTACACGCACGTGTCGACCGACAGGCTCCGCGACAGCTACCGCTCGGCGCACCCGCGCGCCTGACGCCCAGACCGTCGAACCGACGAGCCGGCTCACCCCCGGGTCGGCAGCAGCACCGACGGCTCGACGCCCCCCAAGAACACCAGCGGCGAGACGTACTCGCCGTCGACCCGTGCCCCGAGATGCAGACAGGACAGGTCGGCGCAGTGCCCCGGGTCGAGCACCCCCACGGTCTGCCCCCGGGTCACGACGTCGCCCTTGGCCACGTCGGCGGTGACGGGCTCGAAGCTGCTGAGCACCCCGCCGGCGTGTGCGATCGAGAGGACGGGACGGTCGACGACCACCCCGGCGAAGTGCACGACGCCGTCGTCCGGCGCCAGGACGACCGCACCCGGCGTCGTCCCGACGTCGATGCCGCGATGCCCCGGCGACCACAGGTTCGGAGGGCCGACGAAGGGCCGGACCACCGGGTGGGGCGCGGCGACGGGCCAGGCCCACACCGCGCCTCCTGCCGTGGTCGCTCGAGCGCCCTCGTCCGCGGCCGTCGCCGAGGCCGGCACCGCGACGGCGGAGGCGACGACGAGGGTCGTCATGGCGACGAGGGCCGACGCGCGAGACGACGCCCGGAGGTGAGAACGCATACCGGGACCTTGCCGGATGCGCAAGCTTTCTCGGCGAGGCGTAAGGTTCACCCGTGCACGAACACCCCGTGCACACCGTTTGTGGGGGAGTCGAGGCCACGAGCCATGCTCCTCGAGCCGTGAAGGAGTACAGGTGTCGAACACCACTGCAACGACGAAGAGCCTGAACAGGCGGGTGACCGCGCTCGCCGTGGCGGCGGCCATCGGCGGGTTCCTGTTCGGTTTCGACTCGTCGGTCATCAACGGGGCCGTCCAGTCGATCACCGACGAGTTCGGCCTGACCGAGTTCGCCTCGGGCTTCGCGGTCGCCTCGGCCCTCATCGGTTGTGCGATCGGCGCCTACGTGGCCGGCCGCCTCGCCGACAAGATGGGCCGCATCAAGGTCATGCTGATCGGCGCAGGCCTGTTCTTGATCAGCTCGATCGGTGCCGCCGCGGCCTTCGCCGTCTGGGACCTCGTGCTCTGGCGCGTCATCGGCGGCCTGGGCATCGGCATCGCGTCGGTCATCGCCCCCGCCTACATCAGCGAGGTCTCGCCCAAGGCGATCCGTGGCCGTCTGGCGTCCTTCCAGCAGCTCGCCATCACGCTCGGCATCTTCGCCGCTCTGCTGTCCGACCAGCTCTTCGCGGTCACGGCGGGTGGCGCCTCCGAGCCGTCGCTGTTCGGTCTCGCCGCGTGGCGCTGGATGTTCCTCGTCGGCATCGTCCCGTCGGTCGTCTACGGCGTCCTGGCCTGGCGCCTGCCCGAGTCGCCGCGCTACCTCGCCGGTGACGGGCGCGAGGACGAGGCCAAGAAGGTGCTGCAGTCGATCGTGCCGGCCGAGACCGTCGACACGAGCCTGAAAGAGATCACCGACTCGATCCGCACCGAGGCCGAACTCGAGAAGAAGTCGTCGATCCGGGGCAACCGCTTCGGCCTGCAGCCCATCGTCTGGGTCGGCATCATCCTCGCCGTGCTGCAGCAGTTCGTCGGCATCAACGTGATCTTCTACTACTCGACCACCCTCTGGCAGGCCGTCGGCTTCCAAGAAGAGGACTCGTTCCTGATCTCGACCATCACCGCCGTCGTCAACGTCGCGGTGACCTTCATCGCCATCGGCCTGGTCGACAAGGTCGGTCGTCGCCCGATGCTGCTGGCCGGTTCGGTCGGCATGTTCGTCAGCCTGGCGGTGACCGCCCTCGCCTTCAGCCAGGCGACCACCACGGCGAGCGGCGACCCGTCGCTGCCCGGTGCCTGGGGCCCTGTCGCGCTCGTCGCGGCCAACCTGTTCGTGGTCTCGTTCGGCGCCACCTGGGGCCCGCTCATGTGGGTGCTGCTCGGCGAGATGTTCCCGAACAGCATCCGCGCCACCGCCCTCGGCGTGGGCAGCATGGCCAACTGGATCGCGAACTTCGTCGTCACGGTGTCGTTCCCGAGCCTGGCCGCCCTCAGCCTGTCGCTGTCGTACGGCATCTTCGCGTTCTTCGCGCTCGTCTCGTTCTTCTTCGTCCTGGCGAAGATCCCCGAGACCAAGGGGCGATCGCTCGAAGAGATGGGCATCTCGGCCGTCGAGGCCGACTCGGGTCGGGCCGCGAAGGCCTGAGCCTGGCATGATCGTTGAACGTCCCGTCCAGCTCCTGGGCGGGACGTTCGCATTCTGAGAGGACTTCCGATGAGCCACGCCGACGACTCGACCCAGGTCGTGCCCGCCGACGAGACACCGGGAGGCGCTGCCGGCGCCACCCACGACACCCGTCAGGAGGCGCCGGTCGCGCCCCGGAAGAGAGCGTTCGCCCCGTGGGTCTTCTGGCCCGCAGCGGCCGTGATCCTCGGGTTCGTCGCCTTCGCCATGGCCTTCCCGACCGTGGCCGAGGGCCTCTTCGGGTCGGTGCAGAGCGGCATCGTCGGGGCCTTCGGGTGGTACTACGTGCTGCTCGCCGCCGTCTTCGTGGTCTTCGCGCTCTGGATGGGCGTCAGCCGCTACGGCGACATCAAGCTCGGCAAGGACGACGACGAGCCCGAGTTCTCGCGCCTGTCGTGGCTCTCGATGCTCTTCGCCGCGGGCATGGGCATCGGCCTCGTCTTCTACGGGGTCGCCGAGCCGCTCAGCCACTACGCCAGCCCGCGACCCGGGGTGACCGGCGACGCCAATCAGCTCGCCGGCCAGGCCCTCAGCCAGACGTACCTGCACTGGGGCGTGCACGCCTGGGCCATCTACATCGTCGTCGGGCTCGGCATGGCCTACGCGATCCACCGTCGCGGGCGGCCCGTGTCGATCCGGTACGCGCTCGAACCGCTGCTCGGCTCGCGCGTCCACGGCCTGTGGGGCAACGTCATCGACGTGGTCTCGGTCGTCGGCACGTTGTTCGGCGTCGCGACGTCGCTCGGGCTCGGCGTGCTGCAGATCTCGGCCGGCCTCTCGGCCGCGGGCATCGCCGAACCGACGCTGCTCGTCCAGGTGATCCTGATCGCCGGCATCACCGGGGTCACGATCTTCTCCCTGGTCAGCGGTGTCACCAAGGGCATGAAGTGGCTCTCGAACACCAACATCGTGCTGGCCGCCCTGCTGCTGGTCTTCGTGCTGGTCAGCTGGCCGTCGCTGTTCCTGCTGCGCGACTTCGTCCAGTCGCTCGGCAACTACCTGCAGAACGTCGTCGGGCTCACCTTCACCGTCAGTGCCTTCTCGGGTGCCGAGGGCGAGGCCTGGCAGGGCGCCTGGACGACCTTCTACTGGGGGTGGTGGATGTCGTGGGCACCCTTCGTCGGCATCTTCATCGCCCGCATCTCGAAGGGCCGCACCGTCCGCGAGTTCGTCGTCGGCGTGCTCGTCGTCCCCACCCTGCTGACCTTCCTCTGGTTCAGCGTCATGGGTGGTGCCGCGCTCTACCGCGAGGTCTTCGGCACCGGCGGGCTGGTCGCGGCCGACGGGTCCGTCGACACCGAGGGCGCCCTGTTCGAGATGCTGCAGGGCCTGCCCGGCGGCTCGATCGCCGTGTTCGGGGCCATCCTGTTGATCGGGCTCTTCTTCATCACCTCGTCCGACTCCGGTTCGCTCGTGCTCGGCATGATCTCGACCGGTGGCGACACCGAGCCGAAGCCGTGGGTGCGCATCTTCTGGGCGGTCGTCACGGCCCTCGTGGCCATTGCCCTGCTCGTCACGGGCGGGCTCGACGCCCTGAAGACGGCGGCCATCATCACGGCGCTGCCGTTCAGCGTCGTCATGATCGGCATCTGCGTGGCGACGTTCCGGGCCTTCGACTCCGAGCACCGACGCTTCCTGCGTGCCCAGCGCACGCAGCTGCGCGACGACTTCGGCGACCACTACGGACTCGAGGAGGCGCGGGCACCGAAGCGGGGGCTGCTCGGCCTCGGTCGACGCCGCTCGTAGGCGAGGTGCGGGTGCGCGGTGGTCGCCTCCGTCGGGTGGCGACCACCGCCTCCTCGGGCGTGTCGGTGGTGCTAACATGAGCACTGCAGTCTGCTCAGCAGGCTGACTTCGCGTGCCCTGTGCGTCCTCGGACGCACCGACGTCGAGACGACCCCGTCGTCTCGCGCCGCTCCCGGCCTCCGCGTCCATTCGGTCCGAACGCGCCTCACGGTGCGGTCGGCGGACGTGTGCCCGGGCACCAGGCAGCGGCGACCGACCGGTCGCCCGACAACCGACAAGCAGGCACGCCCGCGGGCGTGCCCAGAACCAAGGAGAACGACCATGGCCGTCGTCACCATCCGCCAGCTGCTCGACAGCGGCGTCCACTTCGGACACCAGACCCGCCGCTGGAACCCGAAGGTGAAGCGATTCATCCTCGCCGAGCGCTCCGGCATCCACATCATCGACCTGCAGCAGTCGCTCGGCTACATCGACAAGGCGTACGACTTCGTCAAGGAGACGGTCGCCCACGGTGGCACCATCCTCTTCGTCGGTACCAAGAAGCAGGCCCAGGGCTCCATCGCCGAGCAGGCCAACCGCGTCGGCCAGCCCTTCGTGAACCAGCGTTGGCTCGGTGGCCTCCTGACCAACTTCCAGACGGTCTCGAAGCGCCTCGCCCGCATGAAAGAGCTCGAAGACATCGACTTCGACGACACGACGCAGGGCTTCACCAAGAAAGAACTGCTGATCAAGAAGCGCGAGCTCGACAAGCTGCACAAGACGCTCGGCGGAATCCGCAACCTGACCAAGACGCCGTCCGCCCTCTGGGTCGTCGACACGAAGAAAGAGCACCTCGCGATCGACGAGGCCAAGAAGCTGGGCATCCCGGTCATCGGCATCCTCGACACGAACTGCGACCCCGACGAGATCAACTTCCCGATCCCGGGCAACGACGACGCGATCCGCTCCGTCGGCCTGCTGACGCGCATCGTCGCCGACGCCGCTGCCGAGGGCCTGGTGCAGCGTCACCAGAAGCCCGAGGACGCCGACCAGCCCGTCGAGCCCATGGCCGAGTGGGAGGCCGAGCTGCTCGCGCAGGGCGAGGCCAAGGCTGCCGACGCCGCCGCCGAAGCACCCGCGACCGAGGCGCCCGCCGCCGAGGTCCCCGTCGAGGAGAACGACGCCGACGCACAGGTCGCCGCGAAGCCCCTGGGCGAGCCGGTCGCCGAGCCCGTCGCCGAGGCGACCGAGGCCACGTCGGCCGAGCCGGCCGACGCCGACTCGAAGTAGCCCACACCTCCTCACCTTCCGACTCCACGAAAGGAAGTCAGACACATGGCCAACTACACCATCGCTGACGTCAAGATCCTCCGTGACCGCCTCGGCGCGGGCATGGTCGACAGCAAGAACGCCCTCGAAGAAGCCGACGGCGACATCGAGAAGGCCGTCGAGATCCTGCGCGTCAAGGGACTGAAGGGCGTCGCCAAGCGCGAGGGCCGTCAGACCACCGCCGGACTCGTCGCCGCCAAGCCCGGCTCGGGCTACGCCACGCTGATCGAGCTCGCCAGCGAGACCGACTTCGTCGCGAAGAACGAGAAGTTCGTCGCCCTGGCCGACCAGGTCCTCGAGGCCGTGCACGCGGCCGGCGCCTCCAGCGCCACCGAGGGCAACGCCTCCGCGATCGGCGGCCAGACCGTCGAGGCCTTCGTCAACGACGAGGCCGCGCTCATGGGCGAGAAGGTCGAACTGCGCACCGTCGCCCGCATCGAGGGCGAGCAGTTCGCCATCTACCTGCACAAGACCTCGAAAGACCTGCCCCCGCAGGTCGGCGTGGTCGTGGGGTACACCGGTGACGACGCCGAGACCGCGCGCTCGATCGCTCAGCACATCGCCTTCGCCGCGCCGACGTACCTGTCGCGTGACGACGTGCCCGCCGAGCAGGTCGACAAGGAGCGCGCCATCGTCGAAGAGACGGCGAAGAACGAGGGCAAGCCCGAAGCGGCCCTGCCCAAGATCATCGAGGGTCGCCTGACCGGCTTCTTCAAAGAGATCGCCTTGCTCGACCAGGCCTACGCGAAAGACAACAAGTTGTCGGTCGCGAAGGTCGTCGACGAGGCGGGGCTCTCGATCACGGGCTTCGCCCGCATCAAGGTCGGCGCCTAGTCAGCACCGTGACGGGGTCCGAGACGAACGTGTCTCGGGCCCCGTTGCCATGCCCGGCCGAGGTGTCGACGCCGGGAGCACCACCTGCGACGGACGGCGACCAGCCCGAACTCGCTAACCTGGCTACGGCCACGACGAGACGGAGACTCGCATGACATCGGAAACCACCGGACGCCGACGCGTCCTGCTGAAGCTCTCGGGCGAGGCCTTCGGCGGCGGCCAACTCGGCGTGAACCCCGACGTGGTCGGTGCGATCGCCCGTGAGATCGCCGACGCCGCGACCGACGTCGAGATCGCCATCGTGGTCGGCGGTGGCAACTTCTTCCGGGGGGCCGAGCTCAGCCAGCGCGGCATGGACCGCGGTCGGGCCGACTACATGGGCATGCTGGGCACCGTCATGAACGCCCTCGCCCTCCAGGACTTCCTCGAGCAGGCCGGTGCCGCGACGCGCGTCCAGTCCGCCATCGCGATGACCCAGGTCGCCGAGCCCTACATCCCCCGCCG
>NZ_JADKSD010000001.1:686273-842345 GCF_015350895.1 Frigoribacterium sp. VKM Ac-1396 | reverse complement strand
GCGGAGCGACACCTCGAGAAGGGGCGCGTCGTGATCTTCGGCGCCGGCGCCGGCCTGCCGTACTTCTCGACCGACACCGTCTCGGCCCAGCGTGCCCTCGAGATCGGGGCCACCGAGGTGCTGGTCGCCAAGAACGGCGTCGACGGCGTCTACTCGGCCGACCCCCGCCACGACCCCTCGGCGGTCAAGCTTGACCGGCTCACCTACCAAGAGGCCCTGATGCAGGGGCTCAAGGTGGTCGACTCGACCGCCTTCAGCCTCTGCATGGACAACGGCATGCCCATGCACGTGTTCGGCATGGAAGGCGAGGGCAACATCGCCCGCGCCATCCGTGGCGAACGCATCGGCACGATCGTCAGCAACTAGACGACTAAGCTCGACCGCGAACCGAACAAGGAGCACCAGTGGCGATCAACGACGTACTCACCGACACGCGCGACAAGATGGACAAGGCGCTCGACGCCGCGAAGAACGACTTCGGCACGGTGCGCACCGGCCGCATCAACCCGGCTCTGTTCCAGAAGATCCCGATCGACTACTACGGCACGCCGACGCCCCTGGCCCAGCTGGCCTCGCTGCAGGTGCCCGAAGCCCGCACGATGATCGTCACCCCGTACGACAAGACGGCCCTGAAGGAGATCGAGAAGGCCATCGCGACCTTCCCGAACCTCGGGGCCAACCCGACGAACGACGGCACCATCGTCCGCGTCACGATCCCCGAGCTCACGCAGGAGCGTCGGAAGGAGTACGTGAAGATCGTCCGCACCAAGGGCGAGGACGCCAAGGTGCAGGTCCGCAACATCCGACGCAAGTCGAAAGAAGCGCTCGACGCCCAGAAGACCGAGGTCGGCGACGACGAGGTGGCTCGCGCCGAGAAAGAACTCGAGTCGATCACGAAGGGCTACATCGACTCGATCGACGACGCCCTGAAGAAGAAAGAAGCGGAGCTGCTCGAGGTCTGATGAGCGATCGACCCGACGGGGCCGGCTCCGACGAATCGTCACCGGCTCAGAAGAGCACCCTCGGCAGTCGCCGTGCCGACTTCGACGCCCGTGCGCAGGCCGCCCGGCACGACATCGAGACGCAGCTCCGGGCGGGCAAGGCCCGACTCGACTCCCGCAACGAGAAGCTGACGGCCCGCACCGGGCGCAACCTGCCGGCGGCCATCGCGGTGGGCGTGCTGCTCGGGGCCGCCGTCCTGCTGAGCCTGATCTTCGTCAAGGCGTTCTTCATGATCGTCGCCGCGGCCCTGATCGGGTCGTTGTGCTTCGAGCTCGCCAGCGCCCTGCGGTTCGCGGGTCGTGACGTCCCTCGCCTTCCGAGCGTGCTCGCGGGCGTCGCGGTCGTCCCCGCCGCCTTCTACGGTGGCGCGGCGGGTCACTGGGCGGCACTGCTCGGCGGCATCGTCTTCGTGTCGGCGTGGCGCCTCGTCGAACTGGCCCGTCCTTCGCACCGCAGCAGCGCCTCCTCACTCGGTCGCGACCTCGGGGCAGGGGCCTTCGTCCAGATCTACTGCGCGTTCCTCGGCAGTTTCATGGTGCTGATGGCTGCCCGGCCCGACGGCCAGTGGTGGACCCTCTCGGCCCTCATCGTCGTGATCGCCGTCGACACGGGCGCGTACGCCACCGGCCTCAACTTCGGCAAACACCCGATGGCCCCTCGCATCAGCCCGAAGAAGACGTGGGAGGGCTTCGCCGGCTCCGTGGCGGCCAGCTTGATCGCGGCCGTCCTGTTGTCGGTGTTCCTGCTCGACGAGCCCTGGTGGTTCGGTCTGGTCTTCGGCGGGGTCATCATCGTGACGGCGACCATCGGCGACCTGTCCGAGTCGCTCATCAAACGCGACCTCGGCATCAAAGACATCAGCACCTGGCTGCCCGGTCACGGCGGGTTCCTCGACCGGCTCGACAGCACGTTGCCGTCCGCGGCGGCGGCGTACGGGCTCTACCTCCTCTTCGCGTAGCACGCCCGCCGAAGTCGGTGGCGCCGCGCGTCCGGCGGATCGACATCGGGTGATGCGGCATGATGGTGGCCGTGAGCAGCACATTCCCGACCGTTCCCAAGGGCAAGCGCGGCTACGACGTCGACGAGGTCGACTCGTTCCTGGCCGACGCCCGCAAGGCGTACGCCGGTGACGCGAGCATCGGCATCGACTCGGCGCGCATCCGTCGCACGGCCTTCGGCCTGACGAAGAGCGGCTACTCCACGGCTCACGTCGACGCCGCCCTCGAACGCCTCGAGGACGCCTTCGCGAGTCGAGAGCGCGAACGTGCCGTCTCGTCGGGGAGCGAGTCGACCTGGTTCTCGGACGCCCGCTCGGGGGCGGAAGACATCGTCGCCCGCCTCGAACGGCCCCAGGGCCACCGCTTCGACCGGGTCGGCATCCTCACCACGGGCTACCACCCCCGCGACGTCGACCGCCTGACCCGCCGCCTGCACGGCTACTTCACCGACGGCCGTCCGCTCAGCATCGACGACGTCCGCTCGTCGGTCTTCAGGCCCCGGCGTGGTGGGTACCGTGAGAGCCAGGTCGACCTGCTGCTCGACACGGTCGTCGACGTCATGCTCGCCGTCCGCTGACGGCACGCCGCCGTCGCGCCGAGCGTGGCGCCCGTCGAAGGTCACCGACACGCGGACCCGTCGGCCCTGGCCGTCATGCTCGGATTCGGTTACCCTGGACGGACTCATGGGCAGGCACGCAGCTAATCCGACACCCGGTCCCTCTCGGCGAGAGCACCCGGCCGCAGTCGAACGACCCTCGACCCGTCGACGGGTCCGCATCCCGGCCTCGCAGAGCATGGTCCGCCGACCGGCCCCGGGCGGGCTCGCCTTCACCGGCCCCGGTCGTCCGACCACGGCACCTCGCCGTGCGGGTGCCGCTCGTCGCCTCGTCGTGCCCCTGATCGGCTTCTGCGCCTCCTTCGCCTTCGTCTCGGCCTCCCTCGTCAACCCGTTGGCGGGGGCCGAGGCCGCCACGACCGCCCCGGGTGCCGCGTCGGTGCTGACCGCCCCCGGCCAGACCCTGACCGTGGCAGGCGCCGCCGTGACGGTTGCCGATCGTGATGCCTACGGCGTCACCGAGTACGTCCCGCCGCCGCCGCCCGTGGTGGTGGCCGAGACCGCCGCCCCCGAAGCGACGTCGGGTTCGTCGTCCGGCAGTGCGAAGAAGTCGTCTGCGGCACCCGTCGCCGGTACGCCCGACCCGGGCAGCGCCAAGGCGATCGCCGCCGAGATCGTCGCCTCACGCGGGTGGGGCACCGACCAGTACGACTGCCTCGTGTCGCTGTGGCAGAAGGAGTCGAGCTGGAACGTCTACGCGTCCAACCGGTCCAGCGGTGCGTACGGCATCCCCCAGGCCCTGCCTGGAAGCAAGATGGCCTCCGTCGGTGCCGACTGGCAGACGAACCCCGCGACCCAGATCACCTGGGGCCTGAACTACATCGGCGGACGGTACGGCACGCCGTGCGGTGCCTGGGGCCACTCCGTCGCCAACAACTGGTACTGATCGCGCCGCTGGCCGTCGGTGGCGCGGTCCTCGACTCCGAGGCCGTTGCTACGCTGGTCGTCATGCCCCGAAGCAACCGCCCCCGTCGCACGCGCGACCGGCGTGAGGCCGACGAGGCGTACGACCTCCCCCGGGCGTCCTTCGGCGGTCTGACCGTCGAGACGAAGCACGGGCGTTCGTTCCACGTCCAGTCGGTCTCGGCCACGTCGGCCGTCAAGGACTACGTCTGCCCCGGCTGCTCGCTCGGCATCGCCCCGGCCACGCCGCACGTGGTGGCCTGGCGAGCCGACGGGCTGTTCGGGGCAGAAGACGACCTGGCGGCCCGCCGCCACTGGCACACCCACTGCTGGAGGATCTCGTGACGAGCCCCGACACCGACGTCGTCGACATCCGCGGGGGAGTCCTGCTGCCCGCTCGCCGAGAGGACGTCGAGTTGCGCACCGGCGACGGTCTCACCCTGGTCGGCGAACTCAGCCTGCCCGCGGACCGCGATCCGGTCGGCACGCTCGTCACGCTGCATCCCCTGCCGACCGCGGGCGGGTTCATGGACTCGCACGTCATCCGCAAGGCTGCGGCGCGTCTGCCGGCGCTGGCCGATCTGGCCGTCCTCCGGTTCAACTTCCGGGGGGTGTCCTCACCGCGAGGTCGCTCCGAGGGCGAGTTCGGCGAGGGCGTAGCCGAGGCGGCCGATCTCGCCGCCGCCGTCGCGTTCGTCCGCGATCGTGGACTGCCCACTCCGTGGCTGGTGGGGTGGTCGTTCGGCACCGAGGTCGCCCTGAAACACGGCCTCGACGTCGACGTGGCCGGAGCGGTGCTGTTGTCTCCGCCGCTGCACCGCACGACCGACGCCGAACTCTCGGCGTGGCACGGGTCGGGGCGGCCCGTCGTGGCGGTCGTGCCCGAGTTCGACGACTACCTGCGTCCCGACGAGGCTCGCCGGCGCTTCGCGCTCGTGCCCGAAGCCGAGGTGGTGGCCGTCGAGGGTGGCAAGCACCTCTGGGTGGGCGAGAAGCAGACCAGCCGCGTGCTCACCGAGATCGTCCGTCACGTCGCCCCCGGTGCGCTGCCCTTGCCGTCCACCTGGCCGCCCCGCGCCTCCTGACGGCCCCGCGCCTCCTGGCCGCCCCGCGCCTCCTGACGGCCCCGCGCCTCGTGACGGGCTCAGAGCTGGTTCTGTCGGGGCACGTAGACCTCGCGGATGATCAGCAGCACCGAGGCCGCGACCGGGATGGCGATCAGGGCCCCGAGGACGCCCAGCAGCGTGCCGCCGACCAAGGCGGCGATGACGACGATCACGCCGGGTACGCGTACCGCACGGCGCATGATGCGTGGGCTCAGCAGGTAGGCCTCGACCTGCATGTAGACGAGGTAGTAGACGGCGGCCGTGATCCAGGTGGCCGGTGACTGCGGCAGCAGGGCGATCTGCGCCAGCACGATGATCGCCGAACCGCTGATCGTGCCGACGAGCGGGATGATCGAGCCGAGGAACGCGATGAACGCGAACACGGCCGGCTGCTGGGCGCCGATGATCGTGAGGAAGACGAAGCTGAGGATGCCGTTGGTCGCGGCGAGCGTGAACTGCCCGATGACGTAGCGACCGACCGACTGGCTGATCTGCTCCGAGATGTCGACGAACGTCGCGCGCTTCGACGCCGGCACGAGCTGGTAGAGGGCACGCTTGACGCTGTTGATCGACGAGGTGAAGTAGATCGTCAGGATCACCACGACGACCGTGCCGAAGAGTCCGTTGCCGATCGCGACGCCCACCGCCAGCACCCCACCGCCGATGGTGACCACGTTGTCGGGGTTGGTGAGGAAGTCCACGATCGAGTCGAGGGCGTCTTGCACGTCGAAGACGTTCTGGGGCACGAGCTCTTGCAGGTTGTCGACGAACTGCTGCGTGGTGACGCTCTGCAGGTACGAGGTCAGCGCCTGGATCAGGCTCGTCGTCTGCTGCACGATGACCGGCACGATCGCGAAGACCACCCCGACGAATGCGCCCACCACCGCCACGAGGACGATGACGATGGCGATGCCGCGGGGCACGCGACGCTTCTCGAGCCACGAGACGATGGGATCGAGGCCCAACGAGATGAACAGGGCCGCGCCGACGTAGGTCAGGATCGTCGAGAGCTGACCGACGGCCCCGCCGATCACGAGCGCGACGAGCACGCCGAGACCGGCGAGCAACCCGATGCGGAACGGGTTGTGGATCTTCACGGGCGGGCTCCTGTCGACTGCACGGGCCGGTCGTGGCCACGGCCGCCCCGATCGCCCGGCACGGCCTGTCGCCCTACTCTGGCGTACCGCCGCCGACTTGTCCGATCATGCCACGCAGGTTCTCGAAGTAGTCGGCGACGGCATCCCGTTCGCGGGTGATGTCGGCGAGACGCTCCTCGGCGTCGCCGAGCAGGTCGTCCGCGCGCTGCTGGGCCTCGGCCACGATCGACCGCGACCGTTCGTCGGCGTTCGTGAGCACCTCGTGGGCCGTCGTGTCGGCGTCCGACCGGGTCGTGCGGGAATACTCACCGGCCTCGCGTTCGAGCTCGTCGGCCTCACGCCGCACCTCGGTGGCACGGCGGGTGGCGTCGGCCAGCTGCTCGGCGGCCGAGTCGAGGAGGTCCTGCGTCTCGGCGACGGCCTCTCGGTGACGGCGGGTCAGCTCGGCCTCGGCCTCGTCGCGGCGTGCGAGCAACTCGACCTCGAGGTCGGCTCGGCCCTGGTCGAGGTCGCGGCGCAGGTCGGCCGTCGCCCGCTCACGATCGGCCTCGAGCCCGGCGCGCACCCGGACGTCGTCGGCGACGAGGCGCGCACGCTGGGCCTCGGTCTCGTCCGCCAGCGTCGCGCGGACCTCGGCGGTCTCGGCCGCCAGTTCGGCACGGGCCTGGTCGATCTCGGCCGCGAGTTCGGCCCGACGCTCGGCGTCCTCACGAGCCAGGCGATCCGCCTGGGCGTCGCTCTCGCGGCGGAGGCGCTCGTCGGTCTCGATCGTGATGCGCTCGACGCGTTCGCGCGACGTGACCTCGGCGAGGTCGAGGTCGTCGCGACGACGGCGGGTCTCGCGCTCGAACTCGGTGCGGGCGTCGCCGAGCTCCCCCTCGAGCTCGGCCCGGGCCTGGGCGATCTCGGCGGCGAGACGGTCTCGGCCGGTGGTGATCTCGCGCTCGAGCTCGACGCGGGTGGACTCGACCTCGTCGGTCAGGTCGGCGCGGGTCGCGTCGACGTCCCGCGCGAGCAGCGCCCGGGTCTCGGCGACCTCGTGAGCCAACGCGGCACGCTCGGCGGCGACGTCGCGCTCGAGTTCGGCGCGCTGCGCAGCGACGTCGTCGGCCAGCCCGGCCCGGCCCGCGGCGATCTCACGGTCGAGCTCACCGCGTCGCGCGAGGAGTTCGGCGTCGAGGTCGGCGCGGGTGGTCTCGTCGAGCCGGGCGAGCTCGGCCCGGACGGTCACGCCCTCGCGGTCGAGGTCGGCGCGCTGCCGCTCCGAGTCGGCGTCGAAGACCGCCCGGGCCTCACGCGTGTCGGCGGCGAGGGTCTCGGCCTCGTCGCGGGCCTCGGCGAGGTCCCTGGCGACGGCGGCTCGCTCTTCGGCGACCTCGTGCTCGACCTCGGCCCGGAGGGCGGCAGCCTCGCGTCGGGCGGTCGAGACGTTCTGGGCCGCCTCGGTGGCGGCGGAGCCCCGGATCGAGATGGCGTCGCGCTGGGCCTCCTGCAGCAGGTCGCGGGCCTCGGCCCTGGCACGGGCGACCAGACGGTCCGCGTCGGCGGTCGACTCGGCGACCTGCGCCGCGGCACGACCCTTCGCGTCGTCGAGCACGGCGGTGGCCCGCTCGGTGGCATCGTCGACGAGCCGCTTCGCCTCGGCGGTGGACGACGACCGGAGGGCCTCGGCGTCGATGTCGGCCTGGCTGATCAGCAGGGTGGACTGCTGTTCGGCCAGTCGCAGGGTCTGCTCCAGTTTGCTGCCGAGGCCCGAGTACGTGGGGGTGCCCGCTTCCTCGAGCTCGGCGCGGATCTCGTCGACCCGCTGCTGCAGGAACGCGACCTCGCTCGCCCGGTCGGCCCGGTCGGCGTTGGCCTTGATGAGCTCTCGACGCAGGTCGCCGAGGACGCGGTCGACCTCGTCCTTCCGGTAGCCCCGGAGTTCAATGCCGAAATCGGCTTCGTCAGCGGCCACGGTGTCTCCTTCGGTGCAGGGTGCGGACCGGGCGGCGGTCCGAGAGACGATGCTAGTGCGAGCCCCTCGGCGGACGCCGACCCGCGGGTTAGGCGCCTCTCAGCCTCGTCGGATACGCTGAGCCGTCTTAAATTCTGCTGCCGCGCCCGGCCCCCTGGCCAGGCTCGTGCGAGGCCCGTCGTCGACCACGACGGTTCCTGGCGCCCCGACCGGGATGGTGGCTCGGAGGGAGAGAAACGTGCGTTTCATCGTGGCAGTCGTCGTCGTCGTCCTGGCGGCGGTGATGGTCGCGTTGGGCTTCGCCCAGCGCACCGTCTTCGCACCCCCGCCGAGCGTGTCGTCCCAGGTCGACACCTCCGACTCCGACGCGACCGTCACGGTCGTCCCCGCCTCCGCACTGCACGGTCACGACGGCCGCCAGACCGTGTCGGTGTCCGGCGGCGACACGGCCTTCGCCGCCTACGGCCGCACCTCCGACGTGCTGGGCTGGGTCGGCGACGCGACCTACAACGAGGTCGAGTACGACCAGGCCACGGGTGGCCTCGTCAGCCGCACGGTCTCGGGCGACAGCACCGAGGTCCCCGACCCGACCGACTCCGATCTCTGGTTCGACCAGTTCTCGGGCTCCGACCTCACGTTCTCGCTCGACGCTCCCGACGACGTGTCGCTCGTCGTCGTGTCGGACGGCACGCGGCCCGCGCCCTCCGACATCCGCGTCACCTGGCCGCTCTCGACCGCGACGCCGCTCGCCGGTCCATTGATCGTCGGCGGCCTGGTGGTGCTGCTGATCGGCATCGGACTCTACGTCTGGGCGATCCTGCACCACCGCCGCACCCGTGGTCCGCGACGCCGGTCGGGCGACGGCAAGCGGCCCCGGCTCTCTCGTCGGGCCGGTCGCAAGGCCGTCCGGGCCCTCGACGCCCAGGGCACCGAGACGATCGCACCCGCCCGAGATCGTCCGCGTGGCATCCGTCGTCTCGTGGCCGTCGCACCGATCGTGCTCGTGTCTTCTCTCGCCCTCTCGGCGTGCACGGCCGACTACTGGCCTCAGCAGGCTCCGGCCGCGGGCTCCGACTCGTCCACCCCGACCCCGACGCCCACATCGACCGACGGCACGGACGGCGGCGACCAGGGCAGCGCCCTGCAGCCGCCGGTCATCAGCGTGGCCCAGGCGAAGCGCATCGTCGAGCGCATCTCCGCGACGGCCACCGAGGCCGACGCCTCGTTGAACGGCGACCTCGCGGCCACGCGGTTCACCGGCCCGGCGCTCGAGCAGCGTCAGGCCAACTACGTCATCCGGTCGAAGGACGCGGCCGCGGCCGCCCCTCTGGCCATCCCGTCCGGCACCGTCACGCTCACGCTGCCGCAGCAGGCCGACTCGTGGCCCCGGTCGGCGTTCGTCGTCGTCCAGGACGCCGACGAGAGCGTGGCACCCGTGGCGCTGACGCTCGAGCAGGAGACGGCGCGCGACCCGTACAAGGTCGAGTACGCCGTCAGCCTGCAGACGCAGACCCCCCTCACCGTGGCGCCCGCCTCGGTCGGTGCCGCCAGGCTGTCGCCCGACGTCAAGCTGCTGAAGCTGCAGCCCGACCAGCTGGCCGAGGCCTACGGCGACATCCTGCGCAACGGCGACGAGAGCCAGTACGCGGCGCAGTTCCAGGGAGACGGCGACACCCTGCGCGAGAAGATCGGCAAGACGTACAAAGACGCGAAACGGGCCGCGTTGCCCACGACCGCGTCGATCGACTACGCCTCGCAACCCGACGACGAGACCCCGGTCGCGTTCGCCACGAACGACGCCGGAGCGATCGTCTCGGTCGCGCTGAACGAGATCGAGACCGTCAAGCCGACGGCCACCGGTGCCAAGGTGAACCCCGAGGGCACGGTCAAGACCCTGCTCGGGCTCGACGAGTCGTCGAAGGGCATCGAGGCGACCTACGGCGTCGAACTGCTCTTCTCCGTCCCGCCCGTGGGCAGCGACGACCCGATCGTCCTGCTCGGATTCAGCCAGGCCCTCATCTCTGCCAAGGAGCTGCCATGACCAACCTGCCCCCCGTCCCCGCCGGCCTCCGTGGCGCGGTCGACCTCTCGTCGCTCGTCAACCGTCCGCCGGCCCCGGCCGCGCCCTCGGGCGAGCCCGCTGAGGCCCCGACCGCAGGAGGCGCGGGTGGCGCCGGCGCCCCGGCCTCCGGTCAGGTCGCGGTGCCGGGTCTCGCGCTCGACGCCACGGACGCCACCTTCACGCAGGTGCTCGAGATCAGCAACACCGTCCCGGTGATCGTCGACCTCTGGGCCGAGTGGTGCGGCCCCTGCAAGCAGCTCTCGCCGGTGCTCGACAAGCTGGTGGCCGAGTACGCGGGCCGCCTGCTGCTCGTCAAGGTCGACGTCGACGCGAACCCCCAACTGACGCAGGCCTTCCAGGCTCAGTCGATCCCGGCCGTCGCCGCAGTCATCGGCGGTCGCCCCGTCCAGCTCTTCGTCGGAGCGCTGCCCGAGGCCCAGGTGCGCGACGTCTTCGAGCAGGTGCTCGAACTCGCCGCCCAGAACGGCGTCACGGGCACCGCGGTCGTCGACGGTGCCCCCGTCGGCGAGGCGGACGACGTCGAGCCCGAGCCCGAACCGCTGCCGCCGCACCACCAGGACGCCTACGACGCGATCGACCGGGGCGACTACGCCGCGGCGATCACCGCCTACAGGACGGCCATCGCCCAAGACCCCCGCGACCAGCTCGCGGTCGCCGGCCTCGCCCAGGTGTCGTTGCTCGAACGCCTGCAAGGAGCGTCGCTCGCCGACGTCCGGGCGGCGGCCGCCTCGGCGCCGACCGACCTCGACGCCCAGCTCGACGTGGCCGACCTCGACCTCAGCGGCGGACACATCGACGACGCCTTCGACCGGGTGCTCACCGTCTTCCCGTCACTCGACCCCCAGGGGCGCGACGCGGCCCGGGCCCGGCTGCTCGAGTACTTCGAGATCGTCGGGGTGGACGACCCTCGGGTGGCGACCGCCCGCCGTCGTCTGGCGATGCTGCTGTACTGACCCGCGCCTCCTGCGGTGTCGCGTGATGACGTCACGGCGACACGGCGTCACGACGACGCGACCCCCGCGGCCCTGACGGGTCGCGGGGGTCGTGTGGTCGTGCGGGCCGGCTCAGCGGCGCAGCTTGAGCCAGACGACGCCGAGCGGCGGCAGCTGGACGTCGGCCGCGGCGGGGCGACCCGCCCACGGCTCGTCGGTGGCGGTCACGCCGCCGAAGTTGCCCACGCCCGAGCCGCCGTAGACCTCGGCGTCGGTGTTGAGGATCTCGTCCCACCGACCCGCCTCGGGCAGGCCGAAGCGCATCCGCACGGGTTGTCCCGAGAAGTTGGCGAAGACGGCGACCGATTCGCCCGTGCCCGACTTGCGGAGGAACGCCACGACGCTGTGCTCGGCGGCGCCACCCTCGATCCACTCGAAGCCCTCGGTGTCGAAGTCGTGGGCCCAGAGCGCCGGTTCGTCGCGGTAGACCTCGTTGAGGCGCGCGACGAGGCCGTGCAGACCCTGGTGGACCGGCTGGTCGAGGATCCACCAGTCGAGCCCGCGTTCTTCGCTCCACTCGCTGGGCTGACCGAACTCGCTGCCCATGAAGAGCAGCTGCTTGCCGGGGTGACCCCACATGTAGGCGAGGTAGGCGCGCAGGTTGGCGAGCTTCTGCCACTGGTCGCCGGGCATCTTGGCCAGCAGCGACCCCTTGCCGTGCACGACCTCGTCGTGGCTGATCGGCAGCATGAAGTTCTCGCTGAACGCGTAGACGAACGAGAAGGTGATCTCGCCGTGGTGGTACGCGCGGTAGAGGGGGTCCTTCTCGACGTAGTCGAGGGTGTCGTGCATCCAGCCCATGTTCCACTTCACGCCGAAGCCGAGGCCGCCCTCGCTGGTCGGGCGGGTGACGCCGGGCCAGCTCGTGCTCTCTTCGGCGATCATGACGATGCCCGGGTGACGCTTGTACGCCGTCGCGTTCGCCTCTTGCAAGAAGCTGATCGCCTCGAGGTTCTCGCGGCCGCCGTGTTCGTTCGGCAGCCACTCGCCCTCGTTGCGGCTGTAGTCGAGGTAGAGCATCGAGGCGACGGCGTCGACGCGCAGCCCGTCGATGTGGAACTCTTCGAGCCAGTAGAGGGCGTTCGCGACGAGGAAGTTCCGCACCTGCGAGTCGCCGAAGTTGAAGACCAGGGTGCCCCAGTCGGGCTGCTCGCCGCGACGCGGGTCGGAGTGCTCGTAGACGGCCTGGCCGTCGAACTTCGCGAGGGCCCACTCGTCTTTGGGGAAGTGCCCGGGCACCCAGTCCATGATGACGCCGATGCCGGCCTGGTGCAGCCGGTCGATCAGGTACCGCAGGTCGTCGGGGCTGCCGAACCGGCTGGTCACGGCGTAGTAGCCGGTCACCTGGTAACCCCACGAGCCGCCGAAGGGGTGCTCGGCGAGCGGCATGAACTCGACGTGGGTGAAGCCCAGGTCACCGACGTACTCGATCAGCTGGTCGGCGAGCTCGCGGTACGAGAGGCCGGGGCGCCACGAGCCGACGTGCAGCTCGTAGACGCTCATCGGCCCCTGGTGCACGTCGTTCTCGGCGCGGGAGGTCATCCACGCGTCGTCCGACCAGGCGTGGGCGGCCTTCGTGATGACCGAGCCGGTCAGCGGCGGCACCTCGGAGGTGCGCGCCATCGGGTCGGCCCGCTCGACCCAGACGTCGTCGGCGGTGAGGATCTCGTACTTGTAGACGCCGCCGTCGACGCCGGGCACGAAGAGCTCCCAGATGCCGTTGCCGTCGAGTCGACGCATCGCGTGTCGCTCGCCGTTCCAGCCGTTGAGGTCGCCCTTCACGCGGACGGCACGCGCGTGCGGCGCCCAGACGGCGAAGGAGGTGCCGGTGACGCCCTCGTGCTCGCGCACGTGGCTGCCGAGCATCTTCCAGAGCTGCTCGTGGCGTCCCTCGCCGAAGAGGTAGAGGTCGAACTCGGTGACGGTGGGCGCGAAGCGGTACGGGTCGTCGGAGACCCACGCCGCGCCTCCTTGGTAGGTCGCCTCGACCGTGTAGGCACCGAGGGGCTCGCTCGTGACGCCCTGCCAGAGGCCGTGCGCGACGTGCTCGAGGGTGAACGACGACCCGGAGGCGCCGGTCACCGTGACCGTGTCGGCCAACGGTCGGACGACGCGCACGGCGGTCCGACCCCCGCGGGGGTGCGCCCCGAGGACGGCGTGGGGGTGGTCGTGGGTGCCGGCGGCGGCGGCGTGGACCTCGTCGTCGCCCAGGGCGAAGGTCGTATCGGGCTCGGCCGCAGAGGCCGGCGTCGTGTCGGGCTCGGCCGCCGGGGTCGCGTCGGGCTCGGTCGGGGGAGTGGTGGTCATCGGGTCGCTCCTACGGGGCTCGGTTGAGGTCGACGGAGAGGACGTGCACCGGTTCGACGAAGGCGTCCAGCCGGACGTAGTTGTCGTCGCCCCAGGTCCACGACTGACCGGTGATGAGGTCGCGCACGGTGTAGGTGCCACCGGGCTGCAGCCCGAACTTCGTCACGTCGAGGTGGACGGTGGTCTCGCGCGCCGAGTGCGGGTCGACGTTGGCGACGACGATGATGCCGTCGGCGCGACCGCTGCGGGTGTGCGCCCGCGACAGGTACTTCGAGAAGACCAGGATCGACTCGTCGTCGCTCGAGTGGATCTCGAGGTTGCGCAGCTGACGCAGCGCCGGGTGCGAGGCGCGGATGCGGTTGAGCTGCGTGAGGTACGGCGCCAGCGACGCCCCGGCCTCTTCGGCGGCGGCCCAGTCGCGCGGCTTGAACTCGTACTTCTCGTTGTCGATGTTCTCTTCGCTGCCGGGTCGGGCCACGTCCTCGAAGAGCTCGTAGCCCGAGTAGACGCCCCAGGTCGGCGACGCCGTCGCGGCGATCGCGGCGCGGATCTTGTACGCCGCGGGTCCGCCGAACTGCAGGTAGGGCGTGAGGATGTCGTGCGTGTTGACGAAGAGGTTCGGGCGCAGCCAGGCGCTGGTCTCCTTCGACAGCTCGTCGAGGTACTCCTCGAGCTCCCACTTCTCGTTGCGCCAGGTGAAGTACGTGTACGACTGGTGGAACCCCACCTGGGCGAGAGCCTGCATCATGGCCGGCTTGGTGAAGGCCTCGGACAAGAAGACGACCTCGGGGTTCGTGCTGCGGATCTCGTGCAGCAGCCACTCCCAGAAGCGCACCGGCTTGGTGTGCGGGTTGTCCACCCGGAAGATCGTGACGCCGAGCTCGATCCAGTGCCGCACGATGCGGAGCACCTCACGGCTGACGCCCTCGTAGTCGTTGTCGAAGTTCAGGGGGTAGATGTCCTGGTACTTCTTCGGCGGGTTCTCGGCGTAGGCGATCGTGCCGTCGGGCAGCGTCGTGAACCACTCGGGGTGCTCGGTGACCCAGGGGTGGTCGGGCGAGCACTGCAGGGCCAGGTCGAGTGCGAGCTCGAGGCCGGCGTTCTTGGCGGCGTCGACGAACCAGCGGAAGTCGGCGACCGTGCCGAGGTCGGGGTGGACGGCGTCGTGCCCGCCGTCGGGCGAACCGATGGCGTACGGCGACCCGGGGTCTTCGGGCCCGGCGGTCAGCGTGTTGTTCGGCCCCTTGCGGAACGTCGTGCCGATGGGGTGCACCGGCGGGATGTACACGACGTCGAAGCCCATGCGGGCGATCGACGGCAGTCGACGGGCGGCCGTGCGGAACGTGCCGCTCTTCCAGGTGCCGTCGGCCTGCTTGCGGGCGCCCTCGCTGCGCGGGAAGAACTCGTACCAGCTGCCGAGGCCGGCGCGGCTGCGCTCGACGCGCAGGGCCTCGGGGGCGCTGCGGGTGACCAGGCTGGCCAGCGGCGTGACCGCGAGGACGGCGGCGAGGCGCGGGTCGGTCGCGACCCGGAGGCGCGCGGCGGGGGAGAGCGCGGCGTTCGAGAGCGCCTTGGCGGCGTCGCGGATGAGCGTCGTGTCGGGGTGGTCGGCCACGGCGTCGGTCAGCAGCCGGCTGCCGAGGGCGAAGGTGACCTCGACGTCGAGGCCGGCCGGCACCTTGATCTCGGCAGCGTGCAGCCAGGTGGCCCAGTCGTCGGTGTACGCCTCGACCTGCCAGGTCCAGTCGCCCTCGGCCTCGAGCTGCACCTGGGCCGTCCACCGGTCGGTGCCGGGGATGCCGGCGACCATGCGGTGCCGGGCCTCGACCCCCTCGGGATCGGTCGTGACGAGATCGGCTCCGATCAGGTCGTGACCCTCGCGGAAGACGGTCGCCCCGAAGGTGACCACCTCGCCGGAGAAGGCCTTCGTCGGGAACACGCGGTCGGGGGTCGTCGGGGTGAGTCCCGTGATGGGGATCCGCCCGACTCTGGGTTCGTATGCTGTCGCCACGATGTCGACCGTACCCGGTCTGGCGCGGCGGGTCCCGGCCCCGCCCGCCGAGGGAGCGTCGGCGTGGTCGAGCGAGCGGTCGGGGGACACGGACGTGTCCGCCCTGACGCCGACAGACGTCACGGTACGTTTTGTCCCCCCAACTGGGTGCATGCAGATGCATAGAAAACCTGTCGGCACTTTGGGGGACCGCGTATTGTCGGACACGTCGTCGCGGCCTGCCCGCCCGATGGACCCGAACTCCCCGAGAGCCCGGCGCCCGACGACACCGATCGGCCGCCCGACCCGGAGCCGACAGCCCTGCAACGCCGTGCGCCACCCCGACGTCGACCCGACCGACGGCGCACGGCGGTGCTCGAGCGCGCCCCGGCGCGCGGAACAGGACCGACCATGAACAAGCTCGTCACGGGTGCCGTCGCCGGTGCCGCCGGCATCGCCCTCCTCCTCGGGGGCGCCGGCACCTTCGCCCTCTGGAACGCCAGCACCGAGGTCAACGCTTCGAGCGTCGCCTCGGGCACCCTGTCGCTCGCCCCCTCGTCGGCCGGCAGCTGGACCGACGTCACGAACGGCCGCAGCACGGCCCTCACCACGGCCCAGGTCGCGGCCTACAAGGTGGTCCCCGGCAGCAAGCTGCAGTTCACGCAGCCGATCACCATCGTGGCTTCCGGCACCGACCTGCGGGCAGACCTCACCTACGACGCGACGTCGGTCACCGGCAGCCTGAAGCCGTACGTGACGAACGCGCTCACCGTCTCGACCGCCGCCGGCAACTCGACCCTGCCCGCGGGCGTCAGCGCCGGCAGCACGGCCGGCAGCTACGTCGTCGCCCCCGTCGCCGCCGGCAGCACCTCGGCCGTGGTGACCTTCGTCGTCGAGCTGCCCTCGACCGTCACCGACGCCGCCAGCCAGGGCGGCACGCTCGACCTGAGCAAGCTGACCTTCACGCTCAAGCAGCGCGCCATCGCGTAGCGCGTGGGGGCCGCGCGTCGGCCCCGCACCCGCCGCACCGACCGGCGACCGGACCGCACCCGACGCGGTCCGGCCGCCACCTCCTCATCCGACCCGGCCGACCACCGGGGCCCGGACCACCGCACGACCGACCGCCAGGGGGTGAGCCGATGTCGAGACCGTCACCTGCGGGACGCGCGCGTCACCGCTCGGCCGAGCGCGCCTCCTCGCCTCGTCGCCCGCTGCGCTCGCTCTGGGCGGGGACGGCCGTCGTGGGCGGGTCCGTCGCCGTCGCCCTCGTGGCGACCGGGGGCACGTACGCGCTGTGGAACGGCTCGGTGGCCCCCACCGCCGTCACGGTCAGCTCGGGCACGGCAGGCCTCTCGGTCGGCGCCGTCACGGCCCTCGACGCGACCGTGCTCGGCCCCGGCGGGGCGACCGCCGGCACCTTCACCGCGACCAACACCGGCTCGGTCGACCTCGCCATGAGGGTCGCCGCCGGGACCACCACCGCGTCGACGTCGTCGCTCGTCGGCGAGCTGACGGTCCGGCTGACCGCCGTGGCGAGGTCGGCGGACTGCACCACCGGCGTGGGCGGCTACTCGGCCCGCCCCTCGAGCTTCGACACCGGCAGCGGCTACTTCACGATGCCCGCCGGGGTGACCGTCACCGGATGCGTGGTCGTCACGCTCGACGGCGACGCACCGGCAGCCGTGCAGAACCAGACCTCGTCGATCGGGCTCGTCCTGACCGGCACGCAGGTGGCGCCGTGACGGGCCGTCGGGCACGCCCCTCGGCCCGCCGCGCGACGGCCGCCCTCGTCGTCGGCGCGATCGTGGGCGTCGTCCTGGCGTCAGGAGGCGCGGCGGCCGCGCTCTGGACGGCGAACGCCACCCTGACCGAGCAGGTCAGGACCGGCGCGGTCGCGCTCTCGGCCGGCACGGTGGACGGCCTGCAGGCCGACTACGCCGGTTCGACGAGGTCGTTGACCGCGCCGTGGACCGTCACGAACGCCGGCACCGTCCAGGCCACCTACTCGACCGGCGGCATGCTCAGCTCGGGCAGCTCGACCGAGCTCGCCCGGTCGATCGTCCTCGTGGCCTGGCCCGTCCCCTCCGCCTCGGACTGCACCGCCTCCGCCCCCGTGGGCTCGGGCCGGGTCGAGGGCACCTGGGCGGCCGTCCCGAACATGACGGGGACGCTCGCGAGCAAGGCGTCCGTCACCTGGTGCCTGCGGACCTCGATCGCGACGTCCTCGCCCACGGGCCGCGTCAACCCGACCCTCACCGTCTCGCTCGCCGCCGGGTCGTGGACGGCGACTCCGCTGGACCGCCGCATCGTGCAGAACAACACGATCGCGCCGGCGCAGGCGGCCGTCTGCCGGCCCGACGGCGAGGCCTACGCGTGGCTCGACTTCGACCCGTCGTCGCGAGCGACCGCGACCCGCTACGCGAGCTACGTCGGCATTACCCGCGTCTCGAACTCCGAGCAGACGGGCGACTACCCGCACTTCGCCTTCACCCGCGACACCCTTCCGAAGGACCCGTTCGGCGACGGACCGATCACCGTCGACATCCGGGTCGTGGTCGACGGCCAGCCGACCGACCTCATGGCCGTCGGCACCCTGAGGGTGGTCTACGACCAGTACGGCACGAGGAACATCCAGTGCCCGTGAGACACGGTCGACCGGTCGTCGCCGCCGTCACCGCCGCGGCCCTCGTCGCGGCGGTCGGCGGTGCCCTGGCGACCCCGGCGCCGGCGGTCGCGGGCGAGGCCCCGCGCCTCATGGTGAGCGACGACGGCCGGCACTGGCAGGGTCGGCTCGACTCCGCCCTGTTCGGCGACGACCTCCGGCTCGTGCCGGGGGCGAGCACGACCGGCACCTTCTGGGTGAAGAACGTCTCGACCGGGCCCGCCACGCTCGGGGCCCGGCTCGTCGACGTCACGGCCTCGTCGGCCGCGTTCGCCGAGACGGTCACGGTCAGCTCGCACTCCGACCTCGACCTCGGCGAGGTGCCGCCCGTCACCCTGGCCGACGACGGGTGCACCCCGGTGCTCGCCCCGGTCCGGCTCGCCGCCGGGCAGGAGGCACCGATCACCGTCGCGGTCGCCCTCGACGAGTCCGCGGGTGCCGGCACGGACGAACAGACGCTCGACTTCGGCGTCCTCGTCACGCTCACCGGCCTGACGGGGGGCGCCCTCGTCGCGGGCTGCGCGGGGGCCGAGACCTCGGACCCCGGCGTCGGTGACGACGCGACCCCAGGAGGCGCGGGGGGCGACCGCGCGTCGAGCGCGACCGTCGAGGCGGTGGCGACCCGCGCCTCCTCGGCTGCTCCGGCCGGCGGGGCGGCGTCCTCCGTCGACGGCACGAGAGGGTCGGGCGGCGGAGTCGGCTCGTGGGGCGACACGGACCTGCCCGTCCACGCCCTGGACGCTCTGGACGACTTCGTGCCGTCGCCCCTGAGGGGCAGCTGGTTGCCGCTGCTGATCGCGGCGATCGCCGTGCTGTCGGGCGCGTTCGTGGCGGTCGGACGACGTCGGGCGGGCGTCGACGACGACGGGGCCTCGGGGGAGCAGCCGTGAGCGGCCGCCGCGCAGCCGTGAGCGGCCGCCGCGCCGCCGTGAGCGGCCGCCGCGCAGCCGTGAGCGGCCGCCGCGCAGCCGTGCGCGGCAGGGGGCTGCGGCACGCCCTCGGTCTCGGGCTCAGCGCGGGTCTGTTCGCCGTGGTGCTCGGGCTCGCCGTGGTGCTCATCGTCGTGCCCAAGGCGGCCGGGGCGACGCCCCTCACCGTGCTGACCGGCTCGATGGAACCGCGACTGCCCCCGGGCACCCTGATCGTGGTGGCGCCGACGCCGGTCGACGAGATCCGCCTCGGCGACGTCGTGACCTACCAGATCGAGAGCGGTCGGCCCGAGGTGATCAGCCACCGGGTCACCGAGATCGTGTCGTCGTCGGACGGCGGCACGGCGTTCGTCACGAAGGGTGACGCGAACTCCGAGCCCGACGCCGCCCTCGTGCTGCCCGAGCAGGTGCGGGGCACCCTGTGGTACTCGGTGCCCTGGCTCGGCTTCGTCAACCAGGTCGTGAACGGCGACGCCCGGTCGTGGATCGTGCCGCTGCTGGCCGTCGCGTTGCTCGGCTACGCGGGCTACGCCCTCGCGACAGGACTGGTGGAGGCGCAGCGACGTCAGGTGCGGACGCGAAGGGCCCGTCCGGCCTCCCGCTGAGCGAGAGGGCGGACGGGCCCGGGGTGGCGCGGTCTACTTCGTGAAGCCGACGATCGTCCAGTCGACGTCGCTCGCTCCGGCGCGGGCGCCGTAGTTCGCGAGCTTCGGGCTCTGGAACGAGATGAACGGCGCCTGGATGATCGGCATCGAGTGCCCGATCTCCCAGATCTTCTCGTCGGCCTGGTTGTACAGGTCGGCCGCCGTGTCGGGGTCGCCCTCGCCCACGGCCTCGCTCAGCAGGTCGTCGATCTCGGGGCTCGAGACGCGACCGTAGTTCTGGCCCTGCTCGTCGGAGTTGTAGATGCTGACGCTGGACGCCTGGTAGCCGGTGCCCTGCCAGACGAAGATCGTCATGTCGTAGTTGCCGGGCGTGACGTTGTCCTCGAAGAAGGCGTCGACGGCCACCGCGTTGATCGTCAGCGTGATGCCGACGGCGGCGAGCTGGCTCTGCATGACTTCCGACAGTTGCTGCGAGATCGGCGTGCCCGAGGGGATGGTGACGGCGATCTCGAGCTTCTCACCGTCCTTCTCGAGCACGTCGCCGTCGAGCTCCCACCCGTCGTCGGCGAGGATCTTCTTGGCCTCGTCGACGTCGTAGTCGCCCGTCTCCTTCGCGTTGTCCTGGTAGGCGCCGTCCGTGCTGAGGAACAGGTGGTTGTTCAGCGTCGTCAGTTCGTAGGGCAGGGTGCCCGTGATGACCTTGCCGAGCGCCTCGCGGTCGACGGCGTGCTGGATCGCCTGACGGATCTTCTCGTCGGCGAGCACGCCCTGGGTGCTGAAGTCGACGTGCGTGTACCGGTTGGACGGTGCCGCCCTGATGTCCGTGTCCTTCGCGTCCTTCAGGCGGTCGTACCGCTCGGACGAGTTGCCCGTCACGTAGTCGATCTCACCGTTCAGGTAGGCGTCGATGTCCGCGTCGCTGTCGAGGGCCCGGAACACGATCGAGTCGAGCTTGGGGGCGTCGCCCCACCACATCTCGTTCGGCACGATGGTGACGGTCTGGGCGGTCGTGTCGATGGTGTCGACCTTGTAGGGCCCGGCCGACACGGGCAGCGCGTCGACGTAGGCCGTGTTGAACGCGGTCGGGTCGTTGTAGAGGCTCGCCGGGTAGAGCGGGGCGAACATGCTCTTCCAGTCCGAGAACGGCTCGGAGTAGGTCACGACGACCTGCTTGTCGCTCGAACCCGCCTCGACCGAGGCCATGCGGTCGGGGCCGAGGGTGCTGCCCACCTGGTACTCGGCGTTCGAGCCGTCGAGGGCGGTCTTCCAGGCCTGGAAGTCGGCGACCGTGATCGGCGTGCCGTCGTTCCACACCGCGTCGGGGTTGATGTCGTAGGTCACGACGAGCGGGTCGTCGCTCGTCGCCTCGGCGCTCGTGACGAGGTTCTCGTCGAGCTGCGGCACGCCCTTCTCGTCGATCCGGAACGGCTGGGGGAGCACGGCGCTCTCGATCAGCGCCGCGTCGCCGAGTGCTCCGTCGAGTTGCGCGTAGTTCCACTGCGAGGGCAGCTGCTGCAGGGGCAGGGTGAGCGTGCCGCCCTGCTCGACGTCGGCCGCCGCGGTGGCGTTGATGTCGCCGTCGGGGGACAACTGGCCGTTCTGGGCGGCCCCGTCGCCGTCGGTGCCGCCGCCGCCGCTGCACGCCGTGACGACGAGGGCGATGCTGACGAGGCCGGCAGCGAGGCCGAGCTTCTTCGTGATCTTCATGGCACTCCGAACTGCATCGTGGTGAGAAATGCTGATCAGGGTGCCTGCGAGGGCGACGGCGGCCCGTGTTGTCACGAGGCGCAGCGCCTTTCGACACCTGACAGCGTGTGCACAAATGTACGGATGCCTTGAATCCACGCAAACTTTCATGAGAATTCGTTACACGCTCGAAACCTGGCCAGCTGGTCGGGGCTCGGGGTACGTCTAGTGTGATCTGCCATGGCTCGATTCCTCGCCCGCCGGCTGGTGTACTACGTCGCCCTGGTCTTCATCGCGACGTCGCTCACCTACTTCCTCGCCTCGGCGACCCTCAACCCACGCTCCGTCTACGCCGATCGCAATCCGCGTCCTTCCTCCGAGGTGGTCGACGCCAAGCTCACCTCGATCGGCGTCAACGACAAGGACCCCCTCGGCGACCGGTACGTCCACTGGCTCGGTGGCGCCGTGACCGGCGACCTCGGCCAGACCATCCAGGACAAGCCGGTGGCTCAAGAATTCGGGCCGCGGCTGGGCGTCAGCCTGCGCCTCCTGCTGGTCGGGTCGATCCTCGGCATCGTGCTGGCCGTCGTGGTCGGCACCTGGAACGCCATCCGGCAGTACGCGTTCTCGGACCGGGTCTCGTCAGTGCTGTCGTTCGTCCTGATCTCGACCCCGGTGTTCCTCACTGCGGTGCTGCTGAAGATCGGGGCGACGAAGCTCAACGACGTCCTGGGCTACCAGCTGATCACCTTCACCGGTGAGGCGACGCCCAACCTCGCCGGCGGCTTCGGCACGATCGCCTGGGACCGCATCGCGCACCTCCTGCTGCCGACCGTCTCGATCGGCGTCGGCCTCATCGCGGTCTACAGCCGGTACCAGCGGGCGACGATGCTCGACGTGCTGCAGGCCGACTACATCCGCACCGCCCGGGCCAAGGGGCTGCGCCGTCGGCCGGCGATCTTCAAGCACGGGTTGCGGACCGCCCTCATCCCGATGACGACCCTGTTCGCCTTCGCCTTCTTGGGGGTGCTGACCGGCGCCACGTTCACCGAGAAGATCTTCGCGTGGAACGGCCTCGGCGCCTGGTTCATCGACGCCGTCCAGACCAACGACATCAACGTCGTCGTCACGTACACCTTGTACAGCGCCGTCGTCGTGCTGCTCGCCGGCTTCGTGTCGGACGTGCTGAACGCGGTGCTCGACCCGCGCGTCCGAGCGCAGAAGTAGGGCCGCCCCATGACCCGGTTCACACCCGACCTCCTCGAGGGCCCGTCCGACGCCGTCGTGCCCGAGTCGCGAGAAGAGGCGGCGGCGACGACGCCGAACCGCCTCGTGCTGACCTTCAGACGCCTGTTCGCCAACCGCGGCGCCACCGTCGGCCTCGTGACCGTCGTGCTGCTCTTCGTCTTCGCGTTCGTCGGCCCGCTCGTCTCGCCATACGCCTACGACTACATCGACTACACGGCCCTGTCGTCGCCGCCGACCGGCGCCCACTGGTTCGGCACGAACAACATCGGCCAGGACGTGTTCGCCCAGACCGCCCGGGGCCTGCAGAAGTCGCTGTTGATCGGCCTGCTCGTCGCGCTGTTCTCGACCGTCATCGCCGGGATGCTCGGTGCGATGGCGGGCTACTTCGGCGGCTGGGTCGACCGGGCCGTGATGGTCTTCGTCGACCTGCTGCTCGTGCTGCCGTCGTTCTTGATCATCGCGATCCTGTCGCCGCGCCTGAAGCAGTACGGCTGGCTCATCCTCGTCGCCCTGCTCGCCCTGTTCGGCTGGATGATCACGGCTCGCGTCGTGCGCTCGCTCACCCTCAGCATCAAAGAGAGGGAGTTCATCCGGGCCGCGCGCTACATGGGCATCGGCCACTTCACGATCATCGTGCGGCACATCCTGCCGAACGTCGCGTCGTTCCTGGTGATCGACGCCACGATCGCGATCGGGGCCGCGGTGCTGACCGAGTCGGGGCTCTCGTACTTCGGCTTCGGCGTGCAGCCCCCCGACGTGTCGCTCGGCACGCTCATCGCCCAGAACCAGAGCGCGGCCACGACCAAGCCCTGGCTGTTCTTCTTCGCGGCCGGCGCCTTGATCGTCTTCGCGCTCGCGAGCAACCTGCTGGGCGACGGCCTGCGCGACGCGCTCGACCCGACCTCGACGGCGGGTCGCACCGGCCGGCGTCGCCGCACGCGCGGCCGAACGGCCGAGGGCCGAGGAGGCGCGGCGCCCCTCGGTCGCACCGGCGGCGTCTCCGAGACCGCGAGCCCCGCCCCCGGGGCCGACGTCGGCTCCGCTGCCCCGCCCCGCACGAACGACGAGAAGGGGGAGCGCGCATGACGCTCACCGAACCGGTCGACCGCACCCGCGCCTCCTCGGCCCCGGTGCTCGAGGTGCACGACCTGACCGTGACCTTCCCGACCCCCGACGGCGACGTGCGCGCCGTGCGCGGCGTCGACCTGACGCTGCGACGCGGCGAGGTGCTCGGCATCGTGGGCGAGTCGGGCTCGGGCAAGTCGGTCACGAGCCTGGCCGTGCTCGGCCTGCTGCCCGCCACCGCCCAGGTGACGGGGTCGATCACGCTCGACGGGGACGAGCTGCTCGGTCGCAGCGACAAGTCGATGTCGGCGATCCGCGGCAAGCGCATCGCCATGGTCTTCCAAGACCCCCTGTCGGCCTTCACGCCGGTCTACACGGTGGGTCAGCAGATCGCCGAGACGGTGCTCATCCACCGCGGAGGCTCGAAGAAGCAGGCTCGCGAGCGGGCCGTCGAGCTGCTCGGGCTGGTCGGCATCCCCGAACCCGAGCGCCGGGTCGATTCGTTCCCGCACGAGTTCTCGGGGGGCATGCGGCAGCGAGCCATGATCGCGATGGCGATCGCCAACGACCCCGACGTGATCTTGGCGGACGAGCCGACCACGGCCCTCGACGTGACCATCCAGGCCCAGGTCATCTCGGTGCTGCGGACGGCCCAGCGCGAGACCGGGGCCGCCTTGATCTTCGTCAGCCACGACCTCGGCGTCATCGCCGGGTTCGCCGACCGAATCGCCGTGATGTACGCGGGTCGCGTCGTCGAGACGGCCACCGCGGACGACCTGTTCGCCCACCCCCGCATGCCGTACACGGTCGGCCTCATCGGAGCGCTGCCACGCCTCGACCAGCGCTCGGACCAGCCGCTCGTGCCGATCCCGGGCACGCCGCCGTCGCTGCTGTCGCTCGCCCCCGGCTGCCCGTTCGCGGCACGCTGCCCGCTGGCGACGGCCGAGTGCCGGGTCGACGAACCCGCCCTCGAGCAGGCCCCCGCGGTCGAGGCCGGCCACCGGGCCGCGTGCCTGCACTCCGACCAGCTCGTCGGCGAGGGCACCGACCCCGAGGACGTCTACGACCTGCCGCCCGCCCTCACCTCGGCCCTCGCCGCGGTGCCCCGGGCTTCTCGCGACCGCGTGCTGCACGTCGACGGGCTGGTCAAGACCTTCCCGCTGACGAAGGGCTCGGTGTTCAAGCGCCGGGTCGGCAGCGTCTGGGCCGTCGACGGTGTCGACCTCGACGTGCGCGAGGGCGAGACGCTCGGGCTCGTGGGCGAGTCGGGCTCGGGCAAGAGCACGACCCTGCACGAGATCATGGACCTCCGCGTGCCCGAGGCCGGCACCATCGAGTTGCTCGGCACGGCCCTCGACCGCAAGCTCGACGCGTCGACCGTCAAGCGGTTGCGCGGCGCCGTGTCGATGGTCTTCCAAGACCCCATGGCCAGCCTCGACCCCCGCCAGCCGGTCAGCGACATCATCGCCGAACCGCTGCTCGCAATCGGGCGGCCCCGTGACGAGGTGTCGCGCCGCGTGCCCGAGCTGATGCGGCTCGTCGGGCTCGAGGCGGCTGCGGCGACCCGCTACCCGCACGAGTTCTCGGGCGGACAGCGGCAGCGCATCTCGATCGCCCGGGCGCTGGCCGCCGACCCGAAGCTGATCGTGCTCGACGAACCGGTGTCGGCGCTCGACGTGTCGATCCAGGCCGGCGTGCTCAACCTGCTGGCCGAGCTCAAGGCGAAGCTCGACCTGTCGTACCTGTTCGTGTCGCACGACCTCTCGGTCATCCGGCACGTGGCCGACCGGGTCACGGTGATGTACCTCGGCCGCACGGTCGAGACGGGCCCGGTCGACGAGGTGTTCGAGCACCCGCTGCACCCCTACACCCAGGCGCTGCTCTCGGCCGTACCGGTGCCCGACCCGGTCAAGGAGCGCGCCCGCGAGCACATCGTGCTGCCGGGCGACCCGCCGACGCCGACCGTCAAGCAGACGGGTTGCCGGTTCCGCAGCCGGTGCCCGCTGTACGCGATGCTGCCCGAGGCCCAGCGCTCTCGGTGCGAGGACGAGGTGCCCACCATGCTGCCGCACGGCCGCGACGGCGCCGACCACACGGCCGCCTGCCACTTCGCCCGCGAGAAGCAGCTGGTCTGAGGTCGCCGAGACCCCAGGAGGTCGCCGAGACACTCGCGCGCGCACGAGTGTCTCGGCGGTTCACCGGGGTCTCGGTGCGCGTGCCGGCGGTGCGCGTGCCGGCGGGCAGGCGCGCGGTGCTAGCCGACGAGCACGAGGGCGGCCGCGACGGCCAGCACGTCGACGGCCACCGTGGCCCAGAAGGCGACCTGGAACGACCGCTTGCTCGTCTTGTGACGCAGCAGCTGCTGTGCGACGAGGGCTCCGGGCCAGCCGCCGAACAGCCCGAGCAGCAGCAGGACGCGTTCGGGTACGCGGCGTCGTCCGTGGCGGGCGGCGGACTTGTCGACGGCGTAGACGACGGCCGTCGCCAGGCTGAGCACGAGGGCGCCGCCGATCAGCCAGGGCACGGCGTCGTCGACGGCCGTCGCCCGAGCACCGGTCGTGGCGAGCACGCCCACGGCGACCACGATCGCCACCGCGAGCACGAGCCCCACGACGAGCGCGACCCGCCCGCCTCGGGTCGGGCGCGGCGCCCGGGCCCGGGGCGCCGACCACCGGCCACCGACCGGTGCGACGCGGACCGCCGCCGGCCCCCGGTCGCCGTGCCGGTCGACCTCGTACGAGAAGGCGTCGCCCACGCGCGGCCGGGCCGACCCCCGGCTGAACGCCGTGATGTGCACGAAGGCACGACCCCGCCCCGAGACCGGGGTGAGGAACCCGAACCCGCGGTCGTCGTCCCACGAGGTGAGCGTGCCCTCGATCCGGGCCGGACTGCCGGTCATGCGCCCGACCCTAGCCCGCGCTGGCCGTGTGCCCGCCGCCGCCCGAACTGCCCTGCCGCCTGAACTGCCCTGCCGCCTGCCCTGCTCTGCCGACCCGGCACCCGCCGCTTCGCTTCGCGCCACGAAGTGGACACCGCGCCACGTCTTTCCGTGGCGCGGTGTCCACTTCGTGGCGGCGTGGGCTCCGCGGGCTGGTGTGCGGGAGGCGCGGCGGGCGTCAGTCGCGACGGATCGCCGCGTAGGTGCCACCGGTGGCGCGCACGAGGTCGTCGGGGGCGATCTCGATGTCGAACCCGCGCCTCCCGCCGCTGACGAACACCGACGGGAAGGAGGCGGCGCTCGCGTCGACGACGGTCGTCGCGGCGGTCTTCTGGCCGAGCGGGCTGATGCCGCCGACGACGTAGCCCGTGCGGCGTTCGACCAGGGCGGGGTCGGCGAGCGAGGCCTTCTTCGCTCCGACGGCTGCGGCGAGGGCCTTGAGGTCGAGGCGACCGGAGACCGGGACGACTCCCACGACGAGGGTGCCGTCGGCGTCGGCCACGAGGGTCTTGAAGACGCGCTCCTCGGACAGGCCGAGCTCGGCCGCGGCCTCCTCGCCGAAGTTCGTCGCCGTGTCGTGGTGCTCGTAGGTGTGCGGGGTGAAGGCGATGCCGGCCGCGGTGAGCGCGACCGTGGCCGGCGTGGCGGGGCCGCGCGCGCCTCCTGCGGTCGGTTTCGTCACGCGCCGGTCTCGACGGCGTCGCCGGTCGTGCCGGTCGCGTCGGCCCCGTGGGTTGCGTCGGCCCCGTCGGTGGCGTCGGCCTCGCCGCTCGTGCCGGCCTCGTCGGTCGTGTCGGCGTCGACGGTCACGCCGCGGAACAGCACGACGGTCGGCCCCGAGACGATCAGTTCGTCGCCGGGGGCGGTGTCACGGGGCAGGCTCCGGTCGTCGCTCGACCACAGGGCGTCGTACGAGGTGACGCCCTCGTGGCGGGGGAGCGTCACCGTGACGCTCGTCTCGGCACCGTGCACCACGACCAGCACGGTGTTGGGCGCCTCGTGCTCCGGGGTCGAGACGGCGAGGTACTGCAGGGTGCGGACGCCCGGGTCGTTCCACTCGTCGGGCCGCATCTCGTCACCCGAGGCCGAGTGCCACGACATCTCGTTGGCGCTCAGCGTGCAGGCGCCGTCGAGGCCGAAGCGCGACGGGCGCAGCGCGGGGTTCTCCGCCCGCAGCCGGGCGAGCGTCGCGACGTCGTCGTGCAGGTCGCGGTGCCAGGGCTCGTCGGTCCAGTCGACCCAGGTCAGCTCGCTGTCGGTGCAGTACGCGTTGTTGTTGCCGTGCTGGGTGCGACCGCGTTCGTCGCCGGCCGTCAGCATCGGGATGCCGGCCGAGACGAACAGGGTGGCGAGCAGGTTGCGCATCGAGCGGCGTCGGGCGTCCGAGATCCAGGGGTTGACGCTGTCGCCCTCGACGCCGTGGTTGAACGAACGGTTGTCGTCGGTGCCGTCGCGGTTGGCCTCGCCGTTGCTGAGGTTGTGCTTGCCGTCGTACGAGACGAGGTCGAGCAGCGTGAACCCGTCGTGCGCCGTGACGAAGTTGACGCCCGACAGCGGGCCGCGCTCGCGGGCGTAGATGTTGCTCGACCCGCTCAGCTTCGAGGCGAAGGTGCCGAGACCCGACGGGGGAGCACCCTGCGACCGCGCGGCGGCGATGTCGGTCAACCAGAAGTCGCGGGCCCGGTTGCGGAAGCGGTCGTTCCACTCGATCCAGCCCTCGGGGAAGGCGCCGGTCTGCCAGCCGCCGAGCCCGACGTCCCACGGCTCGGCGATCATCTTCACGCCCTCGAGCGCCGGGTCGTTCACGATCGCCGAGAGCAGCGGGTGCTCGGGGTCGAAGACGTGGTCGGCGCCCCGCCCGAGGGTGGCCGCCAGGTCGAACCGGAACCCGTCGATCTGCACCTCGTTCGCCCAGTAGCGCAGCGAGTCGAGCACGAGTCGCGAGGCGGCGGGCGTGCTGGTGTCGAGCGAGTTGCCGCAGCCGGTCACGTCGACGGGTCGGCCCTCGGCGTCGTGTCGGTAGTAGGCGGCGCCGTCGAGACCACGGAGGCTCGTCACCGGCCCGCCGACCTCGCCCTCTTCGGCGGTGTGGTTGTAGACGACGTCGAGGTAGACCTCGATGCCGGCCTCGTGCAACAGGCGCACCATGCCCTTGAACTCGCGAACGATCGCGGACGCCCCGGCGAGCTGGGCGTCGCGGCTCGCGTACGCGGCGTGCGGCGCGAAGTAGTTCAGGGTGTTGTAGCCCCAGTAGTTCTCGATGCCCTGCGCGACGAGGCGCTGCTCGTCGACGTGCTGGTGCACCGGCAGCAGCTGCACGGCCGTGACGCCGAGCCCCTGAAGGTAGGCGATGGTCGACTCGGCGGCGAGGCCGGCGTAGCTGCCCCGCAGCTCTTCGGGCACGAACGGCGCCAGCCGGGTGAGGCCCCTGACGTGCGCCTCGTAGACCACGACCCGGTCGAGCGGCGTGCGCGGCTTCTCGACCCCGCCCCAGTCGAACGCCTCGTCGACGACCGCCGAGCGCCACGTGCCCCGGCCGGTGCGACCGAGCCCCCGCGCGTACGGGTCGAGCAGCTCGAGCGACGGGTCGAAGGCGCTGCCCGGGCCCGAGGGGCCGTCGGCCCGCAGCCAGTACCGGCGACCGGGGGTGAGGGCGCCGTCGGTGGCGCTCCAGACGTCGTGCTCGTCACGCACCATCGGCACGACACGGTCGTGAGGGGCGTCGTCGATCACGAGGTCGACGCGCGTCGCCGACGACGACCAGACCCGCAGGGTCGGCCCGTCGGGGCCGGTGCGGACGCCGAGGTCGCGCAGGGGGTCGAGGTCGGTCACGGCACTTACAGTAGAGGAGGCGCGCGTCGGCCCCGAAATCACCTGGCGTCACCGGCGCACCCGCCCCACCCCAGCCTGAGGACCCTTCCATGAGCGTCTACCTCGACCACGCGGCCACCACCCCGATGCACCCGCTGGCCATCGCCGCCTATGCCGAGGCGCTCGGCACCGTGGGCAACCCGTCGTCGATCCACTCGGCCGGGCAGAACGCCAAACGGGTGCTCGAAGAGGCCCGAGAACGCGTCGCCGTGACCCTCGGCTGCGACCCGATCGAGGTCGTCTTCACCTCGGGCGGCACCGAGGCGGTCAACCTCGCGATCAAGGGACTCTGGTGGGCGAGGCAGTCCGACCGACCGCGCCCGCGCCTCCTCGTCCCGGCCGGCGAGCACCACGCGACCGTCGACACCGTCGAGTGGCTCGAACGGTACGAGGGCGCCGTCGTCACCTGGCTGCCGCTCGACGAGCAGGGCCGGCTGCGCGTCGACGCGCTCGCCGCGGCCCTCGACGAGCACGACGACGTCGCCCTCGTCAGCCTGCTCTGGGCCAACAACGAGGTCGGCACGATGCAGCCCGTCGACGAGGTCGTCGCGCTCGCCGCCGCCCACGGCGTGCCCGTGCACTCCGACGCGGTGGCGGCGTACGGCCAGGTGCCGATCGACTTCGCGTCGTCGGGGCTCGCGGCGCTCAGCGTCAGCGCACACAAGATCGGCGGGCCGATCGGCATCGGAGCTCTCGTGCTGTCGCGGTCGGCGACGGTCGTGCCCCTCATCCACGGCGGCGGCCAGCAGCGGCAGGTGCGCTCGGGCACCCAGGACGCCCCGGCCGCCGTGGCCTTCGCCGTCGCGGCCGAGCAACCGCACGCCGACTACGAGCCGTTGCGCGACCGCCTGGTCGCCGGCGTGCTGGCCTCGGTGCCCGGCGCGGTGCTGCGCGGCGACCCCGTCGACCGGCTACCGGGCAACGCCCACTTCACCTTCGAGGGGTGCGAGGGCGACTCGTTGCTGTTCTTGCTCGACGCCGCCGGGGTCAGCGTGTCGACCGGGTCCGCGTGCCAGGCGGGCATCCCCGAACCGTCCCACGTGCTGCTCGGCATGGGGCTGTCGCCCGACGCGGCCCGCGGGGCGCTCCGCATGACCGTCGGTCACACCTCGACCGAGGCCGACGTCGACGCCCTGCTCGCCGCACTGCCCGACGCCGTCGCCCGGGCCGGCCGAGCCGGCTACGCCGACCGCACGCCCGCCCTCGGCGCCCGCTGACGCCGGGCGCGCCCGCCCGGGCTCGCGCGCATCCGTCGTCACGTCGCCGCCCACCGGCGACGGGCGGGCACACTGTGAGCATGCAGCTCTACTCGTCGTCACCCCTCGTCCGTGCCCGCCAGGTGACCGGCGACGTGGTGGCGATCGGCCTCGTCGTCGTGTTCGTCGTGCTCGGGGTGGCGATCGCGGGCTTCATCGGCACCTTCGCCGACCTCGGGCGACAACTCGAGGAGGCGGGGGCCGGCTTCCAAGGGACAATGCAGGACGCCTCGCGCGCGCTGGCCGGGGTGCCCCTGGTCGGTGATGCCGCCAGCGCACCCTTCGACGGAGCGAGCGGTGCCGGGCAGGCCCTCGCCGACGCCGGACGGCAGCAGCAGGACGGCGTGGCCCGCGCCGCGCTGGTCGCGGGTCTCGTCGTGGCCGGGGTGCCGAGCCTCGTGGTGCTGTGGGTCTGGCTGCGCGGGCGGATCGCCTTCGCGCGCCGCGCCTCCTCGACCCGGTCGCTGCTCGCCCTGCCCGGCGGCGACGACCTGCTCGCGCTGCGGGCACTGACCGGCCGTGACGCCCGGGCGGCGCTCGCCGTGTCGCCCGACCCCGTCGCGGCGTGGCGAGCGGGCGACCCCGAGGTCGTCCGGCGCCTCGCCGACCTGGCCCTGCGTGACGCGGGCGTCGCGCGGCGCTGACGGGCGAGCCCGCGGGCCCACCCGCACGTCGCCCCCACCCGCGCCGGGTAAGCTCGGGGACCATGATCGCACTGGATTTCTCTGAGCAGATTGCCGCCCTCCGGGCCACGTTCGAAGACATCCGTGCGGTGATCGGGCAAGACCGTCTCGTGGCCGAGATCGCCGAGCTCAGCGAGCAGGCCTCGGCACCCGACCTCTGGGACGACACCGAGAACGCGCAGAAGGTCACCAGCGCCCTCAGCCACCGGCAGTCCGAGCTCGAGAAGCTCGAGACGACCGAGCAGCGGCTCGACGACCTCGAGGTGCTCGTCGAGATGGCGAACGACGGCGACGACCAAGAGAGCGCCGACGAGGCCCAGGCCGAGCTCAAGGCCCTGCAGAAGATGATGGACGTCCTCGAGGTGCAGACCCTGCTCGACGGCGAGTACGACCCGCGGCCCGCGGTCATCACGATCCGCGCCGGTGCCGGTGGGGTCGACGCCGCCGACTTCGCCGAGATGCTGCTGCGCATGTACCTGCGCTACGCCGAGAAGCACGGCATGTCCGCGACGGTGATGGACACCAGCTACGCCGAAGAGGCGGGGATCAAGAGCGCCACCTTCGAGATCGACGCGCCCTACGCGTTCGGCACCCTGAGCGTCGAGGCCGGCACGCACCGTCTCGTGCGCATGAGCCCGTTCGGTGCGGCGGGCAAGCGTCAGACCAGCTTCGCCGCGGTCGAGGTCATCCCGCTGATGGAAGAGACCGAGTCGATCGACATCCCCGAGAACGACATCCGCGTCGACGTGTTCCGGTCGTCGGGCCCCGGTGGTCAGAGCGTCAACACGACCGACTCGGCCGTCCGCCTGACGCACATCCCGACCGGCACCGTCGTCTCGATGCAGAACGAGAAGAGCCAGATCCAGAACCGGGCCGCCGCCATGCGCGTGCTCCAGTCGCGCCTCCTGCTGCTGCAGAAAGAGGCCGAGAACGCCAAGAAGAAAGAGCTGGCGGGCAACATCACGGCCAGCTGGGGCGACCAGATCCGCAGCTACGTGCTGGCGCCGTACCAGATGGTGAAAGACCTTCGCAGCGAGCACGAGGTGAACAACCCCTCGAACGTCTTCGACGGCGACCTCGACGGTTTCATCTCGGCCGGCATCCGCTGGCGCAAGCGCGACGACCAGGACTAGCACCGCAGCGAGTCGTTGCGCCGATCGTCCTGACCCGCGCTTAGGGTGATCCCCGTCATGATTCGGTTTGATGAAGTCACCAAGGTCTACGTCGGCAACCCCCGGCCCGCGCTGAACGCCGTCACCCTCGAGATCCTCAAGGGCGAGTTCGTGTTCCTCGTCGGGGCCAGCGGCTCCGGCAAGTCGAGCTTCTTGCGGCTCGTGCTGAAAGAAGAGAAGCCGTCGCAGGGTCAGATCCACGTGCTCGGGCAGCGTCTCGGCACGCTCTCGAGCCGCAAGGTCCCGTACTTCCGACGCAACCTCGGCGTGGTGTTCCAGGACTTCCGCCTGCTGCCGCAGAAGAACGTCTTCGACAACGTCGCGTTCAGCCTGCAGGTGATCGGCAAGAGCAAGGGCTTCATCCAAGAAGCCGTGCCCGACGTCCTCAAGATGGTCGGCCTCGTCGGCAAGCAGCACCGCCTGCCGCACGAGTTGTCGGGCGGTGAGCAGCAGCGCGTCGCGATCGCGCGGGCGATCGTCAACAAGCCCGCCATCCTGCTCGCCGACGAGCCGACCGGAAACCTCGACCCCTCGACGAGTGCGGGCATCATGACCCTGCTCGAGCGCATCAACGCCGGGGGCACCACGGTCATCATGGCCACGCACGACGCCGGCATCGTCGACCAGATGCAACGTCGCGTGATCGAGCTGAGCGCGGGCAACATCCTGCGCGACGAGCGACACGGCGGCTACCAGACGCAGGCGGTGCCCATCCAGGCCATCGGAGTCGAAGACCTGAGCACGAGAGGGGCGGACGCATGAGACTCGGACTCGTCCTGAGCGAGGTCGGCAGCGGCCTGCGCCGCAACGCGTCGATGGTCGTCTCGGTCGTGCTCGTCACGTTCATCTCGTTGACCTTCGTCGGCACGGCCGCGCTGCTGCAGATGCAGATCACGCAGATGAAGGGCTACTGGTACGACAAGGCCCAGGTCGCCGTCTACCTCTGCACCGACACCGACACGACGGGCAACTGCACCGGCGCGATGGCGACGCAAGACCAGAAGGACGGCGTCGAGGCACAGCTGCAGAGCGACGTGCTCACGCCGTACGTCGACAAGTTCTACTTCGAGGACCAGACCGAGGCCTACGACCGCTTCAAGCAGCAGTTCGCCGACAGCCCGGCCACCGAGTTCGTCCAGCCCGCGTACCTCAACGAGACCTTCTGGGTGAACCTGAAGGACCCCACGCAGTCCGACGTCCTCACCGAGAGCCTGTCGAGCCTCGCCGGCGTGCAGAGCGTCGTCGACCAGCGGGGGTACCTCGACCCGATCTTCTCCGTGCTGAACGCCGCGAGCTACACGGCCATCGGCATCGCCTCGCTGATGCTGATCGCCGCCGTGCTGTTGATCGCGACCACCATCCGCCTGAGTGCCTTCAGCCGACGGCGAGAGCTCGGCATCATGCGCCTGGTCGGTGCGTCGAACCGGTTCATCCAGACGCCGTTCATCCTCGAGGGGGTGATCGCGGCCCTCGTGGGCTCGGTGCTGGCGGGTGCGGCGATCGTCGCCATCGTCAACTTCTTCGTGAAGGGCTACCTGGCCGTGACCTTCCAGGGCACGCCGTTCATCGGCCTGCGCGACGCCGCCCTCGTCGTGCCGATCGTCGTCGTCGTGGGCATCCTGCTCGCGGCGCTGAGCGCCAACGTCGCGATCAGGCGCTACCTCAAGGTCTAGAGCCGCGGCAGAGCCGAGGAGGCGCGGTGTCCGTCGAGCGGGCACCGCGCCTCCTCGGCTCTGCCTGTATACTGAACGGCTGCCTGTCGGCAGCACACCACCCGAACGACCAGGAGGCCCAGCGTGGCGAAAGAACGCGGTGAGAAGGTCGTGGCCACGAACCGCCGCGCGCGCCACGACTACACGATCGACACCACCTACGAGGCGGGCATCGTGCTGAGCGGCACCGAGGTCAAGTCGCTGCGGCAGGGGCGGGCGTCGCTGGTCGACGGGTACGCCTTCGTCGACGCCGGCGAGGCGTGGCTCGACGCCGTGCACATCCCCGAGTACACCGAGGGCACCTGGAACAACCACGCGCCCCGACGCAAGCGCAAGCTGCTGCTGCACCGCCACGAGATCGACAAGATCGGGCAGAAGACCAAAGAGGGCGGCTTCACGGTCGTCCCCTTGAAGATCTACTTCAGCGACGGCCGGGCCAAGGTCGAGATCGCCCTCGCCAAGGGCAAGCGTGAGTACGACAAGCGGCAGACGCTCCGAGAGCGCACGGCGACCCGCGAGGCCCAGGCCGCCATGTCCGCCCGCAAGCACCTGGGGGAGTGACGCCGTCCTGGGCGACGGCCCCCACCGCGGTGGCGCGATCGCCACGGACGACGTAGACTGATGGGCCGCACGGATTCGTGCGTTGGTAATTCAAGAGCGTGTGACGACGGCCCCCTCATGGGGATGATCGGTTTCGACATCGCCTGTGTGCGAACGAGAAGCGGGCCGAGGATCCAGGGTTATCTCGTAAACGATCTCTGGAAAACAATAAGTGCCAATAACAAGCGCACTGACTTCGCTCTCGCTGCGTAAGCAGTAGAGCCACATGGAGTCCGTCAGTCTGGTGACCGCCTTCTAACCAGATCCTGACGTCATTTAGATGGCTAGCTGTGTGACTGCGCCTGGGGGTCACACGGGACTTGCACTCGGGCTGGGCTCGTCGACCTAGAAGCCAGTAGCAAAGGTCGGAGCCGAGCAGAACGTCTCATCTGGCTACGCCCGTAGAATGCGTGCAATCTCAGCGATGGACGGGGGTTCAATTCCCCCCATCTCCACCATCGGTCGTCGTCACACGACTCGCGAACACGAACGCCCCCGCCTGATCAGGCGGGGGCGTTCGTGCGTCCGGGGTGACTGCCCGCGGGACGCGGGACGGCCCCCGCCGCTGCCACGCGGGACGGCCCCCGTCGCTGCCGAGGCAGCGACGAGGGCCGTCGTCGTGGTGCGGGGTGTTACTCGGCGGGCGTCTCGGCGACGGCCAGCTTCGCGCGACGACGAGCCGCGATCAGCAACAGCGCGCCGGCCAGCAGCGCGGCGGCGCCGATGCCGGCAGCCGTCTCGGTGCCCTCCGAACCCGTGTAGGCGAGGCCCGAGGGCGTCGTCGGGGTGGCGGCGGTCACGACGGCGGCGACGACGGTGAAGTCGACGGGGTCACCCGTGGCGACCGCGGTGGTCTCGCCCGCGGCGTTCAGCGCGAACGAGAACGGCGCGATGGTGTACGCACCGGGGACGAGACCGGTGACGGTCGAGCTCCAGTTGCCCGCGGCGTCGACGACGATCGTGCTCTCGGCCTGGGCCTGCTCGAAGGGCTGCGACGACTGGGGCTGTCCACCCTGGGCGTAGATGACGAAGGCCACGCGGGCGCCGGGCGTGCCGGTGCCGGTGACGTTCAGCGTGCTGCCGACGACGGCCTGGCCGGCGCTGGGCGAGGTGACGACCGGTGCTTCGAAGGGGGCGACGGCCGCGGCCTCGAGGGTGAAGTCGACCGGGGTCGACGGGGCGGAGACGATCGGGGCGCCGGTGCCGTCGAGCACGGGGTCGCCGTTCTCGTCGAGCAGAGCCTGGACGGCGACGGCGGTGTACTCGGCGGGTGCGAGGGCCAGCGTGACGGTCCAGTTGCCGTCGGCGTCGACGACGATGCGGTCGGCCGGGTCGTCGGCGAGGGTGCTCACCGAGTCGGTGGGCGCGACGACGAGGCCGATGTCGGCCCCGGGGGTGCCCGTTCCTTCGAAGGTGACCTCGGTGCCGGTGACGGTCTCACCCTGCTCGGGCGAGGTGATGACCGGGGTGTCGAGCGCGTCCGGCGTGGTCGGGGGGACCACGGCGGCGGGCAGGACGAACGAGACCTCGGTGTCACCGGTGCCGGAGCCGCCCGTGACCTCGGTCACGCGGACGGTCTGGTTGCGGTCCGCGTCGTCGGGGTAGGTGTATTCGAGCGACCACTGGCCGTCGACGACGGCGACGGCGCCGGTACCCGGCAGGCGATCGTCGTTCGTGTCGAGCACGTTGACGGTCGAGCCCGAGAGGCCGGTGCCCGAGAAGGTGACCGTGCGCGAGTCCAGCTCTTGGCCTGCCTTGGGCGTGACCACCTCGAAGGTCTCGACGGGAGCCACGGCGGGGAGGGTGAACGACCGCGTGACGGTCGGGTCGAAGCCGCTGAACCCCTTCTCGCCGTCGACGAAGATGGTCTGAGTCTCGTCGGCGTCGTCCGAGTACTGGATCGTCGTCGAGAATGCGCCGGAACCGTCGGTGGTCGTGCGCGCGAGCACGGTGCCGTCGGTGTTCGTGTCCTTGATGATCACGTTGGCGTCGGCGATGGCCGTGCCGGCCACGGTGACCAGCCGCGAATCGGTGGGCGTGTCGGCGAGCGGCGACGTGACCATGAGGTCACTGTCGACGGCCTGCGCCGCGGTGGTGGAGAGGAGGGCCCCTCCGAGGGCGAGCGTGAGGACGGCCGGGACGGCCACCGCACGGCGCCAAGAGAACTTGGTGATCACGTGGTGAGTGCTTTCTTGTTCGGTGGTGCAAGCGTCATCGCTTGTCCGCCCCCAGCCCAGCGCCAGGTGAGACATGCCGTGCCGGCCCGGAGGGCAGCACCGTTCGAACCTATCGACAACCTGAGAAAACGACACCGTTCGGTCCAGAATGCGACGGGTGGTTCAGGTGGCACCCGAACGTCACCCGTTCGCGGGTGGCGATCTGCGGCAGACCTGCTATCGACCCGTTCGGGGGTCACGCCGGGGCGGGCCCCGACGACCCTCGCCGCACGAGCGACGCCGGCGGCGCGTCCACCGAGGCGACGGCCTCGCCTGCCATGACGGACAGCAGCATGCCCGCGGCCAGTTCGCCGATGCCCTGCACGTCGTGGCTGACGGCCGAGAGCGAGGGGGTCGACAGCTGGCACTGTGCCGAGTCGTCCCACGCGACGAGGGTGAGCCGGCCGGGCACGTCCACCCCGAGCCGCCGGGCCGCGGAGAGCCCGCCGAGCGCCATCTGGTCGTTGTCGAACACGACGGCCGTCGGGGGCGTCGGCCCCGAGAGCAGCCGCGAGAGGGCGGCTGCGCCGGCGTCCCACGAGTAGTCGCCCTCGATCGTCTCGACGACGGACGAGGAGGCGCGGCTCGCGGTGACCAGCGCCTCCTGCCTCACCTGCGTGTGCAGCAGGGCCATCGGGCCCGACACGTGGGCCAGGCGGCGGTGCCCGTCCGCCACGAGTGCGGCCACCGTGTCGCGCATCGCGAGGCCGTCACCGGTCCACACGGCGGGCAGGTCGCCCGAGAGCGCCGGGTCGCCGAGGACGACGGCGGGCAGGCCGAGCGCACCGAGCAGGGCGGGCCGCGGGTCGTCGTCGGTGAGGTCGACCAGCACCACCGCGCCGAAGTCGCCCGAGGCCGCCCAGCGTCGGTAGGCCGTCAACTCGGCGTCGCGGTCGGCGAGGGCCTGCAGCAGCAGGGTGTGGCCCCGGGGGCGCAGCACGCGTTCGATGCCGGCGATCAGTTCGTGGTAGAACGGCTCCGCCCCCAAGATCTCGCCGGGGCGGACGAGGGCGAGACCGACGCGACGGCGGTCGCCCGGGCCGGCAGGGGCCACCCGGGTGTCGACGATCGAGTCGGTCATGAGCCCGAACCTACAGCCCAGACAGGTCGGAGCGACGCACGTGGTGACCCGCGAGACCGACCCGAGCACGCGAGCCACGTCGGCCGCCCCGCACCCCCCGCAGGCACAGCCGCCGCCGCCGCAGCAGCCGCAGCCGCCGCAGCCGCAGCCGCAGCAGCAGACGAGCCGCGACCTCGTCGTCGACCTCGTGCGCTCGTCGGGTCCGATCAGCCGGGTCGAGCTCGCCGAGGCCAGCGGGCTGACGCAGGCGTCGATCTCGACGATCGTCCGTCGGCTGCTCGACGAGGGGCTCGTCCGCGAGACCGGGCGGGCGGCCTCGACTGGCGGCAAGCCGCGCACGATGATCGAGGTCAACCCCCGGGCGGTCTACGGCATGGGGGTGCAGATCGGGTCGGACTCGCTCACCTTCGTCGTCACCGACCTGCGCGGGGGAGTCGTCGGGCGCCTGCAGATCGACGCGGGGGCCGCCGCCTCCGACGACGTCACGGCCGCGGCGGTCCGCATCGTCGACGGCTTCCACGACGTCGTCGGCAGCCTCGGGCTCGCGAGCGGTGCGGTCGCCGGGCTCGCGGTCGTGGGCCCCCGCGCCACCCTCGCGCACGGCGTCCGCACCGGGCCGCGTTCGACAGAGAGCGCGCTCCACGCCGGGCTGCACGCGGCGGTCGCCCTGCGGCTCGGTCTGCCGGTCGTGGTCGACAACGACGCCGCGGCCGCCGCGCTCGGCGAGTTCTGGAGCCGCCAGGTGCCGCGGACCGAGACGTTCGCCTGCGTCTACCTCGGCACGGGCGTCGGGGCCGGCGTGGTGCTCGACGGCGCCCTGCACCGCGGGGCGAGTTCGGGCGCGGGCGAGCTCGGCCACGTCTCGATCGACCTCGACGGCGAGCCCTGCTACTGCGGCAACCGCGGCTGTCTCGAGCTCGCCGCCTCGCCGGCCGCGGTCGTGGCCCGTGCGCACCGCGACGCGTCCGCGTTCGACGACCTCGGCCTCACGTACGCCCCCGGCGGCGTGGCCCGCGACTTCGACCTGCTCGCCCGCGCCGCCGTCGCCGGGCATGCCGCGGCCGACGCACTCGTCACGCGGGCCGCGGGGCAGCTCGCCGCGGGCGTCGTGACGCTCGCCAACCTGCTCGACCTGGACCGCGTCGTGCTGAGCGGCCCCGGGGTCGCCGTGGCCGGTTCGATCTACGCCCGGGCCGCCGTCGACGCGCTGGCCCGCCGGGCTTTCTCGCGCGGGGTGCACACCACCCGGGTCGAGGTCTCGACCGACCCGCGCGACGCGGCCGCGATCGGCGCGGCCGCCCTGGTGGTGCAGCGGGCCATCGCGCGCTGACCCCGCCGCGGTGCCCGAGGCCGGCCCGCGCCTCCTCGGCTCCGCACCGCATGTCGTGCACCGCACCGCGTCTCGTCGGGGTGCCGTGCACGAAACGCGGTGCGGTGCGGTGCGGTGCGGGCCGACGGCACCGGCCGACGCCGTGCGCTGCGGCACCCCGAGGAGGCGCGGGTCACGATCGCGACACGGCCTCAGCTCTTTCTTGACTCGCTTACGTAAGTCGTCTAAGAAAGACCTCGGGACCAGGCGACGGCGCCTGGCACGACGAAGGGTCGACGATGCCTCTCTCCATGACCATCCGCCGAAGGGCCGGGCTCGGTGCGATCGCGATCGCCGCGGCCGCCGGTCTCGTGCTGACCGGCTGCACCGCCTCGGGCGGCGGCGACGAAGGCGGCATCACCGCCAACACGGGCCCGTCGGGCGACCTGACGGCGAACTTCAACCCGTTCTCGGCCACGGCCGACAGCACCTCGCAGGGCCTGCTCTACGAGCAGCTCTTCTACTACAACGTGTTGACCGGGGCCGACCCCAAACCCGTCCTCGGCGAGAAGTACGAGTGGAACGACGACGGCACGCAGCTGACGGTCGACCTCCGCACCGGGGTGACCTGGAGCGACGGCGAGGCCTTCACGGCCGACGACGTCGCCTACACGTTCCAGACGATGCTCGACAAGCCCGAGCTCAACCGCGTCGGCTTCGAGGGCACGGTCGAGGCCACAGACGACGACACGGTCGTCTTCTCGTTCGACTCGACGTCGTTCGTCAAGGGGCCCGACATCCTCGGCCAGGCCGCGATCGTGCCCGAGCACGTCTTCTCGAAGCTCTCCGACATCGCGACCGACCCGGTCGAGAAGCCGATCGGCACCGGGCCGTACATGCTCGACACCTTCACCCCGCAGAGCTACGTCTACAAGGCGAACCCGAACTACTGGCAAGAGGGCAAGCCCGAGATCAAGAGCATCCGGTACATCGCCCTGGCCAACAACACGTCGGCGACCGACGCGATCGTCGGCGGCAACCTCGACTGGTCGAGCATCTTCATCCCCGAGGCCGACAAGGTGCTCGGCAGCAACCCCGACGTCAGCTACGTCGCGACCCCGCTGCAGCAGATCACGCTGATGACCTGCTCGAACGCCGACCTCGGCTGCACGGGCCCGCAGACCGACCCGGCCGTCCGGCAGGCGATCTACCAGGCGCTGAACCGCGACCAGCTGAACGACCTCGCGTTCTCAGGCACGAACAAGCAGATCTCGCCGACGTTCATGACCCTCGGTCGTGACGACGACTACATCAGCCCCGACGTGCAGAAGGAGACGCCGATGACGGCCGACACCGCGGCCGCCGACCAGCTGCTGCAGTCGGCCGGCTACGTCAAGGGCTCGGACGGCATCTACGCCAAGGACGGTCAGAAGCTGTCGCTCGAGATCCAGGTGGTCACGGGCTACTCGGACTACATCGCGGCGATCGACGCCATGGCCGAGCAGCTGCGCGCGGTCGGCATCGAGATCACGCAGAGCGCCAAGTCGTACAACGAGTGGGTCGCGGCCCGCAACAACGGTCAGTTCCAGCTGACGATGGACTCGCTCGGCCAGGGCCCGTCGACCGACCCGTACTACATCTACAACGGCAACTTCGACTCGACCACCACCTCGCCCGTGGGCGAGCAGGCGATCAACAACTTCGCCCGCTACTCGAACCCGACCGTCGACGCCGCCATCGTCGCGGCCGAGCAGACCGACGACGTCGCCGAGAAGACCCAGCAGTACTACACGATCCAGAAGGAGATCGTGAAGGACATGCCGTACATCCCGGTGCTGCTGCAGGCCACGCTGACCGAGTTCAACAGCTCGAAGGTGACCGGCTGGCCGACGGGTGACGACGACACCGAGAACTTCCCGGCGACGTGGAAGGCCTGGGACAACGTCCAGACCGTCCTCAACCTGAAGCTCAAGTGATCGTGGTCGGAACCGAGAAGGTCAGGAGGCGCGGGTGAGGTACGTCGCCCAGAAGGTCGGCTTCTACGCGGTCGCGTTGTTCGCGGCCCTGACGCTGAACTTCTTCATCCCGCGGTTGCTGCCCGGTGACCCGGTGGACATCCTGCTGGCCAAGATGCAGCAGAAGGGCCCGGTCAGCGAGGCGACCGTGACCAGCCTGCGCCTCCTTCTCGGGTCCGACTCGGACGAACCCCTGTTCTCGCAGTACGTGCAGTACCTCGGCAACCTGGCCCGGGGGGACCTCGGCATCTCGGTGTCGTACTTCCCGGCCGGGGTGTCGACCATCATCGGCCAGGCCATCCCGTGGACGATCGCCCTGATCGGCATCGCGACCATCTTGTCGTTCGTCTTCGGGGTGGGCCTCGGCACGCTCGCCGGCTGGAAGCGCGGGTCGGTGCTCGACAACTTCATCCCCGTGACGACGATGTTCCAGGCGGTGCCGTACTTCTGGCTCGCGCTGATCCTCTTGTACGTGTTCGGCAGCATCCTGCGGGTGTTCCCGCTGTCGGGTGGGTACGACGTGTACGAGGCGACACCGGGCCTGAACGCGACGTTCATCCAGAGTGCGGTGCTGTACGGCACGCTGCCGGCGCTGACGATCATCATCTCGTCGGTCGGCGGCTGGCTGCTCGGCATGCGCAACATGATGGTGTCGACCCTCAGCGAGGACTACATCGTCACCGCCGAGGCGAAGGGCCTGTCGCCGATGCGCATCCGCCAGACGTACGCCGCCCGCAACGCGGTGCTGCCGCAGTTCGCCGGGTTCGCGATCTCGCTCGGCTTCGTCGTGTCGGGGTCGATCGTCACCGAGCAGGTGTTCTCGTACCCGGGCATCGGCAACGCGCTGTTCACGGCGACGCAGAACAACGACTACGCGCTGATGCAGGGCATCTTCTTGGTCATCACCCTCGCCGTGCTGGGGACGAACTTCATCGTCGACCTGATGTACGGCTTCATCGACCCGCGCACGCGCGCCAAGCGTTAGGACGACGAGCATGTCCACGATCGACCTCGGCCAGCTCGCCGACCCGAACTCGCCCACCGGCGACAGCGGTGCAGGCACCGGCCGCACGGGCCTCACGAGGGTCTTCCCGCACGTGACGCCCAAGCTCTGGGTGGGGGCGGGCATGATCGCCGCCATCGCCCTGTTCGGCCTGATCTTCCCGTTCGTCGTGCAGAACCCGCAGGCGATCAGCGACGTCGGCCTGAGCGCCCCGAGCGGCGACCATCTGCTCGGCACCACCCAGACCGGGCAGGACGTCTTCGCCCAGCTCGCCTACGCCACCCGCGGCTCGCTGTTGATCGGCCTGCTGGTCGGCGTCGTGGCGATGGCGCTCGCCATCGTCTTCGGCGTGATCGGCACCTACGTCGGCGGGTTCGTCGACGAGGCGTTCTCGCTGTTCTCGAACGTGGTGCTGGTGATCCCCGGGCTGCCGCTCGCGATCATCGTGTCGAGCTACGTGCCGCAGAAGGGCCTCGTCGTGATCGCCTTCGTGATCGTCATCACGAGCTGGGCGGCCAGCGCGCGCGTGCTGCGCGCCATCACGCTCAGCCTCCGGTCGCGGGACTACGTGGCGGCGTCGCGGGTGTCGGGCGAGAAGACCTGGCGCATCGTCGCCGTCGAGATCCTGCCGAACGTGCTGCCGGTGCTGGCGAGCCAGTTCTTGTTCGCGGTGATCTTCGCGATCCTCGCCGAGGCGGGCTTGTCGTTCTTGGGGCTCGGCGTCTCGGGGCAGTTCACCTGGGGCTCGATGCTCTACTTCGCCCAGAACGGACTCGCGCTGCGACTCGGCGCCTGGTGGTGGTTCGTGCCGCCGGGGCTGCTGATCGCCCTGCTCGGCTGCGCGCTGTCGCTGATGAACTTCGCCATCGACGAGATCATCAACCCGAAGCTGCGCGACCAGACCCGGGCCGGCGTCAGCCGGGCCGACCGCAAGCGACTGGCGCGCGCCGAGGCCGCCGCCGGCACCACCGAGGGGGCCACCGCATGAGCACCGTCCTGACCGTCGAGGACTTCAGCGTCGACTACGCCGTCGAGCACCCCGTGCACGCCGTCAAGAACGTCAGCTTCGAGCTGGCCCGAGGCGAGATCCTCGGGCTCGCGGGCGAGTCGGGCTGCGGCAAGACGACGCTCGCCTACGGCATCAACCGGCTGCTCAAGTCGCCCGCCGTCATCACCGGCGGCCGGGTGGTCTTCCACGACGCCGAGGGGGCCGACATCGTGCTGCCCGAGCTCGACGACAAGGCGCTGCGGGCGTTCCGCTGGGACAAGCTGTCGATGGTGTTCCAGGGGGCGATGAACGCCCTCAACCCGGTCACGACGATCCAGGCACAGCTCGAGGACGTCTTCAAGACGCACCGGCCGTACTGGAAGAAGGCCGACCGCGTCGAGCGGGCGGGCAAGCTGCTCGAGACCGTCGGGGTCGACCGCACTCGTCTGAAGTCGTACCCGCACGAGCTCTCGGGCGGCATGCGCCAGCGCGTGATGATCGCGATGGCGCTCGCCCTCGGCCCGCAGATGATGATCATGGACGAGCCGACGACCGCCCTCGACGTCGTGGTGCAGCGCGAGATCCTGCGCGAGATCAAGCGGCTGCGCGACGAGCTGGGCTTCGCGGTGATCTTCATCACGCACGACCTGCCGCTGCTGCTCGAGATCAGCGACCGCATCGCCGTGATGCGGGCGGGCGAGATCGTCGAGATCGGCGAGTCGACCGAGCTCTACACGAACCCGCAGCACGAGTACACGAAGAAGCTGCTCGGGTCGTTCCCGAGCCTGACGGGCGACCGCGGGGCGTTCATCCGCAGCGGGGTCGACGAGACGGCCGGGGGCGGCGCGACCCGCGCGTCCTCGGGGCACGAGCAGGCGACGTCCGTCGCCACGAGCACAGGAGGCGCGGCGTGAGCACGCTCGAGTTCCGCAACGTCGTCAAGGACTACCGGGTGCGCGGGGGACGAGGTGAGAAAGGTCGCCTCCGCGCGGTGAACGACGTCAGCTTCACGCTCGAGGCCGGCAAGACGGTCGCCCTGGTCGGGGAGAGCGGCAGCGGCAAGTCGACCATCGCGAAGATGCTGCTGCAGCTCGAACGGCCGACGAGCGGGTCGATCGTGCTCGACGGCGCTGTCGCGCCCCGGCACGGCGAGGCGCTGCGGCGCTACCGCAGCGACGTGCAGATGGTGTTCCAGGACCCCTTCGCCTCGCTCAACCCGTTCCACTCGATCGGGCACCACCTGGCACGGCCGCTGCTGCTGCACGGCAAGGCGACCCGGTCGACGGTCGACGAGAAGGTGCGCGAGCTGCTCGGGCGCGTGCAGCTCGGCCCCGCGGCCGACGTGGCCGCCCGGCGGCCGCACGAGCTGTCGGGCGGGCAGCGGCAACGGGTGGCGATCGCCCGGGCCCTGGCGCCCGAGCCGCGCATCCTGATCGCCGACGAGCCCGTGTCGATGCTCGACGTGTCGATCCGGCTCGGGGTGCTCAACCTGCTCGCCGAGCTGCAACGGCAAGAGGACCTGGGCGTGCTCTACATCACGCACGACCTGGCGACGGCCCGCCACTTCTCGGACGAGATCCTCGTGATGTACAAGGGGCAGGTGGTCGAGCGGGGCACGCCCGACGACGTCATCCTGAACCCGCAGCACCCCTACACGCAGCAGCTCGCCGAGGCCGCGCCCGACCCCGAGAAGCGCATCGCCGAACGCCGGGCCGCCCGCGCCTGACCCTCGCCCGACTCCACGCCACACACTCGATCGCTGGGAGCGACATGAGCACCACCGAGACCACCACCACGACGACGACCCGCGCGACGCAGCGCACCGTCCGCACCCTGCACGCCGGCTGGAGCCTGCGCAGCACCGCCGGCCCCGTGCCGCCCGAGATCGCGGCCGTCGACGTGCCCGCGACCGTCCCGGGCACGGTGCACACCGACCTGCTCGCGGCCGGCCTGATCGTCGACCCCTACATCGACGCGAACGAGCACCTGCTCGCGTGGATCGGGCAGGCCGACTGGTCGTACACGTCGACCTTCGACTGGGCGCCGGGCGACGACGGGGCCGGCCACGATCGGCACGACCTGGTCTTCGCCGGGCTCGACACGGTCGCCACGGTGCTGCTCAACGGTTCGGTGGTGGCCGAGACGCGCAACCAGCACCGCACCTACCGGGTCGCGGTCGACGGCCGGCTTCGCGAGGGGTCGAACGACCTCGAGGTGCGCTTCGCCTCGCCGGTGGCCCACGCCGACGCACAGAGCCTGGCGCTCGGCTACCGGCCGCACGTGAACCACCACCCCTACAACGCGATCCGCAAGATGGCGTGCAGCTTCGGGTGGGACTGGGGCCTCGACACGGCGACCTCGGGCATCTGGAAGCCCGTCACGCTCGAGTCGTGGTCGAGCGTGCGGCTGGCGGCGGTGCGACCGGTCGTGACGGTCGACGGGTCGCGGGGCGTCGTCGACGTGCACGTCGACCTCGAGCGCGCGGGCGCCTCGACCGGCGCCGCACCCGACGGGGTCACCGTCCGGGCGACCGTCGGCGACGTCACGCAGGAGGCGCGGGTCGAGCCGGGCGAGGACTCCGTCGTCCTGCAGGTGGTCGTCGACGACCCCGAGCTGTGGTGGCCGCGCGGGCACGGCGGGCAGCCGCTGTACGACGTGAGGGTCTCGGTGACCGGGGGAGCGGACGGGGACGCGAGCCGCGCCTCCTCGGGTGGTGACGGTGACGTGGTCGACGCGACCCGCGCCTCCTCGGGTGGGCGACTGCTCGACGAGTGGTCGTCGCGCATCGGGTTCCGGTCCGTCGAGGTGCGGGTCGACCCCGACGAGGTCGGGACGAGCTTCACGGTCGTCGTCAACGGCGAACCGCTGTGGATCAAGGGCGCGAACTGGATTCCCGACGACGCGTTCCCCCACCGCATCGGGCGCGACCGCTACCTCCGGCGCATCGAGCAGGCCGAGTTCGGCAACGTGAACCTGCTGCGCGTGTGGGGTGGCGGCATCTTCGAGTCGGACGACTTCTACGAGCTGTGCGACGAGCGGGGCATGCTCACCTGGCAGGACTTCCTGTTCGCGTGCGCGGCCTACGCCGAGGAGGAGCCCCTGCGCGGCGAGGTCGAGGCCGAGGTGCGAGACAACGTGACCCGGCTGATGACGCACCCGAGCCTCGTGCTCTGGACGGGCAACAACGAGAACATCTGGGGTCACGACGAGTGGGGCTGGCAGCGCCGACTCGACGGGGCGACCTGGGGGCTCGGCTACTACCTCGACCTGCTGCCGGCGCTCGTCTCCGAGCTCGACCCGGGGCGTCCGTACGCGGCGGGCAGCCCCTGGTCGGGCAGCCTCGACGTCGCGCAGAGCGACCCCGACCACGGGTCGGTGCACCTCTGGGAGCAGTGGAACCGCACCGACTACCCGACCTACCGTGACGTCGTGCCGCGGTTCGTGGCCGAGTTCGGCTGGCAGGGACCGCCGACCTGGTCGGCCATGACGCGGGCCATCCACGACGAGCCGCTCACGCCCGAGTCGCCCGGCATGCTCGTGCACCAGAAGGCGATGCAGGGCAACGACAAGCTGACCGACGGGTTGCTGGCGCACTACCGGCTGCCCGACGAGATCGAGGCGTGGCACTGGGCGATGCAGCTCAACCAGGCGAACGCGGTGCAGGTGGCGCTCGAGCACTTCCGGTCGCACGCCCCGCGTTGCATGGGGGCCGTGGTGTGGCAGCTCAACGACTGCTGGCCCGTGACGTCGTGGGCGGCGGTCGACGGCGACGGGCAGCGGAAGCCGCTGCTCTACGCGATGCGGCACGCGTTCGCCGACCTGCTCGTGACGATCCAGCCGCGCGACGGCGGTCTCGCGGCCGTGGTGGTCAACGACACCGAGGAGGCGCTGGTCGGCCCGCTCACGCTGCGGCGCGTCGCGTACGACGGTCGCGTCCTCTCGGAGTCGACCGTCGACGTGGTGGTGGCCGCCCGAGACACCGTGACCGTATCTGTGCCTGCCGACGTCGCCGCGTTCGGTTCGCCGGAGTCGGAGCTCGTCGTCGCCTCGGTGCCCGGAGTGAGGCGCGGACTGTGGTTCCCGGTCGAGCCGCGGGAGTCGGCGCTCGCCGCGGCGTCGCTGTCGACGTCGGTGACGGTGGTGCCCGTGGGGTCGGGTGCTGGCCCGGGCTACCGGGTCGAGGTGACGGCAGGTTCGCTCGTGCGTGACCTGGCGCTGCTCGTCGACAAGGTCGACCCCGCCGCGACGGTGGACGAGATGCTGGTCACGCTGCTGCCGGGCGAGACGGTCGTCTTCACCGTGGTGTCGGACGTCGCGGGGGTGGGCGACGGGCTCGTCTCGGGGCGGGTGCTGCGGACCGCGAACGAGCTGGTGGGGTGAGGCGTGGCCCCCGTTCGGGGCTGGCCCGAGAGCCGAAAAACGTGTGGCCCCTTGTTATAGTCGGGTGAGCTTCGGCCGAGATCCGTGACCGAGTGCTAGGGGAGCAGGCCGCATGAGCGACATCTTCACTCTGACCTCGGACGACGACGGGGGGCACGGCGAGCCGGCCCCGGGCACGAAGCGCAAGCGGCGCCTGTCGAAGCCGGTCGTGGCGCTCATCACGTTGGCGTCGGTGCTGGTCGGGGTCTTGGTGGTGGTCGGCGTCGTCGGGGGCGTCTACGCCGCACGGCTCGCGAGCTCGTTCGACGACAACGCGACGAAGATCGACCAGGCCTTCCCGGCGGAGTCGACGCGCCCGGCGCCGACGTCCGACGGTGCGATGAACATCTTGCTGATGGGTTCGGACTCTCGAGCCGACGCGACGACGATCGACGACGCCTCGGCGTCCGACCAGCGGACCGACTCGATGATGCTGGTGCACGTCGACGCCGACCGCGAGAACGTCTACGTGATGTCGATCATGCGCGACCTCTACGTGCCGATCCCCGACCACGGCTCGAACAAGATCAACGCGGCCTTCGCCTACGGCGGCTCGCCCCTGACCGTCCAGACCGTCGAGCAGCTGCTGGGCGTCCGCGTCGACCACGTCGCGATCATCGACTTCGAGGGTTTCAAGGGCATGACGACGGCGCTGGGCGGGGTCGACGTGACGTCGGCGCAGGCCTTCTCGGCCGGGCAGTACTCGTACACGGCGGGCGTCAACAACCTCGAGGGTGATGCCGCGTTGGCCTTCGTCCGCGAGCGGCACGCGTTCGCGGACGCCGACTTCACCCGAGTGAAGAACCAGCAGGCGTTCGTGAAGGGCCTGGCGAACACGATCCTCAGTCGTTCGACGCTGACCGACCCGGGCAAGATCTCGGCCTTCGTCACGGCCATGTCGCCCTACCTGACCGTCGACAAGCAGTTCGACGTCGGCACGATCGCCTCGCTCGGCTTCGGCCTGCGCTCGATCGACGGCTCGGCGATGCACTTCTTCACCATCCCGACCGCCGGCACCGGCTCGATCGGCGGCCAGTCGATCGTCAACGTCGACCAGCCCGGCCTTGAGTTACTGAAGTCCGCGCTGGGTACTGACACACTCCTGGAGGCTGGTTTTGGTTCATAGCGACCTGAACTCAGGCTGCGGTGGTGATGCGGGCCGCCCCTTTGTCACAGCGCACGCGGAGGGCCAGTCGTGAGCGCGCGAGACCGACCTTGGCCAGATAGCGCCGTCAAGGAGTCCGAATCCAGCCTGCAAACTCCGGCCCAGAACGTGAAGCCCCGCAGTTCGGAAGGCTTTTGGTGGGTCTCAGCGGTTCTGCTCTTGGCGGCTTTACGGGTTGCTGTTCCGGGATCGGATGAGCTGACTCTGGTGTGTCTTGCCCTGCTGGGGAGTCTCCATGCGACTCGGGCTTTTTGGCAAAGTGGCGGCGCGACCATCACCCCCACAGGCGTTTACATGATCGCCTCAACAGTCTTTGTGTATTTTCCTGCGCTCTACACAACATATGTGTATAAGCTGTACGATGTCGCTAACGGCTTTTCGGTTCTCGTCATCATTGCGCTATCGCAAATGATATTTTACAACGCGTTCTGGAAGCGTCGAAACAAGAATCAAGAGTTTGAGCGCGTGAAGCGGCTTCCCTTGCCGATTGCGACGTTCGGTTTCTTCCTGGGTCTCGGGCTTCTCATAGGAGGAGTCTCCCTCGGCCGCCTTCTCGAACTGGGGTCAACGTCCCTGGTTGGTGCGGCTGCCTTCACTGGCGTCGTGGTTTTGTCTGTCAGCATCTTCCATGCGGGAGAAAGGCCCGGGCTGCTGCGCTCGGTTGTAGTCGCTATTGCCTTCGGGTTCTACGTTCAGGGCATGTTCACTGGCGGCGGCCGTCTAGTCCTAGGTGGACTGGCGGTGGCACTAGCAGTTGTTGTGAGCCAGACTGCCAGGAGTCGATGGGTCAAGCTGGCGACTGTTCTTGGCCTGCCGCTAGGGCTTTTAGTTCTAGCACTTAATCGATCTCAACTGGTCGCGTCGACGCGGGGTGCGGACGAGACGGGCTTGGAATCCGTCGTAAGCCCCTTCGCCCGCATGGGCCAATTGCTTGCACTGGCGCACGACCATGAACTCGCGCTGTCTCTGGGCAGAACGTTCTTGGCAACGGCCGTCATATTCGTTCCGCGCTCTTTCTGGCCTGAGAAGCCCGTGGGTCTCGGGGCGGAACTTGGAGATCTCTTCAGACCAGATCTCATCGGGACGGGTTACAGCGAGGCAGCACTTTTCGCTGGTGAGTGGGTCATCAATTTCGGCCTTCTGGGCTTGTTAGTGATGATTCCCCTAACGGTTCTATTGGTCATTCGAGCTGACTCATGGCAGAACTGGTTACAGGCCCGCAATGTCTCTTCGAAAAGTTCCTTTGTTGCGGTCTGCGCATGCGTAATAATCACAGCAGGTATTCTAGATCTTTTCTGGGGCGGTACTTTCTTATTTGCTGCGCGGTCCGGTCAGAGGCTCCTGGTGTTAGCCCTGGTCTACTTCGCATTCGGCCTTTTTCTCAATCGGTCCGGTCGGCCAAAAATCGCAGGCCAATTGCGCCGTCGTTCCTCCAGATAAGGCCATCTTAAGCACTTGTCATCGGCGTTTCACAGATTTGCAACGGGTTAGGACAGTTAAGGTAAATGGCTAGTATATTAGTAACGGGTGCGGCAGGATTCATAGGTAGTTCGACGGTGCGCGCTCTTACTCAAGCCGGCCACGACGTGGTCGGCATTGACAGCTTGACCGACTACTACGACGTCAATCTTAAACGTTCGAACCTACGCTCGATTGCGGCTGACAACTTCGAGTTCCTTGAATCGGATCTCCTTGACGTCAACCTCGAAGACGTTCTTGAGAGGGTCGACCGCGTCATTCACCTAGCAGGGCAGCCTGGTGTCAGAGGGTCTTGGGGTAGTCAGTTTGACGTCTACACGCAACGAAACGTTCTCGCGACGCAGAGGCTATTGGAGGCCTCCAAAGCAGCATCGCATCTAAAGAAGTTCGTCTACGCGTCATCGTCCTCGATCTATGGCAATGCCGTGGCACACCCCACTCTGGAGTCGTCAACGCCTCAGCCAGTTAGCCCCTATGGCGTAACAAAATTAGCTGGTGAACACCTTGCCCGCCTGTACGCATGGAATCACGGCGTACCGACCATCACACTGCGCTACTTCACCGTCTACGGGCCAGGACAACGCCCGGACATGGCCTTCACGAGGTTCATCAAGGCCGCTTTGACGGGTGAAGAGATATCGGTATACGGCACGGGTGGGCAGATTCGGGACTTTACCTACGTCGACGACGTCGTGCACGCGAATATTTCAGCTGCCATCGAATTTACAGAGCCCGGCATAGTCCTCAACGTTGCGGGGGGTAGCAACGTGTCCATGAACGAGGTCTTGACGCTGGTGGGCGATCTGACGGGCGAAGCCTTGAACGTCCGTCGTTTGGGTGCTGTCGCCGGGGATGTTTTCCGAACGGGCGGATCGACGGCCGCAATCGAGGAGTATCTCGGTTGGCGTCCGCGGACGAGTCTTTCGGATGGCATCTCGAAACAGGTTGACTGGGTCCGCGCGCAACTGGGCTAAGCCGCTGGGCCCGAGAGGAGTGGCCTCCGCACCCGTAGCGCCCTCAAGTGGTCAAGTGGTGGCGCAGGAACTCAATCAGGTGTGCCTCCGACGAGGATTCCTTGATGGTCCGAGCGTTGTCCAGATTCGATCTAGACGCTTCCCCGTATGCCGCCGGACTTGCGGCCAGGTACTCGATTCTTGATGCAAGCGCATTGACATCGTCGATCTCCACGAGATGCTTCCCAGGAACGAGTTCGATCATTCCTCCTGCGTTCGTGCTCACCACTGGCAAGGCACGCGCCTGCGCCTCGATGACAGCTCTGGGCAACCCCTCGAACCGGCTCGCGGAGACGTAGATATCGGCTGAGTCCAACAATGTTCTGACAGCGGTCACCGACGAGAGCTGACCGTGGAAGCGGACCTCCTGGGGACCGAGTTGGAGATGAGCGGCCTGTCCCTGTAAGTGTTCGAGTTCACGGCCGCCTCCGATGACGTCGAGCGTGGCTCCAACCCCGCGCCGAGCGAGTTCGGCGACGACTTCGAGGAGTACGTCTACTCCCTTCGCGGGACTCTCGAGGGTTGCCACGGTCACGAGATTTATCCGTCCGGCATCCAGGCGACCGCGCCTCGCTTCTTCGACAAAGGATGAATCGTCGAGGGCGACATTGCTTCGTGCCAGGACCGGGGTTCCCGAACGGGCCGGGTAGAGCCCTTGCAACCAGGATTGGGTCACGTAGACGACCGCCGTGGACCTCGCGACACATGCCTGAGTCACGCGCGCAAGCACCTTTCCGCCTACCCGCCCGATGAGTCCAGGGGCGAGGCTCACGGCGAGCTGCCGAGGATCAGCGACTACGAGTGACACGAAGCGCCCTTTGACCGCTAGCGCCCGGAGAAAGAGCAACAAGGAAAGCGGCTCTGGCAGCCGGCCGATGAATATGTCCCCCCTGCCGCCGAGGCGAAAGACATGCAGCATGACTTGTGGCATCGCGCGAATGAGTGCTGGGAGACCGTGGTAGTAGGGGAGGCCGACGACATCTACCCCATCGCCTGATACGAGACCCGCTGTGGAGGCACCCGCTGCGGGACGCCGTCTCCCCACCACCTTCACTGAGCCCAAAGCGGCGACGTAAGGCTTCCATCTCGCGTGGACGGCAGCTGGATGTGGCGAAGATGTTGATCCATCCTCGTTCCAGTCGAGCCGGATTTCGGTTGAGATGAACACGTCGTGATTAGGCATCGCGTTTCCTTCTGGGCGAAGTGAGGAGGACGGACACTGCGAGTGAAAGGCACGAGATGCCCGCACCGAGAGCGATGGCCAGAGGTACCCCGAGGACCGTTGACGAGACGAAGAGCGCAACAGCGACGCCGACGATGATTGCGGCGGACGAGATGACCTTGCTGACGAGCAAAGAGCGGCCAGCGTTCCTCGTCTTCAAGATGAGGGAGAGTATCGCGGCGCAGACAAGGAGGACGTACTCCACCGCAGTGATATGAAAGATCGAACTCGCCGTTCGCCAGGTCTCCCCGAGCAGCCACACGCCCCACGCGTCGGGGATGTTGAGAAGCACCACCACCCAGAGGACGGTGGACGCGACTGTGGCGGCGAATGTAGCCAGAAGCAGCCGCCGCGCGCTCGCTTCCGGCCGTCGGACGAGTCGTGGCAACACGGCGAAGTCCAGAAATGTGATCAAGGTGTTGACGGGACCGAACAGCGTGCTGGCGCCTCGCAGACCCCCCACCAGTTCGAGACCGTATCTCGAGGACGCAAGGCCGTTGACGCTCAAGGAGGTGATGTTCGACAGGATGACCGTGCCCGATACGTTCGTCCGCAGTCCGCGCTCGGGGCGGAGCGCCTGGACGGCCGCCTCCCATTCGGGCTTCGGGTGGAACGACACCGTGAAGATGACGAGGCTGGCGAGGATGGCACCGATCCACCAGGAGAAGAGAGCCAGCGAGTGAAGTGGAGTGATGAACAGCCCAACGACACCCACGAACCACACCGCATCGGCCAACAACGCTGTGCCTGCCCGTCCGATGGCCAGGGCATAGTAACGAGCGACATCTTGCAAGAGCACGAGCGGCGTCGCAACAGCCACAGCAATGATGGCCGCCGATTGCGATCCGTGCCACGAGCCGGAGAGGGTCGACCCGACACCGAACACGACGAGGCTGATCGGAAGTGCCGCAGCGAGCAAGGCCGCTAGAGCTTGCTCGAAGAGCCGGCGCGACGAAGCCCCCCCGGCTCGTGCCGACAACGACAGTGGGAGCCCGAAGAACGCACGACCGACACCAAGAAAGAGTGTGAGAACGACATACGTGAGTGAGAAGCTCCCGAACGACGCGGCGTCGAGTTGGCGTGCCACGACGAGGACAGCGATGACGTTGGTCAGGCTTGAGACTGCCTGGTCCCCGATCGCCAGGCCCAGTGACCTCGTGCCTGTCAAGCGTCTCGCCAGGCTCGAGCTCACGCCCTCACGCCACTGCGGGCGTGGTGCGTGGGGGCTGTGGACACGATGACACCGACTACCCGATGAGACGTGTCGTCGATCTGGTAGTCGATCGGAACAGTGCCCGTCGAGCCGCTCGACAGCACGTACGTCACCGCGCGAAGGATCGCAGCCGGCGTTGTACCCGTCAAAACGATGCTGCCGGTGTCCTCTGCCTCGGGGCGTTCGATGGCGTCCCTCAGCGTGACGGCGGGGAATTCGAGCAGCGACGACTCTTCCGCGATGGTGCCGCTGTCGGACAGGACGAGACGTGACGACTTCTGCAGGGCCAGGTAGTCGTGGAACCCGAAGGGCTTGTGGAACCGCAGGCGATCGAACGAGCCGTCGAGGGCTTCCAGACGCTTGCGTGTCCGCGGATGCGTGGACACCAACACCGGCAGGTCGTACTGGTCGCCGAGATCGTTCAAGCCACGCAGGATCGACTCGAGACGGCCGGCATGATCGACGTTCTCTTCACGGTGCAGGCTGACCAAAAAGTAGCCGCCCGGCTCGAGCCCCTCGTCGGTGAGGACGGTGCTCGCGGCGACGCCGTCCTCGTTCTGGGCCAGCACCTCCTTCATCGGTGAACCCGTCAGGCGGATGCGTGACGGGTGCAGGCCCTCGGCGAGCAGGTTGCGGCGGGCGTGCTCGGTGTAGACGAGGTTGTAGTCGGCCACGTGGTCGACGAGTCGACGGTTCGTCTCTTCGGGCACGTTCTCGTCGAACGAGCGGTTGCCGGCCTCCATGTGGAAGACCGGGATCTTCATGCGCTTGGCGATGACCGCCGAAATGCTGCTGTTCGTGTCGCCGAGCACCAAGAAGGCATCAGGTCGCTCCTCGACGAGCACCTGCTCGATCGAGACGAGGATGCTGCCCAGCACGGCTCCGAGCGAGGACGTGTCCGCCTCGAGGAAGTGGTCGGGGCGGCGCAGCCCGAGGTCTTCGAAGAACACCTCGTTGAGCTCGTAGTCGTAGTTCTGGCCGGTGTGCACCAGCACGTGGTCGACGTGCTCGTCGAGGCGCTTGATCACGGCCGACAGGCGGATGATCTCGGGCCGCGTGCCGACGACGGTGACGACCTTGAGACGAGAGGTGGGGGTGGTCATACGGTCTCCGGGATGGTGTCGGGGGCTGCAGGGTCGAAGATCTCGTTCGACCAGAACATCGTGTAGAGCACGTCGTCGCCGGTGTTCGTGATCGAGTGCGCCCAGAAGGTCGGCATGTCGACCGAACACGGATCGTCGCCGGTCACCTCGACGGTCACGACCTCGTCCGAGAACAAGCGACGGAGGCGGATGTCCGCCGAGCCGGCGAGCACCGTGAACCGCTCCATCTTGCGTCGATGGTAGTGCTGGCCTCTCGTGACCCCCGGCGCCGTGGTCGAGAACGAGGTCTGCCCCGAGCCACCGTGCGACCGGATCACCTCGGTGAAGCTTCCCCGATCGTCGGTGTTCTGACGCAGGGCGAGCCTCGGCGAGACCTCGAAGGCGAACGAGCGATAGGTGTTGAACAGGTCTCGCTCGAAGTCGTCGAGCAGTGCCGGCACGTCGCCCCGCGCGTAGGCGCCTGCGAAGGCCGAGAGGGTCGAGAGCAGCGTCGATACGGTCGACACGGTCGTGCGGTCGTCGAGACGGTCGGCCGGCCACCCCTCCACCAGGGCCTCGGCGGCGTGCTGCGCGTGCAGCAGCTGCAACTCTTTGTCGTTGTCTACCACCGGTGTCTCGCCGCGGCTCACCAGGTGGCAGAACGTAGCCGTGACCGAGTTGTAGAACGGTCGACCGTGCTCACCGAAGAGGTTGGGCAGCCGAACGTCGACGAAGCGTGAGCCCACGGCGTCGGCGGCGGCCCGCACGACCTCCGAGGCGTCGTGCTTGGCCCGGGCGTACACCGAACCGTTGCCCACCTGGGTCGAGTTGGCGAACACCACCAGCCGGGGCGGCGCCTCGATGGCTCGGAGGGTCGCCGCCACCTGTTCGGCGAACAGGAGGTTGCCGTCCCTCACCTCGGCGTCACTGCCCCGGTTCACGCCGGCGATCAGCAGCAGCCGATCCGCCCCCGTGACCGCTGCCGTCGCGGCACCCGGATCGAAGGCCGAGCCGACGGCGAACGGGTGCACGTCCCGCTCGCCGACGGAGTGCAGGTAGGCGCGGGTGTGCCAGCCCACGAACCCGCCGGCCCCGGTCATGGCGACCTTCATGCGGACCGTCCCGCGGCGTCGATGCCGGCGAGGGCGAGTTCGGCACGCACCTCGGGCAGGGACAGCAGCATCCGCTCGACGTCCGACACGGTCATCCGGTCGACGGTGTGAGAGTCGTAATCGGCGTACTCGACCTGCTGCGGATCTCCTTCTTCGAAGAACGCGCTGTAGTTCAGGTCGCGTTTGTCCGCGGAGATGCGGAAGTAATCGCCCATGTCCTCTGCCCGCGAGAGCTCTTCGCGGTTGGCCAGCGCCTCCGACACCTTCTCGGCGTGGCGGGTGCCGATCACGGTGACCCGTCGATCGCTGCGGAAGACGTTGACGACGGCCTGCGCGAGATCTCCCATCGTGCAGGCAGCCGCCTTCCGGATGAAGAGGTCGCCTTGGCGCGCGTTCACGAACGCGTGCTCGACGAGGTCGACCGACGACGGCAGCGACATCATGAACCGCGTCATGGACGGGTCGGTCACCGTGAGGTCCTTGCCGGCCTTGAGCTGGGAGATGAACAGCGGGATCACCGATCCGCGCGAGTACATGACGTTGCCGTACCGGACGCACGACACCGTCGTGACGGCGTTCGGATTGTTGAGACCGTGCGACTGCGCGACCTTCTCCATCATGGCTTTGCTCATGCCCATGGCGTTCACGGGATAGACGGCCTTGTCGGTGCTGAGGCACACGAGCGACGACACCCCGGCTGCTTCGCTCGCCCGCACGACGTTCTCGCTGCCGAGCACGTTGGTCTTGACCGCCTCGATGGGGAAGAACTCGCACGAGGGCACCTGCTTCAGTGCGGCAGCGTGGAAGACGTAGTCGACGTCGCGGGTGGCTCGCTCGACGCTCAGGTAGTCACGGACGTCACCGACGTAGAAACGCACCCGGGCGTCGCCCAGGTCGTGACGCATCTGGTCCTGCTTGGCCTCGTCCCGGCTCAGGACGCGCACCTCACCGACCCCACGGCCCAGCAGCTTCTGCGTCACCGTCCGGCCGAACGAGCCGGTGCCGCCCGTGATGAGGATCTTCTTGCCGGCGTAGTCGGCAGTGGCATGAGAGGTCAAGATCGGTCCTTCGTGGCGTGCTGGTCGGAACTCTGGGGGAACGTCGCCGAGAGGATGGCGTCCGCCGCTCGCTCGGCGGAGAAGTGGGTCTCGTAGTGTCGGCGACCCGATCGACCTCGACCCCTGAGGTCGTCCGTCGTGAGGCGGGTCAACGAGACCAGGGCGGTCTGCAACGCGAGAGCGTCGCCGGGCGGCACGACGGTGCCGGCGCCCGACTCGGCGATCAGCCGGGCACCGTCGCCGGCGATGACCCCCAGGACGACCGCCCCGGAGGCGAGCAACGACGGGATCTTGCTCGGTGTCGTGTGTTCGAGGAACTCCGACGTGCCGAGTGACACCAGGTGTGCGTGGGCCTGCCGCATCAGCCCGGGCACTTGCTCCTTCGGCACGCGGCCGACGAACTCGATGCGCCCTGCCCCGTCGACCCGGGCGGCGAGGGCCCTGAGGCGATCGAGGGCGATGCCGTCACCGACGAGGACGAGCCGCAGGTCGACGTCCGACGACAGCGACCCCACGGCCTCGACGACGCCGTCGAGCCCCTGGACGTCACCGATCGCACCCGAGTACATCAGGACGAACGGCTCCCCGCCACGACGCTCACGCACCTCACCGAACGTGAACAGGCCTTCGTCGGTCGGGTTCGGGACGTACACGACGTCGCTGGGGCCGACGGCGGGATTACGGCTCTGGATGAGGTCTGCGACGCTCGGCGAGATCACGCCGACCCGACGCGCCAGGCGCTCGGTCAGCGACACCGCCTTCGAGACGACGGACAGCGCGATGCGGCCCAGACCGCCGTCGGGGAACATCCCGCTGTGCACGAGCGAGTCGGGCCACAGGTCCTGGACGTGCAAGAAGTACGGGAGGCGCCCCCAGCGGGTGTGGACCAGCAGCGGCAGGGCCACGGTTACGGGCGAGTTGTAGACCCAGACCATGTCGCAGCCACGGAGCGACCTCGCCCCCAGGACCGTGGCCGACACCGCGAAGCTCAGGTAGTTCAGCGCGCGCCCCACGCCGGACGAGTCGTGGCTCGCGTACAGGGGGACGCGCGTGACTGTCACACCGTCGGCCCGGCTCGTCGTGCGCCACGTCTGACGGTGACCAGGGTACACACGACCTGTCGGGTAGTTCGGGAACCCCGTGAGGACCCGGACCTCGTGACCCGCCGCCGCGAACTGCCGGGCGAGGACGCCCGGGATGGCGGCCGGGCCGGGCTCGGGGTCGTACCACTGGGTCAGGATGCCGATCTTCATGCGTCGCTCCCGCGGAGCAGGTCGGCGACGACGGGGCGCGGACGGATGCCGACGCTGTCGGCCCAACCGCTCGTCTGGCCCTGGCCGAACCACATGAGCTCGACGCGCCGGACGGGTCCTGCCAGGCGCCCACCGAGCAACCGCGACACGACGCGAGCCGAACCGACGACGAACCGGCACAACGCGCGTGGCAGGCGCCGGGGCGACCGTCGGCCGGCGGCCTCGAGTACGGAGGTGACGGTGAGCCCCTCCCAGGGCTGCAGGACGACGACGGGCACCCGCCCCTCGAAGGCGCCGACCGCCGTCACGAACTCGGCCAGGGCTGCGACGCTGGTCACCGGCGTCGGGGCGTCACCGGGGGCGGCGACCGACGCGAAGGACGACGCCGCGAGACGGCGGAGGCGAGTCGTCGTGGGACGGCCTGCGCCCTGCACCGACGTGGCGCGGACGACGACGAGCTCGGTCACGTCGTCCTGGCTGCCCGCGTCGTCCGCCTCGACGAGCAGATGCTCGCCCCAGGCCTTGCTCTGAGAGTACGGCGAGAACGGCATCGTCTCCGTCGACTCGTCGAGGACCGCCACGGGACCCTGGACGGCGGCGGAGCTCAGGTGAACGAACCGTTCGACCCCGGCGCGTCGTGCGGCGGAGAACGCGACGAGCGGCAAGGCGGAGTTGGCACCGACGAGGGAGGGCGACAGCTCGGAGTCGGGGGTGGCGAGACCTGCCGCGTTGACCACGACCCGGGCCCCGGCGAACGCGACGACGAGTTCGTCTTCGGCGACCCTCGCCCCCGCTGCGGACTCTCGAGCCGACGACGCGGTCGTGCTCGGGGCCGCGAGGCGTGGGGCGACGACGTCCAGCACATGGATGTCGTGTGCGCGCGCGTACTCGGCGATGACGCTGCCGACGAAGCCACTGGCTCCGAGCACCGCCCAGGTGGTCCGGTCGTGGGTGTCAGGCATGCTCGAGACGGGCCTTTCGCTGCTGTGCTCGGTCGGACCACCGGGGGAGGGTCAGGTAGACGCTCGTGATCAGGACGAACGAGACGATGGCTGCCGCCCCGCCGACCGGGCCGGCGAAGGCGAGCTGACCGGCGGCGGCACCGGCCACCGTCGCCAGGGTGACGACGGACGAGGCGGGCACGTGGCCGTGGCGGCGGGCCAGCTGCTGGTAGACGTGGGTGTCGTGCGCCTCGAACCAGCGCTCGCCTCTCGCGACCCGACGCAGCAGCGTGCTCGACGTGTCGGCGAGGTAGGGCACGAGAGGGCCGAGGACGGCGATCAGCGGCACGCCGACCGCGACGGCGGCCACGGCGGCGACGGCGATGGTCCCGCCCAGGAGGTAACTGCCCACGTCGCCGAGGAACATGCCTCGGCCCATCACGTTCCAGGGGACGAACGCCACGAACGCCAGGGCGATGCACGCGCCCAGCCCGACGAGCCACGGCTGATCACCCAGCACCCCGCTGACGGCCAACGAGCAGCCGACCGTGGCCCCGTGCAGGCCGGACACCGTGTTGATGCCGTCCATGAAGTTGGCGACGTTGACGTAGCCCGCGACGGCGATCGGGCCCAGGCCGTAGAGCCACCAGGGCCCGTTCGTGAGACCCACGATCGCGACACACGCCGCCGTGGAGACGACGACCTGCACGACGGCTCGGCTCAGCGAACCGAGGCTGCGCACATCGTCCACCAGACCGAGCACCGCGAAGGCCGCACTGGCGAGAGCGATCACGACCAACAGTGAGCCGGGGACACCTGGGACCGCGGCGGCCAGGACGAGTGCGCCCAGGACGATGCCGATTCCCGGTGCAATGCCACCGCCACGCAGGGTCGGCCGGACGTGGGACGACCTCCCGACGGGGATGTCCACGACGGCGAACCGGGTGAGGAGGGGGCGGAGGGCGAAGGGCAGGAGAGCCGAGAGGCTCAGGGCCACTGCGGCGGCGATCCAGGCGCCGTCGCTCACGCGGAGTCCTCGACGTGCCTGCTTGCCTGCGACGTGGCGGGCTGCATGAGCTCGGCCGTCCACGGGCCCGAACCCGCGTGGACGCCGTCGAGGTGCGACGGGTGCAGCGCCGGCACCGACGTGTGCGAGATCTTCGGGTGCACCGGGCGGTTGTCGCTCTCGCCGAGGCCCACGAGCTCTTCGTGCATCTTCTCGCCGTCGCGCAGACCCGTGTAGACGATGCCGATGTCGCGGCCCGACATGGCGATCATGCGCTCGGCGATGTCGAGGATCTTCACCGGCTCGCCCATGTCGAGGATGAGCACCTCGCTGGGGGAGCCGATGCCACCGGCCTGGACGACCAGGTGGCACGCCTCGGGGATGGTCATGAAGAAGCGGGTCACGTCGGGGTGCGTGATGGTCAACGGGCCACCGGCCTCGATCAGCGAGGTGAAGACCGGCAGCATCGAGCCGCGGCTGCCGAGCACGTTGCCGAAGCGCACCGAGAGGTAGCGGGCTCCGGTCTCGTCCGCCGTCCACGCCGTCAGCCGCTCGGCGAGGCGCTTCGAGTGGCCGAGCACGCTCGTCGGGTTGGCGGCCTTGTCGGTCGAGATGTTGACGAAGGTCGTCACCCCGACGGACTTGCTCGCGTCGAGCACGTTCTGCGTGCCCAGCACGTTCGTCTTCCACGCCTCGTCGGGGTACTGCTCGAGCATCGGCAGGTGCTTCAACGCCGCCGCATGGAAGACCACCTCGGGTCGACGGTCCGCGAAGATCGCTCGCAGCGCCTCCGGGTCCCTGATGTCGGCCAGCACGACCTCGCGCGTGTCGAGCAGGCCGTTGCCCGAGATCGACAGCTGCGACTGCTGCAGCCCCGTCTCGTCACGGTCGAGCATGATCAGCTCGGCCGGGCCGAACCGGGCGATCTGGCGACACAGCTCGCTGCCGATCGAGCCGCCGGCGCCGGTCACCAGCACGCGCTTGCCGGCCAGGTAGCCCGCGATCGACTCGACCTGGGTGTCGACCGGGTGGCGACCGATGATGTCCTCGATCGCGATGTCGCGGACGTCGCCGAGGCGGGACTTGCCCTCGAGGATCTCGTCGAGCAGGGGCAGCACCATCACGCGCAACCCGGCCTCGGCGGCCCGGTCGGTGACGTCCTGCAAGAAGGGTGCGTCGGCCTTGGCGATGCCGACGATGATCGCCTTCGCCCCGGTGCGCTCGGCCGCCGCGACCAGGTCGTGACGCGTGCCGAGCACGCGCACGCCCTCGATGCGGAGTCCGGCCCGCGTGCGGTCGTCGTCGATCAGTCCGACGGGCAGGTACGGGGACTCCGGGTCGCTCAGCATCCGACGGACGAGGTGGTTCGCGAGACGCCCGGCGCCGAAGATCAGGGTCGGCTGCGCGGTGTCGCCCGGCCGCCGTTGGGTCTCGACGTAGAGGCGCGCCACGTACCGCAGGGCGCCCATCAGGACGAACGCGACCGGCATGGCGATGAACATCGTGCTGCGCGCCAGCATGATGGCCATGCCGAAGACGAGCACCGGGACGCCCACGACGAATCCCGTCACGACGACGACCTGCATGATGGTGCGCACCTCGGCGAAGCTGCCCGGCACGAACCGTCGCCGGTACAACCCCGTCGCGAACCCCAGCGTCGCGCCCAGGACCACGGTCACCGTGCATACGACGAGGACGGCGCCCCAGGTGACGGTCTCGTAGCTGAAGTCGTACCGCAGCGACACCGCGAAGACGACCGCGACGACCCACGACACGGCGTCGAGCGCGACCTGCAGGGCGGTGCGTCGCGTCGGTGACTGCATGAAGCGGTCGATCACCAGGTCACGCCCCCGTCGGTCGAGACCAGCACGGCGTCGTCGGCCCACAGCCACAGGGCGTCCGTCCCGGCGGACAGGGCGATCGCTCCCGGCGTCTCGGAGGTGGCCGGGGCGCAACCCACCCGGGTCGCGGCCGAACCCGGCGTCGACGACGGCACCGACACGGCCGTGCCCGCGCAGTCGGCCGCGCCCACCGAGGCGACGAGGTAGGTGCCCACGTCGGCGGTCACCGAGACGGCCCCGTCGACGACCGTGCCCGCATCCCAGGTGTCGCCGCCGTCGAGGGTGCGGAAGAAGGTCCGGTCGCTGCACAGCACGCCGCCCTCGGCGTCGCTCACGACCGCGAGGTCGACGACGACCGGGCAGGGTGCGGCTCGGCCACCCGCGGGGGAGTGCACGGTGCCCCGGTCGGTCCGGGCCACGTACCACGACCCGGTCAGCCGGTCGGGGTAGTCGGCGTAGGCGGCGCCACCGCTGAACGTCTGCGAGAAGGCCGGAGCGCAGGTCGACCCGGCCGGCCCCACGACGAAGGCCGTCGTCTCGTCGGTGGCCTCGAGCCGGTCGACGCCGGACGGCGCGATCGCCGTCGAGACGGCGGAGGGTGCCCAGGTCTCACCCGCCGTCGTCGTCGACTCGAGTGAGGGTGCCGTGGCCTGCGCGCCAGGGCTGCACGTTCCGGCCTCTGCCCGCCAGGCGGTGTCGCCGTCGACGGCCGACAGCAGCCGGGTGGGAGGGACGGCCTCGGTCGCGACGGACTGCGTCGCGCTGGGCGACGCCGAGGGCTGGGCCCCGACCGCTGCGGTCGACGAGGTGGGGCCGGGCTCGGCATCGGCGGCCAGACCAGACGGTTCGCGGGTCAGCGCGAAGGCGACCAGCCCGAGGTCGACGAGCACGAAGGCCCCGATGCCCACCACGGCCAGCCGGCGCCGGGCCCGTGACCTGGAGCCTCGCTTGCGACGTGTGTCCGGCATCAGCGGTCGCCCCCGCCGAGGGCGGCGGCCCGCGTCAGCAGGTCCACGAGCACGTCCGCCGCGGGCACCAGCTGGCGCCCGGACTCGGCGAACGTCTCGTCCGACCGCCGGTACGGGTCGACGACGTCGTCGTCCGTCGGGTCGTTCGGCGCCTCGACCGAGCCCCGGCGCGAGGCCAACAGGGCGACGGCGGCCCGAAGCCGATCGGCCACCGTCGACGCGTCGGGCGGCAGGGCGTCGGCCAGCTGGTCGTCGGTCACGTCTCGAGCCAGGCGGGCGGCCTCGCGCAACGTGAAGGTATACCGGCTGGCCCGCGGGTGCATCGAGACGACGGCCCGACGGTGTTCGCGGGCGAGGGCCACGACGAGGTCGGCGTCGCGCACGTCCCGCTCGAACAGGAACCGTGCCCGATGCGCGTCGGGCTCGAGGTCGAGCGTCCGGGCGAGGGCCCTGGCCGGGTCGGGCATCACGTCGCCGTCGGCGGCCATGGTGCCCGCGCTCGACACCGTCACGTCGTCGAGCGACGAGAGGCCTCGGCGGAGGTACAGCTCGGTCAGCGGCGACCGGCAGATGTTGCCCGTGCAGACGGTCAGCAGCGAGAAGGTGGTCGACGTGGGGCGGGGCATCGTGAACGGCATCACCGCCCTACTTCCCCGAACGCGAGCTCGTCTTCGGCGCCACCGGCAGGTCGCCGACGCCCGCTTCGGGGGCGTCCTGTTCCATGCCGTAGTAGGCGCTGTAGTTGCCGTAGCCGTAGGCGTCCGGGCCCTTCGTCGGCAACATGGTCAGCACGATGCCGTGCACCTTGCTGCCGATGTGCTCGAGGTTGCGCAACGCCGACTGCAGTTCGTTGCGCGTCGTGCGACCCGCGGCCGACACGACGATCGCCCCACCGGTCACCTTGCTGAGGATGGCCGCGTCGGTCACCGGCAGCAGGGGAGGCGCGTCGATCAGCACGTAGTCGAACGACGTCGTCAACGACTCGATCAGTGCCGTCATCGCCTTCGACCCGAGCAGCTCGCTCGGGTTCGGGGGAACGCGACCGGCCGGCAGCACGTACATCGTGCCGCGGCCCCACGGCTGCAGCACGTCCTGCAGGTCGGCGCGACCGATCAGCACGTCGGTCAGGCCGACGACGCCCTCGAGGCCCAGCGTGTCGGCGAGGCGGGGCAGCCGCAGGTCGCCGTCGACGACCGCCACCGTGGCGCCGGTCTCGGCGAGGGCCACCGCGAGGTTGGCCGTCGTGGTCGTCTTGCCCTCGCCGGGCAGCGACGACGTGACGACGAAGCAACGGCTCTGCGACTCGACGTTGACGAACTGCAGGTTGGTCCGCAGGGTGCGGAACGACTCCGATCGCGGGTTGCGAGGGTCGACGTGCACGATGAGGGGGTGCTTCTTCGCCCCGGGGTCGAAGCTGATGCCACCGACGATAGGGGCGTCGGTCACCATCTCGACGTCGTGCGACCCGTGGATGCGCGTGTCGAGGGTGCTCCGCAGCACGGCGGCTCCGACGCCGAGGGCCAGGCCGATCAGCAGGCCGACGCCGAGGTTCAGCGCGGTGCGGGGCGTGGCGGGGGCCGAGGCGACCGACCCGGGGACGATCGTGGCGATCTTGACCAGGCTCGCGCCTCCGTCGGCGGGGGTCTCGAGCTCGTTCACGACCACGTCGGTCAAGGAGGCGCCCACCGCGTTGGCGACGTCGGCCGCCCGCTGGGCGTCGGTGTCGGTCACGGTGATGTTGATCAGCACGGTGTTGAGCGGAGATTCGGCCGTGATCCCGGTCGCGAGCTGGGCCGCGGTCGTGTCGAGGCCGAGCTGGTCGATCACCGGGTCGAGCACGGCGTCGCTCGTCACGACGTCGACGTACGACCGCACCTTCTGCTGCGCCGCGCTGCTGCCCTGCACCGCGTCGCCCGTGGTGGACGAGTCCTGCGCCTGCACCGAGACGAACAGTCGGGTCGACGACACGTAGGTCGGCGTGGCGAGGATCGAGGCGAGGGCCCCGGCGGCGATGCCGGCGAGCGTGAGGGCGGCGATGAAGATCCAGCCCTTGCGGAGAATGCGGATGTAGTCACGGAGTTCCACGTGGCTGGGTCCTGTCCTGATCGGCGCGAGCACCGTGGCAGGTGCTCGGGCGTTCGCCGCGGAAGCCGTGCCTCTCGGCACCCTGACGGCTCGTCGCGGCTTTGCGCCGGGACCAATACTCACACACGGGACGCCCAGACGGGGTACAGATGTCACCCCACCCGGCGAAGTGACCCCCGAAGGGGGGCGGCGCAGGTCCGTACCGCGACAGCTGTCGCGTGAACCGCACCTGAGCGCTGCCTGGGATTCGATGCGTCGACATCGAGGCGCGCACTAGCCTGCGGACGACGGGCACGCCCCCGTGCTCGCACGTGATCAAGGAGGATCACCATGGCAACGAATCACGCGGTCGCCTACAAAGGGCCCGGGCAGGTCGAGGTCATCGACGTCGACTACCCCACCTTCGAGTTGAAGGACGGACCGGGCGTCAACCCCGCCAACGTCGGGCGCAAGGTCAACCACGGCGCCATCCTGCGCACGGTCGCCACGAACATCTGCGGCTCGGACCAGCACATGGTCCGTGGCCGCACCACCGCCCCGACGAACCTCGTGCTCGGCCACGAGATCACCGGCGAGGTCGTCGAGGTCGGCCCCGACGTCGAGTTCATCAAGGTCGGCGACATCGTCTCGGTGCCGTTCAACATCGCCTGCGGTCGCTGCCGCAACTGCAAGGAGCGCAAGACCGGCATCTGCCTCAACGTCAACCCCGACCGACCCGGCAGCGCCTACGGCTACGTCGACATGGGCGGCTGGGTCGGCGGCCAGGCCGAGTACGTGCTCGTGCCCTACGCCGACTGGAACCTGCTGAAGTTCCCCGACGCCGACCAGGCCATGGAGAAGATCCTCGACCTGGCGATGCTCTCCGACATCTTCCCGACCGGATTCCACGGCGCCGTCACCGCGGGCGTCGAGGTCGGCTCCACCGTCTACGTCGCCGGAGCCGGTCCCGTCGGCCTCGCCGCCGCCACCGGAGCCCTGCTGCTCGGTGCCAGCGTCGTCATCGTCGGCGACATGAACGCCGACCGCCTCGCGCAGGCCCGCAGCTTCGGCTGCGAGACCGTCGACCTGACCAAGGGCGACCCGGCCGACCAGATCGACCAGATCCTGGGGGAGCCCCTCGTCGACTGCGGCATCGACGCGGTCGGCTTCGAAGCCAAGGGGCACGGCGGCGGATCGAGTGACGAGGCGCCCGCCACCGTGCTCAACTCGCTGATGGACATCACCGCGGCGGGCGGCGCCCTCGGCATCCCGGGGCTCTACGTGACCGGCGACCCGGGCGGAGTCGACGAGGCCGCCCAGAAGGGCTCGCTGTCGCTCAGCCTCGGCACCGGCTGGGCCAAGTCGTTGTCGTTCACCACGGGTCAGTGCCCGGTGATGAAGTACAACCGGCAGCTGATGATGGCGATCCTGCACGACCGGACGAGCATCGCCAAGAACGTCCACGCCCAGGCGATCAGCCTCGCGGACGCCCCGCGCGGCTACGCCGAGTTCGACAAGGGAGCGGCCACGAAGTACGTCCTCAACCCGAACGACCTGATCAAGGCGGCCTAGCGGTCGTCGCCACCCGCGCCTCCTCGGCTCTCGGTCCTGTCGACCGGTGGCGCCCGGGAGGCGCGGGTCGGCCCACCCGGGCCGCCCTCGCCCCACGGCCCCTCGCGTCGGTGCGTGCCGTGCAAGGTGTATGACGGAACGATCCCATGACGAAGACATCCGACACCCCTGCCCCGGGAGGCGCCGACGCCTCGCGCCCCACCTCCGCCGCCCGCTCGGAGGAGGACCGCCAGAAGTGGCGCGCCTTCGCCGTATGCGTCGGCGTCGCCGCCCTGACGATCCTCGACCTGTCGAAGGTCAACGTCGGGTTGCCCAGCATCGAGGCCTCGCTCGGCGCCGGGCCCACGGCCCTGCAGCTGATCGTCGCGGGCTACGCCCTCGCCTTCGGCCTGTCGCTCGTGCCCTCCGGCCGGCTCGGCGACCTCAAGTCGCGCCGCATGATGTTCGTCATCGGCCTGACCTCGTTCACCGTCGCCAGCCTGCTCTGCGCCCTCGCCCCGACCATCGAGCTGCTCGTCGCGGCGCGCATCCTGCAGGGTGTCGCCGCCGGCATCCAGATGCCGCAGGTGCTCGGGCTGATCCAGCAACTCTTCCAGGGCAAGGAGCGCGGCCGGGCCTTCGGCTTCTTCGGCGCCATCATCGGCGTCAGCACCGCGTTCGGCCCGACCCTCGGCGGTCTGCTGATCGCGATCGGCGGCCCCGAGGACGGGTGGCGGCTGTTGTTCTGGATGAACATCCCGCTCGGCCTGATCGCCATCTTCTTCGCACTGAAGCTGCTGCCCAAGACCCGGACGGCCTCGAACGGCCACAACGAGCTCGACCTGTTCGGCATCGTGCTGCTCGGGCTGACGATCTTCACCCTCATGCTGCCGTTCGTGCTCACCACGGGCCAGGGCGACGACCCGCTGCGATGGCTGTTCTTGATCGGCTTCGTCGGGTTCGGCGCCGCCTTCGTCTGGTGGGAGCAGCGCTACAAGGCGAAGGGCAAGTCGCCGGTCGTGCACTTCAGCCTGTTCTCGCTGGCGTCGTACCGCAACGGCACCCTGATCGCCACGGTGTACTTCTGCGCCCTGCCCGCGACGTTCTTGCTGACGACGCTCTACCTGCAGCAAGGGCTCGGCCTCGAACCGGTGTACGCCGGCATGGTGACCATCCCGTTCGCCCTGACCAGCGCCGTCGCCGCCTTCTACGGCGGACGCCTCGTCGACCGCTTCGGCCGCAGCCTCGTCGTGCTCGGCCTGGTCTTGGTGGCGGTGGGCTTCGTCGCCCTGCTGCTCGCCGCCGTGCTCACGCCCCGCGAGATCACGCCCTACGCGATGGGCGTCGGAATGCTGATCGCCGGCACCGGTGGTGGCTTCGTCATCTCGCCGAACCAGACGCTGACCCTGGCCGAGGTGCCCGTCGAGATGGGCGGCGTCGCCGGCTCGATGGGGCAGGTCGGGCAACGTGCCGGCACGGCCATCGGCACGGCGGCCGCGGTCTCGACGTTCTACTCGGTCATCGCCGGGGCCGGGGGAGCCGCCGGCTCGGACCTCGACGTCTACCACGAGGCCTACCGCAACGGCTTCTTCGTCACGATCGCCCTCGTGGCCGTGGCGCTCGTGCTCGGGTTGATGGACCTGCGCGCCCGCAAGAAGGGGCAGGTGGGCCAGGCGGCCGAGGCGTCGTAGGCATCGAGGTGTCGGAGGCATCGAGGTGTCAGAGGCGCCCGGGCTGCTGAGGTGACCGGCGCACCCTCGTGCGCCGCGCCTCCTCGGGAGGTGGCCCGGTCGGTCAGAGGCGGGCGAAGGCCTCGACGACGTAGCTCGTGACGTCGACCTGGCGGGTGCCGAGCAGCGAGATCGACGCGGGGTCGACCGACCCGGCGGCGGTGCTGGTCGAGGCGGAGACGGTGGCGGCGGGCGTGACGAACATGGGTGGCCTCTCGGTCGGCTGGTGACGTGGTCGGTGGAGCTGTGGACGAGGCTCGGCCGCCCGTGACAGGGACACGGGCGGCGGAGCCCCTGACGCCCCTGCCCGAGATGATCGGTGCCCCTGGCGAGGCCGGCGACGTCGTGCGACCAGTCAAGCGGCCCGGACGTTGCGTGAACATAAGCGCAGGGCTGAGTCGCCCTCCGTCGCAGGGATGAACCTCGGCCCGAAGGGCGGTGCCTCCCCGGGCGCGACGGCGCGATCAGGCGGGAGGCGCGGCCACGATCCCGAGGACGGTCTCGTGCAGCAGACCGTTCGTCGCCATCGCCGTGCCGTGCCAGGGCCCCGGCTGCCCGTCTGCGCTCGTGAAGCGCCCGCCGGCCTCCTCGACGACGACCGCCACGGCCGCCATGTCGTACGGCTGCAGGTCGAACTCGCCCGCGACGTCGACGGCGCCCTCGGCGACGAGCATGTACGACCAGAAGTCGCCGTAGGCGCGCGTCCGCCACACCTTGCTCGTCAGGTCGAGCAGCTGCGGCAGGCGACCGGCGTCGATCCAGTAGTCGAGCCCGTTGAAGCTCAGCGAGGCGTCGGCGAGGTCGCGCACGCCCGAGACGCGCAGCGGCCCGTCGTGCTCGGTCGAGAACGCGCCGCCGCCCTGGGTCGCCCACCAGCGCCTCCCGAGCGCCGGAGCGCTCACCACGCCGACGACGGGCACCCCGTCGACGACGAGCGAGACGAGCGCCGCCCAGACGGGCACCCCGCGCAAGAAGTTCGCCGTGCCGTCGATCGGGTCGACCACCCACTGGCGGTGCGAGGGGGCGTCGTGGCCGTACTCCTCGCCGTAGAAGGTGTCGCCCGGGCGGGCCTCGGCGACCCGCTCGCGGATCGCCCGCTCGACGGCCTGGTCGGCGTCGGTCACGTGCGAGCGGTCGGGCTTCAGCGAGACGTGCAGGTCGGCCGAGCGGTACCGCTCGGTGCTGATCGTGTCGGCCAGGTCGGCCAGCTCGAGCGCGAGGGCCAGGTCGTCGGCCCAGGCCGCCGCCCCCGCGGGGTCGGCCGCCGCGGTGCGGGCGCCCGTCGTCGTCGGGTCGGATTCGGACGAGGAGGCGCGGGTCGGCTCGGCAGCATCGGTCACCCCGTCAGCGTACCCAGCCCGCCCTGCTCGTCCGCGACCCGCCCGCCGGCTCGACCCGCGCCTCCCGGGCTCGCTCCGCACCGCGTTTCGTGCACGGCACCGCGACTAGTCCGGGTGTGCTGCACGAAGCGCGGTGCGACGTGTTCGGTGACACGGAGTCGCGCACGGCACGGGACCGCATCTCCCGGCACGGGCGGGCCCCCGAACGTCATCGCACCGCGTTTCGTGCACGGCACCGCGACTAGTCCGGGCGTACTGCACGAATCGCGGTGCGGTGCGGTGCGGTGCGGCGTGTGCGCGCGGCCCCTCGACGCCGGGTCGGCTAGCCGAGCTCGTCGGAGCGCGCGTCGTCCGCGGCGGCCGCCAGGTCGCGCCCGCTCACGCCGCCCTTCGACGCGAGCAGCGACTGCAGCGACTCGAGCCGCTCGCGACCGACGTCGCCGAGCTCGCCGGCCTCGATGCGGTCGACGATCTCCCAGTCGTGGGCCTCGGCCAGCGGGATGCCGTCGACCGGCTCGCCCTCGGCGGGGATCGCGTGCGAGGCGAACGACTTGAGGATGTTCGCGGGGTCGACGTGCCCGAGGCCGAACGAGCGGACGCCCGGGGTGTCGACGATCCAGCCGCCGGTCGGCACCTTGAACGACACCGTCGACGACGAGGTGTGGCGGCCGCGCCCGGTGACGGCGTTGACCACCCCGACCTCGCGCCGCGACCCGGTCAGGGCGTTCACCAGCGTGGACTTGCCGACGCCGGAGTGGCCGACCGTGACGGTCACGTGGCCGTCGAGGACGCCCCGCAGCTCGTCGAGCGCCGGCGAGACCTGCCCGCCGGGCGCGACCTCGTCGAACGACGTCGACGTCGTCGTCACGATGCGCAGGTCGAAGCACGAGAAGTGGGCCGCGAAGGGTGCCGGGTCGGCGAGGTCGGTCTTCGTGATGCAGAGGATGGGCTCGACCCCGGCGTCGAACGCGGCCACCATGTAGCGGTCGACCAGGCGCGGGCGGGGCTCGGGGTCGGCGGCCGCTACGACGATCAGCATCTGGTCGGCGTTCGCGACGATGACCCGTTCGACCGCGTCGCTGTCGTCGGCGCTGCGCCGCAAGAGGGTCGAGCGCTCGTGCACCTTGACGATGCGCGCGAGCGAGCCCTCGGAGCCGCTCGTGTCGCCGACGACGCCCACGCGGTCGCCCGTGACGACGCTCTTCTTGCCCAGCTCGCGGGCCCGAGCCGTCGTGATCTCGCGTTCGTCGGGGGTGCCGGCGTCCATCAGCACGCCGTAGCGGCCGCGGTCGACCGTCCAGACGACGCCCTCTTCGGCGTTCGCGTAGGCGGGCCGCTGCTTCGTGCGCGGCTTGTTGCCCTTCGGGTTCGGCCGCACCCTCACCGAGCTCTCGTCGTACTGGGCGTAGTCGCCCTCGTCGTCGGCCTCGTCGCCGTCGCTCCACCAGCTCATCGTTCGCCGCACCCGCTCATCGTCGTCCGCCCGCCGCCTAGAGGAACCCGAGCAGGTCGATGTCGGCGGGGCTCTCGTGCACGGCCCGGCCGAGCATCTCGTCCCACAGCTCGACGAACTGCGGCAACGTCTTGGCGACGACGCGCACGTCGTCGAGTTCGACGCCCTCGACCGCGAGGCCGATGATCGCCGCGGCGGTCGCCATGCGGTGGTCCTCGTAGGTGCGCCACTGTCCGGCGTGCAGCGGGGACGGCTCGAGGCGCAGGCCGTCCTCGAGTTCGGTCACCGCGCCTCCCAGGGCGTTGATCTCGGCCGCGAGGGCCGCGAGACGGTCGGTCTCGTGACCGCGGAGGTGCCCGATGCCGGTGATCGTGCTCGGGCCGGACGCCAGCGCGGCCAGGGCGACGAGGGCCGGGGCGAGCTCGCCACCGCGCGACAGGTCGACGTCGACGCCCGGCAACGAGCCGCCGCCGATCAGGCCGACCCCGCCGTCGACGGTCAAGGTGTCGCCGTCGAGCGTGACGGTCGCGCCCCAGAGGGGCAGCAGGTCGACGAGGTCGGCTCCGACCTGGGTCGTCTCGGCGGGCCAGTGCGCGATCGAGACGGTGCCGCCGGCGACCAGGGCCGCCACCAAGAACGGCGCCGCGTTCGACAGGTCGGGTTCGACCACCACCTCGCGACCCGCGATCGGCGTCGGCGGCACGACCCAGACGCCGGCGGACGGCGACTCGACCTCGACCCCGCGCCGGGCGAGCGCGTCGATCGTCATCTCGATGTGGGGCAGGCTCGGCAGGCGTTCGCCGCTGTGGGTGAGGGTGAGCCCCCGCTCGAAGCGCGGGGCCGAGAGCAGCAGGCCCGACACGAACTGGCTCGAGGCCGACGCGTCGATCTCGACGTCGCCACCCTCGACCTCGCCCGTGCCGTAGAGGCTGAAGGGCAGCGAACCCCGGCCGTCGTCGTTCACCTCGACGCCCAACGCACGAAGGGCCTCGATGGTCGTGCGCATCGGACGCTTGCGGGCGCTCGCGTCGCCGTCGAACGTGACCGGGCCGAGAGCCAAGGCCGCGACCGGTGGCAGGAAGCGCATGACGGTGCCGGCGAGCCCGCAGTCGACCGTCGCGCCGCCCTGCAGCTCGCCGGGGGTAACGACGAGGTCGGGGCCGAAGGGGGAGTCGTTCGGCGTCTCGGTGACCGTCGTGCCGAGCGCCTTCAGCGCCTCGACCATCAGGGCGGTGTCGCGCGAGTGCAGCGGCAGGCGCAGCGTCGACGGCGACGAGGCCAGCGCCGAGAGCACGAGCTCGCGGTTCGTCAGCGACTTCGAGCCGGGCAACGCCGTGGAGGCGCGCAAGGGGCCGGAGGCGGTGGGCGCGACCCAGCGCCCCTCGTCGACCTCGGGAACCTTCCCGTCGCCGTAGGGAGAGAACTCGGGCCCGGAATACCTGTACACCTGCATCGGTTCACCACAGTAATGCAGCGAGAACCTGGAGGACCTGTGCCTGTCGCACTTGCACCGAGGGAAATCACCGTCGCCGAACTAGAATCGGCCCTGATGAGCACCCCCGAGGGCCACGAGCCCACACCGACCACGACCGACGTCGAACCGACCGAGGCCGACGTCGACGCAGCCCTCGAGGCCGTCGACGCCGACGCCGAGAAGCGCGCCCTGTTCGAAGACCAGGCCCTGCCGTTCATGGACCAGCTCTACGCGGCGGCCATGCGCATGACGCGCAACCCGGCCGACGCGTCCGACCTCGTCCAAGAGACCTTCGTCAAGGCGTACGCCGCCTTCGCGCAGTTCCAGCAGGGCACCAACCTGAAGGCCTGGCTCTACCGCATCCAGACCAACACGTTCATCAACACGTACCGCAAGAAGCAGCGTGACCCCTACCAGGGCACGATCGACGAGCTCGAAGACTGGCAGATGGGCGGCGCCGAGTCGGCGACCCGCGCCTCCGGCTCGACGCGCTCGGCCGAGGCCGAGGCGATCGACCACCTGCCCGACAGCGCCGTGAAGGACGCCCTGCAGAAGGTCCCCGAAGACTTCCGCATGGCCGTGTACTTCGCCGACGTCGAAGGCTTCTCGTACCAAGAGATCGCCGACATCATGAAGACCCCCGTGGGCACCGTGATGAGCCGCCTCCACCGCGGCCGTCGCCTGCTGCGTGAACTCCTCGCCGACTACGCACGCGATCGCGGCATCGCCGTGCCCGTCGGCTCGTCGAAGGGCGGAAAGAAATGACCGACTGCGGTTGCACCAAGGCCAAGGCAGAGCTCGAAGAGTACCTGCACGACGAACTGTGCCGCGAGGACGCGGCCGACATCCGCGAGCACATGGCGAACTGCGTCGACTGCGAGGGCGAGCACAAGGTCGGCGTCGTGCTGACCGAGGCAGTCCAACGCGCCTGCCGCGAGACCGCCCCCGAAGACCTGCGCGCCACCGTGCTCGCCCGGTTGCGCGAGCTGCAGTCGGCCCACCGCTGAGGCGGGCGCGGCGCCGGTGACCGGCGCCGCGCCTCCTTCGCCGCTCTGGTCGTCCGTCGGGGTCCGGCCGTGACCGGTTCGGGCACCGCGGCCGCCGTTCCGGCGGAAGGTCGAGCCGGGCCAGGGTGCGAAGGCGACCCGGGGCTGCGCTAGCGTCGTCCCATGACCGCACCGGTGCAGCCCCTCGGCATCCCGACCACCCGCGACCTGGACGACCTCGTGTCGTTGATGGGTCTGCTCGGCTACCAGCTCGACTCGGACGTCCTCTCGGCGCGACTCGACCGGCTGACGAGCGAGTCCGGCTACGAGACGTGGGTCGTGCGCGACGACGACGAACGCATCTCCGCGGTCGCCGGGGCCCACCTCCGCTGGGCGTACAACGACGACGCACCGACGGCCGAGCTGCTGCTGCTCGTGGTCTCGGACCGCGCCCGTCGCGACGGAGTCGGCTCGCACCTCCTCGGGCACGTCGAGGCCTGGGCTCGCGGCAACCGCGCGCGCGTCCTCAACGCCGTGTCGGCCGCGGCGACCGACTCGGCGAACCGCTTCTACCGCAAGCGCGGCTACCACGAGGCCGGCGTCCGTTACTCGAAGCTGATCTGACCGCCTGGTAGCGAGGCGGTTCCTGTCGCATCGTCTGCGCCCTGGTCGGTCCGTGGGTCGGTTCGTCGAGGGGTTGCTCGACCGGTGTCAGAACTGTTCGGCATCGGTGCGGCCCGCGGAGGTCAGTCGCCGCGACCCCGCGCCCCCCACCCGCCTGGTCGGCAACTCAGGAGATCGGCCCTTCGAAGGGTTCCGCTGGGCCTCGAGTCGGTCGTTTTCCTGACTTGCCGACGCCGTCTCGAGCTCTGCGCCCCCGTTGAGCGACCGACCCGGGCCGTTCGCGGAGGTGAGGCCGGGTCGCCCGACGCGGGTGGACGACGACGGCAACTCAGGAGATCGCCGCGTTCGCGGCGCGCAGGCGCCCGAGAGGCGGCGCAACTCCTGAGTTGCCGCCTGGGGCCGAGCCCGGGGTGAGGCCGGACCCGGGGTGAGGCCGAGCCCGGGGGAGGCCGAGCCCGGAGGGAGGCCGGACCCGGGGTGGGGCCGAGCGCGGAGGGAGGTCGGGCCCGGGGTGAGGGCGACACCGAGGTCAGGTCGACACCGGTTTGAGGGCGACCCCGGCCTCAGTGAGCGTGCCGCCCGGAGCGCGCGATCGAGGTCGGCAACTCAGGAGTTCGGCGCGCTCGCAGCACGGAGGCGCCCCAGGGTCTGCAGGACTCCTGAGTTGCCGACGTGGGGACGGGCCCGGCGCAACCGCGGGCCCAGCGCAACCGCGGGCCAGGCCCGACGGCGGACCCGGGGGAGTGTGGGTGCCAGCCAGCACGTCGCCAGACGTCGGCAACCCAGGAGATCGGCGCGCTCGCAGCACTGAGGCGCCCGAGAGGCGGCAGAACTCCTGAGTTGCCGACACCGGAGTCAGGCCCGGGTGGGCTCGGGCGGGAGCGCGGGCTGGGGCGCGCGGGCAGTGGGCACGGGCGTGCGGCAGGGGGGCGCGGCAGGGGCGCGGGGGCAGGGGAGCAGGGGCGCGAGGCGGGGCCGACGAGTGTGGCCGCGCCTCCTGCAGGAGGCGCGGCCACGGTCGTGCGCGGAGGCGAGCGGCTAGAAGTCGAGCGCCTCGGCGATCAGGGCCGTCTGCTGGAGCGCGCTGGCCTTGTTCGACCCGGCGGCCGGCGAGGCCGACGCCGGACGCGAGGCGACGCGGATCTGACGGTCGAGGTGCTTCTGCAACTCGAGCACCACGAACGGCCAGGCGCCCTGGTTCTCGGGCTCTTCTTGTGCCCAGACCAACTCGGCCGACGGGTAGCGGTCGAGCACCTGCCTGATGCGTTCGAGCGGCAGCGGGTAGAGCTGCTCGAAGCGGACCAGGGCGACGTCGTTCTGCACGCCTCGTTTGTCGAGCTCGGTGGCCAGGTCGTAGTGGATCTTGCCGCTGTGCAGCACGACGCGCTTCGTCGACTCGGGCTCGGTGACGCGGGTGCAGTCGAGCACGGGCTCGAAGCGACCCGAGGTGAACGCGTCGACCCCGCTGGTCGCCCCGCGCAGGCGCAGCATGGCCTTCGGGGTGAAGACCACGAGCGGACGACGCGGACGGGCGTAGGCCTGACGACGCAGCAGGTGGAAGTACGACGCCGGTGTCGACGGTCGGGCGATCGTCATGTTGTCTTCGGCGCAGAGCTGCAGGAATCGCTCCATGCGGGCCGACGAGTGGTCGGGGCCCTGACCCTCGTAGCCGTGCGGCAACAGCAGCACGACGCTCGACCGCTGGCCCCACTTCTGCTCGGCCGACGAGATGAACTCGTCGATGACCGTCTGGGCGCCGTTGCTGAAGTCGCCGAACTGGGCCTCCCACAGCACGAGTGCGTCGGCCCGCTCGACCGAGTAGCCGTACTCGAACGCCATCGCGGCGTACTCGCTGAGCAGCGAGTCGTAGATCCAGAGCTTCGCCTGGTTGTCGGCGATGTTCTGCAACGGCAGCCACTCCTGACCGTTCTCGCGGTCGTGCAGCACCGAGTGCCGCTGCACGAAGGTGCCGCGACGGCTGTCTTGCCCGGCGAGTCGGACGGGCGTGCCCTCGGTGAGCAACGAGCCGAAGGCGAGCAGCTCGGCGAAAGCCCAGTCGATGCCGCCGTTGCGGCTCATGTCGACGCGCTTCTTGAGCAGCTGCTGCAGCTTCGGGTGCACCGAGAACCCGGCCGGCGGGTTGTCGTGCGCGTCACCGATGTCGTGCACCAGCTCGGTCGAGACGGCCGTGCTCTCGGGCTCGCCCCGGGCGTCGTCCTGCTGGGCGACGGGTCGCTCGAGGTCGGCGACGTCGCCGTCGTCGCTCGTGACGACGGGGATGGACCCGGTCTGGGCCGCGTGGGTCTCGGCGAAGGCGCGCTCGAGGCGGTCCTGGAAGTCGCGGTGGGCTCCGTCGTACTCGTCTTGCGTGATGTCGCCGCGACCGACCAGGGCCTCGGTGTAGAGGGTGCGCACCGAGCGCTTCTGCTCGATGAGGTTGTACATCAGCGGCTGCGTCATCGAGGGGTCGTCGCCCTCGTTGTGACCGCGACGGCGGTAGCAGACGAGGTCGATGACGATGTCGCGCTTGAACTGCTGACGGTAGGCGAAGGCGAGCTCGGCCACGCGGGCCACGGCCTCGGGGTCGTCGCCGTTGACGTGGAAGATCGGCGCCTGGATCGTCTTGGCCACGTCGGTCGAGTAGACCGAGGTGCGCGACTCGGACGGCGGCGTCGTGAAGCCCACCTGGTTGTTGATGACGACGTGGATCGTGCCGCCGACGCGGTAGCCGCGCAGCTGCGACATCTGCAGGGTCTCGACGACGACGCCCTGGCCGGCCATGGCGGCGTCGCCGTGGATCAGGATCGGCAGCGTGCCGAAGACGCCGGCCGCACCTCGGTCTTGCTTGGCGCGCACGATGCCCTCGAGCACGCCGTCGCCGGCCTCGAGGTGCGACGGGTTCGCGGCGAGGTAGACCGGGATCGTCTCGCCCACGGCGCTCGTGAACTCGCCCTCGGTGCCGAGGTGGTACTTGACGTCGCCCGAGCCCTGCACGGTCTTCGGGTCTTGGGTGCCCTCGAACTCGCGGAAGATCTGGCCGTACGTCTTGCCGGCGATGTTCGTCAACACGTTCAGGCGGCCGCGGTGGGCCATGCCGATCGCGACCTCGTCGAGGCCCTCGCGGGCGGCGTGCTGCATGACCGTGTCGAGCAGCGAGATCGTCGACTCGCCCCCCTCGAGGCTGAAGCGCTTCTGACCGACGTACTTGGTCTGCAGGAAGGTCTCGAAGGCCTCGGCCTCGTTGAGCTTCGCGAGGATGCGCATCTGCTCGTCGTGCGACGGCTTGGTGTACGGCACCTCGAGGTGGTCTTGGATCCACGTGCGCTGCGCCGGGTCTTGGATGTGCATGTACTCGACGCCGATGGTGCGGCAGTACGAGTCGCGCAGGATGCCGAGGATGTCGCGCAGCAGGGCGTGCGTCCGGCCGCCGAGGCCGCCGGTGACGAACTCTCGGTCGAGGTCCCAGAAGGTCAGCCCGTGGCTCTCGATCGCCAGGTCGGGGTGCGTGCGCTGGCGGTACTCGAGCGGGTCGATGTCGGCCATCAGGTGGCCGCGCACGCGGTAGCTGTTGATCAGCTCTTGGACGCGGGCCGTCTTGCTGACGCGCTCGGCCAGGTTGACGTTGATGTCGGCGTTCCAGTGGATCGGCTCGTACGGGATGCGCAGCGCCGCGAAGATGTCCTCGTAGAAGCCGCGCTGCCCGATCAGCAGCTCGTGCACCTTCTTCAGGAACTCGCCCGAGCCGGCACCCTGGATGACCCGGTGGTCGTAGGTGCTGGTGAGCGTGATCGTCTTGCCGATGCCCAGCTCGACGAGCGTCTTCGACGCCGAGCCCTGGAACTCGGCCGGGTAGTCGAGCGCGCCGGCGCCGATGATGGCCCCCGCGCCCTTCATGAGCCGCGGCACGCTGTGCACGGTGCCGATGCCGCCGGGGTTCGTCAGCGAGATCGTGTTGCCCTGGAAGTCGGCCGCGGCGAGCTTGTTGTCGCGGGCCCGCTTCACGATGTCTTCGTAGGCGGTGAGGAACTCGCCGAAGTGCATCTCTTCGGCCTTCTTGATGCCGGGGACGAGCAGGGCCCGGGTGCCGTCGGGCTTCGGGATGTCGATCGCCAGGCCGAGGTTGACGTGCGCGGGGGTCACGACCGACGGCTTGCCGTCGACCTCGTCGTAGAAGACGTTCTGGCTGGGGAACTCTTTCAGGGCCTGCACGAGCGCCCAGCCGATGAGGTGGGTGAACGAGACCTTGCCGCCGCGGGCGCGCTTGAGGTGGTTGTTGATGACGATGCGGTTGTCGATCATCAGCTTCGCCGGGATCGTGCGGACGCTCGTCGCGGTGGGCACGCTCAGGCTGGCGTCCATGTTCGTCGCGAGCGACTTGGCCATGCCGCGCAGCGGGGCGACGACGGCCTCGGCCTCGGGCGTGGGCTGCTCGCCGGGCGTCGCGGGCTTGGCCTTGGCCTTGTCGGGCACCTGGGCCGGGATGGGCTTGGCCGTGGGCTCGACCGAGGTCGTGCGGGCGGCTGCCTTCTGCCCGGCCGGCGCCGCGGCACCGGCAGCCGCAGGTGCGGCGGGGGCGGCAGCGGGCGCAGGAGGCGCGGGTGCGGTCTCGACGGACGGCGCGGCCGGCGAGGTCGGTGCGGCCCCGCCCTCGGCCGGCGTGTAGGCCTCGAGGATCGGCCACCACGACTCGTCGACCGAGTTCTTGTCGACCACCCACTGCTCGTAGAGCTCGTCGACGAGCCATTCGTTGGCCCCGAACTCCGCCGCAGCGCCGTCGTCAGTTGTACCGGTCACGTGGCTTGACACAGCCGATCGCCCACTCTCCGTTGATTGTTGATCAGTGCGGGGGCAGCGACGCCCACCGCGACCAGCTTAAGCGCAAACGGTCGGACCTCGGCGGGACGACTCACAGGGATTACCGTTGACCCATGCGGTTCTACGAGACGACCCCCACGCACGATCTGACCTACTCCGACGTGTTCCTCGTCCCGAGCCGGTCGTCGATCACCAGCCGGCTCGACGTGTCCCTCGCTCCGGGCGACGGCACCGGGGCGACGATCCCGATCGTGTCGGCCAACATGAACTCGGTCACGGGCCCCCGCCTCGCGGCGACCCTGGCCCGTCGCGGCGGCCTCGGCGTGCTGCCGCAAGACATGCACCTGCAAGACCTCGACGCCGCCATCCGCTGGGTCAAGGCCCAACCCGTCGACTACGACACGCCGTACTCGCTCGACGCCGGGCAGACCGTCGAGCAGGCGCTCTCGGTCGTGCCCGCCGTCGAGGGCCACGGCATCGTGCTGCACGACGGCAGCGGCGCCTACCTCGGCTGCATCGCCACCTCGCGCCTCGCCACCGCCCCTCGGGACGCGGTGCTGGGCGACCTGCTGCACGGTGCCCTGACCTCGCTCGACGCCGACGACGTCGACAGTCCGCGCGACGCGTTCGACCGCATGGTCGCGGCCGACATCCACTTCGCGCCCGTGCTGCGCCACGGCCAGGTCGTCGGCACGGTCAGCCGCAAGAGCGCCTTGCGGTCGACCATCTACCGGCCCGCCGTCGACGGTGACGGCCGGTTGCGGGTCGCCGCGGCCGTCGGCATCAACGGCGACGTGGCAGGCAAAGCGAAGGCCCTGGCCGCGGCGGGCGTCGACGTGCTCGTGATCGACACGGCGCACGGCGACCAGGACGGCATGATCCGGGCCGTGCAGACCGTCTCGGGCCTCGACCTCGGCCTGCCGATCGTCGCCGGCAACGTCGTGACCGAAGAGGCCGTCCGGCACCTCGTCGCGGCCGGGGCCTCCATCGTCAAGGTCGGCGTCGGGCCCGGTGCCATGTGCACCACGCGCATGATGACCGCCGTGGGGCGCCCGCAGTTCTCGGCGGTGCTCGAGACGGCCGCCACGGCCCGGGCCCTCGGCGCCCACGTCTGGGCCGACGGTGGCGTCCGCTACCCCCGCGACGTGGCCCTGGCCCTCGCGGCCGGTGCCTCGTCGGTCATGATCGGCTCGTGGTTCGCCGGCACCATCGAGGCCCCGGGCGAGCTGGCGAGCGACGAGCGCGGCCTCTACAAAGAGAGCTGGGGCATGGCCTCGACCAAGGCCGTCCGGGGTCGCTTCGAGCGTCTCGACCCGTACGAGCTCGCCCGCAAGACGCTCTTCGCCGAGGGCATCTCGTCGTCGAAGATCTACCTCGACCCGCTGCGCCCGGGCGTCGAGGACCTGCTCGACATGATCACGTCGGGCGTCCGCAGCTCGTTCACCTACGCCGGGGCGAGGAGCGTCGCCGAGTTCGCCGAGCGAGCCCTCGTCGGCGTGCAGTCGGCGGCGGGCTACGAAGAGGGCAAGGCGCTGCCCGTCAGCTGGTGACGGCCGCCCGGCCCGTGGCCCCGCGGTCGACGCGGGGCCGGGCGAAGTCGCTCCACGGGAACGGTGCCGGTGCCGTAAGATCACCCGTCTATGGATGACCCTCCGTCTCAGACGACCGCACCCTCTCACCATCGCACGCCGCGCCTCCTGACCACGGGCCCCACGGCCGTCGGACGGGGTGACGGCACCCGATGAACGAATGGCTGCTGCTCGCCTTCGGCCTGCTGCTCACCGTGGGCACCGGGCTCTTCGTCGCCAGCGAGTTCTCGCTGGTCAACCTCGACCGCTCCGACCTCGAAGCACGGCAGACGCGGGGTGAGAAGGGGCTCGCGCCCACCATCGGCGCGCTCCGCATCACGTCGACGCACCTGTCGAGCGCCCAGCTCGGCATCACGCTGACCACGTTGCTGACCGGCTACACGATGGAGCCCGCGATCTCGCGGCTCATCTCGCCGCCCCTGACGGCGGTCGGGGTGCCCGAGGGCATCGTCACCGTCGGCGCACCGATCGTGTCGATCGTCGTCGCCACCCTGCTCTCGATGATCGTCGGCGAGCTCGTGCCGAAGAACTTCGCCCTCGCGCTGCCGCTCAAGACCGCCAAGCTCGTCATCCCGTTCCAGGTGCTGTTCACCACGGTGTTCAAGCCCGCCGTCGCCCTGCTCAACAACACCGCCAACGCGGTGCTGCGGGCCATGGGCATCGAGCCGAAAGAAGAGCTGTCGGGGGCCCGCACGGCCGAAGAGCTCTCGTCGCTCGTCCGCCGGTCGGCGACCGAGGGCAGCCTCGACCGCGACACGGCGACCCTGCTGGCGCGGACGCTCGTCTTCAGCGACCACACGGCGTCCGACGTCATGACGCCGAGGCCCCGTCTGTCGACGGTCTCGCGTGGCGACTCGGCCGAGACCGTCCTCGAGCTGGCCCGTCGGACCGGCTACTCGCGGTTCCCGGTGACCGACGACGGCATCGACGACGTCGTGGGCCTCGTCCACGTCAAGCAGGCCGTCTCGGTGCCGCGCGAGAAGCGGGCCGACGTCCCCGTCTCCGCCCTGCTGACCGACGCGGTCCGCGTGCCCGAGACCATGACGCTCGACAACCTGCTCGGCGAGGTGCGCGGTCGCGGCTACCAGATGGCCGTCGTCGTCGACGAGTACGGCGGCACGGCCGGCGTCGTCACCCTCGAAGACCTGATCGAAGAGCTCGTCGGCGAGGTCAGCGACGAGCACGACCGCAGTCGCGTCGACGTCGTGCGGTCGCGCAACTGGCTGACCTTCCCCGGCTTGCTGCGCCCCGACGAGCTGCTCGAGCGGGCCTCGGTCAAGGTGCCGGAGGACGGCCCCTACGAGACCGTCGGCGGCTGGCTGATGAGCGAGCTCGGGCGCCTGCCGAAGGTCGGCGACGTGGTCGAGACCGACGACGGCGGGTTCCGCGTCGAGCGCCTCGACGGGCGTCGCATCGACCGCATCCGCTTCACGCCAACACCCGACGACGTGGCCGAGGTCCCCACGGCCCTGCCGGGGCGTCGCGACGGACGCGACGAGCGCGACCGGTCCGGCCGACGCGACCCGAAGGCGCTGCCCTCGACGGTGCGCACCGGCGTCGAGGACGACCGGCGTGCCGTCCGCACGAAAGAGGTGACCCGATGAGCAGCGACTGGTGGGGCATCGTCTGGCTGGTCGTGCTGCTCGCGGGCAACGCGTTCTTCGTCGCCGCCGAGTTCGCCGTCATCTCGGCCCGCCGCTCGCAGATCGAGCCGAAGGCCGAGGCCGGCAGTCGCGCGGCCAAGACCACGCTCTGGGCCATGGAGCACGCGACGATGATGCTGGCGACGACCCAGCTCGGCATCACCATCTGTTCGCTGCTGATCCTCAACGTGTCCGAGCCGTCGATCCACCACCTGCTCGAGGGCCCGCTCGGCTGGACCGGGCTCAGCCCCGAGCTGGTCGGCGTCGTCGGCTTCGTCATCACGCTGGTGCTCGTGTCGTTCTTGCACGTCGTGTTCGGCGAGATGGTGCCGAAGAACATCTCGTTCTCGCTGCCCGACCGCGCGGCCTTGCTGCTGGCACCGCCGCTCGTCGCGATCGCCCGTGTGCTGCACGTGGTCGTGCTGGCCCTCAACCACTCGGCCAACGCCGTGCTGCGGGCCTTCAAGGTCGAGCCGAAGGACGAGGCGACGAGCGCCTACACGGTCGACGAGGTCGCGACGATCGTGGCGCAGTCGCAGCGTGAGGGCATGCTCACCGACGCCACGGGCACGGTGCGTGCGGCGTTCGAGTTCACCGAGAAGACCGTCGCGCAGACGGCCGTCCCGATGGCCGAGCTCGTCACGCTGCCCGAGGACGCCACCCCGCACGACGTCGAGCGGGCCGTCGCCCAACGCGGCTTCTCGCGGTACGTGCTGGTCGACGACGACGGCGACCCCACGGGCTACCTGCACCTGAAGGACGTCATCGACCTCGACGAGGACGAGTTCGCCGACCCGGTCCCGCCGAAGCGCATCCGCCAGCTGATCTCTATCTTCCAGGGCACCGAGCTCGAGGACGCCCTGGCCACCATGCGTCGCAGCGGCGTGCACGTGGCACGCTCGTTCGACGAGTCCGGGGCTACGCGCGGCGTGTTGTTCCTCGAAGACATCCTCGAGGAGCTCATCGGCGAGGTGCAGGACGCGACCCGGCGTCGCTGAGCGAGCCTGCACGGACGACGCGACCCGCGCCTCCCGACCCGTGGGGGCGAGGAGGCGCGGGTCGCGTCGTCGAGGGGGCGTCCGGCCGCTCAGCGCACGCGGAAGGGCGCCCGCAGGTACTGCGACGGCGTGTAGTCGAGCTCGACCCCGAGCTCGGCCGCGGCGCGCAACGGGAAGTGCGGGTCGCGGAGGAACTCCCGAGCCATAAGGACGACGTCGGCGCGGCCGCTGGCGACGACCTCGTTCGCCTGCTCGGCCCCGACGATGAGCCCGACGGCGCCGGTCTCGACACGGCCCTGGTTGCGGACGTGCTCGGCGAAGCGCACCTGGTAGCCGAGGCCCACCGGGATGCTCACGCCGGCGACGAGGCCGCCGGTCGAGATGTCGAACAGGTCGGCGCCGGCCTCGCTCGCCCAGGCGGCGACGGTGGCGGTGTCGTCCTCGTTCCAGCCGCCGTCGGCCCAGTCGGTCGCCGAGAAGCGGACGAGCAGCGGGTACTCGTCGCCGACCTCGGCCCGGACGGCCGCGACGACCTCGAGCAGGAACCGCGCACGGTTGTCGAGCGATCCGCCGTACTGGTCGTCGCGTCGGTTGCTGAGCGGCGACAGGAACTGGTGCAGCAGGTAGCCGTGGGCCGCGTGCAGCTCGATCAGTTCGAAGCCGGCGTCGATCGAGCGGCGCGCCGCGACGCGGAACGCCTCGACCAGGCCGCCGACCGCCTCGGTGGTCAGGGCCACCGGCTCGTCGTAGCCCTCGAAGGCGACGGCCGAGGGGGCGACGGTGGTCCAGCCGCCCTGGTCGGCGGGCACGGTGCCCTGCGTCTCGCTCCACGGGCGGAAGGTCGACGCCTTGCGACCGGCGTGGGCCAGCTGCACGCCGGGCACCGAGCCCTGCGAGCGGATGAAGGCGGTGATCGGGCGGAACGCCTCGACCTGCGCGTCGTTCCAGAGGCCGAGGTCTTGCGGCGAGATGCGGCCCTCGGGCGTGACCGACGTGGCCTCGGCGATGACGGCACCCGCGCCTCCTCGGGCGAGCGAGCCCAGGTGCACGAGGTGCCAGTCGGTGGGGACGCCGTCCTCGAGCTCGGCCGAGTACTGGCACATGGGCGCGACCCAGAGCCGGTTGCGGAAGCCCTGGCCGCGCAGGGTGATCGGGTCGAAGAGGCCGACGGGCGGGTCGGCGGGGGACGTGGGGGCGGGCGCCGTCTGTGCTGCGTTCGTCACGAGGGGTCATCGCCTTTCGGTGGGGAGGGCGGCGAGGCCTCCGACGAAGCGTCGGAGGGGCTCGGGCCCGGTGAACAGGTGCCCGGTGATGCCGAGCGCCTGGGCGGTCTCGACGTCGTCGGACCTGTCGTACTCGAACACCGGTCGGCCGGCGGTTGTTCCGCGGCCGGGGAGGGAGATGCTCGTCGGCCCACCGTATCGGCGGGCACGGCCGGCCCGGGGCCGACTACCGTCGGGGCGTGACCTCCGACGCGCGCTTCACCGAATGGACCCCGTCCGACGCCGCGGACGGCATCGCCGTCCCGGCCCCCGACGACGACAAGTACAGCCGGGGCGTGCTCGGCGTCGTGACCGGCTCGAGCGCGTACCCGGGTGCCGCGGTGCTCGGCGTCGAGGCGGCGCTCCACACGGGCGTCGGCATGCTGCGGTACCTCGGCCCCTCGCGGGCCTCGGACTTCGTGCTGAACCGTCGGCCCGAGGCCGTCACGAATCCCGGCCGGGTGCAGGCGTGGCTGCTCGGCTCGGGGGTCGACCCGGACCACCTCGACGACGAGACGCGGGACGGGTTCGCGACCGGCGCCTCCTCGGGGTTGCCGCTCGTGCTCGACGCGGGCGCCCTGTCGCTCCGCGAACGGGCGACCGGGCCCGTCGTCGTGACACCGCACTTCCGCGAGCTGGCCAGGGCAACGGGGTGCGAGGTCGACGACGTCGCGGCCGACCCGGCCGACGCCGCCGAACGCGCCGCGGGGGAGTGGGGCTGCACCGTGCTCGTCAAGGGGCACCGCACCCATGTTGCGTCCCCCGGTGGCACCCGCCTGGTCGCCGCCAGCGCCCCGTCGTGGCTCGCGACGGCCGGCGCCGGCGACGCACTCGGCGGGGTGCTGGGCGCCCTGGTCGCCACCCACCACGACGAGATCGCCGCGGACGAGGAGGCGCTGGCCCGCCTGGCCGCGACGGCTGCGGTCGTCCACGGCCTCGCGGCGTCACGGGCCGGCGACGGCGGACCGTTCACCGTGCTCGGCCTCGTCGACGCGCTGCCCGCGACGATCGCCGAGTTGCTGCGCCGGAGCTGACCTCGAGGGCCGGCCTTCGAGGCCCGGCCCTCGCGGCCCGGCCGTTGCGGCCCGGTGGTTGCGGCCCGGTCGGGCGCGCGCCGGCCCGTTCGTGGAGCGACGCCCGGTCGGCCGAGCGTGGACGCTCAGGAGGCGGGGGTCGCCGCCACGAGGAACTCGACCGTGCCCTGGTCTTCGACGCTGACGAAGCCGAGGTCGGGGGCCTCGACGCCGTAGTCCGAGAACGTCACGGGGATCGAGCCGCTCACCTGCACGCCGTCGCCCGAGAGGGCGGCCTGAAGGGGCACGCTCACGGTCTTGGTGACGCCGTGCATGGTCAGCTCGCCGGTCGCGTCAACGCTCGCCACCTCGCCGTCGGACGGCACGGCCGCTTCGATCGGCTCGGTGAGCGTGAAGGTGGCGGTGGGGAACCGGTTCACCTGCATGGCGGTGCCCCGGAAGTAGTCGTCGCGGTTGCCGCTGTCGGTCGCGATCGAGGCCACGTCGACGTCGATGGTCGCGGCCGTGATGCTGGTGCCGTCGACGGTGATGGTGCCCGAGACCTGGTCGGTGCTGCCGACCACCGTGACGTCGGTGCCGTTCAGCACCTCGTCGACGCGGTAGCCGGCCGTGCTGCCGTCGCCGATGCTCCAGTCGCCGGTGAGCTGGCTGGCGTCGAGTGTGCTCGACCCGGGGGTGAGGGCGGCGGTGGGGGCCGCCTCGGGCTCGCCCACGACGAGGTCGCGGTAGATGACCGGCCCGGCGAAGGCGGCGGTGACCCCCAGCACGACGACGACGGCTGCGGCGACGCCCAGCCCGATCTTGGTGTTCTTCTTCATGATGGTCGTCCTTCGGAGGGGTCGGCGTGACGCGCGGCGAGTCCACGGGGCTTTGACGATGGTGACGCGTCACCCTCGCAAAGGCCTGGGAGGCGCGGGTGAAGACGGTGGGCGCCGGTGCCTCGGCCCGTCGCCGCGTCGTCGCGCCGGTGCCTCGGCGCATCGGCGCATCGGCGCGACGGTGCGTCCGCTGGTCAGGGCGCGGTGAAGCGGGTGAGGAACTCGCGGGTGCGGGGCTCGCGCGGCGACGTGAAGAGCTGGGCGGGCGGCCCCTGCTCGGCGATCCGGCCCCGGTCGAGGAACACGACGCGGTCGGCGACGTCGCGGGCGAACGCCATCTCGTGGGTCGCCATGAGGATCGTCGTGCCCACCTCTTTCAGCGTGCGCACGAGGTCGAGCACCTCGCCGACCAGCTCGGGGTCGAGCGCGCTCGTGATCTCGTCGAGCAGCAGCACGGTCGGCCGGGGGGCGAGGGCGCGGGCGATGGCGACGCGCTGTTGCTGCCCGCCCGACAGGCGGTCGGGGTAGGCGCCGGCCTTGTCGCCGAGCCCCACCCGGGTCAGCACCTCGAGGGCACGTTCGTTCGCCGCCGCCTTCGTCTGGCGCAGCACGTGGCGGCTGGCCAGGGCGACGTTGTCGAGCACCGTCAGGTGCGGGAAGAGGTTGAAGTGCTGGAACACCACGCCGATGCGGGCCCGCACGGCGTCGACGCGCACCCGGGGGTCGCTGATGTCGTCCCCGCCGAGCACGATGCGGCCGTCGTCGATCTGCTCGAGCAGGTTCACGGTGCGCAGCAGCGTCGACTTGCCCGAGCCGCTGGCGCCGATGAGGGCGACGACCTCGTCTCGGGCGACGTCGAGGTCGATGCCGTCGAGCACGACGGCGTCGCCGAACGACTTGCGGACGCCCTCGAGGCGCAGCACCGTCTCGGGCAGGCCGGTGTCGGGAGTGACGGGCACCGCGCCTCCTCGGGTGGGGTCGGCGGTGGTCATACGACGCTGCCCGCCTGCTCACGACGACGGAGGCGCGCCGACAGCCAGTCGGTCAGCCAGATGGTCGGCAGGGCCAGCAGCACGAAGAGCAGGCCGGCGAGGACGTAGGGCGTGAAGTTCGCCGCGGTGGCGGTCTCGATCTGCGCCGCGCGCACGGCGTCGACGGCGCCGAGCACCGAGATGAGGCCCACGTCCTTCTGCATCGAGACGAAGTCGTTCATCAGGGCGGGGGTCACCTTGCGGAGGGCCTGGGGGAAGACCACGAGACGCAGGGTCTTGGCGTGGCTGAGGCCGAGCGAGCGGGCGGCGAGGCGCTGCGAGGGGTGGACGGCGTCGATGCCGGCGCGGATGACCTCTGACACGTAGGCCGAGTAGGTGAGGATCAACGCGATCGTGCCCCAGAACTCGGCGGGCAGTCGCGGGATGCCGAGGCCGAGCCCCGGCACGCCGAAACCGACCAGGTACAGCACGATGATCAGCGGCATGCCCCGGAAGAGGTCGGTGTAGCCGCGGACGAGGGCCCGCACCGGGAAGAACACGGGCCCGCGCAGGGTGCGCAACGCCGACAGCGCGGTGCTGACGACCGCCACGCCGATCGCGGCCACGACCAGCACGCGCACGTTGAGCCACAGGCCCTCGACCACCCGGGGCCACGCCGAGGCGAACGTGGCACCGTCGAAGAAGCTGAACTGCACCCGCGACCAGCCGGGTGTGCTGGTGATCGCCCACCACGCGAGCGCGGCGAAGGCGATCGTGCTGACGGCGGCGATCACGACCGACCGCGTCGACTGCCGACGACGGAAGGCCCGCCGGCCCAGTTCGAGGTCGCTGACCGCCCCGGGGGAGTCGGCGACCGTGCGAGGCGCTACGACAGCTCTTTCACGTCGTAGTCGGCCAGCCACTGCTTCTGCAGTTCGGCGAGCGTGCCGTCGGTCGTCAGGTCGTCGACGGCCGTGGTGACGTCGGCGGTCAACGAGCTGCCGAGCGGCAGGACGATGCCGAGCTGGTCGCTCGCCCCGTCGGTCGCGGGCAGCTGGCCGAGCACGACGCCGCCCTCGACGAAGTAGGTGGCGGTCGGGACGTCGAGCACGATGGCGTCGACCTGGCCGGCCTCGAGGGCGGCCTTGGCGTCGTCGTTCGAGTTGTAGGCCTGGACGCCACCGTCGGGGTCGATGGCGGTCTCGGCGGCGGTGAAGCTCGTCGTGCCGCTCTGGGCGCCGATGGCGAGACCCGTCAGGTCGGCGATCGACGTCGCGTCGGCCGCGGCCGTGCCGGGCAGGGTGACGACCGCCTGGCGCGTCTCGTAGTAGGCGGGGGAGAAGTCGACGGCCTTCTTGCGCTGATCGGTGATCGAGAACTGCTGGAGGTTCAGGTCGAACGTCTTGGGGCCGGGAGCGATGGCCTCGTCGAAGGTCGTCCGCACCCAGACGACGTCGGAGTCGTCGTAGCCGAGCTTCTCGGCGACCGCGTAGGCGACGGCGGCCTCGTAACCCTTGCCGGACGAGGGGTCGTCGTCTTCGACCCAGGGGCTGTAGGCGGGCTCGCCCGTGGCGACCGTGAGCTTGCCGTCGGTCACCGGGCCGACGGCCGCCCCGTCGGCACCCGAGCCCCCGTCGGACGAGCAGGCGGCGAGCGACCCGGCCAGCACGAGGGCGGCGGCGGTCGCGACGAGTCGGAGGGAGGCGGGTCTGCGCATGAGTGGGATCGTAGCGGCGACCGCCGACGTCGGCCGACGCATGACGCCCGGTGTCGGGACCGGCGGCTAGCCTGTGGGCATGCCGACCTCCGTGCCCCGACCGTCGGCGGACCCCGGAACACCGGTCGCACCCGACGCCCGGGCGTCGAGTCCCCGTCCGGTGGCGGACGGCCGCGCTGCGGTCGTCGACCGGGTGAGGTCGCTCGCGGCGTCACCCGTCGTGCTCGGCATCGCCTTCGTGCTCGTGCACGCGTGGCTCGTCCGGCTCGACCTCGTCGGCGGCAACCGCACCCTGGGCGACGTCGACGTCGTCTACCGCACCTGGATGCAACAGGGCGTCGGGGGTGGCGACTGGGTGGGCGTCGACCGTCCCTGGGTCTACCCACTGCTCGCCGCCGTGCCGATGCTGATCGCCCGCCTCGGCGGCGACGCGGGGTACGGGGCGGTCTGGCTCGTGCTGGTGTCGCTGCTGAACGCCGGCGCCTTCGCGGTGCTCCTGGCCCGGCGGCGGCCCGGCTCGGCGGTCGCGGCCTGGTGGTGGCTGGCGTTCCTCGTCGCCCTCGGGCCGATCGCCCTCGGCCGCATCGACGCCGTCACGGTCGCGATCGCGCTGGTGGGACTGCTGCTCGTCTCGACCCGACCCTCGCTGGCGTCCGCCCTGCTCACGATCGCGGCCTGGGTCAAGGTCTGGCCCGCCGCCCTCGTGGTGGTCGCCGTCCTGGCCGTGCGTCGACGGGTCGAGGTCGTCGTGGCCGCCGCGGTCACGAGTGCGGTCGTGGTCTCCGTCTCGCTCGTGCTCGGCAGCGGGTGGAACGTGGTCGGCTTCGTCGGTCAGCAGGCCGGTCGCGGTCTGCAGGTCGAGTCGCCGGCGGCCGTGATGTGGCTCTGGCGTGCCGCCGCGGGCGTCCCCGGCACCTTCGTCTACTACGACCGGCAGATCCTCACCTACCAGATCGCCGGCGACGGGGTCGGCTTCGCCGCGAAGGCGATGAGCGTCGTCATGGCCGCGGTCGTGCTGGGCGTCGTGCTGCTGGGCCTGCGGGCGGTGCGCCGCGGGGTGACGGCCACGCGCCTCCTCGGCCCGTTGTCGCTGGCCGTGGTGGTGGCGCTCGTCGTGACCAACAAGGTCGGGTCGCCCCAGTTCGTCGCGTGGCTCGCCGTGCCCGTCGTCGTCGGGCTCGTGCTCGCCCGCTCGGGCGGGCCGAGGTTCGTCGTGCCGGCCGTGCTCGCCGTGGTCGTCGCGGGGCTGACCCAGGTCGTCTACCCGTTCGCGTACGACGCCCTGCTCGCCGCCCGGCCCGATCTCGTGACCGTGGTCACCGTCCGGGCCGTGCTCGAGCTGGCACTGCTGGCCTGGGCCGTGGTCACCCTCTGGCGTGTCCGGCCCGACGACGCGAGGATGGACGCATGATCGTCGCGTTCTCCGTCTCGCCCAGTGGTGCCGCCCCCGACGGCGGGCCGTCCGCCGGTTCCGAGCCCGACTCGGTCCACTCGGCGGTCGCCGCCGCCGTCGCCGTCGTGCGCGCCTCGGGGTTGCCCAACCACACCTCGTCGATGTTCACCGAGATCGAGGGCGAGTGGGACGAGGTGATGGCCGTCGTCAAGGCGGCCACCGAGGCGGTCGGGGCCTACGGGTCGCGCGTGTCGCTCGTGCTCAAGGCCGACATCCGGCCGGGCCGCACCGGCGAGTTGACCGGCAAGGTCGAGCGGCTCGAGGCGGCGCTCGGCGACGCCTGAGGCTGCGACCGGTGTCCGTGGACGGCCGGAAGGTCGAGCTGCGGACCGTCGTCGCGCCCGCCCGCGGGTGACGGGGGATCCACCCGTCCGGGGGGCGTCCGCGCGGGCACGATGACTGCAGGGCGCCTCTCGATCGCGCCTCCCGGCAAAGGAGCCCCCGTGAAGCGTCCCTCTCTCACCCTGCTCGGGGTGACGGCCCTTGCCGTCCTCGCGGCGACCATCACCCCTCTCGCGTCGGCGTCGACGCCGGCGTCCGCCGCGACGGGCACGGCGGTGCTCAGCGTCTCGAGCACCAACGACCCCGGCTACCCCGCCGGCCGTCAGCACGCAGCCGTCGGACGGTCCGTGACGATCGGCGTCGCGACGCTCAGCCGCGGCATCACCGTGGTCGGCCCGGAGAGCAGGTCGGGTGCGGGTGACGGCATCCGGGTCACCGTCGAGCCGCCGCAGGGCAAGGCTCTCGCGGTGGGTCGGTACGGCGTCGACTCCCGTTCGCAGGACCCCACCCTCGCCCGTGCCGAACTGACGGTCGGCAGCGTGAGCCAGTCGTTCGTCGGGGACGTCGAGGTCCTCGACCTCGCCGCGGACGCCTCGGGCGCGCTGACGCGCTTCGACCTCGTCTTCCGCAACGGGACGGCGACCCCGTCGTACGCCTTCTTCGGTCAGCTGCGCTTCGGCCAGCCGGGCGACACGGGGGCGGTGCCCAGCGCCACGACGATCCAGTACCCGGACACCCCGATCGGCTCGGTCCCGATCACCACGACCGAGACCATCGTCAACACCGGCTCGACGCCCGTCGCCGTCGGTGCGGCGACCGTGACGTCGGGGGACTTCCCGATCACGGCCGACCGGTGCAGCCGGACGACCCTGGCCGCCGGCGCGAAGTGCACGTTCACCATCGGCTTCACGCCCACCAAGGCGGGTCCGCGCACGGGCGTGGTCTCGATCCCCGCCGGCGGGGTCACCAGGCGCATCTCGGTCGCGGGTTCGGCACCCCTCGGCACGACGGGCATCACCTACCGGGGTGACGACTACGTGTCGGGCGGAACCACCCACGCGTTCCCGGACGGTTCGTTCGCGACGGTCGTCGGCCGCAGTTCGTCCGACGGGTACGCGTTCGTCCCGACCCGTCCCTACGGGCTCGACTCGGGTGCCGACACGACCCGGGTCGAAGTGGTCCGCTACGGTGGCGGGCCTCTGCAGGTGGGCACCTTCGACACGAGCGAGGCCACCGGTCCGGCCGAGGGGTCGACCGCGAAGTACGGCCTCTCGGTCACCGGCTCGGGTCGCGGCTGCGGGTCGTATACGGGTCGTCTGACGGTGTCGTCGTTCGCGGTGGACTCCACGGGAGCCCTCACCTCGGCGCGCCTGTCGTGGTCGCTGCGCTGCACCTTCACCCCCGGCACCATGACCGGCTCGCTCACCTGGCGTGACCGGTCGGACAAGACCGCACCCGCGGCCGTCACCTCGCTCGCGGTGACCACCGCGTCGAGCACCCGCACGGCCTCGTGGCGGGTATCGACCTCGTCGGACGCCGTCGGCACCGTCGTGCGACTCGTGCCGGGTGCCGGCGTCGGCGCCCTTCCGACGAGCGGACTGCCCGTGACGTCGACCGGGGCGACGTCGGCCACCCTGCCCGCCCTCACCTCGGGTCGGCAGTACACGCTGATCGCCTGGTCGGTCGACTCGTCGGGCAACGTCGGGGCGCGGACGGCGACCTCGCTGAAGGGCTGACGAAAGGGGGAGCGCCCCGGCCCGGTCGTTGCGGGGAGGCGGATCGAATCGATACGATGTCGTGGTAGCACCCACTGTCGCGCACCTCTCAACGGCGAGTCCAGGTCGAACAGCCCCCTCGATCGACCCCAACGCAAGGCTCCCTCGTGACCCACCTCTCCCGCCGTCGTCGCACGGCCGCCCTCATCGCCCTCGCCCTGGGCGGGTTCGGCATCGGCTCGACCGAGTTCGTGGCCATGGGCCTGCTGCCGAACATGGCGGGCGACCTGCTGCCCGATCTCTACGCCCGATCGGCCGACGCGGGCATCGCGCAGGCCGGCTGGCTGATCAGCGCGTACGCCCTCGGCGTCGTCGTCGGGGCGCCCACGATCGCCGCGATGTCGTCGCACTTCCCGAAGAAGAAGCTGCTGCTGGCCCTGCTCGCTGCCTTCACGGTCGGCACGATCGCCTCGGCCCTGCTGCCCTCGTTCGGCTGGGTGCTGGCCGCGCGCTTCGCCGCGGGCCTGCCGCACGGCGCGTACTTCGGCATCGCGTCGATCGTCGCCGCGTCGATCATGGGGCCCGGCAACCGGGGCAAGGGCGTCGCGCTCGTGCTCAGCGGCCTGACGATCGCGAACGTCATCGGCGTGCCCTCGATCACCTGGCTCGGCCAGCAGTCCGGCTGGCGCGTCGCCTACCTCGCCGTCGCGCTGATCTTCGCCCTCACCTTCGCCGCCGTCGCCCTCGCCGTGCCGCACCAGGACGGTGACGCGTCCGCGTCGATGAAGCGCGAGCTGCGGGCGTTCACGCAGCCGCAGGTCTGGCTGGTCATGGGCATCGGCGCCATCGGCTTCGGCGGGTTCTTCGCGGTCTACAGCTACATCGCCAACGCGGTCACCGAGGGCGCGGGCGTCGCCCAGGGCGTCGTGCCCTGGGTGCTCGTCACGGTCGGCGTCGGCATGACCATCGGCAACCTGCTCGGCGGTTGGCTGGCCGACCGCTCGCTCAAGCTCGCCATGTACCTCGGCTTCATCGGCCTCATCGCCGCCCTGTCGGCGTACGCGCTCACCTCGAGCTCGATCGTCGGCATCTTCGTCAGCACGTTCTTCGTCGGCCTCGTCGGGTCGAGCGTCGGCCCGTCGGTGCAGTCCCGCCTGATGGAGGTCGCGGGCGAGAGCCAGGTCATCGGCGCCGCGCTCAACCACTCGGCGATGAACCTCGGCAACAGCTTCGGCGCCTACCTCGGCGGCGCGGTCATCGCGGCCGGGCTGGGCTTCTCCGCCCCGGGGTGGGTCGGCGTCGTGCTCGCCCTCGCCGGCGTCGTCCTCACCACGATCAGCTTCGCCATGCAGCGCGTCGACGACAAGCGCGGGGGCAGCCGGGCCACGGTCACCCAGCGCGAGTCGGTCTCGGCGTAGACGCCGTCGGGAGCCGCTCGCGCCTCCCGGGCAGGACTCCCTCGAGGGGCCGCGAGCCGGGGAGGCGCGGGTGGCGCGGACGACGGACGGCCCGGCTCCCGAGGGAGGCGGGCCGTCGCGCGTGGCGGCGCCGAGGGTCGGAAGCCGGCCGAGTGTCGGAAGCCGGCCGAGGGTCAGAAGCTGGTCTGGGCCGGCAGGTCGGTCTGCAACAGGATGCCGTCCTGGATGGCGCGCTTCCGGAGCGCGACCTTGGTGCCCACGTCGTAGCCGGCCACCCGGTACTTCTCGCGGATGCGCTTGAGGTAGCTCTTGGCCGTCTCTTCGCTGATGCCGAGCTGGTAGGCGACGGCCTTGACCGGCTCGCCACCGCCGTAGAGCGCCATGACGCGGCGTTCTTGAGCGCTGAGCTTGGGCACGCCGCCGATCTCGGCCGCGTTGAGGGCCAGGTCGAGCTCGGCCGAGATGTACGACTCGCCCTTGGCAGCCGAGCGGATGGCCTCGACGATCATCTCGGCGTCCTCGCTCTTGACGAGGTAGCCGAGGGCGCCGGCGGCGAGGGCCTCGCGGACGACGTTGGGCTCGGAGTAGGTGCTCATCAGGACGGTCTTGACGCCGGTCGTCTTGAGCGTGTTGATCTTGAGCGAGATCGGGATGCTGTCCTTCAGGTCGAGGTCGAGCAGGACGACGTCGACGGGGAACTCGGGGTGCGTGAGCAGCTCGGGCCAGGACGCGACGGCGGCGACCATCGAGATGTCGCTCGCGGCACCGCGGATCCACTCGCTCAGGGCTCCCAGCAGCATCTTGTGGTCGTCTACGAGGGCGAGGCGGATGCGGTCGTCGTGGTCTGACACGTCGGGACCTTCTTTCAGGACGGTGTGGTGAACATGCTACGGGCGGGGGTGGTGATCGGGGGAGACCACGCGGGGGCTGGGCGGCTCAGGTCTCGGCGGGGTTGTCGACGATGCAGGCGACCGAGATCTTGACGCTCGACTCGTGGGTCGACACGGTGTACTCGCCGGCCCGCTCGAGGGCGTTCCAGGTGGCGGGCGTGACGCGGTTGCGGCGTATGCCCGTCGTCGAGACGACGACCGGCACGCAGACGCTCCGCCCGGCGAACGACTGCGACGCGGCCGTCACGGGGCCGAGGGTCAGCTGGATGGTGGTGCCCGGGGCACGGCTCTTCGAGTCGCCGAGCAACAGCCAGACGCCCTGCAGCAGCCCGTCGCGCTGCGGCGGCGCGAGCAGGCCGGCCAGCGACGAGGGGTCGACCAACGTGACCGAGCGGCCGAGGTACTCGGACTCCGTGACGGCGTGGTGCAGCCAGGTCTCCCGTCGACCCTCGATGAGGTGCAGCCGCAGCTCGGTGGCGAGCGAGGCCGCCTGCGAGGCGACCTTCGGCGACAACGGGAGGGGGACGTCGCCGTTGGCGACCCCGTCGAGCAGCTTCTCGGCGGCGAGGTCGAGCCGGGCCAGTTCGTCGCTCGCGAGCATGCCCACGGCGAAGCGGGGCTGCGAGACGTTGCTCTGGACGAGCACCCGGTCGAGCTCGACCTGCACCATGCGTCGGAACCGGTGGACGGCGAAGGTGGCGATGGCGCTCGGCAGGACGGCCAGGGCTACGACGGCGATCTGTTGCGGCCCGGAGTCGCTCGTGACGGGCGTCGAGGCCGCGACCATCACGACGAGTGCCACGAAGAGCAGGGCCGTGGCGGTGACGACCTCGCGCACCGGCCTCAGGGTGACGATCGGCAGCAGGCCGAAGCCGACCGCGACGCTCGACGTGGCGTAGGCGCCGACGTCGTGCAGGGGCCAGATCGCGACGAAGTCGAGCGCGACGACGACGGCCAGGACCACGCCGATGACGGCGAAGACCCCGGTCGTCAGCCTCTCGCCGCGGACGGTCACGAGCACGGCTGTGCCGATGAAGGTGGCGACGTAGAGCAGCCACGAGACGAGCGCGGGCGTGACGTCCGGGTAGGCGGAGAGGTGGCTGAGGAAGAACGCCAGGCCGTAGACCGCCTGGAGGGCCGCGACGACGGCGGCGCCGAGGCCGAGGTAGCCCGTGCCGAGGGTGGCGCCGGCGGCCCGTGCCTGGCGCAGCGACCGGGCACCGGTCGAGCTGATCGGCAGTCCGCGGGCCGCGCGTCGGCCGCGGACGATGCCGAAGGTGTTCTCGTCGACGCTCATCGGGGTGCCTCCAGGACGACGGTCGTGCCCGAGCCGGGCGACGAGAAGAGTCGGGCGCTGCCGCCCACCTCGTGCAGCCGGCCGACGACGGATTCTTTGAAGCCCAGGCGTTCTTCGCTGATGCCCGCCAGGTCGAAGCCGACCCCGGCGTCGGTGACCATGGCCCGGACCATCGAGTCGTCGTGGATGATCGTGACGTGCGCCTCGGTGACCCCCGCGTGACGCCGGACGTTCTCGAGGCACTCGGCGAGGGCGAGCAGGAAGGCGTCGAGCACGTGGGTCGGCAGCAGGACCTGGCCGGTGCCGTGCCAGCTGACCTCGAGGCCCATGCGGCCGAAGCGCTGCTTGACCGACTCGAGGGTCTGCCCGAGGGGCGATTCTTCGACCGTCTCGAGGCTGTAGTCGCCCGACGCCTGCGGTTGGGGCGTGCCGCCGAGGCGCAGGTGACGCAGCAGGCGGGCGTCTTCGGCGGCCTGGTCCTGCAGGGCCTGGGGCGTCACGCCGAAGCCGGAGTGCGCGAGCAGCGTGAGGGTCGCCAGCACGGTGTCGTGCAGCAGTCGGGCGCCCTGTCGGCGCTGCGCCTCGGTCTCGCTGGCCTGACGTTCGGCCCGGTGGGCGTTGCCGATGCTGTAGATGCGACGTGCCGCGAGGGGCACCGCGCGGCCGAGCCAGAGGCCCGTCACGAAGCAGGACACCCAGCCGAGCAGCACGGCCGCCACCGGGAAGGTGAAGAGCGAACCCGTCGCGAGCGCGACGAGCGTGAGCTCGACGACGAAGGCGACGACCGCCGTCGCCAGGCGGGGACGGCTCGACGAGAGCATCAGGCTGAAGGCGGCCGTCGCACCGCCGGCCAGCGGGATGATCGCCGTGGCGAGGGGGCCGTCGTCGGGGCCGCCTGCCGGCAGCAGGGCGACCACGGTCGCGGCGATGCCCGCCGCGAGCCCGACCGGCACCCAGATGCGGGCCCGCGGGCCGGTCACGAACAGCAACGAGACGATGAGCAGGGCGGCGAGCGGGGCGATGGCCGCCAGGTGCAGGGGGTCGGTCACGCCGGGGATCGCGAGGGCCACGATCGAGACCGCCGCGCAGGCGACGCCCAGGGTACGGGTCGTGCTGCTGAGCAGACGATCGCGTTCTTGGGCGAAGATGTCCATGGTTCGTGCGTGGCTTCCGACGGGTTCGTCGCTGCTGCCGGGCGGCTGGCGACCACTCATGTTTTCACACCCAGGGCCTTCTCAGGGGGTCGTGCGGGGCCCGAATCACGGATTGGTCCGGTAACGATCCGGCACCGGTCGCGAACTGTACCCCGGGGTGTCCGCCGAAGTGGGGTCAGTCGAGCAGGCGCCGCAGGTGAGCGCCCACGGCGGCGGTCTCGATGAGGAATCCGTCGTGACCGTAGGGGCTCTCGACGACCGCCACCTCGGCGCCGTCGAGGCCGTGGGCGAGGTGCCGCGCGACGACGCGTTGGTCGGACACGGGGAACAGCCGGTCGCTGTCGACGCCGAGCACCAGCGTGCGGGCCGTGACCCGGTTCAGGGCGGCGGCGACCCCGCCCCGGTCGCGTCCGACGTCGTGCGAGTTCATCGCTCCGAGCAGGGTGGCGTAGCTGCCGGCGTCGAAGCGTCGCGTGAACTTGTTGCCGTGGAAGTCGAGGTAGCTCTCGACCTGGAACCGCCCGGGCCCGCCGAGGGGCGAGATCTCGCTCTGCCAGCTGCGTCCGAAGCGCGCGTTGAGCTCGTCGGGCGAGCGGTAGTTCAGCAGGGCCATGCGTCGGGCGAGGGCGAGACCCCGGTAGGGCCCGTCGACCGCGTCGTAGTAGTCGCCGCCGTCGTAGGCGGAGTCCATGCGGATGGCCTCGTGCTGGACGGTGTTCAGGGCGATCTGGTCGGCGCTGACGACGGGGGGTGCGGCGAGCACGGCCAGCCGCTCGACGCGCGACGGGTGCGTGACGGCCCACTCGAGGGCGTGCATGCCGCCCATCGACCCGCCGACGACCGCGGCCCAGCGGTCGATGCCGAGCCGGTCGGCGAGGGCGGCCTGGGCGGCGACCTGGTCGCGGATCGTCAGGTGCGGGAACCTCGAGCCCCACTCGACGGCGTCCGGGGCGAACGACGAGGGCCCGGTGCTGCCCTGGCAGCCGCCGAGCACGTTCGGTGCCACGACGAACCACCGGTCGGTGTCGATCGCGAGCCCCGGGCCGACGACGCCGTTCCACCAACCGGCCGTCGGGTGCCCGGGTCCGGCCTCGCCGACGACGTGGCTGTCGCCGGTGAGGGCGTGCGACACGAGGACGGCGTTGCCGCCGTCGGCGGCGAGCTCGCCCCAGGTCTCGAAGGCCAGCCGGGGTCGGGGCAGCGTGACGCCGCTCTCGAGCACCAGGTCGCCGAGCGTCTCGAACCGGCGTCCCCCCGGGTCGTCACCGTCGCGCCAGGCTCCGGTGACCGGCGGGCGACCCAGCACGGCCAAGCGCGTGCGTTCGCTGATGACGCTCGACGGGACGGTGTCCTCGGGTGTGCTCTGCCAGTCCATGTGGTGTCCATCCTGGAGGACGCGAGGAGGCGCGGTGCGTTTGTTACGCGCACCGCGCCTCCTCGGGGTGGTCGCCTCCCAGCGACGGCCTAGCTGCTGCGCAGGGCCTCGCGGGTGACCGCGCGGGCCGCGGCGAACCCTGCGTCGAGGTCGGCCTTCAGGTCGTCGACGTTCTCGAGTCCGACCGAGAGCCGCACGAGCCCCGGGGTGACCCCGGTGGTCAGCTGCTGCTCGGGGGTGAGCTGCGAGTGCGTCGTCGAGGCGGGATGGATCACGAGGCTGCGCACGTCGCCGATGTTCGCCAGGTGGCTGAACAGCCGCAGGGCGTCGACGAGGGCCCGGCCGGCGTCGACGCCGCCCTTGAGCTCGAACGACAGGACGGCTCCGACGCCGCGCGGCGCGTACTTGTTGGCCGCCGCGTACCAGGGGCTCGTCGGCAGGCCGGCGTAGTAGACCGCGGCGACGTCGTCGCGGGCGTCGAGCCACTCGGCCACCTCTTGGGCGTTCTGCACGTGCCGTTCGATGCGCAGGCTGAGCGTCTCGATGCCCTGGATCAGCGAGAACGCCGTGTCGGGGCTGTTCGAGGCGCCGAGGTCGCGCAGCAGCTGCACCCGTGCCTTGACGACGTAGGCGAGCTCGTCGCCGACCGCCTGCGTGTAGATCGCCCCGTGGTACGACGGGTCGGGCCGGGTCAACCCGGGGAAGCGGTCCGCGTTCGCCGACCACGGGAACGTGCCGCCGTCGACGATGAAGCCGCCGATGACCGTGCCGTGCCCGCCGAGGAACTTCGTCGCCGAGTGCACGACGACGTCGGCCCCGTGCTCGAGCGGCCTGATCAGGTACGGCGTCGCGATCGTGTTGTCGACGATCAGGGGCACGCCCTCGTCGTGCGCCACCCCCGACACCTTCTCGAGGTCGAGGATGTTGATCTTGGGGTTGCCGATCGTCTCGGCGAAGAACAGCTTGGTGTTCGGGCGGACGGCGCGGCGCCACTCGTCGGCGTCGTCCTGGTTCTCGACGAAGGTCGTCTCGATGCCGAGCTTCGCGAGCGTGTACTTGAAGAGGTTGTACGTGCCGCCGTAGATGGACGACGACGACACGATGTGGTCACCGGCCTCGGCGATGTTGAGCACGGCGAACGTCGACGCGGCCTGCCCCGACGACACCAACAGGGCACCCGTCCCGCCCTCGAGCGCGGCGATGCGCTTCTCCACGACGTCGTGGGTGGGGTTCATGATGCGCGAGTAGATGTTGCCGTTCTCGGCCAGGGCGAAGAGGTCCTGCGCGTGCTGGGCGTCGCGGAAGACGTACGAGGTCGTCTTGTAGATCGGCGTCGCCCGGGCGTGCGTCGTGGGGTCGGGCCGGGCCCCGGCGTGGATCTGCTGGGTCTCGAACTTCCAGGCGGGCTGGGCGTCGGTCATGGTCTGCTCCTGCGGTCGGTGTCCGGGCCGGGGTCCGGGGTCTGGTCCCGGGTCCGGGGTCTGGGGTCTGGGGTCTGGGTCCGGCTCGGGGTGACAGCCACGGTACGGTCCGCCCGCCCGGCCGTCCACGATGCCGGACACGTGACGTAACCGGGCCGCTAGCGTGGGCGGGTCGCGTCCGCACGGACGACGACGACGACGGACGAGGCAGCAGGAGGCGCACATGGTGGGACGGGTCGTGGTGACGGGGGCCAGCTCGGGCATCGGAGCGGCGACGGTGCGGCTGTTCCGCTCGCGCGGCTGGGACGTGCTGGCGGTCGCCCGACGCGAGGAGCGCCTCCGTGCGCTCGCCGACGAGACGGGCGCGACCTGGTTCCGGGCCGACCTCACGAGCGACGACGACGTGGCCGCCCTGCGGGCCCACGTCGAGGGCACCGGTCCGCTGCACGCGCTCGTCAACAACGCCGGCGGCGCGTTCGGCCTCGACAGCGTCGAGCACGGCTCGATCGACGACTGGCAGCGCATGTTCGACGTCAACGTGCTCGGCACGAAGCGCGCGATCACCGCGCTGCTGCCGTCGCTGCGTCGGGGAGCCGAGGAGGCGCGGGGCGCCGACGTCGTCACGGTCACCTCGATCGCCGGTCACGTCGCGTACGAGAACGGCGGCGGCTACAACGCCTCGAAGTTCGCCGAGCACGCCCTCGTGGCCGTGCTGCGGCTCGAATTGGCCGGCGAACCGATCCGCGTGATCGAGATCGCCCCGGGCATGGTGCACACCGAGGAGTTCTCGCTCGTGCGCTTCGACGGCGACCGGGACCGCGCCGACGCCGTCTACCGCGACGTCGAGGCACCCTTGACGGCCGACGACGTCGCCGAGTCGATCGTGCACTCGGTCGAGCTGCCGGCCCACGTCAACCTCGACCTGGTGACCATCAAGCCGGTGGCCCAGGCGGCGACGTACAAGGTCGCGAAGGGCGAGCTGCGCGTCCGGAAGGACTGACCGGGCCGGGCCTGGCCGGGCCGGGCGGTAGGGGGCGTCAGGGGCGTCCGGGCCGCGGGTGCGCCTCGCGCAGGGCGGCCAGGTCGCCCTCGACGAGGTCGCGCAACCGCTCGGCGCGACCGTCGTCGTAGTCGTCGGCGGGCCGGGCGGCCCAGCCCAGCCGGTCGACGACGGTCTGCCCGACGTCGTCCCACGCGCGGGCCCGGGCGTCCGCCACGACCCCGCCGACGAAGTCGTCGTCGTCCCGTCGGGCCGCGAGCTCTCGGGCCACGCCCTTCGAGGCGGCCTCACGCAGCTTGAGCGCCTCGGCGTCCTCGGGTCGGTAGTCGAACTGGTGTCGCGACTGACCGTACGACCGGCCGGTCATCCGGCGCAGCTTGCGAACCCGCACGGCGGCGGCCGTCTGCTCGGCCGCCAGGCGGTCGATCTCGTCCCGCGTGACCCGGGTGGCGACGCCGTCGTCGAAGGGCAGGTGCTCTTGCAGCGCACGCCGGATGATCTGGTTGGTGACGGCGACGACGAGCGCCGAGCGGACGATCAGCACGCCCTCGTCGACCGCACGCTCGAGCGCCGTGCGTTCGGCTCGGCGCCGTGTTCCCGATCCGTGGGGCACTCGTCGACGTCCTCTCGTGCTGGGGTCAGGCTCCGACACTACCGGCGTGGGCACGGGCCCCGACCGGGCGAGGGGGCCGGGTGTGGGGCGGACGCGCGACACCGCCACGGGTCACCGGCGGGTGGTTCCTGCCCGGGGCGACCGGGCTCGTGACCGGGCGGACGCGGCCGACCGACCGGCGCCTCCTGCCGTCCGGGGGTCGCCGGGCCGCCGAACCGCGCGGGACGGCGGGCCTCACCCCGGGGGGTGCGTGACGGCGAGGGTGCCCACCCGGGCGTCACCCGGACGGGTCCCCCCTCGAAAGGGGGACCCCCGTTCGCCTCGTCTTCCCAGGACGTCCCGCGTAGCGTTGGACGCGTCAGGTCGCCCCGTACCCGAATCCGGGGCGCGCCTCTGCCGCGGTCGCCCGAATCGACCACCGGCCGACGCCGCCGAGCCACCCACTCGGCCCCGTCACCCGAACGCACCCTCCGACGAGGGTCGCCACCCGAACGCGCCGTCCGCGGCGTGACCGGCGACCGTCGACGAACCCCGAGGAACCCCCGTGACCCTCTGCGTCCGCTTGCCCGAGCCCGCCGTCCGCCCGTCCGCCAGCCACCCCACCCGGGGAGGCGTCGCGTGAACCGCCCCGCCCCCCGCATCAGCGTCGTCGTCTGCGCCGACGAGACCACGCCCTTCGACGGGCTGTTGGCCTCGCTCGACTCCGTCCTGCGTGACGGGGGAGTGCACGAGGTGCTCGTGGTCGTCGACCGGGCACCGCGGCTGCGCGACGACCTGCGCCACCGGTACGACGACCTCGTGGTCGTCGACAACACCCGGACGCCCGGCCTCGCCGGCAGCCGCGACACCGGCATCGAGTCGTCCCGTGGCGACGTCGTCGCGTTCCTCGCCGCGGACGCCTCGGTCCACGCGGGCTGGGCGCACGCGCTCGCGGCCCCCTTCGACGAGGTCGACGTCATCGCCGTCGTCGGGCGCACCGAGCCGACCTGGCCCGGGACGGCCGCGACGAGCCTGCCCGACGCCCTGCTCTGGGCCGTGGACTGCACGCCCCGCGCGCGTCCCGACGGGCTGCTCGGCCTCGAGGACGTCTCGGGTCCGAGCGTCGCGTTCCGCCGGTGGGACCTCTTGCAGGTCGGTGGTCTTGCCAGCGGCGCCGACGTCGCGGACGCGACCCCCCACGGCGCCGAGTTCGTCGAGCTCTGCCTGCGCCTCGCCGCGGACGAGCCGGAGGCGCGGGCCGTCTCGACCTCGTCGGCCCGCGTCTCGCGCACGGTCACCCCGGGCGAGACCCGGTGGCGGTCCGTCGCCGGTGCCGCGTTCGACCGCGGCGTCGCCCAGACCGCCCTTCGACGCTCGCTCGGTCGCGACGCCGACGCGGGCACCGTCCGCGGGGTCACGCCCGGTCGGCTGGCCGCGGCCGCGTGGCGGTCGCTGGTCGGCCGTCGCCCGGCAGTGTCGCTCTTGGCCGTCGCCGCGCTGGGCCTGGTGGCCGGTCGCGTCTCGGGCCTGCTGCGCGGAGCCCGCATCGGCGTGCCGGTCGACCACCTCGAGCCGCTGCGATCGGCGACGGTCCGCCACTGACGGCCGTCGCCGGGCGCCCGTCGCCGGGGTGGACGACGCACCTCGGCCGTCCTCGTGCGACTCCCGCCGACCGACCCGGCCCGCTCACGGGCGGCGTCCGTAGCGTGGGCGTCATGGACCCGACCACGCAGGGGGCCGAGCCCGAGCCGGTCACCGCCACCGCCCCTCCGTTGCTCCGCCCCGCTTTCATCCGGCAGCACTGGGGCGGCCTGGCCTTCGCGCACTGGCGGGTCGAACCCGAGCGGGTCGCGCCGTTGCTGCCGCCAGGCACCCGGCCCGACGTGTTCGACGGTTCGACCTGGGTGGGGTTGATCCCGTTCGAGCTGACCGGCAGCGCGTTCGGTCCGCTGCCGGCCGTGCCGTGGGCCGGCGACTTCCTCGAGACCAACGTGCGGCTGTACTCGGTCGACGCCCTCGGGAGGCGCGGCGTCGTGTTCCGCACCCTCGAGGCCCAGCGGCTCGTCTCGGTGCTCGCGGCCAACGTCGGCCTCGGCCTGCCGTACCGGTGGGCGTCGATGGAGCGCTCGCGGGCCGACGGCGTCGTCACCTACCGCAGCACCCGGCTCGGGCCCGGGGCGAACCCGTCGTCGCTGTTGGCCGTCCGTCCCACCGACGAGGTGGTCGCGGGCGACCCGCTCGCGGAGTTCCTCACCGCCCGCTGGGGCATGCACGTCGCCCGCGGCGGACGCACCCGCTACTGGCCGAACCGGCACGAGACGTGGTCGCTCCGTCGTGCCGAACTGGTCGACCTCGACGACGAGCTGGTGGCCGACGGCGGCCTGCCGGGCGTCACCGACCGCGAACCCGACTCGCTGCTCTGGTCCGACGGCGTCGACACCGTCTTCGCGCCGCCCGGGGGTGCCTGGGTCCCCGCGTGACGCGCGGAGGCCTGCGCGCGTTACGGTTGTCGGCATGGTCACCCCACCCGACGACAGCCAGGCCGCCCCCGCACGACCAGAGGTCGAGGCTCCCGAGAGGGAGGTGCTGGGCTGGCTCGAGTTCGGTGAGGCCGCCCGCCACCTGGCCTCCGACGTCGTGCAGGCCGGCTTCGTGCCCGACGTGATCGTGGCCGTGGCCCGGGGTGGGCTCGTGCTCGCGGGGGCCGTCTCGTACGCGCTCGACACCAAGATGTGCGGCTCGATCAACGTCGAGTTCTACACCGGGGTCGACGAGCGGCTGCCCGAGCCGGTGCTGCTGCCGCCGACGCTCGACGCCCCGTCGCTCGAGGGCAAGAAGGTGCTCGTCGTCGACGACGTCTCCGACTCCGGGCGCACGCTCGTGCTCGTGCGCGACCTGCTCGCCGAGGTCGCCGCCGAGGTGCGCACCGTGTGCCTCTACAGCAAGCCCCGCACCGTGCTCGAGCCCGACTTCGTCTGGAAGCGCACCGACCAGTGGATCACCTTCCCGTGGAGCGCGCTGCCGCCCGTGACGCGCGAGGTCGGTTCGGGGGCGGGCGCGTGAGCATCCACCTCGTGGGCGGCGGATGGTCGCCCGACGACACCGAGCTGTACGACCTCTTCGTGGCCGAGGCCGCCGTCCGAGGCGCCGCCGTCGGTCGCAACGTGCCGCGCATCGCCGTGCTGATCGTCGTCGCCGACGACTCGCCCTCCGCCGAGTTCCGTGACGGGTACCCCGCCATGCTCGCCGCCGGCGGACGCTGCGAGGCGCTCACCACCATCGTCACCGCGGGCGACGAGTTCGACACCCGCGTGCTCAGCGACGTCGACGGCCTGCTGGTCGCGGGCGGACTCACCCCCGCCTACCTCGACGCCGTCGCCCCGCTGATCGACCAGGTGCGCCTGCTCGTCGCCGACGGGCTGCCCTACCTGGGCTTCTCGGCCGGGGCCATGATCGCGGCCGACCGCGCCCTGCTCGGCGGTTGGCTGATCGGCGACGTCCCGGTCTGCCCGGAGGACGCCGCCGAAGACCTCGACGAGGTCACCCTCGCCGACGGCCTCGGGCTCGTCGACCTCGCCATCGACGTGCACGCCGCCCAGTGGGGCACCCTGACCCGCCTGATCGCCGCCACCGAGGCCGGGCTCGTCCGCGGCGGCGTCGCGATCGACGAGAACACCGCGCTCGTGGTCGGCGAGGGCGCCCTCGCCGTGCTCGGCACCGGCAGCGTCTGGCGGGTCGAACCGCAGCTCGACGACGACGGCGAGATCGTCGGCGTCTCGGTCGGCACGCTCGGGGTCGAGTGACCGACGTGAGCGGTGCCGACCAGGGCTGCGAACCCGGTCACGAGCCGGTCGGCGAGCCGGGCGGCGAGCCGGGCCGCGACGAGGGGCAAGGCCACCGTCGACCGCTCTCGGAGCAGATCGACCCGTCGTGGGCGGCCGCCCTCGAACCCGTCGCCGACCGCATCGCCGACATGGGCGAGTACCTCCGCGGCGAGGTGCGCGCCGGGCGCGGCTACCTGCCCGCCGGCGAGAACGTGCTGCGGGCCTTCCGTCAGCCGCTCGACGAGGTGCGCGTGCTGATCGTCGGCCAAGACCCGTACCCGACGCCGGGCCACCCGATCGGGCTGTCGTTCGCGGTCGACCCGCACGTCCGTCCCGTTCCGCGCAGCCTGGCGAACATCTACCGCGAGTTGCACGACGACCTCGGCGTGCCCGTGGTCGAACACGGCGACCTGACCTCGTGGTCGCGCCACGGCGTGCTGCTGCTCAACCGCGTCCTCACCGTGCGCCCGGGCGAGACGGCGTCGCACCGCGGCAAGGGCTGGGAGCCCGTCACGCAGCGCGCGATCGAGGTGCTCGCCGCCCGGGGCGGACCGCTCGTGGCGATCCTCTGGGGGCGCGACGCGTCGGCGCTGAAGCCGCTGCTCGGCGACGTCCCGTCGATCGAGTCGCCGCATCCGAGCCCCCTGTCGGCGTCGCGGGGGTTCTTCGGCTCGCGGCCGTTCAGCCGGGCGAACGAGCTGCTCGTCGCCCAGGGCGGCGAGCCCGTCGACTGGGCGTTGCCGCCCGCGTCCTGACCCGGGCCGCACCCGGCGTGGCAGAGTGGGCCCGTGCTCGAAGAGGAATACCAGCCCCGACGGCGCCTTCCGCGAGCCCTGCGGCCGCCGGCTCCGGTCGAACCCGGCTTCTCGTACGAGATCCGGCCCGCGACGTCCGCCGACCTGCCCTACGTGCGTGAGATCTACAACCACTACGTCGCCAACTCGTCGGTGACCTTCGACGAGGACGCGATGACCCTCGCCGAGTGGCGCCGCAAGTTCGCCTTCGTGACGAAGCTCGGCATGCCCTTCCTCGTGGCGGTCAACCCGTCCGGTGAGGCCCTCGGCTACGCGGTCGCGACCCCGTGGGGTGGCAAGGCCGCCTACCGCTACACCGTCGAGAGCTCGATCTACCTGCGGGCCGCGTCGACCGGCAAGGGGCTCGGCCGGGCACTGCTCGAGGCCCTCGTCGAGGCGTGCCGCGACGCCGGCATCCGCGAGATGATCGCCGTCATCGCCGACAAGAACGCCGAGGCGTCGATCGGCCTGCACGCCCGTCTCGGCTTCACCGAGGTCGGACGCATGGGGCGGGTCGGCTTCAAGTTCGGCCGCTGGCTGGGCACGGTCACGATGCAGAAGTCGCTCAAGAAGCGACGCAAGGGCTGAGGCTCAGGGGGTCGGTCCGACGATCTCGCGCAGCACGCGCTCGGTCGCGGCGACGGTGGCCGGTTCGCCGCGCCAGAGCATGCGGACGATCAACCCGTCGACCGCCAGGGCCGCGACGTCGACCCGGTCCGGCGGCACACCCGCCCGCGACAGCACGTGCTCGAGCGACGAGTACCAGAGCTCGGCGTCCTCGCGCAGCGACTCGTCGCGCATCGCGGTGAAGAGCAGTTCGTACTGCGCCCGCGCCGCCCCCCGCTCGGTGACGGCGTAGCGGACGAGGGTCTCGGCGAGGTCACGCAAGGAGGCGCGCTCGAGTCGGTCGAACGACCGCGCCCAGTCGGTGGTCGCGTGCCGCAGCGCCGCACGGAGCAGGTCGTCGCGACCGGCGAAGTAGTACGTGGCCGCCGAGACCGGGACGCCGGCGGCCCGGGCGACCGCCCGGTGCGTCACGGCCGAGGGGCCGCCCGCCTCGAGGACGGTCAGGACGCCGTCGAGCAGCGCGCGCCTCCTCATCTCGCCCTTGGGGGTGAGCGCCGGGGAGCCGGGCGCCGAATCGCCGGGGGTCGGGCCGCCGGGGGCCGGGCCGTCGCCCGACGTCTGGTCACGCACCGGGTCAGGCCGCGGCCTCGTGGCGCCCGCCGAGCTCGAGCATCGTCACGCCGCCGATGACGAGGACGATGCCGCCGAGCTGGACGAGCGTCAGGGGCTCCTTGAAGAAGATCCAGCTGATCAGGGCGACGAGAACGACGCCGATGCCGGCCCAGATCGCGTAGGCGATGCCGAGCGGCACGCCCTTGCTGAGCGACTGCGAGAGCATCGCGAACGCGAAGACGTAACCCACCACGACCGCGGCGTACTGCCACCACTTGGCGTCGGGGCCGCTGGTGACCTTGAGGAAGCTCGTGGCGAAGACCTCGCCGACGATGGCGAGTGCGAGGAAGAGGTAACCCATGACGGAGTCCTGTCGAGACGCGCGACGGTCCCGGCGGCGACCTGCGGCCGGGGGAGCACGAATGGAACAAACGTACCAGAAAACGGGACGGGCGTCCCGGCCCGCGGCCTAGGCTCGACGGGTGTTCGAACTCCACCACCTGAGCGCCCACGAGCAGTGGGACTGGCTGCGTCGGGGCGAGGTCTCGCCCCGCGAACTGACCGCCCACTACCTCGAGCGCATCGCACGGCTCGACGGCGACCTCGGCGCCTTCGTCACCGTGACCGGCGAGGCCGCGCTCGAGCGGGCCGACGCCCTCGCCGCGGCCGGCCCGTCGGTCGCCGCACTTTGGGGGCTGCCCCTGGCCGACAAGGACCTCAGCGACCGCGCGGGCGTGCCGACCTGGTCGGGGTCGCGCCTCAGCAGGGGCCGCGTGCCGACGACGTCGTCCGAGATCACCGAGGCCCTCGACCAGGCCGGGAGTGTCAGCCTGGGCAAGACGGCGACCCCCGAGTTCGGGCTGACCGCCTACACCGAGACGCTCGTCGGCCCTCCCACCCGGAACCCCTGGTCGCCCGAGACCGGTGCCGGCGGATCGAGCGGAGGGGCCGCGGCAGCCGTCGCCGCGGGCCTGCTGCCGTTCGCCCCCGGCTCGGACGGCGGGGGCAGCATCCGCATCCCGGCCGCCGCCACGGGGCTGGTCGGCCTCAAGCCCTCGCGGGGCCGGGTGCCGGCCCAGTCAGGTCTCACGAGCCTCGCGGGGCTGCCGGTCGGCGGGGCCCTGGCCCGGTCGGTCGCCGACGCCGCCCTGCTGCTCGACGCGATGGTGTCGCCCGACGGGCACGCACCGCGCCACCACCAGGCCCTCTGGGCCCCGCCGTCGCCCGACGGGGCCTACCTCGGCACCGCCGTCCGGGGCGAGGGGCGGTTCCAGGTCGCGGTGATGACGACCAGCCCCTGGGACGAGGCCTTCGACGTCCGGGTCGACCCGCGCCTCCTCGGCGTCCTCGGCGAGACCGCCGACCTGCTCGCGTCGATGGGCCACGGCGTCGACGAGACGAGCCTGCCGCCGTCGGACTACCCGGCGCTCTTCCGCACGATCTGGCAAGCGGGCGCCGCGGGCATCCCGGCCGAGACCGAGGCCGAGCTCGCGCTGCTCGAACCGATCACCCGGTGGCTGGTCGAGCGCGGACGCCGCGTGACGGCGCGCGAGCTGTCGGCGGCGCTCGTCGGGCTCGCGGCCTTCGAGCGCGGCGTGATCGAACGCTTTGCGCCGTTCGACGCCGTGCTGACGCCGACCCTGGCGATGCTGCCGCGCCCGATCGGCTGGTACGACGCCGAGGACGCCGAGCGCAACTTCGAGCAGCAGTGCCTCTACTCGCCGTTCACCTCGTTCGTCAACGTGGCCGGGCTGCCCGCGATCAGCCTGCCGGTGGGCGAGGTCGACGGCGTGCCCGCGGGCGTGCAGCTGATCGGTCGGCCGGGACGCGAGGACGTGCTGCTCGCGATCGGCGCACAACTCGAGCGGCGCCTGCGCTGGCAGCGCCGCCACCCACCGATGTGGTGAGCGGGGCGCCCGCCCCGACGTGAGAGCGGGCCTCAGTCGAGCGTGGGCACCGAGTCCACGAGCGTGCGCGTGTAGGCGTGCTGCGGCCGTCGCAGCACGTCGTCGGTCGCGCCCTGCTCGACGATGCGGCCGTCACGTAGCACGGCGACCCGGTCGGCGAGGTGCTGCACGAGACCGATGTCGTGCGACACGAGCAGCAGCGCGAGACCCCGTTCGTCGCGCAGCTCACGCAGCAGCTCGAGGATCTGCGCGCGCACGGTGACGTCGAGGGCGCTCATCGGCTCGTCGCCGATCAGCAGCCGGGGGCGGTGCACGAGGGCCCTGGCCAGGGCGATGCGCTGACGTTGCCCGCCGCTGAACTCGTGCGGCCAGGCCTCGGCGTCGCCGGGGGCCAGGCCGACCCGGTCGAGCATCTCGGCCACCAGGCGGGCGTGGTCGCCCTCGACGCCGAGGGCGCGCAACGGCTCGGCGATCGTGTCGCCGACGCGCATGCGCGGGTCGAGCGAGCTGTAGGGGTCCTGCAGCACGATGCCGGTCTGGCGACGCAGCCAGCGCAGGCGTGACGCGCGGTCGGGTGCGACCGGCCGCCCGTCGAAGGTCACCGTGCCGGACGTGGCCCGGTCGAGGGCGAGCAGCAGGCGCACGAGGGTCGACTTGCCCGACCCCGACTCGCCGATCAACGCGACGCTCTCGCCGGCCGCGACCTCGAGGTCGGCGTCGACCAGGGCGTGCCGGACGGGCCCCGGCTGGAACGGCGACCGCCGCGGCAGCGTGAAGGTGCGGGTGAGGCGGCGGGCCACGAGCAGAGGAGGCGCGGCGTCGGTGGTCCGGTCGCTCACGAGGCCCTCCAGGTCGTCGCCCGCGTCGCCTCGACGAGCCCGCGGGTGACCTCGTGCTCGGGGCGGTGCAGCAGCTGCTCGACCGGGCCGCTCTCGACGACGCGACCGTGCGAGAGGACGGCGGCGTGGTCGGTGATGCGCGAGAGCACGGCGAGGTCGTGGGTGACGAACAGCAGCGACGTGCCCCGTTCGTCGACCAGGCGCTGGAAGAGTGCGAGCACCTCGGCCTGGGTCGTGACGTCGAGGGCGGTCGTGGGCTCGTCGGCGAGCACGAGCCCCGGGCGGTTGATCAGGGCCATGGCGATGCCGACGCGTTGGCGCTGGCCGCCCGAGAGCTGGTGCGGATAGAGGTCGACGACGGACTCGGGGTCGGGCAGGCCGACCTCGGCGGCGGCGGCCACGGCCCGGGCGCGGGCGTCACGTCGACCGACCCGGGCGTGCAGCCGCAGGGGTTCGGCGATCTGCCGACCGACGGTGACGACCGGGTCGAGGGCCGTGCCGGGGTCCTGGAAGACCGTGCCGACGACGCGGCCGCGGAGGTCGGCGAGCTCGCGCTCGGGCGCGCCGAGCAGTTCGCGTCCGTCGAGTCGGATGCTGCCGCTCGCCCGTGCGCCGTCGGGCAGCAGGCCGAGCACGGCCAGGGTGGTGAGCGACTTGCCCGAACCCGACTCGCCGATCAGCCCGACCCTGGCCCCGTCGGGCACGTCGAGCGAGACGCCGTCGACGACGCGGCGGCCGCCGATGGTGACGGTGAGGTCGTCGATCACGAGGCTCACGAGACGACCTCCGGGGTGACGGGCCGCGGGTGGGCGGCAGGTGGCGTCGGGTCGGTCGGGCCGGACGGCCCGCCCGGTCCCGTCTCGGTGGCGCGCCCTCCCCGGCCCGACCGCAGCCGGGGGTCGGACGCGTCGCGCACCGCGTCGCCGAGCAGGTTGAGGGCGAGCACGGTCAGGGTGATGGCGAGACCCGGCCAGACCACCGAGCCCGGGTGGATGCCGATGAACTTCTGCAGGTCGCTGAGCAGACGGCCCCACGAGGCGGTGTCGGCCGGGGCGCCGTAGCCGAGGAACGACAGACCCGCCTCGGCGAGCACGCTCGTCGCCATCGACAGCGACAGCTGGACGACGAACACCGGGGCGACGTTCGGCAGCAGGTGCCGCCGCAGAACGGCCCCGGTGCCGAGGCCGTTCGCCCGGGCCGCGAGGACGTAGTCGGTCCGCGCCACCTGCCGGATCTCGGACCGGCTGACCCGGGCGATCGACACCCCGTAGCCGATGCCGACCGCGACGACGACGACCGTGAGCGACCCGCCGAACGCGGCGGCGAGGGCCATGGCGATCAACAGGGTCGGGAACGCCACGAGTACGTCGATCAGCACGGCGACGGACTCCCGCACCCAGCGCGCCGTCAACGAGCCGAGGGCGGCGAGGCCGACGCCGACGACCGTCGCGACGACCCCCGAGGCGACGGCGACGACGACGGTCGTGCCGGTGGCGGCGAACACGTAGCTGAAGATGTCGCGTCCCACCGAGTCGGTGCCGAACGGGTGCCCGGGCGACGGCGTCAGCCAGGCCGAGTAGGGGTCGGTGTCGAACGGGTCGAGTGGCGTCCAGAACCGGCTGACCACGGCCGACGCGACCACCAGGGTGAGCCACCCGAGGCCGAAGGCGCCCTGCGGTCGCCGCAGCAGGTCGCGGACGAACGCGCCGCGCCTCATCGCTCGCCCTCCCGGAGGCGCGGGTCGAGCCGGCGGTGCACCACGTCGATCACCAGGCCGATGGCCAGCACGAGGGTGGTCAGCGTCATCAGCTCACCCTGCACCTTCGTCAGGTCGCGGCGGCCGACGTCGGTGACGAGCATGCGGCCGAGGCCCGGCAGGGTGAAGAGCTGTTCGACGATGACGGCCGAGACGATCAGGCCCGCGACCTGCAGGCCGAGGATCGACACCACGCTGAGCACGACGTTCGGCAGTCCGTGCCGCACGAGGGCGCGCGAGCGGGTCATGCCGTTGGCGGCGGCGGTCCGCACGTAGTCCTGGTCGAGGGCGCCGAGCGCGGCCGAGCGCGTGAAGCGCAGCAGCACGGCCCCCTCGACGATGCCGATGGTCAGCGCCGGCAGGACGAGCGAGCGCAGGGCCCGCCCGGGGTCGGCCCAGCCGTCGGCCGGGAAGCCCTGCGTGGGCAGCAGCCGCAGCGTCACGGCGAAGACGCCGATCAGCAGCATGCCCGCCCACACGACGGGGACGGCCGCGAGCAGCTGGGCCCCCGTGCCGAGCACCACCCCGGAGGCGCGGCCCCGGCGGAGTGCGCTGGTCACCCCGAGCGGGATGCCGATCAGCAACCCGAAGACGAGCGAGAGCCCGGCGAGCGGCAGGGTGACGGCGAGCTTGTCGAGCACCTCGTCGACGACGGGGGTGCCGGTCACGAGCGACTCGCCGAGGTCGAGGCGCAGGAGGCCCCCCGCCCAGTCGAGGTACTGCACGACCACCGGTCGGTCGAGGCCGAGCTGCTGACGCAGGGCCGCGACCTGCTCGGGCGACCCGGTCGTGCCGGCGATCGCCTGGGCGACGTCGCCCGGCAGCAACCGCAGCGTCGCGAAGATGAGCACGCTCGCGACGGCCAGCCCCCCGACGAAGAGGAGCAGGCGGCCCGCGACGAAGCGGGTCACTCCGCCTTGGCCAGGTCAGCCAGGTCGAGGCGCGTCGTGGTCGAACTCGTCGGGAACCCGGTGACGCCGTCGTGGATCGCCGTCAGCGTCGTCGCCGTGTAGAGCCACTCGGCGGGAGCGTCCTCCGACACGATCTTCGCGGCCTCGGCGAGCTTCTCGTCGGCCACCGTGGGGTCGGTCGCGGCGATCGACTCGGCGTAGAGCTGCTGCACGGGAGCACTGTCGTAATTCCAGTAGTAGTCCGGGTTCGCCCAGTTCGAGAAGTCGTGGGTCTCGGCGTGGTTCACCATGCTGAGCTCGAAGTCCCCGTTCGAGTACACGTCGTCGAGCCAGGTGCTGAAGTCGACCTGCTGCACCGACAACGTGACGCCGACGGCCTTGAGCTGCGTCGTCAGCACGTCACCGATCGCGGTCGGGTAGACGTTGGGGTACTCGAGGGTCAGCGACAGGTCGCCGTCGTGGCCGGCCTCGGCAAGCAGGGCCTTCGCCTCGTCGGGGTCGTAGGCGTCGACGCTCGTGAGGTCTTGGTAGCCGGGGTCGAGCTCGGGGATCGGGCCGCCCTGGTCGACGGCGGACCCGCCGACGGCGGCGATCAGCGAGTCGTTGTCGATCGCGAGCCGCAGGGCCTTGCGGACCTTCGCGGCGGTGAACGGTGCGACGGCGTTGTTGAAGGCGAGGGTGTACTTGTCGGTCGTCTTGCCCTTCTCGACCGTGATGCCGTCGACGCCGTCGAGCTGGCTCGACAGGGTCGCGTCGACCGCGGTCTGCACGTCGACGTCGCCCGAGATCGAGGCGTTGATCGCGGCGGACGGGTCGGTCACGTACCGGAAGGTCACGCCGGCGACCTTCGCCGGGCTGCCCCAGTAGTCGGCGAAGCGACCGAGCTGCAGGTTGTCGCCCTGGCGCCAGCTGGTCAGCTCGAACGGGCCGGTGCCGTTGGCCGTGGTCGAGAGGTCGTTCGTCGCCGACTGCTGCAGCACGAGACCGGCCCTCCCCGTCAGGTCGAACAGCAGAGACGAGTCGGGCCGCGAGAGCGTCAGCACGACCGTGTCGGCCGAGGGGGCCGTGATCGTCGAGACGGCGGCGAGGTCGGCGTGGTTCGCGAGGGAGGCGTCGTCCTTCACCTGCGACAACGACCACACGACGTCGTCGGCCGTCAGGGCGGCCCCGTCGTGGAAGGTCACGCCGTCGTGCAACGTGAACGTGTAGGTGAGGCCGTCGTCGCTGATCGTGTGGCTCTCGGCCAGCACGTCTCGGATCTCGTTGTCCTGCGTGCGGCCGACGAGGCCCTGGTACACGTTGTCGATCAGCACCTGGTCGAGCGCGATGCCCGCCGTGCTGCGGATGTCGAGGTCGCTCGGCTCGAGCACGAGTCCGACCGTGACGGTGGCGTCAGCGTCGGGGGTGCCCGACCCGTCGGGGGACGAGGCGGACGAGCAGCCTGTCGCGAGAAGCAACAGCGCGGCGACGGCGGCGGAGAGGGGGAGGGTGCGCACCTGGTGGGGCCTTCCGGGGACGGCCGTGGCGGTTCGTCCACGGCGACGGGGGACCGGAGGCGCGGGAGAGCCCCTCGGTCGTTCGGCGGGGGAGCACCGGTCGCTGCTGAACCGGTCCACGCGATCCGCCACCGTGTTGCTGTCGGACACGGCACGGCCCCTCGTTCCGGGCGTCGCTGACGGACGCCGGACCCGTCAGAACTTACCATCACGGCAGCGAGGTCGCTGTCAATCGAGAGACCCGTGTGGCGGATGAGGCAAGCCTTACCTATATTGAAGGGGACATGCTCCTCGTAGACCAGAACCCGCCCCTGCCGCACGACGCCCTCCGCGTCCTCTTCGCCGCAGACGCCTCGTCGATCCCCGTGCTGCGAGAGATGCTCTCGGTCCTGCCGATCTGCGCCCGGGGCCAGGTGTTCGTCGAGGTCGACAGCGCCGACGACGTCGAGCCGCTCGCCTCGCCCGGTCGGGTCACGGTCACCTGGCTCGCCCGTGACCGCCGCTCGGGCGTGCCCGGCACCGGCACGGCGTGCGCCCCCGGCCAGGCGCTCGACCGCGCCGTTCGGGCCTGGCTCGGCGAGATGTACGTCGAGCCGGACTCGGTGGCCACCGGTGAGCACGTGGTCTGGATCGGCGGCCCTCCCGCCTTCGCCTACGACCTGCGGCACGACCTGCACGAGGCCTTCCACGTCGGCGCCCCCGCCGCCGTCTGACCGGCGACCACCTGATGACCAGCGCGACCGCCACGATCGTCGAGCGCTCGGCGAAGCCGGCCCATCGTCCCTACCGCGTGCGCGTCGCGGCCGTCCGTCGCCTGGCCCCGTCGTTCGTCCGCATCACCTTCACGGGTGACGACCTCGGCGACTTCGGCGTCGACGGGCTCGACCAGCGCATCAAGGTCGTCCTGCCCCTCGAGGCCACCGGGTACGACACCTTCCCGACCGACGACTGGTACGCCTCATGGCGTGCCCTGCCGGCCGAGCAGCAGAACGCCTTCCGCACCTACACCGCCCGGGCCGCGCGTCCGGCGATGCGTGAGGTCGACGTCGACTTCGTCTGTCACGGCGACACCGGCCCCGCCTCGGCCTGGGCCGGACGCGCCCGGGTCGGCGACGAGCTGATACTCGTCGGCCCCGACGCCACGAGCGGCGTCACGGGCAGCGGCGTCGAGTGGTCGCCGGGCGACGCGCGCACCCTTTTGCTGGCGGGCGACGAGACCGCCGCGCCGGCCATCTGCTCGATCGTCGAGTCGCTGCCGGCCGACGCCCGGGGCTGCGTCTTCATCGAGATCCCGACCGCAGCCGACGAGCTCGACCTGGTCGCGCCTCCCGGGGTCGACGTCCACTGGCTGCCGCGCCGCGAGGCGTCCTCGGGTCACGGCGAGGCCCTCGTCGTCGCGGTCCGTCGCTGGACGGCGCGCTTCGTCACCGCCTGGCACCACGGCGTCGAGGTGAGCGAGGTCGACGTCGACCACGACCTCCTGTGGGACGTCCCGCACGGCGACGACCCGCACGGCGCGGCCGTCAGCTCCGACCTCTACGCCTGGTTCGCGGGCGAGGCCGGGGCGATCAAGACCCTGAGGCGCTTCTTGGTCAGCGAGGTCGGCATCGACCGTCGCCAGGTCGCCTTCATGGGGTACTGGCGGATCGGCAAGTCCGAGTCCTGACGCCGGGGCGTCGACGACGAAGGAGGCGCGACCACGTCGGTCGCGCCTCCTTCGTCCGGTCGTGCGGTCGCGCCTCAGACCTCGGCGGGCAGGCCCACGAGCTCGGAGGTGCGGTCCCAGAGGGCCTCGGCGAGCAGCGGGTCGGTGGCCTGCCGGTGCAGCCGACCGTGCGGCTTCAGCTGGTCGAAGTAGGTGCCGCTCTCGACCGCGATGGTGGTCGGGCCCGCGAGCTGGATCAGCGGTACCGCACCGGCCGAGGCCGAGATGCCGTAGTTGCCGTTGGTGAGCACGTTCGCGACGCGCATCGCCCGGGAGTCCGAGCCGAAGCCGGTGACGACGATGCCCGGGTGGAACGAGAACGCCTCGAGCCCGGTGCGCTTCGCCAGTTCGCGGATGAACAGCACGGTCTCGATCTTCGTCGTGCCGTACTGGCGCCACCCGCCCGCCCAGCGTCGCTTCGACCAGTTGAGGTCGTCGAGCCGCACGTGCCCCAGCAGGTTGGCGGTGCTCGCCGTCGAGACCACGCGACCGCCGCTCTCGACCAGACGGGGCAACAGCAGCCGGGTCAGCAAGAAAGGAGCCAGGTGGTTCGACTGCAGGGTGCGCTCGAAGCCGTCCGCCGTCACGCCGCGCTCGCTGACGAGGCCGCCGGCGTTGTTCGCCAGGGCGTCGATCCGCGGGTAGCGGTCGAGCAACCGGTCGGCGAGCGACCGGACGTCGTCCAGCCGGTCGTAGTCGGCCAGGAAGGCCGTGCCGCCCACCTCGTCGGCCACGGCCTGCGTGCGCTCGGGGTTCCGCCCGACGACGGCGACGTCGGCGCCGCCCTTCGCGAGCTCGCGGGCGGCCTCGCGGCCGATGCCGCTGCTCGCCCCGGTGATGATCACGGTGCGGGTCATCGATATCCGCCCTTCTCGAGGCCGGCCTCGATCTCGAACCTGTTCGACAGCGGGTCGCTGCCGGCCAAGAAGTACAGTACGGGCATCAGCATGCCGTACTTCTGCCACTGACGGACGTGCACGGCCTCGTGCTCGAGCACGCCGGAGCCGTCGTTGTCACGGGTGAGGTAGACCCGACCGACGCACGTGCCGCCTCGCTTGAACGCCCATCGGGGCAGCCCCCGGCAGACGATCAGGTCGCCGACCACGCGGACGCGACCGACGCTGAGCGGCACGCCGACCGCGAGGCCGACGACCGTCGCCCAGGAGCAGCCGAGCCGCGAGATCGGCGAGTCGACCAGCGGGTTGATCACGGACGGCCGTACGCGTCCAGCAGGCGCAGCCAGACTTCGCTGACCGTGGGGTACGAGGGGACGGCGTGCCACAGCCGGTCGATCGGCACCTCGCCGACGACCGCGATCGTCGCGGCGTGCAGCAGGTCGCTCACGTCGGGGCCGACGAAGGTGGCGCCGACGATCACCTTGCGGGACTCGTCGACGACCAGGCGGGCCTGACCCTTGTACTCGTCCGAGTGGATCGCCGAGCCGGCGACGGCCGCGAGGTCGTAGTCGACGACCTTCACGTCGATGCCACGCTTGCCCGCGGCGTCGGCGGTGAGGCCCACGCTCGCCACCTCGGGGTCGGTGAAGGTGACCTGCGGCACGGCGGCGTCGTCGGCGGTCGCGACGTGCGCGCCCCACGGCTCGGCCTGGACGGGCCTGCCGAATGCACGCGCGGCGATGACCTCGCCGGCGGCGCGGGCCTGGTACTTGCCCTGGTGGGTCAGCAGCGCACGGTGGTTGACGTCGCCGACGCCGTAGAGCCAGTCCGTGCCCGTGACGAGCATGGTGTCGTCGACGTCGAGCCATTCGCCCGGGGTGAGCCCGACGTTCTCGAGCCCGAGGTCGGTCGTGCGGGGCACGCGGCCGGTCGCGACGATGATCTCGTCGGCGATCACCGTCGAGTCGTCGTCGAGGGTGACCTCGACGGTGTCGTGCTCGGTGCGCAGCACGTTCGAGGGCGAGACGCCGAGGCGGACGTCGACGCCGAGTCCGCGCAGCGAGTCGGCGACGAGCTCGCCGGCGAAGGGCTCCTGCCCGCCGAGCAGGCCGCTGCGGGCGATCAGGGTGACGGTCGAGCCGAGCTGCTGGTAAGCGGTGGCCATCTCGGCCGCGACGACGCCGCCGCCGACGATGACGACGCTCTGCGGCATCGTCTTGACGCTGGTGGCCTCGCGGCTGGTCCACGGCTTCGACTCGGCGAGGCCGGGGATGTCGGGCAGCAGTGCCGTCGACCCGGTCACGGCGGCGACGGCGTACTTGGCCTGGTGCACCTCGCCGTTCACCGTCACCTCTTTCACGCCCGTGATGGTCGCGTGCCCGCGGATGAGGTCGATGCCGGCGCCCTCGACCCAGTCGGCCTGGCCCGAGTCGTCCCAGTTGCTGGTGAACGAGTCGCGGCGACGCAGCACGGCGGCGACGTCGACGTCGCCCGTCACGGCCTGCTTGGCCCCGTCGAGCGACTTGGCCGCCCGGACGACGGCATTCGAGCGCAGCAGGGCCTTCGACGGCATGCAGGCCCAGTACGAGCACTCGCCGCCGACGAGCTCCGCTTCGACGAGGCCCACCTTGAGGCCGTTGCGGGTGGCGTAGTCGGCCACGTTCTCGCCGACTGCGCCGGCTCCGATCACGATGAGGTCATAAGTCGTCATGGCCCTGACGCTAGTCGCCCCGGGGCCCACGTTCTCAGGCACGTCCGCGCGGGGGACATGGCCGTTCAGTGAGGCGTGACTGGGTCTTTCCTGAACGCCGTGAGCGCGACAAGACGCTCGTTGATAACGTGCCCTGCAACAGCGCAGCACCGCGAACCATGCGGTGGGGCGCGTCAATCTACGAGGAGGCACACATGGGACTCGACGACAAGATCAAGAACGCCGCTCAGGACATCGCCGGCAAGGCGAAAGAAGCTGTTGGCGACCGCAAGGGCGACGACCAGCTGAAGGCCGAAGGTCAGAAGGACCAGGCCGGTGCCTCCGCCAAGAAGGCCGGCGAAGACGTCAAGGACGTCTTCAAGTAAGCCGACCCGCCTCGTTCTCGAGCCCGTCCACCCCTCGGGGTGGGCGGGCTCTTTCGTGTCTCCGCTCGTTCGTGTCTCGCCTCCTCGCGTCCCCACGAGGAGGCGCGGTCAGCGTCCCGTGAACTCGGCGGCGGTCCGCGACGCGAAGGCCTCGAACCCGATCCGGGCGTCGTCGGTCGCGAGCAGCCGCACGAGTTCGGGCTGCAGTGCCGCCTCGGCCGCGGCGTCGCCGTCGCGGACGGCCAGACGGGCGTTGGCGAGGGTCGCCTGGACGGCCAGGGGTGCCTGGGCGGCGATCTTCCGGGCGAGCCCGAGGGCGTGCTCGTGGGCCGACCCGACGTCGACCAGGTCTTGCACGAGTCCGATGCGCCGCGCCTCCTCGGCGTCGAACGGGTCACCGGTCAGCAGGTAGCGCATGGCGTCGCCCCAGCCGACCCGTCGTGGCAGCCGGATCGTCGCCCCGCCGAAGGGCAGGATGGCGCGACTGACCTCGATCTGGCCGAAGCGGGCGCTCCGGTCGGCGACGACGACGTCGCTCGCCAGCGCCAGTTCGACGCCCAGGGTCAGGCACGTGCCCTGCACCGCCATGACCACGGGCTTCGAGACGTGGCGCCCGTGGACCTGCCACGGGTCGAGACCGCCCTCGGGCACGACGTCGAGGCCCGCGTCGGTCACTGCGGGCACGACGTCGCCGAGGTCGAGGCCGGCCGTGAAGTGGTCACCATGTGCGAATAGCAGGCCCACGCGCAACTCGGGGTCGCGGTCGAGCTCGCCGTAGGCCAGGGCCAGCTCGCGGAGCATCCGCAGGTCGGCCGCGTTGCGCTTCTCGGGACGGTCGAGTCCGATCAGCAGGACGTGGCCGTCGCGTCCGACGGTGACGCGGGGACGGTCCGTGCCGGGGGGCACGGCGGTCACGGCGCGGGCGTCTCTCGCGCGAGCGCCCCGAGGATGCGCAGGATGGTGCCCATGTCGTCCGAGGCGGCGGCGGCGTCGACGGGGGCGAACGAGCAGAGGCCGGCGCCGACGAGGGTGAAGCGCTGCTTGAGCGTCGTGATGGTCTCGATCAGCACGCCGGCGTCGAGGCCGAACGGCTGCGGGTCGAGCAGCCCTTCGATCACGCCTGGGTCCAGGACGTCGAGGTCGACGTGCAGGTAGACCTCGGTCGCCCCCGAGTCCTCGACGGCCGTGATCACCTCGGCGGGGTCGAAGTCGAGGGACGACACCGTGCGGACGTGTCGGCTCTCGATGTAGCGGTCTTCGGAGTCGTCGTAGCTGCGGGCTCCCGCGAGAACCACCCGTGCCGGGTCGAGCGGCTCGGGCGTCGGGCCCGGCCCGATGGTCGGCAGGTCTTCGGTGGCGTCGCCGATGAGAGCCCGGAGCACCATGCCGCTGAACGCCCCGCTCTCGCTGCTGCGCGGGCTGTGCAGGTCGGGGTGCGCGTCGAACCAGACGACGGCGGTACGGGGGGTGACCGCGTGGCGGACGGCTGCGAACTCGACGCCGCAGTCGCCCCCGACGACGATCGCGGGGGAGTCGTCGGTGCGCAGCTCTCGACCGACGGACTCGGCGATGGTCAGCACCGACGAGAGCCGGTGCACGCGGGTGCCGAGCGAGTCGCCCGCCCCGACCGGCACCTCGACCATGGTCGTCGCGGTCGACGGCAGGTCGCCGAGGATCGCGTACGCCCCCTCGGCGAGCCGCATGGCCCTCGACGACGGTGAACCCTGCCACTGTGGAACCACGACGAACCTCACGGGCGTCAGTCTGTCACGGGCGGGTGCCCGCGCTCCAGGCCCAGGGGCGACTCAGTGCGCCGACCGCCCGCTCAAGGGGCCCGCGGCCGACGAACCGTTGCCAGAGCGTCGCGTAGGCGAGCGTGACGACGACGGCGGCGATCAGGTGGCCGAGGGGCAGCCCGTACGCGGCGTCGGGGTCCGACAGCCGGTACACCGTGAAGAGCGGCGAGGTGATCAGCACGTGTGCCGTGTAGACCGTGAGGGGTTGTGCACCCGTGGCGGCGAGCGGTCGCAACACGGTGCGGACGACCCCGGCCGCGCCTCCTGTGGGCTCGCGGTCCGTCGACGTCGCGCGACGGGACGCCGTGACGAGCAACAGCAGCCCCAGCACGGCGGCGGCGACGCCGCCCGAGCCGACGATCTCGGCCGGCATGCCCTCGTGGTCGGCGGGGTCGAACCACGAGATCGAGGAGGCGCCGGGCACGAAGCGCGCCGAGTACCCCACGGTCGCGGCCACCGTCCCGGCGACGAGCAACGTGACCTGGGTGCGGGTGCGGGTCAGGTCGGAACGCGCCGCGGCGAGGCCGACGAGCACGAAGGGCGTCCAGACGAGGGCGGGGTAGGCGCCGACGAGCAGGGCCTGGGTCGCGAGGCCGCCCGCTCCGGACAGCGCGGTGTCGCCGTAGGCGTCGACGGGGACGGCCGAGGCCAGCCACGGGGCCACGACGGCGAGCAGGGCGGCCACGCCGAGCAGCACCGCCCGGGGTGCGAAGAGCAGTGCCAGGGCCAGGACGAACATCACGCCGTAGTACGGCAGGATGACGAGCAGGTAGGGGTTCCAGGCCTGCAGGGCGAGGCCCAGCACGATCAGCAGGGCGGCCCGGATGGCGATGCCTCCGACGACCCTGCCCCGCCGGCCGGAGGGCGTCGGTCGGGAGCCACCCGACACCAGTCCGAGCGAGACCCCGGCGAGGGTGGCGAACAGGATGGCCGACCGCCCGTCGAAGATCCTCTCGTCGAGCAGCTCGCGGGGCCACAGGTGCGCGGCGAACATGCCGATGACCGCCAGCCCTCGGGCGACGTCGACGCCCATCAGGCGGGGCGCCACCCGGCTCGCCCGCGTCGGCGGTGGCACCACCGGGGCGGGCGAGCGGGGCGGCGGCTGGCTCACTTGTCGAGCGCGCCGAGCTTGAGGGCGGCGAGGCGGGCGTCGACCTCGGTCTGCTCGCCGAGGTCGTCGAGGCTCTCGAACTGCGCGTCGAGGCTCGACGCGGCCAGTTCTTGTCGGCCGAGCATCTTGGCCTCCTCGCGACGGACCTTGTCCTCGAAGCGGCTGATCTCGCTGGTGGGGTCGAGGATGTCGATGCTCTGGACGGCGTCCGCGACCTTGGTCTGCGCCTCGACGGTCTTCGACCGGGCGTTCAGTTCGTCACGCTTGGCGGCGAGCTGGTCGAGCTTGGACCGCATGCCCGAGAGCCCGGTCTTCAGCTTCTCGACGACCTCGGTCTGCGAGGCGATCTGGGGTTCGGCGGTCGTGGCCTCTTTCTCGCTGGTCAACTGCTTGCCGAGGGCCACCCGGGCGAGGGCGTCGAACTTGTCCGCGTCGACGGCGTTGCCCGAGGAGCGCAGTTCGTCGGCCTTGTTGCTGGCGGCGAGGGCCTTGCGCTCCCAATCGGCGGCGGCGGCCACGTCTTCTGCGTGGTCCTGCTCGAGCAGTCGCAGGTTGCCGATGGTGGTCGCGACGGCCTCCTCGGCCTCGGCGATGCTGTTGGTGTAGTCGCGGACCATCTGGTCCAGCATCTTGCTGGGGTCCTCCGCCTGGTCGAGCAGGCTGTTGATGTTCGCGCGGGTGAGCTGCGCGATGCGTCCGAAGATCGACTGCTTTGCCATGGTGCGTCCTTTCGAGAGATGGTGCCGATGGATGGTGCTCGTCGTGTCGCGGGTCGTGGGCGCCGGGGCGGGCAGGCTCAGAACCGGCCTCCGCCGGAGCTGCGGCCACCGCCGCCGCCACCGCCGCCGCCACCGCCGCCTCCGCCGAAGCCGCCGCCGCCTCCGCCGAAGCCGCCACCTCCGCCTCCGAAGCCGCCGCCCCCGCCGAAGCCCCCGCCGCCTCCGCTGAAGAGTCCGCCGAGCAGCATGCCGGTGACGACGCCGCCCAGGTCGGCCCCGGCCGACCCGCGGGACGCCCCGCCGAAGGGGCTCCCCTGCTGGTACGACGACACCTCGGCCTCGGCACCGGCCGCGGCCGCCTGCGACAGCTGGACGGCCTGGTGGGCCTCGAACAGGGCGGCGTCGCGGTCGGAGGTCGCGAGCGAGACGGCCGTCGCCAGGTGGCGTTCGGCCTCGGACAGCCGCGTGCGGGGCTGCGGTCCGATGCCTCCGCGGCGCGTCTCGATGAAGTCGCGGGTGGCGCTGATCTGGCTGCGGGCGGTCAGCAGGGCCTGGTCGAGGGCCGCCTGCGCCCGCCGTCGCTTCTCGGCCTCTTCGAGCACCTCGGCCAGGACCTGGTCGATGCGCTCGTTGGCGGCGCCCAGCGAGGCGACGACGGCGAGCGGGTCGTCGGTGGTCGTCTCGGCCAGGGCCACGGAGGCGCGCGCGGCCGACACGGAGCCCGCGACGTCGACGCCCCGCGGTGCCGAGCCGTCGGGCAGCCCCTCGGCCGTGGCGATGTCGCGGCGCAGGTCGTCGGTCATCGCCGAGATGGTGCTGCCGGCCGTCCGCAGCGACTCACCGGCCCCGTCGACCGCCGTGAGCAGTTGGTCGACCTGGGCCAACGCCTGGCGCGCCTCGCGGATCGCCACGACGGCTTCGGAGGGGGACGACGTCGACAGGGCCGTCGCGGCCGTGCCGCGACGTTCGTCGGCGAACTCGAGCAGGCGGTCGGCCTGGTCGTCGTTCTGGTCGATCGACGCGACGGCCCGGGCCGAGTAGAGCGACGTGAGCTCGTCGATGGTGGTGCGAGCCTTCGCCAGTCGGGCCCGTCGTGTCTCGATCTCGCCCGGCAGGGACTCGAGGTCGCGTGGTGCCCGGGTCTCGGCTTCGCGGAGCTCGTCGAAGGCGGCGGACTGCTCGGCGAGGGAGGCGTCGGCCGCCTCGCACAGCTCGATGATGCGCGTGGTCCACTCACGGCGCTGTTCGGGAGAGTCGGGCACGGAGTCGTCGAGCCTCTGTTGCAGCTCGAACGCTTCGCGGGCGTGCACCCGCGCCGCGTCGAGCGCCTCGGCGAAGGGACGGGCGGCCTCGTCGCCGAACTGCGCGGCGGCGAAGCCGACCTCGTGGGCGCCGGCCGTCAGCTCGTCGTCCAGGGCGACCAGCACCCGGGCCGCGCGCTGGTCGAGTTCGGCCTGGTCGGCCTTCTGCGCGTCGAACTCGCGACGGCGGCGTCGGGCGCGGCGGACCGCGAACACGATCACGACCACGACGACCACGAGGACCAGCACGACCAGCGCCCAGAGCACCCAGCTCAGGTCGGGTCCGGCCTCGTCGCTGCGGATGCCGTCGGCCAGGGCGACCGCGGCCCCGGCCCAGTCGCCGTCGCGCAGCTGGGGGACGACCACGTCGGTCTCGAGCGCCTGACGGTCGGACTCCGAGACCACCGAGGTGTCGGTCGAGAGGTCGTAGAGGCGGTCGTCGACCGCCACCGAGAGCAGCACGTCGTTCGGACCGAACTGGTTCAGGGAGGCCGTCGCCTCGCCCCAGGCCGTGCGGTCGGAGGGGGAGGAGAACGAGTCGACGTACACGACGAAGAGGTTGACCCCCGTGTCGGTCGAGAGCGAGTCGAGCGCGTCGGCGACCTGGCTCTCGTCCGCGCTCGAGAGCACGTCGGCCTGGTCGACCACGTAGGCGCCCGAGAACTCGACCGGTGCGACCGCCTGGGCCGGGGCGACCCCGAAGGCCAGCGCACCGACCAGGGCAAGCACCGCCGTGGCCCAGGCGGACACCGCTCGGCGCGTCGGACGTCGGCCGGTCGTTGCGTTCGCGGTCACGACGCTCCCCTCGCTCGTTGCGGGGGAGTCTATCGACGGCCCCCGTCGGAGCGCCCGGGTCGTCCGGCGGCCGGGGTGCCGTGGCGGCCGGTCAGGACACGAACAGCAGCCCCACCGACGCGACGGCGCAGACCGCCCCGACCGCGTAGAGCACGACCCCCACCGTGCGAGGCGCCCGACCGTCGTCGTGGGGCGGGTGGACGCGGGCCCGGTGCGGGCGGTCCGGGTCGTAGTGCACGGTGAGTTCGGTCTCGAGCGGGGTCGTCACCGGGACGTCGCCGAACTGCGTCTCGTGCAGCTGCCCGTCGACGTCCATCCAGCGGGCAGTGGCCGCCCTGGCCCAGTCGGGCGGGGGGATGACCACGCCCACGGTGCTCTCGAGGCGGGTGGCGCGGCGACGCAGCACCCAGCCCGCGACGAGGAAGGGACTGCCGACGACGAAGCCGAACCAGCCGAAGAGCTCCACCACCGGCGCGATGACGGAGAAGGCGTCGCTCATGCCACGATCGTACTGTGCCGCCGCACACCCCGTGACGAACCCGGAGCCCCGTGAACCCCAGCCCCCTCGGCCGCGTGCCCGCCCCCCTGCTCGCCGTCGCTGCGATCGTCTCGGTGCAGTTCGGGGCCGCCCTCGCCAAGACGCACTTCGAGGCCCTCGGGCCGACCGGCGCGGCCGCCCTGCGCCTCGCGTTCGGTGCCGCCCTGCTGCTCGTGGTCTTCCGGCCCCGCCCGTGGCGCTGGCCGCGCCGCACGTGGCTCGGCGTGGTCGTGCTCGGCCTCGCCCTGGCGGGCATGAACTCCCTCATCTACCTCGCCATCGACGTCGTCCCCCTGGGGGTCGCGGTCACCCTCGAGTTCCTCGGACCGCTCGTCGTCGCGCTCGTCCAGACCCGGCGCTGGTGGGACGCGGCCTGGGCCCTGCTCGCCCTCGCCGGCGTCGTCCTGCTCGGCTCCGACTCGAGCGGGGCGATCCCGTTCGTCGGGGTGCTGCTCGCGCTCGGAGCCGGAGCGTTCTGGGCCTGCTACATCCTCGCCAACGCCGCCCTCGGCCGAGGACGCGACCCGATGGGCGCGCTCGCGACGGCCATGCTCGTCGCCGCCCTCGTCGTCGTGCCGTTCGGTGCGCACGACGCGACGGTCGCCGTGCGGGCCGACCCGCGCCTCCTGCTGGTCTTCCTGGTGGTGGCGGCCCTGACGTCGGCGATCCCCTACGCACTCGAGTCGGTGGCGTTGCGTCGGTTGCCGACCCGGGTGTTCGGGGTGCTCTCGAGCCTCGGCCCGGCCGTGGCGGCGCTCGCCGGACTCGTCGTGCTCCGCGAAGCCCTCGGCCCGCGTGAGGTCGTGGCCCTCGCCTGCGTCACGGTCGCCAGCGTCGGCGTGACGGTGGCGGCGGGCCGGCGTCGACGTCGCGGGGCCCTGCCCGAGGCTTCTGCCGCCTGACCCGAGGTCGCCGCCCCGCCTGTCCGCCCTGCGAACGAGTGGTCGAGCCTGACGACTCTCAGGGGTCTTGTACCCCACCTGCGGGGTACGCTGCGATCACGGCCCACCTGACGGGCCGGAGAACGAAGCAAGAAGTGAGGAGACATCATGGGTGCTGTCTTGGAGCGTACGTCCCGAGCCGAGGTCGTCCCGCTGGGCGACGGATTCCACCGCGTGTCGACGCCGACCGCCGGGGTGATCGGGTTCGTGCACGAGAGCGACGGGTCGTTCGAGGTCCTGCGGGGTCGCGTGCGCACGGCCGTCCGACGCGAGGGGTCGTACCGCACGCTCGACGTCGCGGTCATCGCGCTCACCTACAGTTGAGAACCGCCGTCCGTTGACGGGTGCCCCCGGGCATCCACGCCAGGCCTCGCCGTCGGCGGGGCCTCACCTCTCTGTCCGCCCTCGCCTGGAGGCCCACCGTGACCGTCGTCGGGTACGCCCGCGTCTCGCGCGACGACCCGTCGTCCGAGGCACAGGCGGAGCGCCTCCGCGCCCGCGGGTGCGACCGGGTCTTCGTCGACCACGCCACCGGCACGAAGCAGTCGCGGCCCGAGTTCGCCAAGGCGATCGGCAGCCTGCGCGAGGGCGACGTCTTCGTCGTGACGGCCGTGGACCGCATCGGTCGCTCGGTCGCCGAGCTGGTCGGGGTGATGGCGACCCTCGACGCCCTCGGGGTGGCCTTCCGGTCGATCGACGAGCAGATCGACGAGCTCAACGCCTACGGGCGCTTCTTCTTCCGCGTGACGGCGGCCCTGGCACGGTTCGACGAGCAGGTCGGTGGCGAGCCGCACCGCGCCGAGACCCGCAGACGCCAGGAGGCGCGGGTGGCGCAGACCCCGAAGCCCCCGGTCTCGAGACGCCGCCTCGACGCGGCCCGCCAGTTGCGCGCCGGGGGAGCGAGCATGCGTGAGGCCGCCGAGCACGTCGCCGTGCCCGAACGCGTCCTGCGGCGCGAGCTCGAGCGTGACGACGCCGACCGCGCCCGCCGCCAGCAGGTCGACTGACCTCGGACGCGAGTCCGCTCGGGCCGCTAGCGTCGGCACCATGACCGACGAGCTGCCGCACGGCGACCGGGCACCGGCCCCCGCAAGAGCCGACTGGGCCGATGTCGCCCGCCGCGTCCGCGACGTCACCGAGCACGGGCAGCGGTTCCGGGGTCCGTCCTCGCAGGCGGTCATGCTCGCCACCACCGTCCTGGCTTCGGCCCTCGCGATCGGGGTCGCGGGTGGTGACGACGGAGGGCCCGTGGCCGTCACGATCGTCCTCGGTGTCTCCTCGGTGGTCGTGGCGCTCGTCGGGTGGCTCCTGGCCCGCTCGTCGAGGACGCTCCTGCCCCTGAATGTCTGGAGCACCACGGGCACCCCGACGTCCGATCTCGGCCCGGTGGAGCGGCGGTCGCTCAACCGGCAGGTGATGGGCCGCGTCCCGATCGAGCCCGAGGTGGCCGATCTCGTCCGGGCCCTCGTCGCACGGAAACGGCGTGTGAACCGGGCCTCGTTCCTGTCCGTCGCCGCGATGCTGCTCATGATCGCCGCCCTCGGGACGGCTGCCGGCACCCTGCTGCTCGCCGTCGGCGCGCCCGTGTTCCTGGTCGTCTTCCTGGCGGTCGTGACGGCCTACGAGACCCGTCGTGACGACCGGGTGCTCGCCGCCGCGGACGCCGCCGCGGACTCCACCGCGGCGGGCACGGCGTGACGACGAGGAGCGTCGGGGGCGACCGATCGACGACGCGGCCTGCGACGGGCCGGATGCTCGGCATGAAGACTCGTGGTGCCCCCAGAAGGATTCGAACCTTCGCCCCTGCCTCCGGAGGGCAGTGCTCTATCCCCTGAGCTATGGGGGCCCGGGAACGTCGTCAAGGCTAGCAGCGAATCGGCGACGTCTGGGACGCCCCGGGGCGATGGGGTGCATCGTGGACGGGTGACCGACGACAACAGCACCGACCGAGCCGAGACCGGCACCCGTTCCGACCGCACCGACCCCGACGGCCCGACGTTGCGTGAGCGTCTGCGCTCGGCCAAGGTCTTCCACCCCGAGCTGCCCACCTTCGACGTCGACGCCGTGGCCGACGACGCCGTCGACCAGTTCGTGGACTGGCTCGTCGAAGCCGTCGAGCAGGACGTCGCGCAACCGCACGCCATGGTGATCTCGACCTCGTCGTCCGACGGCGACGTCACGGCCCGCACGCTGTTGCTCAAGGACGTCGATGACGGGGCCCTCTGGTTCGCGACGTCGTCGATCAGCCCCAAGGGCCGGCAGATCACCGAGAACCCGCGGGTGGCGCTGACCCTCTACTGGCGCGAGCAGGGCCGTCAGGTCCGCGTGCTGGGTCGCGCATCGGCCGGACCGCGCGAGGTCAGCGAGAAGGACTTCACCGCCCGCCACCCCGACTCGCGTGCCGTCGCGATGACGCAGCCGCAGAGCAGCCCGATCACCGACGAGGCCACCACCCGGTCGCGACTCGCCGAGGCGAAGGCCGCGATCGAGGCCGACCCCGACCTCGTCCCCGACGACTGGACGGCCTGGCGGGTGGACCCGACCTCGATCGAGTTCTGGCAGGCCACCACGGGGCGCGACCAGGTGCGCCTGCGGTACGACCGCGACGGTGACGGCTGGACCCGCGCCTCCTTGTGGCCCTGATGCCTGATCGGCGCTGACGTCCGATCGGCGCCGACGTCCGAGCGGCGCTGACGTCGCGGGCCCCTCGCGGGCGTAACGCGACGACACGCACCTGGCCGCCGGCCGGTCGCGGCGGCAGCATGGAGGCATGACCTCGCAGCCTGCCCCGACGATCCGCCCGAGCGACCCCGCCGTCGCCTCGATGCGCCTCGCCGTGGTCGAGGTGACCCGGCACCGGCCGCACGCCGCCGAGTACCACGCGTACGTCGACGACATGAACGCGCGGGTGCAGGCCACGGCCGAGGCCGCCGGCTGGCAGGCGGTCCGCCTCGCGGCGGGCGATCTCGGCACCGCCGAGCTGCTGCGGGCGACCGACGGTGCCGACGCGATCGTCGTGCTCGGTGGCGAGGACGTCACGCCCCGGTTCTACGGCGGTGCCACCGGCTACCCGGGCGAGGGTCGTCACGAGCCGGTGGCCGACGAGGCGCAGCTGGCCCTCGTGCGCCGAGCCGTCGCCCGCCGCACCCCGTTGCTCGGCGTCTGCCGCGGTCACCAGGTGATCAACGTCGCCCTGGGCGGCGACCTCGTGCAGCACCTCGACGACCACGAGGGCCTGCACCGCACCCCCGGGGCACCGGTCGAGCAGCTCATGCACCCGCACGCCGTGTCGCTCGACCCCGGCAGTCGCCTCGCCCGCGCCCTCGGCGCCGAGCCCGTCGTCCAGAGCGCCCACCACCAGGCCGTGGGACGACCGGGCAGGGGCCTGCGAGTCGTCGGTCGCGCCGACGACGGCACGGTCGAGGCCGTCGAGCACGTCTCCGCCCCCGTCGTCGGCGTCCAGTGGCACCCGGAAGACCGAGGCGCGCCGGTCGGTCAACTCGAGGCCCTGCTGGCACAGCTGGCCGACGCCGTCGAGGCCGGTCGACTCACGACCGTCGCCTCGCGAACCGACCAGGAGGCGCTGGTCGCCTAGGCCACGCCCCTCACCCGAGCGCGCCTCCCGCCCGTCGGCGAGGCCCGTCGGCGAGGCAGGTCGGCGAGGCCGGTCGGCGTGACCGGTGGCGGTCGGCCGCGATCGTCAGTCGATGGTCTTCAGCGCGGAGACCACGGCCGAGACGACCGGCTCGGCGTCGCCCGGCTCGAGGAAGGTCGTCGACCGGGCCACGACGAACGCGGGCGACGAGAACGCCTCGGCCGTGCCGACGCCGCCCGGGGTGTCGAAGTACCCCTCGACGCCGAAGGTCGGCACCGAGTTGCTCGTCGCGACGAGGTCGTTGGCCAGTTCGTTCAGGCTCTCGTCGTCGAAGCGGGCGACCCCGACCGTGATCGTCGCCCCGTCGGCGTCCTGCCAGGTGCAGGTCGTGCCGTCGGCGTCGGCCACGACCTCGAGGGCCTCACCGTCGCGGCTCTCGTCGCCGCTGACGTCCTCCGCCGGGACGGGGGCGAGGGCGGAGTAGTACTGCGAGAGGTTGCCGGCCGCGAGCAGGTCGTCGCAGTCGACGGTGAACGGCGTGCTCACCAGGTCGGGGGCCGGTGCCGTGGTCGCCGTCGCCTCGGCGGTGGCCGGCGACGCCGCGCTCGGGGTCGTCGTGTCGTCCGGCCCGGCCGGCGACGGGCTCGTGCACGCGCTCAGGGACAGGGCGAGGGCGCCCGTCACGACGAGGGTGCGCAGGACGACGGAGGGGCGGGTCGGGGCGTGACGCATCCCTCCATCATCGCCGACGCCCGGCTCGTCGGGGGCCTCGGCGCTGCCGGTAAGATCGACCCTCGTGACTCCCGCCGAACTCTCTACGTCCCTGCTCGCCGTCGTCCAGGGCGTCCTCGAGCGCCGCGGCACCGTCGACGTGGCGGTGACCGACGGCGACGTCGCGCTCGAGCGGCCGAAGAACCGCGACCACGGCGACTGGGCCTCGAACGTCGCCATGAAGTTCGCCAAGCGCGTCGGGACGAACCCGCGCGAGCTCGCCACCGAGATCGCGGCCGAGCTGGCCGAGGTCGACGGCGTCGCCGACGTCGACGTGGCCGGCCCCGGCTTCATCAACATCCGCGTCGACGCGGCGGCGGCCGGCCTGCTGGCCCGCTCGATCGTCGAACAGGGCGAGGCGTACGGCCGCGGTGACTACTACCGCGGCGTCACGATCGACCTCGAGTTCGTCTCGGCGAACCCCACCGGCCCGATCCACCTCGGTGGCGTCCGCTGGGCGGCCGTCGGCGACAGCCTGGCCCGGGTGTTCCAGGCCCAGGGTGCGCTCGTCACCCGCGAGTACTACTTCAACGACCACGGCGGGCAGATCGACCGCTTCGCCCGCAGCCTGCTCGCCAGTGCCCTCGGCGAGCCCACCCCCGACGACGGCTACGGCGGGCAGTACATCGCCGAGATCGCCGCGCGTGTCGAGGCGACCGTCGACGGCGACGTGCGCGCCCTGCCCCGTGACGAGGCGCAAGAGACGTTCCGCTCGGTCGGCGTCGACTTCATGTTCGCCGACATCAAGGCGTCGCTGCACGACTTCGGCGTCGACTTCGACGTCTACTTCCACGAGAACTCGCTGCACGAGTCGAAGGCCGTCGAGCGCGCCGTCGCCCGCCTCCGCGAGCTGGGGCACGTCTACGAGGCCGAGGGCGCCACCTGGCTGCGCACGACCGAGTTCGGCGACGACCGCGACCGCGTCATCGTCAAGAGCGACGGCGAGGCGGCCTACATCGCCGGCGACCTGGCGTACTACCTCGACAAGCGCGAGCGGGGCTTCGAGCGCAACCTGATCATGCTCGGTGCCGACCACCACGGCTACGTCGGCCGCATGATGGCGATGTGCGCGGCGTTCGGCGACGAGCCCGGCGTCAACCTCGAGATCCTCATCGGCCAGATGGTCAACCTGTTGCGCGACGGCGAGCCGCTGCGCATGTCGAAGCGCAACGGCACCGTCGTCACGATGGAGGACCTCGTCGACGCGGTCGGCGTCGACGCGGGTCGGTACTCGCTCGTCCGCAGCCCGGTCAACAGCTCGATCGACATCGACCTCGACCTGCTCACCAAGCGCAGCAACGACAACCCCGTGTTCTACGTGCAGTACGCCCACGCCCGCACCCGCGCCGTGGCCCGCAACGCCGAGGCCGCCGGGGTCACCCGCGACGCCTTCGACGCGTCGCTGCTGACCCACGAGACCGAGAGCGCGCTGCTCGGTGCGCTGTCCGAGCTGCCCCGCGTCGTCGTCCAGGCCGCCGAGCTGCGCGAGCCGCACCGCGTGGCCCGGTACGTCGAAGAGCTGGCCGGCACGTACCACCGCTGGTACGACACCTGCCGCGTCACGCCGCTCGGCGACGACGAGGTCACCGACCTGCACCGCACGCGACTCTGGCTCAACGACGCGGCCGGTCAGGTCATCCGCAACGGGCTCGGCCTGTTGGGCGTCTCGGCACCCGACCGCATGTGACCCGGTGCGCCGCGCCTCCTCGGTCTCGACCGCAGGAGGCGCGGCGCGCGCGGTCGCCCGGCGCCGGCTGACAAGATGGCCCGATGAGCGACATCGACTCCGACTTCTTCGAGGCCAAGCCCGTCGCCCGACGCCGGGGTCGCGGCTTCGGCATCTTCGTGTTCGTGCTGCTCGGCATCGTGGTGATCCTGGGCGTGCTGGCCGTCGTCGCCGACCTCGTGGTCCGGACGGTCGCCGAGGACCAGGCCGAGAAGCAGATCTCGCAGCAGCTCGGCGACGCGGCAGGCCCCGTCGACGTGCAGATCGGCGGCTTCTCGATGCTGTGGCAGCTCGTCCAGGGCAGCATCGACCAGGCCACCATCTCGTCGGCCGGTTCGTCCGGCGGCCTCTCGTTCGACTTCGACGTGCGGGACGTGCCGACCGACCTGTCCGGCACCACCGGAGCGATCACGGGCACCGTCACGGCCGACGCCGCGACGGTCAACGGGCTCGCCGCCGTGCAAGAGAGCGGTGGCGCGATCTCGTTCGGCGACGGCCAGGTCACGTACGCCCGCGACTTCGAGATCCCGGTCATCGGCACCGTCGTGCCGGTGGACGTCGTCGCGACCCCCGCGATCACCCAAGAGGGGCGGGTCATCTCCCTGACGCCGGTCTCCGCCTCGCTGCGCGACACCTCGCTCTCGCTCGACCTCGCTCCGTTCATCGGCGGGTACGCGTTCGACGTCTGCGCGGCGCAGTACCTGCCGCAGGGAACCACGCTCACGGGCGTCGCCGTCACGTCGTCCGCCGCGACGCTCGACGTCACCTCGCCGGGCCTGCCGATCTCGTCGAGCGGCATCGGCAGCAAGGGGTCCTGCTCCTGAGCCCGGACCACGCCGGAGCCACCCCGCCGCGGCCGCGGCCCCGGTCGTGGCCGTCACGGTCGTCGACTCTCGGTAGGCTCTGATGTCGTTCCCCGTCCCCCGATCACCCGAGGTCCGCGTGTCCCCGAACCCCCTGGCACCCGCCTGGCTCGTCGAGCCGGCCGACGCCAACGCCCTCGATCCGGTCGTGTGGTCGGCCACGGCCGAACGCTCGCCCGAGGGTGAGCTCGTGCTGGGCGGCGTCCCGGCCTCCGAACTCGTCGCGACGTTCGGCACCCCGCTCTACGTGGTCGACGAGGCCGACGCCCGCACCCGTGCCGTCGAGGCGGTCCGCTCGTTCGAGCGTGAGGCGGCCCGCATCGGCACGACGGCGACGGTCTACTACGCGGCGAAGGCCTTCTTGTCGGCCGAGGTGGCCCGCTGGGTGGCCGAGGCGGGCATGGCCGTCGACATCTGCACCGGGGGCGAGTTCGCCGTCGCCCGGGCCGCGGGCGTCGACCCGGCCCGCATGGGGTTCCACGGCAACAACAAGTCCCTCGCCGAGATCGACCGCACCGTCGAGGCGGGCATCGGCACCATCGTGCTCGACAACGCCGCCGAGGCCGACCGCGTGGCGGCCGCCGCCGAACGGCACGGACGCGTCCAACGCGTCCGCCTGCGCGTCAACTCGGGCGTGCACGCCTCGACCCACGAGTACCTCGCCACCGCGCGCGAAGACCAGAAGTTCGGCGTCCCGCTGACCGAGACCGCCGACATCGTCAAGTCGATCCGTGCGCATGACGCCCTCGAGTTCGTCGGCCTGCACTCGCACATCGGCTCGCAGATCTTCGGCTCCGACGGCTTCGCCGAGGCCGCCCGACGCCTGCTCGCCGTGCACGCCGAACTGCTCGCCACCGGACCGGTGCCCGAGCTCAACCTCGGCGGCGGCTTCGGCATCGCCTACACGAGCGCCGACGACTCCCGACCGCTCGACGAGCTCGCCGTCGCCCTGGCCGACATCGTCCAGGCCGAGTGCTCCCGCCTCGAGATCGACGTCCCGCTGCTCGCCGTCGAACCCGGGCGCGTCGTCGTCGGCCCCGCCGGGACGACTCTCTACGAGGTCGGCACGATCAAGGACGTGACGGTCTCGTCCGACGCGGGCAGCGCCGTGCGGCGCTACGTCAGCGTCGACGGGGGCATGAGCGACAACGCCCGGACGGCCCTCTACTCGGCGGACTACTCCGTGCGCATCGCGAACCGCGCCTCCTCGGCCTCGCCGGCGCTCGTCCGCGTGGCCGGTAAGCACTGCGAGAGCGGCGACCTCGTCGTCCTCGCCGACTACCTGCCCGGCGACGTCGCCCCCGGCGACCTGCTCGCCGTGCCCGCCACCGGTGCCTACTGCCACAGCCTGGCCAGCAACTACAACCACGTCGGGCGCCCGCCCGTCGTGGCGGTCCGCGACGGCCGGGCCCGCGTGATCGTCCGGGGCGAGAGCGAGGCCGACCTGCTGGCCCGCGACGCCGGCCTCGACTGAGCGACCCGCGCCTCCTGCCCTCGCGACACCCCGCACCCCGACGACGACGCACCCGAGAAACGGACTGACATGATCGAATACCGCAACGTGAGGGTCGCCCTGCTGGGCGCCGGCTCGGTGGGGTCGCAGGTGGCGCGGTTGCTGCTCGAGCAGGGTGCCGACTTCGCCGGCCGCGCGGGTGCCGGGCTCGAGCTGGTGGGCATCGGCGTCCGAGACGTCGACGCACCCCGAGACGTCGAGCTGCCCCGAGAGCTGTTCACGACCGACGTCGAGTCGCTCATCGTCGGAGCCGACATCGTCGTCGAGCTGATCGGCGGGCTCGAACCGGCCCGCAGCTACGTCCTGCAGGCGCTGAACTCGGGGGCCGACGTCATCACGGGCAACAAGGCCCTGCTCGCGAGCCACGGCACCGAGCTCTTCGACGCGGCCGAGCAGGTCGGCGCGCAGGTCTACTACGAGGCGGCCGTCGCCGGGGCGATCCCGATCATCCGCCCGCTGCGCGACAGCCTCGCCGGCGACCGCGTCCAGCGCATCATGGGCATCGTCAACGGCACGACGAACTTCATCCTCGACCGCATGGACACCGACGGTTCGACCCTCGAGGACGCCCTGGCGACGGCCACCGCCCTCGGGTACGCCGAAGCCGACCCCACCGCCGACATCGAGGGGTACGACGCCGCACAGAAGGCCGCGATCCTGGCGAGCCTCGCGTTCCACACGGCCGTGCCCCTGTCCGCCGTGCACCGTGAGGGCATCACGTCCGTCACGCACGACCAGGTGGTGGCCGCTCGCAAGGCGGGCTACGTCGTGAAGATCCTCGCGATCTGCGAGCGTCTCGTCGACGACGACGGGGTCGAGGGGGTCAGCGCGCGCGTCTACCCCGCGCTCGTGCCCCTGAGCCACCCGCTGGCGGCCGTGCACGGCGCGAAGAACGCCGTCTTCGTCGAGGCCGAGTCGGCCGGCGACCTGATGTTCTACGGCGCCGGCGCCGGGGGAGTCGAGACCGCGTCGGCCGTGTTGGGCGACCTCGTCTCGGCCGCCCGCCGCCACGTGATCGGCGGGCCCGGCGTCGCCGAGTCCACCCACGCCAACCTGCCGGTGTTCCCGATCGGACGTGTGTCGACCCGCTACCAGATCACCCTCGACGTCGCCGACCAGCCGGGCGTGCTCGCCGAGGTCGCCGGGGTGCTCAGCGATCACGGCGTGAGCGTGCACAGCGTCGAACAGACCTCCGGCGCGACGCCGGGCGTCACGGTCGAGGGCGACGGCGCGGCCACCGCTACGCTGATCATCGGCACCCACCGGGCGCGCGAGTCCGACCTCGCCGCGACGGTGACCGCCCTGAAGAACGCCACGGTCGTGAACTCCGTCACGAGCGTGCTGAGAGTCGAAGGAGCCTGATGGCCCACCAGTGGCAGGGTGTCCTGCGCGAATACGCCGACCGTCTCGACGTCACCGACGCGACCCCGATCGTCACGCTCGGCGAGGGCGGCACGCCGCTCATCCCGGCCCCGGCGCTCTCGAACCGCACGGGCGCCAAGGTGTACGTCAAGTACGAGGGCATGAACCCGACCGGGTCGTTCAAGGACCGCGGCATGACGATGGCCATCTCGAAGGCCGTCGAGCACGGCGCCAAGGCCGTCATCTGTGCGTCGACGGGCAACACGTCGGCCTCGGCCGCCGCGTACGCGGCCCACGCCGGCATCACGGCCGCCGTCCTCGTGCCCGAGGGCAAGATCGCGATGGGCAAGCTGAGCCAGGCCGTCGCCCACGACGGGCAGCTGCTGCAGATCCAGGGCAACTTCGACGACTGTCTCGACATCGCGCGCGACCTGGCGGCGAACTACCCGGTCCACCTGGTCAACTCGGTCAACAACGACCGCATCGAGGGCCAGAAGACCGGTGCGTTCGAGGTCGTCGACGTGCTCGGCGACGCCCCGGACTTCCACTTCATCCCCGTCGGCAACGCCGGCAACTACACCGCCTACACGCGGGGCTACCGCGAAGACCTCGAGATCGGTCGGGCCACGAAGCTGCCGCGCATGTTCGGCTTCCAGGCCGCGGGTTCGGCGCCGATCGTCGCCGGCGAGGTCGTCAAGGCCCCCGAGACGATCGCCAGTGCCATCCGCATCGGCAACCCGGCCTCGTGGCAGCTCGCCCTCGAGGCGCGCGACCTGACGGACGGCTGGTTCGGGGCGATCACCGACGAGGCCATCCTCGCGGCCCAGAAGATCCTCTCGGCCGAGGTCGGCGTCTTCGTCGAGCCCGCGTCGGCCATCAGCGTGGCCGGTCTGCTCGAGCGCGCCGACGCCGGCGTGATCCCCGCCGGCGCCACGGTCGTGCTGACGGTCACCGGCCACGGCCTGAAAGACCCGCAGTGGGCCCTGCGTCGAGCAGACGGCAGTGACGTGCAGCCGACCGTCGTCGCGAGCGACACCGCCCGGGTGGCCGAGGTGCTCGGTCTCGTCCCGGCCTCTGCATGACCTCCGAGGTCGTCGGTCGGTCGGTTCTGGTCAAGGTCCCCGCGACCTCGGCCAACCTGGGGCCGGGCTTCGACACCCTCGGCCTCGCCCTCTCGCTCTACGACGAGCTCGAGGTCTCCGCGACGCGTGATCCCGGAGTCCGGGTCGACGTGTCCGGCGTCGGGGCCGGCCAGGTGCCGACCGACGCGTCGAACCTCGTCGTGCAGTCGATCGCCACCGCGTTCGCCTCGGTCGACGTCCCCTTGCCGGGGCTGCACCTCCGGGCGCGCAACGCGATCCCGCACGGTCGGGGGCTGGGTTCGTCCGCCGCGGCGATCGTCTCCGGCATCATGGCCGCCAAGGGGCTGCTCGAGGGCACGGTCGAACTCGACTCGAACGCGTTGCTGGCCCTCGCGACCGACATGGAAGGCCACCCCGACAACGTCGCCCCGGCGCTGTTCGGTGGCCTCACGATCGCGTGGATGAACTCGCACGGTCCGTCGCACAAGCGGCTGCTCGTGCACCGAGGCGTCTCGCCCGTCGTGTTCGTGCCCGAGTCGACGCTCTCGACCAAGCTCGCACGAAGCCTGCAACCGGCCTCGGTGCCGCACGAGGACGCCACCTTCAACGTGTCGCGCTCGGCCCTTCTCGTGGCGGCCCTCGTGCAGAGCCCCGAACTGCTGCTCGCGGCGACCGAAGACCGACTGCACCAGAGCTACCGGGCCAGCGCCATGCCCGAGACCGACGCGCTGATCCGCATGCTGCGCGACGCCGGCCTCGCGGCAGTGGTGTCGGGTGCCGGGCCCTCGTTGCTCGTGCTCGGCAGCGACCCCGCCCAGCGCCTCTTCGCCGCCGACCTGGTCCGCGAACACGCCGTGTCGGCGTGGCGTCCGTTGATGCTGGCCGTCGATCTCAAAGGTGCTACAGTGGTGCCGCACCCGGTAGAAAACTCAGATTTCCTGGGCATCTAGCACCGTCCCCACCGTCATTCGTGGGGTCGACCGCGTGGGGTCACAAGTCTTCGAGTCCCCGGGTCGCACATCCCGTAGTGCACATCTAGCAGTGTTCGTCTGCCGATCTGGTCGGCGCGCACCGCACCTCCCCGGCCTCCTGCTCATCCCGTGCAGAGCCCGCACAGGGCAGCCCCTCGGGGCGAACCCGCACAGTGCAGGCCCGAGGCCGCGAGGTGTGACCAGCTCTGCCCCGCCGATCAACGCGGGGGAGCGAAAGGAACCCATCACTCGTGACTGACGTCCAGAACGGCGCCGCTGCGCCGTCCACGCCCGAACTCACCGCCATGCGCCTGCCCCAGCTGCAGGCCCTCGCCTCGTCGCTCGGCATCAGCGGCATCTCGAAGCTGCGCAAGGGCGACCTCGTCGCCGCCATCGCGGCGAAGCAGGGCGAGGGGGCCGCCGCCGAGGTCGCCCCCCAGCCGACGCTCGACGGTGTCGTCGACGCCGGCGTCCCGGCCTCCGTCGAGACCGCCGTCGCCGAGGGCACCGAGGCCCCCGCGACCGAGGCGGCCGAGCCCGCCGAGGCGCCGATCCGGGCCCGTCGCGGCTCGCGTCGTGCCACGTCCGCCGCCGGGGCTCCCGAGTCCCGCGGTGCCGGCGACCACGTCAACGCCGGCGAGACCGGCGTCGCCCCCCTCGTCGAGGTGCCCGCCACCGAGGCCGTCGCCGTCGACGCACCGGCCGCACCCGCGCAGGCCACCGAGCAGCCCGCCGCCGAGCAGGACGCCCCCGCCGAGCGTCCGTCGCGCCGTCGGGGCTCGCGCCGCGCCTCCGACGCGTCGGTCGCCGCCGACGCCGCCCAGCCCGGCTCGTCCGCCGACGCCCCGGCCGCCGACGCGACCGCCTCCACCGAGACGACCGAGGGCGCGTCCGCCCAGACCGCCACGACCGAGACCGCCACGACAGAGGCCGACGCCTCGGCGTCCGGCGACGACGGCACCGCCGACCAGCAGGGCCGGGGCGACCAGGGTCAGGGCGACCAGCAGGGCGCCGACCAGCAGAACGGCGGCCAGCAGGGTGGCGGCCGTCGCAGCCGCAACCGCAACCGTGGCAAGGGCGGCTCGCAGCAGGGCCAGGCCGAGCAGAACGGCCAGCAGAACGGCGGGCAGAAGGCCGACGCGTCGCAGAACGCCCCGCAGCAGAACGGCGGCCAGCAGAACGGCGGCCAGCAGAACGGTCAGCAGCGTGCCGACCAGAAGGCCGAGCAGCAGGCCCAGCGTGCCGCCGGCGAGAAGAACGACGCCGCCCGCGGCGAGCAGTCCGGCACGGGCCCGCAGTCCGGCGGCCAGGTCGATGAGGGCGGCCGTCAGGGTCGTGGTCGTCAGCGCGACCGCAAGCGTGGCCGCGGGGCCCAGAACGACGACCTCGAGCCCGAGATCGGCGAGGACGACGTGCTCATCCCCGTCGCCGGCATCCTCGACGTCCTCGAGAACTACGCCTTCGTCCGCACCACGGGCTACCTGCCCGGGGCGAGCGACGTCTACGTCTCGCTCGGCCAGGTCAAGAAGTACCACCTGCGCAAGGGCGACGCCGTCGTCGGTGCCATCCGCCAGCCGCGCGAGGGCGACCAGGGCCAGGGGCGTCAGAAGTACAACGCCATCGTCAAGATCGACTCGATCAACGGCCAGCCCGTCGACGAGGCCGCGAAGCGCGTGGAGTTCAGCAAGCTGACCCCGCTCTACCCGCAGGAGCGCCTGCGCCTCGAGACCGAGCCGCAGAAGCTCTCGACCCGCATCATCGACCTCGTGTCGCCGATCGGCAAGGGCCAGCGTGGTCTCATCGTCTCGCCGCCCAAGGCCGGCAAGACCCTCGTGCTGCAGTCCATCGCGAACGCCATCGCGGTGAACAACCCCGAGGTGCACCTCATGGTCGTGCTCGTCGACGAGCGGCCCGAAGAGGTCACCGACATGCAGCGCACCGTCAAGGGCGAGGTCATCGCCTCGACCTTCGACCGCCCCGCCGAAGACCACACGACCGTCGCCGAGCTCGCCATCGAGCGGGCGAAGCGCCTGGTCGAACTGGGCCACGACGTCGTCGTGCTCCTCGACTCCATCACGCGCCTCGGTCGGGCCTACAACCTGGCCGCCCCCGCGTCGGGTCGCATCCTCTCGGGCGGCGTCGACTCGTCGGCGCTGTACCCGCCGAAGCGCTTCTTCGGGGCCGCGCGCAACATCGAGAACGGTGGCTCGTTGACCATCCTCGCGACCGCCCTCGTCGAGACCGGTTCGAAGATGGACGAGGTGATCTTCGAGGAGTTCAAGGGCACCGGCAACATGGAGCTCCGCCTGTCGCGCCACCTGGCCGACAAGCGCATCTTCCCCGCCGTCGACGTCAACGCCTCGGGCACGCGTCGCGAAGAGATGCTGCTCAGCCCCGACGAGGTCAAGATCACCTGGCGCCTGCGCCGTGCCCTCGCCGGGCTCGACCAGCAGCAGGCACTCGAGATCGTCCTGCGCAACCTGCGCGAGACGCAGTCGAACGTCGAGTTCCTCGTCCAGGTCCAGAAGTCGGTCCCCGCCTCGAACGGACACGACTCGGGCCACAAGGAGCACTGAGCGTGTTCGAGTCGGTGGCCGTGCTGCTGTCCGAGCACGACGACCTGCAGACGCAGCTCAGCGACCCCGCGGTCCACGCCGACGCCGCGCGCGCCAAGAAGATCAACCGTCGCTACGCCGAGCTCAGCCGCATCGTGGCTGCCCACTCGACGTGGCAGCAGGCGGGCGAAGACCTCGAGGCCGCTCGCGAGCTCGCGAAAGAAGACGAGGCCTTCGCCGACGAGGTGCCCGCCCTCGAGCAGGCGCTCGACGAGTCCCAAGAACGCCTGAGGCGCCTCCTGATCCCGCGCGACCCCGACGACGGACGCGACGTCATCATGGAGATCAAGGGCGGCGAGGGTGGCGCCGAGAGCGCCCTCTTCGCGGCCGACCTGCTGCGCATGTACCTGCACTACGCCGAGTCGAAGGGCTGGAAGTCCGAGATGATCGCGAGCGACGACTCCGACCTCGGCGGCTACAAGAACGTGCAGGTGGCGCTCAAGTCGAACGCGTCCGACCCCTCGCAGGGCGTCTGGGCGCACCTCAAGTACGAGGGCGGGGTGCACCGCGTGCAGCGCGTGCCGGCGACCGAGTCGCAGGGGCGCATCCACACCTCGACCACGGGCGTGCTCGTGTTCCCCGAGGTCGACGAGCCCGAAGAGGTCGACATCAACCAGAACGACCTCAAGATCGACGTGTACCGGTCGAGCGGCCCCGGTGGTCAGTCCGTCAACACGACCGACTCCGCCGTCCGCATCACCCACCTGCCGACGGGCATCGTGGTGGCCATGCAGAACGAGAAGAGCCAGCTGCAGAACCGTGAGGCCGGCATGCGCGTCCTCCGGGCACGCATCCTCGCGCGTCAGCAAGAAGAACAGGCGGCCATCGCGTCGGACGCCCGCAAGAGTCAGATCCGGGGCATGGACCGGTCGGAGCGCATCCGCACCTACAACTTCCCCGAGAACCGCATCGCCGACCACCGCACCGGCTACAAGGCCTACAACCTCGACGCGGTGATGGACGGCGCACTCGACCCGGTGGTCGAGTCGTGCATCCAGGCCGACGAAGAGGCTCGTCTCGCCGAGATCGGCGACACCTCGTCGTGAGCGACGCCACCGCCGCGGCCTTCGAGGGCGTGACGACGGTCGACGGTGCCCTCCGCGCGGCCTCGACCGTCCTCGCGGGCGCCGGCGTGCCGTCACCCGAGGTCGACGCCGAGCTCCTCCTCGGCCACGTCACGGGCCTCGGGCGAGGGGTGGTCCGCGCTCGGGCCGTCACCTCGGCACCTCTCTCGGTCGACGAGCAGGAGGCGCTGGTCACCGCGGTCGCGCGCCGCGCCTCCCGCGAGCCCCTGCAGCACATCACGGGGCGGGCCTCCTTCCGCCACCTCGAGCTGCACGTCGGGCCGGGGGTCTTCGTGCCGCGGCCCGAGACCGAGGGCGTCGCCCAGTTGGCGATCGACGCCCTCCGGGCCGTGCCCGAGGCGTCGCCCCTGGCGGTCGACCTCGGCACCGGCAGCGGTGCGTTGGCGCTGGCGATGGCGTCCGAGGTGCCGACGGCGTCGGTCGTCGCGGTCGAGCTGTCCGCCGAGGCTGCCGTCTGGACCCGCCGCAACATCGCGGCCGTGGGGGTCGACAACCTGCGCCTGGTCGAGGGCGACCTCGCCGACGCGTTGCCCGAACTCGACGGCCTCGTGTCGGTCGTGGTCTCGAACCCGCCCTACGTGCCCACGGGCATGGTCCCGCGCGACCCCGAGGTGCGCCTGCACGATCCGGCTCTGGCCCTCTACGGCGGCGACGACGGCCTCGACCTGGTCCGGGCGCTGTCGCTGACGGCCCGACGCCTGCTCCGGCCCGGGGGAGCCCTCGTCATCGAGCACGGCGAACTCCAAGGAGGCGCGATCCGCGACCTCCTGACGGCGGACGGTTGGCGGTCCCCGGCCACGCATGCCGACCTCACCGGTCGCGACCGGGCCACCACGGCGGTGCGCTGAGCGGGTTCTCCCGGTCCGTCGCACTATCATCGTCAGGTCATGGCCACTTTTCACGACTGCTCCGTCGACTCCGAACTGCTCGCCGGCATGCGCATGGCGCGCGGTGCCATCGGGCGGGGTGAGCTCGTCGTGCTGCCCACCGACACCGTCTACGGCGTGGCCGCGGACGCGTTCGACCCGACCGCCGTCCAGCGTCTGCTCGACGCCAAGGGGCGCGGACGCCAGTCGCCGCCGCCGGTGCTCATCAAGGGGCAAGAGACCCTCGCCGCACTCACCGACCGCGTTCCCGAGGTCGTCCGCCCGCTGCTCGATGAGTTCTGGCCCGGGCCCCTCACGGTGATCTTCCGGGCGCAGGCCTCGCTCAGCTGGGACCTTGGCGAGACCCGTGGCACCGTCGCCCTCCGCGTGCCGAGCCACCGGATCGCCCTCGAGCTGCTCGAAGAGACCGGCCCCCTCGCGGTGTCGAGCGCCAACCTCACGGGTCGTCCGGCCGCCGAGTCGGCGGGCGACGCCCGACGCATGCTCGGGGACTCGGTGTCGGTGTACCTCGACGACGGCCTCGCGGGCACGTCATACGAGCACATGGCCGGCGCCAACACGGGCTCGACCATCGTCGACGCCACGGCGGGTGCCGACGGCGTCCTGCGCATCGTGCGGCACGGCGTCCTCTCCGACGCCGACGTCATCCGCGTCGTCGGGGTCGACGCCCTCGCGTGAGGTACTACCTCCTCGCGCTGGCGATCTCGGCAGCGGTGAGCTTCGTGCTGTCCGTGGTCGTCTGGCGGGTGGGCCTCAAGTACCGCCTCTACCCGAAGATCCGTGAGCGCGACGTCCACCAGACCCCGACGCCCCGCCTCGGCGGCATCGCGATGTGGGCCGGCATCGTGGTCGCGCTGCTCGCGGCGTGGTTCGTCTTCCCCCTGATCTCGGGCGTCGACTACTTCCGTCTGGTCTTCGCCGACGCGGGGCCGCCCCTGGCCATCATCGGGGCCGCGACCATCATCGTCGTGATCGGCGTCGTCGACGACCTCTACGACCTCGACTGGATGACCAAGCTGGCCGGGCAGATCATCGCTGCGGGGGTGCTGGCCTGGCAGGGCGTCCAGCTCGTCTCGCTGCCGATCGGGGGCAGCCTCGCCATCGGGTCGCCCTACATGTCCCTCGTGCTGACGGTCCTCACCATCGTCCTGGTGATGAACGCCGTGAACTTCATCGACGGGCTGGACGGTCTCGTCGCCGGGGTCGCGATCATCGCGAACGGCGTGTTCTTCGTCTACAGCTTCGTCATCTCGATCACCATCGGCCAGACCGAGTACTTCAACCTCGCGGCCTTGTTGTCCGCCGTCCTGATCGGGGCGTGCCTGGGCTTCCTCCCGCTGAACTGGCACCCGGCGAAACTGTTCATGGGCGACGCCGGTGCGCTGTTGACCGGCCTGGTCATGGCCACGAGCGCCATCTCGGTGACCGGTCAGATCGATCCGGCGGGCATCTCACGGACGGCGCTCCTCCCGGCGTTCATCCCGATCGTGCTGCCGTTCGCGATCCTCGTCGTGCCCCTGCTCGACTTCGGCCTCGCGGTCCTCCGGCGGCTCAGCGCGGGCAAGTCGCCGTTCACGGCCGACCGCAAGCACCTGCACCATCGTCTGCTCGACATGGGGCACTCCCACTTCCAGGCCGTCCTGATCTTCTACGCCTGGACGCTCGTCGCGGCCGTGGGCGGGTTGATGTTCTTGTTCGTCAAGCCGACCTACCTCGTCGCCGTCTTCCTCGGGGTGGGGCTCGTCGCCTGCACCGCCGCGACCCTCTCGCCGCTGAGCCGTCGCAAGAAGGTCGAGATCGCCGTCCAGACCACCCCGACCGGCGAGCTGTCGACGACCGCGTCCGACCGGTTCGATCCGCTCGACGCCGCGGCGGACGCCCTCGACCCGCACGACACCGACACCGCGGCCCAGGCCGTCGTGCCCGAACTGACGAACCCGAAGGACCACCCATGAACGCCAGCTCGATCTTCACGCAGATCCTCAAGTACACGGGCCTGCTCGCCCTCGTCATCGCCGTGGTCGGCGGGGGGCTCGGCTACCTGTTCGCCGGCACCGACGGACTCTGGAGCGCCCTCGTCGGCGTGGGGCTCGCCATCCTGTTCGCCGCGATCACGGCCGCGAGCATGCTCGTGGCCATCCGCTTCACGCTGGGGGCCTTCTTCGGCATCGTGATGGGCGCGTGGTTGCTCAAGCTGGTCATCTTCATCGTGCTGCTCGTCGTGCTGCGTGACCAGCCCTTCGTTGACGACGTCGTCCTCTTCCTCGCGCTCGTCGTGTCGATCATCGGCACCCTCGCGGTGGACGCGCTGGTGGTCGTCCGGGGTCGGCTGTCGTACGTCAGCGACGCGACCTTGCCCCCCGCGCCCACCGACTGACGGCGATGCGTGCACAGGGTGAAAATAGCTCGACCGATTCGTGGAAGCAAGCATTACCTTGATAGGGTTGACGACGTTCCCCGGCCGCGTCTCCAGCGTGCACGGATGACAAACCCCACCAATCGTCGCGACACTTCAGGGTGCTCGCCCCGACACAGGAGATAGCGCTGATAGCGAACGCTGTGAACCTGCTCTCCGCTGCCGAAGCCGGCCACGGGGACGGGGGATTCCACGCCCCGACTCTTGACGAGTTCTTCCCTCCCGCCATCTTCTTCGAGGGCACTCCCTTCGAGCTGAACCGCATCATGCTGGTCCGCCTCTTCGCGATCGCCGTCATGTTGCTGCTGTTCTGGCTGGCCCTGCGCAAGGGGCGGCTCATCCCGTCCCGCGGGCAGAGCATCGCCGAGCTGGGCCTCGACTTCGTCCGAATCCAGATCGTCGAAGAGATCCTCGGCGAGAAGCTCGGTCGCAAATACCTTCCGATCCTCGCGGCCATGTTCTTCGGCATCTTCGCCATGAACATCACCGGCATCATCCCCGGCCTGAACATCGCGGGCACGTCGGTCATCGCCATGCCGCTGCTGCTGGCGGTCGTCGCGTACGTCATGTTCATCTACGCGGGTTTCCGCGAGGCCGGTGGGGCGACCTTCCTGCGCAACGCGCTCTTCCCGCCCGGTGTGCCGTGGGTCATGTACATCCTGCTGACGCCCATCGAGTTCATCAACATCTTCATCGTGCGCCCCATCTCGCTGGCACTGCGACTGCTGTTGAACATGATGGTCGGCCACCTCTTGCTGGTGCTCTGCTTCGCCGCGACGCACTTCTTCTTCTTCAGCATGAGCGGGGGCTTCATGGCCTTCGGTGCGCTCACCCTCATCGGTGGCTTCGTGATGACCATCGTCGAGATGGCCGTCGCCGTGCTGCAGGCCTACGTCTTCACGCTCCTCGCCTCGGTCTACATCCAACAGGCCGCGGCGACAGAACACTAAATACAGACGACGCACGTCATCCGACGAGCATCGCCCAACCGGAAGGAAACACAAGTGGACACCACCACGATCCTCGCTGAGATCAACGGCAACATCGCGACCGTCGGCTACGGCCTCGCAGCGATCGGCCCCGGCATCGGTATCGGCATCGTCGCGGGCAAGACCGTCGAGGCCATGGCCCGTCAGCCCGAGCTGGCCGGCCGCCTCCAGGTCACGATGTTCCTCGGCATCGCGTTCACCGAGCTGCTGGGCTTCATCGGCCTCGCCGCCGGCTTCATCTTCTCCTGATCAGTTAGGACGACACACCGATGATCGAGACGATCCTCGCGGCCGAGGGTGGTGCGCCCGAAGGCGCCGCCATCTTCTTCCCCGCTGGTTACGACATCCTCTGGTCCTTGGTCGTCTTCGTGGTCATCGCTGCGTTCTTCGGGCTCTTCGCGATCCCCAGGTTCCGCAAGATCCTCGACGAGCGGGCCGAGCGCATCGAAGGCGGCATCAAGCACGCCGAGGCCGCCCAGGCCGAAGCGGCCAAGGCCCTCGACGAATACAAGAAGCAGTTGGCCGACGCCCGTGCCGAGGCCGCCCGCATCCGTGAGGCTGCGCGCGCCGAGGGCAACGAGATCATCGCCGAGCTGAAGCAGCAGGCGCAGGCCGATGCCGACCGCATCACCGCGTCCGCCCACGCTCAGATCGAGGCCGAACGCCAGGCCGCCGTGGCCTCGCTGCGGTCCGAGGTGGGGTCCTTGGCCATCGACCTCGCGTCGGGCGTCATCGGTGAGTCGCTCAGCGACGACGCCAAGGCGTCGGCCGTCGTCGACCGCTTCCTGGCCGACCTCGAGGCGAACGAGAACGCTAAGGCGGGCAACTGACGATGGGTTCCATGTCCCGAGAAGCACTCGGCTCGGCGCGGGCGGTCCTGACCGACCTCGGCGAGTCGGTCGACCTGGCGACGGGCGAGCAACTGCTCGACGCCGGCCGGGTCGTCGGCGGCTCCGTCCAGCTGCAGTCGTACCTCGCCGACCCCGCCGTCGACGTCGCGACGAAGAAGCAGCTGCTCGACCGGCTCTTCGGGTCGTTCTCCGAATCGGCACGAGCGTTGCTCGTGTCGGTCGTCGGTGGCCGCTGGTCGTCGTCCGACGACCTGCTCGCCGGCATCGAAGAAGTCGCCTTCCGGGCGATCGCCTCGACCGCACCTGCCGACAGCGGCATCGAGAACGAGCTCTTCGCCTTCGACGCGGCCGTCCGCACCGACGCGCAGCTCGAGCTCGCCATCGGTTCGAAGCTCGGTGACCCGGCTGCCAAGGCGGGGCTCGTCGAGCGACTGCTCGGCGGCAAGGCCAGCCGACAGACGGTCGCCATCGTCATGCACCTGGTCCGACAGCCCCGCGGCCGTCGCATCGGAGAACTCCTGCGGCACGCGGCCGACATCGTCGCCGACGAGTCCGACCAGCTCGTCGCCACCGTCACGAGCGCCGTCGTCCTCGACGGGGCCCACGTCACGCGGCTGGAGCACGGCTTGGCCAGGCAGTTCGGGCGTAGCCTGCGCATCAACCAGGTCATCGACCCCGCCGTCGTCGGCGGTCTCCGCGTCCAGGTGGGCGACGAGGTCATCGACGGCACCGTCGCGACCAAGCTCAGCCTGCTCCGCCTGCAACTCGCCGGCTAGTCACGCTCTCACACACAGACTCGAGGCCTCCCGAAGCCTCGCTACGAATAGGAATCACAATGGCAGACATCAAGATCAGCCCGGATGAGATTCGCGACGCGCTGAAGGACTTCGTCTCGTCGTACGAGCCCTCGAAGGCCTCGACCACCGAGGTCGGCCACGTCACGGACGCAGCCGACGGCATCGCCCACGTCGAGGGTCTCCCCGGCGTCATGGCCAACGAGCTCATCCGCTTCGCGGACGGCACGCAGGGCCTGGCCCAGAACCTCGACGAGGACGAGATCGGCGCCATCGTGCTCGGCGAGTTCTCGGGCATCGAAGAAGGCATGGAGGTCACCCGCACGGGTGAGGTCCTGTCGGTCCCCGTCGGCGACGGCTACCTCGGTCGCGTCGTCGACCCGCTGGGTGCGCCGATCGACGGTCTCGGCGAGATCGCCACCGAGGGCCGTCGTGCCCTCGAGCTGCAGGCGCCCGGCGTCATGCAGCGCAAGTCGGTCCACGAGCCGATGCAGACCGGCATCAAGGCCATCGACGCCATGATCCCGGTCGGCCGTGGCCAGCGTCAGCTCATCATCGGTGACCGCCAGACCGGCAAGACGGCCATCGCGATCGACACGATCATCAACCAGAAGGCCAACTGGGAGTCCGGCGACACCAACAAGCAGGTGCGCTGCATCTACGTCGCCATCGGACAGAAGGGCTCCACCATCGCTTCGGTGAAGGGTGCCCTCGAAGAGGCCGGCGCCATGGAGTACACGACGATCGTCGCGGCTCCGGCGTCCGACCCGGCCGGCTTCAAGTACCTCGCCCCCTACACGGGTTCGGCCATCGGCCAGCACTGGATGTACAGCGGCAAGCACGTCCTCATCATCTTCGACGACCTGTCGAAGCAGGCCGAGGCCTACCGCGCCGTGTCACTGTTGCTGCGTCGTCCGCCGGGACGCGAGGCCTACCCGGGTGACGTGTTCTACCTGCACTCGCGTCTGCTCGAGCGTTGCGCGAAGCTGTCCGACGAGCTCGGCGCCGGATCGATGACGGGTCTGCCCATCATCGAGACCAAGGCCAACGACGTCTCGGCGTACATCCCGACCAACGTCATCTCGATCACCGACGGTCAGATCTTCCTGCAGTCCGACCTGTTCAACGCCAACCAGCGTCCCGCGGTCGACGTCGGCATCTCGGTCTCGCGCGTCGGTGGCGACGCCCAGGTCAAGTCGATCAAGAAGGTCTCGGGGACGCTCAAGCTCGAGCTGGCCCAGTACCGGTCGCTCGAGGCCTTCGCGATGTTCGCGTCCGACCTCGACGCGGCGAGCCGTCGTCAGCTGGCCCGTGGTGCGCGCCTGACCGAGCTGCTGAAGCAGCCGCAGTACTCGCCGTACCCCGTCGAGGACCAGGTCGTCTCGATCTGGGCCGGCACGAACGGCAAGCTCGACGAGGTGCCCGTGCCCGACATCCTGCGCTTCGAGCGCGAGCTGCTCGACTACATGGGTCGCAACACGTCGGTGCTGTCCGACCTGCGCGAGAAGAACGTCCTGACCGACGAGATCGTCGCGGCCCTCGAGAGCGGCATCGACTCGTTCAAGCAGGAGTTCCAGACCGGTGAGGGCAAGCCGCTCGCCTCGGTCGGACGCGAAGAGTTCCAGGCCACCGACGCCGACGACGTCAACCAGGAGAAGATCGTCAAGACGAAGCGCTGACGCGCCCGTCCGACGTTCACGACTGACGAGACAACAGGAGAGTAATGGGAGCCCAACTCCGGGTCTACCGGCAGAGGATACGCTCTGCGCAGACGACCAAGAAGGTCACTCGCGCGATGGAGCTCATCTCGGCCTCGCGCATCCAGAAGGCGCAGGCCCGGATGAAGGCTTCCGGGCCGTACTCGCGGGCCATCACCCGGGCGGTGTCGGCCGTGGCGACGTTCTCGGACGTCGACCACGTGCTCACCACCGAGCCCGAGACGGTCGAGCGTGCCGCGATCGTCGTGTTCACGTCCGACCGCGGTCTGAACGGTGCGTTCAGTTCGAACACGCTGAAAGAGAGCGAGCAGCTGGCACAGCTGCTGCGCAGTCAGGGCAAAGAGGTCGTCTACTACCTCGTGGGCCGCAAGGCCCAGGGGTACTTCGCCTTCCGTCGTCGTGACGCCGAGCAGGTCTGGACGGGCAACACCGACCAGCCCGAGTTCGCCACGGCGAAAGAGATCGGCGACGCCGTCGTGTCGAAGTTCCTCACCGAGGCGGCCGAGGGCGGGGTGGACGAGATCCACATCGTCTACAACCGCTTCGTGAACATGGTCAGCCAGGTTCCCGAGGTCGTCCGCCTGCTGCCGCTCGAGGTCGTCGAGGGCATCGAAGAGCCCGGTGAGGACGAGGTCCTCCCGTTGTACGACTTCGAGCCCGATCCGACCGAGGTGCTCGACGCCCTGCTGCCGGTCTACATCGAAAGCCGGATCTTCAACGCCATGCTGCAGTCGGCCGCTTCCGAGCACGCCGCCCGTCAGAAGGCCATGAAGGCGGCCAGCGACAACGCCGACACCCTCATCCGCGACTTCACCCGCCTCGCGAACAACGCGCGTCAGGCAGAGATCACGCAGCAGATCTCCGAGATCGTGGGCGGCGCAGACGCCCTCGGATCGGCCAAGTAGAGCTCTGCACCACAGCATCATCATCCGAAGAGAGAGAAGCCATGACTGACACCGCAACCGCACCGGTCGCGACCGAGTCGGCTCCCGGCGTCGGGCGCATCGCCCGGGTCACGGGCCCCGTCGTCGACATCGAGTTCCCGCACGATGCCATCCCCGGCGTCTACAACGCGCTGACCACCAAGATCACCATCGGTGAGACGACCACGCAGATCACGCTCGAGGTCGCCCAGCACCTCGGTGACGACCTCGTCCGTGCCATCGCCCTCAAGCCCACCGACGGCATCGTCCGTGGTCAAGAGGTCATCGACACCGGAGCACCCATCTCGGTGCCCGTCGGTGACGTCACCAAGGGCAAGGTCTTCAGCGTCACGGGTGAGATCCTCAACCTCGAGGGCGACGAGACGGTCGAGATCACCGAGCGTTGGCCGATCCACCGCAAGCCCCCGCAGTTCGACCAGCTCGAGTCCAAGACCCAGCTGTTCGAGACCGGCATCAAGTCCATCGACCTCCTCACGCCGTACGTGCAGGGTGGAAAGATCGGCCTGTTCGGCGGCGCCGGCGTGGGCAAGACGGTTCTCATCCAAGAGATGATCCAGCGCGTCGCGCAGGACCACGGTGGCGTCTCGGTGTTCGCCGGTGTCGGTGAGCGCACCCGTGAGGGCAACGACCTCATCGCCGAGATGGACGAGGCCGGCGTCTTCGACAAGACCGCCCTCGTGTTCGGCCAGATGGACGAGCCGCCGGGAACCCGTCTCCGCGTCGCGCTCTCGGCCCTGACCATGGCCGAGTACTTCCGTGACGTGCAGAAGCAGGACGTGTTGCTCTTCATCGACAACATCTTCCGCTTTACGCAGGCCGGTTCCGAGGTCTCCACGCTGCTCGGACGCATGCCCTCGGCCGTGGGCTACCAGCCGAACCTCGCCGACGAGATGGGCGTGCTCCAAGAGCGCATCACCTCGACGCGTGGTCACTCGATCACCTCGCTGCAGGCGATCTACGTGCCGGCCGACGACTACACCGACCCGGCCCCGGCCACGACGTTCGCGCACCTCGACGCGACCACGGAGCTGTCGCGCGAGATCGCGTCGCAGGGTCTGTACCCCGCGATCGACCCGCTGACCTCGACGAGCCGCATCCTCGACCCCCGCTACCTGGGCCAGGCGCACTACGACACCGCCATCCGGGTGAAGGCGATCCTGCAGAAGAACAAAGAACTGCAAGAGATCATCGCCATCCTCGGTGTCGACGAGCTGTCCGAAGAGGACAAGATCACCGTGTCGCGCGCCCGTCGCATCCAGCAGTTCCTGTCGCAGAACACCTACATGGCGAAGAAGTTCACCGGTGTCGAGGGCTCGACCGTCCCCCTGAAGGACACCATCGAGTCGTTCACGGCCATCGCCGACGGCGAGTTCGACCACGTCGCCACGCAGGCGTTCTTCAACGTCGGCTCCATCTCGGACGTCGAAGAGAAGTGGGCTCAGATCCAGAAGGAGAACGGCTGATCGTGGCTGCTCTCACTGTCAGCGTCGTCTCGGCCGACCACGAGGTGTGGTCGGGCGAGGCGTCGTCGATCGTCGCTCGCACCGCCGAGGGTGAGATCGGAATCCTCCCCGGCCACGAGCCCATCCTGGCGATCTTGGCCTCGGGCCAGGTCAGGGTGCGGTTGTCCGACGGCAGCACCGTCGAGGCGACCGCCGACGACGGGTTCCTCTCCGTCGAGAACGACACCGTGACGGTCGTCGCGCGCAACGCGCAGCTCAACTGACCACGATCCGTTCGCACCGACCAGATCCATGCTGTTCCTGCTGCCCCCGTCCGAGACGAAACTCGACGGGGGCAGCGTCGGTTCACGACTCGACGTGACGGGGCTGTCGTTCGAGGCTCTCGAGGCGCCGCGCCGCGCCTCCTTGGCACTTCTCGACGAACTGTCGTGTGACGAGGTGGTGGCAGCCCGGGCGCTCAAGCTCGGGCCGACCCAAGCCCACGAGATCGTGCGCAACCGGATCGTGACGTCGTCACCGACGATGCCTGCACTGGCCCGCTACACCGGCGTCCTCTTCGACCCGCTCGCCGTGTCGAGTCTCGACGCCGACTCGTGGCGGTGGGCACACCGGCACGTCGTGGTGCACTCCGCCTTGTTCGGGTTGGTTCGAGCCGGGGACGAGATCCCGGCTTACCGGCTGTCGCACGACTCGAAGGTCGCCGGCACGACCCTGAAGAAGGTGTGGCGGTCGTCGGTGTCGCGGGTCCTGGCCGGGCTGGACGAACCCGTCGTCGACCTCCGATCCGAGGGCTACGTCGGCCTCGGGCCCGCCGGTGAGGGGTCGACGTACGTGCGGGTCGTGTCGGACGCCGGCGGCCGGCGTCGTGCCCTGAACCACTTCAACAAGAAGACCAAGGGGTTGTTCGTCCGGGCCCTCGTGACGGATCGACCCGAGTTGACGGACGTCGGCGACCTGACGGACTGGGCCCGCGCGCGGGGCTTCGTCATCGAACCGGGTGCCGAGACCGTCCTCGTGGCCGAGTCCGTCCTCGACGCGGCCGCCTGACGTCGTCGCGGTCGCGCCGGTCACCGGCACACGGTCGACGCCGGTGATCAGTCGAGGGGGACGGGGCCGTCACGGAACGCGATGCCCTCGTGACGGAGCAACCACTTCTTTGTCTCGACGCCCGAACCCACCGTGTAGCCGGTGATCCCGCCCGTCCTGCCGAGGACGCGGTGACACGGGACGAGCAGGGGCAACGGGTTGGCGGCGACCGCCCCGCCCACCGCTCGGCCCGCGCGGGGGTTGCCGAAGGTTCCCCCCAGGCGGCCGTACGTCGTGGCCGAGCCCCATTCGACCTCGAGCAGGGCCGACCAGACCGACCGCTGGAAGCTCGACCCGACGAGCCGCAGCGGCAGGTCGAATCGCGTGCGGACCCCGTCGAAGTAGCCGTCGACCTGTCGTCGGGCGGCGTCGAGCAAGCTGTCGGGACGTTCGGGCAGGTGGTCGTGAGGCAGGTTGCCGCAGCGTTCGATCGTCAGGGCCTCGACCGCGAAGTGTCGGCTGACGATCTCGATGCGCCCGACGGGGGAGTCGAACCGCACGAGCCCCGGCGGCTCGTCGTCGGCCGTCGGGCCCGGTGGCAGCGGGGGCACGAGGACGAGGTCGGTCATGGCGTCACGCTAGGACTCGTGGGGCGCGCCGGACGGCGGTCGGCATCGCCGTTGTGGACGAACGGTCTGGTCTGGCGCTTGGGGAGGACACGATGGCCACGTCGTCGCCCGTCGCGGGCGCACCTCGCACGGGCGGTAGCGTGGAGGTCCTGCCTACCGGCACGAGTGCCGGGCGCCGACGAGAGGAGCGACATGCCCAGCGAACGACCGCGCGACCCGTGGCACGAGCTGCCGGGCGTCGACGACACGGTGGTCGTCCGTCCGCGGGGCTCGACGGTGGTGCCCGACGACGAGGACACCGTCCTGCGGGCACGGGGCCGATCCACGGCGACGGCGGCGCAGGGGGTCGGTGCGTCCGCTCGACCGGCACCGCGCCTCCACGGGGTTCGCGTCGCCGGGCGCGACCTGCTCCTCGACGTTCCCGTCGTGGTGGGCCGGAGGCCGACGGCGCCTCGGGTGGTCGCCGGCGTCACACCGCGTCTCGTCGAGGTGCCGTCGCCGAGCCACGAGGTGTCGGGTTCGCACGTCGAGGTGCGCCAGCACGGTGAGACCGTGGTCGTCACCGACCTGCGCTCCACGAACGGCACGCGGGTGACCGAGCCCGGGCGGGTTCCCGTGAGTCTGCGGCAAGGCGAGTCGCTCGTAGCGCGTGCAGGCACGATAGTTGACGTAGGTGACGGGAACCTTCTCGAGATCCTGCCTCCCCAGCGCATCATCCCGACGAAAGAACCCCTCCTGTGACAGAGCTCGGCCGCCCCACGACCGCCCACGCCCTCGGCCTCGACGACGTGGGCCTGACCCTCGACTGGGCGGGGGTGACCGACGTCGGTCGGCGACGCGCCCACAACGAGGACAGCTACCTGGCCGACTCCCCGCTCTTCGTGGTCGCGGACGGCATGGGCGGGCACAGCGCGGGTGACGTCGCGAGTGACGCCGTCGTCCGACGCATGAGCGAGATCCCATCACGCCCGTTCGCCACCACGGACGACGTCGAGACGGCCTTGCGCGTCGCCACCGCAGACATCGCCGTGGCCGCGGCCGACACCGAGCTCGGGGTCGGGACGACGGCCACGGGTGCGTTCCTCTCGCGCGACGGCGACGAGGGCGACGTCGAGTTCACGGTGTTCAACGTCGGTGACTCGCGGGTCTACCTGTTCGAGGACGGCCTCCTGCGACAGGTCACGGTCGACCACTCGGTCGTCCAAGAGATGGTGGACGCCGGTCTGTTGCACGCGGACGACGCCGAGAAGCACCCCGACAGCAACGTCATCACCCGGGCCGTCGGCTTCGACGTCGATCCCCGGCCCGACTACTGGCGCCTGCCGGCCCGACCGGGCCTGCGCCTCCTGGTCTGCTCGGACGGCCTGACGAAAGAGCTGCCCGCCGCACGGATCGCCGACCTGCTCGCGAGCGTGGAGGGCGCAGAAGCCGCCGCCACGGCACTCGTCGAGGCCGCCGTCGACGCGGGCGGTCGCGACAACGTGACGGCCGTCGTCGTCGACGTCCGCGGCAGTTCGACGTCGGACGCCGACTAGCCGACCACGCTCGTCAGGACGCCTCGTCCCCCGAAGTGGGGGGACCGAGCCCGTCCACAGACGGGCGGGCGGGCCTCTCGGGGGTCGGTGCCCCCCGTTTAGAATGACAGCGGTCGGACCGACGCCGACCGGCTCTGCCGAGCCGACCCCGCAACGATCCCCGAGGAGGCGACGTGGCTCGACGACTGCCGTCCGCGCCGCCCGTGCTGCCGGGCTTCTCCCACGTCCGCGTCCTGGGGTCGGGTGGCTTCGCCGACGTGTTCTTGTACGAGCAGAACATGCCGCGTCGCCAGGTCGCCGTCAAGGTCATGCTGAGCGAGGTCGTGAACGACCAGGTCCGGCAGATGTTCCAGGCCGAGGCCAACCTCATGGCCCAACTCAGCGCCCACCCGTCGATCCTCACGGTGTTCCAGGCGAGCGTCTCGGCCGACGGGCGCCCGTACCTCGTGATGGAGCTCTGCTCGTCGTCCCTCAGCGAGCGGTACCGCCGCGACCGCATCCCCGTCGCCGACGTGCTGCGCATCGGGGTCAAGATCGGCAGCGCGGTCGAGACCGCTCATCGTCAAGGTGTGCTGCACCGCGACCTCAAGCCCTCGAACATCCTCATGACGGCCTACGGCCACCCGGTCCTGTCCGACTTCGGCATCGCCGCGTCGCTCAGCGAGAGCGAACCGCAAGAGGTCGTGGGCATGTCGATCCCGTGGTCGGCGCCCGAGGTGCTGCTCGACGAGACGAACGGCACGATCGAGTCCGAGGTGTGGTCGCTCGGTGCGACCGTCTACTCCCTGCTCGCGGGACGCAGTCCGTTCGAGGTGCTGGGCGGTGACAAGAACGGTGCGTCGGACCTGATCGGCCGGATCGACAAGGCGAAGCTCGTGCCGACCGGCCGGACGGACGTCCCGCCGACGCTCGAGCGTCTGCTCGCGCGATCGATGTCCCGGCGGCCCGAACAGCGTCAGGCCAGCGTGCTCGAGTTCGTGCGCGAGCTCCAGCAGGTCGAGAGCGAACTCGGTGCAGCGCAGACGCCCATCGAGGTGGCCGTCGACGACTGGGCCCTGGCCACCGTCGCCGACCTCGAGGACAAGACGCGCCTCCGAGGGGTCACGCCCGTGCAGGCCTCGCGTC
>NZ_JADKSD010000001.1:542364-686173 GCF_015350895.1 Frigoribacterium sp. VKM Ac-1396 | reverse complement strand
CTGGGCCCTGGCCACCGTCGCCGACCTCGAGGACAAGACGCGCCTCCGAGGGGTCACGCCCGTGCAGGCCTCGCGTCGCCGTCGGCGGCGTCGTGCCACCGAGGCCCAGGTCCAGGCGCAGCAGGGCGCCTCGCTGCAGCAGAGTCGCGCGGTGCCCCGCAGCACCGGCACCCGACCGGCGCGGAGCCGCACCATGCTCGTCGTCGTCTGGTCGCTGGTCGCGGCGGCGGTCGTGGGCATCGGCCTGGCCGCCACGGCGACCCTCGTGCTGGTCCGGTCGACGTCGACCGAGATCCCGCGGGTGGCCGACGTCGCGTCGTCGAGCGACGGGTCGTCCGTCGTCTTCACCTGGAGCGATCCGGGTCTCCGCGCGGGCGACACCTACGTGATCTCGACCGGGGGGCAGACGAGCCAGCAGTCCGCCGACCGCTTCGTCGCCACGCCCGCAGATCCCCGCGACGAGGTCTGCATCACCGTCACGGTCAGCCGTGGTGGTTCGACCGGGCCGACCAGCAACGAGAACTGCGCGACGGCGGGCCAGGGTTGATGGGGCGTCTGCTCGACTGGGCCACGCGACGGCGGTCCGCGGTCGTGACCGGCGTCGGCGTGCTCGTGGTGGCCACGCTCGTGACCACGGTCGCCGTCGCCAGCTCCGGTTACGAGGCCCAGCGTCTCGACCTGTCCGACGGCACGGTGTGGGTCGCCAACGGCGAGCGGGCGGCGATCGGGCGGGCGAACACCGACGTGCTCCAGTTGAACTCGGCCGTCCGCAGCAGCGGGGCCGACATCTCGGTCGCCCAGCGGGACCAGGACGTCCTGCTCGTCGACCGAGGCAACGCCACGGTCGGCGTCGTCGACACGGCGACGGCCGAGATCGCCGAGAGCGTCCCGTTGCCGCCGGAGTCGCCCGAGGTCTCGCTCGCGGGCGACCGTGCACTGATCGTCTCGCAGGGGACGGGCGAGGTGTGGAGCCAGCCCCTGACCGACCTGTCGTCGTTCAGCAACGAGGTCGATCCCGACCTGAGCCTCGGCAAGGGCCTGGTCACCAGCGTCACGCCCGAGGGCACGGTCGCCGCCTACTCCACCGACACCGGCGAGGTCTCGGTCTTCGACGGGACGACGTCGCCCGACGTCGCCGAGACCCACGACGTTCCGGCCGCATCGTCGGCCGGCTACCAGGTCGCCACCGTCGGCGACCACTGGGCGGTCCTCGACACCGGTGCAGGGGCCCTGGTCGTCGACGGCCGTCAGGTCGACCTGTCCGATCGGCTCTCGGGCGGACTCGCCCTGCAGACCGGCTCCGACACGGGCGACGGCGTGCTGGTCGCCACGTCCACCGGTCTGTTGTCCGTCTCGTTCGACGGGGACCGGGTCACCGAGGTGGTCGACGGTCGTGACGGCAAGCCGACGCGGCCCGTCCTCGTCGACGACTGCCGCTTCGCCGCCTGGGCCGGCGGCTCGGCCTGGAGCGACTGCGCGTCGTCGCGCGGGGGAGTCCTCGCCCTCGACGACGTGCCCGGAGGGGCAGACCTCGTCTTCGACGTCAACGAGGGCCGCGTCGTGCTGAACGATCCGGCGACCGGGCGGTCGTGGGCCGTGCAACGAGCCGGCCAGCTGATCGACAACTGGTCCGACCTCTTCCAAGAAGACCGCGATCGAGAAGAGCAGCAAGAGAACGACGACGACCAGCCTCCCGAGCTCGACCCCGACCAGAAGGCCCCGGTCGCCGTCGACGACGCCTTCGGTGCCCGTCCGGGGCGCGCGAGCACCCTGCCCGTGCTGTTGAACGACTACGACCCGAACGGCGACCCGCTCGTCGTCGAGCAGACCGAGACGCTCGACGATTCGGTGGGGCGGATCGACCTCGTCAACGATCGTCAGCAGGTGCTCCTGACGCTCGCCGACACCGCCTCGGGTTCGTTCGCGTTCGACTACACGATCACCGACGGCCGGGGCGGCCAGGCGACGGCCACCGTCACCGTCACCGTCCGTCAGGCGGCCGAGAACTCGCCTCCCGGGCAGGTGCGGAACACGACGGCGGCGGTGTCGTCGTCCGGGCGCGTCACGTCGTCGGTGCTGGGTGACTGGGTCGACCCCGACGGCGACGCGTTCTACCTCACCTCCGCGGGCGGGGCCGCGGGAGTGTCGTACAAGCCGTCGGGGGACGTCGTGTACCAGGACGCCGGCGCGGGCGAGGCGGCCGTGGACGTGCCGCTCACCGTCTCGGACGGTCGCGACGAGGGGCGGGGGTCTCTCGCCATCAGCATCATGGGAACCGGGCAGGTGCCCCTCGAGGCCCTCGCGTTCTCGCAACAGGCCTACGCAGGCCAGCAGCTCACCGTGCGGCCCCTCTCGTACGCCCGGGGCGGCACGGGGACGATCAAGCTGAACAGCGTGCCGGCCAAGGCGGACGTGACCGTCACTCCCAACTACGAGCAGGGCACCTTCCGCTTCTCCAGCGACGCGCCCGGCACGCACCTCCTCGAATACACCGTGACGGACGGCGACCAGACCGCGACGGGGACGGTCCGCATCGACGTCCAGTCGCCGCCGGACGCCGGAACGCCACCGATCACCACACCGAAGACCGTCTTCGTCGAGACCCTCGGCACGCAGACCCTCGACGTCGTGGCGACGGATCGCGATCCCGCCAACAACGTGCTCATGCTCACGGCGACCGATGCCGTGCCCGTCTCGTCCGGCGTGAAGGTCGAGACACTCGACCAGCGATACGCGCGCGTGACGCTCACGGCGCCCCTCGAGGACGGGCCGGTGACCTTCGGCTACACCGTCAGCAACGGCCTCGCGTCCGCGGTCGGCACCGTGACCGTCGTCGAGATCCCTCGGCGGGCGATCACGCAGCCCCCGATCGCGACCGACGACCAGGTGACCGTCCGGGTCGGCGACTCCATCGACGTCGACGTGCTCGCCAACGACGAGCAACCCGACGGAGACGAACTCTCCCTGGTGCCCCGGCTCGAGACCGACGTGCCCGCCGGCAGCGGGCTGCTCTTCGCTTCGGGCAACCGCCTCCGGTACCTCGCCCCGTCGAGCCCCGGCAACGTGACGGCGACCTACACCGTCGAGGGCCCGGACGGGCAGCGGGCGTCGGCCCAGGTGGCCATCGCGGTCCGCGAGGTCGACGCCGGAAGCAACGCCGCCCCCGCACCCCAGGCGGTGACGGCACGCGTCGTCGCCGGCGAGACGGTCCGCGTCGGCATCCCCCTCGACGGGATCGATCCGGACGGTGACTCGGTGCAGCTGCTCGGGGTCGGGACGAACCCCGAGAAGGGCAGCGTCTCGACGGTCGGGACGGACTACGTCGAATACCAGGCCAACGCCAGTTCGGCGGGCACCGACTCGTTCACCTACACCGTGGTCGACGGCTTGGGTGCCCGGGCCACGGGCACCGTGCGGGTGGGCATCTCGACGCGCGCCGACGGCTCACGCAACCCGATCGCGGTCGCGGACGCCGTGACGATGCGTCCCGGCGGCTCGATCACCGTCCGCGTGCTCGACAACGACTCCGATCCCGACGGCGGCGCGTTGTCGGTCGACACGGTCGAGCCCAACGGCGAAGGCATCGTCGCCAAGGTGGTGTCGGGAACGATGGTGTCGGTGACACCCCCCGAGTCCCCGGGGACGTACGGCCTCGTCTACACCGTGTCGAACCAGCAAGGTGGGCAGAGCTCCACGTTCGTCACGGTCACGGTCGATCCCGACGCTCCGCTCAACTACCCGCTGGCCGACGACACGGTCCTCGGGCTGAGCGACATCGCCGGCCGCCAGACCGTCACCGTCAACCCCCTGACCAACGTCTTCTTCTCGGACGGCAGCACGTCCCGACTCGACCTCGCGCTCGAGCCGGGCTTCGGGACGACGGCCGAGGTGACGCCGAACTCGCGGGTCACCGTGAGGATCACCGACTCGAGCCAGATCATCCCGTTCTCCGTCGCCCGGAAGGACGACCCGGGCGTCCGTGCCTACGCCTTCATCGTGGTGCCCGGCTTCGACGACGCCCTGCCGCAGATCGACCGGACGGTCCGTCCTGTCTCGGTCGAGAGCGAGAAGGCCGTCACGATCGACCTCAACCGGTACGTCATCTCGGCCGGGACGAACGGGGTGCGCCTGACCGACCCGGGGACGGTCCGGGCGACGAACTCGAACGGAGACGACCTCGTCGTCGACGACACGACCCTCCGTTTCACTTCGGCCGACCTGTTCTCGGGCACGGCCTCCATCTCGTTCCAGGTCACCGACGGGCGGTCGGCGGACGACCCGGACGGTCGGACCGCGTCGCTCGTCCTGCCGATCACGGTGACTTCGCGCGAGAACCAGCCCCCGGTCTTCAACGGCGTCTCGGTCGACCTCGAGCCCGGGCAGTCCCGGACGCTCGACCTCGACCGCCTGACCACCTACCCGTACCCCGACGACCTCGACGAGTTGACCTACTCCGTCGACCAGGGCGGCGTGGCAGGCTTCGGCTTCGACCTGTCGGGCTCACGGCTCACCGTGTCGGCCGACGCGGGCACGGTCAAGGGGACGAGCCGGTCGCTCCCCGTCGCCGTCAGCGACGCACTCAACCAGGGCCGCGGGGGCACCGTGACGCTGTCCGTGGTGGGGTCGACGCGGCCTCTCGCCCAGCCGGCCGCCGATCGAGCCGTCGTGCGACGCGGTGCGTCGACGACGGTGGACGTGCTGCAGAACGACCAGGCGACCAATCCGTTCCCGGGTCAGGCGCTGCGGGTCGTGGCCATCCGGGGGCTGAACGGCGGGTCGGTGCCGGCAGGCGTGTCGATCACCCCCAGCGGAGACAACCGCAGCCTCGCCGTGTCCGTCGCCGCGTCGGCGGCCCCCGGAGACACGAACCTGCAGTACCAGGTCGCCGACGTCACGAACGACCCCGACCGGTACGTCTGGGGCACGGTGGCCATCAGCGTCCAGGACGTCCCGAACGCACCCAACGCTCCCGTGCGGACGGGCACGTTCACCGGCGGTCAACTCACGCTGAGCTACACGGCACCTGCCGCCAACAACTCGCCCTTGACGGGGTACCGCCTGACGGGCCTGGGGTCCGCCGGCGGCTCGTACACGAAGGACTGCGGCCTGGCGACGGTCTGCACCCTCACCGACCTCGACCCCGAGCAGACGTTCCGCTTCTCGGTGACCGCGGTGAACGGCATCGGAGAATCGGCCGCCAGCGCCTCGAGCGAGCCGTACAGCGCCGACTACGTGCCCGCGGCGCCAACCGGTGTCAAGGCCGTGCCGACGGCCAACGCCGGTGAACTGCAACTCTCGTGGAACCCGGTTCCGAAGCCGAGCCCGGGCACCGCCGTCGTCGGCTACACGATCGAGATGACCGGCGAGAACGCCCCGGCGCGGCGCGACACCGTGTCCACGTCCACGGTCGTCGGAGGACTCACACCGGGGCAGCAGTACACGTTCCGCGTGTTCGCACGGAACTCGGCGCAGGTCAGCAGCGACGCCGACTGGGCACGGAGCGACCTCGCCCAGGCCTCGGCCTTCGGTCCGCCCGGGCAGACGGCGCCGAGTGCCGTGGTCCAGGCCGACGGGACGATCAGGGTCTCGTGGTCCCCGGCATCCGCCGCCGGTTCCGCCCCGGTGACCTACTCGCTCTGGCGGAGCGAGGGGACGTCCACGGGCACCGACTGCTCGGCGTCGCGGACGAGAATCGCCTCGTCGGCTTCGAGCCCCACGGACGACAAGACGGCGGAGAACGGCAAGCGGTACACCTACTTCGTCCAAGCCGACAACACCGTCTTCTGCTCCGCGTCGTCGACCTCGGTGGCGAGCCTCCCGGGCAAGGCGCGCGGAACGGTCACCGTCGAGAACAACGGCCGGGACCAGTTCGACGTGAGGGTGACGGACCTCGGCGTGGACGGCGACGCCGACGGTGTCTTCTACCAGGCGAAGTTCGCCGACAAGGACTGGACCACGCCGTCGGCCGACGGGTTCGTGACCTCGCTCGCCGACTCGTCCGTCTACGGGCGCAACGCGTCGGTGATCCTCCGGGCCTGCCGCGCGTCGTCGTGTTCGAACCTGACCTCCGACGCGAGTCAGCGCGTCACGCCCCTTCAGACGGTCGGCACCATCGATTCGTGTCAGCCCGCCGGCCGTCTGACCACGAGCGACCCCCGCAACACCGGTGGGGCGACCACGACGACCTTCGTGATCCAGTACAACGTGCCCCTCGTCCTCGGCATCGCGAACTGGGTCGACGCCGATCCGCAAGACGAGAACGCGGTACCTGCCGATGCCGTAGGAGTGCGCGTGCGAGCGACGGTCGCTCCGGAGACCGGCGATCCTCAGACGGCGTCCGCCTGGGTCACGGCAAGCTGTGGCTGACGACGTGACCCTTCACCACGAGAGAGACAGCACACGATGAGCATGACCCCCGAGCAGGCGACCTGGTTCTGCGACATCTTCGGGCGCCTGGTGGCCAACGTCGACCAGGTGCTGTTGGGGAAGACCTTCGTCGTCCGGCTGTCGTTTACGGCCCTGCTGAGCGAGGGGCACCTGCTGCTCGAGGACTTCCCGGGGACGGGCAAGACGTCGCTCGCCCGCGCGATCGCGCAGAGCGTCCAGGGGACGAGCAACCGGGTCCAGTTCACGCCCGACCTGTTGCCCGGCGACATCACGGGCGTCAGCATCTACGACCAGAAGGCCGGTGAGTTCGAGTTCCACCGTGGACCGATCTTCTCCAACATCGTTCTCGCCGACGAGATCAACCGTGCCAGCCCCAAGACCCAGTCCGCCTTGCTCGAGGTCATGGAAGAGAGCCGGGTCACGGTCGACGGCGTCAGCCACCCCGTGGGGTCGCCGTTCATGGTCATCGCGACGCAGAACCCGGTCGAACAGGCCGGCACCTACCGTCTGCCCGAGGCCCAGCTCGACCGATTCATCATGAAGACGTCGATCGGTTACCCCGACCACGCGGCCACCGTGCGCATCCTCGAGGGTTCGGCCACGCGGGTGCACGAGGGCAGTCTCAACCCGATCGTCCAGGCCGGCGTCATCACCGAGATGGCGCAGCTGGCCCGGACGGTGCACGTCGAGCCCACCATCAGCGACTACGTCGCCCGTCTCGTCGACGGGACGCGGACCGCCCAGGAGGTCCGTCTCGGCGTGAGCGTCCGCGGCGCCCTGGCCCTCGTGCGGACGGCGAAGACCTACGCCGCGTCGCTCGGACGTCACTACGTCATCCCCGACGACGTCAAGTCCCTGGCCGAGCCCGTGCTCGCGCACCGCCTCGTGCTCGACCCCGAGGCCGAGTTCGACGGCGTCACGCCCTCCAGCGTCGTCAGTCAGCTCTTGATCGAGACGGCGCCACCCGCCGAACGGGTAGCCGTGTGAGCGAGCGTCCCCGCAGGGCCGACCGGGCCACCCGGTCCGCGCCTGGTTCGACCACGGACGCCGGGCGGACCGGCCGCACGCGGCCCCGAGGTGGCTCGCGCGGGGTCGACCAGCGCTTCGACTCGTCGTTCTCGACGGGAACACAAGGGCTGACCAACGCCCGGACCCGCATCGTCGGCGACCGCACCGGGGTCGGTGCCGACGTGCTCGTGCTGCTCGTGAGGGCGACCCGGGGGGCCCGCCGCAGCGTCCGCCGGGCCTTCACCAGCGCCTCCTCGGTGGTCACGCCGTTCGGTTGGACGGCCCTGGTCGCCGCGCCCGTCGCCCTGGTCGTCGGCTACCTGTTGGGCTGGGCCGAGTTCGTCGTCGTGGGGTACGCCGTCGTCGTCCTGTTGGTCGTGGCCGGTCTCGCCCTGATCGGTCGGAACGCCGTCCGCATCACGCTCGAGATCCCCCACGAGCGGGTGGCCGTCGGGGCTCCGGCCTCGGGGGTCGTGCGGGTCCGCAACGCGGGCGCGCGCCGCATCCTCGGTGTGGCCGTCGAGGTGCCGGTCGGCCCGGGGCTCGCCGAGATCGACCTGCCGAGCCTGCGGGCCGGTGACGAGGTCTCCGAGTCGTTCGACCTCCCCACGACGCGCCGGGGCGTCGTCGCGGTGGGGCCGGTGAGCACCGTCCGCGGAGACCCGGTCGGCCTCGCCCGTCGCGAGATCGAGTGGACGGGTGTCACCGAGGTCTTCGTCCACCCCCGCACCATCGGCATCCCCAGCACGAGCACCGGCCTCATCCGCGACCTCGAAGGCAATCCGACGCGCGACCTGTCGCCGAGCGACATCTCGTTCCACGCCCTGCGCGAGTACCAACCCGGCGACGAACGCCGCAACATCCACTGGAAGTCGACCGCCAAGACCGGCACCTACATGGTCCGGCAGTTCGAGGAGAGCCGTCGCAGCCACCTCGTCATCGCACTGAGCCTGGCGGACGGGGACTTCGCGAACGAGGACGAGTTCGAGCTCGCCGTCAGTGCCGCCGGATCGCTGGGCGCCCGCGCCATCCGTGACGCCCGCGAGGTCAGCGTCGTCGTGGGCGAGACCACCCCGGAGTTCGCGAAGCGCAAGAACCTCGCGATCCGCGCCCTGAGCACCCTCACGCGCAACCGGTTGCTCGACGAGCTCGCCGTTGTCGCGTCGGCCGAGTCGGCTCTCGCCATCACCGACGTCGCCCGCGTGGCCGGTGACCAGATCGGGGGCATCTCGGTCGCCTTCCTCGTGGTCGGGTCGACGACGACCGTGACCGAGATGCGTGCTGCCGCGATGCAGTTCCCGTTGGGGGTCGAGGCCGTCGCTATCGTGTGCGACCCGGAGACGGTCCCCGGCATGAGGCGCATCGCCGATCTCACCGTCCTGACCATCGGCTACCTCGAGGACCTCCAGAAGTCGCTCGCCCGGACGGCCAGCGCATGAGTCCCGACGGCGGCGTCCGTGCGCCGACCGGCGTGGCCGCGCCTGCTCCCCGGGTGCGGTCACGCGCCCGGCCGACCCGACTCCGGGCGCCGTTCGCCGCCACCGCCGTGGGGCTGTTCGCCGCCTCGCTCGGCAGCGCGACAGCCACGTTCTGGCCGGTCTACGGCAGCGGCTCCTTCGTCGTGCTCGCCCTCGTCGCCTTCGTCGTCGGCACCGGAATCGCCCTCGGTGCGGCCGTCCTGAGGTTATCCAGCGTGTGGGTCTTCGTCACCACGCTCGTGGCGTACCTCGTGCTCGGCGTCCCCCTGGCCGTGCCGTCGCAGGCCTCGAACGGGGTGCTCCCCACGGCGAGGGGTCTGCTCACGCTCGTCTCGGCCACAGCCCTCGGCTGGAAGCGCCTGGTCACCATCGCGCTGCCGGTGGGCAGCTACGAGGCCCTCCTCGTGCCGGTGTTCGCCCTGGTGTTGGTGGGCACCGTCGTCGGGCTGACGGTGGCGCTGCGCAGCCGACGCGGAGAACTCGCGTCCGTGGTCCCCGTCGTCGTCTGGATCGCGGCGATCGTGCTCGGCCCGGCCGAGGCCTGGTGGCCCCGCGTCACGGGCCTGGCCGTGCTCGTGACGGTCATCGCCTGGGTGGTCTGGTGGCGCCTCCGTCGACGACGCCTGGCCCTGGACGCGCTCACGGCCCGTGTGCCCGGCGTCTCGGCCGGCCACCGACCCGTCGTCGTCCGGGCGGTCGTCGGGACGCTCGCCACGCTGGCGGTCGCGGGCGCCGCCGGGACGGTCGCCGTCTCGGCCGCTCCTCCGGCGACCTCGCGCACGGTGGCGCGGACGGTCGTCGAACAGCCGTTCGACCCGCGGGACCGGGTCAGCCCGCTCTCCGGCTTCCGAGCCTACGAGCAAGAGCCCGCCGTCGACGGGACGCTGCTCCGGGTCACCGGGCTCCGCGACGGTCAACGCCTTCGGATCGCCACCCTCGACACCTACGACGGCGTCGTCTACAGCGTCGGCAGCGGTGAGGTCGACAGCGCGTCGGGGTTCTTCACGCGCGTCCCGTCCACCGTCGACCAGACGGCCGTCGACGGTCAGCGGAGCACGGTCGACGTCACGGTCGAGGCGTACGACGAGCTCTGGGTGCCGACCGTCGGGCAGCTCGAGTCCGTGGCGTTCGAGGGCCCCACGGCGGACGCCCGACGCGATTCGTTCTTCTACAACGACGTCACGGGTTCCGCGGTCGTCCTCGGTGGTCTGCAGCAGGGCGACTCGTACCGCTTGGAGGCCGTCGTGCCCCGTCAGCCGGGCGAGGACGACCTCGACGCGCTCACCCCGGGCACGGCCACGGTGCCGACGCCCCGGGACGTGCCCGACGAACTGGCTTCCGCTCTCGAGGACGACGTCGCCGGCCTGCAGGAGCCGGGGGAGCGGCTGCAGGCCGCGTTGGCCGCGCTGCGCGAGGACGGCTACGTCAGCCACGGGGTCTCCGCCGACGAGCCCGTCAGCCGGTCCGGGCACGGGGCGGACCGCATCGCGCAGCTCTTCACCGATCCCGTCATGATCGGCGACGCCGAACAGTACGCGACCGCGGCGGCACTGATGGCCGACCAGCTGGGGTTCCCGGCTCGGGTCGTCATGGGCTTCGCACCTGAGACCGGCGAGGGCGAGAGGGGCATGAGCGACGCCGTCGAGGTGACCGGCTCGGACATCACGGCCTGGATCGAGGTCGACACCGCCCGGTACGGCTGGGTCGCACTCGACCCGAACCCCGCCGAGCGGCCGATCCCCGAGGACCAGGTGCAGGACCCCACCCAGATCTCGCGACCCGAGTCCGTCGTGCAGCCACCGCCGCAGGACCCCCAGGTGAGAGACGACCAGACCCCGCCCCAGTCCGAGCAAGACGACCCCGAGACCCCTCCGGCCTGGTTGGCCACGGTCTTGCTGATCGCCCGCATCGCCGGTTGGAGCGCTCTCGTGGCCGGGCTGCTCGCGGCCCCGTTCGTCACCGTCGTCGCCCTCAAGGCCCGCAGGCGGCGGCGACGACGATCGGCGCACAGTCCGTCGGCCCGCATCAGCGGTGGTTGGCACGAGTTCCAGGACGCCGTGGTCGACCACGGCATCGTCACCCCGCGCGCGGCGACGCGGAGCGAGGTCGCCGCCGTGGTCGGCGGGTCGCGTCCGGCCGTGCTCGCCAGGGTGGCCGACCGGGCCGTGTTCTCGCCGAACGCTCCGGCGGAGGCCGACGCCGACCGGGTCTGGACGGCCGTCGCCGAGATGCGTCGGGCCCTCGGCGTGGGGCTCACCAGGCGGCAACGGTTCGCGGCAGCGGTCTCTCTCCGATCGTTGCGTGGTTACCATGGGCGCACACGTCCCGAGCGCCAGAGGAACAACTGATGTACTGCCCCACCTGTGCCAGCCCCCTGCCCGTCGGGGCGATGTTCTGCGGCGAGTGCGGTCGGGCGGTCTCGAGCGCAGACCTCGCCGCCGGCCGTCGGCGGGCCGCAGCGGCTGCCGAACACGTCGACGCGGCGACTCCGGCCGACCTCCCTGAGCCCGCCCCACGGGCGACGACCCATCCTCGACGCAGCGACGGGGCAGAACCCCCCTGGTGGGTGCGTGACCGACAGGCCGAGGCTGCCCCCGTGCCGACCCCCGACGAGACCGGCCGGGCGACACCCGAGAACGACCGACCGGCCGTGGACGGGCCGGGCCCCGTGCCCCCCGCCTCCGCGCCCGAGCCCCCGGCCTGGCCCGTCCAGGCCCCGACCGGCGCCGCGGAGCCGGCCTCCGACGCCCCCGAGACAGTCGTTCCCGAGACGGTCGCCCCCGAGGAGGCGCGGCTCGAGTCGACGGGTGCCTCCCGTCCCATGAGCCCCCCGGCTCCTCCGGCGACGGGCGCCCCGGCGCCCTTGAGGTCGCCGGCCCGGCACTCCGAGAACGGGCCCCGGCCGACCTCGGCTCCGCTCTGGACGGCGTCGCTGACGCCGATCGAGGCGGAGGCCCGCCCCTCGCCCGCGACCGCCGAGGACCGGGCTCCCGGATCGCCGACTGTCGAACCCGAGGCGTCGGACGAGCAGGCCCGACGCCAGACCGGGACCGAGACCGAGGGCGGGGCCCCGTCCGGCACCGGGATCGAGTCCGGCCCCGAGATCGAGACCGGCAGCGGGGAGTCCTCCGAGGTGGTCGAGACCGGCGTCGAAGGCGGGCACGACCCGTCGGAGGACCGTGGCGACGTCGGCCGCGTCGGCGAGGACGCCGACCCGGACGATGACGAGCGTGACGTTCCCACCGCCGTCCCCCCACAACTCGTGCACCCCCCGACCGACCTGCCGCAGGACGGCGACACCGCACCGGTGGCAGCCCTCGATCCGGACGTCCCCCGGCCGTCGCCGGTCGGTGGGGTCGGCGACCCCGTCGAGCGTCCCGTGCCCGCCGAGCCTGCTCGATCGACACCCGTTCCCCTCGTCGAGCCGGCCCCTCTCGTCGAACCCGGTGCGGTCTTCGTCCTCGAGCGGTGCACGCAGTGCGGCGCCTCGATCGGCGAGGACGACATCTTCTGTGGCGAATGCGGCGCCGTCGTCCAGTCGGTCGCCCTCTCGTTCACCGGGCCCATCGTCCCTCTGCCACCCGGATGGCGTCCGGACGAGGGCTCCTCCGTCCGGCGCCGCGGTCCCGTCGACGACGCAGCGCACGAGGGCACGGGTCCGCACGATCGAACCGGATCACGCGTCGAGCCCGGAACGAGCCGTCGGTCCCCGCAGTCCGACCCCGGCGCGAGAGAGCAGGCGGCCGGCGACCGGGGTACCGGTGACGACCTGGCCGGCGTGAGCCCCGCCGCGGACGACCACGCCGCGGACGACCACGCCGCGGACGACCACGCCGCTGACGGCTTCGTCTCGGGTGACCCGGGTGGGCGGCGCGACGCCGACGAGCGCGCGACGGCTCGACCTGCTCCCGATCCCGTCGACCACGTGCCCGGCTTCCGAGCCGAGCGTCCGGCCGTCACGCCCCGGGCGACCGTGGCCGACGTCCCGCCTGCTCCGTCGTCGTCGTCTGCCCCGGCGTGGCGGCCCCGGCGTCCGCTCGTCGACCTGCCCTCGGACGACGACGTGGACGAGACGCGCATCGTCCGTCGGGCCGCCCTGGGTTCCGAGTTCGTCCTGCAGTTCAGCACGGGGGAGAGCATCACGATCGACGGCACCGGTCTCGTCGGGCGCGCGCCGTCTCCCCAGCCGGGAGAGCGCTTCGACCAGCTCGTCCGCATCGTCGATCCGGGCAAGTCGGTGTCGAAGACGCATCTCGAGTTCGGGCAAGAAGGCGGCGCACTCTGGATCAGCGACCGCTGGTCCGGCAACGGCACGGTCGTCCGGCCCCGTGACCTCCCGCCACGCCGCGCCGATCCGGGCGTCCGCGTCCGGGTGACCCGAGGCACCAGGGTCGAGATCGGCGAACAGTTCTTCGTCGTCGTCTGACTCGCGCCTCGTCCCCACCCGTGCCGAGAGGCTGATCGTCCCCAGGACCGCGAGGTCCCTCCCACGGGCGGTGACGGATGCGATCCACTGGGGCCATGACGTCCCCGAAGCCGACGAGATCGTCGGCCGGGCCCTCGCGGGTCCGACTGCCACCGCCTCCGATGCGTGCCCGTCCGACCGCGATCCCGGTCGTCACCGTCACCGCGGCCGGCCTCGCCACCGCCGTGTGCGGGCTCGTCCTCGGGGTGGGGTCCACGGGGGTCCTGGCCAGCGTCGTCGTGACGGCCGTGGCCACGGCCGCGGGGTGGGCGATCGACCGTGTGGTCGGAGCGACGTTCACGACCCGTCGTGAGCGCTCACGGTTCGAAGCCGCACTGGACGAGGTCGACGAGACCGTCGCGCGCCTGAGGGCGGAGCGATCGCGCGAGCTGGCCGCGTGGTACCCGACGGCCGACCGGGTCCGGTCGTGCGACGCCGCACGACATGTGCCCCGGGCCCTGGTGCTCGGGGTGGGTCGCGCCTCCAGCGGGCTCGTGCTCGAGGGCCGTCCCGACGACCAGCTCGAGCCCGACGACCCGATCAGGGCGCGACTGGCGACACTGCGCGACGAGGCGGCCACCCTCGACGAGGCTCCGCTGTGCGTGCCCCTCGAGACGACCGTGCGGGTCGTCGGCCCGCCGGTCGTGGCCGAGGCGGTCGCGTCGGGGTTGCGACGTCAGCTCCGGTCGGCCGGGGCGCCGAGATCCGATGCGACCGAGGCCGTTCAGTGCGTCGTCGTCGGCCCGCCGGCGACCTCGTCCTCAGCCGCCGAGCAGCCACCTCGCACGGTCGACACCGTCCTGCTGATCGGACCGGACGGCGAGGCCGTGGTCACCCGCACCGGTGGGCAACCGTGCCAGCAGAGCTTGCGGGTCGCGTTCGTGTCGGTGCTCGACGGGTGAGTGCCGCGCGACTAGCGGTCGAGACCGCTGCCGAGACGGATGCGACCGACCAGGCCGTCGCCGCCGGTGACCTTCTCGAGGGTGCGCTCGACGACACGGTCGGCCGCGGCCGCGTCCACCGCGCCCTCGTCGACCAGGAGGCGCAGGGCGACCAGGGTGCCGGCCCTCACGTTCCCGTCGAGCACCTTGACCGCCACGGCCACGCCGTCCGGCGTGCCCATCACCATGACGCCTTCGGCCCCCAGCTTGGCCAGGACGCCGAGCTCGTCGATCGTCACCGTGTTGGCTCGGCCCGGGCCGTCGATCGCCCACGCGTCGCCGAGCACGGCCTCGACCAGGTGGGCGGCATGGTCGTCGCGCGCGACGCCCGTCGCGCGGACCGACCCCGTGACCCGGGCGACGGCCCGAGCCAGACCGACGACGGTGGTCGCGATCACGGGGGCGCCGCACCCGTCGACGCCCGAGTGGTCCACGGTCTCACCCGTGAGCTCGGCGACCGTGTCGCGGACGGCGGCCTGCAGGGGGTGGTCGGTCGCCACGTAGTTCGACGGGTCCCAGCCGTTCTCGGCGCAGGCCAGCAAGAACGCGGCGTGCTTGCCCGAGCAGTTCATGGCGAGGCGTCGCTTCGCCGTGGCCTGGCGGGCGCTGGCACGGTCGCCCGGCCAGTCGGGCGGGCAGAGCAGGTCGGCCTCGGTGCTGCCGGACCGGGCGAGCAGCGCCTCGACGACCTCGAGGTGGGCCGGCGTGCCGGCGTGGCTCGCCGTCGCGAGCACGGCCTGCGGGCCGTCGAGGGAAACCCCGGCACGCAGCACCGTGAGCGCCTGCAGCGGCTTGAGGCACGAACGCGGGTAGATGGTGGCGTCGGCGTCACCGACGCGCCGCAGCTCTCGGCCGGCGGCATCGACGACGACGCCCGCGCCGAGGTGTCGGCTCTCGTCCCAGCCCGAGCGCTCGAGCACGGCCAGTTCGACGCTGCCCGAGGCGTTCAGGGGGTGGCGGGTGGTCCTGGCGGGGCGGGGGTCGGTCATGATGGGGAGTGTACCGAGGCCTGACGGGCGAGCACGTCGCACCGACCGGGGCCCGAGAAGGAGTCAGCATGCTCGACCACGACTACGCCGTCGACGTCCGGTGGACGGGCGACCGGGGCGAGGGCACCACCTCGTACCGCTCGTACGGACGCGACTCCACCATCGTCGCGACGGGCAAGCAGCACGACGTCCTGGCCTCGGCCGACCGCACCTTCCACGGCGACGCCGACCGCTGGAACCCCGAAGAACTCCTCCTGGCCGCCCTGGCCCAGTGTCACCTCCTCAGCTACCTCCACGTGGCCGCGACTGCCGGCGTGACCGTCGTCGCCTACCAGGACGCCGCGGTGGGGCGCATGACCCAGACACACGACGGCGGCGGGCGCTTCACGTCGGTGACCCTCCGACCGACCGTCACGGTCGCCGACGAGGGCATGGTCGAGCGTGCCCTCGAGCTGCACGCCGAGGCGAGCCGGAAGTGCTTCATCGCGGCATCCGTCGCCTTCCCCGTCGGCCACGAGCCCACCGTGGTGGCGGCGTCCAGAGAAGCCGACCGGGCGTGAGGCACAATGGCACGGCACGTCCGCCGTGCCGATCCCCACGGCACGACCCCCTCCACCCCGACCGAGAGACCACCATGCGCCGCTCCCTCGCCCTCCTGGCCGTCCCTGCCCTCCTCCTGTCCCTGGCCGCCTGCGCCGGCGACGCGGGCGGATCGACCGACGCCTCGACGCCGAGCAGTTCGGCGTCGGCGACCTCCGACGTCCCGCTGCGCGCCACCGGTGAACCCCAGGCCCCGCAGGCCGGGTTCCCGACCGTCGAGCTCGACGCCGACGGTCGTCCCACGGTGACCGTGCCCGACGCCGACGCTCCCACCGAGCTCGGCGTCGAGACGCTGATCAAGGGCGACGGCGCCACGGTCCAGGCCGGTGACACCGTCACGGTCCAGTACCAGGGCGTCATCTGGAACACCGGTGAGATCTTCGACGAGAGCTGGTCACGCGGGGCACCCGCGACGTTCTCGACCGACCAGGTCATCACGGGCTTCGCCGACGGCATGATCGGCCAGACCGTCGGGTCGCAGACCGTCGTCGTCATCCCGCCGGCCGACGGCTACGGCGAGTCCGGGCAGCCCCAGGCCGGCATCTCGGGCACCGACACGCTCGTCTTCGTCATCGACATCCTCGCCGTCTCCTGAGCCGGCCGACGACGACCGGCGAGACCGTCCTCCGATGACCCGCACCGCGCCTCCTTCGTCCTCGGCTGCCCTCCGGCGGGGCCGACCGGGCCGGTGGGTCGCGCTCGTGAGCGTCCCGCTCGTCGCACTGGTGCTCAGCGGCTGCACGGCTGGCCCCGACGAGCCGGCGCCGACGGCGAGCACCGCGTCCGGCGACTGCCAGGCGCCAAACTCCGGTGCCCTGTCGGACGGCGTCGACGTCACCGGCGACGTCGGGTCCAAGCCCCAGGTGGCCTTCGACTCGCCGCTCGAGGTCACCTCGACGCAACGCACCACGCTCGTCGAGGGCGACGGCGAGGTCGCCGAGCAAGGCTCGGTCGCCAACGTGCGCATCGCCGTCTACGACGCCGCGACCGGGGCCGAGGTCACGTCCGCCGGGTTCGACGACGGTCAGCAGCCGACGCAGCTGACGGTCAGCACCGACTACTACGTCCCGGGCATCGTCGACGCGATCGCCTGCGTCGCCTCGGGCAGTCGCACGGTGACCATCGCCTCGGCCGCCGACATGACGACGGCCACCGCCACCGAGCAGGACGCCGCGCCGACCCCCGTCGTCATCGTGGCCGACGTCGTGTCGATCGTGCCGACGAAGGCGACGGGCGAAGCGCAGCCCCCGACGGACGGGTTCCCGACCGTCGAGCTCGCCGACGACGGCCAGCCGACCGTCACGATCCCCGCCGGCACCGACCCGCCGTCCGACCTCCGCATCGAGGTGCTGAAGAAGGGTGACGGCGCCGCCGTGCCCGACCCGGCGAACGTCACCGTGCAGTACCAGGGCGTCAACTGGACCACGGGCGAGGTCTTCGACCAGAGCTGGGGCAAGGGCACCCCGACGCCGTTCTCGACCGACCAGGTCGTACCCGGGTTCGCGAAGGCCATGATCGGTCAGACCGTGGGGTCGCAGGTCGTCGTGATCATCCCGCCGAGCGAGGGGTACGGCGAGGCGGGGCAGCCGTCGGCCGGCATCGGCGGCACCGACACCCTCGTCTTCGTGATCGACATCCTCGCCGTCGCCTGACCGCAGGGCGGGCCGGGCCGGTGCGACCGCCCTAGGCTGACCCCATGCGCCGCATCACCATCCTCGGTTCCACCGGTTCGATCGGGGTGCAGGCCCTCGACGTCGTCCGGGCCCACCCCGACCTGTTCGAGGTCGTCGGCCTCTCGGCCGGCTCCGACCGCGAGGGCGTCGCCGCGCAGGCGGCCGAGTTCGGCGTCGAGCACACGGCCCTCGGCACGGACGAATCGGTCCAGCTCGTCAGGGACGTCCGGGCCGACGTCGTGCTGAACGGCATCACCGGATCGGTCGGGCTCGCCCCGACGCTCGCCGCCCTCGACTCGGGCGCGTCGCTCGCCCTCGCCAACAAGGAGAGCCTGATCGTCGGCGGCGACCTCGTGAAGCAGCGGGCTGCCCCCGGTCAGATCGTGCCCGTCGACTCCGAGCACTCCGCGATCGCCCAGGCCCTGCGCTCCGGGGCCGAGCGTGAGGTGCGTCGGCTGGTGCTGACCGCGTCGGGCGGGCCGTTCCGTGGCCGCAGCCGAGACTCGCTCGCCGACGTCACGCCTCGGGAGGCCTTGGCGCACCCGACATGGGACATGGGCCTCGTCGTCACGACGAACTCGTCGACCCTGGTCAACAAGGGGCTCGAGGTGATCGAGGCGCACCTCCTCTTCGACGTCGACTACGACCAGATCGACGTCACCGTGCACCCACAGTCGATCGTGCACTCGATGGTCGAGTTCGTCGACGGCTCGACCATCGCGCAGGCCTCGCCGCCCGACATGCGCCTGCCGATCTCGCTGGGGCTCGCGTGGCCGGACCGCGTCGAGGGCGTGGGCGCCCCGCTCGATTGGACCCGCGCCTCCTCGTGGACCTTCGAGCCGCTCGACGACGAGGCCTTCCCGGCCGTCCGGCTCGCGAAGCAGGTCGGACGGGCAGGTGGCACGTACCCGGCCGTGTTCAACGCCGCGAACGAGCAGGCCGTCCTGGCGTTCCACGCCGGCCGGGTGGGCTACCTCGACATCCTCGACGTGGTCGACGCCGTCGTCGACCGGCACGCCGCGGGCGAGAGCAGCCTCGAGGGCGTGCTCGACGCCGAGCGCTGGGCCCGCGCCGAGGCGGACGCGCTGCTGGCTCGCTGAGGCGGCCGCGCTGCCGGCCCGCTGAGGCGGCCGCGCCGTACGGCCCCGCGTGGGACCGCCCCAGTTCGGGGCTCCCAGCGTCGTCATGGCGTCGACGCGGTGGACGTCCGGCCGGGGGCGGTTACCCTTGCCCGGTGCAGACGATCCTCCTCTTCGTGCTCGGCGTCCTGGTCCTGGTCGTCGGGTTGGCCGTGTCGATCGCCCTGCACGAGGTGGGCCACCTCGTGCCGGCGAAGAAGTTCGGCGTGAAGGTCGGTCAGTACATGATCGGCTTCGGGCCGACCGTCTTCTCGCGGAAGAAGGGCGAGACCGAGTACGGCGTCAAGGCGCTGCCGCTCGGTGGCTACATCTCGATGTCGGGCATGTTCCCCCCGGGCAAGGCCGGAGGAGGCGCGCGACAGTCGAGCACCGGCTTCTTCAACACCCTCGTGCAAGACGCCCGCACGGCCAGCGCCGAGACGATCGACGAGGGCGACGAGTCGCGCACGTTCTACCGACTCCCCGTGCACAAGCGCGTGATCATCATGCTCGGCGGGCCGTTCATGAACCTGCTGATCGCGATCGCCCTCTTCGCCGTGCTGCTCTGCGGCTTCGGGGTCCAGCAGGCGAGCACGACCGTCGGAAGCGTCAGCACCTGCGTGCTGCCCGCCGGGTCGACCGAGACGAGTTGCCCCGCGGACGCGGCCGAGGCCCCCGCCTACGCCGCCGGCATGCTGAACGGCGACCGGATCGTCTCGATCGACGGGACGACCGTCACCGACGGCGACCAGATCACGAGCATCCTGCAGCGATCGCCCGGCGAGACCCTCGACGTCGTGGTCGACCGCGACGGCGCCGAGCGCACGCTGCAGGTGACGCCGGCGTTGTCCGAGCGGTATGTGACGACCTCGAGCGGCGCCGTCGCGACGAACCCCGACGGCAGTTCGCAGACCCAGGAGGTCGGCTTCGTCGGCATCGGCTTCGCCTACGAGAAGGTGCGCCAGCCGGTCACGGCCGTGCTGCCGGCCGTGGGCGACAACGTCGCTCACGTGGCCGGGGTCATCGTCAGCCTGCCGCAGCGCCTCGTCGGGGTGGCGCAGGCGGCGTTCGGCGGTGCCGAACGCGACCCGAACGGTCCGGTCAGCGTCGTCGGTGTCGGCCGCATGGCGGGCGAGATCGCGAGCCTCGACACCATCCCGGTGGTCGACCGCATCAGCACGCTCGTCGGCCTGCTCGCGAGCCTCAACGTCGCGCTGTTCGTCTTCAACCTCGTGCCGCTCATGCCGCTCGACGGGGGTCACGTGGCCGGCGCGCTGATCGAGGCCGTCCGCCGCGGCTTCGCGAAGCTGTTCCGTCGACCCGACCCGGGGCCCGTCGACACGGCCAAGGCCATCCCCGTGACCTTCGCGGTCGTCATCCTGCTCGGCGGCATGACCGTGCTGCTCACCTACGCCGACATCGTCAACCCGATCAACATCTTCGGCTGACGCCGCCTGCGACTCGTCGACGGCCGGTCACCCGCCGTCCAGCGCCGAGGTTTACGATGACACCCGTGCCAGCAGTCAATCTCGGAATGCCGAAGGTCCCCGAAGTCCTCGCCCCGCGCCGCAAGACGCGGCAGATCAAGGTGGGCAAGGTGCTCGTGGGTGGCGACGCCCCCGTCAGCGTCCAGTCGATGACCACGACGCCGACGCCCAACATCAACGCGACCCTGCAGCAGATCGCCGAGCTCACGGCCAGCGGGTGCGACATCGTGCGCGTGGCCGTGCCGAGTCGCGACGACGCCGAGGCCCTTCCGATCATCGCGAAGAAGAGCCAGATCCCGGTCATCGCCGACATCCACTTCCAGCCCAACTACGTCTATCAGGCGATCGACGCCGGTTGCGCGGCCGTGCGGGTCAACCCGGGCAACATCCGCAAGTTCGACGACCAGGTGGGCAAGATCGCCGCGGCAGCGAAGGCGGCCGGCGTGTCCATCCGCATCGGCGTCAACGCTGGGTCGCTCGAGCCGAGCATCTTGCAGAAGTACGGCAAGGCCACGCCCGAGGCGCTCGTCGAGTCCGCCGTGTGGGAGGCATCGCTCTTCGAAGAGCACGACTTCCACGACTTCAAGATCTCGGTCAAGCACAACGACCCGATCGTCATGGTCAAGGCCTACCGCCAGCTCGCCGAGCGCGGCGACTGGCCCCTGCACCTCGGCGTGACCGAGGCCGGCCCCGAGTTCCAGGGCACGATCAAGTCGGCGACGGCCTTCGGCATCCTGCTGAGCGAGGGCATCGGCGACACGATCCGGGTGAGCCTCAGCGCGCCTCCCGCCCAAGAGGTCAAGGTCGGCCTGCAGATCCTGCAGTCGCTCAACCTGCGTGAGCGCAAGCTCGAGATCGTCAGCTGCCCCAGCTGCGGTCGTGCCCAGGTCGACGTCTACAAGCTGGCCAACGACGTCACCGACGGGCTCGAGGGCATGACCGTGCCGCTGCGCGTCGCCGTCATGGGCTGCGTCGTCAACGGTCCGGGCGAGGCCCGCGAGGCCGACCTCGGCGTCGCCTCGGGCAACGGCAAGGGGCAGATCTTCGTCAAGGGCGAGGTCATCAAGACCGTCCCCGAGTCCGAGATCGTCCAGACCCTCATCGACGAAGCCAACCGCCTCGCGGCCGAGATGCCCCCCGGCGAGCTCGGCTCGCCCGAGGTCGTCACCGTCTGACCCGGGCCACCCCGGGGGTGAGGCGACCCCCTTCAGGAGGCGCGGTGCGAGATCTCTCGCACCGCGCCTCCCGTGCGTGGTCGTGTCCGTGCCCGGGGCGGGTCGGAGCGTGTGTCGTCGTGTGACGCGCCGATGTGACGCGGCCCGGGGCGTCGGCCACCATGGACGACGCACCGCGACAGCCTCGGCCCACCACCGAGCGGTGCCCCCGCAGCGCCCCGAGAGGACCCCATGACCAGCAGCGCCCCCCTGATCGACGCCCCCAAGAAGGGCCCCGGTCGACTCATCGCGATCATCGTCGCCATCGTCGTCGTGCTCGCCGCCGTCGGCATCGCCATCGGCGTCACCCGTGGCGGTGGCGACGACGAGACCGTGCGCATCGGAGTCGTCGGCGCGAGCGACCCGTACTGGGCCGACTTCGTCCAGGCCGCGGCCGACGAGGGCATCACCGTCGACCTGGTCGACTACTCGGACTACGAGCAGCCGAACCCCGCCCTCGCCGACGGCGAGATCGACCTGAACCAGTTCCAGCACATCGTCTACCTCGCGCAGTACGACGTGGCCTCGGGCAACGACATCGTGCCGATCGGTTCGACGGCCATCTACCCCCTGCCGCTGTACTCGTCGGAGTACACCGAGCTGAGCGAGTTCCAGAAGGGCGACACCGTCGCGATCCCCGACGACTCGAGCAACCTGGCTCGCGCCCTGCTCGTGCTGCAGTCGAACGGCCTGGTCTCGTTGAAGGACGGCGGCAGCATCTTCTCGGGCGTCAACGACATCGACGAGTCGAAATCGAAGGTGAAGGTCGCCACGGTGAGCGCCGACCTCGCCGCCACGTCGCTGCCCGACTACGCCGGCGCCATCATCAACAACGACTTCGCGACGAAGGCCGGCCTGTCGACCGACGACGTCATCGCCCAGGACGACCCGAACGACCCGTCGTCGGTGCCCTACGCCAACGTCTTCGCCGCCCGCGCAGAGGACAAGGACGACGCCACGTACGCGAAGCTCGTCCAGATCTACCAGGACACCAAGGCCGTCACCGACGGCGTCGTCGACAACTCGGGCGGAACGGCGATCATCACGAAGATCCCCGTGAGCGACCTCGAGGAGTCGCTGACCGAGACCGAGAAGCTCGTCGAACAGAACGGCTGACCCACGAGGTCGCCCACCCCGGCCCGGATCGCGCGCAGAACGACGCTCGTGGTCCGGGCCTCCGCCCGTGCTGAGGAGAACGCGTGCCCGCCATCACCCTTACCGACGTCGTCAAGACGTACCCGCCCCGAGAGAAGGGCGCCGCACCGCTGACCGCGGTCGACGGCGTGAGCCTAGAGATCGCCGAGGGCGAGATCTTCGGCATCATCGGTTACTCGGGCGCGGGCAAGAGCACCCTCGTGCGTCTCGTCAACGCGCTCGAGCCCACGACGAGCGGCCGCATCGAGATCGACGGCCGCGAGATCACCGGTCTGCGCGAACGCGAGCTGCGCGGCGTGCGGGCCGGCATCGGCATGATCTTCCAGCAGTTCAACCTCTTCTCGTCGAAGACGGTCTGGGGCAACGTCGAGTTCCCCCTCAAGGCGGCCGGCGTGCCCAAGGCCGAACACCAGCGACGCATCAGCGACCTGCTGCATTTCGTCGGTCTCGGCGACAAGGCCCACGCCCGCCCCGACCAGCTCTCGGGCGGTCAGAAGCAGCGCGTCGGCATCGCCCGCGCCCTCGCCACCAACCCGCGCATCCTGCTGGCCGACGAGGCCACGAGCGCGCTCGACCCCGAGACGACGAGCGAGGTGCTGGCCCTGCTCAAGCGCGTCAACGCCGAGCTGGGCATCACGATCGTCGTGATCACCCACGAGATGGACGTCATCAAGTCGATCGCCGACCGGGTGGCCGTGATGGACTCCGGCCGGGTCGTCGAGACCGGCCCCACGTTCGAGGTCTTCTCCGACCCGCAACAGGCGTCGACCAAGCGCTTCGTCTCGACCGTCATCGCGGGCACGCCCCACGGCGACGAGCTCGAGGCGTTGCGGGCCCGTCACGAGGGCACCCTCGTGTCGGTGCGCATCGCCGAGGGCGGCGTGGACCAGCGCGACGTCTTCGCCCTGCTCGCCCGTCACGGCCTGTCGTTCGAGATCGTCTTCGGGGGAGTCAACGACATCCAGGGGCGCACCTTCGGCACCCTCACCCTCGCGGTCACGGGCGACGCCGCGGCGGTGCGATCCGCGGTCGCCGAACTCGGCGCCACCGCGACCGAGCTGCCCGCGTCGGGTGCGGCCGCGTCCGCGCCCACCTCGACCTCCACGACGGAAGGACGCTGACATGGACTCCCTGATCGAACTGCAACCCATGCTCTGGCAGGCGGCCGTCGAGACCGTGTACATCGTCGCCCTGACGCTGCTCTTCGGTGGCATCGGCGGGCTCGTGCTCGGCCTGGCGCTCTACCTGACCCGAGGCGGGGCCCTCTTCGAGAACCGCGCCGTCTACGGCGTCCTCAACGTGGTCGTGAACGTGTTCCGTCCCATCCCGTTCATCATCTTCCTGGCCGCGGCCCAACCGCTGGCGAGGTTCGTGATCGGCTCGGGCAGCGGCAACCCGGCGATCATCTTCACCCTCTCGCTCGCGGCGTCGTTCGCCATCTCGCGAATCGTCGAGCAGAACCTGCTCACCGTCCAGCCGGGCGTCATCGAGGCTGCACGAGCCGCCGGAGCCGGCCCCGCCCGCATCATCGGCACCGTGCTGCTGCCCGAGGCCCTCGGCCCGCTGGTGCTCGGCTACACGTTCATCTTCGTCGCGCTGGTCGACATGTCGGCGGTGGCCGGCTACATCGGTGGTGGCGGTCTCGGAAACTTCGCCCTGCTGTACGGCTACCGGCAGTTCGACCCGGTGGTGACCTGGGCGGCCGTGCTGCTGATCATCGTCCTGGTGCAGCTCGTGCAGTTCCTCGGCAACTGGCTCGCGAGGCGGGCGCTGCGGCGCTGACGGCCCCGCGGTCACGCGGGCCGACGCTGTCGGGGGACTGGTTTACAGTGGGGCGCGTGACCGACACCGCCACCGCCAGCCAGACCCCGCCGCCGGCTCCGGCCCCCGTGACACCCGCCGAGCTCGAACGGGCACGGCAGATCGTCGGGGCGGTCTCGCAGGCGTTCGCCCGCAAGGTCGTCGGTCAGACCGCCCTCCGCGACACCCTGCTGGTCGCCTTGATCACCGGCGGGCACGTCCTCCTCGAGAGCGTCCCCGGTCTGGCGAAGACGACGGCCGCGCAGACCATCGCGCAGTCGATCGACGCGAGCTTCCGGCGCATCCAGTGCACCCCCGACCTGCTGCCGAGCGACATCACGGGCACCCAGATCTACGACGCCCAGAAGTCGACCTTCGTCACCCAGCTCGGTCCGGTCCACTCGAACTTCGTCCTGCTCGACGAGATCAACCGGTCGAGCGCCAAGACGCAGAGCGCCATGCTCGAGGCGATGCAAGAGCGGCAGACGACGATCGGTGGCACGGTCTACCAGCTCCCCTCACCGTTCCTCGTGCTCGCGACGCAGAACCCGATCGAACAAGAGGGCACCTACCAGCTGCCCGAGGCGCAGCTCGACCGGTTCCTGCTCAAAGAGATCCTCGACTACCCGTCGCCGGCCGAAGAGGCCGAGATCATCCGCCGCATCGAGAGCGGCGTCTACGACGAGGCCACCGCGCCGTCGACCGGTGTCGGGCTGGGCGACGTCGTCTACCTGCAAGACCTGGCCAAGCGCGTCTACGTCGACGCGTCGATCGTGAACTACATCGTCCAGCTCATCTACGTCACCCGGCACCCGCAGCAGTACATCCCGGCGACCCTCGCCGACTACGTCGAGTTCGGGGCCAGTCCTCGGGCCAGCATCGCCTTCATGCAGGCAGCGCGGGCCCTCGCCCTGTTGCACGGCCGCGACTACGTCATCCCCGAAGACGTGAAACACCTGCGGCACTCCGTGTTGCGCCACCGCCTGATCCTGAACTACGAGGCGACCGCCGACGAGGTGGCACCCGAGACGATCATCGACGCCGTCTTCGGCGCCGTCCAGACCCCCTGACGCCGGTGGCCAGCCTGCTGTTGCGCGTGCGGACCAAGATGGGCCTCTTCGCCCACCGACGCACCATCGACCTGCTCGAGGGGGGCTACGCCTCGGTGCACCACGGCCGCAGCCACGACTTCGACGACCTCCGGGCCTACGTGCCCGGCGACGAGGTCAAAGACATCGACTGGAAGGCCACGGCACGACACGGCGAGCCCCTCGTCAAGCGCTACATCGCCAGTCGGCGGCAGAACCTCGTCCTCGTGATGGACACCGGGCGCAACATGGCGGCGACGGCCACGAGTGGTGAGTCCAAGAAAGACATCGCCCTGATGGCCGCCGGTGCGCTGGCCTACATCGCAGCGAAGCACGGCGACGTCGTGTCGCTCGTGGCCGGCGACTCGTCCGGCACGCGCGCCCACCCCGCCGGTGCGACCGAAGCGCACCTCGAGACCCTCTTGCGTCAGGTCGACCGGCGGGTCGACCTCGACGCTCCCACGAGCGACCTGGCCCAGGTCCTCGAGTGGGTCGCGCGGGGCATCCGCCGTCGATCGATGCTGTTGGTGGTGACCGACGACGTGGCGATCGACGAGCGCATCACCCGTCTGCTGCGTCGCCTGCGGGCCCAACACGAGGTGGTCTGGCTGACCGTCGGCGACGCCGACCTCATGACGCGAGCGGGTCGTGCCGGCGAGGTCTTCGACGTGAGCGAGATGTCCGGCCTGCCGGCGTACCTCCGCGAGAACGCCGAACTGAGGCGCGAGTTCGACGACACGTCCGTCCGACGCGTCGGCGACACCGAGCGAGAGCTGCAGGCCCTCGGCATCAGCAGTCAGCGACTCGGCAGCCAGGCCGAGGTCGTGCCGGGCCTGTTCGCCCTGATCGAGAAGCACCGCCGTGTCGGGCGCTGACGACTTCTTCGGGCCCTACCAGTACCCGCTCTGGGTGCTCTGGCTCGTCCTCGGCCTCGTGGGACTCGCCCTCGTGGTCGCCTGGTACGTCTTCGTCTTCCGGTTCTCGGCCCGGCGGCTGCCGCCCGCCCAGCGGGCGGCCCTCGCGGCGTCGCGACCGGCGGACCTCGCCGACACCAAGGCCAAGTACCTGGCCCTGATCGACGAGGTCGAGACCGCGGCGACGGCGGGTCGGCTCAACGACCGCGGGGTGCACTCTCGGCTCAGCCTGTTGCTGCGGTTCTTCGCCCACGAGACCAACGGAGTCGACACCCACGTGATGACCCTGGCCGACCTCCGCGAGTCGAACCTGCCCCGGCTCGCCGGGGCCGTCGAGCAGTACTACCCGCCGGCCTTCCGGCTCGAAGAACCGGGCGACACGGCTCGTGCCGTCGCCACCGCGAGAGACCTGGTGTCGTCATGGGGCTGATCTTCTGGTGGCTGCCGCTGGCCGCACTGGCGGTCGTGGCACTGGCGGCCTGGCTCTACGTGCGGTGGAGGCGCCGAGACCTGGCGCGCCTCCGTCGGCTCGGCGTCCCCGTCGCACATGGCGAGCGACTGACGGCCCTGCCCGCCTACCAGCGCATCGTCCGGCGGTACCGTGCGGCCCTCGGCGTCGTGCTCGTCGCGATGGTGGCGCTGACCGGCATCAGCGTGCTGCTCGCCGCCCGGGTGTCGAGCACCGACGTCGTCGAGCCGCAGTCGTACAAGCGCGACATCATGCTCTGCCTCGACGTCTCGGGCTCGATGACCGAGGTCGACTCGCAGATCGTCGACACGTTCTCGACGCTCGCCCAGGGCCTCGACGGCGAACGCATCGGGCTCTACCTCTTCGACAGTTCGGCCGTCCAGGCCTTCCCGCTCACCGACGACTACGACTTCGTCCGCACCCAGCTCGAGCAGTACCGCGACTCGTTCGACACGATGGGCGAGAACGGCACCCGCTACTGGACGGGCACCGACCGCGGCGACGGGGCGTCCCTCATCGGCGACGGCCTGGCCTCGTGCGTGCTCGGCTTCGGCGACGACGACGGCACGCGACCCAAGTCGGTCGTGCTCGCGACCGACAACTACGTCAACGGCAAGGCCCTGCTGACCCTGACCGAGGCGGCCGACCTGGCGGCCGAGCGCGACGTCCGGGTCTACGCCGTCAACCCCGCCGACCACGGCACCGACGCCGTGGCCGACCAGGTCGCCGCCGAGCTCCGCGCAGCGGCCGAGTCGACGGACGGCGGCTACTACGCCCTCGCCGACTCGACGACGGTGCCCCAGATCGTCGACGAGATCGACGCCCGCGAGGCCGGGCTGTTCACCGGAGCCCGCCGCCTCGTGGTGACCGACCACCCCCAGGCGCTCGCGATCGCCGCGTTGATCGTGGCGATGGGTGGGCTCGTCCTGCTCTGGCGGGTGCGACTGTGATCGCGGGGGCGCTGGTGTTCCAGCCGGTCATGCCCTGGTGGCTGGTGATCGTGGCCGCCGCCGCGTTGCTCGGCTTCACCGGCTGGCGCGTCGTCGCCGAACGGCGCCGTCGTCGTGCCCTGCTCACCTGGGTGCGCCGCCTGGTGATCGTCGCACTGCTGCTGGTCGTGGCCGTCCGACCCAGCCTGCCCGGCGGTTCCGCCCAGGCGTCGGTCGCACAGCTCAACGTCTTCTTCGTCGTCGACACCACCTCGAGCATCGCGGCAGAAGACTGGGGCGACGGCCAGCGGCGCCTCGACGGCGTCCGGGCGGACGTCGCCGAGGTCACCTCCCAGCTGGCCGGTGCCCGCTTCTCGTTGCTCTCGTTCGACAGCACCGCCGTGCTGCGGACGCCTCTGACCGACGACGCCTCGGCCGTGGTGGCCGCGGCGGACGCCATGAACCAAGAGGTCACCTACTATTCGAGCGGCAGCTCGATCAGCGAGGCGAACGACTTGTTGGCAGAACGGCTCACCGAGGCCCGCCAGAACGCACCGGAGCGCGCGAACGTCGTGTACTACCTCGGCGACGGCGAGCAGACCAGCGGTACCGAGCCCGAGAGCTTCGCGGCCTCGGCAGGCGACGTCGACGGTGGGGCGGTGTTCGGGTACGGCACCGAGCAAGGGGGCAAGATGCGCGTGTTCGACGGTTACGGCGACGAGTACTCGACCGAGGAGTACATCCAGGACCGCACGCAGCCCGGTGACCCCGACGCGGTATCGGTCATCGACGAGGACGCCCTGCGGCGCATCGCCGACCAGCTCGGCGTGCCGTACGTCCACCGCACGGCCGACACCTCCGTCGACGCGGCGGTGGCGGACGCCCGTGACGGTGCCGTCGCCTCCGACGACGGTCGCGCGGACAGCCTGATCGACCTCTACTGGATCGCGGCGATCCCGGCCTTCCTGCTGCTGCTGCTCGACGTCGCCCTCGTCGCGCGGGCCCTCGGCGAGGTCCGGCCGTCCCGGCCGACGCGCCCCGGACGCGGGCACGGGGCCACGCCCGCGGGTGGCGGCCACCGGCCCGAGAGAGGAGCGCAGTCGTGACCGACACCCTCGTGCCCCCGCCCGTCGACGAGGTCCGCCGGGCCCACGAGGCCGAGGCCGGGCCGAACGTCGAGCAGTACCGCAAGCACCTCCGGCGCCGGCTGCTGCTCTGGTCGGCTCCGGCCGTCCTGGTCGTGCTGCTCGTCGCGCTCAAGCTGCTCAGCCTGCCCGCCTTCGCCGCCCTGACGCAGTGGTCGTACGGTGACCGTGAGTTCGAGCGCAGCGCGTCCCTCAGCGAGCCGCTGGGCGTCGCCAACGTGGTCGAACCGTGGGTGCACCACTTCGACCGTGGCACCGCGTACGCGCAGATCGGCGTGCTCGACGTGGCGCGTGGCGAGTTCGTCACGGCCCTCGACCTGGCCCCCGACGACGCCACGATCTCGTGCGTCATCCGGGTCAACCTCGTGCTCACGATCGAGGCCCAGGGCGACGCCGCGCTGCTCGAGCTCAGGTACGCCGACGCCGAGGCCCTCTACGAACTCGGTCAGAAGACCATCGACGGGGCACCGGAGGGTTGCTTCCAGCCGCCGGAGGACCCCCAGCAGCCCGACACCTCGCAGCCACTCGACGACGCCCAGCAGCGGCTCGACGAGAAGGGCGACCAGGCCCAGGGCGGTCAGGGCGACGAGCAACAGCCGGGCGGCGACGGCAGCGACCCCGGTGCCGGGGGAGACGAGCCCGGCGAGGGCCAGGGGCAGGCCCCGTCCGACGACCCCCTCGACCAGTTGCAGCAGCAGGGCGAGCAGAGCCAGCAGCAGCAACAGCAAGACACCGACCGCGACCGGTACTACGAGCAGAACCCGGGCGACTACGACGGCAAGCCGTGGTGAGTCGGGCGCGCCCCTAAGCTGGACGGGTGTCCACACGTCTCTCCCAGCTCTTCGTCCGCACCCTCCGAGAAGACCCCTCCGACGCCGAGGTGACCAGCCACCGGCTGCTCGTCCGCGCCGGGTACATCCGTCGTCAGGCACCGGGCGTCTTCGCCTGGCTGCCCCTCGGCCTGCGCGTCAAGGCCAAGATCGAGGCCGTCATCCGTGACGAGATGCAGGCCGCGGGCGCTCAAGAGGTGCACTTCCCGGCGCTGCTGCCGCGTGAGCCCTACGAGGCCACCGGTCGTTGGACCGAGTACGGCGAGGGCATGTTCCGCCTGAAGGACCGCAAGGACGCCGACTACCTCCTGGCTCCCACGCACGAAGAAGCCTTCACCCTCCTGGTGAAAGACCTCTACTCGTCCTACAAAGACCTGCCCTTGACGCTCTTCCAGATCCAGGACAAGTACCGCGACGAGGCCCGTCCCCGCGCCGGCCTGCTGCGCGGTCGCGAGTTCACCATGAAGGACGCCTACTCGTTCGACGCGTCCGACGCCGGCCTCGACGACAGCTACCAGAAGCAGCGCGACGCCTACGAGCGCATCTTCACCCGCCTCGGCCTCGAGTACGTCATCGTCAAGGCCGACGCCGGGGCGATGGGCGGCTCGCGCAGCGAGGAGTTCCTGCACCCCACCGCCATCGGCGAGGACACCTTCGTCCGGTCGGCCGGCGGCTACACGGCCAACGTCGAGGCCTTCACGACGATCGTGCCCGACGCCGTGCCGATCGAGGGCCTCGCCCCCGCGCGTCGCCTGGCTCCTGCCGACACCCCGACGATCGACTCGTTGGTGGCGCAGCTCGAGGCGCACGAGCCCCGCGACGGCGCCGCGTGGACGGCCGCCGACACGCTGAAGAACGTCGTGGTGGCGCTCAGCCACCTCGACGGCACCCGCGAGCTCGTGGTCGTGGGGCTGCCCGGCGACCGCGAGGTCGACATGAAGCGGCTCGAGGTCGCCTTCGCCCCGGCAGGGGTCGAGGCCGCGGGTGACGCCGACTTCGCGAAGAACCCGGTCCTCGTGCGCGGCTACCTCGGCCCGCAGGTGCTCGGCAGCGAGTCCGACTCGGGCATCCGCTACTTCGTCGACCCGCGCGTGGTCGAGGGTTCGGCCTGGGTCACCGGGGCGAACGAGAAGGGCGTGCACGTCGCCGACCTCGTCATGGGTCGCGACTTCACCGCCGACGGCACCATCGAGGCCGCCCAGGTCCGCGAGGGCGACCCCGCGCCCGACGGGTCCGGCCCGATCGAGACGGCCCGCGGCATGGAGATCGGCCACGTCTTCCAGCTCGGTCGCAAGTACGCCGAGGCCCTCGGGCTCAAGGTGCTCGACGAGAACGGCAAGCAGGTCACGGTGACGATGGGCTCGTACGGCATCGGCGTGACCCGCATCCTCGCGGTCATCGCCGAGGCGAACAACGACGAAAAGGGCCTGGTCTGGCCCGCCAACGTCGCCCCGTTCGACGTCCACGTGGTCGCCACCGGCAAGGACCCCGTCGTCTACGAGGTCGCCGAGAAGCTCACGGCCGACCTCGAGGCCCACCGTCTCGACGTGCTCTACGACGACCGTCCCAAGGTCTCGCCGGGCGTCAAGTTCGGCGACGCCGAACTGCTCGGCGTGCCGCAGATCGTCGTCGTCGGGCGTTCGGCCGGCGAGGGCGTCGTCGAGCTCTGGGACCGCCGCACCGGCGAACGCACCCCGGTCCCCGTGGCCGAGGCCGTCGCGACCCTCACGGCTCCGCGGGCGTCCTGACCACCGGCACCGCGCCTCCTCGGCTCGACCTCGTCGAACCCGCAGGAGGCGCGGTGCCGACCCCACGGACGGTCCGCCGGGCACCCCGCTCTCGGGTACCGTAGAGGGATGCTGTGCGCGCCATCGTGCGTGCAGCCTGCAGATCTGAACAGTGGAGGCCCTCAGTGGACATCGACCTGAGCGTGCTGCGTCTCATGGAGCGCGAGCGCGAGATCCCCTTCGACGAACTCGTGCGCATCATCGAGCAGGCCATCTTGACGGCCTACCTCAAGCACACGAACCAGCCCGAGAGCCGCATCCCGGCTGCTCGCGTCGAACTCGACCGCAAGACCGGCCACGTCTCCGTGTTCGCCATCGAGCGTGACGACGAGGGCGAGGTCGTCGGCGAGTCCGTCGACAGCCCGAGCGACTTCGGCCGCATCGCGGCCTTCGCGGCCAAGCAGGTCATCAACCAGCGCCTCCGCGACATCGGCGACGACAAGGTGCTCGGCCAGTTCAAGGGCCGAGAGGGCGACATTGTCGCGGGCGTCATCCAGCAGGGGCCGAACCCTCGCATGATCCACGTCGACCTCGGAACGGTCGAGGCGATCCTGCCTCCCGAAGAACAGGTGCCGGGCGAGAAGTACGACCACGGCTCGCGCATCCGCGTGTACGTGACCGGTGTCAGCAAGGGCACCAAGGGGCCGCAGATCACCGTCTCGCGCACCCACCCCTCGCTCGTGCGCAAGCTGTTCGCGCTCGAGGTGCCCGAGATCGCCAGCGGCGTCGTCGAGATCGTCTCGCTGGCTCGCGAGGCCGGCCACCGCACCAAGATGGCCGTCCGCGCCACCGAGCCCGGCGTCAACGCCAAGGGCGCCTGCATCGGTGAGATGGGGCAGCGGGTGCGTGCCGTCACCACTGAGCTGAACGACGAGAAGATCGACATCGTCGACTACTCGAGCGACCTCCCGACCTTCGTGGCCAGCGCCCTGTCGCCCGCCAAGGTCTCGTCGGCCTTCGTGATCGACGCGTCGACCAAGGCCGTCCGGGCCCTCGTGCCCGACTACCAGCTGTCGCTCGCGATCGGCAAAGAGGGGCAGAACGCCCGCCTCGCCGCGAAGCTCACGGGCGCGCGGATCGACATCCAGCCGGACAGCATCCTCGAAGACGATTGACCGGATGTCGATCCGCGCGCCGGGTCGACGTCGAGACGCTCGAGGCGATCGACGCACCGCGCCGTTCGCCCCGAGCGTCTCCCGTCCCGCGACCCGAGGGGGTAAGGTGGAACCCGTAAGAACGTGCATCGGTACTCGAACGCGCGCTCCACGATCCGCACTCGTGCGGGTCGTCGCCCAGAACGGACGTCTCGTGGTCGATCAGACCGCGACCCTTCCCGGGCGGGGTGCGTGGTTGACGCCGTCGATCGACGCGTTCGAGTCGGCAGTGAAGCGCAGGGCTTTCCGCCGTGCACTCCGCCTCGACTCCGAACCCGACGTCGACGAGCTCCGCGCCTACCTCACGCGGATCGTCCCGGCACGACCCATCGCCATGACAGAACAGGCTGAACGGCACATGGACAACTGATGAGCAACCACCAATGAGCGGCTCGAAATGAGACCCGTCCAGAACTGAAGGCTCTTCCCGTCTCGGGGAGGGCCCGAGACAGGAGAACTGTGGCTAAACCACGCGTACACGAGATCGCCAGCGAGCTGGGGATCGACAGCAAGACCGCACTAGAGAAGCTCAAAGAGATGGGCGAGTTCGTCAAGGGCCCGTCGTCCAGCGTCGAGCCTCCCGTCGCGCGCAAGCTCCGCCAGGCCTTCGCCGGCGCCGCCAAGCCCGCCGCGTCACCCGCAGCGAAGGCCCCGTCGGCCGGCACCGCCACGCAGCCCGCGACTTCTGCACCCAAGCCCGGAGGCCCGCGTCCTGCGGCCCCCAAGCCCCCCGTCGCCGAGCCCGCGCCGGCACCGGTGGCCGACGTCGAGCCCGACGTCGACGCCGCCCCCGCACCCGTCGCGCCCCTGACGGTCGCCGAGCGCCAGGCCCAGGCCGAGGCGCAGCGCGCCGCCGCGGCCGCCGCGGCGAAAGAGGGCGCGTCGGCTCCGGCCGACGACGCCGCCAAGCCCGGTGCCGCCGGGCCCAAGCCCGGTGGCCCCCGCCCCGGCGCCCCGCGTCCCGGCAACAACCCCTTCGCCAGCAACCAGGGCATGGGTCGCCCGAGCGCGCCCCGTCCCGGTGGTTCGGGCGCAGCCAGCAGCATGCCGCGTCCCGGTGGCGCCGCGGGCCCGCGTCCGCAGGCCCCGCGTCCCGGTGCTCCCCGTCCGGGCGCTCCGCGCCCCGGCGTCGGTGCCGGTCCCCGCCCCAACGGCTTCGGTCAGCGTCCCGCCGGTGGCGGCGCCGCTCGTCCCGGTGGTGCCGGTGGCGGGTTCCAACGTCCCGGTGGCGGTGCTCCCGGTGCGGCCGGCGGCTTCCGTCCCGGCTTCAGCGGCCCTCGCCCCTCCGGTGGTGGCGGTCGTGGCCGTGGTCCCGGTGGCGGTACCGCCGGTGCGTTCGGTCGCGGTGGCGGCAAGAGCAAGGCACGCAAGTCGAAGCGGACGAAGAGGGCCGAGTTCGAGATGCGGTCGGCCCCGTCGCTGGGTGGCGTCAGCGTCCCCCGTGGCGACGGCAACACGGTCGTCCGCCTGCGTCGCGGCGCGTCCATCAGCGACTTCGCCGACAAGATCGACGCCAGCCCCGGCAACCTGGTGACCGTGCTGTTCCACCTCGGTGAGATGGCGACGGCGACCGAGTCCCTCGACGACGCCACCTTCCAGGTGCTCGGAGAAGAGCTCGGCTACAACATCCAGGTCGTCTCGCCCGAAGACGAAGACAAAGAGCTGCTCGAGGGCTTCGACATCGATCTCGAGCAAGAGCTCGAAGACGAGGACGAGTCCGTCCTGCAGGTCCGTCCTCCCGTCGTCACGGTCATGGGCCACGTCGACCACGGAAAGACCCGACTGCTCGACGCGATCCGCAACGCCAACGTGGTGGCCGGCGAGGCCGGTGGCATCACGCAGCACATCGGTGCCTACCAGGTGTGGGCTCCGCACGAGGGCGTCGAGCGCGCCATCACCTTCATCGACACCCCCGGTCACGAGGCGTTCACCGCAATGCGTGCCCGTGGTGCCCAGGTGACCGACATCGCGATCCTCGTGGTCGCGGCGGACGACGGCATCATGCCGCAGACGGTCGAGGCGCTGAACCACGCCCAGGCGGCGAACGTGCCGATCGTGGTCGCGGTCAACAAGATCGACAAAGAGGGTGCGAACCCGGCCAAGGTGCGTCAGCAGCTCACCGAGTACGGCCTCGTCGCCGAAGAGTACGGCGGAGACGTCATGTTCGTCGACGTGTCGGCCCGCGACAACAAGAACATCGACGCGTTGCTCGAAGCCGTGTTGCTCACGGCGGACGCCGGGCTCGACCTGCGGGCGAACCCCGACAAGAGCGCTCGTGGTGTCGCGATCGAGGCCCGTCTCGACAAGGGTCGCGGTGCCGTCGCCACGGTGCTGATCCAGTCGGGCACCCTGCACGTCGGTGACGCCATCGTCGCCGGCACGGCGTACGGCCGTGTGCGGGCGATGGTCGACGAGAACGGTGACGCGGTCGAGGTGGCCTACCCGAGCCGTCCGGTGCTGGTGCAGGGTCTGTCGAGCGTCCCCCGCGCCGGCGACACCTTCCTCGTCACCGAAGAAGACCGCACCGCTCGTCAGATCGCCGAGAAGCGCGAAGCCGTCGAGCGCAACGCCTCGCTGGCCAAGGCCCGCAAGCGCATCTCGCTCGAGGACTTCACCCGTGCACTCGAAGAGGGCAAGGTCGAAGCGCTCAACCTCATCATCAAGGGTGACGTCTCGGGTGCCGTCGAGGCCCTCGAAGAGTCGTTGCTCAAGATCGAGGTGGACGACAGCGTGCAGCTGCGCATCATCCACCGCGGCGTGGGTGCGGTCACCGAGAGCGACGTCAACCTGGCGACGGTCGACAACGCGATCATCATCGGGTTCAACGTCCGTCCCGACACGAAGGCGCGCGAACGCGCGGCTCGTGAAGGCGTCGACATCCGCTTCTACTCGGTCATCTACGCGGCCCTCGAAGACATCGAGAACTCGCTCACGGGCATGCTCAAGCCCGAGTTCGAAGAGAAGCAGTCCGGTGTCGCCGAGATCCGCGAGATCTTCCGCTCGTCGAAGGTCGGCAACATCGCCGGTGTCATCGTCCGGTCCGGCACGATCACGCGCAACGCGCGTGCTCGGGTCATCCGCGACGGCGTCGTGGTCGGCGACAACCTGGCGATCGACTCGCTGCGTCGTTTCAAGGACGACGTCACCGAGGTGCGGACGGACTTCGAGGCCGGCATCGGCCTGGGCAAGTTCAACGACATCCAGATCGGCGACGAGATCGAGACCATCGAGATGGTCGAGAAGCCGCGGGGCTGACCCCGGCGTCATCGCAGCACACGAGGCCCCGCTCCGACTACGGTCGGGGCGGGGCCTCACCCCTCTCGCCACGACGGCGAGCAGCACGAACAGGAGTGAACAATGGTTGACGCGCAACGCGCCCGCAAGATGGCCGACCGCATCCACGAGATCGTCGCCCGACGCCTCGAACGCGGCATCAAGGACCCTCGTCTCGGTTTCGTGACGATCACCGACGTCAAGGTGACCGGCGACCTGCAGCACGCCTCGATCTTCTACACGGTGTACGGCACCGACGACGAGCGACGCGACACCGGCGCGGCCCTCAAGTCGGCCACCGGCATGCTGCGCAGCGAGGTCGGCAAGAACATCACGGCCCGGCTCACCCCGAGCCTCGAGTTCATCCTCGACGCGCTCCCCGAGAACGCCGCGTCGATCGACCGCCTGCTGCAAGAGGCCCGCCAGCGCGACCACGAGAGCCAGACCATGGCGTCGTCGGCCGAGTACGCGGGCGACGCCGACCCGTACGTCAAGCCCCGTGACCTCGACGCGGACGACGACCTCGACGACGACCTCGACGAACGCGAAGGCGACCAGCTCGACGACGACCTGACCCTCGACGACGAGCTCGGGGCCCCGGCCGCGAGTGCGGACGACACGACCGAGCCCGACGGCGCGACCCGCTAGGGGCGCCGCCCGCCTCGGTGCCGCCCAGCTCGGTGCCGCACAGCTCGCGTCAGTCGGGCAGTCGATAGCCCTCGTCGGGCGACCCGGTGACCAGACCGTCCCGGATCAACCCGGCGAGGGCTCTCTCGCGTTGCACGTCGTCGGCCCAGACCTGCGCCACCTCGGCCGCGGTGACGGGCACGTCGCTCGCCCGCAGCTCGGCCATCACCAGGCCGCGCACCTGACGGTCCGACCCCTCGAACCGGGCCTGGGTCCGGAGGCGCGGGCCGGTGTGGGCAGGACGGCCCGCCAGCACCCACGCACACTGCGTGACCAGCGGGCACGCATTGCACGACGGTGACCGCGCCGTGCAGACCAGCGCACCCAACTCCATGACGCCGGCGTTGGTGACCCGCGCCTCCTCGTCGTCGGCGGGCAGCTGGGACTCCATCAGCGGCAGGTCCCGTGAGGCCTTGGGGGCCCACGGCTCGGCGAGCCCCTCGACGGCGCGCGCGAGGACGCGACGGACGTTGGTGTCGACGACCGGGTGGCGGTGGCCGTAGGCGAAGACGGCGACCGCCCGGGAGGTGTAGTCGCCGATGCCGGGCAGCGCCAGCAGCGAGGGGACGTCGTCGGGGACGACGCCGCCGTGCCGTTCGGTGATGGCCACGGCCGCGGCGTGCAGGGCGAGGGCGCGGCGTGGGTACCCGAGGCGGTCCCAGGCCCGCACCGCCTCGGACGCCGGTGACGCGGCGAGGTCGCTCGGCGTGGGCCAGCGCTCGAGCCAGCGTTCGAGGCGCGGCACGACGCGAGCCACGGGCGTCTGCTGCAGCATGATCTCGCTGACGAGGGTGCCCCAGGCCGTGAAGCCGGGGCGTCGCCACGGCAGGTCTCGACCGTTCTCGCGGAACCAGGCGTTCACGGCGGGGGAGATGCTCACCGTCCGAGCCTACGGCGCGTCGATGCCGCGTCGGCGCCGCGTCGACGCCGTGCCCGGCGTCGCGACGGCGGTCGGGCGTACGGTGTCGGCATGACCACCCGATGGGCCCCTGCCAAGAAAGACACGCTGCGCGAGCTGGCGACCGAGATCGTCCACAACTACGGTCGCGGTCGCGTGCTCGTCGCGATCGACAGCGACGGAGGCGCGGGTGCGGCCGGTCTCGCCGACGACCTCGTCGAGGCCTTCCGTGAGCAAGGCCACGCGGCGTTCCGTGCCTCGCTCGAAGGCTTCGAGAAGCGGCCCGACGGGGCACCCCGCGACTCGGCCCCCGTCCTCGACGAGAGCCTGTTCCGGCGCGTGCTGGTCGAGCCGTTCCGGCTCGGTGGCAGCACGGGCTGGGTCGACCGGGCGTGGGACGCCGACGCCGACCGGGCGGTCGAGTCCGCCTGGGTCACCGGCCCGGCCGACGCCGTCCTGCTCGTCGACGGCACCGACCTGGCGCGTCCCGGCCTGGCCGGGCTCTGGCACTACCGCGTGTGGGTGACGGCCGACGACTCGCGCCTCGACGCGCGGGCGAAGGCGTCGGCCGTCGTCGACAACTCCGACGCCGACCACCCGCGCCGACGCTTCGACGACGCGTGCTGAGCGCGTCCCCGGCGTCGTCGCGGCCCGGCTGCGCTAACGTCGTCGGGTGAACAGCGGCATCCTCCTCGTCGACAAGCCGCAGGGCATCACCAGCCACGACGTCGTCTCGCGGGTGCGCAAGGCCGCCGGCACGCGCAAGGTCGGCCACGCCGGCACGCTCGACCCGCTCGCCACGGGGCTGCTCGTGCTCGGCCTGAACTCGTCGACGCGCCTCCTGACCTTCCTCGTCGGCCTCGACAAGGGCTACGACGCGACCATCCGGCTGGGCGTCTCGACGACCAGCGACGACAGCGACGGCGAGGTCGTCTCGACGACCTCGGCGGCCGGCGTCGGCGACGACGCGGTCGACTCGGGCGTCCGGCGGCTGACCGGCCCCATCAGCCAGGTGCCGACCACGGTCAGTGCCATCAAGGTCGACGGCCGCCGTGCCTACGACCTCGCCCGGGCCGGGGTCGACGTCGAGCTGAAGGCCCGCGACGTGACCGTCTCCGAGTTCACCGTGCTCGACCGACGGGACGCCGTCGTCGACGGGGTCGCCGTTCGCGACCTCGACGTGCGCGTCTCGTGCTCGTCGGGCACCTACGTCCGGGCGCTCGCCCGCGACCTCGGGGCCGACCTCGGCGTCGGCGGGCACCTCATCGCGCTGCGACGGACGCGGGTGGGGCCGTTCGACGTGACCCGCGCCTCCGTCCTCGAGGGCATCGACGTCGCCCCGGCGCTGCTGCCGCCGGTCGACGTGGCCCGGACGCTCTTCCCCGCGTGGACGATGACGGCCGCCGAGGCCGTCGACCTGGGGCACGGCAAGCGGGTCGCCGTCGAGCTCGCCGACACCGCGGGGCCGGTCGCGGCCGTCACCCCGTCGGGGTTGCTGGCCGGGCTCGTCTCGGTCCGCGGCGGCGCGGCCAAGCCCATCGTGAACTTCCCGACCGACGAGGTGCAGGCATGATCGAGTGGTTCACCTGGGTGCAGGTCGTCGTGGCCGTCGTGGCCGGTCTCGTCTGCGTCGTCGCCTGCTTCGCGAAGCGGCAGCCCGACGACATCACCGTCGGCACCGGGGCCGTCGTCCTGCTGCTGTTGCTCGCCCAGCTCGTCGTCGCCATCGCCGCGCCGTTCGTCGGCAACGCCCCCACGGGCAACCTCGTCGAGTTCTACATCTACCTCGTCTCGGCGATCCTGCTGCCGCCGCTCGCCACCGTCTGGGCGCTCGTCGACCGCACTCGCTGGAGCAACCTCGTGCTGGCGACGTCGTCGTTCGCCGTCGCGGTCATGGTCTACCGGATGTTCCAGATCTGGACCGTCCAGGGCCTCTGACGCACCCGGTCGGCGGCGGGCCCGGCGGAGTCCTATCCTTGACGAGATGGTCACTCAGAAGTCAACGCGCGCGGTCGGCCTCGGCCGGGTCCTCATCGCCGTGTACGCCCTCCTCGCCCTCGCCGCCACCGGCCGGTCGGTCTTCCAGATCTCGACGCAGTTCGGCGAGGCGCCCCTGGCCTACACGTTGAGTGCCTTGTCGGCCGTGGTCTACATCGTGGCCACGGTCGCGCTCATCGGCCGCGGTCAGGGCTGGTACGCGGTGGCCTGGGCGACCATCAGCTTCGAACTCGCGGGCGTGCTGATCATCGGCCTCGTCACCGTGCTCGACCCCGAGCTGTTCCCGCACGACACCGTCTGGTCGTTCTTCGGCCGCGGCTACGGCTTCGTCCCGCTCGTGCTGCCCGTGCTCGGCATCCTGTGGCTGCGGCGGCAGGGCCGCCTCACCGGGGCGAGCCGTGGCGAGACGGGCGCGGGCGAGACCGCGACCGACGCGGGCACGACGAGGTAGCGCGCGTGCAGTTCTACGACCGGGTCGCCGACGTGCCGCCCGACTTCGGCCCGAGCGCCGTCACCATCGGCAAGTTCGACGGGGTCCACGTCGGGCACCGTGCCGTCATCGACATGCTCGAGGGGGTCGCCCGCGACGAGGGGCTCGTCTCGACCGTCGTCACCTTCGACCGGCACCCGCTCGCCGTGCTGCGACCGGACTCGGTGCCGGCCGCCCTGGTCAGCAACCGGCAGAAGCGCGAACTGCTCGACGCGGCCGGCGTGGCGGCCACCCTGATGCTCACCTTCGACGCCGAGCTGCGGGCACTCACCCCCGACGAGTTCGTCGACCGCATCCTGGTCGGGGCCCTGCACGCGCGCGTGGTCTTCGTCGGTGACGACTTCCGGTTCGGCGTCCGCGGCAGCGGCACGGTCGACACGCTCCGCGAGCTCGGCGCCTCACGGGGGTTCCGGGTCGTCTCGATCGACGACGTGCGCCCGAGCGGCGGACGCCGGGCGTCCTCGACCTGGATCCGCGAGTTGATGGACGCCGGCGACGTCCGCGAGGCCGGCGTGCTGCTCGGCCGCGAGCCGTCGGTGCGCGGCATCGTGGTGCACGGCGAGCAGCGCGGCCGTGAACTGGGGTTCCCGACGGCGAACCTGGCGCCGCACAGCGAGGGCTTCGTCCCGGCCGACGGCGTCTACGCCGCGCGCGTGCTGGTGGGCGACACGCGGTACCCGGCGGCCGTCTCGGTGGGCAACAACCCGACCTTCGAAGGGGTGCCGGCCAAGCAGGTCGAAGCGCACCTGCTCGACGTCTCGATCGACCTCTACGGTCGCGAGGTCACCGTCGACTTCGTCGCCTGGGTGCGGGGCAACGTGCGCTTCGACGGGCTCGACGCGCTGATCGCGCACATCCGGGCGGACGTCGTCCGCACCCGCGAGATCTTGGGCCTGCCGACCGCCTGAGCGGTGGTGCGGCTCCCCGCCGGCCGCGACGGCGTGCCGGTGCCCGACAAGGCCGCCTCGAGGAGGCGCGGGTCGCGTCGTGGACGCGCCGCGCCTCCTCGGGTCGTCAGTACGACGTCGCGTCGTCGCCGGCGCCCGAGGCGCGGCCGGTCTCGAGGCGGTGCGCCAGGTCGGCGAGGATGGTGCCGCTGGCGCTCGTGCCGAAGCGCGTGACGCCGAGGTCGAGCATCTCGAGCACCGTGTCGAGGCCGCGGACGCCGCCGGACGCCTTGACCTGGACGGCGTCCGAGACGGCATCGCGCATCAGGCGGAGGTGGGGGAGCGTGGCGCCGCCGCCCGCGAAGCCGGTGGAGGTCTTGACGAAGGCGGCGCCGGCGCGCTCGGCGGCCTTCGAGCCCGCGACGATCTGCTCGTCGTCGAGGTACGCCGTCTCGAGGATGACCTTGACGAGGGTGTCGCCCGCGGCGTCGACGACGCCGTGGACGTCGGCCTCGACCTCGTCGAGCATGCCGCTGCGCAGCCAGCCGACGTTGACGACCATGTCGAGCTCGGCGGCGCCGTCGGTGATCGCCTGGCGCGACTCGGCCGCCTTGGCGACGGTCGAGGTCGTGCCGTGGGGGAACCCGATCACGGTGCCGACGAGCACGCCGGTGCCCTCGAGGCGCTCGACGGCGTGCGCGACGTCGGAGGGACGGACGCACACGCTGAAGACGTGGTTGGCGGCGGCGTCGTCGAGGGCGGCGTCGACCTCGGCCCGCGTGAGTTCGGGCTTGAGGATCGCGTGGTCGATCATGCCGGCGACGGCGGAGACGGTGGGGAGCTGCTGGGTAGTCATGATGGGGTCCAGCGTAGCTTGGGCCCATGTCAGCGAACACTCCCGACGACCTGCCGTCGAGCACCTCGGCCACGAGCGACACCGACCACGCCGTGGCCTCTCGCCGGGTGCTCGTGACCGGGGCCACCGGGTACATCGGTGGTCGGCTCACGCCACGCCTGGTCGCCGCGGGCGCCGACGTCCGGGTGCTGGTCCGGTCGCCCGAGAAGCTGCGCGACGTGCCGTGGTCCGGCGACGTCGAGGTCGTGCAGGGCGACCTGACCGACCCCGCGACCGTCCGCCCCGCGATGGAGGGCGTCGACGTCGTCTACTACCTCGCCCACGCGATGGGCGGCAAGGGCGACTTCGGTCGCGCCGAGGCCGACGCGGCCCACACCGTCGCCGACGCCGCACGCGAGGCCGGCGTGCGTCGCATCGTCTACCTCGGCGGGTTGCACCCCGAGGGCGAGCTGTCGAAGCACCTCCAGTCGCGCAAGGACGTCGGCGACGTGCTGCTCGCGAGCGGCGTGCCGACCGTGGCCCTGCAGGCCGGAGTGGTGATCGGCTCGGGCAGCGCCTCGTTCGAGATGGTGCGCCACCTCACGGACGTGCTGCCCTACATGCCCGCGCCGAAGTGGGTCCGCAACTTCATCCAGCCCATCGCCGTGCGTGACGTGCTGCACTACCTGCTGGGTGCCGCCGACGTGCCCGACGACGTCAACCGCACCTTCGACATCGGCGGACCGGACGTGCTGCGCTACGGCCAGATGATGAACGGCTACGCCCTCGAGGCCGGCCTCAAGCAGCGGCCGATCGCCTCGCTGCCCGTCTTCACGCCCTGGCTGGCCTCTCAGTGGGTCAACCTCGTGACCCCCGTGCCGCGGGCCCTCGCGGTGCCGATCATCGCGTCGCTGCAGTACGACTGCGTCGTGCACGAACACGACATCGACGCCGTCGTGCCACCGCCCGCCGAGGGGCTGCTGCCGTACCGACGCGCCGTGCGCCTCGCCCTGCAGAAAGAACAGGACGGAGACGTCGAGACCAGCTGGCAGGACTCCTCGGTCTCGGGCGCCCCGAGCGACCTGCTGCCGAGCGACCCCGACTGGTCGGGCCACACGGTCTACACCGACGACCGTCAGACCGACACGAGCGCGCCTCCCGCCGAACTCTGGAAGGTCCTCGAGGGCATCGGCGGCGAGAACGGCTGGTACTCGTTCCCGCTGGCCTGGTCCGCCCGCGGCTGGATGGACCGGCTCGTCGGGGGAGTCGGCCTCCGACGCGGCCGTCGCAGCGCGACGAGCCTCCGCGTCGGCGACGCGCTCGACTGGTGGCGCGTCGAGAAGCTCGAACGTGGCCACCTGCTGCGGCTGCGCGCCGAGATGAAGGTCCCGGGAGGCGCGTGGCTCGAACTGACGGTCGACCCGCGTCCCGAGGGCGGCTCGCACTACCGCCAGCGCGCCGTGTTCTTCCCCCAGGGACTCGGCGGGCGGCTGTACTGGTTCGCGATCCTGCCGTTCCACGGCGTGATCTTCTCGGGCATGCTGCGGCGCATCACCGCGACCGCCGAGCGGGAGGCCGCCCGGGCCGGGGCGCGGAGGGCCGCCGACGGCCGTTCGGCCGGCGTCGAGGCCGACGCCGGTGCCGGGACCGGGTCGACGACCGACGCGACGGCCGCGGCGTGACCGACCCGCGCCTCCTCGTCTTGTCGGCGACGTCGACGCCGCTCTACCCGGCGGGCGACGGGGCGATGTCGCCCGTGCCGCTCTGGCTCGGGGTGCTGTTCGGGGTGCTCGTGGTCGTATCGTCGTTCGTCGTGCTGCTGCCGCGGGTCCGACGGGCCCTCGACCGGGTGTGGTCGAAGCGCCCGCGGCGGTTCCGGCAGTGAGCCCTCGCGTGCCGGTTCGCCGCTTCCCAGCGGGTGATGGCACGATGGACGCACTTCAGCAGACCACCAGGAGGTCGTGATGACACATCGAGAGACCGTCGCGTTCGTCGGCGACAGCTTGACCGAGAGCGGCGACTGGGCGGCCTGGCTGCCCGACGAGCAGGTCGTCAACCTCGGCGTGGGCGGCGACACGGTCGCCGGCCTGACCGAGAGGCTCCACGACGTCGTGGACGCGAACCCCGACTCGGTGGTGCTGATGATCGGCACGAACGACTTCACCGCCCGTCGATCTGTCGAGCAGGTGGTCCGCGGAATCGAGAACCTGATGGTCGCCATGCGACGCGAGTTGCCCGGCACCCGGTTGCTGCTGCAGTCGATCGCCCCGCGGGGTGCGGAGTTCGCCCCGCGCCTCCGCGACGCCAACCGCCACCTGCGGCAGTTCTCGTCGACGGTCAGGGCGCAGTGGCTCGACCTGTGGCCCGCCCTGTCCGACGAGTCGGGCGACGCGCTCCGGCCCGAGTTCGCGGCCGACCACGTCCACCTCACCGAGGCCGGCTACGAGGCCTGGCTCGCCGAGTTGCGTCCCGCCCTCGAGCGCCTCCGCGACGAGCCGCCCATGAGCCGGCCGATCAGCGTGCTCGACGTCGCCTACGACATCGAGTAGGCGGTGCCCACCCCCACCGCCCCCGCGTTCACCCGCCCGGCCCTGGCGCCCGGCCTGCTCGCGGCGATCGCGCTGCTGGCCGGCACGGCGTTGCTCGACTCCGACGTGTTCACCGTGTTCCGGTACGTGGTGTCGATCTTCGCGCTCATCGTGCTCGTCTTCGCCTACCGCGGCAAGGCCTGGTGGGCGTTGCCGTTGCTCGCCGCCGTGGCCGTGCTCTGGAACCCGGTCTTCGTCGTGCCCGTCCAGGCCGAGCTCTGGCAGGGACTGCAGTTCGTCGCGGCCGCGCTGATGATCGCCGTCGGGGTCCTCGTCAAGGTGCCGACCGAGGGGTCGAGCGCGTCCCGGAGCGTCGCTGCGCGGGGTCGCCGCTGAGGCCGAGGGGGCCCGTGCTCGGCGGAGGTCCGTGGGACCCCGTAAAATGCCGAGGGTGCGCCTGCCCGCCCGAGGCCCGCACGGAAGGTTGAGTCTGCATGGCCCCCGAGATCCCCGGAACCTCAGCGATGGTCGGCACGTCCGAGAGCCCGTTGCTGACCCCTCGTCACCGAGCCGGTGGTCTCGACCGAGAGGACATGGTCGTCCGCAAGGGCCAGTTCACGCTGCTCAACGGTCACCTCACACCCCAGCAGTCGATGATCGAAGACCTCCTGTACATCCGACGGGTGCTCGACGCGGCCCAGGTGCCGTTCTTGTTGGTGCGCGGCAACGACGTCCGTCCCGTGATCGCCGTCGACACGGTGCACCGCGAGCGCTTCACGGCCGCCATGGTCGCCGCCTCGGCGAGTGAGCCCTTCTACGCGAAGCCGCGCAAGGGTCAGGCCTCGCTCGTCGTCGAGGGCGGTCTCGACGTCGAGAACGAGCGGGTCTTCCGGGTCTACCGGCCGCGCGTCGAGCCCATCGGCCGCCTCCGCTACGGCGCCGGCACCGCCATCCAGGTCGAGTTCTGGATCATCACCGACGACGAGATCCTGGCCCCGACCGAGAACGCGCTCATGCGCACGACCCTGCCCCGCGACGAGGCGGTCGAAGAGACGGTCGAACGGTACGGCATCGAGTGGCCCACCCTCGAGCACATGTTCGACGACCACGCCACCGACATCACCTTCGACATCGACATCGTCTTCTCGTGGGTCGACGGCAACTCGGTCGAGTACCAGCGCGCCCGGGCGGCTCAGGCCAGGCGCCACGTCGTGGGCGAGGGCGACGACTCGGCCGCTCGCTTCCGTCAGATCGACGAGCTCAAGTACGCCCTGCGGTCGGTCTACATGTTCGCCCCGTGGGTGCGCAACATCTACATCGCCACGGACTCGCCCGTGCCCGAGTGGCTGGGTGAGCACCCCCGCGTGCGCGTGGTGCGCAGCGAGGAGTTCTTCAGCGACCTCTCGATGCTGCCGACGCACAACTCGCAGGCCGTCGAGGCGCAGCTGCACCACATCGAGGGGCTCAGCGAGCACTTCCTGTACTCGAACGACGACATGTTCTTCGGACGCCCCGTCGCGCCGAGCATGTTCTTCTCGCCCGGGTCCGTCACGAAGTTCATCGAGGCCGACACGCGCATCGGGCTCGGCCACAACAACATCGAACGCAGCGGGTTCGAGAACGCCGCCCGGGTCAACCGGCGCCTCCTGCAGCAGCGGTTCGGCCGCGTCACCACCCGCCACCTCGAGCACACCGCGGCACCGTTGCGCCGCAGCGTGCTGTTCGAGATGGAGCACGAGTTCGCCGACGAGTTCGCCGCGACCGCGGGCAGCCCCTTCCGGGCGAAGGAGAACATCTCGGTCACGAACTCGCTGTACCACTACTACTCGTTGATGACCGGCCGGGCGATCGTGCAAGAGAACGCGAAGGTCAGCTACGTCGACACGACGATGGTCTCGGGTCTCGCGTCGTTGTCCGAGGTGCTGAAGAAGCGGTCGTTCGACTTCTTCTGCCTGAACGACGGCAGCTTCCCCGAGGTGACCGACGACGAGCGCATGGCCACGGTCACGGACTTCCTCGAGCGGTACTACCCGTTCGCCGCTCCGTGGGAGAAGGACGAGATGCAGCGCGTCGCCCTCGAGAACGCCGAACAGGACCGCCGCTCGCTCGGAGCCGAGGCCGCCCAGGCCGGGCGTGCGGACGATGCTGCCGGCTCGTCGGTGCGCGGCGTCGAGGGCTCGGACTGAAGGCTCGACTCAGCGGGTGGGCTTGCCGAAGCGGGCTGCCTGCTCGTCCGAGAGCGCGGCGTCGAGACGTCTGAGCATGTCGTCGCTCATCGGCGGCAGCTCGTCGAGGCGGAACCACCGGGCCTCGGTGTTCTCGCCGTCGGCCGGGGCGGGGGCGCCCGAGACGTGTCGCATGACGAAGGTGTGGTCGAGGTACTGCGCGCGGTCGCCGTTCGGGTAGACCACCTCGCGGGTCACCCCGATCGAGGCGAGACGCTCGGCGACGACCTCGAGGTCGGCCTCTTCGAGGGTCTCGCGGACGGCGGCGTCGGACGGGTCCTCACCCGGGTCGACGATGCCGGTCACCGGCGTCCACGCGCCAGTGTCCGCCCGCTTGACGAGCAGGACCTCGTCGCCACGGACCACCACCGCCGTCACGCCAGCCAACCACAGGGGCGCCGTCCCGATCTTCTCGCGCAGCGACAGGACGAAATCCGGGGTGGCCATGTCAGCACCCTACCGAGGCGCGGCCGTAGGCTGACCGGATGCGAGCGCCTTGGACCCTTCACGGCTCGGACGTGCGGCGCATCTCCGACATGGCGGGCGAGGCGGTGCTGCTCGCAGGTGGTGGACGGGCCATCCTGCTGCAGCTCGCGAACCCCGGGGTCGGGCACGGCGTCGCCGAGCACAGCGACTTCGTCGATCGGCCGCTGTCGCGCCTCCACGGCACGATGACGTACCTCTACGCCATCGTGTTCGGCACGCCCGCCGAGGTCGCCCAGGTGCGGCGCGTCGTGGGCCGCGCGCACCGGCCGGTGCACGACGGCCGGGCCTCGAGCGTGCGGTACGACGCGTTCGACCCCGAGCTGCAGCTCTGGGTCGCGGCGACGCTCTACGACTCGGCCGTCCAGCTCTTCGAACGGGTGCACGGACCGATCGACCCGGCGCACGCCGAGGCGGTCTACCAGGACTACGCGCTCGTCGGCGCCTCGCTGCAGATGCCACGCGAGCTCTGGCCGCCCGACCTCGAGTCGTTCCGCCGCTACTGGGACGAGGCCGTGGCCGGCCTGGAGGTCGACGACGTCACACGGCGGGTCGCGCACGAGCTGCTGCACCCGACGACGGGCCCGTGGTGGTTGCGACTCGTCATGCCACTGGCCCGGCTGGTGACCGCGGGGTCCTTGCCGAGGAGCGTCCGCGACGACTTCGGGCTGTCGTGGTCGCCGTCGTCGCAGCGTCGGTACGACCGGGTGATGCGGGTGACGGCGGCAGTCGTCCCGCACCTGCCACCGCGCCTCCGTCACGTGCTACGCGACGCCTACCTGCGGCGGCTGCGGGCGGCGATGGCCGCCGAGGCCCGCACCCCCGGGCGCGGCTGACCCCGGGCGTGGCTGACCCCGCGCGTGGCTGACCCCGGGCGTGGCTGACCCCGGGCGCGGCTGGCCCCGTCCGTGTCGCCCACCGTCTCGTCCCGCCCGCCGTCGCCGCGCAGCATCGGCTCCGCCCCGGTGGGCAATTCCTGGCTCCTGCCGCGGCTGGTGGACGTCAGCGGGTCGTGCACGCACGATGCGCGTCACCAGCCAGGAATTGCCCACGGTGGCGGCGACGCGCCGACCAGACCCAGGCCGAGACCGAGACCCAGACCCAGACCGGCCCGGCGGTCGGGGCAGCCCGGCTGCGGGCGTCAGAGGGTGTCGATCGGCCCCGTCAGCGCGAGGTCGCGGGGCACGACGGGCACGGGCGCCGTGTCGGTCGCCCGGTGTCGGGGCGCGGCCGGGGCGATGCGGACCCCGGCGACGGCGAGTCGCTCGGCCACCACGTCGGCCGGCACGTGCTCGCCGACGGTCTCGTAGGTGCCGATCGGGACGACCGAGTGCACCACGGTGCCCTCGTAGACGTGCACCAGGTTGAACGCCTGGGCGCCGTCCCGGCCTCGGGTGCCGCCACCGGCGACGTTGAGGTCCTGCGTGTAGCAGGTTGCCGACGCGACCGAGACGGGGACGCCCGCGAAGGTGGCGTTGGTCGAGTAGTGCAGGTGCCCGGCGATGATCGATCGGACGTCGCTGCCCTCGACGACCTCCGCCAGCGCGGCCTGGTCGCGCAGCTCGACGAGGGTCGACAGGTCTTGCACGCTCGGCACGGGCGGGTGGTGCATGGCGATGATCGTGCCGTCGGGGGCGTCGGTCGAGAGCTCTTCGGCCAGCCAGTCGAGCTGGTCGCCCGAGAGGCGGCCGTAGTGGTGACCTGGGACGCTCGTGTCGAGCGTGATGACCCGCAGGCCGTTCACGTCGTAGACGAGGTCGACCGGGCGCTGCGAGGGCAGCTGCCCGAAGAGTTCGGAGCGGAAGGCGCCCCGCTCGTCGTGGTTGCCCATCGCCCAGATGACCTGGGCGCCGAGCCGCTCGGCGACGGGCTCGATGAGCGCGCGCAGCTTGCGGTAGGCGTCGGGCTCGCCCTTGTCGGCGAGGTCACCGGTGAAGACGATCGCCTCGGGCCGACCGGCGGAGGCCTCGATCTCGTCCATGATCTGACGCAGTCGGGCCTCGCTGTCGACCGCGCCGTAGAGGTCGCGATCGCCGCCGACGAGGTGCGTGTCGCTGAGGTGCAGGATGAAGTGGTTCGGCCTGGGGTGTTCGGCCGTCCGGAGATCCATGGTTCTCTCATTCGATGTCGCCGACGGGGGCCCGGGATGAGACCCTCGTTGCTGGTTCGTCACCAGTCCATCACCCGGTTGCCATGAAGGTGGTGAACGTGCGTGCGCGTTTCGGTGAACGGTCGACGAACGGACCGCGTCCACGATCGACGAAGGTAGCTCGGCTCACGGCACGACGCGACCCCCAGGAGGCGGGGGTCGCGTCGTCGGGACCGCTGGCGGGTCGAGCCGTCAGGGCTTGAGGACGACCTTGATGCAGCCGTCCTCCTTGTTCTTGAAGACGTCGTACATGGCGGCGGCCTCGGAGAGCGGCACCGGGTGGGTGACGAGGTCCTCGGTGCCGAGCGGGTCGGCCGGGTCCTCGACGAGGGGCATCAACGTGTCCATCCACTTCTGCACGTTGCACTGGCCCATCTTGAGGGTGATCTGCTTGTCGAACAGCGTCAGGAAGGGCGTCGGGTCGGCCGTGCCGCCGTACACGCCGCTGAGCGAGACGGTGCCGCCGCGTCGGACGATCTCGAACGCCAGGTGCATGGCGCCGAGGCTGTCGATGCCGGCTTTCTGCATGACGGCCTGACCGATCGAGTCGGGCAGGGCGGCCGCGAACTTCTGCACGAGGCCGATGCCCGCGTGCTCGTGGGCCTCCATGCCGACGGCGTCGACGACCGAGTCGGGGCCGCGGTCGTCGGTCATGCCCTTGACGACGCTCGCGACGTCCTTCGTGAGGTCGAGGGTCTCGACTCCGTGGCGTTCGGCCATGGCGCGACGCTCGGGCACCGGGTCGATGCCGATGACGCGGTAGCCGCGGTACCTGCCGATGCGCGACGCGAACTGACCGACCGGGCCGAGGCCCAGCACGACGAGGGTGCCGCCCTCGGGCACCTGCGCGTACTCGACGCCCTGCCACGCGGTGGGCAGGATGTCGCTGAGGAAGAGATAGCGCTCGTCGGGCAGGTCGGCGCCGACCTTCACGAGGTTGGCGTCGGCCCGGGCGATGCGCAGCTGCTCGGCCTGACCGCCGGGCACCTGGCCGTAGAGCTTGCTGAAGCCGTAGAGGGTCGCACCCGAGTCGTACTCGGTGACCTGGGTGGTCTCGCACTGCGAGAACAGCCCCCGGTCGCACATGAAGCAGTGACCGCAGGCGATGACGAACGGGACGACGACGCGGTCGCCGACCTGGATGCGGCTGACCGCGGAACCGACCTGGGTGACGACGCCCATGGTCTCGTGGCCGAGCACGTCGCCCTTGTCGAGGAACGCGCCGAGCGCGTCGTAGAGGTGCAGGTCGCTGCCGCAGATCGCCGCCGAGGTGACCTTGATGACCGCGTCGGTGGGGTCGATGATCGTGGGGTCGGGGACGTCCTCGACCGAGACGTTGGTGACGGACTGGTAGGTGAGTGCCTTCATCCGTCCCGTCTACGCGTCCGCACGCCGTGCCTCCTGAACGAGGGGTACAGCGGGTGCGGAAAAGCCTCGGGGCGGCCGGGCGGGTGCCCGACCGCCCCGAGGCGGATGCTGCGTGTGGTCGACGTCGACTAGACGGCGGCCGTCTCGGCGGCGACGATGTTGACGACCTTGCGGCCGCCCTTGGCGCCGAACTGGACCGAGCCGGGTGCGAGGGCGAAGAGGGTGTCGTCGCCGCCGCGGCCGACGTTGACGCCGGGGTGGAAGTGGGTGCCGCGCTGGCGGACGATGATCTCGCCGGCGAGGACGACCTGGCCGCCGAAGCGCTTCACGCCGAGGCGCTGTGCGTTCGAGTCACGACCGTTGCGGGTGGACGATGCGCCCTTTTTGTGTGCCATGTGGTGTCAGCCCCTTAGTTGGTGGTGATCGAGGTGATCTTGACGCGGGTCAGGTCGGCACGGAACCCCATGCGACGCTTGTAACCGGTCTTGTTCTTGTAGTTCTGGATGACGATCTTCGGGCCGCGCAGGTCGTTCAGGACCTCGCCCTCGACCGTGACCTTCGCCAGGTCGTCGCCCGACAGGATGGTGTCGCCGTCGACGTGCAGGACGGGGACGAACGAGACGGTCTCGGCGGTCGCGGCCTTGAGGCGATCGACGGTCAGGATGGTGCCGACCTCGACCTTCTCCTGCCGGCCACCGGCGCGCACGATTGCGAAAGCCATGGGAACTCCAAAAAAGTGGGGGGTGTGACGCCCGGACTGCCGGGCGACGTCGTGGTGCCGCGAGGGCAACTTGGATAGTCTTTCACAAATGTCACGACCGATCAAACTTCGCCGCCCGCCGCAGTTCACGGCCGAGATCGTCGACGACGCCCGCGAACGCCTGCTCGACCTGCTCGACGACCTGAAGACCCTGACGACCGAGCACGCCGACGACGTCGAGGTGTGGGGCTCGGCCGTCACGACCGCCGGGTGGGAGATCGCGAGCCTCGGCCAGTGGCTCGGGGTCGAGGGCGAGGCCGTGCTGCTGCTCGGCGGTGCCTCGTACCCCGAGATCGCCGAGCACCAGGGCACGAGCGCGTCCGCCGTCTACGCCCGGGTCGGACGGTCGCTGACGCTCGGGCCCTACGCCCACGCGTCGGGTGCCGACGGGTCGACCACGCGCGTCTCGGCCGAGGGCCTCGACCAGGCCCGTGCCGAGTACGCCGAGGAGGCGCGGGTCGGCGACCCGATGGACGTCGCCACGGCCACGCCCCCCGTCGGCGACTCGCTGGCCGACCGGGTGCCCGAGGTGCTGCGCGGCGGTGCGCGCCGCACCACCGAGATCGTCGCCGCCCTGCCGGACTACCGCCGCAGCAGCGTGCTCTCGACGCTCAGCGTGCTGGCCCGGCAGGGAGTGATCGACCGGGTGGGGCACGGCACCTACGCCCTGCCCCACCCGTCGACCGACTGACCGTCGGACCGTCTCGGCACGATCAGCCCGGCGTGCTCGCCACGGCCTCGTCGAGCCCGAACGCCCGCAGCTCGTCGTCGTCGAGCATCCGCGACCTGATGAGGAAGCGCTTGCCCTCCGGGCTCTCCACCGAGAACCCGGCCCCGCGGCCGGGCACCACGTCGATGGTGAGGTGCGTGTACTTCCAGTAATCGAACTGGCTGCGCGACATGTAGACCTCGATCGGGTCGATGCCGTCGACGTGCAGGTCGCCGAGGTGGACGTCGACGGCACCCACCCGGAAGAACCCGACGGGGTAGCACATCGGCGACGAGCCGTCGCAGCAGCCGCCCGACTGGTGGAACATCAGCGGGCCGTGCTGAGCCGTGAGCTCGACGAGGAACGCCGCGGCCTCGGGCGAGACGTCGACCCTCGAGGGGGTGGGCCGCGTCATCAGAAGAAGCCCATCGGACCGTCCGCGTAGCTGACGAGCAGGTTCTTCGTCTGCTGGTAGTGGTCGAGCATCATCTTGTGGTTCTCGCGACCGATGCCGGACTGCTTGTAGCCGCCGAAGGCCGCACCCGCCGGGTACTGGTGGTACGTGTTCGACCAGACGCGTCCGGCCTGGATGTCGCGTCCGGCCCGGTAGAGCTGCGCGCCGTTGCGGCTCCACACGCCGGCACCCAGGCCGTACAGCGTGTCGTTGGCGATCTTGATGGCGTCGTCGTAGTCGCTGAAGCTGGTGAGCGAGAGGACGGGGCCGAAGATCTCCTCCTGGAAGATCCGCATCGAGTTGCGGCCCTCGAAGATCGTCGGGTTGACGTAGTAGCCCTCGGTCAGGTCACCGCCCAGGTCGGCACGGTCGCCGCCGAGCAGGAGCTTCGCGCCCTCCTGCTTGCCGATGTCCATGTAGCTGAGGATCTTCTCGAGCTGGTCGTTGGAGGCCTGTGCACCGATCATCGTGTCCATCGAGAGCGGGTTGCCCTGCTTGATCTTCTTCACGCGCTCGACGCCGTCGGCGGTGAACTGGTCGTAGATCGACTGCTGCACGAGCGCACGGCTCGGGCAGGTGCAGACCTCGCCCGAGTTCAGGTTGAAGAACGAGAAGCCCTCGAGCGCCTTGTCGTAGAACTCGTCGTGCTCGTCGGCGACGTCGGCGAAGAAGACGTTCGGGCTCTTGCCGCCGAGCTCGAGCGTCACCGGGATGAGGTTCTCGCTCGCCATCTGCATGATGAGGCGACCGGTCGTGGTCTCGCCCGTGAACGCGATCTTGCGGATGTTCGGGTGGCTCGCCAGCGGCGCTCCGGCCTCGACGCCGAAGCCGTTGACGATGTTGAGCACCCCGGCGGGCAGCAGGTCCTTGATCAGGTCCATGAACACGTGGATCGACGCGGGGGTCTGCTCGGCCGGCTTGAGGACGACGCAGTTGCCTGCGGCGAGGGCCGGCGCGAGCTTCCACACGGCCATCAGCAGCGGGAAGTTCCAGGGGATGATCTGGCCGACCACGCCGAGCGGTTCGTGGAAGTGGTAGGCGACCGTGTCGTTGTCGATCTCACCGGTGGAGCCCTCTTGCGCACGGATCGCGCCGGCGAAGTACCGGAAGTGGTCGATCGCGAGCGGCACGTCGGCGGCGAGGGCCTCGCGGATGGGCTTGCCGTTGTCCCAGGTCTCGGCGACGGCGAGCATCTCGAGGTTCGCCTCCATCACGTCGGCGATCCGGTTGAGGATCAGCGCGCGCTGCGCGATCGTGGTCTTCTTCCACGAGTCGAACGCCCGCCAGGCGGCCTCGACCGCCTTGTCGACGTCGGCGGCGTTGCCGCGGGCGACCTCGGTGAAGACCTTGCCGTTCACCGGGCTGGGGTTCTCGAAGTACCGACCGCTCGCCGGCGCGACGTACTCGCCGCCGATGAAGTGGTCGTAGCGGGGCTTGAAGGCCACCTTCGCGTCGGGCTGTCCCGGTGCGGCGTAGGTGTTCGGAGGAGTGGTGACGGTCATGACGGTCCCTTTCGACGACGGTGTCGGGCGGACGGCGGGGATCGCCCGCCGCTGGCCGCAGACTACGGCGGGCGGGGTTGCATCGGGTTGCGTGGGCGGAACCGGCCGGGAGGCGCGCGGAACCGGCCGGGAGGCGCGCGGATCAGGACGGGAGGCGCGCGCGGCGGATCGGGACGGGAGGCGCGCGCGGCGGATCGGGTCGGGCTCGGTCAGGCCCGGTCGTCGAGGGCCTCGAGGTGCGCGACGAGGTGGGGCCGGCGAGGCGAGCCAGGGGGCAGGCGACGCAGCAGCTCGAACAGGACGCCCGCGTCGTCACGGCCCGCGGCCGACTCGGCGAACGCCTGGAGGGTCTCGAGCGATCCGTCGGTGAGGACGGCGTCCCGCACGGTGGCGGCCACCTCGGCGCGCAGGGCGACGACGCCGGGGGCGGTGGACGCCGGCAGCGCGGGGCCCGTGTCGGCCCGCACGGCGGCACGACGAGCCCCCCGGTCGACGAGCCCGACGAGCACGTCGAGGTCGAGCGCCACGGGTCGCGGCAGCCGGTACGGGCGCGACAGGGGGACCAGCGTGGGGTCGAGGGCCTCGACCACGTGCCGCAGTCGCACGAGCTCGGGGCGGAGGGTGGTCACGGCGTTGACGTCGCCGTAGACCGCGTCGGCCAGCTCGTGCGCCGTGTAGCCGGCCGCGCGATGGGCGAGCAGGGTCATGATCTCGGAGTGTCGGGCGCCCAGGGTGATGCGGCCGTCGCCGACCGAGAGGACCGCCTCGTCGCGGCCGAGGGTCGTCAGGGTCGTGGCGGTTCGGCCGGTGGCGGCGGCCCGCGCCGAGGCGTGGTCGGCGGGGCGGGGCGTCGCCGTGCGCACGGGGTGGTGCGAGGGACGAGCCGGGGCGCGACCGGCCGCGGCGTACCGCAGGAGCGCGAGGTGCGCCTCCACGGCGGCGACGGTCGCGGTGACGAGCGGCAGGGTCATCGAGCCGGCCGCCCGGTCGTCGCCCGTGATGTCGACGACGCCGATCAGGTGCCCGTCGACCGGGTCGTGGACCGGCACGGCCGTGCAGCTCCAGGCCTGGACGCGGTGGTTCCAGTGCTCGTCACCCCGGATCTGCACGCCCCGGTCGAGCACGAGCGCGGTGCCCGGCGCCGAGGTGCCGACCCGCGCCTCCGACCATCCGGCCCCCGCGACGAACAGCATGTCCTCGGCCCGGCGGCGGGCCGTGGGGTCGCCCTCGACCCAGAGCAGGCGGCCGTGCTCGTCGCCGATCGCCACGAGCAGGCCCGACCCCGCGACGTCGTCGACCAAGAGGCGGCGCACGACGGGGAGCGCGAGGGCCAACGGGTGGTCGCGGCGCCAGTCGTCGAGGTCGTCCTCCGGCAGCTCGAGCCGGGGCAGGCCGTCGGGGTCGAGCCGGCGACGCGAGGCGCGGTCCCACGAGTCGCGCACCACCCGGCGCACCGGCCCGGCGTCGCGGGGCGGACGGCTCGCGGTGAGGGACATCGGGCACCCGTCGTCGTCGATCGGGGCGAGACGGCCGTGGTGCGGCGTCGTCGCCGTGGTGCTGTCAGCGTACGGCGGGCCGGGGCCGTGGGGAAGGGCGTCGGGTGGGGGTCTGCTGTGACCCCGGCGGGGAAGGGCCGGGGACGCCGGAGCCTGCCCTCAGCGCCCGAGCGGCGCCGTGGCGTTCCAGGCGTCCGCGACGAGCGTGCGGAGGGCGGAGTCGTCGTCGGTGTCCGTCGCCCGGGCGGGGAGATCGAGCTCACCGGGCTCGGCGACGAAGTCGGCGTCCGCACGGCCGCTCCGCACCGTCACCGACGACCCGGGTTCGAGGTGCGGTGCGGCGGCGGTGAAGACGGCACGGAGCGAGTCGATCGTGGCCCCGGGCACGCTCACCGAGAGTTCGCCGTCGACGAGTGACGCGGCCTCGACCTCGTCGACGCCGACGAGGGCGGCGACGAGGTCGACGCCGTCGCCGAGGTCGGCGGAGTCGGAGCCGACGGCCGCGTACTTCCCGACGGATGCCGCTCCGGACTCCGGCAGCGACCGCACGTCGATGCCGGCGCCGGCGTCCGACGCGGACATGGCCGTGGCGGCGGCCAAGGCGTCGGTGCCGTCGGCCGTACGGACCTCGAGGGCGGACGCCGAGAGCTCCGCCGCGACGACGCCGACCGAGGACGTCGCGGCGGCGAGCAGGCCCTCGACGCGGTCCAGCGGCCCGTCCACCGTGCGGACGATGCCACCGGCGGTCACCGTGACGTCGCGCGTGGCCGCCTCGTCCGAGAGCAGATCGGCGACGGCGCGGCCGTCGTCCCGGTCGGCCAGGGTGACGTCCAGTCGGTCCGGCCCGACGTCGGCGGCCGTGACCGTCGCGACGGAGACCACCGAGTCGTAGGCCGCCCGGGTCTCGGGATCGATGCTGCCCGCATCACTCCGCACCGTCACGTCGCCCGCGGTGGCACTGACCGAACCCCGGGCGAAGCGTGGGTCGTCCGCGCGCGCGGCCTCCAGCACCCCGACGGCGGCGAAGGGGTCGCCCTCCGCCTGCTGGGCGGTGAGACCGAGTTGGTCGCCGTCCCCGTGGTCGACCACCTCGATCGCCGTGAATCCCGTCAGGGGCCGCACCAGCGCCACGAGGTCGAGCGTGGTCTCGTTGTCGACACGCGACGGGAGCACGGGGAAGGACACCGACCCGACCACGCCGTCCATCGAGGTGATGTCGAGCGAGGCGGACGCGTTGTCCACCCACCAGGCGCCCATCTCGTCGGTGATGGTCCGGAGGGCGGTCGCGTCGACGTCCGCCGCGATCTCGACGCGGCCCGACATCGAGCCCGAGAACGGCAACGTGTTCTGCCCACCGCCCGTCGCGTCGACGACGCCCGGGAGCGCCTCCATGTGCTGCTCGAACCGGCTGCCGTACCCGCTGCCGGCGTTCACGGGGCCGCAGCCGACGAGGGTCGTGCCCACGAGCATGCCGACGAGCGCGGCCACGGCCGACCGCCGGGTGATCTGCGTCCACGGCACCGTTCGAGCCTAGGGCAGGCGCCGGCCGCCACGTCGATGGTCGATCGGAGGCGGAGAAACGGAGAGGCGGGGAGGCGCGGGTCAGCTCGCGCAGTCGATGCAGAGCCGGGCGGTGGGTCGCGCCTCGAGCCGCGCCTCGCCGATGCGGGCCGAGCAGCGCTCGCAGCGGCCGAACGTGCCGTCGGCGAGCCGGGCCAGGGCGGCCTCCGCGTCGGCCGCCCGCTCGAGCGCCGACCGGCGGACGGCGTCGAGCTGCGACCGCTCGTAGGCGATGGTCGAGCCCTCGGGGTCGTGCTCGTCGTCGACGTTGGCTCCCTCGCGGGCCGCAGCCACCGCCTCCATGTCGACGAGCAGCCGCCCCGCCAGCGTCAGGGCCTCGTCGCGCGTCGTGCGCAGCCGGTCGGAGGGGTCGATCACGCGATCACCGTGCCGGTGGTCAGGCCGACACGAGCGGCGGCACCTCTTCGCCCGCGCGGGGCGGGGCCGGGGGAGTCCCGTCGCCGAACGGCCGACCGCCGAGCTGCTCGCGACCGTGCTCGGTGAGCCACCCCGACGGGTCGGGCCCGAGCGGGACGATGCCGGTCGGGTTGATGTCGGAGTGGACGACGTAGTAGTGCGCCTTGATCTGGTCGAAGTCGATCGTGTCGCCGAACCCGGGGGTCTGGAACAGGTCGCGGGCGTAGGCCCAGAGCACCGGCATCTCGGTGAGCTTGTCGCGGTTGCACTTGAAGTGCCCGTGGTAGACCGCGTCGAACCGGGCGAGGGTCGTGAACAGTCGGATGTCGGCCTCGGTGATCGTGTCGCCGACGAGGTAGCGCTGCCCGGCCAGTCGCTCGGACAACCAGTCGAGGCGCTCGAAGAGGGTGCGGTAGGCGCGCTCGTAGCTCTTCTGCGAGCCCGCGAAGCCGGCCCGGTAGACGCCGTTGTTGACGTCGCGGAACACCACGGCGTTCACGTCGTCGATCTCACCGCGCAGGGCTTCGGGGTAGAGGTCGGGCGCGCCCTCTCGGTGGAACTCGGTCCATTCGGTGGCGAAGTCGAGCGTGATCCGAGGGAAGTCGTTCGTCACGACCTTGCCGCTCGGCACGTCGACGACGGCGGGCACGGTGATGCCGCGCGGGTAGTCGGGCGTGCGGGCGAAGAAGGCCTCCTGCAGGCGCTCGATGCCGAGCACCGGGTCACGACCGTCGGGGTCGAGGTCGAAGGTCCAGCTGCGGGCGTCGTGCGTGGGGCCGGGCAGGCCGAGCGAGATCGCGTCCTCGAGCCCGAGCAGGCGGCGCGAGATGACGCTGCGGTTGGCCCACGGGCAGGCCCGGGCGGCGACGAGGCGGTAACGACCGGCCTCGACCGGCCAGCCGTCGACGGCGTCGCGCGTGATGCGGTCCTCGATGTAGTTGGTGTCGCGGGTGTACTCCTGGCCCGGCTCGACGTAGCTGCCCTTGACCTGCTGATCGCTCATGGCGCCACCCTACGCACGGGGCGTCGGTGATTCCTGGTCGGTGCGTCGGCCGACCCGTGACGGCGGCCCCTCAGCGGGTGTCCGCAGCAGGGGTCAGGAGTTCTCGACGGCCAGGGACGTGGAGGCGCGGGTCGAGGAGGCGCGGGTCGAGGAGGCGCGGGTCGAGGAGGCGCGGGTCGCGTTCCAGTCTCGCCACATCGCCTTGAGGTCCCACGCGTTCTCGGCCTCGAGCGAGATGCCGCGTTCGCCGGTGCGACGGGTTCGCCCCTGGATCAGCATGAGCTGGGTGCCGAACAGCAGGGAGCCGGCACGGGCCTGGGCCTCTTCGAAGAACGTCGAGTCCGAGCAGCCGCTGCCGTCGTCGAGGCTGATGAAGACGACGCGCTTGCCGCTGCGCATAGGCGGGGTCTGGGTGGCGATGCGGATGCCCGCGACGAGGACGGTCGTGCCGTTCCAGTGGTCGCGGAGGTCGGCGGCACGCACGACGCCGAGGTCGTCGAGCATCGGCCGGTAGCTCTCGATCACGTGTTCGCTGACCTCCATCGACAGGATGTCGAGCTCGTCGCTGACGCGCTGGCGGGCACCGACGTCGGGCGTCCCGGTCGGCACCGTGTCGGAGTCGTCGATCGAGAAGTCGAGCTGGTTCTCGACGTCGGCGGCCCGTGGGCGCGACGACCGGCCGGTGAGGGCCCGCACCCGGGCGAGGACGTCGCCGCGGGTGCGGCCGGGCCCCGCGACCGAGTCGAGGGCGCCGACCTGGGCCAGGCGTTCGAACAGCGACCGTGACGGCGTCGCCCGCTGCCAGAAGTCGGTGATCGAGTCGTAGGGGCGGTTCACGACCACCCGGGCCAGCTCGGCGTCGCTGATGCCGTGCACGTCGGCCAGCGAGAGCCTCAGCCCGAGGTCACCGACCCGGGTCGGGGCGATCGGGGTCGCCGGCGGACGGAGGCGCTCGACCCGGTAGACGTCGGTCGAGGCGTTGACGTCGAGCGGCAGCACGGGCACGCCCATGCGTCGGGCCTCGGTCAGCAGCAGCCGCTTCGGGTACATGCCCGGGTCGTGGGTGAGGATGCCGGCCAGGAACTCGGCCGGGTAGTGGGTCTTCAGCCAGGCGCTCTGGTAGGTGGGCAGGGCGAACGCGGCACCGTGGGCCTTGCAGAAGCCGAACGACCCGAACCCCTTGAGTGCGGCCCAGATGCGGTCGACCGCGGCGTCGTCGAAGCGGCGGCGCCCGGTCGCGGGGTCGAGGTTGCCCCGGGTGCGCTCGCGGAAGGTGGCCTCGAGGGCGTCGTCGTCGCCCTTGCCCATGTGACGCCGGATCTCGTCGGCCTCGGCGAGCGACACCTGCATGGTGGCCTCGAGGATGCGCAGCACGTGCTCGTGGTAGATGACCACGCCGTAGCTGTCGTCGAGGAACGCGGCGAAGCTCGGGTGCAGGTAGTCGGGCTGCTGGAACCCGTGCTTGGTGTCGAGGAAGGGAGCGATCATGTTGCCCTTCATCGGGCCGGGCCGGAACAGCGAGATGTCGGCGATGAGGTCTTCGTAGCGGTCGGGCTGCATCTTGCCGATCAGCTCGCGCTGCCCCGGGCTCTCGATCTGGAACATGCCGAGGGTGTGCGTGGTGCGGATCGCCTCGAAGGTGGGCTCGTCGTCGTGGGGGATCTCGTCGAGCTCGATGCGCCCCTGACGGTTCACGTACGGCACGTCGACCGGCAGGGCGCCGGCGAGGGCGGCGCGCGGGCCGTTCACCCGTTCGATCTCGTCGAGGGCGTAGGCCAGCGAGCTCTGCATGCGGACCCCGAGGACGTCGAGCTTCAGCAGGCCGGCGTCGTTCATGTCGTGCTTGTCGAACTGGCTCATCGGCAGGCCGATGCCGCTCGGCTGCACGGGCGTGGTGCTGAGCAGGTCGGAGTCGCCGAGGATCACCCCGCACGGGTGCATCGAGATGTGTCGGGGCAGGCGGTCGAGCCGTTCGCTGAGGTCGACGAGCAGGTCGATCTGGTCGTTGCTGCGGGCCAGCTCGGCGATCTCGCGCAGCTCGGGCTTCTCGGCCATCGCGGTGCGCAGGTCGCGGGCGTTCGAGCGCCAGACGTTCTTCGCCACGAGGTCGATCTGCTCGTCGTCGAGCCCCAGGGCGAGACCGGCGTCGCGCACCGCACCGCGACCCCGGTAGGTGGACTGCATCGACATGAGCGTGACCCGGTTGCTGCCGTACCGGTCGAAGATCGCCCGGTAGACCTCGTGCCGCCTGGCCGCCTCGACGTCGATGTCGATGTCGGGCAGGGTCTCGCGCTTGTTGCCGAGGAACCGCTCGAACAGCAGGTCGTGCTCGATCGGGTCGACGTTCGAGATGCGCAGCAGGTAGGTGACCAGGCTGCCGGCACCCGACCCCCGCGCCGCGTTGCGCACCCGCAGGTCTCGCATCAGCGCCGAGACGTCGGCCACGGTGAGGAAGTACCCCGCGAAGCCGAAGCCGCTGATGATGCCGAGCTCGTAGCGCATGCGGCCTTCGACCTTGTCGCGCAGGGCACGGTCGGCGTCGCCGAAACGTTCGGTGACGCCCGCCTCGGCCCGACGGAACAGGGCCTGGTCGGGGTCGCCGTCGACGCCGATCGCGCTGAGCTCGGGCACCTTCGGCCGGCCCCAGCCGAGGTCGGCGACGGGGTCGAGCCGGCACCGGTCGGCCAGTCGCTCGGTCGCGGCGAGCATCTCGTCGCCGGCGCTTCGCGGCAACGACGACGCGTCGCCCACCAGACGGGCCAGCCGGCGCATGTCGGCGTGGCCCTTGAGGTACGCCTGCGCGTTGGGCTGTGGGCGGAACGACCCGAGGGCCGCCAGGTGACCTGCCGAGTCGAGCACGTCGGCCGTGACCGCCTCGTCGGGGTCGAGGTAGCGCACCGCGTTCGTCAGCACGGCCGGCACCCCGACGTGGTCGGCGAGCTCGAGCATGCGCGCCGCGTGCCGGATGCTGCGGCTCTCGCCCGGCTCGGTCAGGTGGCAGACCACCTCGACCACGACCCCGCCCGGCAGGGCCGCCGCCCAGTCCGCGAGGGACGCCGCGGCCTCGCTGTGCCGTCCGGCCTGCACCAGCCGACCGACGTCGGAGTCGGGCCCCAGCAGCACGGTCGCCGCGGGCTCGGTCTCGCCCTGCACGAACCCTCGCACCCGCGAGCGGGCGATCGTCGCGACGCTGTTGGCGCTGCCGCTGGCCTTGCGGGTGGCCCGGCCGTGCGAGGCGCTGATCAGGCGGCACAGCGCCGCCCAGCCGGCCCTCGCGGGGCCACCGCCCCGCGCCCCGTGCGCCAGCACCACGATGCGGTCGACGGCGCCAGGCCCGCCCGAGCCGTCAGACCCGCCCTGCCCGCCCTGCCCGTCGGCCCCACCGGCGGACGCGCCCGCCACGCCCCCCTCGCGGTCGTCACGGCAGCCCAGCTCGACCCCGACGATCGGGTCGACGCCCGCCGTCCGGCACGCCCCGATGTGGCGGATCGCCCCGTACAGCCCGTCTCGATCGGTGATCGCCGCGGCGTCAGCGCCCGCCGCGACGGCGGCGTCGACGAGCGCCTTCGGGTGTGCGGTGCCGTGGTGGGCGCTGAACGCCGACGCGACGCGCAGGTGGGTGAAGCTCATGGTCGGTACCTCGGGCTGCTGAACCCCCGGCCGGGTCGTTCGAACAGGTGTTCGACCAGTGTACGTCGCCGCGAGCGGCCCGTCGCGCCCGTCTCGGCGTCCGACCCGCCCGTCCCGTCCCGCGGCCTGTCATCATCGGGGCATGCCCGATCGACGCCCCGCCCCGCCCCGTCGCGGGGGCGCCCTGCGTCGCGAGGCCCGCACCGCGACCCACTGGACCCGCGTCCTGCTGGCCCAGCCGCGCCTCCTGCTCGCCGTGAAGACCGCGCTCGCCGCGGCGCTCGCCTACTGGATCGCCCCGCACGTGCCGGGCGTCGCGGCCGAGTACCCCTACTACGCCCCGCTCGGTGCCGTCATCGCCATGTACCCGACCATCAAGAGTTCGGTGCGGCAGGGGTTCCAGGTGCTGCTCGGCCTCGTCGTCGGCATCGTCCTCGCCACCACGGTCTTCGCCCTGCAAGAAGGCCAGCCCGGCGTGCTCGCCGTCGCGCTCGTCGTCGGGGTGGGCGTGCTCGTGGCCGGCATCCGCTGGCTCGGTGCCGGCCGGGACTGGGTGCTGACGGCCGGACTGTTCGTCCTGCTGCTCGGCGGGGCGAACGCCGAGGCCTACTCGTTGGGTTACGTCGTGCAGGTGGGCGTCGGCGTCGTCGTCGGCGTCGTGGTCAACCTGGTGCTCGTGCCCCCGCTCTACTCCTCGCGTGCCGACGGGCGCCTCGCCCGCGTCCGGGACTCGCTCGCCGACCGGGCCGACGAGATCGCGGGGGTGTTCGAGACCACCTGGCCGCTCGAGGACGACGAGTGGGAACGCCGCGTCGGCGTCCTGCCGAGCACGCTGCGGCGGGTGCGCGAGGCCGTCCGGTTCGCCGACGAGTCCCGACACCTGAACCCCCGTCGGCTGCTGCGGCGCCGGGACCTCTCGCAGGAGTACGCCGACCTCGCCGTCTACGAGCGCGTGTCGTTCCACCTGCAGGACGTCGCCGAGGTCTCGGGCATCCTCGGCCGTCGCATCGGCCGCCAGATCGGCATGCCCGACGACCTCGCGCCCGACGTCGCCCGCGCCGTGCACGGCGTCGCCACCGTCATCCGTCGCCACGGCACCGCCGACGCGGACGCGTTCACCGACGCCCGCCGACGCGTCGCCGACCTCTGGGACGCCGTCGACCGCCACCGCGACCGCCCCACCACCGCCACGAGCGGTGGCGTGTCGATCGCGGTCTCGCTCGGGCGCGTCATCGCCGCACTCGACCCGGACGACACCACCGCGCCCCGCCCCGAGGACGACGCCGCCGAGGAGGCGCGCGCGACGGCCGACGACGGCACCGGCGGCCGCGTGGGCGGCACCGACAGCACGGGGCCGGTCGACGACGACAGCGCACCCCGCGACACCGCCCCGCACGACACGGTGCAGGACGGGGACGCCGACGCCGGTCGCTGACCTCGATACGGCGCTCGCCGCCCGGGAGCAGTACGGTTGACCGGGCACCGGCGCCGAGACGCGACCCGTGCCCCCACCCGGCCGGGGCGGTCGACGGGAATGCCCGTCCCCCCTGTGCGTTGACACCCGTGGCCCCGAGAACCCCCGCCGCCCGATCGACCAGCGACGACACGATCGCCGCCCTCCCCACGAAAGCTGCACTGTGACAGACACCACCACCCTCATCATCCTCGGAGCCAGCGGAGACCTCACCGAGCGTCTGCTGCTCCCCGGCCTCGCGAGCCTGCTGAAGAGCGACCGCGGCGTCGACGTCCAGCTGATCGGCACCGGCCGCAGCGAGCGCAGCCCCGAAGAATGGGACGACGTCGTGAAGACCGCCTTCAACGGCGACGCCGGCAGCGACCTGGCCAAGAAGACCCTCGCGTCGAGCCGCTACATCCAGGGCGACCCCACCACGGTCGAGCACCTCGAGGCCCTCTTCGAGGCCAGCGAGGGCACCCCGGTGATGTACTTCGCCCTGCCGCCCGCCATCAGCACCAAGGTGATCCAGGCGCTCGCCGAGATCGACCTGCCCGACGGCCTCCGCCTCGCCCTCGAGAAGCCGTTCGGCTCCGACGAAGAGAGCGCTCGCGAGCTGAACGCCGAGCTGCTCAAGATCGTCCCCGAAGAGCGCATCCACCGCACCGACCACTTCCTGGGTCGCGCGACCGTCCTGAACATGATCGGCCTGCGCTTCGCGAACCGCCTGTTCGAGCCGGTCTGGAACGGCGACAACATCGAGAAGGTCGAGATCTTCTACGACGAGGTCCTCGGCCTCGAGGGTCGCGCCCAGTACTACGACAAGGCTGGTGCCCTGATCGACATGATCCAGAGCCACCTCCTGCAGGTGCTGGCCGTCATCGCGATGGACGCTCCGTCGAGCATCGACTCGGTCGAGCTGCGCAGCGAGATCGCCCGCGTGCTGCGGGCCACCTGGGTCAAGGGCGCCGACCCGATCGCCTCGAGCCGGCGCGCGCAGTACTCGGCCGGCACCATCGACGGCAAGGACGTCCCCGCCTACGCCGACGAGGACGGCGTCGACAACGACCGTCAGACCGAGACCCTGGCCGAGGTCGAGTTCGAGGTCAAGACGCGTCGCTGGGCGGGCGTGCCGTTCATCCTGCGGTCGGGCAAGGGCATGACGAAGATCCGCAAAGAGGTGCTCATCACCTTCAAGCCGGTGCCGGCGCTGCCCGAGGGCCTCAACGGGTCGTCGACGCCCGACACGTTGCGCATCGAGATCAGCCCCGAGACGATGGAGCTCGGCGTGACGACCAACGGCAAGGGCAACCCGTTCGACCTCGAGAAGTCGACGTTCCAGGTGACGCTCGGCAAGCCCGAGCTGACCCCCTACGGCGAGGTGCTCAGCGGCATCTTCCACGACGACCCGACGCTGTCGATCCGTGGCGACGTCGCCGAGCGCTGCTGGGCGATCGTCGCCCCCGTGATCGAGGCCTGGAAGGCCGACCGCGTGCCGCTCGACACCTACGCCGCCGGCTCGACCGGTCCGAAGGACTGGCCCGCCTGATCCCTCGCGTCACCCGTCACGGCCGCCCCGCTCGTCAGAGCAGGGCGGCCGTCGTCGTCGTGGGCGTCGTCGCACGGGTCGCGACGTCGCGGGCCCTACCGCGCCTTCGCCTTCGAGATCGCGTCCGCGGCGCGCACCAGTGCCAGGTGCGAGAGGGCCTGCGGGGTGTTGCCGACGTGGCGGCCCGTGGCGACCTCGATCTCTTCGGAGAGCATGCCGACGTCGTTGCAGTAGCTCACCAGACGGTCCATCAGGGTGACGGCGTCGTCGACCCGCCCCGAGGCGGCGTACTGCTCGGCCAGCCAGAACGAGCAGGTCAAGAAGGGGTTCTCGGCGCCGTCGAGCCCGTCGACGCCGCTCTCGGTGCGGTAGCGCATCAAGAGGCCGTCCTGCAGCAGGTCGTGCTCGATCGCGGCGACCGTGCCGAGCATGCGCGGGTCGTCGGCGGCGACGAAGCCGACCTGGGCCAGCTGCAGCAGCGACGCGTCGACCTCGGTCGTGCCGTAGTGCTGGGTGAAGGAGGCGCGGTCGGCGTTCCAGCCGTGGGTCTCGATCTCGGCGCGCACCTCGTCGCGCAGCCCACGCCACCGGTCGAGGGGGCCGTCCAGGCCGAACTGCTCGACGCCCTGGATGGCCCGGTCGAGGGCGGCCCAGATCATCACGCGCGAGTGGGTGAAGTGCTGCAGCTCGCCCCGGATCTCCCAGATGCCGTTGTCGGGGCGGGTCCAGTTGTCCTCGACGTACTGCATCAATGCGCGTTGCAGCGGCCACGAGTACTCGCTCTCCTCGACGCCGAGCAGGCGGGCCTCGTGCAGGGCGACCATCACCTCGCCGAAGATGTCGCCCTGGTACTGCTCGTAGGCGGCGTTGCCGACGCGCACGGGTGACGCCCCGTCGTAGCCGGGCAGTTCGTCGACCTCGCGCTCGTCGAGGTACCGTTCGCCGGCCAGGCCGTACATGATCTGGACGTCGGCGGGGTCACCGGCGATGGCACGCAGCAGCCAGCCGCGCCATCGGTCGGCTTCTTCGGCGTAGCCGTGCAGGATGAGTGCCTGGAGCGTCATCGACGCGTCGCGCAGCCACACGTAGCGGTAGTCCCAGTTGCGCGAGCCGCCGAACTGCTCGGGCAGGCTCGTGGTCGCGGCGGCGACGATGCCGCCGGTGTCCTCGTTGGTCAGGGCCCGCAGGATGAGCAGGGAGCGGTGCACCTCGCGGCCGTAGACCTCGGGTGCCGAGCAGCGTGAGGCCCACTCCTGCCACCAGGCGACGGTCTCGTCGATGCGGGCCGACACGTCGAACGGAGCGGGCGGTTCGCGGTGCGAGGGGTACCAGGTGAGGCTGAGGTCGACTGTCTCGCCCGGTGCGACGTCGAAGGTCGCCTCGTGGGTGTGGTCGGTGGCCTTCAGCCGAGGCCCCCGGACGACGACGGCGTCGGGCCCCGCGGTGGCGACGAGCACGGTGTCGTCGCCCTCGGGGACCTGCCGCACCCAGGGCACGGCCGTGCCGTACCCGAACCGGATGGCGATGTCGACGTGCATCGAGACCGTGCCCGAGACGCCGGTGACGCGGCGGACGACGTCGGCCCGTCGGTCGCCGTAGGGCATCAGGTCGGTGACCTCGACGACGCCGGTGGGGGTCGTCCAGCGCGTGACGAGCACGAAGGTGTCGTCGACGTAGCGGCGGCTCGAGGTGGCGTCGGAGTCGGTCGGGGCGACGAGCCAGCGGCCGGACTCGTGGTCGCCGAGCAGGGCGCCGAAGGTCGAGGCGGAGTCGAAGCGGGGCAGGCAGAGCCAGTCGATGCTGCCGTCGGTGCCGACGAGGCCTCCGGTGTGCAGGTCGCCGATCAGTGCGTAGTTCTCGATGGGCAGGGGCATGCGCTCATCAAACCAGCGCACCCTCGGCCGGGGTCAGCGTTGCAGCGTCGGGTCGGGCCAGAGCGTCTCGACCTTGGGCTTCTCTCGGCGGGTGCGGGCCCACACGACGAAACCGGCGAGGGTGAAAGCTCCGTAGAAGACGTACATGAACGCGGACGCGTAGTAGCCGGCGCTGAAGAGCAGGGGAGTGCCGACCAGGTCGACCGCGACCCAGATCAGCCAGAACTCGACCCAGCCCTTGGCCATCCCGTAGGTCGCCAGCAGCGACCCGGTGAAGATCCAGGCGTCGGCCCAGACGGGCTCGTACGACCCGAGGAGGCGGAAGACGGGCGTGAGGACGGCGGTGCCACCCACCAGTGCGACGACGAGCAGGACGCGGTTCTTCCACCCGGCCCAGCGGGGCTCGACGGCCGCACCGCCGCTGTCGCCCGCGTGCTTCCAGCGGTACCAGCCGTAGATCGACACGACGACGAACATCACCTGTCGAGCGGCCTGGCCCAGCAGGTTGACCGGGTTCGGGGTGTCGAACACCGCACCGAGGAAGACGGTGAACAGCAGGGCGTTGCCGACGATGCCGACCGGCCAGGCCCAGACCTTGCGTCGCATGCCACCGAGGGCGCTGAGCAGGCCGAAGACGTTGCCGACCACCTCACGCCAGAGGATGGTCTGGTCGCCGATGTGCAACTGGGCGTCGAACAACCACAGCAACGGGTTCATCGGAGGCTCTCTTCGGTCGGGGTGGCGGATGGTTCGGGACCACGGCGTCCCCCGGGGCGCAGGGCGCCTGGTGGTGCAACGAGTGTGGCACGGAGGCCATTCCCCCCGGGGGCACGGCCCCCGGGGGCACGGCCCCCTGGGGCACGGCCCCCGCGGGCACGGCCCGGCGGGCCGTGCCCCGACGTGTGCCGTTCTCGTCCGTCAGGCGAAGAGCTGCTGTTCGATCCGGTCGTCGAAGACCCCGAGCAGCAGCCACGAGTCGCCCCGCCCGTCGAGTGCCAGGTCGAAGGTGCCGTCGACCCGGTGGGCCCCGTCGGTGAGCGGCACCGCGTCGACCCGCCAGACCGTCATCTCGAGCAGGTGTGCGCTCGCCCCACGCGGTGCCCGGGTCGCCGACCGCCACCAGTCGGTGCGCGTCACCCAGAGCTCGGGCGAGCTGACGACGCCGTACACGACCCCACGCCACTCGAAGCGCAGGGGCGCCCCGTCGGCGGTCGTCTCGACCGGGACCTTCTCGTCCACCCTCATCTGCCGACCTCTCGTTCGAATGTGTGTTCGAACGGAGTCTACGAATCCCCACCGACATCGGCCACCCCCGGGGGCGACGTCGGGGTCGGTGACCGAGGGGCGCCGGGGCGGGAGCCGCCTCACCAGCGGGGCAGCGCCTCCTCGACGTGGTCGACCGCCTCGCGGGGCAGGCCGGCCTCGTCGGCGAACGAGCGCCACCGCCCCACCGCGTCGCGCACCTCGTCGACGATGCCGGACGCGTCCCGCACCAGGAACCGGTCGGCCAGGCGCATCACGTCCGCCCGCGAGACGTCTCGGAAGACCCCGTCCACCCCCATCAGGTGCTGGTACGTCCACCGCCCCGTCGGGTTGTGCGCGAAGGTCACGTCGTACGCGGGGGACAGGGCCCACGACGCCCCCGGCCCGGCCAGCAGGAACGACGAGTTCTTGGTGTGGTCGTCGTTGTTGGCGGCCAGCACGTTGAAGACCATCCGTCGGAACGCCTGGGCCATCGCCTCGTCACCCAGCCCCAGCCGGCGGACGGCGTCGAACAGCTGACCGTAGTCGTGGGCCTGCCGCTGCCGGAAGTCGAGATGGGCCGCCCCGCAGAGCGTCAGGACGTGTGCCTTGCCCCCGGCCCGACGATCGAACCGCCGGGTCATGAAGTGCGACCGCCCGTTCTCGTCGAGCAGCCGGCACTCGGCCATGTCGATGCCCGCCGCCCCCGCCATCGACGAGTACGCGTACTCGACCCGCCCGGCGACGCCGCCCGACCCCAACTCGGAGTCCGGGCCCAGGCCGTCGAGCTTGATCAGCCAGTGCTCGAACCCCTCGGGCGCCGCCACCTGACCCGACCGGATCTCTCCCGTCGCACGGTTCCACGCGACCACCGCCTTGGCCCGCGCCCCACCCGCTGACGTCCCGACCTGGATCAACGACCTGATGGCCGACTCCGTCTCGCGGTCGTCGCTGAAGCGGGCGTCCAGCACGCTCCTGGCCCCGTCGACCAGGTCGCTGAGCTCGAGCGCACTGGCCGTCCGCTGACGGGGGCCCCGCGACGGGCGGAACTCGAGGGCGCCCATCGCCCGGTCCGCCATGTACGCCAACCGGTCCAACGGGCTCACGAGCTGTCGTGACACGCCCTGCCGCGCCAGCCAGGCGTCGATCACGGCGTTGCCGAAGTCGTCCGGCATCGCGTCCGCCAGCACGGCCGGCAGCCGGTGGAACGTCGCCTCGGGCAGCTGCGGGAACACGTGCCGACGAACGCTGGTCGGCATGGTCAACGGGGCCAGCTCGATGCCCCGGGCCACCCAGTCCGGGTAGTACTCGAACACGTACGCGCCGAGGCCGGGATCGGGCGCCACCGCCCCCACCCGCAGCCCCCACGCCGTCACCTCGACCGCGCGGACCGGCACCCAGCTCACGAGTCGGCCCCCGGCGACCGGACGCCCCGTGGCCGGTACACCCGGCGTCGTGGCTCGTCGGCCGACGACCTCAGCACGTCGAGGGGGCTGACGGCGCTCGCGGGAGCCAGGCGGGCGAGGGCGTCGTCGGCACCCAACGCCCTCAGGACGCGGACGAGGCTGCGCAGGGTGCTGCCCCGCCCGGCCTCGAGCGACTGCACGGTGCTCGGCGAGAGGTCCGCCCGTCGGGCGAGCTCGACCTGGTCGAGGCCCCGATCGAGCCTCAGGCGGCGGATCTGTTCGCCCACCTGGCGTTCGCGCTCGTCGGTGGACACGATCGGACTCGCCGTGTCGTCGGATCTCTGGTCGTCGCCGAACATGGGTCTCCAATCACGGGATAACCCAGCATAACAGCCAGAACGGGCCCGTAAAAAGGATGATCCCACTATTGCACGATGATCGAGATCGAACAGGGTTCAGTCGATGACGCCGTTGTCGAGCAGCTGCTCCCACAGGCCGGCGCCGTCGGGCGCCGACACCCAGGTCACGTCGCTGCCCCCGGCGTGCTCGGACCGCGACGACCGCCCCCCGGCCAGCACGGCCTCGCTGGGCGACAACTGACGGATGGCCACGGCGGCCACGTTCTCGGGGTGGTCGTGCAAGAAGGTGCCGTACAGCTCTTCGTCGTGCTGGCCGTCGTCGCCGACCAGCAGCCACTTGAGCTCGGGGAACTCCTCGGCCAGGCGACGCAGCGACTCCTGCTTGTGCAGGCGGCCGCTCCGGAAGATCCGGTCGTGCGTCGGACCCCAGTCGGTGAGCAGCAGGGGGCCGCTCGGGTACAGGTTGCGCGACAGGAACCGCGACAACGTCGGCGCCACGTTCCACGCGCCCGTCGACAGGTAGACGACGGGGCACCCGGGGTTCGCCGCGTTGAGCCGCTCGTACAGGACCGCCATGCCGGGCACGGGCCGCCGGGCGTGCTCGTTCAGCACGAAGGTGTTCCAGGCGGCGAGCAGCGGCCGGGGCAGCGAGGTGACCATCACGGTGTCGTCGATGTCCGAGACGATGCCGAACCGCGCCTCCGGGTCGATCACGAAGATCGGCGCCTCGACCGGGGTCGAGCCCTCGGTGGTCAGGGTCGCCACGTGCCAGCCCGGCTCGAGGTCGACCGGGATGCGCGCGTCGAGCACGCCACCGCGGTCGGTCTGGACCCGCTGGACGCGACCCCCGAGCGAGATCTCGACGAGCGCCTTCTCGACGGGCACGCTCGTGAAGCTGCGCCAGCCCCTGACGTTGAGACGGTCGATGCCCGACAGGGTGCCCGTACGGGTCAGCAGCACGCGGGACAGCACGCGTGCCCACCCCGGAGCCCCGTACCCGGTGTACGGCACGACGGTCGGCAGGAGGCCGCGACGCCGAGCACGCTTCTCGCGGAAGCGGTGGACCGAGTTCTCGATGCGTGCCGCGCGGTGCAGGAACGGCTCGACGGCGGCGGGCGGTGCCTTGCGGGTGTCGGGCATCCGGTCAGTCTCGCATGACGGGCCGCCGGGCGGGCGGCTCAGTGCACGGGATCGAGCAGCCCGGGGTGGTCGACGGTCGTCGTGCCGACCTCGGGGCCGACCTCGTGGTGCAGCAGGCGGTCGGCGATCTCGGTGCCGAGACCGGCGATGCCCTGCACCAGGTCGTCGTCGCCCTCGGTCTCGGGGTCGAGCCAGTCGTCCATGACGTCGGTCCCGACGAGCACCGGCATGCGGTCGTGCACCTCGGACACGGGACCCGAGGAGGCGCGGGTCAGGACGGTCGTCGACAGCAGCCACCGAGACGGGGCGCCCACCTCGGCGGACGGGTCGCGCCACCACTCGTAGAGCGCGCCGAACAGGATCACCTCGTCGTCGGGCAGGCGGACGAGGACCGGGCGCTTCCGGCCGTCGGGCAGCGTCTGCCACTCGTACCAGCCCGTGGCCGGCACCAGCCCCCGTCGAGAGACGACGGCGTCGCGGAACGACGGCTTCTCGGCGGCCGACTCGGAGCGCGCGTTGAACAGCGGGGGACCGGCGTCGGGGCCCGTCGACCCGCCGGGCACGAGGCCCCAGCGGGCGGCGGCGAGTCGCCGCACCGGCGGGCCCCCCGCGTCGTCGCCCCGCGGCGCGGCGTCGACCAGCAGACTCACCGGCCGAGTCGGAGCGATATTCCAGGAAGGCTCTGGGAGACTTTCTCCTGATACATCGACGTCGAACAGGGCCACCAGGTCGCTCGAGGCGCGTGCCATCACGAATCGTCCGCACATGCGATCCATTCTGGTGGCAGCCGCCGACAACCGGTGACCGACACCACGGTCACCCCCGACGTCGTCGCACCATGCCCGACCCCGTCGAGGCATCGCCACGAAACGGAGAAACGTTGCTCGTCACCGACGTCAATGACGCACTGCCCGGGGGTTCACCACTGCTCAGGAACGAGCCCGTCCAGGCCCGCAGCTCGGCGCGGCTCACCGGCCTGCTCGACGCGGCCGCGGCCATCATCGACGAGATCGGCTACGAGCGTCTGACGACGGCCATGGTGGCCGAGCGTGCGGGCGCCTCGATCGGCACCGTCTACCGGTACTTCCCCGACCGCATCGCCGTCGTCGACGCCCTGGCCCTCCGCTGCGTCCAGCGGCTGACCGGCCGGGTGACCGAGGCCGTGTCCGACGACGACGTCACCGACTGGCGCCGTGCCGTCGAGCTGTTCGTCGACGCCAAGGCCGAGATGTACCGCAGCGAGCCCGGGTTCCGCGCCATCCGCTTCGGTGACGCGCCCGACGTGCGCACGCCCGAGTCGCGCCAGTACACGAGCCCGCTGGCCGACCAGCTGTCGGCCGTCTTCGTCGACCACTGCTCGGTCGCCCGCACCGACGAGCTCGAGCTGGGCCTGCAGGTCGCGGTCGAGATCGCCAACGCCCTGCTGGCACGCGCGTTCATCGACGACATCACGGGCGACGAGCGCTTCGTCGGCCAGTGCCGGTCGGTGCTGACGGGCTATCTCGAGCCCCTCGTCACCCTGAACTGACCTCGCGGGCCGTGTGACGGCGTGTGTCCCGCGCCTCGGCGAGGTCGATGACACATCGTCGAGAACTGTGGTTGGGTGAACGCCCTGGCAAGTGTCGATTCGTGCTGCCCACGAGGAATGAGCCACCCATGATCGAGTTCCGCTCCGTGACGAAGCAGTACCCCGACGGCACCCTGGCGGTCGACGACTTCAGCCTCGTGATCCCGTCCCGCAAGACCACGGTCTTCGTCGGCTCGAGTGGGTGTGGCAAGACGACCATCCTCCGCATGATCAACCGGATGGTCGACCCGACCTCCGGCGTCATCGAGATCGACGGCAAGTCGATCGGCGACCTCGAGCCCGTGGGGCTCCGCCGCAGCATCGGCTACGTCATGCAGAACTCCGGGCTGCTGCCGCACCGCAAGGTCGTCGACAACATCGCGACCGTGCCCGTCCTCAAGGGCACCTCCAAGAAGGAGGCGCGCGACCGGGCCCTCGAGCTGATGGACACCGTCGGCCTCGACCGCGGCCTCGCCCAGCGCTACCCGAGCCAGCTGTCCGGTGGGCAGCAGCAGCGCGTCGGCGTCGCCCGCGGGCTCGCCGTCGACCCGAACATCCTGCTGATGGACGAGCCGTTCGGAGCCGTCGACCCGCTCGTCCGCTCCGACCTCCAGCAAGAGCTCATCCGCCTGCAGCGCGAGCTCGACAAGACGGTCGTCTTCGTGACCCACGACATCGACGAGGCCTTCTACCTCGGCGACCAGGTCGTCATCCTCGAGAAGGGTGGGCACATCGCCCAGCAGGGCACCCCGGCCGAGATCCTGTCGGCCCCGGCGACCGACTTCGTCGCCGAGTTCGTCGGGGCCAACCGGGGCAAGCGCGCCCTGCACGTCGAGCAGACCCCGACCGGGCAGGTGGTGGTCGACGGTGACGGACGGACCGCCGGGGTGCTGACCGAGTCGGTCCGAGGTGGGCAGGCGTCGTGAACTGGATCGTGTCGAACAGCGACTACATCCTCGACAAGACGATCGTGCACCTCGGCCTCAGCGTGCCGCCGGTCGTCCTGGCCTTCGTCATCTCGCTGCCGATCGGGTGGTTCGCGAACCGCTACCGGGTCTCCCGGGGCATCCTCACGGTCGCCGGCCTCTTCTACGCCATCCCGTCGCTGCCCCTGCTGATCGCCCTGCCCGTCGTGTTCGGCACCTCGCTCCGCAGTCCGATCAACATCGTCATCGGCCTCACCCTCTACGGCGTCGCCCTCATGGTGAGATCGGTGGCCGACGCCCTCGCGGCGGTCGAGGCGGACGTCAAGCAATCGGCGACGGCCGTGGGGTACTCGTCGTGGCAACGGTTCTGGCGGGTGGAGTTCCCCCTGGCCGGTCCGGTCATGCTCGCCGGCCTCCGGGTCGTCGTCGTGAGCACGGTGAGCCTCGCCACCGTCGGGGGAGTGCTCGGCGTGAACGGTCTCGGCCTGCTGTTCATCGACGGCTTCCAGCGCGACATCACCGCCGAGATCGTGACGGGCATCGTCCTGACGATCGTCATGGCCCTCGTGCTGGACTTCGTGCTGGTGCTCGTCGGGCGGGTGCTGATGCCCTGGAGTCGCAAGGATTCCGCGCAGAAGCCCGTGGCGCCGGTCCAGGCTCGCCAGAAGGTCGTGTTCCCGTGAACTTCTTCGTCGAGGCCTTCGCCTGGCTGGCCGACCCGATCCACTGGACCGGCGTCGACGGCATCCCCACGAGGCTGGGGCAGCACCTCTGGTACAGCGCGCTGTCGGTCGTGATCGCCTCGGTCATCGCGATCCCCGTCGGGTTCTTGATCGGGCACACCGGTCGTGGTCGCTCGATCGCCGTCTCGGTCTCGGGTGGCGCCCGGGCCCTTCCCTCGTTCGGCGTCATCACCTTGATCGCCCTCGCCGTCGGCATCGGTCTCACCGCACCGATCGTCTCGTTCGTCATCCTGGCGATCCCGTCCGTCCTGGCCGGCGCCTACTCGGGTTTCGAGGCCGTCGACCGCAAGACCGTCGACGCCGCACGGGCCGTCGGCATGACCGAGTGGCAGATCATGACGAAGGTCGAGATGCCCCTCGGCCTGCCCCTCCTGATCGGTGGCATCCGGTCGGCCGTCCTCCAGGTCGTCGCGACGGCGACCTTGGCCACCTTCGTCGGTGCGGGCGGTCTCGGCAGCTACATCATCACGGGCCTCCGGGCGAACGACTACCCGAAGATGCTGGCGGGCTCCATCCTCGTCATCGCCCTCGCGGTCGTCCTCGAGATCGTGTTCTCGATCGTCCAGCGTCTCGTCGTCCCCGCCGGGGTCACGGCCGGACGCCCCTCCGACACCCGCTCCAAGGCCGTCCGGCCCGGGGCGGTCACGGCAACACCCCTCACGAAAGGCACACAGTGATCACAGCGAACAAGAAGGGCCGGCTCACCGTTCTCGGCGCAGTCGCGATCGGGGCCGTGGTGGCCCTGGCAGGGTGCTCGTCGAGCGACCCGCTGAGCTCGGGCGACTCGTCCGCGTCGAGCGACGGTGACACGCTCGTCATCGGATCGCAGCAGTACTACTCGAACGAGATCATCGCCGAGCTCTACGCCCAGGCCCTCGAGGCCAAGGGCTACACGGTCGACCGTCAGTACCAGATCGGCCAGCGCGAGGTGTACCTGCCCGAGCTCGAGTCCGGCAAGATCGACGTCTTCCCCGAGTACACCGGCAACCTGCTCCAGTACTACGACAAAGAAGAGACCGCGAAGTCGCCCGAAGAGGTCGAGGCCGCCCTGGCCGAGGCCCTTCCCGACGGGCTGACCGCCCTGAAGGCCGCCGAGGCGTCCGACCAGGACAGCTACAACGTGACGAAGGAGTTCTCGGAAGAGAACGACATCACGAGCCTCGCCGACCTGAAGAACTACTCCGGCACACTGACGCTCGGCGCCCCGCCCGAGAACGCCGAACGTCCGTACGGCCCTCCCGGCCTGAAGAGCGTCTACGGCGTCGACGTGACCTCGACCCCGATCGACGACGGCGGTGGCCCGCTGACGGTCAAGGCCCTCACCGACGGCAGCGTCCAGCTGGCCGACATCTACACGGCCAGCCCGCTGATCGCCGAGAACGACCTCGTCACCCTGGACGACCCCGAGAACATGATCCTGCCGCAGAACGTGGTCCCGATCGTGTCCGACAAGGTCGACTCCGACGCGCAGGACGTCATCGACAGCGTCGACGCGATCCTGAGCCCCTCCGACCTGCAGGAGCTCAACTCGAAGAGCCAGACCGACAAGGAGTCCTCGGCCACGATCGCCAAGGACTACCTGACCGATAAGGGCCTGCTCGACAACTAGGCAGACCTCCTCAGAGAGCCCCGTTCCGTCCGCGGAACGGGGCTCTTCGTCTTGCCGGAGCGCTTTCACAGCGAGTGCACGGCGTCCGACAGCCCAAAGCGACAGGTGTCGGTTATCTCTGGATCTAGGCTCGACACGTCCCGACGGTGCGACGCACGACCACCACCACATCCGAGGGAGAAGGCGCATCCCGATGAACGAGCTGCTCGACCCGCTGCTGTTGTCCCGTTGGCAGTTCGGGCTCACCACGATCTACCACTTCCTCTTCGTGCCGCTCACGATCGGCATGGCGTTCACGGTGGCGGTGTTCCAGACGGCCTGGGTGCGCACCGGCCGCATCCACTACCTGCAGCTGACCCGGTTCTTCGGCAAGATCTTCTTGATCAATTTCGCCATGGGCGTCGTCACCGGCATCGTCCAGGAGTTCCAGTTCGGCATGAACTGGTCCGACTACTCACGCTTCGTCGGAGACGTGTTCGGTGCCCCGCTCGCGCTCGAGGGCCTGCTCGCGTTCTTCCTCGAGGCCACCTTCATCGGCATCTGGATCTTCGGCTGGGACAAGGTGCCGCCCAAGCTGCACCTGCTGAGCATCTGGGGCGCGACCGTCGGCAGCGTCCTCTCGGCGTACTTCATCATCGCGGCGAACGCCTTCATGCAGAACCCGGTCGGCTACGACATCAACGAGGAGAAGGGCCGGGCCGAGCTCACCAGCATCTGGGAGGTGCTCACCAACAAGGTGGCCCTCGCCGCGTTCCCGCACACCATCTTCGCCTGCTTCATGGTCTCGGCCGCGGTCATCGTCGCGGTGGCCGCCTGGCACCTCTCGCGCAACCAGCACCTCGAGACGATGCGACCGGCCTTGCGGTTCGGCCTCTGGACGATGGTCGTCGCCGGCGGACTGACCTTCCTGACGGGCGACCAGCTAGGTCTCGCCATGGTCGAGACGCAGCCCATGAAGATGGCGGCCGCCGAAGCGCTCTACAAGACCAGCACCGGCGCCGACGCCTCGTTCTCGATCTTCACCCTGGGCACGCCCGACGGGGTGCACGAGCTCTTCAGCATCCGGGTGCCGTACCTGCTGTCGTTCCTCTCGACGCACACGTTCGACGGCACGGTCGAGGGCATCGACGACCTGCAGGCTCAGTACGTGCAGCTCTACGGGCCAGGTGACTACACCCCGATGATCTGGGTCACCTACTGGTCGTTCCGCTGGATGATGGGCCTCGGCATGGTCAGCGTCCTCGTCTCGCTCGTCGGCCTCTGGATCACCCGCGGTGGGCGTCTGCCGCAGAACCGGTGGGTGTGGCGGGCCGCGGTCTTCAGCTACCCGATGCCCCTCCTCGCCATGATCGTCGGCTGGGTCTTCACCGAGATGGGACGGCAGCCCTGGCTCGTCTTCGGGCTGCTCAAGACCGAGGACGGCGTCTCGCCCGGGGTCACCGGCCTGACGGTGCTCATCTCCCTCGTCGCCTTCACCCTCGTCTACGGCACGCTCGCCGTCGTCGAGTTCAGGCTCATCGTCAAGGCCGCCCAGCAGGGGCCGGCCGACGCCCCCGAGCCCGACCCCGTCTCGGGCGAGATCCGCCACGAGGCCACGGTCTACTGATGCGCCCGACCCCCTCCGCCACGTCGCGAGAAAGGCTCTGACCATGGACCTCCCCACCCTCTGGTTCGTCGTCCTCGGCTTCTTCTTCGTCGGCTACTTCGTGCTCGACGGCTTCGACTTCGGGGTCGGCATGTCGTTGCCCTTCCTCGGGCGCGACGACACCGACCGTCGCGTCCTGATCAACACGATCGGTCCCGTCTGGGACCTCAACGAGACCTGGGTCATCGTGGCGGGCGCCTTCATGTTCGCGGCGTTCCCCGAGTGGTACGCCACGCTGTTCAGCGGCTTCTACCTGCTGATGCTGCTCATCCTCCTGGCCCTGATCGCCCGCGGCGTCTCGTTCGAGTACCGGCACCAGCGCCCCGAGGCCTCGTGGAGGCGCCGGTTCGACCTGATGATCGTCGTCGGCTCGGCGGTTCCCGCGTTCGTCTGGGGCCTCGTCTTCGCCAACGTCGTCCAGGGCGTCCCGCTCGACGCGGGGCACGACTACACCGGGACGCTGCTCGACCTGCTGGGCCCCTACGCCCTGCTGGGCGGCCTCACGACCCTGCTGCTCTTCTTCACGCACGGTGTGGTCTTCGTCACGCTCAAGACCGAGGGCGCGATCCGCGAGCGCGCCCGCCGCCTGGGCGTCCGAGCCGGGGCCGTCACGATCGTCGTCGCGGCGAGCTTCCTGGCCCTCACCACGCTGATGCACGGCACCCTCGCGTCGACGGCGCTCTCGGTCGTGGCGGCCGTCAGCCTGATCGCGTCGTTCGTCGCGAACCTGCGCGGTCGCGAGGGACGGTCCTTCGGCCTCATGGCCGTCACGATCGCGCTGGCGGTGGCGAGCTTGTTCGCCGCGCTCTTCCCCGCCGTGATGCCCGCGAGCAACGATCCGGCGAACAGCCTGACGATCGCCAACGCGTCGAGCTCGACGTACACCCTGACGATCATGAGCTGGGTCGCCCTCGTCTTCGTCCCGCTCATCCTCGGCTACCAGGGGTTCACCTACTGGATCTTCCGCAAACGGATCAGCCGTGCGGCGATCCCGGCCGCGCACTGAGCCGGCGTCCGTGAAACCGCTCGACCCGCGCCTCCTGCGCCACGCCTCCGCCGCCCGGGTGTTCCTCGGGCTGGGCGCCGTGCTCGGTCTCGCCCAGACGATCGCGATCGTCGCCGTGGCATGGTTCACGACGTCGGCCGTCGTGCAGGTCGTCGACGGGCGGTCCGTCGACGGGCTCGCGACCACCCTGCTCGGGCTCGGCGTCTCGGTGGCGGTGCGGTCCCTGGTGGCCTGGGCCCTCGAGGTGGCCGCCGCGCGGGCCGCGGCCGAGGTCAAGAGCCAGCTGCGGGCCCGGGTCGTCCGGGCGGTCGTCGAGCGGGGCCGCGCCTGGGTCGACCGACACTCGTCGGCGCGCGTCGCCACCCTCGTCGGCCCCGGGCTCGACGCGCTCGACGACTACTTCGCCCGCTACCTGCCGCAGCTCGTGCTGACCGCCGTGGCGACGCCGCTGCTGATCGTCGTCATGGGCCTGCACGACTGGTTGTCGGCCCTGATCGTCGTGCTGACGCTGCCCCTGATCCCGGTCTTCATGGTGCTGATCGGTTGGACGACCCGTGCCGCCCACTCTCGACAGTGGGACCGCCTCACCCGTCTCGCCTCGTCGTTCGCCGACGCCGTGGGCGGCGTGTCGACGCTCAAGGCCTTCGGCCGCGAGCAGCGGCAGGTCGCGCGCATCGGTCGCCTGACCGACGAGCACCGGGTCGAGACGATGGCCGTGCTGCGCGTGTCGTTCCTCAGCGGGTTCGTGCTCGAGCTCGCGGCGTCGCTGTCGGTCGCGCTCGTCGCCGTGTCGATCGGCATCCGACTCGTCGAGGGGTCGATGGGCCTGACCGCCGGCCTCTTCGTGCTGCTGCTCACCCCCGAGGCCTACCTGCCCCTGCGTCAGGTCGGAGCCCAGTACCACGCCGCCGCCGACGGGGTCGCCGCCGCCGCGGAGGTCTTCGAGTTGCTCGCCGACGACCACGACGACGCGCGTGCGGCGACCACGATCGCCGCCGTCCCGTCGGCCGCCGGGGAGGCGCTCGTCGCCGCGGACGCGCCCGCGGACCCGGGCACGCCCGTCGCGGAGGGCCGTGGGGCACCCGGCGTCGTGGCCGACGCCCTCGTCGTCGACCGGCTCACGGTCCGCCGAGGAGGCGCGGTGCGGCTGTCCGAGACCTCGTTCGTCGCCGAGACCGGTCGCGTCACCGCGGTCGTCGGCCCGAGTGGCGCCGGCAAGTCGACGCTGCTCGACGCCGTGCTCGGGCTCGAACCGTCCGAGGGGCGCGTGGTCTGGCGCAGCTCGGGCGAGCGGCCCGCCCGCACCGAGATCGCCTGGTCCGGCCAGTCGCCCATGCTCTCGTCCGGCACGGTGGCCGAGAACGTCGCCCTCGGCGATCGGGGCGAGCCCGACGCGGCGGCGGTGGTCCGGGCACTCGACCTCGCGGGGGCGGCCGGTCTCGACCCGGCCCTCGAGCTCGGCGCCGGCGGCCAGGGGCTGTCCGGCGGGCAGGCGCAGCGGGTGTCGGTGGCCCGGGCCCTGTACCGGCTCGACCGGGTGGGGTCGCGCCTCCTGCTGGTCGACGAGCCGTCGTCGGCGCTCGACCGGGTCACCGAGGCCCGGGTCGTGTCGGGCCTGCGACGCATCGCGGCCACGGGAGTCGCCGTGGTCGTCGTCACGCACCGCCCGGCCGTCAGCGACGCGGCCGACGTCGTCGTCCCGATCGGAGGCCCCTCGTGACCCGCTCGCTGCTCCGCACCGCCCAGCCCGACGCACGGCGGGCGGCACCCGGCATCGTCGCCGGGTCGCTCAGCGCCCTCTCGGCCGTCGCCCTGCTCGCCGCGTCGGCCTACCTCATCACGCGCGCCGCCGAGCAGCCGCCGATCCTCTACCTCTCGCTCGCCGTGGTCGGCGTCCGCGCCTTCGCACTGACCCGGGCGGTGTTCCGCTACCTCGAACGTCTCGCGAGCCACGACGCGGCCTTCCGCCAGCTGGCGGTCGTCCGCACCGAGCTCTACCGGCGGCTCGTCCGCGTCGCACCGGCGGGCCTCGGCCGCACCGATCGCGGCGACCTCCTGGCGCGCGTCGTGGGTGACGTCGACGCCCTGCAAGACCTGCCCCTGCGGGTCGTCCAACCGCTCGTGGTGTCGGGCCTCACCTCGGTCGTCGCGGTGGTCGGCGTGGCCCTCGTCTCGCCGGCCGCGGCGGCCGTCCTGGGCGGCGCGCTGATCATGGCCCTCGTGGTCGGCTGCGTCGCCGCCGACCGGCTCGCCCGGCGGAGCGAGCGCACCCTGGCCGCTCGACGGGGTGCGCTCTCGGCGGCCGTGGTCGACCTCGTGCAGAACCTCGACGTGCTCGTGGCGTTCGAGGCGGTCGAGGCGCGACTCGGCCGGGTGGCGACGCTCGACGCCGACCTGCGCCGCGCCTCCTCGCGTCGGGCGCTGACGGCCGGTGTGGTCGCCGCGGTCCTGTCGGCACTCTCGGGCGCGGCGGTGCTCGTGACGATCCCGGTCGTGGCACCCGCCGTCGCCTCGGGAGGCCTCTCGGGGCCGGCCTTCGCCCTGGTCACGCTCGTGCCGCTCGCGGTCTTCGAGGTCGTCGGCGCCGTGCCGACGGCCGTGCTCGCCTGGCGACGGGTGCGGGCGAGCGGGCAGCGCGTGGACTCGGCCGTGCCGAGCGAGGTGCCGGACGGCGTCGTGGACGACGAGGCCGTGCCCTCGGGGTCCGTCGACGCCCTCGAGCCCGATCCGGCTGCCGCAGCCGGTACCACGACGCCCGCGACGCGACCCGCGCTGCCGCCCGTCACGCAGCCGGCGCTGCGCCTCCGTGACGTCTCGGCGACCTGGCCGGGGGCCGCGGGCCCGGCCCTGCGCGGCGTCGACCTCGACGTGGCCGTGGGCGACCGGATCGTCGTCGAGGGCCCGAGCGGTGCCGGCAAGACCACGCTCGCCTCGGTGCTCGCGCGCTTCGTCGAGCACACCGGACGCTACGAGGTCGGGGGAGTCGACACCGCGACGCTGGCGCCGGCCACCGTGCGCGCGACGGTGGGCCTCATCGAGCAGGCGCCCTACCTCTTCGACGAGTCGCTGCGGCAGAACCTGCTCTTCGCCCGCGACACCGCCACCGACGACGAGTTGCTCGCGGTGCTCGACCGCGTGGGCCTCGGCGGCTGGGCCGACGCGCGGGGAGGGCTCGACGCCCCGGTGGGCGAGCGGGGCGTCCTCGTCTCGGGTGGTCAGGCCCAGCGCGTCTCGCTGGCCCGTGCCCTGCTGCGCGGGTTCCCGGTGCTCGTGCTCGACGAGCCCACGGCCGGCCTCGACCCCGAGACCGCCCGGCGGCTCGTGCGCGACGTCCTCACGACCGCGCGGGACGACGGCTCCACGGTCGTCGTCGTCTCGCACGTCGAGGTGCCGCTCGAGCTGGTGACGCGTCGCGTGCGCGTCGAGGCGGGGCGGCTGCGCGAGGTGTCGGTCGGGGTCGAGGCCGGTGTCGGGGTCGGGGTCGAGGCCGAAGTCGGGGTCGGGGTCGGTGTCGGGGTCGCAGCGTCGGCAGCGTCCCCTGCCGGGACAAACGCCGAGCCAGGGCTCCACGGCTGACCCCCTCTGCGAGCGCCGCCCCGGTCACCCGTCGATCGGCCGGCGCAGTCGATCGAGTCGGCCCCGCCAGAGGGCGAGGCGCCCGGGCTCCTCGGCGGGCGAGGGGCCCCCGACCCACCCGGTGACGATGCGGAGGCCGTGCAACGCGCTAAGGCTCCACACCTCGAACCCGTCGAGCTCGTCGGGCCGGGTGCGGTCGTGCAGCACGTCGACGCCGAGGACGGCGGCGAGCGTCGTCAGGGTCCGCAGCGTCACGCCGGGCAGGCGCGGCAGGTCGTCGGCAGGCAGGCAGAGGGCGTCGCCGCGCCACCAGACGATCGAGCTCCAGGCGCCCTCGACGACGTGCCCCTCGGGCGAGAGCAGCACGGCTTCGTCGGCTCCGCGGGCCCGCGCGTCGGCGACGAGGCCGCCGAGTGCCGCGAGGTCGGGTCCCTTGACGGTGGGGTGCGTGCGGGGGTCGTGGTCGGCGGTCGCGAGGACCACCGAGCGGCGCCGAGGGGGAGCAGGCCGGAGGCGCAGCTGCAACCGCACACGACCCGCGTCGTCGGGGCGCTCGTCCGCCCGCTCGTCCGCGACGAGTTCGACGCGGGGGAACCACGCGCCCGTCCGGGGCAGGGCCGCGACGGCCGCCGACCAGAACGCCGTCACCTCGTCGGCGTCGGGGCCCGTCGCGGCGTCGGCCACCGAGCCGGCGAACCGGTCGCGGTGCACGTCGAGGGCGAGCACGCGGCCGTCGTCGACGAGCCACGAGTCCGCGACCAGGAGGCGCGGGTCGGCCTCGTCGTCCCGCCCGCCGTCGACCGGCCGCAGCTCGGCGCCCTGCCAGACGTGCAGCACCTCGCCGGCCCGCGGGCCCGCATCCGGCCCGCCCGCATCCGGCCCGCCCGCATCCGGCCCGCCCGCATCCGGCCCGCCCGCGGCCGGCGCGCCCGCGCTCGGCGCGCCCGCGCTCATCGGTCCACACTCATCGGGTCGGGGTTCCGCTCATAGGATCGAGGGTATGCGCCCCGCGGTCGTCCGATCCTCCCTGCCGTGGCGCGACCCCGAGTCCGTCGTGCGGCACCTGGGCGGGGTCGGCGACCTCGTCTGGCGGGACGCGGGCGTCGACGCCCCCCGGGGCCGGTCGGTCGTCGGCTGGGGTCGCCCCGCGACCGGCGACGTGCGCGACGGCAGCGCGGACCGGCTCTGGCAGGCGGTGCGCGACGACCTGGCCGAGGTCGAACCCGGCAGCGACCCGCTCGGCTGGGCCGGCTGGCTCGGCTACGGCTTCGGCTGCCGCCTGATCGACCTCGACGCCACCGAGGGGCACCGACCGGCGGCCACCTCCGCCACGGCGGCCGCCGAGGGGGACGCGCCCGACCTCGCCCTGCTCGACGTCGACCGGGCCCTCGTGTTCGACCACGCCGCGCGCTCGGTCGAGGCCGTGGCGCGTGGAGGCGACCCGTGGCCCGGCCGGGTCGCCGAGACCTGGGGCGACGTGCCGGTCGCGCCGCCGGTGCCCTGGCCGACCCGCGCCTCCTCTGGTGGGGTCGGCACGCCGGCGGTGCGCTGGCGGCACCGTCCCGACGAGTACCTCGACCTGATCGACCGCTGTCGCCGCGCCATCGCGGCGGGTGAGGCGTACCAGCTCTGCCTGACGACGGCCGTCGACGTCGTGGGGGAGGTCGACGCCCTCGACGCCTTCGCGCGCCTCCGTCGGTCGTCGCCGGCGCCACACGCGTCGTTCGTCCGCGTCGGCGACGTGGCCGTCGTGGGGGCGTCACCCGAGTCGTTCGTCGAGGTGTCGGCCGACGGCCTCGTCTCGTCGTCGCCGATCAAGGGCACGCGCCGACGCGGAGCGGGGGCCGACGACGACTCGCTCGCCCGTGAGCTGCTCGAGAGCGAGAAGGAGCGCGCCGAGAACGTCATGATCGTCGACCTCGTGCGCAACGACCTGGCCCGCGTGGCCCGTCTCGGCTCGGTCGAGGTCACCGAACTGCTCGCGGTGCACTCGTACCGGCACGTCCACCAGCTGGTCAGCACGGTGAGGGCGCGACTTGCGCCGGGGCGCACGGCGACCGACGTGGTCGAGGCGGCCTTCCCGGCGGGGTCGATGACCGGGGCACCCAAGCGTCGTGCCGTCGAGCTGCTGGCCGGGTTCGAGGGCGCGCCCCGGGGCGTCTACTCGGGAGCGACGGGGTGGCTCGGTCGCGACGGGTCGGCGCACCTGGCGATGGTCATCCGATCGATCGAGGTGCGCGGGGCCCTGACCGCGGCCCCGGGACGGCCCGCGCGGCCGGCCGGGGCGCGCATCGGCGTGGGCGGCGGCATCACGATCTCGTCGGTGCCGGCCGACGAACGCGACGAGGTCGAGCTGAAGGCCGCGGCCCTGCTCGCCGTGCTCGGCGTCCGCGCGGCCGACGGGGGCCCGGTGCGCATGTCGTGACGCGGCGCGGCGTTCGATAGCCTTGTCGCGGATCGCTGCGCTCAGCGCACGTCGTCGTGCCCACGCACGGGCGGTCCGCCCCCACCGCACCGACTGCCAGCAGTGAATGAGAGCCCCGTGGCACACGAGCACGACACGACCGCGACCGACGCCTCCCCGGCCCGCACGCCCCACGACGGCGTGCCCGAGCGCGAGTACGACGTCGCCCGCCTGCAAGAGAAGTGGCAGGCCCGGTGGGACGCCGAGCAGCCCTTCGTCGTCGACCCCGACGACAAGCGCCCGCGCAAGTACATCCTCGACATGTTCCCGTACCCCTCGGGCGACCTGCACATGGGGCACGCCGAGCAGTACGCGCTCGGCGACATGGTCACGCGCTACTGGCGGCAGCAGGGCTTCAACGTCCTCCACCCGATCGGCTGGGACAGCTTCGGGCTGCCCGCCGAGAACGCGGCCATCAAGCGCGGGGTCGACCCCCGCGAGTGGACGTACGCCAACATCGCGCAGCAGAAGCAGAGCATGAAGCTGTACGCCCCGTCGTTCGACTGGAGCCGCGTGCTGCACACGAGCGACCCCGAGTACTACAAGTGGAACCAGTGGCTGTTCCTCCAGATGTTCGAGAAGGGCCTCGCCTACCGGAAGGACAGCTGGGTCAACTGGGACCCGGTCGACCAGACCGTACTGGCCAACGAGCAGGTGCTGCCCGACGGCACGAGCGACCGGTCGGGTGCCGTCGTCGTCAAGAAGAAGCTGACGCAGTGGTACTTCAAGATCACCGACTACGCCGACCGCCTGCTCGACGACCTCAACCAGCTCGAGGGCCGCTGGCCGACCAAGGTGCTGAACATGCAGCGCAACTGGATCGGCCGGTCGATCGGTGCCGACGTGCACTTCACGATCGAGGGCCGCGACGAGAAGGTCACGGTCTTCACCACGCGCCCCGACACCCTGTACGGCGCGACCTTCATGGTCGTCGCCCCCGACTCCGACCTGGCGGCCGAGCTCGTCGCCGACGCGACCGACGACGTCAAGGCGACCTTCGCCGAGTACCTCGTCGAGGTGCAGAAGGCCACCGAGATCGAGCGTCAGTCCAGTGAGCGCCCCAAGACGGGCGTGCCGCTCGGCCGGGTGGCCGTCAACCCGCTCACCGGCGACCCCATGCCGGTCTGGGCGGCCGACTACGTGCTGGCGGACTACGGCCACGGTGCGGTCATGGCCGTGCCCGCGCACGACCAGCGCGACCTCGACTTCGCCCGCAAGTACGACCTGCCGGTGCGCGTCGTGGTCGACACGAACGCTCCCGTCACGGGGGTCATCCCCAAGCTCGAACTCGACGACGACGGCCAGGCGATCCTGCCCGACGACCTGCCCGACCTGAACCCGCGCGAGACGGGCGTGGCGCTGACCGGCGACGGCCGCCTGATGAACTCGGGCGCCCTGACCGGCCTGAGCAAGTCGAACGCGATCAAGCGCGTCGTCGAGCTGCTCGAGGCCTCCGGCGACGGCAAGGCGGCCAAGACGTACCGCCTGCGCGACTGGCTGATCTCGCGCCAGCGCTTCTGGGGCACGCCCATCCCGATCGTGCACGGCGCCGACGGCGTCGAGGTGCCCGTGCCCTACGACGAGCTGCCCGTCCGGTTGCCGTCGACCGAGGGCCTCGACCTGAAGCCCAAGGGCAGCTCGCCGCTCGGCGCGGCCACCGACTGGGTGACCGTGCCCGACCCGCGCGACGGCTCGCCGGCGCGTCGCGACGCCGACACGATGGACACCTTCGTCGACAGCTCGTGGTACTTCCTGCGGTTCCTCGACCCGACCGACGCCGACCGCGCCTTCGACCCGGCCCAGGCCAGCAAGTGGGCGCCGGTCGACCAGTACGTCGGCGGCGTCGAGCACGCGATCCTGCACCTGCTCTACGCACGCTTCATCACGAAGGTGCTCTTCGACCTCGGCCACGTCGACTTCACCGAGCCGTTCAGCGCGCTGCTGAACCAGGGCATGGTGTTGCAGGACGGCGCGAAGATGAGCAAGAGCAAGGGCAACGTCGTCAGCCTCTCCGACGAGATCGACAAGCACGGCGTCGACGCCATCCGCCTGACGATGGCCTTCGCCGGCCCGCCCGAAGACGACATCGACTGGGCCGACGTCTCGCCGGCCGGTTCGGCCAAGTTCCTCGCCCGGGCGTTCCGTCTCGCGACCGACGTCGACAGCTCGCCCGACGTGGTCTGGGCCGACGGCGACCAGGCCCTGCGCCGGGTCACGCACCGGTTCCTGGCCGAGGCCCCGGGGCTCAGCGAGGCGTTCAAGTACAACGTCGTCGTCGCCCGCCTGATGGAGCTCACCAACGCCGTCCGCAAGGCCATCGACTCCGGGCCCGGTGCCTCCGACCCGGCCGTGCGCGAGGCGACCGAGACCGTCGCGCTGGGGCTCTCGCTCTTCGCTCCCTACACGGCGTCCGAGATGTGGGAGAAGCTCGGCTACGACGGCGGCGGCATCGCCACGTACGGCTGGCGGAAGGCCGACCCGACCCTGCTGGTCGAGACGAGCGTCACGGCCGTGGTGCAGGTCAACGGCAAGGTGCGCGACCGGCTCGAGGTCTCACCGAAGATCGGCTCGGACGAGCTCGAGGCCCTCGCTCGTGACTCGGCCGCCGTCCAGCGGGCGATCGGCGACAAGCAGATCGTCAACGTCATCGTGCGGGCTCCCCGTCTGGTGAACATCGCGGTGAAGTAGGCCACGCCGGGGGCGTCTCGTCCCCACCCGCCGACGGCCGTCCTGGTTCCCCCAGGGCGGCCGTCGTCGCGTGTGGGAGCGGACGCCCGCTCGTACCGTGACGGGTCATGACCGTCAGCTTCCGCACCGCCGTCGACCCGTCAGAGCCGGGTGGTCCGCGGTGGCGCGTCGGCCTGGGGGCGGTCGTCGTGCTCCTGCTGGTCGTCCTGGCCGTGAGCGTCGGCGTGTCGGCGTTCGCCACCCGAGGAGGCGCGGGTGACGACCTCGTGACCGTCGAGCCGGGCACCGGGGCGGGGCCGTCCGCAGGGCCCGGCACCGCGCCTCCCGGAGTTGCCTCGGTCGTCTTCGTCCACGTGCTCGGCCAGGTGGCGTCGCCCGGCCTCTTCGAGCTGCCCGAGGGCTCGCGCGTCGTGGACGTCGTGGCGGCCGCCGGCGGCTTCACCGCCGAGGCGGACCAGGCGGCCGTCAACCTGGCACGGCCGCTCGTCGACGGAGAACAGCTGCGGGTGCCGGCCGTGGGCGAGGTGGTCGACGGTTCGCCGGCGGGCGGCGGGCTCGGGGCCGGGGCCGGGGCCGGGGGCGTTGGCGGGGGTGCTGCCGGCGGGGCGGGCGTCGACGGCGTGGTCGACCTGAACCTTGCCGACGACGCCGCCCTGCAGACCCTGCCCGGGGTCGGTCCGGCGACGGCGGCGGCGATCCTGGCCTGGCGTGACGAGAACGGGCGCTTCCGCAGCGTCGACGACCTGCTCGGCGTGCCGGGCATCGGGCCGAAGACGCTCGAGAAGCTGCGCGACCGGGTGCGGGTGTGACGCCCGGGCGGGTGCTCGACCTGCGGCTCGGCGTGCCCGTGGGGGTGGCGTGGGCCGGGCTCGCGATCGGGGTGACCCGGCCGGGGCTGCTGGCGCTCGTCGCCACGGTCGCACTCGTCGTCGGGGTGGTCGCGCTGGGGGCGGCCGTGGTCACCCGACAGACGGCGGGGGCGTCGCGGGCGGCGGGGGCCGTGCTGCTGGTGGTGGCCCTGGGGGCCGGGCTCTGTGCCGGGCTGACGGGTCAGGCGGCGACGCGTGACGGGGTCCGTCACCCGGGGGTGCTCGTGGCGGCCACCGGCCATGCGGTGACGGTCGAGGGCCGGGCGCTCGACCGGGTCGAGGGACGGTCCGACGTGCTGACCCTGTCGGTCGACCGGGTCGACGTCGGACCGGGGGTGGTGTCGCTCCGGTCGGCCGTGGCCGTCCGGCTGTTCGGAGCGCGGGCCGGCGTCGCCCGCCCGGTCGAGATCGGCTCGCGCGTGTCGGCCCGACTCGTGCTGGGCCCCGTGAGGTACGGCGAGTCGGTCGCGTTCGAGGGTGGTGCGGTCGGGCCGCTCGGCGTCCTGGCCGCGCCCCGGGGGGCGTCGGCCTGGTCGAACGGGCTGCGCGCGTCCTTCCGCACCGTGGCCGCGCGCCTGCCGGGTGACGGCGGGGCCCTGCTGCCCGGTCTCGCGATCGGCGACACCGCAGGCGTGCCCGACGACCTCGACGCCGACATGAGAGCAGCGTCGCTCAGCCACCTCACGGCGGTGTCGGGCTCGAACTGCGCCGTGCTCGTCACACTCGTGATGCTCGGGGGAGCCCTGCTGCGGGTGCCCCGGCTCGTGCGGTCGGCGCTGGCCGCCGCCGTGCTCGCCGCCTTCGTCGTGCTCGTCACCCCCGAGCCGAGCATCGTCCGGGCCACCGTCATGGCCGTCCTGGTGCTCGTCCACCTCGCCGTCGCCCGGCCGATCGCGGGCGTGCCCGTCGTCGCCCTGGCCGTGGCCGTCCTGCTCGTCGTCGACCCGTGGCTGGCGCGCGACCTCGCCTTCGTCCTGTCGGTCCTCGCCACCGCCGGTCTGGTCGTGCTGGGTGGACCGCTGACCGCCCTGCTCGCCCGGCTCGTGCCCGAGCCCGTGGCGGCGGCCTTCGCCGTGCCGGCCGCGGCGCAACTCGCGTGTCAGCCGGTCCTGCTCGCCCTCGAACCGAGCATCGCGCTGCACGGCGTGCCCGCGAACGTGCTCGCCGGCCCCGCGGCCCCGGTGGCGACCGTCGGGGGCCTGGCGGTCTGCGTGCTGGCCCCGTGGGCTCCCGGGGTGGCCGACGTCGTCGCCGGGGTCTCGTGGCTGCCCGCGTCGTGGGTCGCCGCCGTGGCGCGCGCGGCGGCGACCTGGCCGGTGACCCGCGTCGACTGGAGCCCGTCGGGGCTCGGCGTGGCCGCGCTGGTCGGCCTGACCGCCCTGGTCGTCGTCGCCGTCGTGGCCCGGGCCGGGGGCCGCACGCGGGCCGTCACGACGGCGCTGCTCGTCGCCGTCGTGACCGTGACCGCAGGTGTCGTGACCGGGCGCACCCTCGTGACCCGCGCCTCCGTGCCCGACGACTGGGTGGTGGCCCAGTGCGACGTGGGGCAGGGCGACGCCGTGCTGGTGCGCAGCGGCCCGGCCGTCGCGCTGATCGACGTGGGCGACGACGAGGCCGCCCTCGACCGGTGCCTGTCGACCTTCGGCGTCGGGAGCGTCGACCTGCTCGTGCTGACCCACTTCGACCGTGACCACGTGGGGGCGGTCGACGCGGTCGCCGGTCGCGTCGGGACGGCGCTGGTCGGCCCGACCGGCCGGTCGGTCGACGCGGCCGTCGTGTCGGCGTTGGCCGACGCGGGTGCCGACGTGCAGGAGGCGCGGGCCGGCACCCGAGGGCGTCTCGGCGACCTCACGTGGCGGTTGCTCTGGCCGCCGCCCGAGGCCCCGGCGGGCAACGACGCCAGCCTGGTGCTGCGGGTCGACTCCGGCCCCGGGTGCACGACGGGGTGCCTGTCGCTGCTCGACCTGGGCGATCTCGGCGAGACCGCCCAGCGGCGCCTGGTCGCGTCGGCCGAGGCCGAGGACGCGGACGCGCTCGCCCGGGTGGACGTCGTCAAGGTGTCGCACCACGGTTCGGCCGACCAACTCGCCGAGCTCTACGAGCGGATGGCGGCTCGTGTCGGGCTCATCGGGGTCGGGGCGGACAACTCGTACGGGCACCCGACCGACACCGCCCTCGACGCGGTCCGCGCGGCCGGGGGAGTCGTCGTCCGCAGCGACCAGGCGGGCGAGGCCGCGGTCGTGACCGTCGTCGGGGCCGACGGCGTGGCCGGCCTCCGCGTGTGGAGCGAGCACGCGTCTCCTCGTGTCGACGACCCGTCGTCGGCGGCGTCGGTGGGGTCCTCTAGCATCGGAGGAGGCGCGGCGGGCCCCGCGCCCGTGGGACGACGTCCGAGAGGCAGCATGGCAGCGCGAGCGAGCGGCAAGACCGCCAAGAAGTCGACGGTCGCGATCGACCAGGTCGGGTGGGACCGCATCCGTCCCGCCGCGGTCGTGCTGGTCAGCGGGCCCGAGCAGTTCCTCGCCGACCGGGCCACGCGTCAACTACGCGACCAGCTCGCCGCCGAAGACCCGAGCCTCGAGGTGCACGACCTCGAGGCCGACCACTACCAGCCCGGCGAGCTCGTCACCCTGGCCAGCCCGTCGCTCTTCGCCGAGCCGCGCCTCATCCGGGTCTCGAACGTCGAGAAGTGCACCGACGCGTTCCTCACCGAGACGCTCCGTTACCTCGAGACCCCGGCCGACGACACCACCCTCGTGCTGCGCCACGGTGGGGGCGTCCGGGGCAAGAAGCTGCTGGACGCGATCCGCGGCGGCACGGGCGGCGGCCTCGAGGTCGTCTGCGCCGAACTGAAGAAAGACACCGACAAGCTCGAGTTCGCCGCCGCCGAGTTCTCCGCCGAACGACGGCGCATCTCGCAGGGTGCCCTGCGGGCGCTCGTCACGGCCTTCAACGACGACCTGGCCGAACTCGCCAGCGCCTGCCAACAGTTGATCAGCGACGCCGCGGCCGAGATCACCGAGGCCACCGTCGAGAAGTACTACTCGGGGAGGGTCGAGACGAACGCCTTCAAGGTGGCCGATGCGGCCATCGCCGGTCAGCAGGGCCAAGCGCTCGTCCTGTTGCGCCACGCGCTCTCGACCGGCGCGGACCCCGTGCCGGTCGTGGCGGCGTTCGCGATGAAGATCCGCACGATGGCGAAGCTCCAGGGGTCGCACGGCGGTTCGGGGCAGCTCGCGTCGCGCTTCGGGCTCGCCCCGTGGCAGGTCGAGCGGGCACAACGCGACCTGCGCGGCTGGTCCGAAGAAGGGCTGGGCCGGTGCATCGAGGTGCTCGCCGAGACCGACGCCGCGGTCAAGGGGGCCGAGCGCGACCCGGTCTACGCACTCGAGCGCATGGTGACCATGATCTCGACGCGGGGCTCCCTGCTGTCGTGAGCCGCGCCTCCTGACCCGCCGGACCGACGGGGCCACGGCCCCGGCTACCCGCGCTTCCGGCCTCGCGGGACGACGAAAGCCCCGTCTCGATCGAGACGGGGCTTTCGTCGTCGAGCCCGAGGGCTCGGGGGAGGGGCCTAGAGGGCGCCGACCTGCTTCGCGATGGACGACTTGCGGTTGGCGGCCTGGTTCTGGTGGATGACACCCTTGCTGGCAGCCTTGTCGAGCTTCTTCGAGGCGAGGAGCAGGGCCGAGGTGGCCTTGTCCTTATCGCCGGCGGCGATGGCCTCGCGGGTGGCGCGGACGGCGGTCTTGAGCTCGCTCTTGACGGCGCGGTTGCGGTCCTGGGCCTTCTTGTTGGTGCCGATGCGCTTGATCTGCGACTTGATGTTTGCCACGTGAACTACTTTCTGGATTCGTGTCTCGGACGGATGTGCGCCAGCCGAGCGTCCGACCGACGTGAATCGATCGACCCGGTGCTGCCGCCGGTGATGGCCACCGGAGCGGCTCTCGGCTGCGATCGCGTTCCGCCACTGCAGACGTAACGCGCAAGCCAGCAGGCAACGTTACCAGCAGCAGGCCGCACTCTCAACGAGCGGCGCTCCGACGGCGTGCCGTGTCGCCCGTAGTACCGTGCCGTCATGCCCCATCTCGCGCCCCACATGACCACCGTGCCCGCGTCGGGCATCCGTCGCGTCTTCGAGATCGCGGCCCAGCTGGACGACGTCGACATGCTCGTGGTGGGCGAGCCCGACGTCCCCGTCGCCCGTCACATCGCCGACGCCGCCCGTCGCGCCTGGGCCGACGACCGCACCGACTACACGCCGAACGGCGGCATCCCGGCGTTGCGCGAGGCGCTCGTGGCGAAGCTCGCCCGCGAGAACGACGTGCACGTCGACCTCGAACAGGTCTGGGTCACCGTGGGCGGCACCCAGGCCCTGCACCAGACCATGGGGCTGCTGCTCGCGTCGGGAGACGAGGTCCTCGTGCCCGACCCCGGCTACACGACGTTCACGATGAACGCTCACATGCTCGACGCGGTGCCCGTGCCCTACGCGTTGACGCCGGCCCAGGGGTTCCACCCCGACCTCGACGAGCTCGAGCGCCTCGTCGGTGATCGCACGCGCGCCCTCGTCGTCAACAGCCCGTCGAACCCGCTGGGCGTCGTCTACCCCGAAGAGACGTTGCGCCGGTTGCTCGACTTCGCGCGCCGCCACGACCTCTGGGTGATCAGCGACGAGGTCTACGAGTACTTCACCTACGGGCCGAAGCACGTCAGCCTCGCCTCGCTCGACGACGACGACCGGGTGTTCAGCGTCTTCTCGCTGAGCAAGACCTACGCCATGACCGGCGTGCGGGTCGGCTACCTCGTGACCCCGAAGGGGCTCTCCGAGACGATGCGCACCGTCCAGGAGGCCGCGATCAGCTGCGTCGCCGAGCCCGACCAGCACGCCGCCCTGGCTGCGATCGTCGGTGACCACCAGCCCGTGGCCGACGCCCGCGAGCACTATCGTCGCAACCTCGAGCTCGCCACGGCCCTGCTCGACGAGCGCGGCATCCGCTACCTCGAGCCCACGGGCGCCTTCTACCTCTGGATCGACATGGGCCACGCCACCCAGGGCGACGTCGCCGGGTGGGCCGAGCGGTTCCTGCTCTCGCAGCGGGTCGCGGTCGCACCGGGCAGCGCCTTCGGCCGCAGCGGCGAGGGGTGGATCCGGGTCTGCCTCGCCTCGTCGCCCGAGGTGATCACCCGGGGCCTCGGCAAGCTGCCGGCTCCGGGCGACCCCCGCTGAGATCCGGGGGTCAGCCCCCTGGGCCGCCCGTCGGGCCGTTCGTAGGCTCGACACATGACGAACCAGCCCGTACAGACCACCGCCCCGACCCCGACCAGTGGCGTCCGCTCGCCCCTCGCCGTCTGGAGCCTCGTGCTCGGCCTCGCCTCGATCGGCTTCGGCTTCACCTTCGTCGTGCCGATCGCCGGCCTCGTCCTCGGCATCCTGTCCCGACGTCGCGAGCCCGAGGGACGCACCATGGCCCTGGTCGGCATCATCTCGTCCGTCGTCATGCTCGCCGGCACGCTCATCGCCCTCGCGATCGGCGTCGCCGTCGTCGGTGGCGCAGGCCTGCTCGCGCTGATCCCCGGCACCGCCGGCTGACGCGCGACGCCGCGCCGCGCCTCCCACCCGCCCCGCGCCTCCCGCCCGCGCCGCGCCTCCCGCCTGCGCCGCGCCTCCCGACCTCGCCGATGCGGCACACGGTGCGTCGGCAATTCCCCCTCGGCGTCACGACGCGCGCGTGAGATCCAGGAGGCGCGGTGCCGGTGGTGACACCCGCCAGGAGTTGCCGATGCCCCACCCCGCGCGGCGCGACGTCCGATCCCGCGCCCCGGCGTGGGAGAATCGAGCGGTACCCCCGCCCACCACCCCAGAGGATCGTGTGAGTCCCCAAGCAACCCGCGCACTCGAGCCGGCGTCGACCGAGCCCGAGTCCCTCCGCAACTTCTGCATCATCGCGCACATCGACCACGGCAAGTCGACCCTCGCCGACCGCATGCTCGGCATCACCGGCGTCGTCGAGTCGCGGGCGATGCGGGCGCAGTACCTCGACCGCATGGACATCGAGCGCGAGCGCGGCATCACGATCAAGAGCCAGGCCGTCCGCATGCCGTGGGAGCGCAACGGCGAGACGTTCGCCCTCAACATGATCGACACCCCCGGTCACGTCGACTTCAGCTACGAGGTCTCCCGCTCGCTCGCCGCGTGCGAGGGGGCGATCCTCCTGGTCGACGCGGCCCAGGGCATCGAGGCCCAGACGCTCGCGAACCTCTACCTGGCGCTCGAGAACGACCTCGAGATCATCCCGGTGCTCAACAAGATCGACCTGCCCGCGGCCGACCCCGACAAGTACGCCGCCGAGCTGGCCGGCCTGATCGGCGGCGACCCCGCCGACGTGCTGCGGGTCAGCGGCAAGACCGGCATGGGCGTCGAAGAACTCCTCGACCGGGTGGTCGACCGCATCCCGTCGCCCGTCGGCGTCAAGGACGCTCCGCCCCGCGCGATGATCTTCGACTCGGTCTACGACAGCTACCGCGGCGTCGTGACGTACATCCGCATGATCGACGGCACCCTGCACCCCCGCGAGAAGGTGCAGATGATGTCGACCAAGTCGACGCACGACATCCTCGAGATCGGCGTCTCGTCGCCCGAGCCCGTCCCCAGCCAGGGCCTCTCGGTCGGTGAGGTCGGCTACCTGATCACCGGCGTCAAAGACGTGCGCCTGTCGAAGGTCGGCGACACCGTCACGACGTCGGCCAAGCCGGCGACCGAGGCCCTCAGCGGCTACACCGAGCCCCTGCCGATGGTCTTCTCGGGTCTGTACCCGATCGACGGCAGCGACTACCCCGACCTGCGAGAGGCCCTCGACAAGCTCAAGCTCTCCGACGCCGCGCTGGTCTACGAGCCCGAGACGTCGGTCGCCCTGGGCTTCGGGTTCCGTTGCGGGTTCCTCGGCCTGCTGCACCTCGAGATCGTCACCGAGCGACTCGAGCGCGAGTTCGGCCTCGACCTCATCACGACGGCGCCGAGCGTCATCTACGAGGTCACGACCGAAGACAAGAAGACCGTCACGGTCACCAACCCGAGCGAGTTCCCGGGCGGCAAGATCGCCAGCGTCAGCGAACCCATGGTCAAGGCGGGCATCCTCGCGCCGAAGGACTACGTCGGCGTGATCATGGAGCTCTGCCAGCAGCGCCGCGGCACCCTGCTCGGCATGGAGTACCTCGGCGAGGACCGGGTCGAGATCCGCTACGCCATGCCGCTCGGCGAGATCGTCTTCGACTTCTTCGACAGCCTCAAGTCGAAGACCGCGGGCTACGCCAGCCTCGACTACGAGCCCATCGGCGACCAGGAGGCCGACCTGGTGAAGGTCGACATCCTGTTGCAGGGCGAGCAGGTCGACGCGTTCAGTGCGATCGTGCACCGCGACAAGGCCTACGCCTACGGGGTCCTCATGACCGGCCGACTGCGCGAGCTCATCCCGAGGCAACAGTTCGAGGTGCCGATCCAGGCGGCCATCGGCGCGCGCATCATCGCCCGCGAGAGCATCCGCGCCATGCGGAAGGACGTCCTCGCGAAGTGCTACGGCGGCGACATCTCGCGCAAGCGCAAGCTGCTCGAGAAGCAGAAAGAGGGCAAGAAGCGCATGAAGACCATCGGCCGGGTCGACGTGCCCCAAGAGGCCTTCATCGCCGCGTTGAGCGGTGACGTCGAGAAGAAAGACAAGAAGTAGGGTCATGCGCCGAGCCACCCACACCGAGACCCGCACGACCTACGGCGAGGTCGGAGCCACCCAGGCCCCCGACCTCATGCAGTACCCGCCGAAGGGCTTCACGCCGGCCGAGTACCGGGCGCGCGTCGGGCACGGCGACGCCCGGTTCGCCGCGGCGTGGATCGCGACCATGACCTGGCAGATCCAGGAGCGCAGCGGCATCAGCGTGCGGGTCGACAGCGTGCCGCCGGCCGACGAGAGCGAGTACACGCCCGTCCAGTTCGACGAGCACGGCCAGCCGGTCGACGCGGCCGAGTGGGCGGCCGCCCGCGACGAGTCGCGCTACGCCCCGGACGGCACGGCCTTCCTCACGGCGGGCACGACGGCGACCCTCAGCATCGAGGCCTACGGGCGCACGGTCGAGGCCCCGGTGCGCGTCGTCTACGTGATCGACGAACCGAAGCGCAAGGGCTTCGCGTACGGCACGCTCGACGGCCACCCCGAGAGCGGCGAGGAGTCCTGGATCGTCGACCAGACCGACGACGGCTCGGTCTGGCTGTCGATCAGGTCGTTCTCCAAGCCGTCGAGCGCGAAGTGGCGGCTCGTCGCACCCCTCCTCCGTCGCACCCAGGCGCAGTACACCAAGCGGTACCTCCGGGCGCTCAGCTTGAACGAGAAGGGCGAGCAGACCGACGAGGTCGTCGTGGTCGAAGACACCGAGGCCGGCGTCGGCGACCCGCGCGGCGACGAGCGGCCCCCGACCGGGCCGCGCGGCGACGTCGCCGGGACCGGCGCCTGACGGTGCCCGGAGCCCTTCCCCTCGGCGACCCCGCGCCCGTCGACGGCCGCCTGCCCGAGAGCGTCGCCCTCGGTGCCGACTCCCGCCACTTCGGCGTGTACCTGCACGTCCCGTTCTGCCGCGTGCGGTGCGGCTACTGCGACTTCAACACCTACACCGGCGACGAGCTGCGGGGCGCCCGCCGTGACGACTACGCCGGGCAGGCCGTCGCCGAGATCGAACTCGGGGGCCGGGTGCTGCGCGAGGCGGGGCTGCCGCCTCGCCGCGCCTCCTCGGTGTTCTTCGGCGGGGGCACCCCGACGATGCTGCCCTCGGGCGACCTCACGTCGATGCTGCACGCGATGGTCGACACCTGGGGGCTCGAACCGGGCGCCGAGGTGACGACCGAGGCGAACCCCGACTCGGTCGACGCCGCGTACCTGCAGCAGCTCGCCGACGCCGGGTTCACGCGCGTCAGCTTCGGCATGCAGTCGGCGGTCCCGAGCGTGCTGGCGACCCTCGAGCGCACGCACGACCCCGAGCGCATCCCGTTCGTCGTCCGCTGGGCGCGGGACGCCGGGCTCGACGTGAGCCTCGACCTCATCTACGGCACGCCGGGCGAGACCCTCGACGACTGGCGCCGCTCGCTCGACGTCGCCCTCGAGCAGCAGCCCGACCACCTGTCCGCCTACTCGCTGATCGTCGAGGAGGGCACCAAGCTCGCCCGCCAGATCAAGCGCGGCGAGGTGGCGACGCCCGACGACGACACCGCGGCCGACATGTACGAGGTGGCCGACGCCCGCCTCGCCGAGGCAGGGTACGACTGGTACGAGGTGAGCAACTGGTCGCGGGGTGCCGAACACCGGTCCCGCCACAACCTGGCCTACTGGCAGGGGCACGACTGGTGGGGCGTCGGCCCGGGGGCGCACAGCCACGTCGGCGGCGTGCGGTGGTGGAACGTCAAGCACCCGGCCGCCTACCAGCAGCGCATGGCCGCGGGCGAGTCGCCGGCCGCGGGACGCGAGACCCTCGACGACGAGACCCGCCGGGTCGAGCGCGTCCTGCTCGGGGTGCGCATCCGCGAGGGGCTGCCGACCGCCGAGCTCGACGACGAGGGTCGTCGGGCCGTCGCGGGTCTCATCGCCGACGGCTGGGTCGAGGGCCGGCCGGCCCTGCAGGGTCGCGTGGTGCTGACCCGCGAGGGTCGTCTCATGGCCGACGCCGTCGTGCGGCGGTTGCTGCCCGACTGACGGCACGCCGCGTCGGGACGCCGCCTGCCCCGAGGCGCACGCAGGGGGAGTCGCGAGCCCAGGAGGCGCGGGCCCAGGACGCAGGAGGCGCGGCTCCCGGGGGAGTCGCGCCTCGCGTCGTGCCCGTCCGGGCCGATCGACCGGCTACTTGACGAACTCGATGGTCAGCGGGTACTTGTACCACTGGCCCTTGTTCGCGGCGACGGCCGCGATGATCGAGAAGACGATGATCAGGACGTAGATGATCGCGCCGAGCAAGCCCCCGATGACGATCACGGTCAGGATCGCCGACACGACGTAGCCGATCGCCATCGTGATCTGGAAGTTCAGCGCCGTCCTGGTGTGCTCACGGATGAAGGGTCCGCGGTCCTTCAGGACGAGGTAGCCGACGAGCGCCGGGACGAAGACGAAGAGGATGCCGCCGAGGTGGATGAGGGTCGCCCAGAGCTTCTCGTCCTCAGGGCGCATCGGCTGGACGGGCTGCGGCTGCTGGCCGTGGCCCGGCTGCTGGCCGCCCTGCTGGCCGTAGCCGCCCTGCTGGCCGTAGCCGCCCTGTCGGCCGTAGCCCTGACCGGGCTGCGGGCCGTTCGGCTGGGCGGGAGGGGTGTCGGTCATGGCTGCACCTGTTCCGTGAGTGTCGTGCGGATCGTCCCCGCCACCCTAGGGCAGCGGCGTGGGACGCGAGTAGGCCGGGCGACGGAGGTGTCGTACGATTGGCAGTCCGGCACGACGAGTGCCAGGCCCGGTCGCCCGGAGGCGGACGACCAGGGGGGGCGTCGAGCGAAGAGAGGTGCGGCATGGTCTCCGAACGTGGTCTCGAAGTGCTGCGCGTCATCGTGCACGACTACGTCGCCTCTCGTGAGCCGGTGGGGTCGAAGTCGATCGTCGAGCGTCACCAGTTCGGCGTCTCGGCCGCGACCATCCGCAACGACATGGCGCTGCTCGAAGAAGAAGAGCTCATCGCGGCACCGCACACCTCGTCGGGGCGCGTGCCGACCGACAAGGGCTACCGACTCTTCGTCAACCAGCTCGCCGACCTGCGGCCGCTGAGCTCGGCCCAACGTCAGGCCATCGAGACCTTCCTCGGCGACTCGACCGACCTCGACGAGGTGCTCGGTCGGACGGTCCGGCTGCTGTCACAGCTGACCAACCAGGTGGCGCTCGTGCAGTACCCCACCTTCTCCCGCGCCCGCGTGCGCCACGTCGAGCTGGTCAGCCTCGGTGACGGCCGCGTCATGACCGTGCTGATCACCGACAGCGGTCAGGTCGAGCAGCGGGTGGTCGACATCCGCTCCACCGTCGACGAGTCGTTCCTGTCCGAGCTGCGGGCGGCGATCAACGCCGCGATCGGCGGTCGTCCCCTCGGCGAGGCGTCCGCGGCCCTGGTCGACCTGCCCGCCCGGTTCCGGCCGGACCTCGCCGCGATCGTCGGCGTGGTGGTCGCCAGCCTGACCGAACAGATCGCCGCCGGGCGCCAGGACCGTCTCGTCATGGCCGGCGCCGCGAACCTCGTGCGCACGGGCGACGACTTCAGCGGTGACCTCTACCCGGTGCTCGAGGCGATCGAAGAGCAGGTGGCGCTGCTGCGGCTCTTCGGCGAGATGCAGCTCGACGCGGTCGACGTGGCGGCGAGCATCGGCCGCGAGAACGCCTCGTTCGGGCTGTCGCAGGCCTCCGTGCTGGCCAGCGGCTACTCGACGCAGGGCAGCGAGGTCGCCAGGCTCGGCGTCCTCGGCCCCATGCGCATGGACTACTCGACCAACATGGCGGCCGTCCGGGCCGTCGCCCGCTACCTGTCGTCGCTGCTCGCCGAGCGGTAGACCACGATGGCGGCCCCGGCCGCTCCACGACCCCACCCCGTCCCGGTCCGCCGGGCCCGGCCCCGCCGGGACACCACCACACCACACCAGAGGCAGACGAGAACCAGTGGCAGATCATTACGACGTCCTCGGAGTCGACCGTCAGGCGACCCCGGAAGAGATCAAGAAGGCTTACCGCAAGCTCGCCCGCGAGCTGCACCCCGACGTCAACCCGAGCCCCGAGGCGTCCGAGCGGTTCAAGGACGTCACGCACGCCTACGACGTCCTCAGCGACCCCCAGCAGCGTGAGCGGTACGACCTCGGCCCCCAGCCCGGCTTCGGGGGCGGCGGCGGAGGCGCGGCAGGCTTCGGCGACATCTTCGACGCGTTCTTCGGCGGCGGTGGCCAGGGGCAGCGCCAGGGGCCCCGGTCGCGCCGCGAACGAGGTCAGGACGCCCTGCTGCGACTCGAGGTCGACCTCGACGACATCGTCTTCGGCACGCAGCGCGACATCGAGGTCGACACGGCCGTCCTCTGCGACACCTGCAGCGGCTCGTGCTGCGCGCCGGGAACGTCGCCCCAGACCTGCGACATCTGCGGCGGATCGGGCCAGATCCAGCGCACCGTGCGATCGCTGCTCGGCAACGTCATGACCTCGAGCCCCTGCGGCACCTGCCGCGGCTACGGCACGGTCATCCCGAACCCGTGCCCGACCTGCCAGGGCCAGGGTCGCGTCCGCGCCCGTCGGTCCATCCCCATCGACATCCCCGCGGGCGTCGACACCGGCCTGCGGCTGCAACTGCCCGGTCAGGGCGAGGTCGGTCAGGCCGGCGGCCCGAACGGCGACCTGTACCTCGAGGTCAAGGTGCGCCACCACGACACCTACAGCCGCAACGGCGACGACCTGCTGGCGACGCTCGAGGTGCAGATGGCCGACGCCATCCTCGGCACGTCGACCACGCTCACCGGGCTGGACGGCGAGATCGAGGTCGAGATCAAGCCCGGCACGCAGAGCGCCGACGTCATCACCGTGAAAGATCGGGGCATCACGCGGCTGCGCGGCACCGGGCGCGGCGACCTCAAGATCGGCGTGCAGGTCGTCACCCCGACGAAGCTCAGCCACAAAGAGCGCGAGCTGATCGAGAAGTTCGCCTCGGGCCGACGCTCGCCGGCACCCGAGCTCTCGCACTTCCAGCAGGGGCTGTTCGGCAAGCTGCGCGATCGATTCCTGAACTTCTGACCGTGGCGCACTTCTACCTGGTCGACGAGCTGACAGACGCCGAGGCGGGGTCCACCGTCGAGGTGACCGGTTCCGAGGCACGGCACGCGGTCACGGTCAGCCGCGTCCGGGTCGGTGAGACACTCACGCTCGGCAACGCCCGGGGGCTGGTGGTGCACGGCGAGGTGACCGAGGCGGCCCCCGACCGACTCGTGCTGCTCGCCACGCGCGTGCTCCGGCACGAGCGCCCGTCGACCCGGCTCGTCCTCGCCCAGGCCCTGGCCAAGGGCGACCGCGACGAGCTCGCCGTGCAGGCGGCCACCGAGCTCGGCGTGGACGAGATCGTCCCGTGGGCGGCCGCGCGCAGCGTCTCCCGGTGGGAGGGGCCGAAGGTCGCCAAGGGGCTCACCCGGTGGTCGTCGATCGTCCGCGAGGCGACGAAGCAGTCCATCCGCCCGTGGGCCCCCGAGGTGACCGGGCTCGCGACGACGAAGACCCTGGCCGCGCGCGCCTCCCGCGATCTCGTGCTCGTGCTCGAGCCCTCGGCCGAGGTGGCGCTGACGGCCGTCGACCTGACCGCAGGAGGCGCGGTGCCCGACCGCGTCGTCGTGGTCGTCGGCCCCGAGGGCGGCGTGTCGCCGGCCGAACTGCTGCTGCTCGCCGAGGCGGGCGCTCGCGCCGTGCGTCTCGGGGACGCCGTGCTGCGCACCTCCACGGCCGGCCCGGCCGCCCTGTCGGTGCTGAGCGCGCGTCTGGGCCGATGGTGATCCACGACCCGACCGCCCCTCGGCCCGAGGTGGCCCCCGGGTCGCTGTCGGAGGTCGTCGCTACGATGGGCCGCATGCCCGAGACACCCGACGAGCCCACCGTCTTCAGCCGCATCGTCGCGCATGAGATCCCCGCCGACATCGTGTTCGAGAGCGACACGGTCGTGGCGTTCCGCGACATCGCGCCGCAGGCGCCCGTGCACCTGCTCGTGGTGCCCACGACCCAGGCGTACCGCGACGTCGTCGAACTGGCCGCGGGCGACCCCGCCCTGCTGGCCGAGATGGTCGACGTCGCCTCACGGCTCGCCGCCGACCCCTCGGTCTTCGGGGAACACTCCGGGGCCGAGTTCCGTTTGATCTTCAACACCGGCGCGAGCGCCGGACAGACCGTGTTCCACGTGCACGCCCACGTGCTCGGCGGACCCCTCCAGGAAGGCACCCTTGCCCACTAGCGACACGAACGCCACCAGCCCCTCGACGACGTCGTCGGGCGACGACGTCCGACGCGTCGACGTCACCGTCGACGGCGTCGCCATGGTCCAGCTGTTGGGCCCGCAAGACCGGCTGCTGCGCGCGGTCGAGAAGCAGTACCCCGGGGTGCGCGTCCTCGTCCGGGGCAACGAGGTCACGCTCGAGGGTCCCTCGAGCGAGGTCGATCGCGCCGAGGGGCTCGTCGCCGAACTCGTCTCGATGGTCCGTGGCGGCCACGACCTGGGTCCGGCCGAGGTCGCGACGTCGGCCCGCCTGCTCGACTCCGGCCAGGGCAGTCCGTCCGAGGTCTTCGGCCAGCCCATCGTCACGAGCCGGGGCAAGGGCGTCCGTGCGAAGACGGCGGGCCAGAAGCAGTACGTCGACGCCATCGACCAGCACACCATCACCTTCGGCATCGGCCCGGCCGGCACGGGCAAGACCTACCTGGCCATGGCCAAGGCGGTCCAGGCCCTCCAGCGGCGTGAGGTCCAACGCATCATCCTGACCCGGCCCGCGGTCGAGGCCGGCGAGCGGCTCGGGTTCCTGCCGGGCACGCTGACCGACAAGATCGATCCCTACCTCCGCCCGCTGTACGACGCGCTCAACGAGATGATGGACCCCGAGATCGTCCCGAAGCTGCTCGCGGCGGGCACGGTCGAGGTCGCTCCGCTGGCGTACATGCGCGGTCGCACGCTCAACGACGCCTTCGTCGTCCTCGACGAGGCGCAGAACACGACGCCCGAGCAGATGAAGATGTTCCTCACCCGTCTCGGGTTCGGTTCGCGCATGGTCGTCACCGGTGACGTCACCCAGGTCGACCTGCCCACCGGCGCGAGCGGCCTCCAGCTCGTCACGACGGTCCTCGGCGACATCGACGACATCCACTTCGCCCGACTGACCAGCGACGACGTGGTGCGACACACGCTCGTCGGTCGCATCGTCGACGCCTACACGACCTACGACGCCGAGCGTCAGGCCCAGCAGCACCGGCGCCACGAGGCGGCGCAGTCCCCGTCCGACGGCACCGACCGTGCCGACAGTCGGGCCGCCGCGCCCCGCGACCGCCTGCCCGAGAGAGGAACCCGGTGAGCATCGAGGTCGCCAACGAATCCGCCGTCGAGGTCGACGAGGCCACGATCCAGCGTCTGGCCACGTTCGCCCTCGACCAGATGCACGTGCACCCCGAGGCCGAGTTGGCCGTGGTCTTCGTCGACGAAGCGGCGATGGAGCAACTCCACGTGCAGTGGATGGACGAGCCCGGCCCGACCGACGTCCTGAGCTTCCCGATGGACGAGTTGCGTCCGGGCACCGAAGACGAACCGACGCCCGCCGGGTTGCTCGGCGACATCGTGGTCTGCCCGCAGGTCGCCGTGACGCAGGCCGCCACCGCGGGCCACAGCCCCCTCGACGAGATGCTGTTGCTCACCTGCCACGGCATCCTGCACCTCCTCGGGTTCGACCACGCCGAGCCCGACGACGAACGCGAGATGTTCGGTCTGCAGCGTGAGATCCTCGCGGCCTTCGCCGCGGCCGACACGAGCCGGTGACGACGTGATGGTCACGGTCTTCGTCGTCGTGGCGGTGTTCCTGGTCGTGTTCGGCGGGCTGCTGGCCGCCGCCGACTCGGCGTTGGGCGTCCTCAGCCGTCAAGACCTGCTCGACGAGGCCGACGACGACCCGCGTCACGCCGCGGCGTTGACTGCGATCGCGGCCGACGTCGGAGCACACGTCAACGCCGTCAACTTCGTCCGCATCCTCGCCGAGACCTCGGCGGCGGTCCTGGTGTCGCTGTCGTTCGCCTTCTCGGTCGAGCCGTGGTGGCTGGCCCTGCTGCTCTCCGCCCTCATCATGACCGTCGTGTCCTTCGTGTTGGTGGGTTCCAGTCCGCGCAGCGTCGGCCGGGCGCACGCCCGGGGGCTCGCACGCCTGACCTCGGGCCTCGTGCGGTTCGTCCGCGTCGTCCTGGGCCCGCTGGCCGACGCCCTCGTGGCGATCGGCAACCGGGTCACCCCGGGTCGACCGCGCAGCGCGTCGTTCTCGTCCGAAGAGCAGCTGCTCAGCATGGTCGACGAGGCGACCGAACTCGACGTCCTCGAAGAGGACGACCGCGAGCTGATCCACTCGATCTTCGAGTTCAGCGACACCGTGGTCCGAGAGGTCATGGTGCCGCGCACCGACATGGTGACCCTCGACGCGACCGCGTCGGTCGGGTCGGCGATGAGTCTCTTCCTCGGGCGGGGCGTGTCGCGCGTGCCGGTCGTCGGGCGGGACTCCGACGACGTCGTCGGCATCGTGTACCTGCGCGACCTCGCCCGCCGGCTGCACGAGCACAGCGGCGACGACTCGGCTCCCGTCACGACCCTCGCCCGCCCGGCCGTCTTCGTGCCCGAGTCGAAGAAGGCCGACGACGCGCTGCGTCAGATGCAACTCGACAAGAACCACCTGGCCATGGTCGTCGACGAGTACGGCGGCATCGCCGGGCTCGTGACCCTCGAAGACCTCATCGAAGAGCTCGTCGGCGACATCAGCGACGAGTACGACCGCGAGGTCGCCCCGCACCGTGAGGTCTCGGCCGGGGTCTTCCGGGTGAGCGCCCGCCTGCCCGTCGACGAGCTCGGCGACCTCTTCGGCCTCGAACTCGACGACGACGACGTCGACTCGGTCGGGGGACTGCTGACCAAGGCTCTCGGGCGACTGCCCGAGCAGGGGTCCGTCGCCCGCGTCTCGGGTCTCGTCCTCACCGCCGACCGCACCGAGGGTCGTCGTCACGACCTGCAGACCGTGCTGGTCGAACGCGACGCCGACCTCGCCGACGCGCAGGCCGCGTTCGTCGAGGGCTCGCGCGACAGCTGACCCCGGGTCGCACGCCTCGTCCTCCCGCCCGCCCCACCCCGTCAACGAAAGGCCCCCATGTCGACCACCGGAGACGACCCCACCCCCTCGGCCGCGCCTCCTCGGGGCTCGACCTACCGCGCGGGCTTCGTCTCGTTCGTGGGCCGGCCCAACGTCGGCAAGTCGACGCTGACGAACGCGCTCGTCGGCCAGAAGGTCGCCATCACGTCGTCGAAGCCCCAGACGACGCGCCGGGCGATCCGCGGCATCGTGCACCAGGCGACGGGGCAGCTCGTGCTCGTCGACACCCCGGGCATGCACCGACCGCGCACGCTGCTCGGCGAGCGGCTCAACGACATCGTCCAGACCACGCTCGGCGACGTCGACGTGATCGGGTTCTGCGTACCCGCCGACGAGAAGATCGGCCCGGGCGACAAGTTCATCAACGAGCAGCTCGACGCCTACCCGCGGGCCAAGAAGGTCGCGATCGTCACCAAGACCGACGCGACGTCGCGGCCGGCCGTCGCCGAGCAGCTGCTGGCGGTCAGCCGCCTGCGCGACTGGGAGGCCATCATCCCGTTGTCCGCCGTCAGCGACGTGCAGCTCGACGTGCTCACGGCCGAGCTGATCAAGCTCATGCCGGTGTCGCAGCCGCTCTACCCGTCCGACGCGGTGACCGAAGAGGGCCTGACCGACCGGGTGGCCGAGTACGTGCGCGAGGCGGCGCTCGAGGGCGTGCAAGACGAGCTGCCGCACTCGCTCGCGGTGACGATCGACGACATGGTCGAACGAGACGACAAAGACCTCCTCGAGATCTACGCCAACCTCTTCGTCGAACGTGACAGCCAGAAGGCGATCGTCATCGGCAAGGGCGGCCAGCGCCTCCGCGAGGTGGGCGAGCGCGCCCGGGCACAGATCGAGCCCCTCGTCGGCAAGCAGGTCTTCCTGTCGATCCGGGTGAAGGTGGCGAAGGACTGGCAGCGCGACCCCAAGCAACTCGGGCGCCTCGGTTTCTGACCCTCGGCGGCGGCGGGCGGGTCGGCTCGGGCCGGCCGTCGTCCCTCCGGATGATCGTGCTCGTCCCCAGGTCGCGCGCCCGCCACGACCTGCCCCGGCCGGCCGCGGCAGGTCGTACGGTTGTCGGGTGATCTTCCGCCGTCTCGCCCCGTACCAGGTCGCCGTCGACCTGTCGGCGGCGTTCGCGCTCGGGGTGGTCGGGCTGCTCCTGTCCGACGGAGTCGTCACGACTCCCTTCGTCGTCCTGGGGATGACGGTCACCTTCGCGTTGCGACGCCTGTCGCCGGGGTCGGCACTGACCCTCGCCTGGCTCGTCGCGGCGTCGCAGATGGCGACCGGTGCCGCGCCCGGCGTCACCAACCTCGCGATCTGCGCCGTGCTCTACTCGACCGCCGCCTACGGCAGCGACCGGGTGAAGTGGACGGGGCTCGTCTCCGTCGGTGCGGGTGCCCTGCTGGGCACGTTCTACCTGTCGTACGTGCAGCAGAGCCTCTTCGGGGTCGACTACGACATCTACGCGGTGACCGACGTGGTCCGCCTCCTGCTGCAGGTGGGCATCACGTTGCTGGGGTTCCTCGCCCTGCTCGGGCTGCCCTGGGCGGGCGGGCTGCTCGCCCGCCAGCGGTGGTCGGAGCGGCTCAGCCGCGAGGCGCGCCTCATCGCCGAGCGCGAGACCGCGCGGGCCGAGAACGACGCCGCCCGGGCCGAGCGCGAGGCGGCCCGGGCCGAGCGTGACATCGCGGTCGAACAAGAGCGCAACCGCATCGCCCGCGACATGCACGACGTCGTCGCGCACTCGCTGGCCGTCGTCATCGCGCAGGCCGACGGGGCGCGGTACGCCGCGCGGGTCGATCCGACCTCCGTCGACGGGGCGCTGACCACCATCGCCACGACGGCCCGTGAGGCCCTCGGCGACGTCCGCGTGCTGCTCGGTCAGTTGCGGCACAGCCAGGGCGAGGCGCCCCAGCCCGCCCTCGGCGACCTCGACCGCCTGCTCGAGCAGATGCGCGGCTCGGGGTTGCACGTCGACCTCCGCGTGTCGGGCGAACCGCAGGTGCTCGGGACGAACCGCCAGCTCGCGGTGTTCCGCATCGTGCAAGAGAGCCTGACGAACGTCCTCCGCCACGGAGCCGTCGACCAGCCCGTCGACCTGCACTTCGACTGGCGGTACGAGGCCCTGCACCTGCTGATCTCGAACGTCGTCCGACCGCCCACGCGTCCCGTCGACACGAGCGGTGACGAACGCCGCGGGGGCCACGGCCTCGACGGCATGCGCGAACGGGCGACCCTGGCGGGCGGCTCGCTCACCACCCAGAACGCCGACGGGCGCTTCGTCGTCCACGCCATCGTGCCGACCCTGGCACTGACCCAAGAGGTACGCATCCGATGATCGACATGCCCGGCCGCTCCGCGGCGCCCATCCGAGTCGCGCTGGTCGACGACCAGGCCCTGTTCCGGGCCGGCATCAAGATGCTCGTCGGGTCGCAGGCCGACCTCCAGTTCGTGGGCGAGGCCAGCAACGGCGACGAGGGCGTCGCGATGGTCGCGCGCACCGCCCCCGACGTCGTCCTGATGGACATCCGCATGCCGGTCATGGACGGCATCGCCGCGACGACCGCCGTCCTGGCCCAGGCCGAGGCGGCCTCCCGCCGGCCACCCCGCATCATCGTGCTCACCACGTTCGACCTCGACGAGGCCGCCACGAGGGCGATCCGAGGAGGCGCGAGCGGTTTCGTCCTGAAGGACGCCGACCCCGAGTTCCTGCTCGCCGCGATCCGCACGGTGCACTCGGGCAACGCCGTGATCGCCGCGTCGGCGACTCGGGAGTTGTTCGAGCACTTCGACGGCCGGGCCTCGCGCGCCCGGGCCGTGCCCGAGTCGTTCGGCACCCTCACCACGCGGGAGCGCGACATCTTCGACCTCGCGGCCCGCGGGCTGAGCAACGCCGAGATCGCGTCGAGGGAGTTCCTCAGCGAGGCGACGGTCAAGACCCACATCAGCCGCGTGCTCTCGAAGCTCTCGCTCCGTGACCGTGTGCAGTTGGTCGTGTACGCGTACGAGCACGGTCTGACCGACTAGCCCCGCGCGCCGGTCCGCCGTCCGCGGCGGTCGGTAGCCGACGACGTCGGCACCTGACGACCCCGCAGCCGGCCGTGGTCGCCCGTCCGCTGGACGTCGATGATGAGCCTGCTGAGAGCAACCTGTCGACCGGGTGTCCGCGCGGTCGGCGCATGCAGAGTGTCGTCCGGGCGGTCGCCGTCGAGCCACCGCCGCCGGAACGGAGTGCCCCCATGATCGACCCGCTGTCGCTTCCCCTGCTGTCCCCGGCCGTGCTGGTGCCCGTCGACGTGACGGCGGGTCTCGCCGTCGCGTGGCTGCTCGTCCGGCCGCGGACGCGTCGGACGTGGTGGCGCTGGGTCGGGCTCGGAGTCGTCGTCGGCGGGGGAGCGGCGCTGCTCGCCACCTGGTGGTTCGGCGACGTCCACGACGTGGTCGGGGTCGCGCCCACGCTCGTCGACCGGGTCTGGATCGCCGCCCTGGGGGCAGGCCTGGGCCTCGTCGTGGTCGGCCTGATCCACACGCGGTGGTGGCGCAAGGCGGTGGCCCTGGTCGCCGCGGTCGTCTTCGTCCTGGCCACGGGCCTGGCGGTCAACCGGGACGGCGGCGTCTACCAGGACCTCGCCCAGGCCCTCGGCCGCGAGACCGTGCCGGCCTTGGCGGATGCCGGCACCGCGCCTCCTGCGCCCTCGGCCTCGGCCTCGACGGCGTTCGACCCGACGCTCTGGTCGACCTGGCACGCGCCGGCCGACATGCCGACCACGGGTCGGTACGGCACCGTGCACATCCCGGGCACGGTCTCGCACTTCGCGGCCCGTGACGCGATCGTCTACCTTCCCCCGGCGGCGCTGGTGGCCGATGCCCCGGCCCTGCCCGTCATGGTGATGATGTCGGGGCAGCCGGCCAGCCCCGAGTCGGTCGTGGGCCCAGGCCACCTCGTCCAGACCCTCGACGCGTTCGCCGCCCGCAACCACGGCCTGGCCCCGATCGTCGTCGTGCCCGACCAACTCGGTGCCGACGCCGACAACCCGATGTGCGTCGACGGCCCGCTCGGCGACAGCGCCACCTACATCACGACCGACGTGGTCGGCTACGTGACCAGCCACTTCCACGTCGCGACCGGCCCCCGGGCCTGGACCGTCGGCGGGTTCTCGCAGGGCGGCACCTGCTCGATCCAGTTCGCCTCGGCGCGCCCGGACCTGTTCGGCTCGTTCATCGACGTCTCGGGCGAGCTCGGCCCCTCGATCGGCACCCGTCAGGCGACCGTCGACGGGGGTTTCGCGGGCAGCGACGCCGCCTACGAGGCCGCCCAGCCGCAGGCGATCATGGCCGTGAAGGCGCCCTACGCCGACACCACGGCGTTCTTCGCCGTGGGTCAGAACGACACCCGTTATGGTCGGATCATGACCGAGAACTCCGCCGCCGCCGAGCGGGCCGGCATGTCCGTGACCCGTTACGTCTCGCCCGGCAGCGCCCACGACTGGACGACGGCGACCAACGGCTTCGCGCACGGCATCGGTGCGCTCTACCCACGCCTCGGGCTCGCCGACTCGGTGCAGCAGCCGTGACCGCCGTGGACGCTCCCGGCGCCCGCGGTCGTCTCGGCGTGGTCGTCCGCTCGACGGTCGCGTTCGTCAGGGCCCAGCCGGTCAGCGTCGTCCTCGCCGCCCTGCTCGTCGTGCTGGCGGTCGTCTCGGGCAGCCTCGTGCACGGGCCCGGCGAACGCCTGCGCGAGGCCGTGGGCGCGGGGCTCGACCCCTTCGACGACCGCGGCTTCTGGCCCCTGACCCTCGGCTCGGTGCTCTTCGCCTCGGGTCCTCGTGAGCTCGTCCTGGCCGTCGTCGCCGTCCTCGTGCTCGTGGGCGTCGCCGAGCGCCGCATCGGCAGCCGCCGGGCCCTCGCGGCCTACGTCGTGACGGCGGTCGCGGCCACCGGGGTCGGGGTGGCCGTGCAGGCCGTCGGGCGCGCCGTCGGCCAGCCCTGGGCCCTCGAGGTCGCGGCCGAGTCGACGCTGCACCCGTTCACCCCGGCGCTCGGCACGATCATGACCGTCAGCGGCTTCGTCGGTCCGCTCTGGCGTCGTCGCATCCGGCTGCTCGGCTTCTCGGCCCTGCTCGCGTTCGTGCTCTACGACGGTCATCCGTCGGGTCTCTACGCCCTCGTCGGTGCCGTGGTCGGGGTCGGCTTCGGTCGCGTCCTGGCCGGACCGCCCGCTCGTCGCGGCTGGTTGCGCAGTTCGCACCACGAGGTGCGTCGACTCGCCTCGACGGTCGTGGCCGTCACGGCGGCGGGGCCGATCCTGACCCTGCTGGCCCACAGCCCCGTGGGGCCCCTGTCACCCTTCGGCCTGCTGTTCGGCGACGTCCTGTCGGGGCGGTCATCGGCCGACCTCTGCGCCATGGCCGTCCGCACGCCGCTCGACCGGCAGCTCGAGCGAGCCGACGTCTGTGCCCGGGCCGCCGTGCTCGGCAGCATCGACGCCGTCCCGACCGTCGCGCTCAGCCTGCTGCCGCTCGTGGTCCTGCTCGTCGCCGCGTGGTTCCTGCGACGGGGGCGCCGGGTCGCCCTCGACGTGGCGGTCGCCGTCAACGGCCTGCTGGCCCTCTTCGCCGTCCTCTACTACGTGGTCATGCCCGCCACGGGCACGTCGGACGGCGACCCCCGTCGCCACCTCGTCGCGCACGTCCTGCTGACCGTCGTGGCGGTCGCGGTGCCGGCGGGCACGGCCGTCTCGTTGTTCGTCCTCCGGCACCACTTCGGCGTGGGGGCGGGCGTGCGGCGGCGTCTCGTCGCCACGGTCGTGCTGGGGTCGGGAGCCGTGCTCGCGGCGGCGTTCGCCGTCGTCGGGTGGGTGGGTCGCGCCTCCTTCGTGCCGTCGATCGACGCGGCGGCCCTCGCGGCCGACGTCCCCGAACGCTTCGTGCCCGTCGGCTTCGTCGGCCTCGCCGGGCTGGGGCCCGTCCCGGTCGGCGGCGTCGTGCGCGTGGCGTTCGAGTGGACGGGGCCGCTCTGGTGGCTCGTCGTCCTGGTGGCTCTCGTGGCCGGGGCGGTGCGGCCGGGGGATCTCCGGCCCGACGCCGAGCGGGCCCGCGTCCGAGAGCTCGTGCACCGCGGGGCGCCCGGCACGCTGTCGCACATGGCGCTGTGGTCGGGCAACAGCTGGTGGTTCACCGCCGACGGCCGGTCGGCCGTGGCCTACCGCGTCGTCTCGGGCATCGCGTTGACGACCGCCGAACCGCTCTGCCCGCCCGAGCGGTTGCGCGACGTCACCCTCGAGTTCGCCCGCTGGTGCGACGACCAGGGCCTCACCCCCGTCTTCTACAGCGTGCGGGGCGAGCTCTCGCCGTTCTTCGCCGATCTGGGCTGGACGACCCTCCCCGTCGGCGAAGAGACGGTGCTGCACCCGGCGACCTTCAGCATGACCGGCAAGAAGTGGCAGGACGTCCGGTCGAGCCTCAACCGCGCGACCAAGAACGGCGTGCGCGCCGAATGGACCCGCCACGCCGACCTGCGCCCGGCGGTCGCCCGGCAGATCACCGAGATCAGCGAGCTCTGGGTCGCCGAGAAGAACCTGCCCGAGATGGGCTTCACGCTCGGCGGTCTCGACGAGCTGCGCGACCCCGACGTCGCGTTGATGCTCGCGCTCGACGACGACGACACCGTCCTCGCCGTGACCAGCTGGCTGCCGACCTGGCGTGACGGCGAGGTCGTCGGGTGGACGCTCGACTTCATGCGCCGACGACCCGACAGCATGAACGGCGTCATGGAGTTCGTGATCGCCTCGTCCGCGCTGGCCATGAAAGAGCAGGGCGTCGAGTTCCTCAGCCTGTCGGCGGCGCCACTCGCCACCACCGGCCCGGCGGACGGCCCGGCGACGCAGACCGAGCGCGTCCTGACCTTCCTCGGGCGGGTGCTCGAACCCGCCTACGGGTTCCAGACGTTGCTGACCTTCAAGAAGAAGTTCCAGCCCGAGTTCGTGCCGCTCGTCATGGCCTTCCCCGACCCGGTCCAGCTGCCTGCCATCGGCACGGCCCTCGGCCGTGCCTACCTGCCCGACCTCTCGGTCGGTGCCGTCGTGCGGCTCGTCCGCACCGTCGTCTGACGACGGGATGAGCAGAGGAGGCGCGGTGCCGGCGGGCGACGACCCGCGCCTCCTCGGTCGGTGCTAGCCTCGTCTCGTGTTCACCGGCCTGCTCCTCCTTAGCTGCCGCGGCGAGTCCTGACCCAGGCCCCACTCGTCGCGGAGTCCGTCGTCGGCCGACACCCCCGCGAAGAGCAGCCCCTCGAGGGCGAGAGAGACCACAGGACATGAAGAACGCACAGCAGCCGTCGGCCATGCCGATCCACAAGTACCGGCCGTTCCACGAGCAGATCGTCGTCGACCTGCCCGATCGCACCTGGCCGTCGAAGCGCATCACCGAGGCGCCCCGCTGGTGTGCCGTCGACCTGCGCGACGGCAACCAGGCGCTGATCGACCCGATGAGCCCCGAGCGCAAGCGCATCATGTTCGACCTGCTGGTCGGCATGGGCTACAAAGAGATCGAGGTCGGGTTCCCGAGCGCGTCGCAGACCGACTTCGACTTCGTGCGCAGCCTGATCGACGAAGGGGCCATCCCCGACGACGTGACGATCCAGGTGTTGACCCAGGCCCGCGAGCACCTCATCGCTCGCACGTACGAGTCGATCGCCGGTGCCAAGCAGGCCATCGTCCACCTGTACAACTCGACCAGCGTCCTGCAGCGCAACGTGGTGTTCCGCACCGACCGCCAGGGCATCGTCGACATCGCGCTCGAGGGCGTGCGCCTGTGCCTCCAGGCCGAGAAGACCATCCCCGAGACGGCCGTCTACTACGAGTACTCGCCCGAGAGCTACACGGGCACCGAGCTCGACTTCGCCCTCGACATCTGCAACCAGGTGATCGAGGCCTTCGACGCGACCCCCGAGCGCCCCGTCATCATCAACCTGCCGGCCACCGTCGAGATGGCGACCCCCAACGTCTACGCCGACTCGATCGAGTGGATGCACCGCCGCCTGGCCCGTCGCGACAGCGTCATCCTCTCGCTGCACCCGCACAACGACCGCGGCACCGGCATCGCCGCAGCAGAGCTCGGCTACCTGGCGGGTGCCGACCGCATCGAGGGCTGCCTCTTCGGCAACGGTGAGCGCACCGGCAACGTCGACCTGGTCGCGCTGGGCATCAACCTGTTCACTCAGGGCATCGACCCGCAGATCGACTTCAGCGACCTCGACATGGTGAAGCGCACTGCCGAGCACTGCAACCAGCTGCCCGTCCACGAGCGCAGCCCGTGGGCCGGCGACCTCGTCTACACGGCCTTCTCGGGCTCGCACCAGGACGCCATCAAGAAGGGCTTCGAGGCCATGGCGGCCACCGCGGCGTCCCGCGGCGTCGACGTCGACGAACTCGAGTGGGCCGTGCCCTACCTGCCGGTCGACCCGAAAGACCTGGGTCGCAGCTACGAGGCCGTGATCCGGGTCAACTCGCAGTCGGGCAAGGGCGGCGTCGCCTACCTGCTGAAGGCCGACCACGCCATCGACCTGCCCCGCAAGCTGCAGATCGAGTTCAGCGGCGTCGTCCAGTCGCGCACCGACAGCGAGGGCGGCGAGATGACGAGCGCCCACATCTGGTCGATCTTCCAGGACGAGTACCTGCCCGCGGACGACGCCGACGACAAGTGGGGCCGCTTCGAACTGACGCGCACGAGCACGTCGAGCGACATGAGCGGCGAGACCACGCTCGACGTCGACCTGCGGGTGGGCGACACCGTCGAGTCGACCTCGGCCCGTGGCACCGGGCCGATCGCCGCGTTCATCGCGGTGTTGGCCGACCAGGGCGTCCAGGTCAAGCTCTACGACTACGTCGAGCACACGCTGAGCGCCTCGGGCGACGCCCAGGCCGCGGCCTACGTCGAGCTCGACGTCGACGGCACCCGGCTCTGGGGCGTCGGCATCGACGCCGACATCTCGACGGCGTCGCTCAAGGCCATCGTCTCGGCGGTCAACCGGGCGATCCGCACGGCGAGCGACGTCCGCGAGCTCGCCTCGGTCTGATCCCGACCCATCCGCCCCCGGTGCCGTCGGTGCCGGGGGCGTCGTCGTGCGGTCGGACGTGCGGTCGTCCGGCGGCGGTCGCCTGCGCCCGTGCCCGGGCCAGCGGGGGCGGGTAAGTCCTTGCTGCTGCCGCGGGCGGGCCCGGCGGGGCGGCGTGGCGCGGTGTGCGGGCGCACCAGGGGGGAGTTGCCGACGGCTCGCCGGGTGGCGCGCGGGTACCGGCAACTCCTGGCTGCTGTCGCGGGCGGGCCCGGCCATGCGGCGTGGCATGGTGTGCAGGCGCACCAAGGGGGAGTTGCCGACCGACTGCGCGAGCGTGGCGCCTCACCCCGGCTCGAGCCCGTGCGCCCTGAGCGACCGGGCGTCCCGAGCGGCGGCAGCGGTCGTGCCCTCGGGGTCAGCGGGGACGACGCCAGCGCGGCAGTCGGCTGAGGGCGCGCTGTTCGGGCAGGGTCCAGCCGAAGCGCACGGCCAGCATGCGGATCGCGAAGGTGATCGACGTCCCCGCCACCGCCGCCACGGCGACCGGGGCGCCGAGCGAGACGGCGACCACGAGCACGACGGTCCCACCCGCGGCGGCCACGGCGTAGAGCGATCCGACGTGCATCATCGCGATCGTCAGGTTCATCAGCAGGTCGCGCAGCACCGATCCGCCGACGGCTGCGATGACCCCGACGAACACCGCGGGGATCTCGGGCAGTCCGAGCGAGAGCGCCTTGGTCGACCCGATCGCCCCGAGCAGTCCGATCGTCAGGGCGTCGAGCACGGTGATCACCCCGGCCAGCCGTGTGAAGACCCGTTGCAGGGCCATGCCCACGATGGCGGCCGTCACGGCGACGAGCAGGTACCAGTTGCTCGTCATGGCGCGGGGGACCTCGCCGAGCAGCACGTCGCGCAGGACCCCGCCGCCGAGGCCGGTGGCGGTGCCGATGATGGCGATGCCGAGCAGGTCGAGCCGCCGGTCCTTGTACTCGGAGGCGAACATGGCCCCCTGCAGGCTGCCGATGCCGACGGCCAGGAGGTCCACCCACAGGGGTACGGCGAAGGCTGTGGCGTGCACCTGACGTTTGTACCACGCGTGCGATGCTTGGTCGGTGCCCGTCTACCGTGATGAATGCGTCGTGCTGCGCACCCACAAGCTGGGTGAGGCCGACCGCATCCTCACGATGCTGAGCCGCAACCACGGCAAGATCCGGGCCGTGGCGAAGGGCGTCCGGCGGACGGCGTCGAAGTTCGGGGCGCGACTCGAGCCGATGATGGTCGCCGACCTGCAGCTCTACGAGGGCCGGTCGCTCGACATCGTGCAGCAGGCCGAGTCGCTCGGCTCGTACGGTGCGGTGATCGCCGCCGACTACGAGAGCTACACGGCGGGCAGCGTCATGGTCGAGACGGCCGACAAGCTCACCGAGGCCGAGGCGGGTCTGCAGCAGTACCTGTTGCTCGTCGGGGCCCTCCGCTCGCTCGCGCGTCACGAGCACGCCCCCCAGCTCACCCTCGACTCGTACCTGCTGCGGGCCCTCAGCATCGCGGGCTGGTCGCCCAGCTTCGGCGACTGCGCCGTGACGGGTGCACCCGGGCCGCACTCGGCCTTCGTCGTCCAGCTGGGTGGCGTGGTGGCCGACTCGCACGCGCCTCCCGGCGCTCCGCGGTTGACGCAGGAGGCGCTGGCCCTCTTGGGCGCGCTGCTCACGGGGGACTGGGGCCACGCCGAGGACGCCCCGGACGCGACCCGCAACCAGGCCAGCGGCGTCGTCGCCGCGTACACCCAGTGGCACCTCGAACGGGGACTGCGATCGCTGCAGCACGTCGACCGGGTGCCCGGAAGAGAGAGACCGTGAAGAAGACCCACCGCGACGCCGCCGACTTCCGCCCGCTCGACTGGACGGGAGTGCACCCTCCGGCGATGCCCCGGGGTGCCGTGCCCGAGCACGTGGCGATCGTCATGGACGGCAACGGCCGGTGGGCCAACGGTCGCGGCCTCACCCGCGTCGAGGGCCACAAGGCAGGCGAGATGTCGCTGCTCGACGTGGTGGCCGGGGCGATCCAGATCGGCGTGAAGCACCTCAGCGTCTACGCGTTCTCGACCGAGAACTGGAAGCGCTCACCCGACGAGGTGCGCTTCTTGATGGGCTTCAACCGCGACGTGCTGCACCGCCGACGCGACCAGCTGAACGCCTGGGGCGTGCGGGTCCGCTGGGCCGGACGGAAGCCGCGGCTGTGGGGGTCGGTCATCAACGAGCTGCAGTTCGCCGAAGAGCTGACGAAGGGCAACGACGTCCTGACGCTGACGATGTGCGTCAACTACGGCGGACGGACCGAGATCGCCGACGCCGTGCGCTCGATCGCGGACGACGTCGCCAGCGGACGGCTCAAGCCGTCGGCCGTCAGCGAGAAGCTGATCCAGAAGCGCCTGTACGCACCCGAGCTGCCCGACGTCGACCTGTTCGTCCGCAGCTCGGGTGAGCAGAGGACGAGCAACTTCATGCTCTGGCAGTCCGCCTACGCCGAGATGGTCTTCCTCGACCGGCTGTGGCCCGATTTCACCCGCACCGACCTGTGGCAGGCGGTCGAGACGTACGCTTCTCGCACCCGCCGGTTCGGGGGAGCGGTGGACGCCCCGACCCCGGCCTGACCGGGCCAGGGCGAGGGCCCGAGTCGCGGCCAGGGTGTCGGCGTTGTCAGTGCCCGTACCCCGAGGCCTCAGTCCGTACCCCGAGGCCTCGGCCCGTCAGAACTGGATGTTCGCGCCCAAGAAGATCCGCTCAGCCGGCCACAAGAACTGCAGGGTCAGCGGCCCGTCGCTCGCGCGGTGGAACCAGGCGTTGGCGAACACGGTCGACTCGCCGGGCAGCAGGTACCAGGTCGCGCTGTCGGCCGGGAACTTCGACTCGAGCGACGTCTCGTAGCCCAGCCGGGTCAAGAGGTCCTGCCCGGCGAAGACGTCCTGGGTGGCGAGGTCGTTGCCGTACGACGAGTAGTCCGCGCTGAGGTCGGTGAGGTCGAGCCGGCGCTGCGAGTTGTTGGTCAGCACGTAGGCGGTGACCTCGACGTCGGTGCCCGCCGGGTAGGGGTCGGTGCCGTCGGGGCGGGCGTAGATCGAGGGGGCCGTGGTGGTCAGTTCGCCGACGCCGTAGACGTAGATGGTGAGGTCTTTGTAGTTGACCTGGCCGAGCAGGGTGCCGCCGGGGGCGAGGGCGTCCGGCTGCGACCCCGTGCCGCCGCCGGTGCCGGGGGCGCCGGTGACCTGGGGCTGGGGCACGCCGCTGGCCCCGGTGCCGGGCGTGGCGGCCGAGCCGCCGGACCCGCCCGCGCCGACCGGCGTCAAGTCGTCGAGGCTCGGGAAGCACCCGGTCAGCCCGACCAGGGCCAACACCGAGACGGCGATGCCGACGGACAGTCTTCTGCGCACGACCTGCACCTCTCCTGGTTCGTCGGGCCAGCCTAACCCGGCGTCCCGGTCGGCACCTCCGGCCCGGCGGGCACGAGTCCCAGCGAGCCGCCGTCGACGTGCCCGAGGGCGTCGAGCACGGCCCGCACGCTCGGCACCCGGTCACCCCCGCGCCCGTGGACGACGTGGACGATCCGGGCGAGCCCGTCGTCGAGCTCGACGACCCGCACCCCGGGTGGCACGGCCGCCGACACGAGCGACAGGCCCGGCAGCAGGGCGACGCCGAGTCCGGCCGCGACGAGCCCGAGCACGGCGAGCGCGTTGTCGGTCTCGAGGACGATCTCGGGCTCGAAGCCCGCCGCCGCGCAGGTCGCGAGCAGATGCCCGCGGCACCGGGGGCAGCCGCCGATCCATCGTTCGTGCGCGAGGCTCGCGAAGGCGTCGCCGCGGGCGAACGGGTGTGCGGCCGGCACGGCGAGCACCGTGCGGTCGAAGAAGGAGGCGCGGTGCAGCAGCCCGTCGAGGTCGCGTTCCGCCGCGGGGGCGTCCCCATGGCTGAAGGTGACCGCGACGTCCGCCGAGCCGTCCCGCAGTCGTGCCAGCGCCTCCGGGGGTTCGGCCTCGACGTAGTCGACCGTCAGGCCGGGGTGCCGGTCGCGGAGTCGCGAGAGCACGTCGGGCACGATCGTCGAGGACGCGCTCGGGAACCCGGCGAGGGTGACGCGCCCCGTGGCGACCCCGCCGAGGTCGTCGAGGTCTTGACGTGCGGCGTCGAGGGCGGCCTGCACGTGGACGGCGTGGGCGGCGAGCCGCTGCCCGGCCTCGGTCAGGGCCACGCCGCGTCCGGCCCGCAGCACGAGTGGCTGGCCCACCTGACGCTCGGCTCGACGGAGTTGTTGGCTGACGGCGGGCTGGCTGTAGCCGAGCAAGGCGGCCGCGGCCGTGATGGTGCCCGTGTCGGCCAGAGCGCGGACGACGCGCAGCGAGGCCAGGTCGAGGTCGTCGGTCATGCCCGAAGCATAAGGCGGCGTGATGAATGACCTCAGACACTGGTGGTTGTCCTGCAGCATCACAGCCTCGACCCTTGGGTGCATGACCTCGCCGTACGCCGACCTCTTCGCCCCCGCGCCGGGCTACCTCGCGGCCTGCACCATGGGCCTGCCGATGCGGGCCACGGTCGCGGCCCTGCGTTCGGACCTCGACGACTGGGCGTCGGGGCAGGCCGGGCCGGCGGCCTACGGCGCCGTCGTCGAGGAGGCGCGCGCGGCCTTCGCCCGGCTCGTCCTGGTCGACGTCGGTCGCGTCGCCATCGCGTCCCAGACCTCGTCGATGGTGGCCGTGGTCGCGGCGTCGGTGCCGGACGGCGCCGAGGTGCTCGTGCCGACGGGCGACTTCAGCTCGATCGTCTACCCCTTCGTGGTCCAGGAGGCGCGGGGCGTCCGGGTGCGGAGCGTGCCCCTCGACGAGCTGGCCGCGTCGATCGGACCCGACACGCACCTCGTGGCGTGGTCGGCGGTCCAGTCGGCGACGGGCCAGGTGGCCGACGACGCGGCCGTCGTCGAGGCCGCGGCCCGGCACGGGGCGGTGACGTTGTGCGACCTGACGCAGGCCGCCGGGGTGCGACCCGTCCACGCCTCCCGGTACGACGCCACCGTGACGCACGCCTACAAGTGGCTGTGCTGCCCGCGGGGGGTGGCGTTCCTCACCGTGGGGGAGCGCCTCCGAGAGGCCATGCTGCCCGCCCAGGCCGGCTGGTACGCCGGGGACGACGTGTGGGGCTCGTGCTACGGCCCCGAGATGCGACTCGCGCGCGACGCCCGGGCGTTCGACGTCTCGCCCGCCTGGCAGGCCTGGGCGGGAGCGCTCCCCGCGCTGGACGCGTTCGCCGGGCTCGACGCCGACGAGACCTGGGCACACGCCGCCGGGACGGGCGACGCGCTCTGCTCGCGGCTCGGGATCGAGGCACAGGGCCGCGCGATCGTGACCTGGGCCGACCCCGACGGACGCGACCAGCGCCTCCTCGGCGACGCCGGACTGGTCGTCTCGGGGCGTGCCGGTCGGGTGCGCGTGGCCTTCCACCTCTGGAACGACGAGGACGACGTCGAGGCGGTCACCGCCGCGCTCGGCCGGTGACGCACCGCCGCTAGAGTTGCCGGGTACCTCGACCGACCGGGCACCCAGCTCGGGCCTCAACTCATCGGAGCATCACACGTGGCAGCACCCAACCGTCTCGATTCCGTCATCGCCCTGGCCAAGCGCCGAGGCTTCGTCTTCCAGTCGGGAGAGATCTACGGCGGTTCGCGCTCGGCCTGGGACTACGGGCCCCTCGGCGTGGCTCTCAAGGAGAACATCAAGCGCCAGTGGTGGCAGACCATGGTCCAGGGTCGCGACGACGTCGTCGGCCTCGACTCCGCGGTCATCCTGCCCCGCCAGGTGTGGGAGGCCTCCGGCCACGTCGAGGTCTTCAGCGACCCTCTCGTCGAGTCGCTGCACACCCACAAGCGCTACCGGGCCGACCACCTGATCGAGGCGTACGAGGCCAAGCACGGTCACCCGCCCGAGAACGGCCTGGCCGACGTCCGCGACCCCGACACGGGCCAGCCCGGCTCGTGGACCGAGCCGCAGAACTTCTCGGGCCTGCTCAAGACGTTCCTCGGCCCGGTCGACAACGAGCAGGGCATGGCCTACCTGCGTCCCGAGACCGCCCAGGGCATCTTCACCAACTTCGACAACATCCTGCAGTCGTCGCGCATCAAGCCGCCGTTCGGCATCGGCCAGATCGGCAAGAGCTTCCGCAACGAGATCACGCCCGGCAACTTCATCTTCCGCACCCGCGAGTTCGAGCAGATGGAGATGGAGTTCTTCGTCGAACCCGGCACCGACGAAGAGTGGCACCAGTACTGGATCGACCAGCGGTTCCAGTGGTATGTCGACCTCGGCATCGACCCCGAGAACCTCCGCCTGTACGAACACGCCGCCGAGAAGCTCTCGCACTACTCGAAGCGCACCGTCGACATCGAGTACCGCTTCCGGTTCGCCGGCGGCGAGTTCGGCGAGCTCGAGGGCGTGGCGAACCGCACGGACTACGACCTCAAGACCCACGCGGCCGCCTCGGGCAAAGACCTCACCTACTTCGACCAGGCCAAGAACGAGCGCTGGACCCCGTACGTCATCGAGCCCGCGGCCGGTCTGACCCGCTCGCTGATGGCGTTCCTGGTCGACGCCTACACCGAGGACGAGGCGCCCAACGCCAAGGGCGGCGTCGACAAGCGCACCGTGCTCAAGCTCGACCGCCGCCTCGCCCCGATCAAGGTCGCCGTGCTGCCGCTGAGCCGCAACGAACAGCTGTCGCCCATGGCGCGCGGGCTCGCGGCCGACCTCCGCAAGTACTGGAACATCGACTTCGACGACGCCGGGGCCATCGGTCGGCGCTACCGCCGCCAGGACGAGATCGGCACGCCGTTCTGCGTCACCGTCGACTTCGACTCGCTCGACGACGACGCCGTGACCGTGCGCGAGCGCGACACCATGGCCCAGCAGCGCATCCCGCTCGCCGGGTTGCGGGCGTACCTGGCCGAGCAGCTGCTCGGCGCGTAGCCGCGGTCGGGGCGGCCCGGCCGGGCCGCCCCCGCGCCCGCGCTCCCGGCGTTCCCATCCGGCCGGGTCCTCCCGTGGCTCCGGGACGCCGCGGCGCCTCAGGCCCTGTCCCATGTCGCCGGCCTCGCATCCGTCCTCGCGCCTCCGGCCCTTCTCCGCGTCGGCAACTCCTGCCTCCTGTAGCGACGCACGTCGATCTCTCGGCGTGTCGGTCGCAAGTGCGGCACGCGGCAGGAGTTGCTGGCAGCGTCCGTCGTGACCTGACGTGCGAGTGCTCGTCCCCAGGCTGCGTGGGCGTGTGACCGTCCCCAGGCGGGTCGAGGTAAGCCGCGACGGCCCGGCCGACCTCGGCAGCCTGTCGACATGACCACGATCGCCGAACTCGTCTCGCACGCCGGGGGACTGCTGCACAAGCACGACCTGGTGGCGCAGGGCGCCACCGACCGCCAGCTCACCGTCGCCGTCCGTTCACGGTCGGTGAGCCGACCCCGCCGTGGCTGGTACTCGACCTGGCCGCGACACGACCCCCGGTTCGTGGCCGTGGCGGTGGGTGGCCGCCTCACCGGGGCCGCTGCCCTGCACCAGCTCGGTGCGTGGTCGTGGCGCCGTCCGCCGATCACGGTGTCCGTGCCGGCGACCGCGTCCCGTCTCAGACGTCGTCGCGGGGTCCGGGTCGTCTGGGACCCGGTCGAGCTCGGCGCGCGCGGGACGACCTGGTCGGTCGACCCCCGAGACGCCCTCGCTCGAGCTGTCGTCGACTCCCGGTCCCTCGAGGACGCCGTGATCTTGGTGGACTGGGCTCGCCGCGTCGGCATCGTGACGGACGACGACGACGCCGCCGAGGTCCTGGGTCGGAGACGAGCCGATGCCGCCGGGCTGGTGGCCTGGAGCGACGGGGGAGCCGAGAGCATCCTCGAGTCGGCAGCCGGGACGCGGCTGCGGCGAGCAGGCCATGACGTCGAGCGGCAGGTGCCGGTGGGTGGCACCGGCAAGATCCTCGACATGCTCGTCGACGGGATCGTGGGCTTCGAGACCGACGGTCGCGAACACCACGAGAACCGGTTCGACCAGGACCGTGCGAAGGACGCCGACATCGCCCTCGACGGGCGGGTGCCGTTCCGGGCCGGGACGACGATGGTCCGCGACCGGTGGGCCCGGACCTCTGCCGCGATCGACGCGCTCGTCACGACGGCAGGAGGCGCGAGGCCGGAGTCGCGTGTCGGCAACTCCGGACTCCCGCGCGTGCTCGGGCCGCGGGGTCGCAGGGCCTGGCGGCTGGCCGTGCCGAGGCGCCGCAGGGGGCAGGAGTTGCCGACGGGGGCGGCGAGTGAGGGCGGGTGCGGCCCAGGGGCGGTGGCGGCGACGCGGGGCAGTGGGTGAGGGAGCGCGTGGCACGGGGACGGAGCGGAGCAGCGCTGCCGGGGCGGAGCAGCGCTGCCGGGGCGGAGCAGCGCTGCCGGGTACGAGCAGCGCTGCCGGGGCGGAGCAGGGCTGCCGGGCAGGCGCTGCCGGGCCCTCGGCGGTCGGCGCACCGGGACGGCGAACGGGAATGGCCGCGCCCGGGGCCGAGTTGGGCCTGCCGTGACCTCAGATCCCACCACCCCGTCCGCGACCGTGAAGGTCGACATCTGGTCCGACATCGCCTGCCCGTGGTGCTTCATCGGCAAGCGGAAGTTCGAGGAGGCCGTGCGTCGCTTCGGCGGCCCCGTCGAGGTCGAGTACCACTCGTTCCAGCTGTCGCCCGACACCCCGGTCGACTTCGAGGGCGACGAGGTGGACTTCCTCTCGAGGCACAAGGGCATGCCGGCCGAGCAGGTCCGCGGCATGCTCGACACCGTGGCGGGCATCGCCTCCGAGGTCGGTCTCGCGTACGACTTCGAGCACCTCCAGCACACGAACACCGTGAAGGCGCACGAGCTGCTGCACTTCGCGAAGGCGAACGGCCGTCAGGTCGAGTTGAAGGAGCGCCTGCTCCACGCCTACTTCGAAGAGGGCCGCCACGTGGGTCGCGTCGACGACCTCGTGCAGCTCGCCGGCGACGTCGGCCTCGACGAGTCGGCCGCCCGTGAGGCGCTCGAGTCGGGTCGTCACCTCGACGACGTCCGTGCCGACCAGGCCCAGGCGCAGGCCTTCGGCATCTCGGGCGTCCCGTTCTTCGTCCTCGACGGCACGTACGGCATCTCGGGTGCCCAGGCACCCGAGGCGTTCGTCCAGGCCCTCGAGCAGGTCGCCTCCGAGGCGACTCGATGAGCGGGTCGGCCGACTCGCGAGCCGCCCTGCCGTCCAGCCCGTTCACCATGCTCGGTGCGATCGACGCCACGGTCTGCGAAGGGGACGCCTGCCTCATCGTCCCGGGGAGCGTTCCGCCGAGCGCCCCGGTCGCCTCCGACGCCGCGACAGCGGCCGACGAGCCCGGGAGGCGCGGCGTCAGTCGCTGATGTCGGCCACCGTCGCGTCGTACGCCGCGACCAACTCGTCCGCCTCGACGAAGGCGCTGAAGCCGTGTGCGCCCGCGCCGAGGGCGACGCGTCGACCGGTGACGCGGGAGTCCGCGACGACCGGCCACGCCGTCGAGCTGCCCATCGGGGTGATGGTGCCCCGCTCGTACCCCGTGGCCTCGAGGGCGACGTCCGCGCTCGGCATCGAGAGCTTGTTGACGCCGACGACGGACCGCAGCTTGGCCCACGAGATCTGGCGGTCTCCCGGGACGAGCGCGAACACGAACGACCCGTCGTGGCGCTTGACCACGAGGCTCTTCACGATGTCGGAGGGTTCGAGCCCCAGCAGGGCGGCCGCGGCCTCGAGCGAGTCGGCCGCGGGCCGGGCCACGATCTCGACCGCGAGGCCGCGCCGGGCGGCGTCGGCGCGGACCCGGTCGGTGCCCTCGGGCCGGTCGGCGTCGCGCCGGGCGTCGCCCCCACCGTCGCCCCCGGCGACCGCGTCGTCCAAACCACTCGTCAGCCCGCCGTCGCTCATGGGAGAATCGTAACGATGTCCACCACCACCCTGCCCTCGCGCGGCCTCTCGATCGGTCCGATCGACGTGGCCTCGCCGGTCGTGCTCGCCCCCATGGCGGGCATCACCAACACGGCCTACCGCCGTCTGTGCCGCGAGTACGGCGCCGGCCTCTACGTCAGCGAGATGATCACGAGCCGGGCGCTGGTCGAGCGGACGCCCGAGTCGATGCGCTTGATCCAGCACCACGAGTCCGAGACCCCGCGCAGCATCCAGCTCTACGGCGTCGAGCCCAACACGGTGGCCGAGGCGGTCACCATGCTCGTGGCCGAAGACCGCGCCGACCACATCGACCTGAACTTCGGTTGCCCGGTACCCAAGGTGACGCGCAAGGGCGGCGGTTCGGCCCTGCCCTGGAAGATCGGCCTGTTCCGCGAGATCGTCGAGGGGGCCGTCAAGGCCGCCGGCGACATCCCGCTGACGGTCAAGATGCGCAAGGGCATCGACTCCGACCACCTCACGTACCTCGAGGCCGGCCGTGCCGCCCAGGGCGCCGGCGTCGCGAGCATCGCCCTGCACGCCCGGACGGCCGCCGACTTCTACTCGGGCACGGCCGACTGGTCCGCCATCGCGACGCTGAAAGAGACCATCACCGACGTGCCCGTCCTCGGCAACGGCGACATCTGGTCGGCGGCCGACGCGTTGCGCATGGTCGACGAGACCGGCTGCGACGGCGTCGTCGTCGGTCGGGGCTGCCTCGGTCGACCGTGGTTGTTCGGAGACCTGGCCGCGGCCTTCCGCGGCGAAGACCTCAAGGCCGAGCCCACCCTCGGCGAGGTGGGCCGGGCCTTCCGCCGTCACGCCGAGTTGATGGTCGAGTTCTGGTCGGGCGACGAGGGGCGGGCCTGCCGAGACATGCGCAAGCACGTCGCCTGGTACTTCAAGGGCTACCCCGTGGGCGGCGAGGTGCGTGCCGCCCTGGCCCTCGCCGACTCGCTGCAGCAGATCGACGACCTCCTGGCCACGATGGACCCCGACGAGCAGTACCCCGGCGAGGCCGCCGAGGGCCCGCGGGGTCGTGCCGGCAGCCCCAAGCGGCCCGCGCTGCCCGACCGCTGGCTCGAGAGCCGCGACCTCGACGAGGCGTTCAAGGCCGAGCTCGCCGCGGCCGAGCTGCACCACAGCGGCGGCTAGGCACGACCGTCCGCTCGATCCCGTCCGTTCTTGACCGAGAGGCCCCGGTGTCCACCGAAGCCCTACCGAGTGCCGCCCCCGGGTACGACCCCGCCGACTCCGAACGCTGGCTGCCCGAGCAGCACTCGAACCGCCGCAGCGACTTCGCCCGCGACCGGGCCCGTCTGTTGCACTCGAGCGCGCTGCGTCGCCTCGCGGCGAAGACGCAGGTGCTCAGCCCGACGGCGGGTCTCGACTTCGCGCGCAACCGCCTGACGCACTCGCTCGAGGTCGCCCAGGTCGGGCGCGAGCTGGCGACCAGCCTCGGCCTCGACCCCGACGTGGTCGACACGGCCTGCCTCGCGCACGACCTCGGCCACCCGCCCTTCGGGCACAACGGCGAGCGGGCGCTGAACGAGTGGTCGGCGGACATCGGCGGCTTCGAGGGCAACGCGCAGACCCTGCGGCTGTTGACCCGCATCGAGCCCAAGGTCGTCGACGCCACCGGTCGCAGCTTCGGCCTGAACCTGACCCGAGCCAGCCTCGACGCGAGCTGCAAGTACCCGTGGCCTGCCGCCCAGGGCATCCCCGACCCCGGCGGACGCATGAAGTTCGGCTTCTACGACGACGACACGGCCGCCTTCGACTGGCTCCGGCGGGGCGCCCCCCGACGTCGGCGCTGCGTCGAGGCCCAGGTGATGGACCTCAGCGACGACATCGCGTACTCGGTCCACGACTTCGAGGACGCCGTGGTCAACGGCTACGTCGACGTCGCGAGCCTCGGCGCGCGGGTCGACCACGACGCGCTCGTCACGGCCATGCACGAGTGGGTCGGTGGCGAACTCAGCCGCGACGAGCTGACCGAGGCCTTCGACCGGTTGCAGGCGTCGCCGTTCTGGCTCGAGTCGTACGACGGCAGCCGCTTCGCCCAGGCACGCCTGAAGAACCTCACGAGCCAGCTGATCGGTCGCTTCGCGGGGTCCGCGACGCAGGCCACGCGCGAGTCGTACCCGGGCGACGCCCTGATGCGCTTCGGGGCCTCGGTCGTCGTCTCGCCCGACGTGATCGGCGAGATCGCCGTGCTCAAGGGCATCGTCGCCGCGTTCGTCATGACCCGCGACAACCGGCAGCCCATCTACCTGAGGCAGCGCGAGGTGTTGACCAGCCTGGCCGACGCCCTCTGGCAGGCGGGGCCGTCCGAGCTCGACCGTGGCTTCGCCGCCGACTGGGGCTCGGCCGACGACGACGCCGCGAGGCGACGCGTGGTCGTCGACCAGGTCGCGTCGCTGACCGACCAGAGCGCCATGGCCTGGCACGACCGGCTGACCGCCGGTCGCTAGGGCGAGCCGCCGAGGAGGCGCGGGTCCCCACCAGCCCCTCCGCGCCTCCTCGTCCTCCCGCGGTGGGCTCCTCGGGTCGGCGTCGTCGGTGGCGCGACCTACAATCGACACGTGCCCGGCCTGATCAAACGCAACGACATCGACGAGGTCCGGTCGCGCACCAACATCGCCGACATCGTCGGCGACCACGTCACGCTGAAGGGTGCGGGCGTCGGGTCGCTGAAGGGCCTGTGCCCCTTCCACGACGAGCGCAGCCCGAGCTTCCACGTGCGGCCCCAGGTGGGCCGGTACCACTGCTTCGGCTGCGGTGAAGACGGCGACGTCTTCAGCTTCGTCATGAAGACCGACCACACGACCTTCCAAGAGGCCGTCGAGCGCATGGCGGCGCGCATCGGCTTCGAGCTGCACTACGAAGACGGCGGGCAGGCCAGCGACCACGGCAACCGGGCGCGGCTCATCTCGGCGAACGAGGCGGCGCGCGAGTTCTTCGTGGGTCGGCTGACCGCCGCCGACGCCGAGCCGGCGCGGCGGTTCCTCGGCGAGCGGGGCTTCGACCCGGCGGCGGCCGAGCGGTTCGGCGTCGGCTTCGCGCCGAAGTCGTTCGACGCGCTCCGCTCGCACCTCACGGGCCTCGGCTACCGCGACGACGAGCTCGTCACGGCGGGGCTGCTCAGCCAGGGCGACCGCAGCCCGTACGACCGGTTCCGTGGTCGGCTGGTCTGGCCGATCCGAGACGTCACCGGGTCGACCATCGGCTTCGGTGCTCGACGCCTGCTCGACGACGACAAGGGCCCCAAGTACCTCAACACCCCCGAGACGCCGATCTACCACAAGTCGCAGGTGCTCTACGGGCTCGACCTGGCCCGACGCGACATCTCGAAGGGCAAGCAGGTCGTCATCGTCGAGGGCTACACCGACGTCATGGCCTGCCACCTCGCCGGGGTCACGACGGCCGTGGCGACCTGCGGCACGTCGTTCGGCGTCGACCACATCAAGGTGCTGCGCCCCATGCTCGGCGACGTCGGCGGGGCCGACACGTCGACCGGCGGCGAGGTCGTGTTCACCTTCGACCCCGACGAGGCGGGGCAGCGGGCCGCGTCGCGCGCCTTCGCCGAAGAGCAGCGCTTCGCCGCCCAGACCTTCGTCGCGGTGGCCCCCGACGGCCTCGACCCGTGCGACCTGCGGCTGAACCGGGGTGACGACGCCGTGCGGCGACTCATCTCGACCAAGCGTCCGATGTTCGAGTTCATGATCCGGCGGCTGATCGACGGGCACGACCTCGAGACGGTCGAGGGGCGCGTGTCCGCGCTCCGGGCGGCCGCTCCCGTCGTCGCGGGCATCCGCGACCGCTCGATGACCCAGGGCTACGTGCGGTCGTTGGCGGGCTGGTTGGGGCTCGACCCGGCCGACGTCGCGACGAGCGTCGACGACGCCCGCCGCGCCTCCTCGGCCCAGCACGCGCTCGAGCGGTCGCAGCCGAAGAGCGTGTCCGACGGCCGGCAGTCCATCACCAGCCTGCCGCCCGTGCCCGACGAACCGGCGGGCCCGAGCCTGCTGACGTTGCCGGGCGACCTCACCACCCGCACCGAACGCGACGCCCTCATGGCGATGCTGCAGCACCCCGCGACGGTGGGCTTCGACCTCATGCAGCGCGCGGCCCGGGCTCGCATCGAGAACAGCGCGCTGGCGGTCGTGCGCGACGCCATCGGGGCCAGCCTCGACCGGTTCGACTCGTCGGACTGGCTCGACGTGGTGCTCGGTCAGACGCCGTCGCCGTTCGACTCGTTGGCGAAAGAACTGGCGATCGCCCCGATCCCCGAGCGCGAGGGGCGAGAGATCACGACGTACTGCCGCGGCATCGTGGTGTCGATCGTCGAACGCGACCTGATCCGCGAGAAGTCCGAGCTGCTGGGCCAGTCGTTCCGCACCGACGTCAAGGCCGAGCCCGAGCGGTGGCGCGAGATCCAGGTCCGCATCGCGGCGGTCGAGGCCGACCGGCGGGCGATCCGACAAGAGTAAGGCGTGAGCCCCGGCCCGAGGCCCGGGCTTCCGACGTCTGCGCCGCGGGGCGCGCCGCGACGACCAGGCCTGCGTCTGAACGCGCATACATCGGTGGCGAGCGGCCTCGTCGTCGGTCCGACCAGTTGGCAAGGGTTCGTTGCGGGCCTGTAAACAGTTGCGCGATGAGCCGGTTGCACGCTCACGGGTGTGTTACCAATGAACGTTCCCCGAAACGGCCGCGTCCACAGCACGGCCCGGGACCCCTTGCACACAGAGAAAGAGGTAACCGGATATGACATCCGACTCCACGCTCGCCCGACGCGCCCTGGCCGTCGTCGGTGGCGCCGCTGCCACCGCGCTCGTCCTCTCGGGCTGCGCCTCCGGTGGTGACGCGACCGACGCCCTCGACGGTCTCAGCATCGGCACGACCGACGTCATCACGTCGCTCGACCCGGCCGGCTCGTACGACAACGGCTCGTTCGCCGTCCAGAACCAGGTGTTCGGCTTCTTGACGAACGCCCCGTACGGCAGCCCCGACGTCGAGCCCGACCTGGCCGAGTCCGCCGAGTTCACGAGCCCGACCGAGTACACGGTCAAGCTCAAGGACGGCCTGACCTTCTCGAACGGCAACGCGCTGACCTCGAGCGACGTCAAGTTCAGCTTCGACCGCCAGCTCGCGATCGCCGACCCCAACGGCCCCTCGTCGCTGCTCGGCAACCTGGCCAGCACCGACGCGCCCGATGACACCACCGTCGTCTTCACGCTGAAGTCGGCCGACCAGACCTGGCCGCAGGTGCTCTCGAGCCCCGCCGGCCCGATCGTCGACGAGGACGTCTTCTCGGCGACCGCGCTGACCGACGCCGACGACATCGTCTCGGGCGACGCGTTCTCGGGTCAGTACAAGATCACCGACTACTCGCAGAACGAGACCATCGCCTACGAGGCCAACGACGCCTACGACGGCGTCCTCGGCGCCCCGAAGACCGACTCGGTCACGGCGACGTACTACACCGAAGAGACCGACCTGAAGCTCGCCGTCCAGAACGGCGACGTCGACGTCGCGAACCGCAGCCTCAGCCCCACCGACCTGGCCGACCTGGCCAAGGACGACTCGCTGACGGTGCACAACGGCCCCGGTGGCGAGATCCGTTACCTGGTGTTCAACCTCGACACCATGCCCTTCGGTGCCACGCAGCCCGACGCCGACGCAATGAAGGCGCTGGCCGTCCGTCAGTCGGTCGCCGACACGGTCGACCGCGAGGCCCTCGCGAAGGACGTCTACAACGACACCTACACGCCGCTCTACTCGGTCGTCCCCGACGGCCTGACCGGTGCGACCAAGCCCCTCGAGGGCCTCTACGGCGACGGTCAGGGCGGCCCCGACGTCGACAAGGCCGCCGCGGCCCTGTCGGCTGCCGGCGTCAGCACCCCGGTGTCGATCGACCTGCAGTACAGCCCCGACCACTACGGTGCGTCGAGCGACGAAGAGTACGCGCTGATCAAGTCGCAGCTCGAGGCCAGCGGCCTCTTCACCGTCAACCTGCAGTCGACCCTGTGGGACACCTACAGCACCGAGCGCCGCGAGGACGCCTACCCCGTGTACCAGCTGGGTTGGTTCCCCGACTTCTCGGACGCCGACAACTACCTGACGCCGTTCTTCAGCGCGGACAACTTCGTCGGCAACCACTACGACAGCCCGACCGTCCAGGGTCTGCTGACGCAGGAGATCGGCGAGCAGGACGCCTCGGCACGTGAGGCCGTCATCGGTCAGATCCAGGACGCCGTCGCGGCCGACCTGCCCACGCTGCCGCTGCTGCAGGGCACGCAGGTCGTCGTCTCGCAGTCCGACGTCAAGGGCGTGGACGACACGCTCGACGCGTCGTTCAAGTTCCGTTACGGTGCGCTGAGCCGCTGACGCGCCTCCTCGTCCCCTGAGCCCCGCCGGTCCGCCGGCCGGGCTCGGGGGCCGGGGGACTCCGCACCACGGCCGTACGCCGAGGGGGCGACCCGCGACACCGCGGGGCGCCCCCTCCGGCCTGCGACCGGCACCACACCATCGAAAGGCCCAACGACGTGACCCTGATCACCGACGGCTCCCTCACGGCGCCGCCCACCTCGACCCCCGGGAAGTCCCGGGGTTCCGGCGGCGGCGGCCTCGGACGCTACATCGTGGTCCGCGCGATCCTCATCGTGCCGACCGTGTTCATCCTCGTCACGCTCGTGTTCTTCCTGATGCGCGTGGTCGGCAACCCGATCACCGCGTCCGTCGGTGGCCGGCTCACCGAGGCGCAGCTGCAAGAGCGCCTCGCCGCGGCCGGTTACGACCGACCGGTCATCGTGCAGTACCTCGAGTACCTCGGCCAGATCGTCCGCGGCGACTTCGGCACGACCGCGACCGACAACCGCGCCATCAGCGACATCCTGCTGCAGTACGGCAGCGCCACCATCGAGCTGGTCTTCTACGCGCTGATCGTCGCGCTCGTGCTGGGCATCCCGCTCGGCATGCTCGCCGCCTACGTGCGCGACCGTTGGCCCGACGCCATCCTGCGCGTCCTGGCGATCCTCGCCTACGCGACCCCGGTCTTCTTCGCCGGCCTGCTGCTCAAGCTGACCTTCTCGGTCTGGCTCGGCTGGCTGCCCCTCGGCGGTCGCGCCAGCACGCGCGTGGCCATCGCCCTCGGTCGGATCGACAACCCGACGGGCATCTACATCGTCGATGCCCTGCGGACGGGCAACGCGACGATCATCACCGACGTCCTGTCGCACGCGGTCCTGCCGGCCCTGGCGCTCGGCGTCCTGACCGCCGGCATCTTCTTGCGCCTGGTGCGCACCAACGTGATCGGCACCCTCGGCTCCGAGTACGTCGACGCGGCGCGCTCGCGTGGCGTCAGCGAGTTCCGCCTCGTGCGGGCCCACGCGCTCAAGCCGGCGCTCATCCCGATCATCACCGTGATGGGCCTGCAGATCGCGATGCTGCTGGGCGGCTCGGTGCTGACCGAGACGACCTTCGGCTGGCGGGGGCTGGGCTTCCAGCTGCAGCAGTACCTGTCGGCCCGCGACTTCGTCGCCGTGCAGGGCATCGTCGCCGTGCTGGCCGTCATCGTCGCCGTGACCAACTTCGTGGTCGACGTGATCGCCGCGCTGATCGACCCCCGGGTGAGGTACTGACCATGACCGACGAAACCGTCGCGGCCGACCGCCGCGAACCCTTCTTCCGGCGCCTCCCCGTCGTGGCCCAGATCCGCCGCTCGGTCGGGCTGCAGCGCGGCATGCTGCTCACCGGCGTCGTCATCGTCGCGGTCTTCGTGCTGCTGGCGGTGTTCGCCCCGCTCATCGCCCCGTACGGCTTCGGCCAGCTGCGCGGTGCCACCGAGGCGTTCCCGCGCCAGGCGCCCCCGTCGGCCGAGCACCTGTGGGGCACCACGGTCGGCGGCTACGACGTGTTCAGTCGCGTCATGTGGGGCACCCGCACCGCGGTGGCCGTCGTCATCGTGGCCGTCGTGCTCTCGATCACCATCGGCGTCACCCTCGGCCTGATCTCGGGCTATCTCGGCGGCTGGCTCGACCGCGTGCTGGTCGTCATCGCCGACGCCGTCTACGCGTTCCCGTCGCTGCTGCTCGCCATCGTCGTCTCGATCGTCATCAGCGGCGGCCAGTCGAGCCTCTGGGGCGGCATCGTCTCGGCCGGCATCTCGATCACCGTGGTCTACGTGCCGCAGTACTTCCGGGTCGTCCGGGCCGAGGCCACCCGGCTGAAGGCCGAGGCGTTCGTCGAGTCGGCGAAGGTCAACGGCAGCAGCACCGGTCGCATCATGTTCAAGCACGTCCTGCGCAACGCGACCCGCAGCCTGCCGCTCATCCTGACGTTGAACGCGTCCGAGGCGATCCTGACCCTGGCGGCCCTCGGGTTCCTCGGTTTCGGCATCGGCCCGACCGCGGCGGCCGAGTGGGGCTACGACCTGAACCGCGCCCTCTCCGACACGGCGAGCGGCATCTGGTGGACCGGCGTCTTCCCGGGTGCGGCGATCGTGCTGATGGTGCTCGGCATCACGCTGATGGGCGAGAGCATGAACGACCTGGCCGACCCGCGCCTCCGGACCCGCCGTCGCGCGAAGCGCAAGACGGGGCCCACCCGTGCGGTCGAGCAGGCACCGACCACGACGAACGACGAGGTGACCGCATGAGCGCCGACACGACCACGACGGGCCGAGCGGCCACCCCCCGCGACGAGCGCCCCGTCGCCGTCGGCATCACCGACCTCGAGGTGACCTTCGCGACCGACGGCGGTGACGTGGCCGCCGTCCAGGGCGTGACCCTCGACGTGCGTGCCGGCGAGGTGCTCGCGATCGTCGGCGAGTCCGGCAGCGGCAAGACGGTGACGGCGAAGACGATCCTCGGCCTGCTGCCCGAGACCGCCGTCGCGACGGGAGCCGTGCTGCTCTCGGGGCAGAACGTGCTCGAGGTCGGTGCGAAGAAGGTGCGTGAGCTGCGCGGCACCGACGTCGCCATGGTGTTCCAAGAGCCTTCGACCGCGCTCAACCCCGTCTACACGGTGGGCTGGCAGATCGCCGAGGGCCTGCGGGCCCACGGCAAGGTCGGACGCAAGGAGGCGCGGGTCAAGGCGATCGACATCCTGCGTCGCGTGGGCATCCCCGACCCCGAGACCCGCGTCGACTACTACCCGCACCAGTTCTCGGGCGGGCAGAAGCAGCGCGTGGTGATCGCCATGGCGCTCGTGCTCGACCCGTCGGTGATCGTGGCCGACGAACCGACCACGGCCCTCGACGTGACGGTGCAGGCCGAGATCCTCGACCTGCTGCGCCGCTGCCGAGACGAGTTCGGCACGGCCATCGTGCTGATCACGCACAACATGGGCGTCGTCGCCGACCTCGCCGACCGGGTCGCCGTGATGTACCTCGGCAAGGTGGTCGAGCAGGCCCCGGCCGTCGAGCTCTTCGCGAACCCGCAGGACGACTACACGAAGCGGCTGCTCGGTTCGGTGCCGAAGCTCGAGGCCCGCGGTCACACCCAGCAGGCACAACCGGCCGACAGCGAGGTCGTCGTGCGCGCGCGCGGTCTCGAGATCGAGTACCCGGGGCGCCTCGGTCGCGGTGGGTTCCGGGCCGTCAAGGGCGTCGACTTCACGATCGCCCGCGGCGAGGTGCTCGGGTTGGTCGGCGAGAGCGGTTCGGGCAAGACCACGATCGGGCGGGCCATCGCCGGCCTGACCAAGGTCACGGGCGGTTCGCTCGAGGTGCTCGGCGTCGAGATGAACGGCGTGCACGAGCGGGACTTCAAGCCGAAGCGCGCCGACATCGGCTTCGTGTTCCAAGACCCCGCATCGAGCTTCAACCCGCTGCTCACGATCGCCGAGTGCGTCGCCGAGCCGCTCATCGTGCACGGCCGGGCGAAGGACGCCCGGGCCGCCCGCCCCCGCGTCGACGAGCTGCTCGAGGCGGTCCAGCTGCCGAAGTCGTTCGCCGACCGGTACCCGCACGAGCTCAGCGGCGGCCAGCGTCAGCGGGCGAGCCTCGCCCGTTCGCTCGCCCTCGACCCGACGCTCCTCATCGCCGACGAGCCCACCAGCGCGCTCGACGTGTCGGTCCAGGCCCGCGTGCTCGAGCTGTTCACCGAACTGCAGTCGCAGCTGGGCTTCGCGGCCCTGTTCATCAGCCACGACCTCGCGGTCGTCAACATGCTGGCCGACCGCATCGGCGTGCTGTTCCACGGTGACCTGATCGAGAGCGGTCCGAACGACCAGGTGCTCGGTGCTCCCGAGCACCCGTACACCCAACGCTTGCTGGCCTCCCTGCCGGTGCCCGACCCGATCGAGCAGGCGTCGCGGCGCGAGCAGCTCGCCCGGCTGGACCGCGAGGCGGCGGCGGACGACGCCCGCTCGGCCACCGGCGGCCCGCACGTCGGCGGGGTGGTCTGAGGGTGGCGACCCGCGAGCTCGACCTCGACCGGCCGATCGCCACCGACGACCTGTCGCTGCTGTACCCCGCACGGGCGGGGCATCCGTCCGTGCGTGCCGTCGACGGTGTGACCTTGCGGGTCGAGCCGGGCGAGATCGTCGCCGTCCTCGGCGAGAGCGGGTCGGGCAAGTCCACGCTCGCGATGGCCCTGGCCGGGCTCACCGGCACCGGGCGCGTCGACGAGGGGCGGCCCCGCCTGGTCGGCGGCACCGCCCGCGTGTTCGGGCAGGACGTCGGCAAGATGTCGGGTCGACGACGCGACCGGCTCTCGACCATGGTCGGCTACCTGGCGCAGGACGACGGCGAACGCCTCAGCCCCGACCTCACCGTCGGCGAGGCCATCGCCGAGCCGATCTACCTGCGCGACCGGAAGTTCGACCGCACCGAGGCCGGGCGCATCGTCGCGACGCTGGTCGACGGCGTCCACCTGCCGCTCGGCACCATGCTCAAGCACACCTGGGAGCTCAGCTCGGGCCAACGCCAGCGCGTCGCGCTCGCCCGCAGCCTCGTCCTCGAGCCCCCGCTGCTCATCGCCGACGAGCCCGCGCGAGGGGTCGACGTGCTGGTGCGCCAGGCCGTGCTCGACGTGATCAAGAACCTGCACGAGGGGCGTCAGTTCTCCGCACTCGTCGTGACGTCGTCCGTCGCCGAGGCGCGCGCCATCACCGACCGCGTCGCCGTCATGCGCGGTGGTCGCCTGGTGGGTCTCGGCGACATCGACGACGTGCTGCGCACCGGCATCGACCCCTACGTCAAGGTGCTGTCGCAGACCACGCCGATCGACATCATCCGGCCCGAGGAGCGCGAGGCGTCCCGCCGGGCCGCCGACGCCGACGGCCGCACCGACCGCACGGGCCCCGAGGCGCCGTGACCGCCGGGTCGACCGACGCCGGCTCCGGGCAGGACGCGCTCCGGGCGACGAGCCCGGGAGGCGCGCGCGGCCACCGCGCGGTCGTCACCGCGGGCCCCGTCCTCACGCCCGGGCGACGCCCGACCCCGGGCCCCGTCTCGGTGGCCCCCCGCGAGACCCCGGTCTTCGTCGAGGCCGTCCGTGCCGGGGGAGCCGAGGTCGTGCCGCTCGGCCCCGACACCCGGGGCCTCGTCTGGCTCTCGTACCGTGACCCCGCGGGCCTCGCCCGTGCCCTGGACGACCACCCCGGCATCGAGTGGGTGCAGTTGCCCTACGCCGGAGTCGACGCCTTCGCCGAGGTGATCGCCGCACGGGCCGATCGCGCCCTGCCGCTCTGGACCAGTGCCAAGGGGGCGTTCGCCGAGCCCGTCGCCGAACACGCCCTGATGCTCGTGCTCTCGCTGCTGCGGGTCGTGCCGCAGCGCGTCCGGGCGACGTCGTGGGCGACCGAGCAGCAGGGCCGCTCGCTCTACGGGGCCCACGTCGTCATCGTCGGCGCCGGGGGCATCGCGGTCGAGCTGATGCGCCTGCTGGCACCGTTCGACGTGCGGGTCACGGTCGTCCGACGATCGGCCGACCCCGTCGCGGGTGCCGACCGGACGGTCGCCGTCGACCACCTCGACGAGGTGCTGCCCGGCGCCGACGTCGTCGTGCTCGCCGCCGCGGCGACGCCCGGCACCGCCCGTCTCCTCGACGCGCGGCGGCTCGCGCTGCTGCCGCCGACGGGCGTGCTGGTCAACGTCGCCCGCGGCAGCCTGGTCGACACCGACGCCCTCGTCGACGCCGTCCGGGCCGAACGGCTCTGGGGTGCCGGCGTCGACGTCACGACGCCCGAGCCGCTGCCCGACGGCCACCCGCTGTTCGACGAACCGCGCGTCATCGTGACACCCCATCAGGCGGACACCCCCGAGATGACGGCGCCCCTGCTCGCCGAACGCATCCGCCACAACGTGCGCGCGTTCGTCGGCGGAGGCGAGTTCGTCGGCGTCGTCGACCCGCACTTCGGGTACTGAGGCCTGTCCCATGACGGCCCGACGCGCCGGGTCGCCACCGTGGTCCGTCGGGCCCTCAGATCTTTGCTAGAGTTGTCTCCGCTGTCACGGACGAAGGTCTGAGGCGGCTGCCATTCCTCGATAGCTCAATTGGCAGAGCAGCCGGCTGTTAACCGGCAGGTTGTTGGTTCGAGTCCAACTCGGGGAGCGAAGGCCCAGAGGCTCCACCCTCTGGGCCTTTTCTCTTTCCTGCCGTCGGTGCCCTGCGGCCCGCAGCGGGGTCGAGAACGACGGAGGCGCGTCCTGCGGTTCGCAGGACGCGCCTCCGTGGTCTCGGGGTCGGCTCGGGCGGCGGTCAGTCCTCGAGGTGGTCGACGCCCGGCAGCCAGGTGCCGCCCGGCTGACCCCAGCCCTTCTTGCGGACGGCCTTGGCCGCCGCCTTGTGGAAGGGGTGCTCGAGCCGGTCGGCGTACAGCACGCCGTCGAGGTGGTCGTACTCGTGCTGGAAGACGCGGGCGAGCCAGCCCCACGCCTCGATCTCGACCTCGTGGCCGTCGAGGTCGGTGGCGCGCAGCACCACGCCGTCGGCCCGTCGCAGCGGAAACCTCTCGCCGGGCACCGAGAGGCACCCCTCGGACTCGGACTCGTCGTCGAGGGGCTCGATCGACAGGGGGCTCTGCCAGAGCGTCGGGTTGATGGCCACGCCCCGCCAGAGCTCGCCGTCGTCGTCGGTCCACGAGTAGACGAAGAGGCGCTTGCCGACGCCCACCTGCGGGCCCGCGAGGCCGACGCCGGGCGCGGCGTCCATCGTCTCGAACATGTCGGCGACGAGGGTGCGCAGGTCGTCGTCGACGACCGTCACCTCGGAGGCGGGGGAGTGGAGCACGGGGTCACCCGTGATGGAAATCGGTCGAACGGCCATTCGTCCAGACTATCCAGCGCCACGGCGCTAGCGTGGACGCCGTGACGACGGACATCGGGGATCTCACCCAGCAGGTATCGCTGACCCCCTACCAGGCCCTCGGCATCCCCATCGCCCTGGTCGGCGCGGTGTTCCTCTCGATCGGTGCGCAGTTGCAGCACCGCGGGGTCGCCAAGGTCGAACGTCGCATCGGAGCGGCGAAGAGCGGCATGAACGTCCGGCAGGTGCTCGCGCTCGTGGGCCGACCGTCGTGGGTCATGGGCACCCTGCTGCTCGGGCTCGCCATCCTCTTCCAGCTCACCAGCCTGCGCATCGCCCCGCTGCTCGTGGTGCAGCCCCTCGGCGCCGTCGCGCTGGTCATCACGGCGGTCCTCAACTCGCGATCCACCGGTCGAAAGCTCGACCGTCGTGCCAAGCGCGCCATCCTGTTCTGCGTCGGAGGGGTCGGCCTGTTCGTCACGGTTGCGGCGTTCACGGCGATCGAACCCGAGATCACCACGCGGCAGCTCGTCACCGTGCTCGTGATCCTCGCCGTCGTGGGGGCCGCGCTGGGCATCGCGTTCGCCCTGCTGCGACGTCGCCGCAGCGCGCTCTTCTACATCATCGCCGCCGGGGTGCTCTACGGCTTCGTCGCGACCCTGGCCAAGGTCGTGCTCAACCGCGTCTTCGCGGGCAACTTCGACTGGCTCACGATCGTCTGCATCGTGTTCCTGCTCGCGGCGGGCCTGCTCGGCGGGTACTTCGTGCAGAACGCCTACTCGTCCGGCCCGCCCGACCTCGTCATCGCCGGCCTCACGGTCGTCGACCCCCTCATCGCGGTCGGCATCGGCATCGTCGTGCTGGGCGAGGCGCAGAACGCGCCGCCCGTCGCCGGGGTCTTCTTCGTCATCGCCGCGGCGGTGGCCGTCTACGGCGTGTTCCAGCTCGCCAAATACCATCCGCAGACCCGAGCCTGAGCTAGCGTGGGGTCGTCGCGACCGACGGCTCCACCACCCGTCGACCGCGTGACGCGCCACACCGGCCACCGAGCACGAGAAAGACGCCACGAACCGTGACCACCGCCCCGACGCCCTCGGAACCCGGCCGCCCCGTCGACGCGGCGTCGGCAGACGACGCCAGCCGCGCCTTGTCGGGCTCGTCCGACCGCCTGACCGTGCTGATCGCCGGCGACACGTTCCCGCCCGACGTCAACGGCGCGGCCAACTTCACCGAGCGACTCGCCGTCGGGCTCGCGCAGCGCGGCCACGACGTGCACCTCATGGTGCCGGCGGCCAGCCGACACCACGGCACGTTCTTCGAGCAGCACGGCGGCGTCACCCTGACCGTGCACCGGCTCTACTCGACGCGCTGGCCGCTGCACGACTGGCTGCGCTTCGCGACGCCGTGGCGGGTGCAAGAGCACGCCGATAAGATCTTCGACGAGATCCACCCCGACGTCGTGCACATCCAGTCGCACATCGTGATGGGCCGCGGGGTCGCGCAGGTCGCCGAGCGCCGCGGCGTGCGCGTCGTCGCGACGAACCACTTCATGCCCGAGAACCTGCTCGAGCACACCGGCCTGCCGAAGGGGTTGCGCGCGAAGGCCACCCAGATCGCGTGGAACGACGCCAGCAAGACGTTCCACAAGGCCGCCGCGATCACGACGCCCACGCAGAAGGCCGCGACGTTCCTCGAGAAGTCCGTGGCCGTCACCGGCGTGCTGGCCGTCTCGTGCGGCATCGACGCGAGCCACTACACCGCACTCGCCACCCGCCCCGAGGCGAACAGGATCGTGTTCGTCGGCCGGGTCACCGCCGAGAAGCAGATCGACGTGCTGCTCCGCGCCATGACGCTGCTCGACCCCGCGCTCGAAGCCACCCTGACCATCGTCGGCGGCGGCGACCTGTTCAAGCAGTTGCAGGCGACCAGCCGTGACCTGGGGCTCGCCGACGTCGTCACGTTCGCCGGCTACCTCTCCGACGACGAGCTGCGTCGCACGCTGACCGAGTCGACGGTGTTCGCGATGCCGTCGATCGCCGAGCTGCAGAGCATCGCCAGCCTCGAGGCGATGGCGTCGGGCCTGCCCATCGTGGTGGCCGACGCCATGGCCCTGCCGCACCTGGTCGACGAGGGCGAGAACGGCTACCTGTTCCGGCCGGGCGACAGCAGTGACCTCGCCGACAAGCTCACGACGGTGCTGACGAAGAGCGACGACGACTACCTCGCCATGCGACGGGCGAGCCTGAAGATGATCGAGGGGCACGACATCGAGCGCACCTTGAGCGTGTTCGAGAGCCTGTATCGTGGTCAGCCGGTGGTCCCCTCCACCGACGCGGCGTCCGACCGCGCGCACTGACGGTCGACCGCGGCACCGCCCCGGCCGACCCCGGCTCGCACCGGTGGGTCGACGCGAGGGGCGGTAGCTCAGCCGGTTAGAGCAGTCGACTCATAATCGATCGGTCACGGGTTCAAGTCCCGTCCGCCCTACCCGTCGTGCCGCGGCGGCCTGCCGCCGGTGCCGTGGCGATGTGCCACCGGTGCCGTGGCGATGCGCCACCGGTGCCGTGGCGGCATCCGCGCCGGTACGGATGCCGGCCGATGCCCGGGGTCCACGGCCTGTGGCCTGCCGAGAGCCCGGCCACGTCGTCGCACGGTTCGCCGCGTGCGTGGCACGATGTCGACCATGTTCACGAAGCGGCCCCGACAGCCGGAGCCCGACCCCGACGCCTGGGGCGGCGACTCCTCCGACGACGACAGGCGATCCGGCCCGGCCCGCATGGGCGTCGGGGCGCAGGTGTACGTGCTCGACTCCGACGAAGACCCCGCCACGCCGTTCCCGTACGGTCCGACCGGCATCGTCGTCCGGGCCGGTGGCAGCGCCTGGCAGGGCGTCTCGGCCATCGGCGGCTCGGCCCGCACCTGGTGGGTCGAGTTCGACTCGCCCCAGATCGACCGCGACGGTGACGGGCCCGTGTCACAGGCCCAGGTCGCCGAGCGGTGGCTGCGCCTGGCGCCCCTCGCCTGAACGGTCGCCCCCCACCCGCTCGTCCCGCTCGTCCCGCCCCGTCCCGTTCCTCCCGTTCCGTCGCACCCCGTTCCGTAGCACCCCGTCCGTTCCGCCGCGAACTCCCCGTCGCCGTGCGGGCAACTCCTTCTTCCTGCTGCGCCCTTCCGGGCGGGCCCCGAGTTTCCGGGCCCGGGCGGCCGGGGTGCGACACCAGCCCTGCATTGCCGACGCGGTGCGTTCCCGTCGGCAGTCGCGCGCCCCGGGAATGCCGAGCCCCACCACGCGGTTCACCGAAGTACATGCAAACGCATGCAGATGTTCTAAGGTGGAGCAATGCAGTTCGGAATCTTCAGCGTCGGCGACATCACGACCGACCCGACCACCGGTGTCACCCCGACCGAGGGCGAGCGCCTCAAGGCGATGGTCACGATCGCCAAGAAGGCCGAAGAGGTCGGTCTCGACGTCTACGCGGCCGGCGAGCACCACAACCCGCCCTTCGTGAACTCGAGTCCGACGACGCTGCTGGCCTACATCGCCGCGCAGACCGAGCGCATCGTGCTGAGCACCGCCACCACCCTCATCACGACGAACGATCCGGTGAAGATCGCCGAGGACTTCGCGCTGTTGCAGCACCTCGCGGGCGGCCGCGTCGACCTCACGCTCGGCCGGGGCAACACGGGGCCGGTCTACCCGTGGTTCGGCAAGGACATCCGCCAGGGCATCAACCTGGCCATCGAGAACTACGCCCTGCTGCACCGTCTCTGGCGTGAGGACGTCGTGGACTGGAAGGGCCACTTCCGCACCCCGTTGCAGGGCTTCACGGCGACCCCCCGCCCCCTCGACGGTGTCGCCCCCTTCGTCTGGCACGGCTCGATCCGCAGCCCCGAGATCGCCGAGCAGGCCGCCTACTACGGCGACGGGTTCTTCGCGAACCACATCTTCTGGCCCGCCTCGCACACGAAGCAGATGGTCGAGCTCTACCGCACCCGTTTCGAGCACCACGGCCACGGCCGCGCCGACCAGGCGATCGTCGGCCTCGGCGGCCAGGTCTTCCTGGCCAAGAACTCGCAGGACGCCAAGCGGAACTTCCGTCCGTACTTCGACAACGCTCCGGTCTACGGCCACGGCCCGAGCATGGAGGACTTCACGAGCCAGACCCCGCTCACGGTCGGCAGCCCGCAGGAGGTCATCGACCGCACCCTCGGCTTCCGTGACTACGTCGGCGACTACCAGCGCCAGCTCTTCCTGATGGACCACGCCGGACTGCCGCTCAAGACGGTCCTCGAGCAGCTCGACATCCTCGGCAGCGAGGTCGTGCCCGTCCTGCGTCGCGAGTTCGCGGCGAACCGTCCGGCCGGCGTGCCCGACGCGCCCACGCACGCCTCGCTGGTCGAGGCAGCGGCCCGCACGGCGGAGTCCGCCGCACCCACCGCGCACGACGCCCTCGTCGCGTCGTCCGCCCGCTGAGGACCGCAGGAGGCGCGCCATGAGCACCAAGAAGATCGTCGCCCTGTCCGCCGGGCTGAGCCAGCCGTCGTCCACCCGCCTGCTCGCCGACCGCCTCGTCGAGGCCACGACGCGTGACCTCGTCGGTCGCGGGTCGTTCGTCGAGGTCGAGGTGGTCGACCTGCGCGACCTCGCGCACGAGGTGACCGACGCGATGCTGACCGGCTTCGCGCCTCCCGCCCTCGCGGAGGCACTCGAGAAGGTGGCGACCGCCGACGGCGTCATCGCGGTCACGCCGGTGTTCTCGTCGTCGTACAGCGGGCTGTTCAAGTCGTTCGTCGACGTGCTCGACCGCACGGCGCTGACCGGCACGCCCGTGCTGATCGCGGCGACCGGGGGCACGGCCCGGCACTCGCTCGCCCTCGAGTACGCGGTGCGGCCGCTCTTCGCCTACCTGCAGGCCGTCGTCGTGCCGACCTCGGTCTTCGCGGCGTCCGAGGACTGGGGCGAGGGCGACGGCACCTCGACGACGCTGCCCGAGCGCGTCACGCGTGCCGCGGGGGAGTTCGCCGAGCTGGTCGACCGGCACCAGGGCGGCGCGGACGACCCGTTCGCGGCCGTCGTGCCGTTCGACGAGCAGCTCCGTCGCCTCGCCGTGGGCGGCGACGACCCGCAGTCCTGAACCGCCGTCCTGACCCGCCGGACGAGGAGGCGCGGTGCCGGCCTCGAGCCCGTGCCGTGCGTCGGGGCATGAACCGCGCCTCCTCGGCGTTCACCCCTGTCAGACCCCAGGAGGAACGATGACCGACGTCACGCCCGAGAACCACGGCACGAGCCGAGCCGACGACGCGTCCGGCACGGCGGTCGGCCAGGCCGAACTCGACCGCTTCCACGCCCTGCGCCGCACCCGCGCCGTCTCGGCGCAGGGCCCCTTGGCTCTGACCGGCACGCAGTGGGTCGACCACGAGCAGACGGTCTGGGGCGTGCCGGGTCGCTGGGCTCCGACGCCGCAGGGCGTGTCGGGGCTGGCCCTCACGGCGACCGCGGCGGACGGCATCCACGTCGACGGGGACCTCGTCGACGGCACCGTGATCGTGGCCGGCGACGACGCGATGACGCCGAGTGCCCTGAGGTTCTCGGCGACGACCACCGGCACGGTGATCGCGAACGACGACCACACGGGCTACGCGCTGCGCGTCTGGGACTCGGCCTCGGACGCCGTCACGGGGTTCGGGTCGATCGACGCGTTCCCGTTCGACCCCGACTGGGTGGTCACGGCCGACTTCGTGCCGACCGCGCCCGACGCGCAGATCGACATCCGCCACCAGAAGGACCTCGAGCTGAGCCGACCCAAGCCGCTGCCCGGGCTCATCCGGTTCACGCGTGACGGGGTCGACCACGAGCTCGCGGCCTTCCCGTCGGGCGACGGCGACCGGTTGCAGCTCGTCTTCGGCGACGCGACCAACGGTGACAGCACGTACTCGGTGGGGCGCTTCCTCTTCCCGACCCCGAACGGCGACGGCACCATCACGCTCGACTTCAACCGGGCCGTCCTGCCGCCCTGCGCCTTCTCGTACGCCTTCAACTGTCCGATCCCGCCGGCCCAGAATCGGTTCACCGTGCCGATCGAGGCGGGCGAGAAGAACGTCCTGGACTCGGCCGGGCAGCCCCTGCACTAGCTGCGACCGACGAGATCGGCCTGCGTCGTCGGTCCGCGGTGTCGGTCCGCGGTGTCATCTATGGTGTCGGCTCGCGGTGTCATCCCATGCTGTCGGCCCGCGGTGGGATGATCGGACGGTGTTCTTCCTGCTGCGTCGCCTGCCCGACGGCGACGCCGAGCTGACGCGCTTCGAGCGCGGACCGTCGGGCCGGCTCGAGGTGGCGGGCGTCGAGACGATCGCGGCAGCCGACCTGGCGCCCCGGGTCGCCCGGCTCGAGCACGACCACTCGCCCCGCTGGGTCTGGGACGACACCCCGCGGTGGTACCCGCGCCTCCTCGACGCCGGGGTGACGGTGGCCCGCTGCGTCGACCTGCGGCTCGTGCACGCCGTCCTGAGGGCGT
>NZ_JADKSD010000001.1:238397-542264 GCF_015350895.1 Frigoribacterium sp. VKM Ac-1396 | reverse complement strand
CCCGCGCCTCCTCGACGCCGGGGTGACGGTGGCCCGCTGCGTCGACCTGCGGCTCGTGCACGCCGTCCTGAGGGCGTCGACGGCGACGCCCGGGTTCGCGTCAGGTGGACCCCGACCGGGGCCCTGGGACGTCACCCAGGCTGCACCCGGTGAGTCGGACGGCCTGTTCGAGGTCGTGCCCGAATCGCTGCCCGACCCGGTGGGCGAGTTCGTGGCGCAGCGCGAGGCCGTCGAGGCGTCGCCGACGCGCGGTCGGCTCGAACTGCTCGTCGCCGCGGAGTCGACCGGGGCGCTGATCGCCGTCGAGATGCGGCACCGGGGCATCCCGTGGTCGCCCCGGGTGCACGACGAGCTGCTCACCGCCGCCCTCGGGCCACGGCCGTCGCCGGGCGAGCGCCCGGCCCGCATGCGCACGGCCCTCGACGAGGTGCGGCGGGCCCTCGACGCCCCCGACCTCAACCCGGACTCCCCGGCCGAGCTGGTCAGGGCGCTGAACCGGGCGGGCGTCCTCGTCCAGTCCACCCGCCAGTGGGAGCTCCAACGGCACGAGCACCCCGCCATCGAGCCCCTGCTGCGCTACAAGAAGATGCAGCGGCTGCTCGTGGCCAACGGGTGGACGTGGCTCGACGCCTGGGTGCGCGACGGACGCTTCCGCCCCGACTACGTGCCCGGCGGCGTCGTCACCGGCCGCTGGGCCACCAGCGGAGGAGGCGCGCTGCAGTTGCCGAGGGCGGTCCGCGGTGCCGTCGTCGCCGACCCCGGCTGGCGGCTCGTGGTGGCCGACGCCTCGCAACTCGAGCCGCGCATCCTGACCGGGCTGTCCGGCGACCGAGCGATGGCGCGGGCGGGGGCGGGGGACCTCTACGAGGGCATCGTCGCCAGCGGCGCCGTCGCGTCGAGGGCCGAGGCGAAGGTGGCCATGCTCGGGGCCATGTACGGGGCGACGCAGGGCGAGAGCGGGCGGCTCGTGCCGCGCCTGGCCCGACGGTTCCCCGACGCGATGGCGCTGGTCGAGGCCGCGGCCCGCACGGGCGAGGCCGGGGGAGTCGTCGACACGCTGCTCGGGCGCAGCTCGCCCCGGCCGAGCGACGACCCGGGGGCCGTCGGGGCCGCCGCCGGGGCCCTCCCGCCCGAGATGGGCGTGCGCCCGGCCGATCGCGACGCCCGCTCGTGGGGACGCTTCACCCGCAACTTCGTCGTGCAGGGGACGGCGGCCGAGTGGGCCCTGTGCTGGATGGGCGCCCTCCGTCGACGTCTGCACGCCCGGTGGGGCGCCGCGGTCGACGCGCCGCACCTCGTCTTCTTCTTGCACGACGAGGTCGTGGTGCACGCCCCCGCGGCAGTGGCCGACGAGGTGGCGGACCTGGTGACCGAGAGCGCGGTCGAGGCCGGACGGCTGCTGTTCGGCGAGGCGCCGGTGGCGTTCCCGGTGACGGTCGCGGTCGTCGACGACTACTCGCAGGCGAAGTGACGCCCGGGGCCCGGGGCCCGAGGGCTGACCCGCCCATCGCCCGCGACGACCCGCCCGGGTCCGGCCCCGCGTTCGCAGGTGTTACACAGTTGTGATTTCTCAGGTCGGTCGGTCATACTTCACAGGACGGGCCTCGGCCCGTGAGTCATCGGGCCCCGGCCCGCACAATCGAAGAACGCACACGAGTCACGTCTGACAGGTCGATGGGGAAGTCGCACCTGAACCAGATGGAGGAATCGTGGCTGCTGCAACCGCTCGGGGAGTGCTCTACGTGCACTCGTCCCCTCGTGCACTGTGCCCACACGTCGAGTGGGCCGTCGGTCGTGCCCTCGGGCACGGCGTGAACTTCGCCTGGGTCGACCAGCCCGTGCTGCCCGGCGCCCAGCGCACCGAGTTCTCGTGGCAGGGCGACGAGGGCTCCGGCGCGCGCATCGCCTCGGCCCTCCGTGGCTGGGAGCACCTGCGCTACGAGGTGACCGAAGATCCCGGCGAGGCCACCGACGGCGGTCGCTGGATGCACTCGCCCGACCTCGGGGTGTTCTTCGCGCAGACCGACACGGCTGGCAACACCGTGATCCCCGAGGACCGCATCCGCTACGCCATGGAGATCGCCGGGTCGAACGCCCTCGAACTGCACCGCGAGCTGCGCCTCGCGCTCGGGCAGGCGTGGGACGACGAGCTCGAACCCTTCCGCTACAGCGGCGAGGGCAACCCCGTCGTCTGGCTGCACAAGGTCGGCTGACCCGCCACCGCTCGGGCGAGGTGCGCCCCGCGCGGCCGGGTGACGACGCAGGAGGCGCGGGGGGGGGGGGAAAGCCCCCCCCCCCCCCCGCGCCTCCTGCGCTGTCGCCTGGGGTCAGACCGAGCGGAACCCGACGACGGCGTTGTGGCCGCCGAAGCCGAACGAGTTGCTGATCGCGACGATCTCGCCGTCGGGGAGGCGGCGGGGTTCGTCGACGACGACGTCCATGTCGATCTCGTCGTCCATCTGCGTGACGTTGATGGTCTGCGGGGCGAGGCGTTCGTGCAGGGCCTTGACGGTGAACAGTGCCTCGATGCCGCCGGCACCACCGAGCAGGTGGCCGGTGGCCGCCTTCGTCGCCGAGACGATCAGCTTCGAGGTGTGGTCGCCGAAGACGCGCTTGATGGCGTGGTACTCGGCGATGTCGCCGACGGGCGTGCTCGTCGCGTGCGCGTTGACGTGGACGACCTGGTCGCGGTCGACCCCGGCGTTCTCGAGCGTCGCGATGACGGCCCGGGCGGCCCCGGTGCCCTCGGGGTCGGGAGCCGTGATGTGGTACGAGTCGCTCGTGACCGCGCCGCCGATCAGCTCGGCGTAGATGCGGGCCCCACGGGCGAGGGCGTGCTCTTCGGTCTCGAGGACGAGGGCGGCGCCGCCCTCGGCGAGGACGAAGCCGTCGCGCGTCACGTCGTACGGACGCGAGGCGGTGGCCGGGTCGTCGTTGCGCTTCGAGAGGGCCTGCATGGCGGCGAACGAGGCCATGGGCATCGGGTGGATGGCCGCCTCGGACCCGCCGGCGACGGCGATGTCGGCGAGGCCCGACTGCAGGTGCTCGTAGGCCATCGCGATCGACTCGGTGCTGGAGGCGCAGGCCGAGACGACCGTGCGGGCGCCGGCACGCGCGCCCAGGCTCATCGAGATGGCCGCGGCGGGCCCGTTCGGCATGAGCATGGGCACGGTCATCGGCAGGACGCGACGGGGGCCCTTCTCGCGCAGCGTGTCCCAGCCGTCGAGGAGGGTCCAGACGCCGCCGATGCCGGTGGCCCAGTCGACGATGAAGCGCTCGGGGACGACCTCGGGCGAGCCGGCGTCGGCCCAGGCCTCGCGGGCGGCGGTCAGGGCGAACTGGCTCGAGGGGTCGAGCCGCTTGGTCTCGCGACGGTCGAGCACGTCGGCCGAGGGCGTGCGGGCCTGCCCGGCGAAGGTGACGGGCAGGTCGTACTTGGCGACCCAGTCCTGCTCGAGCGTGGTGATGCCCGACTGGCCGTCGAGCAGGTTCTGCCAGGTCTCGGTGGCGGTGCCACCGAGCGGGCTCGTGGCTCCGAGCCCGGTGACGACGATCTTCTTGGTCATTGACGTTCCTTCTGGGAGGGCCGGTCGGTGGGGGCCGATGTACGACGACGCCGTGACCCGGGCGGCAGCCGAGGCTGGTGGCGGAGGGTCGACGGCGTCGAGGGCACAGCGGCGGGGCCCGGTCGCCGCGTGGGCGACCGGGCAGCCGACGTCTTAGTTCTGCGCCTTGTGGATGTACGTGACGGCGTCGCCGACGGTCTTGAGGTTCTTGACCTCTTCGTCGGGGATCTTGACGTCGAACTTCTCTTCGGCGTTGACGACGATCGTCATCATCGAGATCGAGTCGATGTCGAGGTCGTCGGTGAACGACTTGTCCATCTCGACGGTGTCGGTGGCGATCCCGGTCTCGTCGTTGACGAGCTCGGCGAGGCCGGCGAGGACTTCTTCGGTGGACAGTGCCATGGTGTTGTCTCCTTGAGGGGGTGTCGTTGTGACCGGGGTAAAGCCTATACAGCGCCCCGGGGTCGGGCGGGCAGCGGCGCGCTAGGGCAGCACGACCACCTGGGCGCCGAACACGAGTCCGGCACCGAAACCGATCTGCAGGGCGAGGCCGCCACTCAGCTCGGGGTGCTCGTCGAGCAGTCGGTGGGTCGCGAGCGGGATGCTCGCGGCCGAGGTGTTGCCGGTGGTCGCGATGTCACGACCGATCACGACGGACTCGGGCAGGCCGAGCTGCTTGGCGAACTCGTCGATGATGCGCATGTTGGCCTGGTGCGGCACGAAGGCCGCGAGCTGGTCCGCGGTCACCCCGGCACGCTCGAGGGCCTCTTTGGCGACCTTCGCCATCTCCCACACGGCCCAGCGGAAGACCGTCTGGCCTTCTTGACGCAGGGTCGGCCAGGCGACCTCGCCCGCGCCGTCGCGGTACTCGGTCATGGTGGCGGTCATGCCGATGGCGTCCCACTTCGAGCCGTCGGAGCCCCAGACGGTCGGGCCGATGCCCGCGCTCTCGGACGGGCCGACGATGGCCGCACCGGCGCCGTCGGCGAGCAGGAACGAGATCGTGCGGTCGGTCGGGTCGATGACGTCGCTGAGCTTCTCAGCACCGACGACGAGCACGTACTCTGCGAGGCCGGACTTCACGAACGAGTCGGCCTGCGCGATGCCGTAGGTGAAGCCGGCGCAGGCGGCCGAGATGTCGTAGGCCGCGGCGGGGTTCGCCCCGACGCGCTCGGCCAGCAACGAGGCGACCGACGGGGTCACGACGCCGGCGCCGATGGTCGAGACGAGCACGGCACCGATCTGGTCGGGGCGGATGCCCGACTTGGCGATGGCCTCGGTCGCGGCGGCCTCGGCCAGGTCGACGACCTTGACGTCCTTGCCTGCACGACGGCGGGTGATGACGCCGGTGCGCTGCTGGATCCACTCGTCGGACGAGTTGATCGGCTCGACGATGTCGGCGTTCGGGACGACGTTCTCGCCGCGGGCCGCACCGAGGGCGTAGATGCGGGTGAACTGCGCACCGGTGGTCTGGTTGAGCTGGGGGGTGGTCATGCTGCTCCCTCGATGAGGTCGACGGCGGCCTGGAGGTCGTCGGGGGTCTTGACGGCGACCGAGGGGACGCCCCTCAGCGCACGCTTGGCGAGGCCGGTGAGGGCACCGGCCGGTGCGAGTTCGACGATGCCCGTGACGCCGGCGTCGGCGAACGACGACATGGTCGCGTCCCACCGGACGGGCGACGAGACCTGGCCCACGAGCAGCTCGACGAACCGGTCGCCCGAGGCGACGGTGCTGCCGTCGTGGTTCGTCCAGAGCGTCAGCGTGGGGTCGCTCGCCGTGACGGTGGCGGCGGCCGCCCGGAGGCGTTCGACGGCGGGCTGCATGAAGCGCGTGTGGAAGGCGCCGGCGACCTGGAGCGGCACGACGCGGCTCTTGGCCGGGGCGTCGGCGGCGAGCTCGGCCAGGGCAGTGGTCTCGCCGGCGACGACGATCTGGCCGCCGCCGTTGTAGTTCGCGGGGGAGAGCCCGAGGGCGTCGAGGCGGGCGAGCAGGTCGGCCTCGTCGCCACCGAGGACGGCGCTCATGCCGGTCTCGACGAGGGCGGCCGCGTCGGCCATGGCCCGGCCGCGTTCGGCGACGAGGGTGACGGCGTCGACGTCGGTCAGGACACCGCTCACGGCCGCGGCGGTGAACTCGCCGACCGAGTGACCGGCGACGCCGGCCACGGCCGACCTCTCGACGCGGCGGAAGAGCGCCTGCGCGGTGAGGATGCCGGCCGCGACGATCAGGGGCTGGGCCACGGCCGTGTCGCGGATGGTGTCGGCGTCCGACGTCGTGCCGTGGGCGACGAGGTCGACGCCGGCGGCGTCGGAGAGCGACGCCAGCAGGGCACGCTGGTCGGGATCGGCCAGCCAGGGTTCGAGGAATCCGGGAGTTTGGGAGCCCTGACCGGGCGCTACGACAACGATCACTGGACCATCATGCCAACGAAGGGCACGTGCGCGGTGTAGCAACTCGACCAAAGATGCGGGCGAACGTTGTCGAAGCACACAGCAGGGTGGGCTCGTCGGTGGGCGGTCACTTGCGCCGGGCGCCCGACCCGTCGGGGTCGGCGATCGAGCCGAGGACGAGGGCCGACTGCAGGATGAGTGCCTCGCGGGCTCCGGTGGCGTCCCACCCGATGACGTCGGTCACGCGCTTGAGCCGGTAGCGCACGGTGTTGGGGTGGACGAAGAGCTCGCGTGCCGTGGCCTCGAGCGAGCGACCGTTGTCGAGGTAGCACCAGAGGGTGGTGAGCAGTTCGGTCGAATGGGCCTTGAGGGGCTTGTAGATGCGGTTGACGAGGCTGGACCGCGCCACCGGGTCGCCGGCCAGTGCCCGTTCGGGCAGCAGGTCGTCGGCCAGCACGGGGCGGGGGGCGTTGCGCCAGGCCCGGGCGACGGCGAAGCCGGCCAGGGCCGCCTTGGCGCTCTTCGACGCGTCGACGAGGCTCGGCACCTCGTGACCGAGCACGAGGTGCCCGTCGCCGAAGCCGGGTTCGAGGGCGCGAGCGATCTCGGTGAAGCTCGGGTGGGACGAGGAGGCGCCGTTCTCGTCGAGCGGATCGGCCCGCCCGATCACGAGAACCAGTCGGCTGCCCTGAACACCGATCAGCACGTCGGCCTCGCGGTGACGAGCCGTGCGCCGGAGCATGTCGACGTCGAGCATGCGCGGAGCCGTCCCGACGAGCACGGCGACCTCGCCGTGACCGTGCCAGCCGAGGGCGGCGATGCGGCTCGGCAGCTCGTCGTCGTACTCGCCACTCAGGATCGAGTCGACGACGAGCGCCTCGAGTCGGGCGTCCCAGAGCCCGCGTGCCTCGGCGGCCCGGGCGTACACGTCGGCCGAAGCGAAGGCGATCTCGCGCGAGTAGAGCAGGATCGCCTCGCGCAGCGAGTCGTCACCGTCTTTGACGCGTTCTTCGACGACCTCGACGGTGATGCGGATGAGTTGCAGCGTCTGCGTCAGGCTGACCGAGCGCAGCAGTTCGCGCGGGGCCGAGCCGAACACGTCGGCGGCGATCCAGGGGGTGGACCGCGGGTCGGCGAACCAGCTGATGAACGAGGTGATGCCGGCCTGGGCGACGAGGCCGACGGCCGAGCGGCGCCCGGGGGGCATGTCGCCGTACCAGGGCAGCGTCTCTTCGAGGCGCTTGATGGTCGCGGTGGACAACTCGCCCGAGACCGTCCGCAGCCACGCGAGCGTGCGCTCTTTCGTGGCCGCAGACGGCTGCAGGGGCGACGTGGGCACCCGCTCGGCGCTCACGGGGTCGTCAGGCCTCCCCGCCGGCGGTGCCGCTCGTGCCGGCGGTGACGTCGTGCAGCTGGTAGCGGTCGATGGCCTGCTGCACCACGCCCGGGTCGACCTCACCGCGGCGAGCCAGGGCCTGCAGGGTGCGGACGACGACCGAGGGGCCGTCGATCTTGAAGAACCGGCGGGCTGCGGCACGGGTGTCGCTGAAGCCGAAGCCGTCGGCCCCGAGCGTCAGGTAGTCGCCGGGCACGTACTCGCGGATCTGGTCGGGCACGGCCGCCATGAAGTCGCTGGTGGCGATGAACGGGCCCTCGGCGCCCTGCAGCTTCTCGGTGACGTACGCGGTCTGGGGCTCGTCGTTCGGGTGCAGGAAGTTGTGCTCGTCGGCGGCCAGGCCGTCGCGTCGCAGTTCGTTCCAGCTGGTGACGCTCCAGACGTCGGCCGCGACGTTCCAGTCGTCGGCGAGCAGCTGCTGGGCCTCGAGGACCCACGGCACACCGACGCCCGAGGCGAGCAACTGGGCACGGGGGCCGAGGTTCTCGGCGGCCTTGAGCTTGTAGATGCCGCGCACGACGCCGTCGACGTCGAGGCCCTCGGGCTCGACGGGCTGAGCCATCGGCTCGTTGTAGACGGTGATGTAGTACATGACGTTCGGGTCGGCGTGCGACGCGTTGCCGTGCTCGTCGGTGCCGTACATGCGGTCCATGCCCGACTTGACGATGTGGCCGAGCTCGTAGCCGAAGGCGGGGTCGTACGAGACGACCGCGGGGTTCGTCGACGCGAGCAGCAGCGAGTGGCCGTCGGCGTGCTGCAGGCCCTCGCCGGTCAGGGTCGTGCGACCGGCGGTGGCTCCGATGATGAAGCCGCGGGCCATCTGGTCGCCCGCAGCCCACATGGCGTCGCCCGTGCGCTGGAACCCGAACATCGAGTAGAAGACGTACACCGGGATGAGTGCTTCGCCCTGGGTCGAGTACGAGGTGCCGACGGCGGTGAAGGCGGCGAACGCACCGGCCTCGTTGATGCCGACGTGGATGATCTGACCCTGCGGGCTCTCTTTGTAGGCGAGCAGCAGTTCTCGGTCGACCGACGTGTAGTGCTGGCCGTTCGGGTTGTAGATCTTGGACGTCGGGAAGTACGCGTCCATGCCGAACGTGCGCGCCTCGTCGGGGATGATCGGCACGATTCGGTGACCGAAGTCGGGGGAGCGCAGCAGGTCTTTCAGCAGACGGGCGAAGGCCATCGTGGTAGCGACCTCTTGCTTGCCCGATCCCTTCTTGACGACGTCGTAGGTCTTCGCCTCGGGGACGGCGATCTGCGTGTACTTGGTGCGGCGCTCGGGGACGTAGCCGCCGAGCGCGCGACGACGCTCTTGCATGTACTGGATGGCGTCGTCGTCCTGACCGGGGTGGTAGTACGGCGGCAGGTAGGGGTTCTCGTCGAGCTGGGCGTCGCTGATCGGGATGCGGAGCTCGTCACGGAACTGCTTGAGGTTGTCGAGCGTGAGCTTCTTCATCTGGTGCGTCGCGTTGCGGCCCTCGAACGACGGGCCGAGGCCGTAGCCCTTGACCGTCTTGGCGAGGATGACCGTGGGCTGACCCTTGTGCTCGGTCGCGGCCTTGAACGCGGCGTAGACCTTTCGGTAGTCGTGGCCGCCGCGCTTGAGGTTCCAGATGTCGTCGTCGGAGTAGTCCTTGACGAGTTCGAGGGCGCGGGGGTCGCGGCCGAAGAAGTTGTCGCGGACGTAGCCGCCGCTCTCGGCCTTGTAGGTCTGGAAGTCGCCGTCGGGCGTGGTGTTCATCAGGTTGAGCAGCGCACCGCTCGAATCGGCGGCGAGCAGGTCGTCCCACTCGCGACCCCAGACGACCTTGATGACGTTCCAGCCGGCACCGCGGAAGAACGACTCGAGCTCTTGAATGATCTTGCCGTTGCCACGGACCGGGCCGTCGAGGCGCTGGAGGTTGCAGTTGACGATGAAGTTCAGGTTGTCGAGGCCCTCGTTGGCCGCCACCTGCAGCTGGCCGCGGCTCTCGACCTCGTCCATCTCGCCGTCGCCGAGGAACGCCCAGACCTGCTGGTCGCTGGCGTCCTTGATGCCGCGGTTGGTGAGGTACTTGGCGACCTGCGCCTGGTAGATCGCGTTGATCGGGCCGAGGCCCATCGACACGGTCGGGAACTGCCAGAACTCGGGCATGAGGCGAGGGTGCGGGTACGAGCTGAGTCCGCCCGACGCGTGCGACTTCTCTTGGCGGAAGCCGTCGAGCTGGTCGGTGCCGAGACGGCCCTCGAGGTAGGCACGGGCATACATGCCGGGGGATGCGTGGCCCTGGAAGAACACCTGGTCGCCGCCGCCGGAGTGGTCCTGGCCGCGGAAGAAGTGGTTGTTGCCGACCTCGTAGAGCGCGGCCGACGAGGCGTAGGTCGAGATGTGGCCACCGACCGAGATGCCCGGGCGCTGGGCGCGGTGCACCGTGATGGCGGCGTTCCAGCGGACCCACTTGCGGTAACGGCGCTCGAGCTCTTCGTCGCCGGGGAACTCGGGCTCGTCTTCGGGGGCGATGGTGTTGACGTAGTCCGTCTTCGGCACCATGGGCACCCCGAGGTGCAGCTCGCTCGACCGGGTGAGCAGGCTCTTCATGATCTCTCGGGCACGTTCGTGACCCTGCGTCTTCACCAGAGCGTCGAGCGACTCACGCCACTCGGCGGTCTCTTCGGGATCGCGATCGGCCTTGTCGACCGTGTACGGGTCCTGATCGTTAACCGTCACCCTTGACCTCAATCATCTGTGTTGAGCGGCCGTCTCTTGGAAGGCCACCGCGTGGAGTGGACAAACAGATGTCAGGCCCGTCGTGCCCGGGTTCCGAGACGCACTCCGCCTGACCCGCCCACTCTAGTTGCCCCGACCGACACAGGCTCGGCACGCGCTGGGAACGCCCGGCCACGCCGTCGTGTGAAAACCGACGCGTGAGGCGTAGGATCGGCGATCGTGTCAGTCGCCGACCGCCCGGGTCGACGTGAGAGGAACGCACCCATGGCTCTGGAGAACGCCATCCAGGCTCCCGACTTCGACCTGCCGAACCAATTCGGCGAACGAGTTCGGTTGAGCGACTTCCGGGGTGTCAAGCCCGTGGCCCTGGTGTTCTTCCCCCTGGCGTTCAGCAGCACCTGCACGAAAGAGCTCTGCACGCTGCGCGACAACCTCGCGATGTTCCAGGACCACCGGGTCGAACTGATGGTCGTCTCGGTCGACTCGAAGGCCACGCTGCGCGCGTTCGCCGAGGAGAAGGGCTACGACTTCACCCTGCTGGCCGACTTCTGGCCGCACGGCGAGGTCTCGAAAGAGTACGGGGTCTTCCTCGAGAACAAGGGCTTCGCGACGCGCACCACGTTCTTGATCGACGTCGACGGCGTCATCCGAGAGCACTTCGGCACCGAGCCCGGTCAAGAGCGCTCGCTCGCCGACTACCGCGCCGCGCTCGACCTGCTCGTCCCCGTCACCGCCTGACCGGGTCCAACATCGGCCCAGGAGGCGCGGGCCGGTCCGACCACCCGCTAACCTGGACTCGCTCGCCCGGCTCGCACCGGCGCGAGGGCCTTTAGCTCAGTTGGTAGAGCGCCACGTTTACACCGTGGATGTCATCGGTTCGAGCCCGGTAGGGCCCACCGGGCACCTGCCTCGAACCACCCAGGACGACGTCCTGGCCCTGGTCAGCCTCGCTCGACGTGCGGAAGCACTCTCTCGATGATGTCGGTGGCTGGCCCCCTGATGCGGGATAGACCGTGGCTGCTGCCTCCGCCAGCATCGTCAGGGGCAGACGCGGGTCTCGCCATGGGGAAGGGGATGTCGTCGTGACGCCACCAGGGCGAGCATCGTGACCGAGGCGCAACGGAGGATGCTGTGGTGCCTTCCCGTCTTCCCCGTCCTCGCCATCGTCGTCGCCGTGATCAGCACGAACGCCTGGCTCTTCCCCGACGTCGAGCAGCGAGCGCGACTCGCGGAGGGCTGGCCGGTCGCGGGGGCGCTCTGGTTCCGCGTCGTCCTCGGGTACGTCGGCTCCCTCGCGTGCCTCGGGTTCTCCACCGCGTTCGGGGTGTTGTACGCCCGTGAGATCCGCTTCATCCGTGCCGTCCGTCGGCGCGCCGCCGTCGCCGCCGCATCCCGGGGCGCTTCCGCCCCGGGGCGACCTCGCATCAGCGCCGCCCAGCGCGCCTCCTTCGCGGCCGTCCTCCAGAGCGACCGCATCCCCCGCGTCATGGTCGTGAGCCCTCGGGGCATCGGGCGGAGCGTCATGGCCGCCGCGTACCTGCGGGCCCTCGACGGGGCGGCGTTCATCGTCGAGGCCCGGGGCGTCGCGCCGCAGGAGGGGCCCGTGAGCCCGGTCGTGCAGCGGGACGTGATCGTGGTGATGGGAATGGACAAGGCCCCCGTCGAGATCGAGCAGGCGCCGGCCAAGGTCATGGCGGCACCGGTGAGGGCCGCAGACCTCATCGTGCGCATCGGCTGCCCCGACTCCTTCCCCGTGCCCCGTGGCACCCCCGTGCTCGACTGGGACGTGCCCGACCCGATCGGGGCCGACCTCCTCGCCGTCCTGACGATCCGGGACGACCTGAAGGGGCGCGTGGAGCAGCTCGCCACCGACCTGGGGCTCGACCGGACGTCGCTCGCGCTCCGCGACCGCACGATCCCGCGGCAGCGGGCGACCGTGGCCGCGGGGAGGGCGAGCATCGCGTATCCGCTGCTCACCGACGACGTCGCCGAGTGGTTCGCGACGGCCGAGGCCCGGCTGTTGGTCGAGATCGCCGACGCCCCGTTCACGGCCGCGAGCGTCAACGGCCGGGGACGGTTCGCCCCTGGGCTCACCATGCCGTGGCTGGCGTCGGTCGGCGCGGCGGAGACGGCGCTCCAGGCCGAGCTCCGATGGCGCGCGGTCACCGACACCGAACAGGCCCGGGCCGAAGAGAGCCTCGCTCGCGTCGTCGAGTGGCTCGAGGGCGCGGGCGTCCTCCGGCCCCTGTCGCCGGAGCAGCGCGACGCCCTGCGCGCATCGGGGACGGCTCAGCGCGACCACGACCACCCGTTCGACCAGTGGCCCCGTGGCCTGGCCGGCGAGTACCCCGCCATGGCCGAGATGCGCTTCTCAGAGGAGGACCGTCGCTCCTGGGAGGTCGTGCCGGCCGCGGCACTCCGCGTCTACCCGGACCTCGCGACGCAGTGGGCGGGGGAGGTCGTCTAGCGGGGCCTGCCATCGGGTCAGCCCGCGTCATCGCCCCTTGGGCCGCGGACGTCGGCCCATCGCAACTCAGCGCCTCCCACGCCTGCAGGCCAGCCGTGAAACGGTCATCCGTGGCCTCGACGTGACGGATGCCGGCTGGCATCCGGACGGGGCGAGGTCAGCTGCCCGGCGTGGCGAGTTCGCCCGTGACGTACTGGGCGCGTCCGAAGCCGAAGGACCAGTCGGCGGCGGTGTTCTCGACGAAGCCGATGACGAGGTCCTCCCCGGCGACGCCCACCTCGGCGAGACCCGCCGCGAGCGCGGCGAAGAAGGCCTGCTTCTCGTCGGTGCTACGGCCCTCCTGGGTGAAGATCTGGATGATCACGACCTGCTCGGAGCGGTCGATGCCGAGGCCGACGTCGAGCGCGGTCAACCGGCCCACCGGGTGCTCGGTCACGATCTGGAAGCGGTCGCGCTCGGGCAGGCCGTGGACGTCGACGAGGGTGGCCATCAGGGTGTCGCCGATGGCGGCGATCTGGTCGTCGGAGCGACCCTCGACGAGGTCGATGCGGATGAGAGGCATGGCAGTCCTTCGGTGACGGGGGGAGGCGACCCGAGGGGGCCGCGACATCCAGGCGTACTCGCCGCGACGTCGCGGCGCCCTGATCCGCGCACCTGTGCGGGTTCGGATCGTCTCGCCGCCGTGCAGTGTGTGTCGGGCCCGTCCGAAGAGAGCCTCGCGCTTCGAGGACCGGCTGGGTCGTCAGACCAGGCCGCTGGTGCCCAGCAACCTGCCGATCACGAACGTCGCCGCGAGGGCGATCGCACCGCCGACGACGACGCGCACCGTGGCCCGGCCGACCCCGCCCCCGCCGAGTCGGGCTCCGAGGGCACCGGTGGCGGCGAGGGCGAGCAGGACGACGACGAACGTGATCGGCACGCGCAGGCCTGCCGGGGGCAGGAGCACGGCCAGCATCGGCAGGATCGCCCCCGCGAAGAAGGCGATCGCCGACGACAGGGCCGCGTGCCAGGGGCTGACCACGTCGTCTTCGTCGATGTGCAGTTCGGCCGAGAGGTGTGCGGCGAGGGCGTCCTTCTCGGTCAGCTCGGTCGCGACCCGGGTGGCCGTCTCGTCCGACAGGCCCTGAGCTCGCCAGAGGGCGGTCAGCTCCTCGAACTCGGCTTCAGGGTCGGCCTCGAGTTCGGCTCGCTCTTTGGCGATCAGTGCTTTCTGGCTGTCGCTCTGGCTGCTCACCGACACGTACTCGCCGAGTGCCATCGAGATCGCGCCTCCGACGAGACCGGCGGCCCCCGCGGTCGCGATAGCCGAGGTCGACGAGGTCGCCCCGGCGACGCCGACCACGATGGCCGCCACCGACACGATGCCGTCGTTGGCACCCAGCACGCCGGCGCGCAGCCAGTTGAGGCGACCGGACAGGCTGCCGGTGTGGGGTTCGTCGTCGTGGGTCGGCAGCGGGGACGTGGACTCGGTCATGCGGTCAGCACAGCACTCTCGTGACGGTGCCGCCAGCAAGCAGAGGCTGCCCTGACCGGGCGACCGGCCGGGCCCGGTCCGGCGCGGTCGGGCCTCACCCCTCGCTCGAGTCCGACCAGACGGCCTTCGCCCCCGAGTCGCCGATGCGCACCGTCGTGACGATCGCCCCCACCGACGCGACCACGACGAGGACGCTCAGCACGATCGTCGCGCCGCGCCGGGTCGTCGCCTTGAGCGTCGGGTGCGGGCGCTGGGCGTCGGGCGTCACCACGTAGTGCTGCCAGGCCCAGAGCGCCGCCGCCACGACGAAGACGGCGATGGCCCACGGCAGAAGTGTGTCGCCGAGTTCGGTGTGGGTCTCGAGAAGGGCGCTGCCGTCGACCTTCTCCTCGAGCGACTCGCCCGACGAGGTGGCGAGGGGCACGGCGATGAGCGACGCCAGGGCGAGCAGCGGCGTGATGATGCCCAGTTGTCGACGGGCTGCCGGCCAGAATGCCGACAGCAGCAGGAGCAGGGCGGCCCCGGGGAAGGCCACGACCACGAAGTGCACGATCAGCGGGTGCAACGGCAGCCCGTTGAGCTCCCAGTTCATCGGAGCAGCTCGTCGTGCAGGGGGGTGGTGGGGCGCATGCGTGACCTCTCGGGGTGCGGGACGGGGGAGTTCCGACCGTAAGCGCCGTGCCTCGGCCGAGGGCGCCTCCTGGTCTTCGAATGTTCACATGTTGCGCCGTCGTCGGCCGGGGGGGAGAGGCGGAGGTCCCGGGAGGCGCGGGTCGGCTTGCCGACCTGCCGCGCGTCCCGTAGACACGACGCATGCCCCGCATCCTGCTCGCCGAGGACGACCCCGAGATGGGCGCACTCGTCGAACGTGGCCTCGTCGGTGACGGGTACGACGTGCAGCTCGTCACGACCGGACTCGACGCCCTGCTCGCGCTCGCCCCCTCGCCCGACGACGGCACCGACGTCCCGCCCTTCGACGCGGCCGCGCTCGACGTGATGCTGCCGGGCATGACCGGCTTCGAGGTCTGTCGCCGCCTCCGCGAGGCCGGCGCGACCCTGCCGGTCATCATGATCACGGCACGGGACGCGCTCGACGACCGCATCTTCGGGCTCGACGCCGGCGCCGACGACTACCTCACCAAGCCGTTCGCGGTCGCCGAGCTCAGCGCCCGGCTCCGGGCCCAGCTGAGGAGGCGCGGTTCCGACGAGCGGACGATCGTCGCCCTGGGCGGGCTGCGCATGGACTCGATCGCCCTGCGGGCCACCGCCGACGGCCGGTCGATGCCGCTCAGCGTGAAGGAGTTCGGTCTGTTGCGCTTCGTCGCACGACGCCCCGGCATCGTCGTGTCGCGGACGGAGGTGCTCGACGAGGTGTGGGGCTCGCACGAGCACTTCGACCCCTCGATCGTCGACCAGTACGTCAGCTACGTGCGCAAGAAGCTCTCGGCCGCAGGGGCCGACGTCGTCATCACGACGGTGCGCGGCAGCGGCTACCGGGCGGACGTCGTGCCCTCCGGGCCGGGCGACCCCGCGTGAGGCGCCTGTCGATCCGCGCCCGCATCACCGTGGGCAGCGTCGTGGTCGCCGCCGTCGTGCTCGTCGCCATCGCCTCGGTGTTGCACGTGCAGGTGCGCTCGGTCACCCGTGACAGCGAGGTCACGTTGGCGACGAGCGACCTGCGCGCGTTCGTCGCCGACCTGACGACGAACCCCGACGAGACGCCCGACGAGCCGTCCGAGGGCGTGCTCGTCAGCATCGAGTCCCCGGACGGGCGCACCCTGGTGAACTCCATGCCGCGCGACCTGCACGAACCCCTCGAACGTCGCACCCCGGGCGACGTCGTGCTGCGTGAGGAGGCCGACGGCGTCGGGTACACGGTCGTGGGCGAGCGGGTCGACACGAGCGCCGGGACGTTCCAGGTCTGGGCCGCGCGCAGCGGCGAGGCCGGTGACCTGACCCTGCGGGCGATCGACCGCTCGCTGGTGGCCGGCTCGGTGCTGGCCCTGGCGGCCATCGCGGTGGCCGCCTGGCTCCTGGCGACCGTGTCGCTGCGGCCGGTCACCCGCATGCGCCGCGCCGCCGAATCGCTCAGCCACGAGCCGGGCGGCGACCTGCTGCCCGTGGGGCCGGTGGACGACGAGCTCAGCGCGCTCGCGCGGACGCTGAACGCCTTCGTCGAGCGCGTCCGGCAGAGCGCCGATCGCGAGAGGCAGATGGTCAGCGACGCCAGCCACGAGCTGCGCACGCCCTTGGCGGTGCTGACCACCCGGCTCGAACTGGCCCACCGCGAGTTCGGCGACGCGGCGGCCCTCGAGCGCGAGCTGCTCTCGGCCGAGCAGACCGTGGCCCGGCTCACGGCACTGGCCTCGACCCTGCTCGAGCTCTCGAGGCTCGAGTCGACCGAGGTGGCCTCGACCGAGGTCGTCACGGGCGCGGACCTCGTCACCGAGGCCATGGCGGCCGTCGACCGGGCCCGGGTGCTGGCCGGCCCGGGCGGCGACGCCCCCGGCTCGGCCGTCGACCTCGAGGTCGACGTGCCTGACGAGGCCGTCGGCTACGCGTTGTCGGTCACCGCCCTCGGACGGGTGCTCGACAACCTCGTGGCGAACGCGCTCTCGGTTCGACCGGCCGCCCGGTCGATCACCGTCTCGGTCGGGCAGACGGTCGACCGTCGACTGGTCGTGTCGGTCGTCGACGACGGCCCGGGCGTGCCCGAGGACTTCTTGACCGTGGCCTTCGACCGGTTCTCGCGCGCCGACCCGTCACGGGCCTCCAGCGGGGGCAGCGGACTGGGCCTCGCGCTGGTCCAGGCCGTCGCTCGGCGGGCCGGCGGCCGGGCGGCCCTCGTCAACGAGCCCGGCGGGGGTGCGCGCGCGACCATCACCGTGCCTCCTCGGGGCTGATCGCCTCGGGGCCCGGAGCCCCCGGCCGATGTGAGCATTCGAAGGCGACGGGGCGGCCGTTCGGAGTCCTCTCATGGGCGAGCCCGCGAGTCTCGGACCACCCCGGCGGGTCGAGGCTCCACGCTCGGCCCGTCGGGCCCGACCGGAGGCCCACCATGACGACGACCCGCACGGCACCCCGTGGCACCCCGCCGCACCCGGCCCCGCCTCGACCCACCCCCGGGCCGGCTCCCGACGCCCGCCGTCGACGTCGGGCCTGGCGCCGTCGATCGGTCGCGGCCGACGGCCTCCAGACCGCCTGCTGGGCGTCCGTGGCCCTGGCCGTCGCCCTGTGGCTGTCCTCCGGTGGCGCGGCGACCGTCGTCGACGTCGACGTCGCGAGCGTCGTCACCGCGGCCGGCATCGTCGCCGGGCTCGTCGCGACCGACCTGGTGCTGGTGATGATCGTGCTGGCCGCCCGCATCCCGTGGATCGACCGCACGGTCGGTCACGACCACGCCCTCGCCGTGCACCGCTCGCTCGGCAAGCCCGTGCTGTACCTGCTGCTGACCCACGGTGCCCTCATCACCGTCGGCTACGCCCTCGCCGACGGGGTCGACCCGGTCGCCGAGACCGTCTCGATCTTCGGCGGCATCGCCGACGCGCCCCTCGCGTACCTCTCGCTGCTGCTGTTCGTCATGGTGGTCGTCTCGTCCCTCGTCGTCGTTCGCCGGCGCTGGCCCTACGAGGCCTGGCACGTCGTCCACCTGCTGACCTACGCCGCCGTGCTCGTCGCGCTGCCGCACCAGCTGAGCGCGGGCAGCGTGATGGCGACGGGCACGCCGCAGCGCGCCTACTGGATCGCCCTCTACGCCCTCGCGGTCGGATCGATCGGCTGGTTCCGGTTCGTCCGGCCGGCCGTCGTGAGCCTCCGACACCGGGTGCGGGTCGTCGACGTGGTCGAGATCGCGCCGGGCGTCGTGTCGATCCACCTGACCGGCCACGACCTCGACCGGCTCGGCGTCCGGGGCGGCCAGTACGGCATCTGGCGGTTCTGGTCGGCTTCGACCTGGTGGCACGCGCACCCCGTCTCGTTCTCGGCGATGCCGACCCGCGACGCCGCACGCATCACCGTGCGTGACCTGGGCGCCGGCTCGGCTCGCCTGGGGCGCCTGCGTCGGGGGACGCGCGTGTCGCTCGAGGGCCCCTACGGCCTGTTCACCGACGACGCCCGGACCAAGCCGTACCTCGCGGTGATCGCCTCGGGGATCGGCGTCACCCCGGTGCGCACGCTCGTGGACTCGGCCACGCTGCGACCGGGCGAGGCCACGGTGCTGCTACGCGCCTCCGATGCTTCGCAGGCGTACCTGTGGGACGAGGTCGTCGAGCTGGGGCGTGGGTCGGGCACGGCCGTGTACTCCATGGTCGGCCACCGACCGTCGCACGGGTCGACCTGGCGGTCGGCGGAGGCCGTCGCGCGGGGCGTCACCCTGCGGAGCGTATTCCCGCACCTCGACGAGTCCGACCTCTACGTCTGCGGACCGCCCGCCTGGAGCGACCTCGTCGTGCGTGACGCCCGGGCCGAGGGCGTGCCCGAGCACCGCATCCACCTCGAGAGGTTCAACTCGTGAGCGTCCGCGGCCGGGTGGCAGGGGTCGTCACCTCGGCGGTCGTGCTCGTGTTGGGCTGGCAGGTCGGGCAGGCGTCGCAGGTCTCGCCCGGGACGACGGCCACGGCTCCGGTCGTGCCGGGGCCGACCGCGTCGACTGCCGCCGGTGCGACGGCGTCCCCGTCGCCGACCACGGTCCCGCCGTCGACCGCGCCACCGGCCGCCACCGCTCCGGCTCCGGCCCCCGCGGCCCCGGCCGTCGTCGACGGGACCTACACCGGCGTCGTGAGCCGGACGCCCTACGGCCCGGTGCAGGTGGCTGTCACGGTCACCGGGGGAGCCCTCGCCGACGTGACCGCCGTGCAGCTCACGAACGACGGTGGCCGCTCGGTGCAGATCAGCAACCGGGCCGCCCCGATCCTGCGGCAGGAGGCGCTGGCCGCGGGGTCGGCGAACGTCCAGATGGTCAGTGGCGCGACCTACACGAGCCAGGGCTACCTGACGTCGCTGCAGTCGGCGCTCGACCAGGCCGGCCTGTGATGCGCACGGCGCGGGTGATGGGCACGGTCGCGAGTCTGCACGCGCCCGACGACCCCGGCGACGAGGCGTGGAGCGAGGTGCTCGGCGTCTTCGAGCGGTGGGAGGGCGTCTTCAGCCTCTGGCATGCCGACTCTGAGCTCGACCGGATGGCCCACGGACGCTTGGCGCTGCCCGACGCGTCGCCGCTGGTGCGCGAGGTGTACGCACAGGCCCTCGGCTGGCGGGCGGCCACCCGGGGAGCGTTCACGCCCCACCGGCCCGACGGGGTGGTCGACCTGTCGGGTCTCGTCAAGGCCCTCGCGACCGACGAGGCCGGCCGTGTGCTCGACGAGACGTCGGAGTCGTGGCTGCTCGGGGTCGGCGGGGACGTGCTCGGCCGGGGCGGGCAGGCCGTCGACGCGCGTCACGAGCCGTGGCGCTGCGGCGTGGTCGACCCCGGCCGTCGGGACGCCCTGCTCGGCGTCGTCGAGCTGACGGGGCACCGCCGGGCCGTGGCGACGTCGGGTACGGCGGAGCGCGGCGAGCACGTGTGGCGACGCGAGTCGGGTGCGGTCTTCACGCAGGTGACGGTGTGCGCCGACGACCTGGTCACGGCCGACGTGCTGGCGACGGCGATCCTGGCCGGAACGCCGGACGACCTCGACGGCATCACCGACGCGTGGGACGTCGACGTCGCGACGGTCGACCGTGACGGCGTCCTGTCGGGCACCCCCGGCACCCTGGGCTGGTGGCCGGCCTGCGAGGTCAGCGCGGAGCCGGGGCGGTGAAGCGCGCGGCCGCGCGCCGGGTGCGGTTCGGCGCACCCGGCGGGGCCGTCGCTCAGCGGCGCGCGGTGCTGCGGCGACCCGAGACGGCGACCCAGATCGCGAGGACGACGATCGCGCCGATGATCGAGCCGATGATGCCGGCGGGCTGGAAGAACCCGTCCGTGGGGTCGTGCTGGAACAGCAGGAACCCGAGGAACCCGCCCACGAACGAGCCGATGACGCCCAGCACGATCGTCATGACGATCGAGAGGCTCTGACGGCCGGGGACGACCGCCCGGGCGATGAACCCCGCGATGAGGCCGACGACGAGCAGGCTGATGATGAGACCGATCATGGTCTTCTCCTTCCAGGAGGGGAGCGACGGGCACCGGCGGTGCCCTGGCGTCGCATGACACAGCAGACCACCCCTGGGGAGGTGGCGGCACACCCCTCGGGGTGGGATGGTGTCGTCATGCCCCTCGCACCGACCCGATCGATCACCGTCGCCCTCGTCGACGACTACGACGTCGTGCTCGCCGGTCTCGCGCACCTCTTCGACCGGTACCGCGACCGGGTGGTCGTGGCCGAGATCGACGCGACGACGGCGTTGTCCGACCGGGTCGACGTCGTGCTCTACGACTCCTTCGCCCAGCCCGAGTCCGACCACCACGAACTCGCCGAGCTCGTCGCCAACCCCGCGGCCGGCAAGGTCGTCGTCTACACCTGGAACTTCCACCCCGAGCTCGTCGAGGCGGCCCTGGCGCAGGGCGTGCACGGGTACCTGTCGAAGACCCTCACCGCGCGCGAGCTCGTCGAGGCGCTCGAGGCGGTCCACCGCGGCGAGCAGGTCGTCAGCGACGTGCGGGGGCGGGCGCCGAGCGCGCCGGGCCTCGACTGGCCCGGTCGCGGCGAGGGCATCACCGACCGCGAATCCGAGATACTCGCCCTCATCACCCAGGGCAAGAGCAACGCCGAGGTCGCGGCGCTGACCTACCTGAGCCCGAACACGGTCAAGTCGTACATCCGCTCGGTCTACCGACGGATCGGCGCCACGAGCCGCACGCAGGCCGTGCTGTGGGGCGTCGAGAACGGCTTCCGCCCCGACCACCACCGCATCGACCACTGGTTGGGCGGTCCCTGAGTCGTGACCCGCGCCTCCTACCGGTCGGTGCGGGTGGCGAGCACGGCCCGGGCGGCCATGCCGATCACGGCGCTGTAGGTCGGGTAGGCGAACCGGACGTCGGCCAGGGTCGCGACGTCGACGCCGCCCGCCATGGCGGTGGTGACCGCCTGGACGACCTCGACGGCGCTCTCGCCGACGGCGTGGGCGCCGAGCACCAGGTCGCGACGCCGGTCGGCGATCAGCTTGAGAAAGCCGGTCTCGCGGTCGTCGATCACGGCGCGATCGACGCTCGAGTACGGGATGGTGACGACGACGCAGCCCTCGTCCGCCTCGCGGGCCTGCTCCTCGGTGAGGCCCACGCCGGCGTAGTCGGGGTCGGTGAACCCGCCGGCGGGCAGCAGGTGGTGCGGCGTCCGACGGTTCGCCCCGAGGACGGCGTTCTCGGCCGCCGCCTCGCCTTCGAACTGCGCCGCCTGCACGAGCATGTCGCGGCCGTTGGCGTCGCCGACCGCGAACACGTGCGGCACCGCCGTCCGGAAGTACCGGTCGGCGGGGATCGACGACCGGACCACCTCGATGCCGGCGTTCTCGAGCCCGAGGTCGTCCACGTCGGCCGGCCAGCCGGTGGCCATGACGACGACGTCGAAGTCGGCCGAGAGCATGTCGTCGTCCTGCCGCCAGGTCAGCGTGATCGAGCCGTCGTCCGCGCGGGCGAGGCTCTCGACGCCGTCGATGCCGGTCCGCACGTCGATGCCCTGCTCGGCGAACGCCCCGGCGACGACCTCCGAGATCGAGGCGTCCGAGGCCATCAGCACGCGAGGGGCGAGGTCGAGCAACGTCACGTCGCTGCCGAACGCGTCGAAGACGGTCACGAGTTGGGCACCCGTGTTGCCCGCACCGATCACGGCCACCCGGCGCGGCAGGGTCGGCAGGTCGAGGACGTCCTCGGGCACCGTGGCGAGTTCGGCACCGGGGATGGGCAGCCGTCGCGAGTGCCCTCCGACGCAGATCAGGATCGACTCCGCCGAGATCGTCCGTCCGCTGTCGAGGACGAGGGTGCTGTCGTCGACGAACCGGGCGCGGCCCTCGTGGACCAGCTCGACGTCGGCGGCCTCGAAGCGTTCGGCCTCGCGCTTGATCGAGCGCACCCGGTCGACGCGCTCCCGGACGCGGGCGACGGTCGCCGCCCAGTCGATCGTCGGGGGAGCGACGTCGACGCCGTACACGTCGGCGTGCCGGGTCTCGCGGATCAGCCGCGCCGTCTTGGCGAGCACCCGGGTGGGAACGCACCCGGTGTTGACGCAGGTGCCGCCGACACGTGCCGCCTCGAGGACGACGACCCGTGCCCCGAGCTCGGCCGCGCGCAGGGCCGCGGCGGTGCCCGCGGGGCCCGCGCCGATGACGGCGACGTCGTAGTCCTTCTCCGAGATGCCCATGTGCTGCCTACCCCTTCGTGCGGTCGAACGTTCGGGTGCACTCAACCAGCCGCACATGCGCGGCGGCCCGGACGCCCCCGGGGCCAAGGGGCGTCGTGCGTCGACGTGGGGGCCGTCCACGGGACCGACGGTGCTCGTGGGGCTCACCGGGCCGGGCACGAGTAGCGTCGCGGCCGTGAAGCCGAGCCCGACCCGTGAACCCGCCCGCGCCTCCTCGGGGGTCCGCGTGCCCCTGGCCGCGAGGCTCGTCCTGCCCCGCGCGCTCGTCCCTTTCTTCTTGCGGGCCACGCACGCGAACCGCACCTTCGTCACCGCCGCGGGCGCTCGGCGGCGCATCCGACAGCGCTCGTTGCGACCGGCACCGTTCGGCCCGCCGGCGACCCTGCGCGACGACGTCCGGGTCGACGTCGCGCAGCGCGGCGGCTGGCCGGTCTACACGATCACCCGGCGTGACGGCGCCTCGCACGGCACCATCGTCTACGCGCACGGCGGTGGCTGGGTGGGCGAGATCGTCTCGCAGCACTGGCACCTCGCCGCGCAGCTCTCCGCCGAGGTGGGCGCGACCGTCGTCCTGCCCATCTACCCGCTGGTCCCCTTCGGCACCGCCGAGGAGGCGCGGGTCGGCCTCGTCGACCTGGTCACCTCGGCCGACGGCCCGGTCGCCCTCGCGGGGGACTCGGCCGGCGGTCAGATCGTGCTCTCGGCCGCCCTGGCGCTGCGGGACGCGGGCGTCGTCGTGGCGAACACGGTGCTGATCGCCCCGGCGCTCGACCTCACCTGGAGCAACCCGCGCATCCCCGAGGTGCAGCCCACCGACCCGTGGCTCGGGACGCCCGGCGGTCGCGTGCTGGCCGAGCACTGGCGTGGCTCGCTCGACCTCCGGCACCCCACGGTCAGCCCGCTCTTCGGCGAGCTCGCCGGGCTGGGGCCGGTGACGGTGTTCACGGGCACGCGGGACGTCCTCAACCCCGACGCGCACCTCCTCCGCGAGCAGGCGGCCCGGGCGGGCGTCGCCCTCGAGTGGCACGAGGGCGAGGGCGACGTGCACGCGTACCCGCTGCTGCCGACGCGCTCGGGCCGGGAGGCGCGGGCCGCCATCGTGCGGACCCTGCGGCGGTCGTTCGGTCGCTGAGGCGGCACGGCCGCCGGACCGGGAAGACGGGGCCCACCCCCGTCGTTGTCCCCGTCACGCAACCGAAAGGAACACCATGTCCACGATCGTCACCGCCGCCTCCGGTCAGCTCGGCCGCCTCGTCGTCGAGGTCCTCCTCGCCCGCGGGGCCGCCCCCGAGAGCGTCGTCGCCACGTCGCGCGACGTCTCGAAGCTGGCCGACCTCGCCGAGCGCGGCGTGCGCACCGCCGAGCTCGACTACGCGCGGCCCGACACCGTCGCGGCCGTCATCGGCGCCGGAGACGTGGTGGTGCTCATCTCGAGCGACGCCGTGGGGCAGCGCGTGGCGCAGCACACCGCCGTCGTCGACGCCGCGAAGGCCGCCGGGGCCGCCCGCGTCGTCTACACGAGTGCCCCCAAGGCCACGACCTCGGCCCTCGTGCTGGCGCCCGAGCACAAGGCGACCGAAGAGCACCTGGCCGCGTCGGGCGTGTCCGCGACCGTCCTGCGCAACGGCTGGTACACCGAGAACTACGCCGGCGAGGTCGCCACGGCCCGTGAGTCGGGCGTCGTCTCCGCGAGCGTGGGCGACGGCCGCGTCGCGAGTGCCAGCCGCCGCGACTACGCCGAGGCCGCGGCAGTGGCCGCCCTCGACGACTCGACCGCAGGGCGGACCTTCGAGCTGTCGGGCGACCACGCCTGGAACTGGGACGAGCTGGCCGAGGCCGTCGCGGGCATCACCGGCACGCCCGTCCGCTACGAGTCGCTCACGCCCGAGCAGCACGCCGAGCGCCTGCGCGGCGCCGGCCTCGACGAGGGCACAGTCGGCTTCGTCGTCGCCCTCGACGGCAACATCCGCGACGGACTGCTCGCCGAGACGAGCGGTGACCTCCGGGCGCTGATCGGCCGGCCGACCACGCCGCTGGCCGAGGGCCTCCGGGCCGCCTCGGCCGAGTAGCCCGAGCCGCCGAGTGCCCCGAGGAGGCGCGGTGCCGGTCGCCCCGGCACCGCGCCTCCTCGTCCGTCGTAGGCCTCGATCAGGCGACGAGCCGGGCGACGAGCCGGGCGGCGAGCCGTGGGACGCATGCCGCGAGCGGGCGCCCGGTCACGCGCGACCCGCCAGGTCGTCGTCCGAGACGTGCTCGAGCCACGTCGTGGTCGTGGCCGGGTCGTCGCCGGCTTCGAGCATCGCGATGTGCTCCATGAAGCCGTCGCCCCCGGCGGCGTGCCAGTGGTCCTGCCCGGGCGGGGTGTAGATCGTCTGGCCCGCGTGCACCTCGTGGACGGTGCCGTCGCGGTCGCCGAAGCGCGCGACGCCGGCCGTGACCCTCAGGTACTGCCCCCGGGCGTGCGAGTGCCAGGCGGTCCGGGCGCCCGGGGCGAAGCGGACCGTCGCGACGGTCATGCGCTGGTCGTCGGTGTGCGGCGCGGCGATCACGTCGAGCCAGACGTCGCCGGCGAACTGCTCGGGCGGGTTCTTGACGGTGGGGGTGGTGGGTTCGATCTGCATGGTGGTCCTTCCCGTGTCGGTGCCTCGACGCTAGGCCCGGGTCGTCCGGCGAGAGAGGCACTGACGTGCCCCCTCAGCGGTGCCACCGGGCCGACGGACCGGGGCTGGCGCGGCCCGCGGGTGTCTAGGCTCGGGGCATGGCCACCCTCGTCCTCGTCCGGCACGGACGCACCACCGCCAACGCGAGCGGCGTGCTCGCCGGACGGACGGCCGGCGTCCGGCTCGACGACGTCGGTCGCGAGCAGGCGCGGCGCACGGCCGAGCGCCTCGCCGTCGTCCCGCTCGTCGGCGTCGTGTCGAGTCCGCTCGAACGGTGCCGCCAGACGGCGCGGGCGATCCTCGACCGCCAGACCGGGGCACCGGCGACGCCGATCGACCGCGGCATCACCGAGTGCGACTACGGCGACTGGCAGGGCCGGCCGCTCAAGGACCTCTCGACCGAGCCCCTCTGGTCGGTGGTGCAGAACCAGCCCTCGGCCGCGGTGTTCCCCGGCGGCGAGTCGCTGCTGACCATGCAGTCGAGGGCGGTCGCCGCGGTCCGTCGACACGACGCGGCGTTCGAGGCCGAGCACGGGCCCGGTGCCGTCTGGGTCGCCGTCAGCCACGGCGACATCATCAAGTCGATCCTGGCCGACGCCTACGGCATGCACCTCGACCTCTTCCAGCGCATCTCCGTCGGTCCCGCCTCGGTGTCGATCGTGCGCTACGGACCGAACCGCCCCGACGTCGTCGCGACGAACACCGACTCGGGCGACCTCTCGTGGCTGCGGCAGGCGGCGCCGGCGGCCGACGCGGCCGTCGGAGGAGGCGCGGGTCCGGCCGGTCACGACGGTGGCGCCGGGCAGTCTGCCGCGACCTGAGCGCCCGCGTCGGGCCGCTCGTAGACTCGACCCATGCCCTCCATCGTCCACGCCTTCGACTGGCCGGATCGCGTCGTCGTCGGCACCGTCGGCCGCCCCGGCGCCCGCGCGTTCTACCTCCAGGCCCGTGACGGGGCCCGCGTCACCAGCGTCGGGCTCGAGAAGATGCAGTCCGCCGCCCTCGCCGAGAAGATCGACGAGATCCTCGACCAGGTGATGGCCGCCGACGGCAACCCGGTCAGCGTCCCCACGGGCATCCCGGTCGAGCTCGTCGACAACGAGCCCCTCGACCAGCCGGTCGAGCCCGAGTTCCGTGCCGGTGCGCTCAGCCTCGGCTGGGACCCGTCGACCGCCCAGGTGGTCATCGAGGCGTTCCCGCTCGTCGAGGTCGACGACGACGCCGAGCTCGACGACGAGACCGCGGTGGAGCCCGACGAGGTCATGGTCGTCCGCATCCCCGTCGGCACGGCGCGCGCGTTCGCGGCCCGCACCCTCGAGATCGTCGGCGCGGGGCGTCCCCTGTGCCCGTTCTGCGGTCAGCCGATCGACCCCGAGGGTCACGTCTGCGTCCTGCCCGGCGACCTCTGATGTCGTCGGCGCCGTCGGACGACGCCGAGGTCGACGAGCCCGGCTCGGGCGCCGACCCCGGCCCCGTCGCGACCGACGACGTCGAGCTCGAGCTCACCGGTCGGATCCGCACGGCGTCGAACGCGTCGTTCCTGGCCCGCCTGGGCGACGTGTCGGTCATCTACAAGCCGGTGGCCGGCGAACGACCGCTCTGGGACTTCCCCGACGGCAGGCTCGCCGACCGCGAGGTGGCGGCCTACCTCGTCTCCGAGGCCCTGGGCTGGGACGTCGTGCCCCGCACCTGGCTGCGCGACGGTCCGCTCGGTGAGGGCATGGTGCAGCTCTGGCAGGACGTCGACCCCGAGCACGACGCCGTCGACCTCGTCCCGGTCGACGACCTGCCCGACGACGGTTGGCGCCTGGTCCTCGAGGGGGACGGCGACGACGGGCCCGTGGCCCTGATCCACGAAGACACGGAGGCGCTCCGGCGCATGGCGGTCTTCGACGTCGTGGTCAACAACGCCGACCGCAAGGGCGCCCACGTGCTCGCAGTGCCCGACGGGCGGCGGTTCGGCGTCGACCACGGTCTCACCTTCCATGCCGAGCACAAGCTGCGCACGGTCCTCTGGGGGTGGGTCGGCGACCCCCTGACGTCGGCGGAGGTCGAGGGCGTCGCCCGCGTCCGGTCGGGTCTCTCGGGCGCCCTGGGTGCCGCCCTGAGCACGCTCGTCACGGCCGACGAGCTCGAGGCCCTCGACGACCGGTGCGACCGACTGCTCGCCGCCGGGGTCTTCCCCGGACCGCACGGCCCTATGCCGGCGGTTCCGTGGCCCTTGTTCTGACGTACGACCCCACGACCGCGGCACCGAGGTCGTCGACGTCCGGCGCCACCACGGTGCCGTCCACCCGGCGGGCCATCCCGTCGACGAAGCGTGCGAGCCCCGGGTGGTCGCCGAGGCGGAAGAAGCTGGTGTGCGCGCCGAGTCGGCGGGCGACGTCGAGCTGCTCGACCGCCCGGAGGATCGTCACGGGGTGCGGCGGGTAGTCGAAGAACACCTCGCCCCCGGGTTCGAGGTGCGAGGTCGGCTCGCCGTCGGTGACGATCAGGAGCACGGGTTGCGCCGTCGGGTGCTTGCGGAAGTGCCGGTTCGCCAGCAGCAGCGCGTGGTGCAGATTCGTGCCCTTCTCCCACTTCGCGTCGAGGGCGACGAGCTGCTCGATCGGCATCACCTCGGCGTGCCGTCCGAAGCCGATCAGCTGGAGGTCGTCCCCCCGGAAGCGCGACGTGATCAGGGTGTGCAGGGCCAACGCGGTGCGCTTCATCGGCACCCAGCGGTCCTCCATCGCCATCGAGAACGACGTGTCGACGAGCAGGGCGACGCAGGCCTGGGTCCGGGCGTCGGTCTCGTGCACCTCGACGTCGCCGATCTCGATGCGCACCCCGGCGTCCGTCCGGGCGCCCTCGGCCGCGGTCCGCGTGACCGCATTGGTGATCGTCCGCGTCACGTCCCACGGCTCGGTGTCGCCGAACGCCCACTCGCGACTCGCGCCGGAGCGGTCGCCGAGCGCTCCGGCGGACCGCAGCTCGCGCCTCCCGGATCGCCCGGACAGCTTGGTGGCGACGTCGCGCAGGAGGTCCTTGCCGAGCTGGCGCATGGCCCGCGGCGTGAGCGCCAGCGTGCCGTCGGCCCGACGCCGGAGGGCTCCCGAGTCGCGGAGCGCCTTTTCGAGTCGTCGCAACGCGGCGGCGTCGACGGCGGCCTGCTCGCCCAACTGGCGCCTGAGGGCGTCGACGTCGACGTCGTCGAGCGTCGACCCACGGGACTGCTGGGCCAGTTGCTCGGCGAGCGCGTCGAGGTCGGCGAGGTCCTGGAAGACCCCGGTGCCGTCGCCGAGCCCGAGGCCCTGCTCGCCGTCCATGCCCTCGGAGCCGCCCCAGTCCTGCCCGGGTCGCAACGAGCGCAGGGTGCCGTCGAGTTGTTCGAGCGACTGCATCAGGTCGGGGGAGCCGAAGGCCTGCTGGGCCAACGCGTCGAGTTCGGCTCGTTGCTCGGCCGTCATCGAGTTGCGGAGGCGCTGGGCGGCGGCGGCGCGGGCGGCCAGCGCGTCGATCAGCTCGTCGACGTCGCCCGGCTGCTCGGGGAAGGACGCCCCGTGCTTCGCCATGAAGTCGTCGAACTGCTCGGGGGTGTCGTCGCCGCGGGCGTGGGCGTCGAGCAGGTCGTTGAGGTCGCGCAGCATCTCGGCGACGGCCTCGCGGTCGGCGTCGGTCGCGTTCTCGAGGGCGCCCTTCATGCCGGCGAAGCGCTGGTCGAGCATCTCGCGACCGAGGAGGTCCTTGATCTGCTCGTAGGCCTGTCGGGCCTCGCCGCTCTGCCACCCGTAGTCGGACAGCTCGGCGACCGCCCCGGCCGGGGACGGCGGCAGGCTGTCGAGTTGCAGCTGGGCCAGCGCGCGATCGCCGTCGTCGAGGTCGACGTCGCGGGCGAGCTGCGCCCGTTCGGCTCGGACCGCCCGGTCGAGCAGCTCGCGGACCTCCTGCAGCGTGCCGTCGAGGTGGTGGTCGCGGGTGAGGGCCCTGCGGCGTTCGGCGACCTGGCGGGCGAGGTCGTCGAGACCGGTCTGGTCCTTCCCCCCGCGGCGCAGGAACTCTCGCAGCGCGGCCTCGGCGCTCGTGCCCGCCATGACGTCGCGCCCGACGGCGTCGAGCGCCTCGGAGAGGTCGGCAGGAGGCGCGAGCGGGTCGGGGCCGTCGGCGTACGCCTGGTAGCGCGCGGCCCGGTGCAACCGCCGGTTACTCCTGGCCACGTCGCACCTCAGAACCCGTAGGCCGCTTCACCGTCGCCGCTCTCCTTGCTGACCCGCCGGGCCAGGAAGAGGCCCTCGAGCGCGAGTTCGACCGCTCCCGCGCGGGCGCCGTCGGACGTCGCGCCGAGGCGCTCGGCCACCCGGTCGTAGAGGTCGTTCTCGCCGAGCGAGGGCAGCCCTGCCAGGAAGTCCCGGGCGGTCACCTGCTCGCCGGTGGTCACCATGACGCCCGACTCGAGGGCGTCGACGAGGGCGTCGAAGTCCAGGCCCCTGAAGTGCGCGCGCACCGTCTCGGCCGTCGCCGTCCTCAGCAGGTGCTCGAGCACCTCCTCTGCCCGGTCCTCTTCGCCCGACTCGAACTCGATCTTGCCGCCGAGCACGTCGACCGCGGTCTCGAGGTCGATCGGGCGCGCCACCGCCACGTCCTCGCCCTGACGGGTCGCACGGTGCAGCGCCGCGGCGGCGATGGTCTCGGCCCCGGCGATGGCGAACCGGGCGCTGACGCCGCTGCGCTGGTCGACCGACGGCGACTCGCGGAGGGCCCGCGTGAAGCGGGCCAGGATCTCGACGAGGTGGTCGGGCACCTCGGCGACGAGGTCGGCCTCCTGTCGGACGACCGCGACCTCGTCGACCAGCTCGGTCGGGTAGTGCGTGCGGATCTCGGCTCCGAAGCGGTCCTTCAGCGGCGTGATGATGCGCCCGCGGTTGGTGTAGTCCTCGGGGTTGGCGCTGGCGACAACGAGCACGTCGAGCGGCAGGCGCAGCACGTACCCGCGGATCTGGATGTCGCGCTCCTCCATCACGTTGAGCATCGCCACCTGGATGCGTTCGGCGAGGTCGGGCAGTTCGTTGACCGCCACGATGCCGCGGTGTCCGCGTGGGATCAGCCCGAAGTGGATCGTCTCGGGGTCGCCGAGGCTGCGGCCCTCGGCCACGCGCATCGGGTCGACGTCGCCGATGAGGTCGGCGACGCTCGTGTCGGGCGTCGCGAGCTTCTCGACGTACCGCTCGTCGCGGCCCCGCCAGGCGACCGGCAGGTCGTCCCCGAGCTCGCCCGCCCGGCGACGGCTCTCGGTCGTGATCGGCTCGAACGGGTGCTCGCCGAGCTCGGACCCCTCGATGACGGGCGACCACTCGTCGAGCAGGCCCGCGAGGGTGCGCAGCAGCCGGGTCTTGCCCTGGCCGCGCTCGCCCAGCAGGACGACGTCGTGGCCGGCGATCAGGGCCCGCTCGAGCTGGGGGATGACCGTCGACTCGAAGCCGTGGAGCCCGGGCCAGGGGTCGCGGCCCTCCCGCAGGGCGTCGAGCAGGTTGTCTCGGATCTCGGTGCGGAGGGGCTTCGGGACGTGGCCCGAGCGCCTGAGCTCGCCGACTGTTCTCACGGAGGGAGGCATCACCCCGGTGACGCTACGCTCCCTGCCCCGCACTGGCGAGGGGCGCCTCCTGCGAGCTTGCCGTGACGTCACGATTCGACGACATCCGTCGCGTGACGGTGGTCGCCGGCGATCGACGGACCGGCCCGGACGCCGCTACTGCACCGCCGCGGTCAGGCGCGCGACGTTGTCGAGCACCTGCAGGGGGGCGGGTCGGGTCAGCCAGCCGGCGAGGGTGATCTCGTGCGACTTCGCGCGGTAGTCCTCTTCGATCTCGCGCACCTGCTCGACGAACCCGGCACCGCGCACCATGAGCGACACCTCGAAGTTCAGGCTGAACGACCGCATGTCCATGTTGCTCGAGCCGATGACCGCCACATCGTCGTCGACCGTGAAGTGCTTCGAGTGCAGCACGATCGGCTTCTCGTACAAGAAGATGCGCACCCCGGCGCGCAGCAGCGTCTCGTAGTACGAGCGCTGGGCGTGGTAGACGAGGAACTGGTCGGCGACCTCGCAGGCGAACAGCTGGACGTCGACCCCGCGCTCGGCGGCCGTCGTGATGGCGTAGAGCATCGAGTCGTCGGGCACGAAGTACGGGCTGGCGATGATCAGGCGCTCCTGCGCGCCGTAGACCAGGGCGTTGAACAGCCTCAGGTTGTTCTCGCCGTCGAACCCGGGCCCGCTCGGGACGACCTGGCACTCGAACGCGTCGTCACCCGTGCGCGGTTCGACGCGGGGCCCGGCCTGGGCGTCCGTCGGCAGCTCGTCGGTCTCGCTGTACCAGTCGGTGATGAACAGGGCGTTCAGGCCGATCGCGGCGGGCCCGTCGAGGCGCACCATGAGGTCCTTCCACTGCAGACCGCGCCGGATGTTGCCGCGCTTGTTGTAGCTCGGGTCGGTCATGTTCTGCGAGCCGGTGAAGGCCACGTCGCCGTCGACGACGACGATCTTGCGGTGGTTGCGCAGGTCGGGGCGCCGCCACATCCCCTTGGTCGGGTGGAACGGCAGCATCTCCTCGAAGCGGATGTCGTTCTCGCGCAGCCACGTGCGCGTCACGCGTCCCTGGGGGTTGCGGATGGTCGCCCAGTGGTCGTAGAGCACCCGCACCTTGACGCCGCGGTCGTGGGCACGCTTCAGGGCGTCGAAGAACAAGAAGGTCGACTCGTCGCGGGTGAAGATGTAGAACTCGACGTGCACGTAGCGCTCGGCCGCGTCGACCGCCTCGGTCATCGCCGCGATCGACCCGGCGTAGTCCGGCAGCAGCCGGGTCGCGTTGCCGGGGATCAGGGGCATCGCGCCGAGGGTGCGGTTCAGCTGGACCACCGTGCCGAACCAGGGCGGCTGGGCGTCGGTCGGCACCCGGTTGTCGAGGCCCTGGGTGTTCTCGAGTATGAGCGAGTTGATCTCGCGCTGCTTGTCACGCCGGTCCTTGGGCAGCTTCGAGCTGCCGAGCAGCGCGTAGAGCACGCTGCCCGGGATGGGGGCGACGAAGATGGCCATCAGCCACGCCATCGCCGAGCTCGGGCGCCGGTTGCGGGGGACGACCGCCACCGAGACGATGCGGATGAGGACGTCGACCACCAAGACAACGGTGGGGAAGGCCTTGAGGAGCTTGCGCCAGGTCATCCGCCGATCATGGCAGGTCGCGGGCACCCGGGGCCGCCCCGTCACGGGGAGGGTCAGCGCCCGCTGCCCGCGAGGCTCGCCGTCTCGCCCTCGGGGTCCGTCATGAGGTAGCAGGTGACCTCGCGGTCGCCGGCGGTCCACGAGTCCTCGGTCGGCGTCAACCAGCCGTAGTCCAGGGCGGAGTCCTCCCACGACGACCCGACGTACCCGGCGAACGACTCGTAACAGGCCTCGTCGCCCAGCCGGGTCACCTCGTCGTCGCCCGGGAACGCCACGTCGTCGAGGACGGGCTCGGCGAACACCTCGAAGTGGTGCATCTCGCCGCAGGTGGTCACGTCGACGAACGTCTGGCGCTCTTCGTCGACGCCGTCGGTCATGTCGAAGCAGTCGCCGGTGGCGAGTTCGGTCACGAGCTCCGACCCGGTCTCGACGAGGGCGCCTTCGCCGCCGTTCGCCTGGTACATCGCGAAGCAGACGGCGCCGAAGGCGATGACGCCGACCGCACCCAGCACGCCGAACAGCACTCCGCGGCGGTCCTTCGACGACGGTGCGCCCGGCGCCGAGGTCGGCGCGAGCCACGCGGGCGCGGACCAGGGCGTGCCCAGGCGGGACTCCGGCGGCACGAGGGTCGCCCAGTGGGCCACCACGCCGGTCGCGGCCTCGAGGACCGCGGGCGTCCCCTCGCCCACGCCGACGCCGAAGGGATCCCGCCGCCGCTGGTCGAACGGCGTGGGCCCGGCCACGTCGATGCGCAGCGGCACGGCGAACCACTGCGACCCGTCGTGCGCCAGGTCGACGAACTCGGTGGTGCCGAGGCGGACGCGCAGCATCTCGGGGTGGCCTCCGGGCGTCGCGGCGAGGCCAGCTACGGGGTAGTCGCTCGGCACGACGAACATCTCGAGCGGTCCGAAGCGCTGCACGAGCCCCTCGGCCAGGTCCGACGCGGTCGTCACGCCGTGCTGCGCCGCTGCCGTCGAGTGGTCGTCCGGTCGGTCCACGAGGTCCCCCTGCTGTCGCGCGGACCGCGTCCCGCGGCGGCCGTCGTCGGATGGTACCGGCACCCGGTGACGCCGCAGCAGCCCCCCGTCGGTGGGGCACGGTCGGGGGCGTCCGCACGACGCGAGCCGACGGGCGGTGCCGCACCGCGCCTCCTATGCTCGGGGGATGCCCGCCGGTGACCCGCGCCCGTCCCGCCCCGACGTCGACCTGGTCGTCGTCGGGGGTGGGGCCATGGGGCTCGCGACGGCCTGGCAGGCCGCGTCGCGAGGCCACGAGGTCGTCCTCGTCGAACGGTTCGAGCAAGGGCACCACCGCGGCGCCTCGCACGGCGCGACCCGCAACCTCAACCTGGCCTACGACGACGCCGACTACGTCGCCCTCGCCGAGGAGGCGCGGGTGCGGTGGGACGCGCTGGCCGCCGAGACCGGCACCCCCCTGCTCGACCTCGTGGGGGTCGTGAACCACGGTCGCCCCTCGATGCTCCGCCGCATGCGGGCGCTGCACGCCGAGGCGGGCGTGGCGAGCGAGCTCGTCGACCCCGTCGACGCGGGGGAGCGGTGGCGGGGCATCCGCTTCGAGACCGAGGTGCTGCACGTGCCCGGCAGCGGTCGCATCCGGGCGGCCGACGCCCTCCGCGCCCTCGCCGGGGCCGCCGTCGCCCACGGGGCGCGGCTGCTCTGGTCGACGCCCGTGACGGGCCTCCACGTCGAGGGGCCCGACCGTGTGCGCGTCGTCACGGCCGACGCCGAGATCACCGCCCGTCGCGTCGTCGTGACGGCCGGTGCGTGGACCGCCGACGTCGTCGGCGGGCTCGTCCGCCTGCCGAGGCTCACCGTGACGCAAGAGCAGCCCGCCCACTTCGCCGTCCGCGACGTCGACGCCGTCTGGCCGAGCTTCAACCACCGGCCCGACCCCGACGACGCCGCCGAGTCGTGGTGGCCCGGCGTGGTCTACGGCATGCTGACGCCGGGCGAGGGCGTCAAGGCGGGCTGGCACGGCACGGGGCCGGTCGTCCACCCCGACCGGCGGTCGTACCGGGCCGACCCCGAGCAGCTCGACGCGCTGCGGCGCTACGCCCGCGAGTGGCTGCCGGGCGTCGACGCCGAGACGGCCGACCCGATCAGCTGCACCTACACCTCGACCGACGACGAGGACTTCGTCCTCGACCGGGTGGGCCCCGTCGTGGTCGGTGCCGCGTTCTCGGGGCACGGCTTCAAGTTCACGCCGCTCGTCGGCTCGATGCTCGTCGACCTCGTCGAGGGCGGCGAGGCCCCGGCGAGGTTCCGACGGCTGGGCCGGCCGTGACGCGGCGACCGGCCATGACCCGGGGCACCGTGGGCGGCCTGCCGTTCGTCCGACGCGGCGAGGGCACGCCCACCGTCCTGCTGCCGGGCGTCGGGCCGGGGCGGCACCACCCGTCGGCCTGGGACCGCACCCTGCTGCGACTCGAGACGGCGGCACTCGCGCACGAGGTCGACCTGTGGACGCTCGGCCGGCGGCGCGGACTGCCGCCGGGCACCACGATGCACGACCTCGCGGGCGACGTAGCCCGTGCCGCCGCCGAGATCTCGGACGGGCCGATCGACGTCGTCGGCACCTCGACGGGCGGCAGCATCGCCCTGCAGCTCGCGGTCGACCACCCCTCGGTGGTGCGTCGGCTGGTGCTCGTCTCGGCGGCCCACCGGCTCGGCGACGACGGCCGCGAGGCCCAGCGACGCGTGGCGGCACACCTCCGCGACGGCGACGCGAGGCGGGCCGCGGCGACCATGCTCGCGCAGACCACCACCGGCGTCACCGCCTCGAACCTGCTGCGCCGGTTCGGACGGCTCGCGCCCCACTTCGTCGTCGGCGAGCGTCACCACGACCTCCTCGCCACGCTCGAGGCCGAGGACTCGTTCGACGTGGGCGACCGCCTCGGCGCGGTCACCGCGCCGACGCTCGTCGTGGCCGGGGGAGCGGACGGCTTCTACCCCCTCGACCTCGTCGCCCGGACCGTCGCCGGACTGCCGGACGCGACGCTCGCCGTGCACCGGCGGTCCGGGCACCTGGGACTGGGCTCGCGGGGAGTCTCGCGCGAGGTGCTCGCCCACCTGACCCGCGCCTCCTGACCCTGCCGTCGCCGGCGCCACCCGACCGGGCCCCGCGAGACACCGAGCTCGACGAATGTGCCGGTCGGACCGGCGAGTCCGCCCGTCCGGCGGCCGTTCGTCACCTAGCATCCGAGCATGGCCGACAACGTGCAGACCGCGAGCGTCGGGGGCATCGCGCCCTCCGACGACGACGTCGCGTTCCACCGTCGCCGTGTGACGTTCGTCGCACCCCTCGACGACACCGCCCCCGCTCGAACCGCGCGGCCGGGCCGGCACGACCAGGAGCACCACCCCGTGAACCAGACCCTCGCCCCCGAGGCCCCCGCCGACCAGCTCGCCGGACCGTCCGAGACGATCGCGATCGAGCTCGCCCCGAGCGGTGCCGCCACCGCGACGGCCGACACCGTGATTGCCCACACCGCCGCGGCCGACACCGCCGACGCCGGGACCGACACCGCCGATGCTGAGGAGACCGACGCCGAGGCACCTGCGCACGCGTCGGCCGCGCCCACGGCCGTCGCGCCCACGTCCGCCGAGGCACCCGTCAGCCCGCCGCACCGCGAGCCCCGTCCGGTCTCGACCCCGTCGCACCGGGCCGACGTCGACCTCGACGACGTCGTCCCCACCGACGCGTACGAGGCCCGCCCCGCGAGCGTCGCCCGGCACTCCGTCGACACCTCGGTGATCACCCTGCCGGTGCTCGCGGTGTCGGTGCCCGACGGCCTGCCGCAGCCTCCCGAACGCCTCACGCTCGACGACGACGTGCTCGCCCGTCTGGTCGAGAAGCGCCTCGACGACACGGCGACGATCGACCTGATGGCCGTGGTCCAGGCCCAGCTCGACCTGCGTCGCGTCGAGGCCGCCCGCTTCGCCTCGTGGGAGGACGAGATCACCCGCGTCGGCACCGACGAGGCCGCCCGGGCCCTCGAGGCCACCCGCCTGCGCTTCACCGGCGTCGTGCCCGTGGTGACCCCCGGGGCGCCGCGTGACCCCCGACCCGTCGTCGAGGCCGGCCACGCGCCGTCCGCCCCCACCGACCCCGCCGTGGCTCCGGCGCCGGCCGACGCCCCCACCGTCATCGCACCGACCGGCCCCCAGGCCGTCGCCGCGACGGCTTCCGACGATGCCGACGAGCAGGTGGTTGCCGACGAGCAGGCGGTTGCCGACGAGCAGGCGGTTGCCGACCAGGAGGCGCTGGTCGCCCCGACCGCGTCGGCGCCCGACGCGCAGGCGGTCACCCACGCCCCCGTCCCGCCCCTGCTGCGTCGCCCCCTGGCGCTCGTGGTCGCCGCCGCGGCCCTGCTGGTCGTCGTGGCGGCCGTGGTGCTGGCCTTCGTGCCCGGCCTCGCCGTGGCCTCGGCCGTCGTCGCGACGGTCGCCGTGCCCCTGACGACCGGCATCGTCGGACTGGCGGCCCTGGCCTCGGTCTCGACCCGGCCCGACGACGCGTCGCGCGTCGCCCGCCGCGGCCCGATCGGCGTGGTCGCCGGGGTCGTGGTCGGCACCGTGGTCGGATTCGGCCTGCTGTTGAGCGAGCTGGGCTCGTTCGCCTGGCAGGGCTACCTCGTCCGCGCCGTCGACCTCACGGGCCTCTCGACGCCGGTCTCGGTCGTCGTCGCCCTCCTCGGCGCCGGTGTCGTCGCGTTCATCGTCGCGGTCATGATCACGGGGTTCCGCTCGACGGCTCGCGACTAGGCTGTCGAGGTGTCCACCCTCGCCTCGGTCAACTCCGTCATCGAACGTCTCTGGCCTCTCGCGGGCGCCTCGTCGTGGGACTCACCCGGCCTGGTGGTCGGTGATCCCGACCAGCCCGTGACCCACGTGCACTTGGCGGTCGACGCGGTGCTCGACACGGTCGACGAGGCCCTCGGCATGGGCGCCGACCTGCTGCTCGTGCACCACCCCCTGCTCTTCCACGGCGTGTCGACGGTGTCCGAAGACACGACCAAGGGCGCCGTCGTCGCGCGGCTCGTCCGAGCGGGGTGCGGCCTCGTCGCGGCCCACACGAACGCCGACGTCGTCGAGACCGGCACCTCGCGAGTCCTGGCCCACCAGCTCGGTCTCGTCGAGCAGCGTCCGCTCGTCGCGGGGTCGGTCGACGGCACCGGCCTGGGCGTCGTCGGGCGCCTGCCGCACGCCATGACCCTGGTCGCCCTCGCCCGTCAGCTCGGCGACGTCCTGCCCCCGACCGCGTCGGGCGTCCGCGTGGCGGGCGAGGCCGACCGCGTCGTCGAGACGGTCGCCCTCTGTGCCGGTGCCGGCGACTCGTTGCTCGCCGACCCCGGCGTGCTCGACGCCGACGTGTTTGTCACGAGCGACCTGCGACACCACCCCGCGTCCGACGCCCGCGAGCTCATGCGACTCGGTCGGGGCCCCGCCCTCGTCGACGTGTCGCACTGGGCGAGCGAGTGGCTCTGGCTCGACACCGCGGCCGCGCAGCTCCGCCTCGAGTTGCACGACGTCGAGGTCACCCTGAGCGACCTGCGGACCGACCCGTGGGACTTCGCCGTCGTGCAGTGAGCACCCCGGGTCGTCCGACGCGACGACCCTGCGGCGCGACCTCAGAGACCCCTCGACCCGCGCCTCCCGGGCACTCCGCCCCCGCCTCCCCCCGATCACGAGAAGAGCCCCCATGCCCCTGATGAAAGCCAGTTACGAGCACCAGGCCCTGCTGCTCGACCTGCAGCAACTCGACACCACGCTGCGTCAGATCGCCCACAAGGGGGCGAACCTGCCCGAGATCGCCGTGCTCGCCTCGCTGGAGGGCGACGGCTCGCGCCTGCGCAGCCGCCTCGCGACCGAGCAGGGCGCGTGGGAGGACGCACAGGCCGAACTGAAGCGCATCGAGTCCGACGTCGCCGTCGTCGAGGCGCGCGTCGCCCGTGACGAACAGCGCATCGCCTCGTCGTCGTCGACGAAGGACGTCGCCGCCCTCGAGGGCGAGCTGGCAGCCCTCGCCAAGCGCCGCTCCGACCTAGAAGACGTCGAGCTCGAGGTCATGGAGCGCGTCGAGGGCCTCGGTGCCGTCGCCACCGTCACACAGGGCGAGCTCGACCAGCTCGACACCCGCCGAGTCGACGCCGAGACGGGCCGCGATGCCAAGCTCGCCGAGCTCGAGGCCGAGCGGGCCGAGGTCGTGGCGAACCGCGAGACCATCGCCGCCACCGTGCCGCCCGAGTTGCTGGCCCTCTACGAACGACAGCGTGACCGCTACGGCGTCGGCGCCTCGTTGCTGCGCGGCGGCGTCTCGAGCGCCAGCGGAGTCGCCCTGACCGGCAGCGACCTCGCCGCGGTGCGTGCCGCAGCCGAGGACGACGTCGTGCTCTGCCCTGACAGCAACGCGATCCTCGTGCGGACCTACGAGTCGGGCATCTGAGCCCTGCCGATGCCTCCGTCGACGCCGGGCGGCGTCCGACACCGCTGCCCGGCACCCGGGCGTCGCGCGGCACCGGTAGGCTCGGTCACGCGGATGGGTCGACAAGACGGTCGCGTCGGCGGGTGCGAACCCGCCGCCGAGGAACGTCCGGGCTCCACAGAGCAGGGCGGTGGGTAACACCCACCCGGGGCAACCCGCGAGAAAGTGCAACAGAGAGCAGACCGCCACGGGTCGCACCTTCGGGGGCGACGCGGGGTAAGGGTGAAACGGCGGTGTAAGAGACCACCAGCGGCTCGGGTGACCGGCCGGCTATGTAAACCTCGCCCGGAGCAAGGTCAAAGAGGGGATGTCGACGCTGCTCGCCGAGTCCCCGGGTAGACCGCTAGAGGGCTGCGGCAACGCAGTCCCGAGAGAGATGGCCGTCCAGGGTGCTTCGGCACCGGGACAGAACCCGGCGTAACAGTCGGCCCATCCGTCTCACGCGACAAGACCCCGGGTCAGGAGGCGCGCCTCCTGACCCGGGGTCTTCTCGCGTCGGTCGCGACCCGCCTCAGAACGCCGGGTTCGAGTCGGCGGCCAGCGCGGCGGCACCCATGATGCCGGCGTTGTTGCGGAGCTCGGCCGGGACGATCTCGGCCCGCAGGTCGAGCAGCGGCAAGAACTCGTCGTGGTGCTTCGAGACGCCCCCGCCGACGATGATCAGGCGCGGGTAGAGCAGGGCCTCGAGGTGCGAGTAGTACTTCTGCAGGCGCTTGGCCCAGTGCTTCCAGCTGAGGTCGTCGCGCTCCTTCGCGGCGAACGAGGCCTTCGTCTCGTAGTCCTTGCCGCCGATCTCGAGGTGGCCGAGCTCGGCGTTGACGATGAGCACACCGTCGTTGATGAGGGCGGTGCCGATGCCCGTGCCCAGGGTCGTCATGACGACGAGGCCCTTGACGCCTTTCGCGGCGCCGAAGCGCGTCTCGGCGTAACCCGCGGCGTCGGCGTCGTTGACGAAGTGGATGTTCCGGCCGAGGGTGGTCTCGAACAGCTTCTCGGCCTCGAAGCCGATCCACTTCTTCGACACGTTGGCCGCCGACAGGGTCTTGCCGTCCATGATCGCGGCCGGGAAGCACACGCCGACCGGCAGCGAGGCGTCGTCGAGGCCGAGCTCGTCGACGATCTGCTTGACGACCGCGACGATGGCGTCGGGCTCGCCGCCCTCTGGGGTGCTCTTCTTGATGCGGTCCGAGAGCAGTTCGCCGCTGTCGAGGTCGACGATCGCCCCCTTGATGCCGGTGCCGCCGATGTCGATTCCCACTGCCGTGCGTGCCATGGGGGTCCTTTCTCAGGAGAGCGTGAGGATGTCGGCACCGCGTTCGGTGACGACCAGGGTGTGTTCGAACTGGGCCGTGAGGCTCTTGTCGCGGGTGGTGACGGTCCAGTCGTCGTCCCAGACGTCGGCGTCGATGCCGCCGAGGGTGAGCATGGGCTCGATGGTGAAGACCATGCCGACCTCGATGACGTCGTCGTACTGCGGGGCGTCGTAGTGGGGGATGATCAGGCCCGAGTGGAAGGCGCGCCCGACGCCGTGGCCGGTGTAGTCGCGCACGACGCCGAGGCCGAAGCGCTTGGCGTACGACTCGATCGCGCGACCGATCACGTTGACCTGACGCCCCGGGGCCACGGCCTTGATGCCCCGCCGCAGGGCCTCGCGGGTGCGGTCGACCAGGTCGACGGTCTCGGGCGACCCCTCGCCGACGACGAAGGTGCGGTTGAGGTCGCCGTGCACGCCGTTCTTGAAGGCGGTGATGTCGACGTTGATCAGGTCGCCGTCGACCAGGACGGTGTCGTCGGGGATGCCGTGGCAGATCACCTCGTTCAGCGACGTGCAGACCGACTTGGGGTACCCGCGGTAGCCCAGGGTCGACGGGTACGCGCCGTGGCCCACGACGTACTCGTGCGCGACGCGGTCGAGCTCGTCGGTGGTGACGCCGGGGCGGAGGGCGGCCTCGACGGCGTCGATCGCCTGCGACGCGATGCGGCCGCTCTCGCGGATGAGCTCGACGGTCTCGGCGTCGTACACGTCACCGCCGGTGTACTCGGCCGGCGCGGCCTTGCCGACGTACTCGGGTCGGGCGATCGACGGGGGGACCGGACGCTGTGCTGAGATCCGGCCCGGGGTCAAGAATCCGTGGGAGTCCCGGGGCATACGATCAAGCTTAGGGGGAGCGCGACGGGCTCGCGTTCTCGACAGCCGCACCGAGAGGACGACACCATGGCCGAGTTCTGGTTCAACACGAAGACGCACGAGGTCGAAGAGGGCAAGGTCTCACCGGCCGTCGACCGAGTCGGGCCCTACGCCACGCGCGACGAAGCCGCGCACGCCATCGAGACGATCAAGGCGCGCAACGCCGCCCTCGACGCCGAAGAGGCCGCCGACGACTGATCGGCTCGGCCGTCCCGTCGGCGGACCGCCGACGGGACGCCGGGGCCTCAGACCGTCGTCGGCCGGTACGTGATGGGCAGGCGGCGGTCGCGGCCGAAGGCCATGCCCGAGATCTTCGGACCGATCGCCCCCTGGCGGCGCTTCCACTCTGACCGGTCGACCAGCGTGGTGATCTCGGCCACGGTGTCGGCGTCGTAGCCGAGCGCGACGACGTCCGACGCCCCGAGCGCGTTCGTGACGTAGCCCTCGAGGATGCCGTCGAGCACCTCGTAGGGCGGCAACGAGTCCTCGTCCTTCTGGTCGGGGCGCAGCTCGGCCGACGGCGGCTTGGTGATCGAGTTCTCGGGGATCGGGGCCGTCTCGCCGATCGACTCGGCGTGGGCGTTGCGCCAGCGCGCGAGCTCCCAGACCATCGTCTTCGGGACGTCCTTGATCGGGGCGAACCCGCCCACCGAGTCGCCGTAGATCGTCGAGTACCCCACGGCCAGCTCGGTCTTGTTGCCGGTCGTCAGCACGAGGTGGCCGTGCAGGTTCGACAGGCCCATCAGCACGAGGGCCCTGGCCCGCGCCTGGACGTTCTCGGCGGCCAGGCCGGTGAGGTGAAGTTGCGTCTCGAAAGGGGCGACCAGGTCGGCGATCGGCTCGGTCGAGTACCGCACGCCGATCCGCTCGGCGACGTCGTCGGCGTCACTGCGGCTGTGGTCGCTCGACCACCGACTCGGCATCGAGACGCCGTACACGGCGTCGGCGCCGATGGCGTCGGCGGCGATCGCCGCGCACACGGCCGAGTCGATGCCGCCCGACAGGCCGAGGATCACGCTGCGGAACCCGTTCTTGCGGACGTAGTCGCGGGTGCCGAGCACCAGGGCGTTCCAGAGCTGCTGACGGTCGTCGGGCACTTCGGCGACGTCGCGCTCGGGTTCGGCGGTGGAGTCCGACGAGGAGGCGCGGGTCGCGTCGGCCGACGACGAGTCGCCACCCTGCCCGGTCGCGTCGCCGGGCGGGCCGAGCTCGACGCGGCGGATGCCCTCGGGCAGCTCGGTGTCGGTGGCCGCCTCGGGGTGGAGGTCGACGACGAGCAGGTGCTCGTCGAACTGCGGGGCCCGGGCGAGGATCGTCCCGCTGCCGTCGACGACGACGCTGTCGCCGTCGAAGACGAGGTCGTCCTGGCCGCCGACGATGTTGACGTAGGCCACGAGGGTGTCGTTCTCGACGGCCCGACGGGTCACGAGCGGGAGGCGCACCTCGTCCTTGTCGCGGACGAACGGGCTGGCGTTGATCACGACGAGCAGGCCGGCGTCGGCGTGGAGCACGCGTTCGACCGGGCCGCCGTCGCGCCAGAGGTCCTCGCAGATCACGAGGGCGACGTCGACGCCTGCCACGCGGACGACCAGCAGCTCGTCACCGGGGATGAACACGCGGTACTCGTCGAAGACCGAGTAGTTCGGCAGGTGGTACTTGGCGGTGGTCGTGACGACACGCCCGCCCTGCAGCACGCTCGCGCAGTTCTTCGCGATGGCCGTCGGGGCGTTGCTCGTGCCGAGCAGTCGCGGCTCGAAGGGGCCGTCGGCGTGGCCGACGACGACGGGCAGGTCGCCCAGTCCCTCGGCCTCGAGGGTCTCGGCGAGCACCTCGACGGCGTGCCGGCTGGCCTGCAAGAAGCTCGGCCTGCTGGCGAGGTCCTCGATCGGGTAGCCCGTGACGCTCATCTCGCCGGCGGCGAGCAGGTCGGCGCCCGAGGCGTGGGCACGACGGGCCGCCTCGACGATCTGGGCGGAGTTGCCGGCGAGGTCGCCGACGACGGGGTTGGTCTGCGCGAGCGCCAAGCGGAGTCGGGGCATGTCCACTACCGTAGTGGCGGAGCAGAAAGGCCGTGGCATGGACAAACAGAGGGACTTCGTCCTCCGCACGATCGAAGAGCGCGGCATCAAGTTCATCCGCCTCTGGTTCACCGACGTGATCGGCACGCTCAAGTCCGTCGCCATCGCTCCGGCCGAGGTCGAGGGGGCGTTCGCCGAGGGCATCGGCTTCGACGGTTCGGCCATCGAGGGCCTCACCCGTTCGTACGAGGCCGACGTGCTCGCCCAGCCCGACCCGACGACCTTCCAGATCCTGCCCTGGCGGGGCGAGATCGACCCGACCGCCCGCATGTTCTGCGACATCACGACGCCCGACGGCCAGCCCGCCGTCGCCGACCCTCGCAACGTGCTGAAGCGCACCCTGGCCCGGGCCGGTGAGCGGGGCTTCACGTTCTACACGCACCCCGAGGTCGAGTTCTACCTCTTGAAGAGCGCACAGCTCGGCGCCGACGGCCCGCAGCCGGTCGACTCCGCCGGCTACTTCGACAACGTGCCCGGTGGCACCGCACACGACTTCCGTCGCCGCTCGGTGCGCATGCTCGAAGACCTCGGCATCTCGGTCGAGTTCAGCCACCACGAGGCAGGCCCCGGCCAGAACGAGATCGACCTCCGGTACGCCGACGCGTTGACGACGGCCGACAACATCATGACCTTCCGCACGGTCATCAAAGAGGTCGCCATCGAGCAGGGCGTCTTCGCGTCGTTCATGCCGAAGCCGTTCAGCCAGCACCCCGGCTCGGGCATGCACACGCACATGTCGCTCTTCGAGGGCGACTCCAACGCCTTCTACGAGGCCGGCGCCGAGTACCAGCTCTCGACCATCGGCCGCCAGTTCATCGCCGGCCTGCTCAAGCACGCCCCCGAGATCACGGCCGTCACGAATCAGTTCGTCAACAGCTACAAGCGCCTCTGGGGCGGCGACGAGGCACCGAGCTTCGTCACCTGGGGCCACAACAACCGCTCGGCCCTCGTGCGCGTCCCGTTGTACAAGCCGAACAAGGGCAACTCGAGTCGCGTCGAGTACCGGGCCATCGACTCCGCTGCCAACCCCTACCTGGCCTTCTCGCTCATGCTCGCGGCGGGTCTCAAGGGAATCGAAGAGGGCTACGAGTTGCCGGCCGAGGCCGAAGACAACGTCTGGGGCCTGAGCGACGCCGAGCGTCGCGCCCTCGGGTACCGCCAGCTGCCGGCCAGCCTCGACCACGCCCTCTCGATCATGGAGAACAGCGAGCTCGTGGCCGAGACGCTCGGCGAGCAGGTCTTCAACTACGTCCTGCTCAACAAGCGCCAAGAATGGAAAGAATACCGGGCGCAGGTCACGCCGTTCGAGCTGCGCTCGAACCTCGAGATCCTCTGACGACCGGCCGGCCCGTCCCCATGCCCCGATCCGCGACCGGTCTCTCCGAGCTGGCGCGGCTCGGGTTCGACGACCTCGGGGGCGGTCGCGACCGACTCGACCGCCTCGTGTCCGAGGTGGCCGGCATCCGCGACCTCGTCCCCTGGTTCGCCACGGTCGCCGACCCGGACGCGGCCCTGCGGCACCTCGAGAGATCGGTCGAGCGAGACCGTGCCGGCGTGGTCGCGCTGCTCGACGGCCAAGCCGGCCCGCGCCTCCTGAGGGTCTTCGGGGCGTCGGAGGGGCTCGCCGAGTTCGTCGCGAGACGTCCGGCCGAGGCGGCGGTGTTGCTCGACCCCCTCGACGAGCCACCGTCGGCCGAGGCCTACCGCCTCGACGTCCGACGGGCCGCCGAGGGCTTGACCGGCGACGAGGCGCGGGTCGCCCTGCGGGTGCGGTACCGACGGCACCTGCTGCAGCTCGCCTCGTACGACCTCGAGGCCGACGACCCCGTCGAGGTGCTGCCCCGCGTGGCCGCCGCCCTGGCCGACCTCGCCGGTGCCGCACTCGACGCGGCCGTCGACGTCGCCCGGCGTGAGGTGCCGTTCCCGGCGGCCGACGTCGAACGCACGCGCCTCGCCGTGATCGGCATGGGCAAGGCCGGGGCCCGCGAGCTGAACTACCTCAGCGACGTCGACGTGGTCTACGTCGCCGAGGGGGTCGACGGGCTCGAGAACGGTCGGGCCGTCGAGATCGGCAGCCGCCTCGCGATGCACGCGGCCCGGGCGATCTCCGATCTCGCGGTCGAGCCCGACCTGTGGGAGGTCGACGCCAACCTGCGTCCCGAGGGCAAGGACGGCGCCCTCGTCCGCACGCTCGAGTCGCACGTCGCCTACTACGACCGTTGGGCCAAGGGGTGGGAGTTCCAGGCCCTGCTGAAGGCGAGGCCGCTGGCGGGCGACGTCGAACTCGGCGAGCGGTACGTCACGGCGATGGCCCCCTTCGTCTGGTCCGCCGCGTCCCGCGAGAACTTCGTCGAGTCGGTGCAGGCCATGCGCGAGCGCGTCACGGCGTTGATCCCCGCCGACGAGGTCGACCGGCAGCTGAAGCTCGGCCCGGGTGGCCTGCGCGACATCGAGTTCACGATCCAACTGCTGCAGCTGGTGCACGGCCAGGCCGACGAGCGGGTGCACCAGCGGTCCACGCTGGACGCGCTCGGGGCCCTGGCCTCGCGCGGCTACGTCGGTCGCGCCGAGGCGGCCGAGTTCGACCGCGACTACCGCGTGCTGCGGTTGCTCGAGCACCGCATCCAGCTCACGCGACTGCGCCGCACGCACCTCATGCCCACCGACGAGAACGCCCTCCGCGTGCTCGCCCGCGGCACCGGCCTCGCGGCCGGCGCGACCCAGCTCGTCGACCTGTGGCAGGGGGTGAAGCGTCGGGTGCGGACCCTGCACGTCCGACTGTTCTACCGCCCTCTCCTCTCGGCGGTGGCCGCCCGACCCGAAGAAGACCTGGCCCTCAGTTCCGACCAGGCGACCGCCCGCCTCGCGGCCATCGGCTTCGCCGACCCGAAGGGTGCGCTGGGCCACATCGCGGCCTTGACCGCGGGTGTCTCCCGACGCGCCAACATCCAACGGCACCTGTTGCCGGCGATGCTGCAGTGGTTCGCCGACGGCACCGACCCCGACCTCGGGCTGCTGGCGTTCCGGCGGCTGAGCGACGGGCTGGGGGAGTCGTATTGGTTCCTCCGCATGCTGAGGGACTCGTCGGGGGCTGCCCACCGCCTGACCACGGTGCTGTCGTCGTCGACCTTCGCGGCCGACCTGCTCGAGCGCATCCCCGAGGCGGCGGCCTGGCTCGAGAACGACGCCGAACTCCGTGCCCGACCCCTCGAGAGCCTCCTCGACGAGACGCGGGCGACCCTGGCGCGTCACCGGTCGCCCGACGCGGCGGCCGCCGTGCTGCGCCAGGCCCGTCGACGCGAGATCCTCCGGCTCGCCGTCGGCGGCATCCTCGGCATCCTCGACATCGACTCGCTCGCCCGCGGGCTGACCGCGGTGACCACCGCGTCGGTGACCGGGGCCCTCGCCCTGGCCCGACGCGAGGCCGGCGACCTCGAGTTCGGCGTCGTCGCCATGGGGCGTTACGGCGGGGGCGAGCTCGGGTTCGGCTCGGACGCCGACGTCCTCTACGTCTACCGGGCCCGAGAGGGTGACGAGACCGCCCATCGCCGGGCACTCGCCGTCGCCGCCGAGATGAGCCGGCTCACCTCCGACGCCCTCGTGCCCTTCGACCTCGACACCGGGCTGCGCCCGGAGGGCAAGAACGGGCCGGTGGTCCGGTCGTTGGCGTCGTACCGCGCGTACTACGCCCGGTGGTCGCTCACGTGGGAGGCCCAGTCCCTGCTGCGTGCCCGACCCGTGGCCGGCGACCCGGCCCTGCTCGACGACTTCATGGCCGTCGCCGACGACGTGCGCTACCCGGCCGAGCTGACCGAGCAACAGGTCCGCGAGGTCAAGCGCATCAAGGCCCGGGTCGAGTCCGAGCGTCTGCCGAAGGGGGCCGAGCCCTCGAGGCACCTGAAGCTCGGGCGGGGTTCACTGAGCGACGTCGAGTGGTTCGTCCAGCTGTTGCAACTGCAGCACGCGGTCCGGGTGCCCGGCCTCCGGACGTCGTCGACGCTCGACGCGCTCTCCGCCGCCCGCGACGCGGGCCTCGTCTCGGCCGACGACGCGCAGCGCCTGCACGACGCGTGGATCATGGCGTCGCGGGCCCGCTCCGCCGTCACCCTCTGGACGTCGCGCACGCAAGACGTCCTGCCCCGCGATCGACGTCAACTCGAGGGAGTGGCTCGGTTGATGGAGTACCCGCCCGGCTCGGCCACGTCGCTCGAAGAGGACTACCTCGCCGCGACGCGCAGGTCACGGGCGGTCTTCGAGAGGGAGTTCTACGGCGTCGAGGAGACGCCCGAGCCCCTCGGCTGACGTCCGGCGTCGGACGCGACACGCCCGGGGTGCCGTCGAGGGGCGTTCTCGCGACGGGGTACTTCGGTGCCACACTCGTGTACCCCGAACGGGTCACCCGTACCCCGGCCCAGATGTCCGGGTCGTTTCGGCCGGATGGCCCGCATGCGCGGGCCGCGCGACCGTATCGGGCCCGCGGCCTTGAGTGCCCATAGGGCAACGACATGTCGACCACCGGGCATGGTGCCCCTGAGCTGCACTTTTGGCGACGACGCACGCGGCGCCGGCGTCGTTCCGCCCCCTGGGCGACACGGTCGCGTGGCGCGGGTCCACCGACGAGACCCGTGTCGGCACTTCGGCCGACAGCAGCTCGACGGACGCGATGTACCCCACGGTCGCCCCCGAGTGCCCCGCCCGCGGGGGGTGGTTGTGAGCGCACCGTCGGTGACTGAGAATTCCCTCAACCCGATAGACCAGTTCCCCAACGTCGCGGAAGTCGATCCCCTTCTCACACCTCAGGTGGCCATCGTGTTGACCTTCATCCTGCAACTCCGATCCATGGCGGGCGGATACCCCGAGATCTACCTCTTCGCCGCCTACAGCGCCCTCATCTGGGTGCTGTGGATCGTCAAAGTCCTGCTCTCGCGCCGGTACCGCCCCTTCACCGGCGAGTTCCGGGGCACCACGAGCGTCGTCGTCCCCGTCGTGGACGAACCTCTCGACCTGTTCCGTGACGTCATCGGCCGCATGGTCGAGCAGCGTCCGGGCGAGATCATCGTCGTCATCAACGGCAAGCCCAACCCCGAGCTCGCCGCCGTGTGCGACGAATTCGGCCCGCTCGTCCGGTGGGTGCACACGCCGATCCCCGGCAAGCGGAACGCCGTGATGATCGGCACCGAGCTGAGCCGCGGCGACATCACCGTCCTGGTCGACTCCGACACGGTGTGGACGCCCGGCACGCTGCCCGAACTGCTGCGGCCCTTCGCCCAGGAGAACGTCGGGGGAGTCACCACCCGTCAGCGCATCCTCGAGCCCGAGCGCAGCTGGATCACCCGGTGGGCCGACTGGCTCGAGAACTCCCGTGCCCTCTACTCGATGCCCGCCCAGAGCGTGCTCGGCCAGATCGGCTGCCTGCCCGGGCGCACCATCGCGTTCCGGCGCGAGATCCTCGTCCGGGTCATGGACAAGTTCATGACCGAGAAGTTCATGGGCGTCTTCCTCGAGGTCAGCGACGACCGCACCCTGACGAACCTCACGCTCAAAGAGGGCTACCGCACCGTGTACCAGCACACGAGCCTCGTCTACACGGACGCCCCGTTGCAGGTCAAGAAGCTCTACAAGCAGCAGCTCCGCTGGGCGCGCGGCAGCCAGTACAACACCCTGCGCATGATGCCCTGGATGGTCGGGCACGCGCCGCTGCTCGCGTTCTTCTTCGCGATGGACATCGTGCTGCCGTTCATGCTGATGGGTGTCATCGGTGGCTGGATCTACCGCGGCATCACGGGCCAGGGCGTCAACCTCTACCGGGGCATCCTCGAGGAGTACGGCGTCCAGACCGGCGTCATCGGCATCGTCGTGCTGATGGTGCTCTCGTCGGTGCTCAGCATGGCGATCCGCCAGATGCGCCACCTCGCCGAGAAGCCGTCGGACTTCTTCCGCCTGCCGGTGTTCATCATCGTGTCGACGTTCTTCCTCATGCCCATCCGGGTCATCGGCTTCTTCCGCATGGGTCACGCCAGCGGCTGGGGCACGAGGGCCGGCGCCTACGCAGGAGGCGCGGCGAACGACGAGATGCAGGGTGCGCTCGACGAGGTGGCCGACGAAGCCCCCATCGACGCCCTCGAGCGGCAGTTCCGTGACGGCGTCGACCCCGGCGTCGACACCCTCTTCGACTTCGGCTCCGCGGCCGACGAGACCGACGAGCGTGGTGCCGTCCTCGTGAAGAGCCGCAAGGCCGCGCTGGCCGCCGAGGCCGAGGAGGCCGGCGCGCCCGTCTCGACGCCGGTCGCCGCCGTGGCGACCGCCACCGCGCCTCCTCGACGACGCCTCAACCCCAAAGCCGGATTCCCGTACCTGATCGGCGCCGCCATCATCGCCCTGGAGGTCTTCTTCATTGTCTGACTCGACCCAGGACTTCGTCACACCCCTCCACATGCAGTCCGGCGCCTGGTGGGCGACCTCGCACGGCAACGCGCGCCGCACGGCACTCGGTGCCACGGCCGTGGTCGTGCTGCTCGCCATGATCTCGTGGTTGATCTGGATCTCACCGTCCGACAACGTCGTCCGCAGCGCCGTCACCGAGGTCACGGGCGTCGACCCGTCGATCAACGTCTCGTCGCTGAAGGCGGACCGGTCGGCACTGCTCGACCAACTCGTCTCGGCCAAGAAGCAACTCGCCGAGAGCAAGGCGGCCCTGGCCGACGTGCAGCAGCAGGCGTGGACCTCCGAGGGGCAGCTGACCGCGGCCCAGGCGAAGCTCTCCTCGGCCGAGTCGGCCCTCGCCCAGGCCCAGTCCGCCGCCGACTCGAGCGGTGGCGGGGCAGGCAGCGGCGCAGGCGGAGGCACGGGCGGCGGCACGGGCGGTGGAACGGGCTCGGGCAGCGCGGGCACGGCGTCCGGTGGTCGCGGCGACGGCGCGTCCGCCGGTGCCGGCACCGGGTCGGGAGGCGGTGGCGCGAACGGGTCGACCGGCGGTGGCACGATCGGCCCCGTGCCGGTCCAGACGCCGTCGCTCGCCTCCATCGTCGACCCCGAGTCCCGCTACTTCGGTCTCTTCACCGATCAGGCCCCGTTCAACTGGGCGACCTACGACGCCCAGGAGGCGGCCGTCGGGTCCGAGGCGAACATGGTCGGCTACTTCCAGGGCTTCGACCAGGACTTCCGGGCCGACGCCGTCCGGTCGTCGTGGTCGCGCGGCAAGCTGCCGGTGCTGACCTGGGAGTCGCAGCCGATCAAGGCCGGCAACAACGAGCCTGAGCAGCCCGACTACAGCCTGTCGAAGATCGTCGACGGCAGCTTCGACCAGTACCTCACCACCTACGCCGACGACATCGTGGCGAACGGCATGCCCCTGGCGCTCCGCTTCGACCACGAGATGAACGGCACCTGGTACCCCTGGAGCACCGACTACGGCAACAGCAAGGGTGCGGTGAACGGCAACTCGCCCACTGACTTCGTCGCGGCCTGGCAGCACGTGCACGACCTGTTCGAACGCCAGGGGGCGAACGACCTCGTCGCCTGGGTCTGGGCGCCCACGCGCGTCGACCGCCTGGCGACGGGCAAGACCGGCGGCAGCAACCACACGACGCAGGAGTTCCTGGCCACCCTCTACCCGGGTGCCGACTACGTCGACATCGTGGGCATGTCGGGTTACTACCGCCCGCCCTACGACGACAAGTCGAAGCCCACCTTCGACAGCACGTTCGGGGCCACCCTCGCGCAGCTCCGGGCCGTGGCGCCGGGCAAGAACATCCTGCTCGCCGAGATCGGCGCCAGCGAGACGGGCGGGTCGTCCGATCCCACCTCGACCAGCGAGAAGGCCCAGTGGTTCAACTCGCTGTTCACCGCCCTCGCGGATCCGGCGAACGACGACATCATCGGCTTCTCGTACTTCGACCTGGTCGCGACGACCGTCGTCGACGGGGTCCGCTCCACGAACGACTGGCGCCTCACCTCCCGTTCGGACAGCCTGGCCGCCTTCACCGAGGGCATCACCCGTCGAGACATCGGCTACGACCTGGAGCCGGCGACATGACGGCCCTCGCCACCACCTCACACCCCTCACGCACCTCCCTCACCCTCAGGAGCGCACCATGACGAACGACGCCACCACCCCCGAGCAGGCCACCCCCGAGCGGGCCACCCCCGAGCAGGCCACCGGCAGCAGCTCGGTCAAGCCGCGCATCAGCGTCATCGGCACCGGCTACCTCGGGGCCACGCACGCCGCCGCCATGGCCGAGATGGGCTTCGACGTGATCGGGGTCGACACCGACCCTGCCAAGGTCGCCGCCCTGGCCGACGGCCGCGTGCCCTTCTTCGAGCCCGGCCTGCCCGAGCTCATCGTGAAGCACGTCGCCTCGGGCCGGCTCGCCTTCACGACCGACCTGGCCGAGGCCGTGGCCGTGTCGGACGTGCACTTCGTCTGCGTCGGCACGCCGCAGCGCCGGGGGAGCCACGCCGCGAACCTCTCGTACGTCGAGGAGGCCACGCGCAACGTGGCCGCCGCCCTCAGCCACGACGGCCTGATCGTCGGCAAGTCGACCGTCCCCGTCGGCACGGCCGCCCACCTGCGTGAGATCGTCGCCGGCGTGGTGCCGGCAGGCGTCACGGCCGACCTCGTCTGGAACCCCGAGTTCCTCCGCGAGGGTCACGCCGTCGAGGACACCCTGCGTCCCGACCGCATCGTGTTCGGCGGCACCGACGTCCGCACCGAGGCCGTGATGCGCACGGTCTACGCGATGCCGATCGCCACGGGGACGCCGGTCATCTCGTGCGACCTGCCCACCGCCGAATTGGTCAAGGTCAGCGCCAACGCCTTCCTGGCGACCAAGATCTCGTTCATCAACGCCATCAGCGAGCTCTGCGAGGCCGCCGGCGCCAACGTGTCGACCCTGGCCGACGCGCTCGGCTTCGACGACCGCATCGGCCGCAAGTTCTTGAACGCCGGTCTCGGCTTCGGGGGCGGCTGCCTGCCGAAGGACATCCGCGCACTCATGTTCCGGGCGAACGAGTTGTCGGCACACCGCGTCGTCGGGCTCATGCAGCAGGTGGACGAGATCAACATGGCGCAGCGTCAGCGGGTCATCGACCAGGCGATCGACGCCTGCGGCGGATCGGTGCTCAACCGGCGCATCGCGGTGCTGGGCGCCGCGTTCAAGCCGCACACCGACGACGTGCGTGACTCGCCGGCGCTGAACGTGGCGGCCGCCCTGCACCTCCGGGGTGCCCAGGTGCTGGTGGTCGACCCCGAGGCGACGCAGACGGCCCAGCGCAGCTTCCCGACGTTGTCGTTCGCCGACTCGGCCGCCGAGGCCGTCACGGACGCCGACGCGGTGCTGCTGCTCACGGAGTGGCCCGAGTTCGTCGGGGCCGACGCGGCCGGGCTCGCCGAGCTCGCCGCGAACCCCGTGGTGATCGACGCACGCAACGTGCTCGACGCCGAGGTCTGGTCCGCCGCCGGGTGGGAGGTCCGTCCCCTCGGCGGCCGCCGCATCCCGGCCCAGCGCCGCGTGCTGGCGCCGACCGCCGTACCCGCCTGACCGGATCGTCGGGCACGGGCTGACGGGCCGCCTCCTGCGGGAGGCGGCCCGTCCTGCGTGCGCGAACCGCGCCTCCTCGTCGCCGGCGAGCCCGAGGAGGCGCGGGTCGCCTCGCCGAGGACGCCCACCCACCACAGGCGAGAGGCCCGCACCCCCGAAGGGATGCGGGCCTCTCGGCGATCGTCGCCGACGGGTCAGACGCCGAAGTACAGCTCGAACTCGAACGGGTGGGGACGCTGCGCCATGGGCAGGATCTCTTTCTCGCGCTTGTAGGCGATCCAGGTCTCGATGAGGTCTTCCGTGAAGACGTTGCCCTTGGTGAGGAACTCGTGGTCGGCCTCGAGCGCGTCGAGCGCACCGTCGAGCGACGCGGGCACCTGCGGGATGTTCTTCGCTTCTTCCGGGGGCAGCTCGTACAGGTCCTTGTCGACCGGCTCGTGCGGCTCGATGCGATTCTGGATGCCGTCGAGACCCGCCATCAGCTGTGCCGCGAACGCCAGGTAGGGGTTCGAGGCGGCGTCCGGCACGCGGAACTCGATTCGCTTGGCCTTGGGGTTCGTGCCCGTGATCGGGATGCGGATGGCCGCCGAGCGGTTGCCGGCCGAGTAGACCAGGTTCACGGGGGCCTCGAAGCCCGGGATCAACCGGTGGTACGAGTTGATCGACGGGTTCGTGAAGGCGAGCACGGCCGGGGCGTGCTTGAGCAGGCCGCCGATGTACCACCGCGCGAGGTCGGAGAGCCCGCCGTAGCCGTTCTCGTCGTAGAACAGCGGCTTGCCGTCGTTCCAGAGCGACTGGTGCGTGTGCATGCCCGAGCCGTTGTCGCCGAAGAGCGGCTTGGGCATGAAGGTCGCGACCTTGCCCCACTGCTCTGCGGTGTTCTTGACGATGTACTTGAACTTCAGGATGTCGTCCGCGGCGTGGACCATCGTGTCGAACTTGTAGTTGATCTCTTGCTGGCCGCCGGTGCCCACCTCGTGGTGCGCACGCTCGAGCTCGAGGCCGGAGTCGATCAGCTTGAGGCTGATGTCGTCGCGGAGGTCGGCGGTCTTGTCGACCGGGCTGACCGGGAAGTAGCCACCCTTGTAGGCCGTCTTGTTGGCGAGGTTGCCGCCCTCTTCGACGCGGCCCGTGTTCCAGGCGCCCTCTTCGCTGTCGACGCTGTAGAAGCTCGCGTTCTGCTTCACCTCGTAGCGGACGTCGTCGAAGATGTAGAACTCGGCCTCGGGTGCGAAGAACGCGGTGTCGGCGATGCCGGTCGAGGCCAGGTACTTCTCGGCCTTCTTGGCCACCTGGCGCGGGTCACGGCTGTACAGCTCGCCGTTGCGCGGGTTGAAGATGTCGAAGACGAGGACGAGCGTGCGCTCGGCGCGGAACGGGTCGACGTACCCGGTCGTCACGTCGGGGATGAGCTGCATGTCGGACTCGTGGATGGAGGCGAAGCCCCGGATGGAGGACCCGTCAAAGAGCTGTCCGACGGAGAAGAACTCCTCGTCGACCGTGGAGGCGGGGATGTTGAAGTGCTGCTGGACACCGGGCAGATCGGTGAAGCGGATGTCAAGGAACTTGACGTCGGTGTCCTTGATGAACTTCAGCACCTCGGAAGAATCGGTGAACATCTAGATGTCTCTCCAATGAGCTGGGAACGGATCGGATGCGGGACGCAGCCTCCGTCGAGGCTACGGAGGGGCCGTTTCGCTGCGGTGTCCCTCATGTTTCAGGCATGTTACGGCTCGACCCGTCGGTAGGCTCGGTGCATGCCCGATCGCACCGCGCCTCCCTCCCGCCCCTCGGTCGGCGGTCCCGACGACGGGGCGCAGCGCTGGCCGGGAGAACGTCTCGGCCTGCCCGAGAAGGGCCCGCGGTCGGTGGCACGGCTCGGACGACGCGTCGCCGGGCTCGCCGTCGACTGGGCGATCGCGTACGCCGTCGCCGCCCTCTTCTTCGGTGGCGAGGGGCTCGCGATCACGGGCGTCTTCCTGCTGATGCAGGTGCTGTTCCTCGTGCTGTTCGGCGGGTCGCTCGGGCACCTCGCGGTGGGCCTGCGCCTCGTGCCGATGGCGGGCGGCCGCATCGGCGTCTGGCGACCTGCGCTGCGATCGGCCCTGCTCGTCCTGGTGATCCCGGCCGTCGTCTGGGACCTCGACCAGCGGGGCCTCCACGACCGCGTCGCCGGCACCCTCCTCGTCCGCGTCTGACCCGCGGACCTCGCCACGGACGACGACGGCGCCCCTCCTGATCGGAGGGACGCCGTCGTCACGTCACGTCGGGGCCGGGCTCAGCGCGGACGGCCCGACCGCACCTTGAAGGGGTCGACGCCCTTGGGGATCGGCAGGCCGTTCTGACCGAGCGACTGGAGGCGGTTGCTCACCGCGAGCACCTCGTTGCGGTTGATGGACGACTTCAGCTTGTTCATGCGTCCGGCGAGCTTGTGCAGCGGGACGGCATCGGCGTCCGGGCCGACGTTCAGTACGTGGACGGGCACGTTCGGCAGGATGCGCGTGATCTTCCGGCGTTCTTCGTCGACGAGGCGGCGGGTCTGACCGGCACCGCCCTCGGCGATCAGCACGACGCCCGGCCGACCGACGGCGCGGTAGACGGCGGACTGGCTGCGGCCCTGGACGGCGACCGGCATCTCGGCGGCCCGCCAGGCACGACGCAGGCCACTCTTCATGACGGCACCGACCGCACCCGGCTGGCCCTCGATCTGCGAGTAGGCGGCACGCTCGGCCTTCCGGCCCAGCACGATCAGCAGCAGCAAGAACCCGAGCATCACGCCGACGACGATGTACAGCACGAGGGCGAGGACGTTGCCGTCCGTCAGCAACAGGGCCGCGGCCACGCCGAGCAGCACCGGCACGAAGAACGCCAGCAGCATCATCGGCAGCGCCGTCTTGTCGATGCGGCGGGTCATGGTGAAGACCTGCCACATCTGCTTGAGACGGCCGGGTTCTTTCGGCGGTTTCGGGGACGTGTTCTCGGGGGACGTGCGTCGAGCCATGTGGACCAGGATACGGGGTCGGGCGGGCTCACGGGTCCTCCACAGGGGACCGGAAACGACGGTGATCGACAGGGGCGGAGACGTCGCCTCCACGAGGGGTCGCCGAACCGAGACCATCGGGCCATGACGGACGAGTCGACCGGCCCCTACCGCGTGCTCTCGCGACGTCTCGACGGCGACGTCGAGCGCCTCCGGGCCGAGGCGCCCGACGGGCGTCGCGTCGTGCTCAGGAGGCGCGGGTCGCGACCGACGGTCACGCCTCCTGTCGCCGAGGCGGTCGCCTTCGCCCACGCGGACCACCCGCACGTGGCCCGGCTCGTCGACGTCTTCACGGGCCCGACGGGGGAGCTCGTGCTCGCGTTCGACGACGTCGGGGGCGACCCCCTGGCATCGTGGCTGGCCGCGCGTGGACGCCCCGAGACCGGTGAGGTGGTCACGCTCGTCGTCCCCGTGCTGGGTGCCGTCCAGCACCTGGCGCGCCGCGGTGTCGCCCTCTCCGCGCTGGGCGTCGACGACGTCGAGATTGACGGACGAGGGGCGCCCGTGATCGTCGGACTCTCCGGGGCCTCGGCCGCGGGCCCCGACGCCGAGGCCGCCTCGTTGCCCGTCGCAGCCGAGTTCGCCCGGTCGATGGTCGGACGCGCGACCCGGCCCGGCGGGGGAGGTGCGGCACCGGCCCTCGACCCGATGACCTTCGAGTCGCTGGTCGAGTCGGTCTTCGACCTCGGCGAGGCCGTACCGCTCTCGAGCGTGGACGCACCGCACGGCGACCTGCCGGCGGGCCACCACGACGAGACCGTCCCGCCGGACGAGCCGGCGGCCCCGGCCTGGTGGGCCCTGCTGCCCGAGTCCGAGGTGATCGACAGGGTCGTCGCCTGGCTGCCCGGTCTCCGGGCGCAGGACGTGGTCGCCGGCCTCCGGCGGGTCCGGCCCCGCTACCGGGCGCTCGGAGCCGGGGCCGTGCTGGTGGGTGCGGCGGCGCTCGTGCTGGGAACGACGGCGACAGGAGGCACCGATCGCGGGGCGGGCGCCTCCGGTGATGCCGTCGCCGCCGCGACCTCGGGCGAGGTGGTGGCGACGGCCGTCCCGGCGACGCCCGACGATCGATCGGTCACCGACGAGCCGGTGGTCACGGATTCGCCGACCGAGGGTGCGTCGACGGCCGCGCCAACCGTTCCCGGCCGGCCGCGCACGACGGGCGAGCCGAACGAGATGGCCGTGCTCGGCGACGACGCCGGTGCGGCTGCCGCGGTGCTGCTCCGCGCAAGGCTCGACTGCCTCCGGGAGGCCACACCGTCCTGCCTCGCGGCCGTCGACCAGGCGGGGTCGCCGATCGCGCTGCGCGACGCGACGGTGCTCGACGACCCGTCGCTGGCAGCCGACCGGACGATCTCCGTCGAGCTGACGGGGGAGTCCTCGGCGACGGGTGGCGCGGTCCTCCTGGCGGCCCGCGGCCCCGACGGCGAACCGGCCTCGGTCCTCGTGATGAGGACCGAGGCCGGTTGGCGGCTTCGCGACGTGTTCGTCGACGGGTGAGGCGTCCGACGCCTCAGACGACGATCGTCAGATGCCGAGCTTCGACGTGAAGTCGCCGCCTTCGAGGCGGTCCTTTACCGCGACCAAGAAGCGTGCGGCGTCCGCACCGTCCACGATGCGGTGGTCGTACGACAGGGCCAAGTACACCATCGAGCGGATCGCGATGGACTCCGAACCGTCCGCCTTGATGACCACGGGACGCTTCACGACGATGCCCGTGCCGAGGATGGCCACCTGCGGCAAGAAGACCACGGGGGTGTCGAACAGCGCGCCGCGCGAACCGGTGTTGGTGACGGTGAACGTGCCACCGGCCAGCTCGTCGGGCTTGAGCTTGTTGTCGCGCGTGCGCTGGGCGAGGTCGGCGATCTGGCCGGCGATGCCCGCCAGGTCGAGGTCGGACGCGTTCTTGAGGACGGGCGTCAGGAGGCCCCGCTCGGTGTCGACCGCCATGGCCACGTGCTCGTGGTCGGGGTAGACGATCGAGTCACCGTCGACCGTGGCGTTCAGCTTCGGGTGAGCCTTGAGGGCTTCTGCCGCGGCCAGGGTGAAGAACGGGAGGAACGACAGCTTGTTGCCGGTCTTCTCGAGGAACGCACCCTTGTGGGCGTCGCGGAACGCGGCCACCTTCGTGACGTCGACCTCGACCACGCTGGTGAGCTGGGCCATGGCCTGCATCGACTGGACGGCGCGCTCGGCGACGACCTTGCGCAGACGCGACATGGGCACGGTCGTGCCCCGCAGCGGCGAGACCTCGATCGGCGCCGGGCCGGTCGACTCGGGCGTCGAGGCGGCCGACGACGTCGCGGCCTCGGCGGCGGCGAGGACGTCCTCCTTGCGGATGCGTCCACCCACTCCGCTGCCGGTGAGGGTCGAGATGTCGACGCCCTTCTCGTTCGCGAGCTTGCGGACGAGGGGGGTCACGTACCCGACGGGTGCACCACTGCTCGGTGCCGGGGCAGCCGGAGCCGGGGTGGCCGACTCCGACGAGCCGGTCGCCGGCGAGGGGGTCGGGGCCGACGGGGCGGACTGCTCGCTGCTCGGCTGCGTCGCCTCGGGCTGGGCGGCGGCGGGCTGCTGCCCGGCGTCGTCCTGCTTCACGGCGGGCGCCGGGTCCACCGCGGCGGCGGGCTCCGGCGCACTCGCGGCGGATTCCTCGCCGGGGGCGGGAGCCGCGGACGAGGGGACGACGGGCTCTTCGGCCTCGGCCTCGGCCGGTGCTTCGGGGGCCTGCTCGGGTTCGGCGGCGGCCTCGGGTTCGGCGGCGGCCTCGGGTTCGTCGGCCGGTGCCTCGGAGGCGCTGCCGTCACCGATGCGGACCAGTGCGGTGCCGACCTCGACGGTCTCGTCCTCGCCGACGAGGATCTCTTCGATCACACCGGCGACGGGGGAAGGGATCTCGGTGTCGACCTTGTCGGTCGAGACCTCGAGCAGCGGCTCGTCGACCTCGACGCGGTCACCGACGTTCTTCAACCAGCGGGTGACCGTACCCTCGGTGACACTCTCACCGAGTGCCGGGAGGTTGACGGATTCGCTCATCTGTGGGGCTCCTTTGACGACATTGTGTGTCTGTGGTTGCTGTGATGGTGGTGCGGGCCCCTGCCGGGCAGGAGCGGGTGGTGCTCGCGGGTCACATCGCGTGGAGGGGCTTGCCGGCCAGGGCCAGCATCGCTTCTCCGAGTGCCTCGTTCTGGGTCGGGTGCGCGTGGATCAGGGGCGCGACGTCCTCGGGGTAGGCCTCCCAGTTGACGGCGAGCTGTGCCTCGCCGATCAGCTCGCCCACGCGGGCTCCGATCATGTGGACGCCGACGACGGGCCCGTCGACGACGCGGACGACCTTGACCGAACCGCTCGTGCCGATGATGTGGCTCTTGCCGTTGCCGGCGAGGTTGTAGTCGTAGCTCGTGACCTTGTCGGCACCGTACTGGTCGGCGGCCTTGACCTCGGTGAGCCCGACCGACGCGACCTCGGGGTCCGAGTAGGTGACCTTCGGGATGTTGACGTCCGAGATGACCTGCGGCTTGAGGCCCGCGATCTCTTCGGCCACGAAGATGCCGTGCTGGAAGCTACGGTGCGCGAGCTGCAGACCGGGGACGATGTCGCCGAGCGCGTAGACGCCGGGAACGTTCGTCGCGAGGCGTTCGTTGGTCAGGACGAAGCCACGGTCCATCGTGATGCCGACCTCTTCGTAGCCGAGACCGGCCGTCGAGGGCCCGCGGCCGACGGCGACCAACAGGAGGTCGGCGTCGAAGGTCTTGCCGTCCTCGAGGGTCACGACGACGCCGTCGTCGTTCTGCTCGACGCCCTGGAAGCGCACGCCGAGCGAGAACGCGATGCCGCGCTTGCGAAACGCCCGCTCGAACTGCTTCGAGATCGACTCTTCTTCGTTGGGGACGAGGTGGGGCAGCGCCTCGACGATCGTCACGTCGACGCCGAAGCTCTTCCAGACGCTGGCGAACTCGACGCCGATGACGCCGCCACCGAGGATGACGACCTTGTTCGGCACGTGGTCGAGGGCGAGCGCGTGCTCGCTGGTGATGACCTTGCCGCCGATCTCGAGGCCCGGCAGGCTGCGCGAGTACGAGCCCGTGGCGAGCACGACGTTCTTGGCCTTGAGCGTGGTCTCGCCGACCTGCACGGTCGACGGGGACGTCAGCTTGCCTTCGCCCTCGACCGTGGTGATTCCACGGGCCTTGACGAGGCCCTGCAGTCCCTTGTACTTGCTGGCGACGATGCCCTCGCGGTACGAGGTCACGGCCGCGATGTCGATGCCGTGGAAGTCGGTGTTCACGCCGTACTTGGCGGACTCGCGCGACACGTCGGCCACCTCGGCCGAGTGCAGCAGGGCCTTGGTGGGGATGCAGCCGCGGTGCAGGCAGGTGCCCCCGACCTTGTCCTTCTCGACGAGTGCGACGCTCAGGCCCAACTCGCTCGCTCGCAGCGCTGCGGCGTATCCGCCACTTCCGCCGCCGAGCACCACCAGGTCAAAATTCTGTTCCGACACCCAGCAACTCCCTCGTGCGTTCGGCGGTGCCCCGACGCCGAGGCGGGGCCGTCGCGGTGGCGACGACGCCCGACCCCGAACCGACCGCACCGTTCGGCGGCGTCGTCGTGACGCACGTCGGCGGATGCTCTCGGAGGACCGATCTCAGCGGGTTTCTCCCGCCCCCACGACCCTACTACGCAGCGGAAAACTTGTCGGCCAGCTCGATCAGGGTGCGGACGGACACACCCGTCGAGCCCTTGGCCGTGTAGCCGTACCCGCCGCCCTTGTTGTTCGACGGCCCCGCGATGTCGAGGTGGGCCCAGGGGATGGGCGTCGTCGAGCCCTCGCGGGCCCCGACGAACTCGTTCAAGAAGACCCCCGCCAGCAGCATGCCGGCCGCGGTGTTGCCCGGGGTCGCGTTCACCAGGTCGGCCACGTCGGAGTTCAGGCGGGCCCGCAACTCGGCGGCCAGCGGCATGCGCCAGAAGGTCTCGCCGGCCGCGTCGGCGACCGAGACGATCTCGGTGGCCAGGTCGTCGTTGCCCATGACGCCCACGTACCGGGTGCCGAGCGCGACGACCTGCGCGCCCGTCAACGTCGCGACGTCGACGATCGCGTCCGGCTGTTCTTCGCTGGCCGCCACGAGCCCGTCGGCCATGACCAGACGCCCCTCGGCGTCGGTGTTGGTGACCTCGACGGTCGTGCCGCCCTTGATGGTGAGGACGTCGTCGGGCCGGATGGCCGTGCCGCTCGGCATGTTCTCGGCGATGCAGAGCCATGCGGTGAGCCGGACGGGCAACCCCAGCTTGGCGACGGCCACCGTCACGGCGAGCACCGTGGCGGCGCCGGTCATGTCGTCCTTCATGCCGAGCATGCTCGCGGCGGGCTTGAGCGACAGGCCGCCTGTGTCGTAGGTGATGCCCTTGCCCACGAGGGCGAGGTGCTTGGTCGCGCCGGCGGGGGAGTACTCCACCTTGACGAGACGGGGCCCCCGGCTCGAGCCCTGGCCGACGCCGAGGATGCCGCCGTAGCCGCCCTCGCGGAGGGCCTCCTCGTCGAGGACGGTCACCGAGAGGGCGTCGTCCGAGGCGTGCTCGACCGCGAAGTCGGCGAGGGCCTGCGGGTACATCTGCTGCGGGGGCGTCGTGGCGAGGTCGCGCACGGTGTGCACCGCCTCGGCCACCACGGTGGCTCGTTCGACGACGACGGCCGGCACGTCGACCGACGTCGCGAGGGCGACCTCGCGGGCGTGCCGACGACTGTCCGAGGCCGACGCGTGACGGAAGGCGTCGAACTCGTACGAGGCGATCGCCGCTCCCTCGAGCGCGGCGAGCGCGTCGAGGTCGTCGGCGACCGGCAGGGCCAGCACGACGCGGTCGACGGCGGTGAGCTGACGCACGGCGGAGCCGGCGGCGTAGCGGAGGCCCTCGGCGGTGACGGAGTCCCCGAGGCCGACGAGCGCGACGATCGAGGCGGTCACGCCGTGGCCGGGCACCTTGACGAGCTCGTCGCGGGCGCCGGTCACGCCGAGCGCCGCGAACGAGTCGGACAGCCCCTCGACCCGGACGGTCGCCTCGGGGCCGTCGGCCCCCTTGACGACCCCGACGACGAGGACGTCGGCCTCGGCGGTGGTCGGATCGGACGGGAGGACGGAGAGCGTGGCGACGGTCATCCGTCAATCGTATCCACCGCGCTGTTCGCTCTCGGCACGTGGTCGTCGGCACCGGTGGACGACGGCCGATGCCTAGCATGGACACCATGCACGACCCCGCAGCCCTCTACGATCTCAGCCCCGACGCCGACGACGTGCCCGAAGGGCTGCCGCTCGTCGCGGGCCTGACCGGGTTCGCCGACGCGGGCTCGGCGGTGAGCCAGCTCGCGGACTACGTCCTCGACGCCCTCGACCACACCCTCGTGGCGACGTTCGACGCCGACGAGCTGCTCGACTACCGGGCCCGTCGTCCGACCTTCACGTTCGACCAGGACCACATCTCCGAGATCGAGCCCTCGACGCTGTCGCTCCACCTCGTCCGAGACGACCTCGGTCAACAGTTCCTGCTGCTCGCGGGCTTCGAACCCGACTTCCAGTGGCAGCGCTTCACCGCGGCCGTCGTCCAACTCGTCGAGCGATACCGCGTCTCGACCACCACCTGGGTGCACTCGATCCCCATGCCGGTGCCGCACACCCGGCCGATCGGGGTGACGGTCAGCGGCAACCGCTCCGATCTGGTCGAGGCCATGTCGGTCTGGAAGCCCGTCACGCAGGCACCCGCCAACGCGCTCCACCTCGTCGAGCACCGACTCGGAGAGACCGGCCACCCGACGGCCGGCTTCGTCCTCCTCGTGCCCCACTACCTCGCCGACACCGAGTTCCCCGACGCCGCGGTCGCAGCGCTGTCGAGCATCAGTGCCGCGACCGGTCTCATCTTCCCCACCGACCGCCTCCGCGAAGAAGGTCGCGAGTTCATGGTCAAGGTCGACGAGCAGGTCGCGGGCAACCACGAGCTCTCGCGCCTCGTCGCCACCCTCGAAGAACGACACGACACCTACATGCAGGGCAACCCCCTGCCCTCGCCGCTGACCGACCAGGACGGCCAGGTGCCCACGGCCGACGCCCTGGCGGCCGAGCTCGAGAAGTTCCTCGCCACCCGGCGGGTGGACGGCGAAGGCGACGACCGCGACTGACCCGCACCGCGCCTCCCGGGTGCGTCCCGTCGTCCGGGCGCAGGAGGCGCGGGCCGGCGGCCAGCCCCCCGTCGGCTAGGGTCGCGGGGTGAACTCCGCCCGCGCCTGGCTCGTCTGGGGCGCCGCCGTCTTCGCCTACGTCGTCGCCGTCCTGCAGCGCTCGTCGCTCGGCGTCTCGGGCGTCGAGGCCCAGCAGCTCTTCGGCGTCTCGGCCTCGACCCTGTCGACCCTCGCGGTCGTCCAGCTCGTCGTCTACGCCGGACTGCAGATCCCCGTGGGCGTGCTGCTCGACCGGGTGGGGCCCAAGAGGCTCATCTTCGCCGGCGCCGTGCTCCTCGCCGCGGGTCAGCTCGTCGTCGCGCTCTCGCCGCCGACGATCGGCGTGGCGGTCGCGGGCCGCGTGCTCGTCGGGGCCGGCGACGCCATGACGTTCATCTCGGTCATCCGACTCCTGCCCGCGTGGTTCCGCGGCCCGATCCTGCCGCAGATCTCGCAGTGGACCGGCAACGTCGGGCAGCTCGGACAGGTGCTGTCGGCGGTGCCGCTGTCGATCGTGCTGCACGGAGCGGGGTGGACGCCGGCCTTCCTGAGCGCTGCATCCCTCTCGGTCGTGGCCGCCGTGGTCGTGCTGGCGGTCGTCAAGGAGTCTCCGGTCGGCCGCATCCGGTCCGAGGCGGTCGTCACCTGGGCCGACGCGGGGCGACAGCTCGGTCAGAGCGTGAAACGCCCGGGCACGCGGCTGGGCTTCTGGTCGCACTTCGTCACGCAGTCGTCGGGCACCGTCTTCAGCCTCCTGTGGGGTGTGCCACTGCTCGTGGGCGGTCTCGGGTTCTCGACCGGCGAGGCCTCGGGCATGCTCTCGCTGCTGGTGTTGTCGGGCGTCGTCGCGGGGCCGGTGCTGGGCGTCCTCGTGGCGAGGTACCCCATGCGGCGGTCGAACCTCGTGCTCGGCATCGTCACGATGCTCGGCGTGGTGTGGACGACGCTGCTGGTCTGGCCCGGGACGCCGCCGCACTGGCTCGCCTACGTCCTGGTCGTCGCGCTGGGGGTGGGAGGTCCGGGGTCGCTGATCGGCTTCGACTTCGCGCGGACCTTCAACCCCCTCCGCAGTCTCGGCGTCGCCAACGGGGTGGTGAACGTCGGAGGGTTCCTGGCCAGCTTCGTCATGATGTTCCTCATCGGGGTCGTCCTCGACCAGCTCGACTCGGCTCGCGTCGCCTCCGGCCGGCCGAGTGACCTGTTCTCGTTCGATTCGTTCCGCATCGCCCTCCTGGTGCAGTACGTCGTGGTCGGCGGGGGAGTCGTGGCGCTCCTGGTCGAACGGCGGCGGACGCGGCGGGGCCTCCGCCTCGAGGAGGGAATAGAGGTCGCCCCGCTCTGGGTTGCCCTCAACAGGCGGTGGCAGGCCACGTGGTGGCGACGCAGGGGCGGACCGACTGCCTGACCTGCCTCGTGTCGTCCGGCCTGCGCAGGACGTGCAATAATGAGACACGGACCCGTTCATGTCCATCGATCGAGATCGCGAGTCGGCACAGCCGACGCGCTTGCGGCCGAGGACTTGACATGGGTCCTCGTACTGCCCGAATTCGGCCGACGCCCAGTGCCGGTCGACGTCCCCACCGGCGCACGAGAACGCGACGACCGCGTCCGGCCAGGACGTACCGAGAACTGAAAGGTGTTCGCATGGCTACACGCACCAAAGCGACCACGGCCCCCGACGAGGCCGTGAGCGACGACACGGCCGTCGAGGCCGAGACCACGGCTCCCGCCGCCAAGAAGGCGCCGGCGAAGAGGGCCCCCGCCAAGAAGGCGGCAGCGAAGGCTCCGACGAAGGCTGCGGCGGCGAAGAAGGCCGCCGCGTCCGAGGCGAGCGACGACGAGGTCGACGCCGACGCCGTCGTCGACCCCGCGGCGTCCGACGACGCCGATGCCGACAGCCCGACCCCGGCCCCCGAGATCCTGCCGACTGGCGCCCTCGTCATCTCGCAGGACGACGACGACGAGATGCCCGTCTACTCGACGACCATCACCGGCGCGACCGCCGACCCCGTCAAGGACTACCTCAAGCAGATCGGCAAGGTCGCCCTGCTGAACGCGGCCGAAGAGGTCGAGCTCGCCATGCGCATCGAGGCAGGGCTCTTCGCCGACGACAAGCTGGCCAACAGCACCGGCCTGAGCCGCGAGCTCGAGCGCGAGCTGCGCTGGGTGTCCCGCGACGGCCAACGCGCCAAGAGCCACCTCCTCGGCGCCAACCTCCGACTCGTGGTCAGCCTGGCCAAGCGCTACACCGGCCGCGGCATGCAGTTCCTCGACCTGATCCAAGAGGGCAACCTCGGGCTCATCCGCGCCGTCGAGAAGTTCGACTACACCAAGGGCTTCAAGTTCTCGACCTACGCCACCTGGTGGATCCGTCAGGCGATCACCCGCGCCATGGCCGACCAGGCGCGCACGATCCGCATCCCGGTCCACATGGTCGAGGTCATCAACAAGCTCGCCCGCGTCCAGCGCCAGATGCTGCAAGACCTCGGTCGCGAGCCCACGCCCGAAGAACTGTCCCGCGAACTCGACATGACGCCCGAGAAGGTCGTCGAGGTCCAGAAGTACGGTCGAGAGCCCATCTCGCTGCACACGCCCCTCGGTGAAGACGGCGACAGCGAGTTCGGCGACCTCATCGAAGACACCGAGGCCGTCGTGCCCGCCGACGCCGTCGGCTTTACCATGCTGCAGAAGCAGCTGGAGTCGCTGCTCGACAGCCTGTCCGAGCGTGAGGCCGGCGTCATCCGCATGCGCTTCGGGCTGGGCGACGGCATGCCCAAGACCCTCGACCAGATCGGTGACACGTTCGGCGTGACGCGTGAGCGCATCCGCCAGATCGAGTCGAAGACGATGGCGAAGCTGCGCCACCCGTCGCGATCGCAGTCGCTCCGCGACTACCTCGAGTAGGCCCGTGCGTTATCTCGTCCCCGTCCTGGCCGGTCGTCTCGTCCGGGCCGTCGCCCGCCTGCGAGGCGGCGGTTCGGCGTACCCGGGGCGCACCGTACTGACGCTCGCTCCCGACTTCCTGACTCACGTCTCGTCGCAGTTCGAGCGCGGCGTGGTCTTCGTGCTCGGCTCCAACGGCAAGTCGACCACGACGATGATGCTGACCGAGACGCTTCGGGCCCACGGCCTGAAGGTGTTCACGAACCCGACGGGTGCCAACCTGCCCCAGGGCATCGCGTCCGCCTTCCTCCGCGAGGTCACGCCGTTCGGTCGCGTCCGCGACGACATCGGGGTCATCGAGGTCGACGAGGCGTTCGCCGTCGAACTCACGAAGTCGCTCCATCCGTCGACCGTGTTGATGCTGAACGTCCAGGTGGACCAGCTCTACCGGTTCTTCGAGACCGAGCGCGTCGGCACGATGATGACCGACACGGCGGCCGAGGCCACCACCGCGGTCGTCACGAACCGCGACGACCAGCACCTCGGTCCGTACCAGGGCGTGGGCCGCCAGGCCGTGACGCGCTTCGGTGCCTCACCCGAGGTCGTCTCGGCCTCGCCCAACGGCCTGCAGAACGCGCACGACTTCAGCCGTCGGGCCGACGACTCCCTGGTGGCAGACACCGAGGTCACCGCCCTCACCGGCAACGGCGCCACCATCACCGTGTCGGGCACCCCGATCGACGTCCGCCTGCCGGCCCGCGGCCTGCATTACGCCGTCGACGCCGCCGCGGCGCTGCAGACCGCGTCGGTGGTCCTGGGCCACCCCGTCGACCCCGATGCCGTCCGTCGGGCCTTCGACGGGATGAAACCCGCCTACGGGCGCGGCGAACGCATGTCCCTCGGCGACGACGAGGCCGAGTTCATCATGTTCAAGAACGCGGCGAGCCTGCAGCTCAACCTGGACGCGCTCCCTCAAGACGTCGAGCAGGTCATGTTGGCGATCGACGAGGGCACGCCCGACATCTCGTGGATCTACGACATCGATTTCTCCCACCTGGACCACGTCGACGTCCTGGCCGGGGCCAAGGCGTGGCAGCTCGCCCTGCGGCTCGAGCACGAGGGCATCCCGGTGCACGTGATCGAAGAGGACATCTCGAAGGCCATCCGGCTCATGCGTGCGCTGCCGTCGTCCGGCGACCACACGAAGCACTTCGTCACGAACTACGAGCAGATGATGCTGGCGCGCCGCATCCTCGGCCACCCCGACCTGGAGAAGACCGCGTGAGCGACGACGTCCTCCGAATCGTCCACCTCTACCCCGAAGAACTCGGCGTCAGCGGTGATCGGGGCAACGTGACCACGCTCGCCGTCCGAGCCCGTCGTGCCGGCATCGAGAGTTCCGTGCTCGAGTACCGGGTCGGCGACGACGTGCCGACCGTCGCCGACGTCGTCGTGGTCGGTCACGGGCCGCTGTCCGGCGTCCGCTCGGTCTCCGCCGACGCACGTCGCCTGGGTCCGGCCCTCGACGCGTTCGCCGCCTCGGGCGTCCCGGTGGTGGCGGTGGGCGGCGGACTCGAGCTGCTGAGCCGCGGGGTCGAGACCGTCGAGGGCGAGACCGTCGAGGGTGTCGGATTCTTCGACGCCCTCGTCCGTCGGGGTGCACCCCGCAGGACGAACTACCTGACGGTGACCACGGACTACCAGGGCGACGAGATCACGCTCTTCGGCTTCGAGGACCACGCTGCGCATCTCGAACTCGGCTCCGGTGCCCAGGCCTTCGGCTCCGTGGTCCACGGCGGAGGCAACGGCGACGGCCGCGAGGGCGTGCTGCGGGGAGCATCCTTCGGCACGCAGCTCAAGGGGCCCGTGCTGCCGCTCAACCCGACGTTGACCGACCGGGTGCTGCGCGTCGCGCTGAGCCGCCGCATGATCTCGTACGCGTCGGGCACCGCACACGCCAAGCTCGACGAGTACGCGGCCGCATCACAGCGGGTGATCGCCGACAACCTCGAACGGTCCTTCAAGGCCATGTGACCTCGCCGTCGGCGCACACACGACGAAGGCCCCGCACCGATTGGATGCGGGGCCTTCGTCGTGCGTGCGATCCGGGCTGTGGTCCGGTGTCGACGCGGGGTCTCAGTGGGCGAGGAGTTTCGAACTCTCGTCGAGCCACTCGATGGCGGTGGGCTGCAGCTTCTCTCTGAACTTCGCGCCGTGGTGGGCGCAGAAGAGCAGTTCGCCCGTGGCCATGGTGGCGCGGATGTAGGCCTGGGCCCCGCAGCTGTCGCAGCGGTCTGCGGCGCTCAACTGGTAACGGGAGCCGAGCTCGTCGACGGCGGTCTGGTCGGTGGCCATCTGAGTCATGTGATGCTCCTCCTGACGGTGGTGCGGTGGGTGGTGACACTCATCAAAACACGCCGACGTCGGTATCGCGTGACATCGGCCCCGATTTCGCTCATCGCGTAGAGCGGACGGCCCGATCGAGTGTCGGAGCCGCCCTGTCGGCGGCTCTCGGTAGGCTGTAACGCGGTCACCGCCTCCTCGCATTCCCGCCGTCGAGCCGAAGGCTCCTGGAGAACCATGCCCCCCACTTCGTCCGCACCCGCCTCCGACTACTCGGCCCGGCACCTCTCGGTGCTCGAGGGCCTCGAGGCCGTGCGCAAGCGGCCCGGCATGTACATCGGGTCGACCGACTCCCGCGGGTTGATGCACTGCCTGTGGGAGATCATCGACAACTCCGTCGACGAGGCCCTGGGTGGCCACGGCGACACCATCGACGTCGTCCTGCACGACGACGACAGCGTCGAGGTCCGAGACAGCGGTCGTGGCGTGCCGGTCGACATCGAACCCAAGACGGGGCTCAGCGGCGTCGAGGTCGTCTTCACCAAGCTCCACGCGGGCGGCAAGTTCGGCGGGGGCTCGTACACGTCGTCCGGGGGCCTGCACGGGGTCGGGGCGTCCGTGGTCAACGCGTTGTCCGAGCGACTCGACGTCGAGGTCGACCGGGGCGGCAAGACCTACGCCATGTCGTTCCGCCGCGGCGAGCCCGGCACCTTCGACGACACCGGCGCACCGACGCCCGACTCCCCGTTCACGCCGTTCGTCTCGGGCAGCGTGCTCCGCGAGGTCGGCAAGACCAAGCGGGGCGTCACGGGCACGCGCGTGCGGTACTGGGCCGACCGGCAGATCTTCACCCGCGGTGCGTCGTTCCAGACCGACGAGCTCTCGGGGCGGGCTCGACAGACCGCCTTCCTCATCCCTGGGCTCACGCTGACACTTCGCGACGAGCGAGCCGGGTCGCTCACCGACGGCGGCTTCCCCCTCGAGAGCACGTTCCGCTTCGACGGGGGCATCAGCGAGTACGTCGAGTTCCTCGCGCCCGACACCGCCGTGACCGACACCTGGCGCATGACGGGGTCCGGCACCTACACCGAGACCGTGCCCGTCCTCACCGAGGGCGGCGCCATGATCGCCACCGAACTCGAACGCGAGTGCGACGTCGACATCGCCCTGCGGTGGGGCAGCGGCTACGAGACGGTCTTCCGCAGCTACGTGAACATCATCGCCACGCCGAAGGGCGGATCGCACCAGGCGGGGTTCGAGGCCGGCCTCCTCAAGTTCGTCCGCCAGCAGGTCGAGGCGAACGCACGCCGGCTCAAGGTCGGCAACGACAAGATCGACAAAGACGACGTCCTCGCCGGCCTGACCGCCGTGCTCACGGTGCGTCTGCCCGAGCCACAGTTCGAGGGTCAGACCAAAGAGATCCTGGGCACGCCGGCCGTCCGGGCGATCGTGGCGAACGTGGTGGCAGACGAGTTCGGCAAGCTCTTCGCGTCCACCCGTCGAGAAGACAAGGCCCAGACCGGCCTCGTCCTCGACAAGGTCGTGGCCGAGATGAAGTCCCGCATCGCCGCCCGCGCGCACAAAGAGACCCAGCGTCGCAAGAACGCCCTCGAGAACTCGACGCTGCCGGCCAAGCTCGTCGACTGCCGGTCCAACGACGTCGCGAACAGCGAGCTCTTCATCGTCGAGGGCGACTCGGCCCTCGGAACGGCCAAGGTCGCTCGCAACAGCGAGTTCCAGGCCCTCCTGCCGATCCGCGGCAAGATCCTGAACGTGCAGAAGGCCTCGGTCAGCGACATGCTCTCGAACCTCGAGTGCGCCTCCATCATCCAGGTGCTGGGTGCCGGCTCGGGGCGTTCGTTCGACCTCGACGCGGCCCGCTACGGCAAGGTGATCATCATGAGCGACGCCGACGTCGACGGTGCCCACATCCGGACGCTGCTGCTCACGCTGTTCTTCCGGTACATGCGTCCGATGATCGAGGCCGGGCGGGTGTTCGCCGCAGTGCCTCCGCTTCACCGCGTCGTGGTCATGCACCCCGGCAGCAAACCGAACCAGACGCTCTACACGTACTCCGAGAAAGAGCTGCACGGCGTTCTCGCCGGTCTCAAGCGCACCAACAAGAAGTTCCAAGACCCCATCCAGCGCTACAAGGGCCTCGGCGAGATGGATGCCGAGCAGCTCCGCACGACGACGATGGAACGCCAGAACCGCATGCTCCGCCGCGTGAAGGTCGACGATGCCGAGAACGCGGCGCGGGTCTTCGAGTTGCTCATGGGCAACGACGTCGCTCCTCGAAAAGAGTTCATCATCGACGGAGCAGGCCTCAGCCGCGACCGCATCGACGTCTGAGCCTCGGTCGGCCCGCCGCCCCGCACGACGTCGCTCCCCGTTCGCGACGGGCGGCGTCGTCCCACGCCGGGGCTGGCCCGGGCCAGGTCACTCGCTCGGTTCGGCTCCGGCTTCGAGGCCCGTCGCCGAGTCGGTGATGTAAGCCACGGACGCCCCGATCGACCCGACGACGGCATCCAGCGGAGTGCCCGAGCCGTCGCGTCGGGAGAGTTCGGTCGGCAGGGTGCGCACCGAGCCGTCCGGTCCGACCGCCTGCGCGGGCCGGGGGCCGACCCAGGCCAGGAAGAGGGCGTCCTCACCCTTCAGCAGCGAATGGGAGCGGACGCCGCCGGTCGCCCGGCCCTTGCCCGGGTACTCGTCGAACGCGCTCAGCTTGGCCCGCCCGGGGTCGGTGCCGACGATCGTCGCACTGCTGCCGGAGACGGTCGCGACGACGGCCTCGCGGCCTGCGGGCACGGAGCCGAAGAAGATGACCGTGGCGTCGTCCGCCAGGTTGATGCCCGCGACGCCTCCGCCGGCCGGCCCCTGCGGACGCACCGACGAGGCGGTGAATCGCAGCAGTTGCGTGGCCGACGAGACGAAGACCAGTTCGTCGTCGTCGACGCCCTGGGCGACACCGACGACCTCGTCGCCCTTCTTGAGCGAGATCACGGGGAAATCGGGTCGAGCCGGGTACTGGCCGGTCGCGACGCGCTTCACGACGCCTCGCGCGGTGCCGAGGGCGATGGTCCGCTCGGAGGTCAGCGAGACGAGTCCGAGGACGCGCTCCTTCTTGTCGACCAGACCGACGTAGTCCCGGACGGGGACCCCCGCGCCGAGCTGGACCGAGGTCGGCGGCACGGACGGCAGGTCGACCGGGGTGAGTCGGACGAGGCGACCGAAGTTCGTCACCGCACCGATCTCGGTGCGTGCCGTGGTGTCGATCGACGACAGGACCGCGTCGTGCTTCGTGCGTCGCGCCGGGGGAGAGGGCACGGCCGAGTCGGGGTCGAGGTGGTCCACGCGCAGGATGCGGCCCGTGGTGGAGAGGAACACCCTGGTCGGGGTGTCGGCGATCTCGAGGACGGGGGCGGCCTTGCTGCCACGACCCGTCGTGGCGACGCTCGGTCGGGCCTCGGTCAGCAGCGTGCGCCGTGGGGTGCCGAACTGCTCGGCGATCTCGCCGAGCTCGCTCGAGACGAGGGCCCGCAGTCGGGCCGGGTCGGCCAGCAGCGCCTGGAGGTCGGCGATCGCCGCGAGCAGTTCGTCGCGCTCGGCTTCGAGTTCGATCCGGCTGAACTTCGTCAGGCGCCGCAACTGCAGGTCGAGGATGTACTCGGCCTGGATCTCGCTGAGGTCGAAGACCTCGCGGAGACGGGCTCGCGCGGCGGCGGTGTCGTCGCTCGTCCGGATGACCTGGATGACCTCGTCGATGTCGACGATGGCGACGAGCAACCCTTCGACGAGATGGAGGCGGTCCTCTTTCTTCGCGAGCCGGTAGCGGCTGCGACGCGTCACCACCGCGACTCGGTGCGCGACGTAGACCTCGAGCATCTCCTTCAGCCCGAGCGTCCGCGGCTGACCCTCGACGAGGGCGACGTTGTTGATGCTGAAGCCGTCCTCGAGCGGCGTGTAGCGGTAGAGCTGCTCGAGGACGGCCTCGGGGCTGAAGCCCGTCTTGATGCCGATGACGAGACGAAGGCCGTGCGTGTGGTCCGTCAGGTCGGTGACGTCCGTGATGCCCGTGAGTTTCTTCGCCTGCACCCCGTCCTTGATCTTCTCGATGACCTTCTCGGGGCCGACGAGGTAGGGCAGCTCGGTGACGACGAGACCGTTCTTGCGCGCCGTGATGCTCTCGACGGCGACGCGCGCCCGGGTCTTGAAGCTGCCACGACCCGTGGCGTAGGCGTCACGGACCCCGGCGAGGCCGGCGATCGTGCCTCCGGTCGGCAGATCGGGACCGGGCACGAAGGCCATTAGGTCGTCGAGGCTCGCGTCGGGGTGGTCGATGAGGTGACGAGCGGCGCCGACGACCTCGACCAGGTTGTGCGGGGCCATGTTCGTGGCCATGCCCACGGCGATGCCGCTGGCACCGTTGACGAGCAGGTTGGGGAACGCCGCGGGCAGCACCTCCGGCTGCATCAGCTGGTTGTCGTAGTTCGGGACGAAGTCGACGACGTCCTCGCCGAGCCCCTGGGTCATGGCCAGCGACGCCTCGGCGAGCCGGGCCTCGGTGTACCGGGGCGCCGCCGGGCCGTCGTCGAGGGAGCCGAAGTTGCCGTGACCGTCGATCAACGGGACCCGCATCGTGAAGGGCTGCGCCTGCCGGACCATGGCGTCGTAGATCGCCGTGTCACCGTGGGGGTGCAGCTTGCCCATCACCTCGCCGACGACCCGTGCGCTCTTGACGTGTCCGCGGTCGGGTCGGAGGCCCATCTCGGACATCTGGTAGAGGATGCGCCGCTGGACCGGCTTGAGACCGTCGCGCGCGTCCGGGAGGGCCCGCGAGTAGATGACCGAGTACGCGTATTCGAGGAACGACCCCTGCATCTCGAGCGAGACGTCGATGTCTTCGATGCGTTCGCCGTGGTCGGGGTCGTTCGTGTTCTCGGTGGTGGTCATGCACTTCTCACGGATCGGGGTGGAGGAGGCCCCCGGTCGTCGCTGTGCCAGACTGGGGCCGGTGTCTTCCATCGTACCGGCGCGCCCTCGAGGGGCCGCGAGCCTGGCCGACGTGGTGCCTTCCTGTCTCGCCTCCCTGCGGGGTGAGGTCAACGTGCTCGGCCTGCCGGCCGTCCGGGCCGCCGTCGTCGTCGTCGTCGACGGTCTCGGGCAGGCGGCGCTCGGCGCCCGTCGCGGCCACGCCCGCACGTTGTCCGGGGTGAAGGGCAGCCTGTGGTCCGGCTGGCCGACGACCACCGCCGCGGCCCTCACGACCCTGACGACGGGGGCCTTGCCGGGGCAGCACGGACTCGTGGGCTACTCGGTCCTCGACGCCGAGAACGACCGCGTGGTCAAGCAGCTCTCCGGCTGGGACGACCGCATGCGACCCGACGAGTGGCAGCGTCGCCCCACCCTGTTCGAGACGGCGACCGACGTCGAGTCCCACGCGGTCGGCCCGAAGCGCTACCGGTCCTCCGGCCTGACCGAGGCGATCCTCCGCGGAGCGACGTACGACGTCGCCGAGAGCGTGGCGGACCGCTTCGCGACCGCGGCGCAGCTCGTGGAGTCGGGCCGCGCCTCCCTGATCTATCTGTACGTCCCCGAACTCGACATGATCGCGCACCGGGCCGGGTGGGAGTCCGACGAGTGGATCGACGCCCTCGAGGGCGTCGACTCCGAGGTGCGCTCGCTCGAGGCAGGGCTGCCGCCGGACGTCGGGGTGATCGTCACGGCCGACCACGGCATGGTCGACGTGGGGGAGCGGCGCCGCATCGTGTTCGGCGGGACGCCCGCCCTGGTGGACGGGGTCCGCCACGTCGCCGGTGAACCCCGGTGCCTGCAACTGCACCTCGAACCCGACGCCGGCGACGGTCGACGGCGCGCGCTGCTGGAGTCCTGGCGGTCGGCCGAGGGCGACCGCGCCTGGGTGCTGACCCGGGAGGAGGCGGTGGACGCAGGCTGGTTCGGTCCGGTCGACCCCGTGGTCGTGCCCCGCATCGGGGACGTCCTCGTCGCCGCCCGACGTGGCGTGGCCTACTACGACGGCCGTGACCGGGGCGGTGAACCCGGCACGATGGTCGGGCAGCACGGCTCGTGGTCCGACGACGAGACGATGGTGCCCCTGAGGGCGTTCGGTGCGTACCGCCGCCAGCCAGCGAGGTGACGCCGGCCGTGGTCAGGCGGGATCGTCGTCGGAGCGCGCGCCGAAGACGATCTCGTCCCAGCTCGGCATGGACGTGCGGCCGCGGGCCTTCTTGGCCGGCTGAGCACTCGGCATCTCCCGGCGGGCCGCGCGTCCACGGCTGCCGCGGATGCCCGTGGGTTGGACGGGCACGCTCTCGACCGTGATCTCGCCTCGATCCGACAGGTCGGGCAGGGCGGGCGTCGGCTTGGTGGCCCCCTCGGGCAGGTCGAAGTCGTCGAGGGGGACGTCGATCACCCGGATCGAGCCCGTCGCCGGGTGGTCGCCGCGCCCGTCGTCGTCCGAGAATCGTGCCGCCTCACGTTCGCCGCGACGGCGACGCAGGGCCTCGAGCAGGTCGGCGGTCTGGTCGTGGCCGCTCGCGTCGTCGGGGGTCCGGTTGGCGGCAGCGAAGGAGGCGGTGCTCCGGCCCCCGGGACGCAGCCGGTCGGTCGCCGGCTCGGCGGGCACCTCGACCTCGGCGTCCTGCTCGACGAGGAACGCCCCGCTGTCGAAACGCCCCGACGTGTCGTCCGGACGGGAGTCACGGCCCACGGCCCGGAGACGGGGGACGAGCGGACCGGCTTCTTCGTCGTGTCGGGACAGACGGTGGGCGTCCCCGCCGAGCGGCACCAACACCGACTTCTTGGGATCGAACCGCCAGGTCGCGTCTCGCTCGACCTCGTGGGTGACGAAGGCCACGTGGACCACCCAACCGTGCTCGGCGTCCTTGTAGGCGGTCCACTCGCGCTGCGTGGTCTCGGCGCCGTCGAGCCGCTCGTCGATGACGGTGCCGAAGGTCGTCGCGGGCACGTCGTCTGCCACGGACACGGGGACGGCGCGGGCGCTCGCGAGGACGAACGCGCGCTCGGCGAGCACGGGCCCCTCGAACCGGTGCACGTAGTCGACGTCGGCGCCGGTCAGTTCGGCGACCTGGCCGGCCGTCTTGCCGGCACGGACGAGGGCCTGGATCTCACGAGGCGGCGCCTTGCGTTCGACCGGGGCGTCGGCGGGGCTGGCCGCCCGGAGCTGGGAGTGGAGCGTGTGCGTGACGGGAAGGCGGTACTCGCCACCGGCGTCGGTCGCGACGAGCAGAGCTCCGCTCTGGACGCCGATGACCCTGAGATCCTGCATTTTCCACGCCTTTCACCGTCGTGATCCGGTGCCAAGAGTCGCATGCCGGGGCCCGTTCTCGCGGGAATACGACGGGCGTGCCGTCAGTTCTTCCGAGGCGGCCGAAAGGCCGTGGGAACCGGTTTGCTATTCGACAACGAGTGATGCAAACTGCACCCGCCGAATCGGGCACACGAACGACCGAAGAACTGGATGGGCATGGCCACCGACTACGACGCACCTCGAAAGAACGACGACGACGGCTCGGAGTCGATCGAGGGGCTCAAAGAGAGGGTCCCCGACAAGATGACCGGCGTCGTCGACGACGACGCCGACAACCCGGGCTCGTTCGAGCTCGCCGGGCAAGACCTCTCGGACCTCGACCTCGACGTCGTCGTCCTCCCCCCTCAGGTCGACGAGTTCACCTGTGTCGAGTGCTTCCTCGTGAAGCACCGTTCGCAGCTCGACCACGAGACCAAGCTGGGCGCTATCTGCCGGGAGTGCGCCGCCTGAGCTCCTCCAACCGGTGGACGACCTCGTCGGGACGACGGGTCGACACCAACCAGTAGGGTGCCGGGTCGTCGAGATCGGTCAGCGAGATCTTGACGACCGGACGCACCCAGCCCCGGAACAGGGTCCATGCTCGCGCGTCGAGCCTGGGCCCTCTCTCTTTGGTGGCCTCGGCACCGCTGAACCCCTCGGCCTCGCCGATCTCGTGGGCGAACAGCCGGGCCCTGCCTGCCGTGAACCCCTCGTCGTCGATCGTCAGCACCGGCGAGGTGAGGACGAGCGCGACGACGGCTCCCACGTAGAAGACGACGGCCATCACGACGCCCACGGTCGAGTTGATGGGCAGGAAGACCAGCAGGGTGGCGGGGACGAGCAGAGCGCACGCCACGAAGACGGAGAGCGGCGGGAGCAGGCGCTCACGGTAGGGGTTCATGGGGTCCATTCGACCAGACTTCTGCACTACCCTCGACACGTGACCCAGACCCTCGACGTCCTCATCGCCGCCGAGGCGACCTCGGTGCCCGAGTACGCCCACCCCGGTGACGCCGGGGCCGACCTGCTGTCGACCGACGACCTGGTGCTCCTCCCGGGGCAGCGCGCACTCGTCGGCACGGGGGTGTCCATCGCTCTGCCCGAGGGCTTCGCCGCGTTCGTCGTGCCCCGCAGCGGCCTGGCGGCCAAGCACGGCATCACCGTCGTGAACTCCCCGGGCACCGTCGACTCCGGCTACCGCGGCGAGATCAAGGTCTCGTTGCTCAACACCGACCTGGCGGCGGAGCACCACGTCGCCGTCGGCGACAAGATCGCCCAGCTCGTCATCATGCCCGTCGTCCGTGCGACCTTCGTCACCGTCCCGACGCTCCCCGAGAGCGTGCGCGGGGTCGACGGGCACGGCTCGACCGGATACGCACACAACCCAGGAGGCACCGCGTGAGGAAGTCCAAGCGCCGCGAGCAAGAAGTGGCCGAGGTCGCGATCGACGTCGAGTCGGCCGACGTCGCCGACGTCGAGGTCGACATCGAATCCCTCGACGAGACCGAGGTCGAGGTCTTCGACGACTCGAAGTCGGCACCCGGTGACCGCGCCGAGGTCGGCCCGCTCGACGAGACCGAGGCCAACCCGGTCCGTCCGTACGTCGACCTGGGCGGGGTGAAGGTCCTGCCCCGCGAGGGCCTGCACCTCCGGCTCGAGGTGGAAGAGGGCAGCAAGCGCGTCGTCGCCGTGGGCCTCGACTTCGCCAAGTCGACCCTCCAGGTGCAGCCGTTCGCCGCACCGCGGACCACCGGTCTCTGGAACGAGATCCGGGGTCAGATCAGCGAGCAGATCGAGAAGCAGGGCGGGACGACCGCCGAGGTCGAGGGGCCCTTCGGCCCGGAGGTCCGTGCAGAGATCCCGGTGATGGGCGGTGACCCCGGCACGACCCGGCGGGCTCGCTTCATCGGCGTCGACGGCCCGCGGTGGTTCCTGCGAGGCGTCATCGCCGGCGACGCTGCGGACGACGGCGAAGCCGCCGAGAAGATCGAAGAACTGTTCCGCAGCATCGTCGTCGTGCGTGGCACGACCCCCATGCCTCCCCGCGAGCTCATCCCGCTGGCCATGCCCAAGACCGGTCCGACCGACGCCCCGGGCACCACGCCCTCGGTGGTCTGACCCGTCGTGTCCGTGACGCCCGAGCGGCCCGATCCGTCCGATCCGGCCCCGCTCGACGACCCGAGGGTCTCGCTGGCGGCGCAGCTCCAGGCCGCGGCGCGGCGGGCCGGCATCGGTCAGGTCGCGCCGGGCGAGGTGCCCACGGCCGCGGCGTTGCTGACGGCCATCGGTGGCGTCCGGGGCCTCGTCGAATCGATCGTCCCGGGCCTCGGGTTCGTGGTCGTGTACACGATCACCCGCGACGTCGTGCCGTCGGTGCTCATCCCCTTGGTGCTAGCCGTGGCGTTCGTCGTGGCGCGGGCGGTGCAGCGCGGCCCCGTCGCGCAGGCCCTGGCCGGGGTCTTCGGCATCGCCCTCTCGGCAGGCATCGCGCTCCTCTCCGGCCGGGCCGAGAACAACTTCGTCCCAGGGCTGATCATCAACGCCGCATCGCTCCTCGCGATGCTCGTGAGCATCGCGGTGCGCTGGCCGCTCATCGGCGTCGTCGTCGGGTTGCTCACCAACGACGGCACGGGGTGGCGAGCGGACCGCGCCAAGCGGCGGGTCCTCGTGCTGGCCACGTGGCTCTGGGCCGGGCTCTTCGCCGCGCGTCTGGCCGCCCAGGTCCCGCTCTTCCTCGCCGGAGACGTCGCCCTCCTCGGCACCCTCAAGCTCGTCATGGGCGTGCCGCTCTACGCCGGCCTGCTCTGGGTGACGTGGTTGCTCGTCCGGACGGTCTACCGCGGACGCGACGCCGCGGACGACGCGCGGGGCCGTACGAGCTGACCCGCACCTCCTGGTGCTATGTTTTGTCTCGACATCGAGACAAATCGCTGGGATCGGCCCCGGGGACACCCCGCGGACTTAGGCTGACCTCGCTGGTGGGCGTCGCGCCCACCGGCCAAGATGAGGGCGTAGTCAGCAAGGGAGACGGCACGTGTCTGCAATCAACAGTTTCGGCTCGAAGAACACCCTCACGGTCGGGTCCACCGACTACGAGGTCTACCGCATCGACGCGGTCGAGGGTTCTTCGAAGCTTCCGTTCAGCCTCAAGGTCCTGCTCGAGAACCTGCTCCGCACCGAAGACGGTGCGAACGTCACGGGCGACCAGATCAGGGCTCTCGGCTCGTGGCAGCCGACCGCCGATCCCGACACCGAGATCCAGTTCACGCCGGCTCGCGTCGTGATGCAGGACTTCACCGGGGTGCCCTGCATCGTCGACCTGGCAACCATGCGCGAGGCCGTCGCCGAACTCGGCGGCGACCCCACCAAGATCAACCCGTTGGCACCCGCCGAGCTCGTCATCGACCACTCGGTCATCGCCGACCTGTTCGGCTCCGAGGACGCCCTCGAGCGCAACGTCGAGATCGAGTACGAGCGCAACGGCGAGCGGTACCAGTTCCTCCGCTGGGGCCAGACCGCCTTCGACGACTTCAAGGTCGTCCCGCCGGGCACCGGCATCGTGCACCAGGTCAACATCGAGTACCTGGCCCGCGTCACCTACAGCCGTGAGGTCGGCGGCGTGCTCCAGGCGTACCCCGACACCCTCGTCGGCACCGACTCGCACACGACGATGGTCAACGGCCTCGGCGTGCTCGGATGGGGCGTCGGCGGCATCGAGGCCGAGGCCGCCATGCTGGGTCAGCCGGTGTCGATGCTGATCCCCAAGGTCGTCGGCTTCAAGCTGTCGGGCTCGATTCCCACCGGGGTGACGGCCACCGACGTCGTGCTCACCATCACCCAGCAGCTCCGTCGCCACGGCGTCGTTGGCAAGTTCGTCGAGTTCTACGGCGAGGGCGTGGCCGAGGTGCCGCTGGCCAACCGCGCCACCATCGGCAACATGAGCCCCGAGTTCGGCTCGACGGCCGCGATCTTCCCGATCGACGACGTCACCCTCGACTACCTGCGCCTCACCGGCCGGTCGGACGAGCAGATCGACCTCGTCGAGCAGTACGCCAAGCTGCAGGGGCTGTGGCACGACCCGTCGACCGAGCCCGTCTTCAGCGAGTACCTCGAGCTCGACCTCGCCACGGTCGTCCCGTCGATCGCGGGTCCGAAACGCCCGCAGGACCGCATCGAGCTGACCGTGGCCAAGTCGCAGTTCGAGGTCGACCTCGAGAACTACGCGACCACCGACCACTCCCAGATCGACGCCGCCGTCGAGGGCACCTTCCCGGCGTCCGACCCCGTCGGCTTCACGGCCGAGGACGACGACGACGCCCAGCCGCACTCGATCTCGCACACGTCACACGCCCCGGCCAAGGTCTCCAAGCCGACGTCCGTCGCGCTCGGCGACGGTTCGACCTTCACGCTCGACCACGGCGCCGTCGCCATCGCGGCCATCACGTCGTGCACCAACACGTCGAACCCGTCCGTCATGCTCGCCGCGGGCCTGCTCGCCCGCAACGCCAGCAAGAAGGGCCTGAAGGCCAAGCCCTGGGTCAAGACGACCCTGGCACCCGGCTCGAAGGTCGTCACCGACTACTACGAGAAGGCCGGTCTGACCGCCTACCTCGAAGACCTCGGCTTCTACACCGTCGGTTACGGCTGCACGACCTGCATCGGCAACTCGGGTCCGCTGCTCGACGAGATCTCGACGGCGGTCCAGGACAACGACCTGGCCGTCACCGCCGTCCTGTCGGGCAACCGCAACTTCGAGGGTCGCATCAACCCCGACGTCAAGATGAACTACCTCGCCAGCCCGCCCCTGGTCATCGCCTACGCCCTGGCCGGCTCGATGAACTTCGACTTCGAGAACGACGCCCTCGGCACCTCCGACGACGGCACCGACGTCTACCTCCGCGACATCTGGCCCGACGCGGCCGAGGTGCAGCAGACGATCGACTCGTCGATCGACACCGACATGTTCACCCACGAGTACGCGGGTGTCTTCGACGGTGACGAGCGCTGGCGGTCGCTGCCGACCCCGACCGGTGCGACGTTCGAGTGGGATTCCGAGTCGACCTACGTCCGTAAGCCCCCGTACTTCGAGGGCATGACGATCGAGACGACGCCGGTGAGCGACATCCACGGTGCTCGCGTCCTGGCCAAGCTCGGCGACTCGGTCACGACCGACCACATCAGCCCGGCCGGTTCGATCAAGGTCGACAGCCCTGCGGGCCACTACCTGGACGAGCACGGCGTCGACCGCAAGGACTTCAACTCCTACGGCTCGCGCCGGGGCAACCACGAGGTCATGATCCGTGGCACCTTCGCCAACATCCGGCTCAAGAACCAGCTGCTGGACGGCGTCGAGGGCGGCTACACCCGCGACTTCACCCAGCCCGAGGCCCCGCAGTCGTTCATCTACGACGCCAGTGCCCGCTACCAGGAGCAGGGCACGCCCTTGGTCATCCTGGGTGGCAAGGAGTACGGGTCGGGTTCGTCCCGTGACTGGGCCGCCAAGGGCACCAGCCTGCTGGGCGTCAAGGCGGTCATCACCGAGAGCTTCGAGCGCATCCACCGCTCGAACCTCATCGGCATGGGCGTCGTCCCGCTGCAGTTCCCCCAGGGCGAGACCTGGGAGACCCTCGGGCTCGACGGCACCGAGCAGATCGACATCGTCGGTCTCGAGCAGCTGAACGACGGCACCACCCCGAAGACGGTCCACGTCTCGGCGACCCCGACGGCCCACTCGCCCGAGGGCAAGCAGCCGGTCGAGTTCGACGCCGTCGTGCGGATCGACACCCCGGGCGAGGCGGACTACTACCGCAACGGTGGCATCTTGCAGTACGTCCTGCGCAGCCTGGTCTGATCGCCGGTACGCACCGACCCGAGACCCCCGGACGAGCACGCGCGTCGTCCGGGGGTCGTACGGCGTTCTCGCCGGGCGCGTGCCTAGAGTGGACGGATGCCCGAGAGGGCGGAGGAGGAAGACCAGCATGAGCCTGTTGCAGACGATCACGGGGCCTCGCGACCTCGACCGCCTGACGAACGAACAGATGGTCGATCTGGCCGCCGAGATCCGTCGGTTCCTCGTGACCGAGGTGTCGAAGACCGGGGGGCACCTGGGGCCGAACCTGGGCGTCGTCGAACTGACCTTGGCGATGCACCGCGTGTTCCACTCGCCGCACGACGCGTTCGTCTTCGACACGGGCCACCAGTCGTACGTCCACAAGCTGCTCACCGGGCGTCAGGACTTCTCAGGGTTGCGCCTCCGCGGCGGACTCGCCGGGTACCCCCAGCGGTCGGAGTCCGAGCACGACATCGTCGAGAGTTCGCACGCCTCGAGCTCGCTCTCGTGGGCCGACGGCATCTCGAGGGCGTTCCAACTCACCGGTCGCGACGACCGGCACGTCGTCGCCGTGGTCGGCGACGGTGCCCTGACCGGCGGCATGACGTGGGAGGCCCTGAACAACATCAGCGACGACAACGACCGTCGCCTCACGATCGTCGTCAACGACAACGGTCGGTCGTACGCACCCACCATCGGCGGCATGGCCAGGTTCTTGAACACCGTCCGCACCCGCCAGGCCTACCGAGAGCTCCACGTCGGCAGCCGAGCCGTGTTCGACAGACTCGGTCACCCCGGTCGGGCCGTCTACCGCGGCGTCCGAGGGGGACTGCACGGCTTCCTGAGCCGCTTCACCAACAACGAGGCGCTCTACTCGAACCTCGACATCAAGTACATCGGCCCGGTCGACGGGCACGACCAGGTCGCGATGGAAGAAGCGCTGCTCCAGGCGAAGAACTACGGCGCCCCGGTCATCGTGCACGCGATCACCGAGAAGGGCCGCGGCTTCGACCCGGCGCGGGCCGACGTCGCCGACCAGTTCCACGCGGTCGGGCAGATCGACCCCGAGACGGGCGAGCCGCTCGAGGCCGCCACATCGCCCTCGTGGACGTCGGTCTTCGCCGACGAGATCGTCGACATCGCCGAGCACGACGAGAAGGTCGTCGGCATCACCGCGGCCATGCTCCGACCGGTGGGCCTGCACAAGCTCGCCGAACGCTTCCCCCACCGGGTCTTCGACGTCGGCATCGCCGAGCAGCACGCCGTGACGAGTGCCGCAGGCCTGGCCTTCGGCGGTCTGCACCCCGTGGTCGCGTTGTACGCGACGTTCGTGAACAGGGCGTTCGACCAGGTCTTGATGGACGTCGCACTCCACCGAGCCGGCGTCACCTTCGTCCTGGACCGCGCCGGCGTCACGGGGCCCGACGGACCGAGTCACCACGGCATGTGGGACCTCGCCCTGCTGCAGATCGTGCCGCACATCCGCCTCGCGGCTCCGCGTGACGCGACCAGGCTCCGCGAAGAACTCCGCGAGGCCGTCTCGGTCGACGACGCCCCCACGGTCATCCGGTTCTCCAAAGGTGCGGTCGGCGTGGAGCACGAGGCCGTGGAGCGTCTGTCGGACGGCGTCGAAGTCCTTCGTCGGGCCGGTCACGACGACGTCTTGATCGTCTGCGTGGGCCCCATGGCCGGCATCGGGCTCGACGTGGCCGAGCGACTGGAGGCCCAGGGCATCGGCGCGACGGTCGTGGACCCGCGCTGGGTCGTTCCCGTCCCGACGAGCATCATCGAGCTGGCCGCCACGCACCGTCTCGTGATCACCATCGAAGACGGCGTGCGCGTCGGTGGCATCGGGACGCGGGTGCGGCAGGACCTCCGCGGCGCCGGCGTCGACACCGCCGTGACCGAGCTGGGCCTGCCGGACGAGTTCCTCGAGCACGGCTCGCGGGCCGAGATCCTCGAGGAGGCCGGCCTCACCCCCCAGCACATCGCTCGGGACGTCGTCGCCCAGGTGCTGGGCAGCCGCATCCCGGTCGCGCGTCCCCTCGACGAGGACGCGCCCACACCACGCAACGAGGACGCGCGACACGACTGATCATCGCCGGAACCGACCATCGGCGCGACGGACCGTCGACGCCACGGACCGTCGACACCACTGATGCAGTCGAAGCGGACGCCCTCGCCTCGGAACGACGAACGCCCCGTCTCGACCTGAGACGGGGCGTTCGTCGCTGAGGGGGCCGAGCCGCGACGGGACCTACTCGACGCCGCGGATCGCGGGCTCGTGGAAGTCGCGTCCGCGCACGCGCCGCGAGGCGCCGACCCGGTCGAGGTACGGCGTCACCCCGCCCATCTGGAAGGGATACCCCGCCCCGAGGATCAGGCAGAGGTCGATGTCTTCGGCCGCCGCCACCACGTGGTCGTCGAGCATGCGTCCGACCTCGTCGGCGAGCCCGTCCTCGATGCGGACCCGCAGCTCGTCGTCGGTGAGGGCCGTGCCGGGCCCGGCTGCCAGGGCGACGGCCTTCTTGTCGAACCCCTTGCGGCGTCCCTTCGAGTCACGCTCGAAGATCGTGCCGTGCTCGGCCAGACGATGCAGCCCGTCACTCGCGAAGAACCGGTCGGGGAAGGCCGCGTGGTGGGTGTCGAGCACGTGCGCCCCGACCGTGAGCCCGACGAGTTCGAGCAGTTCGAAGGGGGTCATGGGCAGGCCGAACGGTGCGGTGGCACGATCGACCACCTCGAAGGGCGTCCCCGTCTCGACCGCGTGCATGGCCTCGCCGAGCAGTTTGGCCAGGATGCGGTTGACGACGAACCCGGGGGTGTCGGCCGTGATGACGGCGTTCTTCCCCAGGGCCTTGGCCGTGACCATGGCCGTGCTGAGCGTCTCGTCGTCGGTCGCGGGCGTCTTGACGACCTCGATCAACGGCATGACGGCGACCGGGTTGAAGAAGTGGAACCCCACGAGTCGCTCGGGGTGGGCGAGCCGCGCCCCGATCTGCTCGACGCTGAGCGACGACGTGTTCGTCGCCAACACCGTCGTGTCGGAGACGACGGCCTCGACGTTCGAGAAGACCTCTTGTTTGACGCCGAGTTCTTCGAACACGGCCTCGATCACCCAGTCGGCGTCGGCGAAGTCCGCCAGGTCGGTCGTGCCCGTGATCAACGCCTTGAGGCGGTTCGACTCGTCTCGCGAGATGCGGCCCTTGCCCTGCAGCTCGTCGATCTCTCCGTGGATGCGGCCGAGGGCCGTGTCGACCCGGGCCTGGTCGAGGTCGGTGATGACGACGGGCACGCGGAGGCGGCGGACGAAGAGCAGGGCGAACTGGCTCGCCATGAGGCCTGCCCCGACGATGCCGACCTTGCCGACCGTGCGGGCGAGGTCGGGCGAGGGCGCCCCCGCCGGCCTCTTCGCCCGCTTCTGCACGAGGTCGAAGGCGTACATGCTGGCGTGGAACTGGTCACCGGCCACGAGGTCGGCCAGGGCTTCGTCCTCGGCCGCGAAGCCGGTCACCCGGTCGGTGTTCTTCGCCGCCTTGAGCAGGTCGAGGGCGGCGTACGGGGACTTCGCCACGGTGCCGATCTTCGACTCGAGCGACTTGCGCGCCACCGACACGGCGACGTCCCACTTCACCGCACGCTCGAGCTTGCCGGGCACGTTCGGCCGCTTGACGACGACGCGTCCCGTCAGCACGTCGTCGGCCCAGCGGATGCTGTCCTCGAGGAACGCGGTCGGGCCGAACATCACGTCGACGATGCCGAGCTCGAGGGCCTGGGCGGGCTTGAGGGTGCGGTTGTTCTTCAGCGGGTTCTCGATGACGACCTTGAGGGCGTTCTCGATGCCGATGAGATTCGGCAGCAACCAGGCCCCGCCCCAGCCCGGGATGATCCCGAGGAAGACCTCGGGCAACGCGATCGCCGCGGCGGACGAGTCGACCGTGCGGTAGTCGGCGTGCAGGCCGATCTCGACCCCACCGCCGAGGGCGAGCCCGTTGACGAACACGAAGGTGGGCACGGCGGCGTCGTGCAACTTGCCGAGCACGGCGTGGCCGAGCCGGGCCAGCTCGCGGGCGACGTCTCGACTCGGGATGGCGCTGACCTTGCTCAGGTCTGCACCCGCCGCCAGGAAGTACGGTTTGCCCGTCACCGCGATCGCCGCGATCTCACCAGAGGAGGCGCGGGTGCGGACCGCGTCGAGGGTCGCGCCGAACTCGTGCAACGTCGCCGGCCCCAGGGTGCTCGGCCGGGTGTGGTCGCGACCGTTGTCGAGGGTGATGAGGGCGAGGACGCCCCCCGAGGGCAGCGGGACGTCGCGGACGTGGGAGTGCGTGACCACCTCGTCGGCCGACAGCTCGGTCAGTTGTTCGGTCGCCGTGCTCATGCTCGAGCCGCCTTTCGCGAGTGGTGGGGGTTCTCCCAGATGACGCTGCCGCCTTGACCGAGGCCGACGCACATGGCCGTGAGGCCGTAACGCACCTCGGGGTGCTGCTCGAACTGGCGGGCCAGCTGGATCATGAGCCGGACGCCCGACGAGGCGAGGGGGTGCCCCACGGCGATGGCGCCGCCCCAGGGGTTCACGCGGGGGTCGTCGTCGTCGATGCCGAAGTGGTCGAGCAACGACAGCACCTGGACGGCGAACGCCTCGTTGAGTTCGAAGAGGCCGATGTCGTCGATCGAGAGCCCGGCCTTGCGCAACGCCTTCTCGGTGGACGGGACGGGGCCGATGCCCATGATCTCGGGCTCGACGCCGGCGAAGGCGAAGCTGACGAGACGCATCTTGGGGGTGAGCCCCAGCTCTTTCGCGGCTGCCCCGGACGCCATCAGACTGACCGTCGCCCCGTCGTTCAGCCCGGACGAATTGCCCGCCGTGACGCGACCGTGCGGCCTGAACGGCGTCCGGAGGGCAGCCAGCCCCTCCATGGTGGTCTCGGGGCGTGGAGCCTCGTCGCGGGTCGCGAGCCCCCAGCCCTGGTCGGTCTTGATCGCGACCGGGACGAGGTCGGGTTGGATCTGGCCCGCCTCGTAGGCGGCGGCCAGCTTCTGCTGGGACCGCATCGCGTACCGGTCGGAGCGTTCTTTGGTCAACTGGGGGAACCGGTCGTGGATGCGCTCGGCGGTGTTGCCCATGTTGAGGGCCTCGCCACTGACGAGCTTCTCGGCGACGAACCGCGGGTTCGGGTCGGCGGCGAAGCCCATCGGGTGGCGCCCCATGTGCTCGACGCCGCCGGCGAGGGCCACGTCGTAGGCACCGAAGGCGATGCCACCGGCCACGGTGGTGACGCTGGTCATGGCACCGGCGCACATGCGATCGATCGCGTAGCCGGGCACGGACCGGGGCAGGCCGGCGAGGAGCGCCGTGGTGCGGCCGAGGGTCAGGCCCTGGTCGCCCTGCTGCGTCGTCGCGGCGATGGCGACGTCGTCGATGCGTTCGGGGGGGAGCGACGGATTGCGTTCGAGAAGGCCCTTCATCGCCTTCACGACCAGGTCGTCGGCCCGGGTCTGCCAGTACATGCCTTTGTCGCCGGCCCGACCGAACGGGGTGCGTACCCCGTCGACGAACACGACATCGTTGCTCTCGGCCACAGTGCCTCCAGTGTCAGGATCTGCTCCTGATCTTAGGGACGAGGCCGGGGGCCCGAGAATCGTTCGAGCAATCCTACGAAGGGCCGTCGCTCGTCGGCTCGGGCTCTTGGTGGGCGTCGACAAAGGCCTCGGCGACGGCCTCGGCCACGGCGTCGACCTGCCAGGGGCGTGCCCCGAGCTCGACCATCGCCGCCGAGATCGTGGGCGCGTCGAACGGGATCGGGGGATCCCAGGCGAGGCGGCGCAGCGTCTCGGGCGTGAGCAGGTTCTCGACGGGGAGGTCGAGACCCTCGGCGATCTCGGTCACGCGCGGCCGCACGGCTTTGTACCGGGCGTCGGCGAGCGGGTTCTTGTCGGCCCACGAGCGGGGAGGGGGCAAGGTGTCGCTGGCCGGGCCACGGTGCGACGGCAGGTCGGTCGTGGCTCGACCGCGTTCGATGGCGGCGAACCACCGGTCGAGTTCACTGCGGCTGGCGCGGCCGACGAACTCCTTGATGCCGGCCAGGGCACGCTTGTCGGTCGGCATGGCCCGGGTCGCCGCGACGAGCGACGAGTCGGGCACGAGCCGCCCGGGTGCCGTGTCGATCTCTCGGGCGTAGTCGTCGCGGGCCTGCCAGAGCTCGCGCGCGACGGCCAGCGAGCGCGACCCGCGCAGGCTGTGCAGCCCGGTCAGGCGACGCCACGGGTCGACCCGGGCGGGCTTGGCCTCGCGGCGCAGCGTCGCCTCGAACTCCTGACGCGCGATCTCGAGCTTGCCCGCGTCCGCGAGCACCGCCTCCATGGCGTCCCGCAGGTCGACGAGCAACTCGACGTCGAGCGCGGCGTAGACGAGCCAGCTCTGGGGGAGGGGACGCGTGGACCAGTCGGCCGCGCTGTGCTCCTTGGCGAGGTGGACGCCGAGCAGGTGTTCGACGACGGCTCCGAGCCCGACCTTCGGCAGGCCCGCGATGCGGGCACCGAGCTCGGTGTCGAAGATCCGGCTGGGATCGAGGCCCACCTCGCGCAGGCAGGCAAGGTCTTGGCTGGCGGCGTGGAGCACCCATTCTTCGTCGCCGATGACGTCCTGCAGCTCGGCGAACGAGCCGATGGCGGGCGGGTCGAGCAAGAACACCCCTGACCCCCGACGGAAGACCTGGATCAGGTAGGCGCGTTGCGAGTAGCGGTAGCCGGAGGCGCGCTCCGCGTCGATGGAGACGGGTCCGGTGCCGGCCCGGATCGCCTCGACCGCCGCGAGGTACCCCTCACGGTCGTCGATGACGACGACCTCGCCGTGGACCGAGTCCGCCGTCTCGACCCGGGGTCGGACGGTCACCCGGGGCTCCACGCCGCCGGAGCCGTCGCCGACGGGTGTTGCCTCGTCTGGTGTCGCTGTGGTCATGTCTCCGCTGTTCCTGTCCGGGGGCGCTGTTCTGGTCCGGTCGCGCCGTCCTGGTCCGGTGGGTCAGTCCCGCCCGACCCGCCGCGAGGCGAGGAGCGTCACGCCCTCGACCGTCGGGGGCAACCCGGCGAGCGTGCAGATCAGCTCGCTCCAGGCCTCGATGTGCGGGGCCAGGTCGGTGCTGGTGGGACTCCACGAGGCCCGGAGCTCGAGCTGGGCCCCGTCGCCGTGGCTGGCCAGCTCACCGTATCCGGTCGAGAGGATCTTCGTGGCGGTGCCGGAGGCCTGGTCGTACGAGGCGCCCCGGGCGTCGAGGCTGTCGACCAACCAGGACCACGCGACGTCCGCCACGAACGGGTCGAGGGCGATCTCGGTCTCGAGGGGGGCCTGCGCGAAGCTGACGACCCGGAACGGACCGCCCCAGGCCTCGGGCTCGTCCTCGTCGTAGAGCAGGACGAAACGCCCCGTGCCCAGGTCGGGATCGGGGCGACCGGCGGCACCCACGACGTCGCCGGCGAGGGCCAGGGCGTGCGGTGCGAGGCCGTTCGGCGCGGGGATCTCGGTCACGGCGAGCGCGTCCCGGGCGGAGGCGCGGTGGACGGACTCGACGGCCGCGGCGAACGCGGGCGGCCGGGTCGGCGTCGGGGGGATCTCGGACACCCTCGAAGACTAGGGTCGAACCCGAGGGCGACCCTCGCGGCACGCCGCGCCCGGCTCAGCAGATCCACAGGTCACCCCGAAGCCACCTGCCGTCGCCCGAGGAGCCGCCCGTGATCCGCCCCGCCCCCACCGGTCGACGGGGCCCCGGCCCGCTCGCGATCGTCTCGATCGCCGTCGGCGGCACCGTGCTCCTGTCGTCGGCGGCCCTGGCCTCGGGGGTCGTGGCCATCGCGCGCAAGATCGTGACCCCGGCCCGTCGGCGACGCGACGACGTCCGGATCGAGGCCCACGACGCCTCGGCCGGGACGGTGACCCTGTCCTCGACGCCCGACACGCGCCTCCCCGGCCGGTACAGCTTCTGGTTCGACCGCGGCCGGGGGCACGCCCGCCTCGGCGAGGTCGTCCGCGACGACGGTCGGCACGTCGTGCGTCGGGTCGAGGCCGTCGAGGGCGGCGAGCTCGACCGGGCCCGCCACGGCCGCATCGGGGGCTGGCTCTTCCCGACGCCGCGGGACGCGGGCCTCGACGCGCACGAGGTGACGGTCGCCACCGAGGTCGGCCCTGCCCCGGCGTGGCTCGTCCCGGCCGCGACCGGCACCGACGGCCCCTGGACGATCGGCGTCCACGGCCGGGGGGTGACCCGCGCCGAGACGATCCGCGCCGTGCCGGTCTTCCACCGCCGCGGCGTCACCTCGCTGCTCGTGTCGTACCGCAACGACGGTGAGGCACCCCCGTCGCCGGACGGCCGGTACGCACTCGGCGACTCCGAATGGCGTGACGTCGAGTCGGCCCTCCGGTACGCCGTCGAACACGGCGCGACGTCGGTCGTCCTGATGGGCTGGTCCATGGGCGGTGCCCTCGTGCTGCAGGCGGCGACGCGCTCGGCCCTCCGAGGGGTCGTCACGGGCCTCGTGCTCGAGTCGCCGGTGGTCGACTGGCGGACGACCCTCGCGTACCAGGGCGCGGCCATGCGCGTGCCGCCGGCCGTCCAGGGCGTCGTGCTGCGCCTCCTGGGGTCGCCGCTGGCCTGCCGGCTGGCGGGCAGCGCCGAGCCGATCGACTTCGACCGGCTCGACCTCGTGGCGCGGTCCGGTGACCTCGAGGTGCCGGTGCTCGTGCTGCACAGCGACGACGACGGCTTCGTGCCGTCCACCGCGTCGCACGCGCTGGCCGAGGCGCGACCCGACCTCGTGACGCTCGAGGTGTTCGAGGTCGCCCGGCACACCAAGCTCTGGAACCTCGACCCCGAGCGGTTCGACGCGGCGATCTCGGGGTGGCTGGACCGTCAGCGGCTCGCCGGGCCGCCCTCGACCGACCACCGCGCGTAGAGCGTGCTCTGCTCGTCGACGAGCAGCTGGCCGAGCACGAGCGACGCCGGGTCGAACCGTTCGCGTCCGAACACGGGCAGTCCGCTGCCGATCACGAGCGGCGAGGTCGACAGGCACAGCTCGTCGACGAGCCCGTCGCGCAAGAACTGCCCGGCGAGCGACGGCCCGCCCTCGCAGACGAGCGAAAGGAGGCGCTGGTCGCGGAGGCACCGCAAGATCGCGGCGGGCTCCAGCCGACCGTCGTCGTCCGGTGCAGTCAGCACGGCCGCGGCCGCCCAGATCGCCTCGCCAAGGGTCTCGCGGACCCGCGCCCGGGCGGAGGCCGGACAGACCACGACGACGCGCTCGGCCTCGGTCGGGTCCATGCGGTGGCCCGAGAGGTCGCCGGACGACGTGACGACGACCAACCGGGACGACTTCGGCACGCGGTAGCCCTCGGCCCGCACGCTCGCCGCGCCCACGAGGACGCCGTCGGCGAGCGAGCGGATGGCCGCCAGGATCGTGCGGTCGGTGGCGTTGCTCAGCGTCTCGGAGGTGCCGTCCGAGCCCGCGGCGTCACCGCTGACCGCGGCGATGAGGTTCAGGCGCAGCCAGGTCTCGCGAGGTGGGGCGTACAGGTCGCGGATCCGGGCCGGCGCCTCGGCGTCGTCGATGTCGAGCTCGACCCCGACGTCGGTCGGCCGCTCGAGCGCGTGCAGCACCCGAAGCGTCACGCGGCGGCGGTCCGCTCACGGATCTGGCGCTTGGCCCGACCCAGCAGGGCGGTCATGCCGCGGATGCGCAACGGGCTGACCGCCTCGGTCAGGCCGATGGTCTGCGGGTAGTCGTCGGGGACGTCGTCGAGCACCTGCGCCACCGTGAGCCCGTCGAGCCCCTGGGCCAGGATGGACGCGAACCCCCGCGTCGTCGGCGCCTCGCGCGGAGCCGTGGCGTGCAGGTGGACACGGCCCTCGGCGACCTCGACGAAGAGGAACACGGGGGACTGGCACTCCACCACCCGCTCGAGCAGGTCGGGGTGGTCGGCGTAGCGGTCGGGCAACTCGGGCAGCTCGTTCGAGAACTCGAGCAACAGTTGCAGACGGTTGCGGACGTCGAGCGCCAGGAACTCCTCGCGGATCTCGACGAGTGCCTCGGGCAGTGCGCCGGGGGAGGCGGCCACGTCGGTCACCGGGCCGGCACCTCGCCCGGCTCGGTGCCCTGGACGATCGGGACGCGCACGGCGCTGCCCCACTCGGTCCACGAGCCGTCGTAGTTGCGGACGTCCTCGAAGCCCATGAGGTGCGTCAGGACGAACCAGGTGTGGCTCGACCGCTCACCGATGCGGCAGTAGGCGACGACCTGGTCGCCGTCGGCGAGGCCCGCGCCGTCGCGGTAGATCACGTCGAGCTCGGCGAGCGGACGGAAGGTGCCGTCGTCGGCCGCGGCCTTGCCCCACGGCACGTTCTGCGCGCTCGGGATGTGGCCGGCGCGCAGGGCGCCCTCGTCGGGGTAGGCCGGAGCCGTGGTGCGCTGACCCGAGAACTCCTCGGGCGACCGCACGTCGATCAAGGGCTTGCCGAGGTGCGCGAGCACGTCGTCCTTGTACGCCCGGATGACGCTGTCGTCGCGCTCGACGACGGGGTAGTCCGTCGGCTCGACCGCCGGGGCGTCGGTCGTGTAGTCGCGCCCCTCGGCCTCCCATTTGGCGCGGCCGCCGTCGAGCAGGCGGACGTCCTCGTGACCGAACAGCGAGAACACCCAGAGGGCGTACGCGGCCCACCAGTTGTTCTTATCGCCGTAGATCACGACGGTGCTGTCGCGCGAGATGCCGCTGCGGGCCATCAGGGCGGCGAAGCCCTCGCCGTCGACGTAGTCGCGCTGGACGGGGTCGTTCAGGTCGAGGTGCCAGTCGATCTTGACGGCGCCGGCGATGTGGCCGGTCTCGTAGAGCAGGACGTCCTCGTCGGACTCGACGACGACGAGCCCGGGGGTGCCGAGGTGCTGCTGCAGCCACTCGGTGCTCACGAGTCGCTCGGGGTGGGCGTACTCGCCGAAGCGGGCGGACGTGTCGTGCTCGACGGCCATGGTGTCTCCTCGTTCAAGGTGTCGGGATGGGGCCGGCGGCGGGCGACGGGTCGTGCCCGGCGGCGTAGGATCGCCTCTGGTCGGCCCCGTCGAGGTTACGCATGCCGCGTGACCGTCGCCCGGGAACCGTACGACTCTGACACATCCCCGCCCCCACCACCGCGAGGCCGCCGCCATGCCCCCCGAATCCGTCAGCACGCTCGTCTCGTTGACCGACCGCACCCCGACGATCACCGGGGCCGAGATCGTGACGCAGCTCGTGCCTCCCCGGCAGTTCGCCGACGCCTCGCTCGAGAACTACCGCCCCGACCCCGAGTTCGCCTCGCAGGCCGAGGCGGTCGCCGCCGTGACGACCTTCGGAGGCGCGGGTGCCGAGGCACCGAAGAGGGGACTGTTCCGCAAGAAGCCGGCCGCCCCGGCCGTCCGCCCGGGGCTCTACCTGGACGGCGGCTTCGGCGTGGGCAAGACCCACCTGCTGGCCGCCCTCTGGAACCGCACGACGGGGCGGCGCTACTTCGGCACGTTCATCGAGTACACGGCGCTCGTCGGTGCCGTCGGCTACGCCGGTGCGGCCGCGCAGCTGAAGGGCGCGTCCCTGGTCTGCATCGACGAGTTCGAGCTCGACGACCCGGGCGACACGATGATGATGACGCGGTTGCTCGGCGACCTGGCCGACGACGGCACGCGCATCGCGGCCACCTCGAACACCCCGCCCAACGCGCTCGGCGAGGGCCGCTTCGCCGCGGCGGACTTCCTCCGCGAGATCCAGGGGTTGAGCGACAAGTTCCTCACCCTGCGGATCGACGGGAACGACTACCGGCGACGCGAGGTCGAGGCCAGGGCACACGTGGTCGACGACGTCGACGCCGCGGCGGCCTCCCTCGGCGGCACGGTGTCGCTCGACGACTTCGACGGCGTCGTCCGCCACCTCGCGACCGTCCACCCCAGCAAGTACGTCAAGCTCGTCGACGACCTCGACGCCGTCGGCCTCCGTGACGTGCACGTCCTCACCAGCCAGGTCGACGCGCTGCGCCTCGTGGCCTTCGTCGACCGTCTCTACGACGCGCAGATCCGGGTCGTCGCGTCGGGCACGCCCCTCGACCAGGTCTTCTCCGACGAGATGCTCGCCGGCGGCTACCGCAAGAAGTACCTGCGCGCCGTGTCGCGCCTCGTGGCGCTCACCTCGCTCTGACCGTCGTCACGCCCGATGCCGGTGATCTGGTAACACGTTGTTTACCTGCGCCCGAATCGTGTTACATCGGGGAAACAATCCCGCACACGGACCGAAACCTCACCCCGAGACACTGAGGACCGCACCGGACGAGAGCGTCCCTCACCCCAGCCCGTGAACCCACGCGGTGGACCTCGACGTCGGTGCCTCCCCGGCTGAAGAAACTCGAGAGGTGACCCACCCATGGACCAAGGCAACACCGCCTTCATGTTGATCTGCGCGGCACTCGTGCTGCTCATGACCCCCGGCCTGGCCTTCTTCTACGGCGGACTCGTCAAGGCCAAGAGCGTCATCAGCATGATGATGCTGAGCTTCGGGGCCATGGGCCTCATCGGAGTGCTGTGGGTGCTCTACGGCTACTCGATCGCCTTCTCGAACGGGCCGTCGGGCCCCGCCGGGACCGACACGTACATCGGCTGGGACGGCGTCTTCGGCTTCGACCCGTCGATGTTCAGCCTGGACTCGCTCTTCCAGGAGAGTGCCGACCCGACCGGTGCGTACCCCACCATCGCCTTCGCGGCCTTCCAGGCGACCTTCGCCATCATCACCGTCGCCCTCATCTCGGGCGCGATCGCCGACCGTGCCAAGTTCGGCGCCTGGATGATCTTCGCCGGCGTCTGGGCCACGGTCGTCTACTTCCCGGTCGCGAGCTGGGTCTTCAACTTCACGCTCGGTGACGACGGCTCCGTCGTCGACGGCGGCTGGATCGCGAGCATGGGCGTGATCGACTTCGCCGGCGGCACGGCCGTGCACATCAACGCGGGTGCCGCGGCCCTCGCCCTGGCGCTGGTGCTCGGCAAGCGCGTCGGCTTCGCCAAGGGTGCCGACAAGCCGCACAACCCTCCGTTCGTCCTGCTCGGCGCCGGTCTGCTCTGGTTCGGCTGGTTCGGCTTCAACGCCGGCTCCGAGCTCGCAGCCGACGGCGTCGCGGCCCTGGCGTTCCTCAACACCATCGCTGCTCCCGCCGCCGCCATCCTCGGCTGGCTCGTCGTCGAGAAGCTCAAGGACGGCAAGGCGACCTCGGTCGGTGCCGCGTCGGGCGCCGTCGCGGGTCTCGTCGCGATCACCCCCGCCTGCGCCGCCCTGTCGCCGTTCTGGGCCATGGTCCTCGGTGCGGTCGCCGGCGCGGTCTGCGCCCTGGCCATCGACCTGAAGTTCAAGCTCGGCTTCGACGACTCGCTCGACGTCGTGGGCATCCACCTCGTCGGTGGCCTCATCGGCACGCTGTACCTCGGGTTCTTCGCCAACGGCAGCGGCCTGCTCTTCTCGGGCTCGTTCCGTCAGCTCGGCATCCAGGCCCTCTCGGCCCTCGCCGTCATGCTCTACTCGTTCGTCCTGGCCTTCGTGATCGGCTTCGTCATCGAGAAGACGATCGGCTTCCGCGTCAAGAACGAGGACGAGGTGGCCGGCATCGACCTCGCCCTGCACGGTGAAGAGGGCTACGTGCTCGAGAACTCGCGCGCCTGACCCCACCCGCTCGACGAACGGCCCCGGTCCTCGGACCGGGGCCGTTCCGCGTCCCGCGGGCACGTCCCCCGGCAGAGGGCAGGAGGCGCGGTGCGAGACCGCCTGCACCGCGCCTCCTGCGCGTGGCCGCGTCGGGCCACCGGGCCCGACCCTCGGCGCGACGGCGGTCGACACTCGGCCTCAGCGCAGCGAGAACCAGACCGTCGTCTCGCCCGGCACCTCGGTGACGCCGGCGAGCGTGTCGTGCAACGGCTCGCTGGAGGCCAGGACGCGTGCCCCGGCGGGCAGGTCGACCGGGCCACCACCGACGTTCGTCAGCGAGTGCCAGCCGTCGTGTCGCGAGAAGTGCACGACGTCGTCCGGGGCGCCGTCGGCCCACCGCAGGCTCTCACCCTGCTGCAGCTCGTGTCGCAGGGCGAGCGCGCGGCGGTAGATCGACAGGGTGGACTCGTCCTCGTCGTCCTGCACCGAGACGGCCAGGTCTTCGAACCACTCGGGTTGCGGCAGGTGCGGCGCGTGGTCGCCGAAGCCCAGGGCGGGCTCGCTGGTGTCCCAGGGCAGGGGCACGCGGCTGCCGTCGCGGCCCTTCCGCTTGTGGCTGGTGCGGGTCCAGACGGGGTCCTGCAGGTCGGCCGGCTGCAGGTCGGCCACCTCGAAGAGGCCCAGCTCTTCGCCTTGGTAGACGTAGGCGGAGCCGGGCAGGGCGAGCATCAGCAGCGTCGCGGCCCGCGCCCGACGCAGGCCCGCGTCGGGGTTGAGGGTCGGCCTGCGGCCGTCGCTCAGCACGAAGGCGTCGAGGTCCTGCCCCTTCGGCAGGCCGTAGCGGGTGGCGTGCCGGACGACGTCGTGGTTCGAGAGCACCCAGGTGCTCGTCGCGCCGCTGACGGCGGCCTGCTCGAGGGTCGAGGCGATGATCGTGCGGAACTGGTCGGCGTCGAAGTCGGCGCGTGTCAGGGCGAAGTTGAAGGCCTGGCCGAGTTCGGTGGGGCGGGCGTACAGGGGCACGCGCTCGGGCTGCACCCAGGCCTCGGCCACGGCGCTGCGAGGCGGGTCGTACTCGTCGAAGACCCGGCGCCAGCCCTCGAAGATCGTGTGCACCTCGTCACGGTCGTAGAGCGGGTCGCTGCCGTCGACCGGCAACACGGAACGTTCGGCGGCGTCGCGGAGGGGCTCGGTCAGGTCTTTCGCCAGCCCGTGGGCGACGTCGACCCGGAAGCCGTCGACGCCGCGGTCCGACCAGAAGCGCAGCGTGGCCTCGAAGTCGGCGCGCACCTCGGGGTTGCCCCAGTCGAGGTCGGGCTGTTCGGGGGCGAAGAGGTGCAGGTACCACTGCTCCGGCGTCCCGTCGGGGCGGTGCAGGCGGGTCCAGGCGCCTCCGCCGAAGTTCGACACCCAGGTCGACGGGGGAGTCTCGCCGCCGTGGCCGAGGCCGTCGCGGAAGACGTACCGGTCCCTGGCCGCGCTGCCGGGCTCGGCCGCGACCGCCTCACGGAACCACACGTGCTCGCTCGAGGTGTGGTTCGGCACGATGTCGACGACGACCTTGATGCCGGCCGCGTGCAAGGCCGTGACCATCTCGTCGAAGTCGGCGAGGGTGCCCAGCCGCGGGTCGACGTCGCGGTAGTCGGCGACGTCGTAGCCCCCGTCGGCGAGCGGTGACGGGTAGAACGGGCTCAACCAGACGGCGTCCACCCCGAGCCGCCGGAGGTACGGTACGCGGGAGGTCACGCCCGGCAGGTCGCCGATGCCGTCGCCGTTCGCGTCGGCGAAGCTGCGCGGGTAGACCTGGTAGACGACCGCCTGACGCCACCAGTCGGCGTCGGGGACGGTGGCGGGGCGGTCCGGGGAGGCGCGCGCGGCGGGGGAGTCGGAGGAGACGGTCATGGGCCGAGGATGCCACGATCCGAGCGGCCGGGGCCTGCGGGGTGCCCGAGAGCGCGAGCCGGCAGGCCCTGGCCCCGAGACGACGAGAGGCCCTGCAGCTGCAGGGCCTCTCGGGGGTGGTGGTGGGCGATACCGGGCTCGAACCGATGACCTCTTCCGTGTGAAGGAAGCGCGCTACCAACTGCGCCAATCGCCCGTGTGGGACTCGACGATGCTAGTGCATCGCGGGCTGCGAACGCCATTCGGCGCAACGCCGGGTCGTGCGTCCACAGCCCTCCGGCGGCGACCTGAGACACGAAGTTCGCTCGATTTGGTTTCTGCCCCGGGGTGTGGGTATTGTTCTTTTGCACGCAGAAATGCAAAGCGAAATGCGGATGTGGCGCAGCGGTAGCGCATCACCTTGCCAAGGTGAGGGTCGCGAGTTCGAATCTCGTCATCCGCTCGAGTGTAATGCTCACCAGAGGGTGGTCCACCGACTGGTGGCCTCCCTCTGGGGGCTACTCGTATGGTGGAGTGGCCGAGAGGCGAGGCACCGGCCTGCAAAGCCGTTCACGCGGGTTCAAATCCCGTCTCCACCTCCATTCGATCGAGGCGAAAGTCTCCGATCGATGCAGTAAGTGAATAGTGCGGTTCGAGATGTACGTCCCGAACTGCAGAAACATGAGCGATTGGCGCAGCGGTAGCGCGCTTCCCTGACACGGAAGAGGTCGCTGGTTCGATCCCAGTATCGCTCACACACAGAAAGCCCCGGCCTCGGCCGGGGCTTTCGTCATGTCCGGGCTGGCCATGTCGGGGCTGCTCATGTCCGGGCTGGTCGAGACGGGCGGCGCACCGTGACGTCCCGGTGCGCCGGGGAGGGTCAGGGGCCTCCAGCGCCGACCTCGGCGCCGGGGCCGGTCTCGGCGTTGCCGAGACCTACGCCGTTCCCGGTCCCCCCGCCCACACCGTTCCCGGTCCCCCCGCCTACACCGTTGCCGTTCACTCCGCCCACACCATTGCCATTGCCATTGCCATTGCCATTGCCGTTGTCGCCGTCGTTGCCGGGCCCGCTGTTCCCGCCGGGGGTGTCGACACCGGGGACGTCGACGGTCGGAGGGGTCACGGGGTCGACCGTCGGCTGCGTCGTCGGCTCGACCGGCGCCTCCTCGGTCGGGCTGACCTCGTCCGAGGGCTCCGGGTCGGCCGGCGACTCGTCGGTCGGGTCCTCGGACGGCGAGGGCGATCCGTCGTCCGTCGACTCGGAGGGCGTCGACGACGGATCCGTCTCGACGCCGGGGCTCGAGCTCTCGGTCGGGTCGACCGTCCCGCCGTCGCGGGTGGCGGCCCAACCGATGCCCGCTGCGAGCAGCACGGCGACGACGAGGGCCGCCAGGACGAGCGGCCAGCGCCGACGTGCCCGCGGGCCCTCCGGCTCGACGTCGGGGACGACGTCCGTGGCATCCGCCGCCGAGGCCGCACCGGCCCCGAGCACCTGCGTGCGGGCGTCGTCGCCCCGGGGCAGGACACGGGTCGCGGCGTCACCCCCGGGCAGGGCGGCCGTGGCGACGTCGGGCGCCGCCATCACCCGAGTGACGGCGTCGGTCGACCCGGCCCCCTCGGCGGCCAGCGTCCGAGCGGCCCTGGCCACCTCGGCGGCGGCGGGGCGGTCTTCGGGTGCCCGGGACGTCATGCGCGTGAGCAGGTCGACCCACCCGGCACCGATCGACGCCGGGATCTCGGGGTCGCGGGTCAGGCGCGCCATGACCGACTCGACGACCGACCCCGTGAACACCCGACGCCCGGTCAGCGCCTCGACCAGCACGAGGCCGAGCGAGTAGACGTCGGACGCCGGGGCCGGCGGTCGCCCCTCGGCCTGCTCCGGGCTGACGAAGGCGGCGGTGCCCATCAGGGTGCCCGTGGCCGTCACCCGCGTGGAGTCGATCAGGTACGCGATGCCGAAGTCGGCGAGCTTGGCCCGACGGGGGTCGCCGTCGTGGTCCGGCGAGGCGAGCAGGATGTTCGCGGGCTTGACGTCGCGATGGACGACGCCGGCACGGTGCACGGCGGCGAGGCCGTCCGCGACGTCACCGAGCAGGGCCGCGGCCTCGGCGTGCGAGAGCGGCCCCTCGGCCAGGACCGTCTGCAGGGTCGGACCGTCCACGTACTCCATCACGAGGTACGCGTCGTCGTCGTGCCCGTCCCCTTCGACCCGGGCGTCGTAGAGGGTCACGAGGCCGGGGTGGTTCAGCGACGCGAGCAGGCGGACCTCGCTCACCTGCCGACCGAGGTCGTGCACGTCGTGACCGTCCGAGCCGAAGAGCTTGACCGCGACGTCCCGCCCGAGGTCGAGGTCGTGGGCCCGGTACACGGCTCCCATGCCGCCGCGCCCGACGATCGCGTCCAGTCGGTAGCGGCCGCCCACGATCGTGCCGAGACGGGGGTCGCCCTGCTCGCGGGGGCTCACGCGCCCGCTCCCGTCGAGACGCCTTGCGGCCGGGGTGGCGAGCTGGTCCGTCCGTCTCGTGCCGAGCGGTGCGACGCCACGGCGTCCCACACGACCCCGGCCACCGCCGACTTCGACCCCGCGTGCTCGGACACCACGTCGCCGTCGGCGTCGATCACGACGACGGCCGTGTCGTCCGCGCCGAACCCGGTCGTCCAACCGACCCGGTTGAGGACGAGCAGGTCCGCTCCCTTGCGCCGTTGCTTGGCGCGTCCGAGCTCGAGCAGGTCGTCGCGGTCCCGGGCGGTCTCGGCGGCGAAGCCGACCACGACCTGCCCGACGGGCCGACGGGCGACCAACCCGGCGAGGACGTCGGGGGTGCGGACGAGGCGGACCGTCAACTCGTCGCCCGAGTCGTCCTTGCGGATCTTGCCGTCGGCGACCGAGACGGGGCGGTAGTCGGCGACGGCCGCGGCCATGACGACGACGTCGGCCTGGGGTGCGTGCTCGGCCAGCGCGGCCTCGAGCTCGAGCGCGGTTCCGACGTCGACGAGCTCGACGTCACCCCGCGCCACGAGACCCTGCCGCACGGCACCGTCGAGTGCGGCGCCGACGACGGTGACCCGGGCTCCACGGTCGGCCGCCGCGAGGGCCAGGGCCGCTCCCTGCTTGCCGCTCGACCGGTTGCCGACGAAGCGCACGGGGTCGAGGGGCTCGCGGGTGCCACCGGCGGAGACGACCACCCGCAAGCCGTCGAGGTCGCCGACCCGCACCTCCTCGTGCCGAGCACCGGGGACGGCGGCGGGGGAGGCGTCGAGGCCGGCCGGGCCGGTCACGCGGGCGAGGGCGGCGGCCACGATGTCGTCGGGCTCGCTGAGGCGCCCCGGCCCCACGTCCCCACCGGTGAGCGGCCCGTCGTCGGGCCCGACGACGGTCACCCCGCGCGACCGGAGCAGGTCGACGTTGGCGACGGTGGCGGGGTTCCGCCACATCTCGGTGTGCATGGCGGGGGCGACGACGAGCGGCGCGGTGCTCGCGAGGATGGTCGTGCCGAGCAGGTCGTCCGACAGGCCGTGGGCGATCTTCGCGAGCGTGTGCGCGGTCGCGGGGGCGACGACGATCAGGTCGGCCCGCTGGCCCAGGGCCACGTGCCGCACCTCGGCGACGTCGTCGAAGACGGACGTGTGCACGGGGTTGCGGCTCGTGGCCTCCCAGGTCGGTGCCCCGACGAAGCGCAGGGCGGCCTCGGTCGGGACGACGTGCACCTCGTGCCCGCGCAGCACGAGGCCGCGGACGACGCCGACGGCCTTGTAGGCCGCGATCCCGCCCGAGACGCCGACGACGACGGACAGGCGACGCGGGGCGTCGGCGGGGGAGGAGCGGGGGTGGTCGTGCGTCACGGTGGGCCTCGTCGATCGATGCGTCGGTCGGCCGACCCGGTGTCGGGTCGGTAGCGTTGCCCACCACGATGCCGCATCCCGCGGCCGAGCGTCGGCCCCCGACCCGACGAGCCCCCACCCTGAGGACCTCATGTGCACCGTCGTCGTCGCCGTCCAGCCGGGCGCGCCCTGGCCCGTCGTCTTCCTGGGGCTCCGTGACGAGTCGCCCGACCGCCCCTGGGACGAGCCCGGCGCTTGGTGGCCCGAGCTCGGCGACCGGGTCACGGGCGTCCACGACCGCGAGGCCGGCGGGGCCTGGCTGGCCACCGCCCGGGGCCCGAGCCGCGCGAGCGTCGTCTCAACCGCCACGAGACTCCCGAGCCGCCCGCGGGCGGCTGGACGACACGCGGGGCCCTGCCGCTCCGGGCCGCCGCCGACGGCGCGCTTCCCGAGGGCCCGCAGACGACCCGCACCTTCAACCTGCTCACCGCGTACGCGGGAGGCGCGGTGCACTCCGTGTGGGACGGCACCGTCACCGAGACGGCCCGCCTCGAGCCCGGCGTGCACCTGCTGACGCACGCCGGGCCCGACGACCGGAGCGTGCCCCGCGTCGACCGCTGGCTGCCCCGGTTCCGTGACGTCGCGCCTCCGTCCGGTCCGTTGCCGGCGGCGGCCGAGGGCGAGGGCAGCTGGACGCCGTGGCTCGACCTGCTGCGCGAGAGCAGCGCCCTGTCGACGGACGACGACGACGCCATCGTCCGGGCCGACCTCGTCGACGGCCACCTGTTCCACTCGTTGTCGCTCAGCACGGTCGCCGTTTCGGGCGACGCCGTCGCCCACCGGCACGTCCGCCTCGACGGGGCGCCCTCGGTCGCCGAGGCGATCGCACGACGCTGACCGTCCCCGGCGAGGCCCGGTTCCCCCGGCGCCGACGTCACGGGGAGTCATCGGGAATCCCGCCCGCCCCCGCGGCGTTAGGGTCGTGAGGCTCGTCCGACCCCCGAGCCGCAGCAAAGGAACCCTCGTGAAGATCACCGCCGTCCGCACCGTCCGTCGCCTCGCCTCGGTCGGCGTCATCGCCGCCGCCGCCGTCGCCCTGGCCGCCTGCGCGCCCGCCTCCACCGACGGGGTCGTCCAGTCCACCGGCAGCGCGACCGCCGACACGAGCGCCGCCAAGAGCCTGTCCGACATCCAGGCGGCCGGCGAGATCGTCATCGGCACCGAGGGCACCTACCAGCCCTTCACGTACCACGAGGGCGGGGCCGGCGCGCTGACCGGCTACGACGTCGACGTCGCCACGGCCGTCGCCGAGAAGCTCGGCGTCACCCCCAAGTTCGAAGAGACCCAGTTCGACGCCCTGCTCGCCGGGCTCACCGCCGGTCGCTTCGACCTCGTCGCGAACCAGATCTCGATCACCGACGAGCGCGAGGCGACGTACGACTTCTCGACGCCCTACACGGTCAGCCGCGGCGTCGTCATCACGCCCGCCGACAACACCGACATCACCTCGCTCGCCGACCTTAAGGGCAAGACGACGGCCCAGTCGCAGTCGAGCAACTTCTACACGACCGCGAAGGACGCGGGCGCCGACGTGCAGGTCGTCGAGGGCTGGGCCCAGTCCGTCGCGCTGCTCGAGCAGGGCCGCATCGACGCGACGGTCAACGACGAACTGACCTTCCTCGACTACGTCAAGACCAACCCCGACCAGGCCGCCGGCATCAAGATCGCGGCGACCACCGACGACGTCTCGCGCTCGGCCCTGGTCACCACCAAGGGCAGCGACGACCTCGTGACGGCGATCGACGACGCCCTCGCCGAGCTGAAGTCCGACGGCACGCTGTCGACCATCAGCGAGAAGTACTTCGGCCAGGACGTCAGCGAGTAAGCGTGCAGTCCTCCCTCGACCTGTTCTGGCGGTCGCTCTGGCCGATCGTGTCGGGGGCGCTCGTCGCGTCGATCCCGCTCGCCTTCGCGTCGATGGCGATCGGGCTGGTCATCGCCGTCGTCATCGCGCTCGTGCGACTGTCGGGCACGGCGGTGCTCGCGGGCATCGCCCGGGTCTACATCTCGATCATCCGGGGCACGCCCCTGCTCGTGCAGCTGTTCGTCGTCTTCTACGGCCTGCCGTCGATCGGCGTCAGGCTCGACCCCTGGCCGAGCGCGATCATCGCGTTCTCCCTGAACGTCGGCGGGTACGCCGCCGAGGTCATCCGGGCCGCGATCCTCTCGGTGCCCAAGGGGCAGTGGGAGGCCGCCCACACGATCGGCATGTCGCGGGGGCTCGCCCTCCGGCGGATCATCCTGCCCCAGGCGGCCCGGGTCTCGGTGCCACCGCTGTCGAACACGTTCATCAGCCTCGTGAAGGACACCTCGTTGGCGAGCGTCATCCTCGTCGTCGAGCTGTTCCGTCAGGCGCAGCAGATCGCGACCGTCTCGAACCAGTTCTTGCTGATCTACCTCGAGGCCGCCCTGGTCTACTGGGTGATCTGCCTGATCCTGTCGTTCGGGCAGGACGCACTCGAGAAGAGATTGGACCGCCACGTTGCCCGCTGACGTCACCCCGCCCCGGCCGGCCGACCCGACCGGCGCCCCCGTGCTGACCGTCCGCGGCCTGCACAAGTCGTTCGGCGAGAACGAGGTGCTGCGGGGCATCGACCTCGAGGTGAGGCGAGGGCGCGTCGTCGCCATCATCGGCCCCTCGGGCTCGGGCAAGACGACCGTGCTGCGCTCGCTCAACAGCCTCGAGGTGCCCGACGGGGGAGTCGTCACGCTCTCCGACGGTCGGTCGATCGACTTCGGAGGCAAGGTCGGCAAGCGCGATCTGCTCGCCCTCCGCGACCGGTCGTCGATGGTGTTCCAGCACTTCAACCTGTTCCCGCACCTCACCGTGCTGCAGAACGTCGTCGAGGGCCCGGTCCGCGTCCAGGGTCGAGACCCGCAGGAGGCGCGGGTCGAGGCCGAGGGCCTCCTCGCGCGCGTGGGCCTCGCCGAGAAGGCCGGGGCCTACCCCTCCGAGCTCTCGGGCGGGCAGCAGCAGCGCGTGGGCATCGTCCGGGCGCTCGCCCTGCGGCCCGAGCTGCTGCTCTTCGACGAACCGACCTCCGCACTCGACCCCGAACTGGTCGGCGACGTGCTCACCGTCGTGAAAGAGCTCGCCGACGAGGGCTGGACGATGATCGTCGTCACCCACGAGCTCGAGTTCGCCCGCCGCGTCGCCGACGAGCTGCTCTTCATGGACGCCGGCGTCGTCGTCGAGCGCGGTCGGCCCGCCGACGTGCTCACGCGACCCCGCGAGGCCCGCACCCGGCAGTTCCTGCAGCGGGTGCTCAAGCCGCTCGACGACTGACGGGCCTCCCGTGCCCGAGACGACCCGCGCCTCCTCGTCCACCGGACCAGGAGGCGCGGGTCGTCCGCCGGGGGACGCTCAGCCGAACAGGCGGTGCGACGCGATGCGCGCGCCCTCGCCGAGCGAGGCCAGCTTGGCCACGGCGATCTGCGGGTGGATGCGACCGCCCAGGCCGCAGTCGGTCGAGGCGACGACGTTCTCGGGGCCGACCACCGAGGCGAACCGTTCGATGCGGTCGGCCACGAGCTCGGGGTGCTCGACCACGTTCGTGGCGTGGCTGACGACGCCCGGGACGATCGTCTTGCCGGCCGGCAGCTCGACGTCGCGCCAGAGCTTCCACTCGTGGTCGTGACGGACGTTCGCCGCCTCGAACGAGTACGAGCCGGCATCGATCTCGAGCATGAGGTCGACGATGTGCCGGAACTCGACGTCGGTCGTGTGCGGTCCGTGCCACGAGCCCCAACAGAGGTGGAAGCGCACCTGCTCGGGCGGCAGGCCGCGCAGGGCGTGGTTCAGCGCCTCGACCCGGATGCGGGTGAAGGCGCGGTAGTCCTCGACGCTCGGCTCGGGGTTGATCTGGTCCCAGTTCTCGGCGATCGACGGGTCGTCGATCTGCACGGTGAGGCCGGCCTCGACGATCGCCGTGTACTCCTCGCGCAACACCTCGGCCCAGGCCCAGATGTGCTCCTCGTCGGTGGCGTAGAAGTCGTTCGCGATGCGGGCGCCGCTGCCCGGTGACAACGAGGTGATGAACCCCGGCGCGTCGCCGCTCGCCGCGAGCCCGGCCGTCAGGTTGGCGATGTCGGAGGCGATGGCGTCGTGCCCGACGTACGTCAGCGGGCCCGTCGTGCTCGGGAACGGCGTGGCACCCGAGCCCGTGCCGATGCCCGAGGTCGGGTCGGTGTAGGCGTCGTGGAACGTCTGCCAGTCGCGGCGGTCCGGGAACGACGTCAGCCGGACGTCGCCGGGGGAGGACCGCACCGCCGGCTGGCTGAAGATGTCCGACCCGGTCAGCGAGAGCCCGCTCACGCGCTGGAACGAGTACGACCACCAGGCGCCGTAGTCGACCACGCTCGTCATGGCCTTGCCGTACTCGCCGTCGCCGACGATCGTGATGCCGAGGTCGCGCTGGCGGCGGACGAGGTCGACGACGGCGTCGGTCAGCAGGGCGTCGAACTCGGGCGTGCGCTCGAGGGTGAAGCCGTCGTCGCCGAGGGCGCGGGCGTCGTTGGCGGCGATCAGCTCGGGGGTGCGCGGCAGGCTTCCGGCATGGGTGGTCTCGATGCGGCCGGGGGTGGTCGTCATGGGGTGCTCCGTTCGTCGCCACCACTCTGGCCCCCGACCCCCGCCGTGGGCGACGTGCACGACACGGGGCGTCACAGCCGTGCGGTCGGGAACACCGGGCGGTCGGCGACCGTTGCGTCCTGTGTCGGCCGACGCCAGGACCCTCGCGGTGCCTCGCTACGATCGACGGGAAGGGACACCGTGACCACCACCTCCTCCGCACCATCCACCGCCCGTCCGGGGCTGTCCGACGACGACGCCCGCCGCCTGCGCGCCGACTTCCCGCTGCTGGGGCAAGACGTCTCCGGCGAGCCGCTCGCCTACCTCGACTCGGGGGCCACGGCACAGCGCCCGACCGCGGTGCTCGACGCCGAGCGACGCTTCCTCGAGACCGTCAACTCGGCCGTGCACCGCGGGGCCCACACCCTCGCGGCCCTGTCGACCGAGGCCTACGAAGAGGCGCGAGAGACCGTCGCACGCTTCGTCGGTGCCGACGTCGACGAGGTCGTCTGGACCTCCAACGCGACCGACGCCCTCAACCTCGTCGCGTACGGCCTCGCGAACGCCACGCACGGACGGGGAGGCGACGCCGCCCGGCGCTTCGCGCTCGCGCCCGGCGACGAGATCGTGGTGACCGAGGCCGAGCACCACGCCAACCTCGTCCCGTGGCAAGAACTCGCCGCGACGACGGGGGCCACGCTGCGGTTCGTGCCCGTCGGCGACGACGGCACGTGGACGAGCGCCGACGCGGCGTCCGTGATCGGGCCCCGCACGCGCCTCCTCGCCTTCGCCCACGTCTCGAACGTGACCGGCTTCGTCGCGCCCGTCGCCGAACTGGTCGACCTCGCGCACGCCGTCGACGCCCTCGTGGTGCTCGACGCCTGCCAGTCGGCCCCGCACCGACCCCTCGACCTGCACGCCCTCGACGTCGACTTCGCCGCGTTCTCCGGCCACAAGATGCTGGGGCCCACGGGCATCGGCGTGCTGTACGGCAAGGCCGAGCTGCTGAACGCCCTGCCCCCCTTCCGCACCGGGGGCTCGATGATCACGACCGTCACGATGGAGGGGGCGGAGTACCTGCCCGCCCCGCAGCGCTTCGAGGCCGGCACGCAACCCGTGTCGCAGGCCGTCGCCCTCGCCGAGGCCGTCCGCTACCTCGAGGCGGTCGGCATGGACCGCGTCCGCGAGCACGAGGAGGCCCTGGCCGAACAGCTCGTCCGCGGGCTCTCGGCCCTCGACGGCGTCACGGTCGTCGGCCCGCCCGCCGGGGTGCCGCGCTCCGGGCTCGCCAGCTTCGTCGTCGAGGGTGTGCACGCCCACGACGTCGGGCAGTTCCTCGACGCGCGCGGCATCGCCGTGCGGGTCGGACACCATTGCGCCCAGCCCCTGCACCGACGCCTGGGGGTGACGGCCACGACACGGGCCAGCACGTACCTCTACTCGTCGGGCGACGAGGTCGAGCGCCTCGTCGCCGGGGTCGCCGAGGTGCGTGCCTACTTCGGCGTTGCGGGCGCCGCCGACGACGAGAAAGCCGAGGAGGCGCGGTGAGCGCCGCCCTCGACGGCCTGTACCAGCAGGTCATCCTCGACCACGCCAAGGCGCGGCACGGCGACGGCGAGCTGCCCGGGGCCGACGCCCAGCACTTCGAGCGCAACCCGACCTGCGGTGACGAGATCACCGTCCGCGTCGCCCTCGAACCCGGCACCGACCGCATCGCGGACCTGCGCTGGCAGGGTGCGGGCTGCAGCATCTCGATGGCCTCGGCGTCGGTGCTCTCGCAGCTGGCCCCCGGTCGCACGTTGGCCGAGCTCGACGCCCTCGTCGGGGAGTTCCGCGAGATGATGCGGTCGCGCGGAGCCGGCGAGCCCGACGACGAGGTGCTCGGCGACGCCGTGGTGTTCCACGGGGTCTCGAAGTTCGTCATGCGCGTCAAGTGCGGCATGCTCGCCTGGGTCGCGGCCGAGGCGTGTTCGACCGAGCTGCGCGCGGCCTGAACGGTCCGGGGCCCCGTCGCCGCGCCTCCGGCCGCCGACGGGGCGGGCGTCGGTCGGCGGCTAAAGTGGTCTCCGCCCCTCGACGATAGGAACCACCGCCGTGTCCGACCAGACCGACCTCGACCCGACCGCCTCCTCAGCCCCGTCCGGCCCCGCGGCCGTCGAGGCCACCGAGACGACCACCGGCTTCGACCTGTTCACCGACAAGGCGGTCGTCGCCGTGCGCGTGGCCGGTGAACTGCGTGACCTCGCGACCGAGCTGCAGGCGGGCGACGTGGCCGAGCCGGTCACGATCGACTCGCCCGACGGGCTCGCGATCCTGCGACACTCGGCGGCGCACGTCATGGCGCAGGCCGTGCAGCAGATCAACCCCGAGGCCAAGCTCGGCATCGGGCCGCCCGTCACCGACGGCTTCTACTACGACTTCGACGTCGCCGAGCCCTTCACCCCCGACGACCTCAAGGCGATCGAGAAGGGCATGGAGCGCATCATCCGTCAGGGCCAGCGCTTCCGTCGACGCGTCGTGAGCGACGACGAGGCGCGCGAACTGCTGGCCCACGAGCCGTTCAAGCTCGAACTGATCGGGCTCAAGGGCGGCTCGGCGGACGAGCTCGGTGCCGACGGCGAGTCCGTCGAGGTGGGCGGGGCCGAGCTCACCGTCTACGACAACGTCGACCCGAAGACCGGCGACGTCGTCTGGTTCGACCTCTGCCGCGGTCCGCACGTTCCCAGCACGCGCCTCCTCGGCAACGCCACCAAGCTCATGCGCGTGGCGGCCGCCTACTGGCGGGGGTCCGAGAAGAACCCGCAGCTGCAGCGCATCTACGGCACCGCCTGGCCGACGAAGGACGACCTGCGGGCCTACCAGGCCCGACTCGAGGAGGCCGCCAAGCGCGACCACCGCAAGCTCGGCGCCGAGCTCGACCTGTTCTCGTTCCCCGACGAGATCGGCTCGGGTCTGGCGATCTTCCACCCCAAGGGCGGCATCATCCGCCGCCAGATGGAGGACTACTCGCGCGAGCGCCACGAGAAGGCGGGCTACGAGTTCGTCTACACGCCGCACATCACCAAGGCGGCCCTGTTCGAGACCTCAGGTCACCTGGGCTGGTACAAGGACGGCATGTTCCCGGCGATGCACCTCGACGAGGCCCGCAACGACGAGGGTGAGATCACGCGACAGGGCGCCGACTACTACCTGAAGCCCATGAACTGCCCGATGCACATCCTGGCGTACCGGTCGTCGGCCAAGTCGTACCGCGACCTGCCCCAGCGCCTGTTCGAGTTCGGCACCGTCTACCGCAACGAGAAGTCCGGGGTCATCCACGGCCTCACCCGCGTGCGCGGCATGACCCAGGACGACGCGCACATCTTCACGACGCGCGACGACATGGCGTCCGAACTCAAGGGCACGCTCGACTTCGTGCTCAGCCTGCTACGCGACTACGGCCTCGACGACTTCTACCTCGAGCTCTCCACCAAAGACCCCGAGAAGTACGTCGGCGACGACGCCACCTGGGACGAGGCGACGGCCACGCTCCGCCAGGTCGCCGAAGAGACCGGTCTCGAACTCGTGCCCGACCCGGCCGGTGCCGCGTTCTACGGCCCCAAGATCTCGGTCCAGGCACGTGACGCCATCGGGCGCACGTGGCAGATGTCGACGGTCCAGCTCGACTTCAACCTGCCGGAGCGCTTCGACCTCGAGTACACGGCGGCCGACGGTTCGCGCCAGCGGCCGGTCATGATCCACCGCGCGTTGTTCGGCTCGATCGAGCGCTTCTTCGGGGTGCTCACCGAGCACTACGCCGGGGCGTTCCCGGTCTGGCTCGCCCCCGTCCAGGTCGTGGCGATCCCCGTGGCCGACGAGTACGGCGACTACCTCGACGAGGTCGTGGCGCGACTGCGCGAGGTCGGCGTCCGTGCCCAGGTCGACCACAGCGACGACCGCATGCCCAAGAAGATCCGGACGCACACCAAGGCCAAGGTGCCGTTCCAGCTCATCGCCGGAGAAGACGACCGCGCGGCCGGGGCCGTCAGCTTCCGGTACCGCGACGGCTCGCAGGAGAACGGCGTGCCGATCGACGAGGCCGTGGCCAAGATCGTCGCGGCCATCGAGACCAAGGCCCAGGTCTGATCGTGCGCGTCGAGGGTGCCGAGGCCGAGTCGTCCGCCGACTTCGCCGCGGTCCCCGACGCGTTCCAGCGACTCTGGACGCCGCACCGCGCGGTCTACGTCGAGGCGGGGCAGGGGGCCCACGACGAGTCGTGCCCCTTCTGCAGCGCTCCCTCGAAGTCGGACGACGAGGCCCTGATCGTGGCCCGGGGCGAGCACGCCTACGTGCTGCTCAACCTGTACCCGTACAACCCCGGCCACCTGCTGGTCTGCCCCTACCGGCACGTCTCGACCTACGACCTCGCCAGCCCGGGCGAGGTCGCCGAGATCGCGACCCTGACCCAGACGGCCATGCGCGTGCTGACCCGGGTGTCGCACGCGCAGGGCTTCAACATCGGGATGAACCAGGGCCAGGTCGGCGGGGCGGGCATCGCCGAGCACCTCCACCAGCACGTGGTGCCGCGCTACGCGGGGGACTCGAACTTCTTCCCGATCGTCGCCGGCACGAAGGCCGTCACGCAGTTGCTCGGCGACGTCCGGGTGGCCGTGGCCGAGGCGTGGCCGACCGACGGCGCCGGTGTGGCCCCCCCGGCGTCGCCGACACCCTGATCGGGCCTAAGATGGGGGCCATCATGAGCGACACGACCTCCGCCTCCACCCAGTCCTCCACCACCGGCTCGAGCCGCGTCAAGCGCGGTCTCGCCGAGATGCTCAAGGGCGGCGTCATCATGGACGTCGTCAACGTCGAGCAAGCGAAGATCGCCGAAGACGCCGGGGCCGTGGCCGTCATGGCGCTCGAGCGGGTCCCCGCCGACATCCGCTCGCAGGGCGGCGTCGCCCGCATGAGCGACCCCGACATGATCGACGAGATCGTCGCCGCGGTGTCGATCCCCGTCATGGCGAAGGCCCGCATCGGGCACTTCGTCGAAGCCCAGATCCTGCAGACCCTCGGCGTCGACTACATCGACGAGTCCGAGGTGCTGAGCCCGGCCGACTACGTCAACCACATCGACAAGTGGAACTTCACCGTCCCGTTCGTCTGCGGCGCCACCAACCTCGGCGAGGCCCTGCGCCGCATCACCGAGGGGGCCGCCATGATTCGCTCCAAGGGTGAGGCCGGCACCGGTGACGTCTCCGAGGCGACCAAGCACATCCGCACCATCTCGAAAGAGATCGCCCAGCTCCGGGGCCTCAAGGCCGACGAACTCTACGTCGCCGCCAAAGAGCTGCAGGCGCCCTTCGAACTCGTCCGCGAGATCGCCGAGACCGGCAAGCTGCCCGTCGTGCTCTTCACGGCCGGTGGCGTCGCGACGCCCGCCGACGCGGCCCTCATGATGCAGCTCGGCGCCGACGGCGTCTTCGTCGGCTCGGGCATCTTCAAGTCCGGCAACCCGGCCGAGCGCGCCAAGGCGATCGTCAAGGCGACCACGTTCTTCGACGACCCCCAGGTGGTCGCCGACGCCTCGCGCGGCCTCGGCGAGGCCATGGTCGGCATCAACGTGCCCGACCTGCCCGCACCGCACCGCCTCGCCGAGCGTGGCTGGTGACCGGCGGCTCCGTGACCCGATGACCGCCGAGCGGGGCCCCCGGGTCGGCGTCCTCGCCCTCCAGGGCGACTTCCGAGAGCACCTGGCCGTCCTCACGTCGCTCGGTGCCGAGGCGGTGCCCGTGCGTCGCGCCTCCGAACTCGACGAGATCGACGGGCTCGTGATTCCGGGCGGCGAGTCCAGCGTCATGGACAAGCTGTCCCGCACGTTCGACCTCGACGGGCCCCTCCGCCGTGCCATCGCCTCGGGGCTGCCGGTCTACGGCACCTGCGCCGGCCTGATCATGCTGGCCGACCGCATCGTCGACGGCATCCCGGGTCAGAAGACGCTCGGGGGGCTCGACGTGTCGGTCCGGCGAAACGCCTTCGGCTCGCAGACCGAGTCGTTCGAGACCGACGTCGACGTGCCCGTGCTCGAGGGCCCCCCGGTCCACGCCGTGTTCATCCGGGCTCCCGTGGTCGAGCAGGTCGGCCCGGCAGCCACGGCCATCGGCGTCCTCGACGACGGCCGGGTGGTCGCGGTCGAGCAGGGGCCGCTGATGGGCACCTCGTTCCACCCCGAGGTCACCGACGAGCTGCGTTTCCACGCGCGCTTCCTCGACAAGGCCCGCGCGCGGGCGTCACGGTAGACTCGTCGAGATCCACGTCAGCATCTGAAGGAGCACCGTGTCCGGGCATTCCAAGTGGGCAACGACCAAGCACAAGAAGGCCGTCATCGACAGCCGTCGCGCCAAGTCGTTCGCCAAGCTCATCAAGAACATCGAGGTCGCGGCCAAGCAGGGCGGTGCCGACATGTCCGGCAACCCCACGCTGGTCGACGCAGTCCAGAAGGCCAAGAAGACCTCGGTCCCCAACGACAACATCGACCGTGCCGTCAAGCGGGGCGCCGGCCTCAGCGGCGAGAGCGTCGACTACCAGACGATCATGTACGAGGGCTACGGCCCCAACGGCGTCGCCCTGCTGATCGAGTGCCTCACCGACAACAAGAACCGCGCGGCGGCGAACGTCCGCACGGTCATGTCGCGCAACGGCGGCACCATGGCCGATCCCGGCAGCGTCGCCTACAACTTCAGCCGCAAGGGCGTCATCGCCGTCATGAAGACCGGCGACCTCACCGAGGACGACGTGCTCACGGCCGTCCTCGACGCCGGCGCCGAAGAGGTCACCGACCGGGGTGAGGGCTTCGAGATCGTCACCGAGGCGTCCGACCTCGTCCCGGCCCGCTCGGCCCTGCAGGAAGCCGGCATCGACTACGACTCGGCCGACATCGAGTTCGTGCCCGGCCTCAAGATCGAGGTCGACCTCGAGACGGCGCGCAAGGTGTTCCGGCTCATCGACGCGCTCGACGACGACGACGACGTGCAGAACGTCTACGCGAACCACGACGTCCCCGCCGACGTGCAGGCCGCACTCGACGACGAAGAATAGGTCGCCGCGGTGACGCTCCGGGTGCTCGGCATCGACCCCGGGCTCACCCGGTGCGGCGTCGGCGTCGTCGAGGTCGACGCTCACCGGCGGGCGACCCTCGTCGACGTCCAGGTGATCCGTACCGCCCCCGACCTCGCGCTCGAACTCCGTCTGCTCGCCCTCGGTCGAGGCATCGACGCCCTGATCGACCAACACCGTCCCGACGCCATGGCGATCGAGCGGGTCTTCGCGCAGCAGAACGTCCGCAGTGTGATGGGCGTGGCTCAGGTCAGCGGCCTCGCCCTGCGAGCGGCTGCCGAACGCGAGATCCCCGTCACCCTGCACACGCCGTCCGAGGTCAAGGCGGCGGTCACCGGGTACGGGTCGGCCGACAAGAAGCAGGTCGGGGCGATGGTGGCCCGGCTGCTCGGGCTCGCCGACGCGCCGAGACCGGCGGACGCCGCCGATGCCCTGGCCCTGGCCATCTGCCATGCCTGGCGGGGCGCACCCGCCGCCGCCCGCGCCTCCTCGGGGTCGCTCACCCCGGCCCAGCGAGCGTGGCGCGACGCCGAGAAGTCGGTGCGCACTCCTAGGCTGGGGGCATGATCTCGAGTGTCCGCGGTACCGTCCTGTCCGCGTCCGGCACCTGGGTCGTCGTCGAGGTCGGTGGCGTGGGGATGCGCGTCTCGGTCACCCCACAGCTCGCCCTGACGGTGCGCGTCGGCGAGCAGGCGCTGCTGCACACCGCGTTGATCGTGCGCGAAGACGACCTCTCGCTGTTCGGGTTCGCCGAGCGAGAAGAACTCGAGGTGTTCGACCTGCTGCGCAGCGTGACCGGGGTGGGGCCGAAGTCGGCGCAGGGCGTGTTGTCCACCCTCACCCCCCACCAGGTCGCCACGGCCGTGGCCGACGACGACGACGCCGCCTTCCGCCGGGTGTCGGGCATCGGGCCCAAGACCGCCAAGCTCATCGTCCTGTCCCTCACCGGCAAGCTCGACGTCGCGCCCACCGCCCCGACCGTGACCGCCGCCTCGACCACCGCGGCCGACGTGCTCGTCGCCCTGGTGGGCCTCGGCTGGTCCGACCGCGAGGCCCAGGCCGCGATCGACGCCGTGGTGGCCGACCGGGGCGACGCCGTCGCCGTGGCCGTCCCGCAACTGCTCCGAGCCGCCCTCGGTCACCTGGGCCCGCAGAAGTCGGCCGGTGCCCGCGCGTGAGCGACGACGACCTGACGCGTCCGACCCTCGAGTCCGAGGCCGAGCTGGCCTTCGAGGGGGCCCTGCGCCCCACCTCGCTCGGTGAGTTCGTCGGGCAGACCAAGGTGCGGGGCCAGCTCGAACTCCTGCTCAAGGCGGCGACGATGCAGGGGCGGACGCCCGACCACATCCTCCTCGCGGGTCCGCCCGGGCTCGGCAAGACGACCCTGGCCATGATCGTGGCCCACGAGGGTGCCCGGCCCCTCCGCATGTCGTCGGGCCCCGCGATCCAGCACGCCGGAGACCTGGCCGCCGTCCTCTCGGCGCTCGTGCCGGGCGAGGTGCTCTTCATCGACGAGATCCACCGCATGGCTCGACCGGCCGAAGAGATGCTCTACCTCGCGATGGAGGACTACCGCATCGACATCATGGTGGGCAAGGGTGCCGGCGCCACGAGCATCCCCCTCGAGCTCTCGCCGTTCACCCTCGTCGGGGCGACGACGCGGAGCGGGCTCCTGCCGAACCCCCTCCGTGACCGGTTCGGCTTCACGGCCCACCTCGAGTTCTACGACGAGGCGGAGTTGACCGAGGTGCTCCGCCGCGCGGCGTCGTTGCTCGGCATCGCCGTCGACGGGTCGGCCCTCGCCGAGATCGCCGGTCGGTGCCGGGGCACGCCCCGCATCGCGAACCGCCTGCTCCGTCGTGTGCGCGACTACGCACTGGTCCACGGGCGCGAGGCCGACCTAGCCACGGTCCGCGAGGCCCTCGACCTCTACGACGTCGACTCGCTGGGGCTCGACCGCCTCGACCGCGAGGTCGTCCAGACCGTCCTGACCCGCTTCGGTGGCGGGCCCGTCGGCCTCAACACCCTCGCGGTCTCGGTCGGCGAAGAGGCCGACACCATCGAGTCGGTCGTCGAACCCTTCCTCGTCCGCGTGGGCCTGCTGACCCGCACGCCTCGGGGTCGGATCGCGACGCCCGAGGCATGGCGCCACTTCGGACTGACCCACGCCTCAGGGGCGCTGTTCGGCGATGACCTATAATTCCTGCAGGCCCGAGGCCGTCGCTCGCTGAAGCGAGTCCCGCTCGGCCCACACCCCCAACAGCGAAAGGGAGTTCCGCATGGATCCCGCAACCCTGATCATGGTCCTCCTCCTGGTGGTCCTCGTCGTCTTCATGTTCCGCAACAAGAAGAAGCGCGACCGCCAGCAGGCCGAACTGCAGAACAAGCTCGTCCCCGGCGTCGAGGTCATGCTTTCGTTCGGCGTGTACGGCACCGTCGTCTCGATCGACGACGAGAACAACGTCGCCGAGGTCGAGGTCTCGCCCGGCACCGTCCTCAAGGTCCACCGCCAGACCCTGGGCCGCGTCGTCGACCCGGTCATCGACGAGCCCGTCGCCGACGACGCCGAGTCGTCGATCGACGGCACGCCCGGTCACGACCGCGTCATCGGCGACGCCCCCGAGTTCGGTGAGCGGTCCACCACGTCCCCGGTCGACTCGACCGTCGCGAAAGACTCCGACAACAAGGCCTGACCCGACGACCGCCCCGACCGCCTGGCGCGGTCGGGCCCGATCCGCGGCGCGCGCTCCCGGTGAGCGCGCGCTCCCATGAGAAAGCAGAGTTCCTCCGTGGCACGCTCGACGCCGGTGAAGAAAGCAATACGATCCCTGACCTGGTTGTTGGTCATCATCGCCGGCCTCACGGCACTGAACGGCACCGCCACGCTGCTGAACGACTCCGGTCGCGACGGCTGGTGGAACGGTGCCAGCTGGGTGCCCGAGTTGGCCCTCGACCTGCAGGGCGGAACGCAGATCACCCTCGCCGCACAGCTGCAGAGCGGTGAGTCGGTCTCGTCGCAGCAACTCGACCAGGCCGTCACGATCATCCGCCAGCGCATCGACTCCGCCGGCGTCTCCGAGTCCGAGATCACGAAGCAGGGCACGCAGAACATCGTCGTGTCGATCCCGGGTCGTCCCGACAACGAGACCCTCGAGCGCATCGAGGCGTCGGCCAAGCTGACCTTCCGCCCCGTGCTCTACACCGAGGCCGTGTCGAGCGCAGCGGTGGGCGGCGAGGGCGACGGCGCGACGGCCAGCCCGTCGGCGACCCCCTACACGCCCAACCCCGACCTCGAGAGCACGCCCACGGCGTCGCCGACCAACGGGTCCGACCTGGCGTGGATCACCCCGCAACTCGCCGACCTGTACCAGAACTACGACTGCGCGGCGGACAACGAGTTGGCCACGGCCCGTGACGACCAACCCCTCGTCACCTGCTCGACCGACGGCACGGCCAAGTACATCCTCGGTCCCGTCGAGGTGCAGGGCTCCGACATCAGCGACGCCACGAACGGCCTCGCCGCCGACTCGCAGGGCAACTCGACCAACACGTGGGCCGTCAACCTCGAGTTCAACGGGCAGGGCACCGACCAGTTCTCGGAGGTCACCTCGCGACTGGTGTCGCTGCAGGCTCCGCAGAACCAGTTCGCCGTCACCCTCGACAACCAGGTCATCACGGCCCCGTCGGCCAACGCGGCCATCACGGACGGCCGCGCGCAGATCACGGGCCAGTTCACCCAGGACTCCTCGAAGACGCTCGCCGACCAGCTCAAGTTCGGCGCCCTGCCGCTGAGCTTCTCGGTCCAGAGCAACGAGACCATCACGGCCACGCTCGGCCAGACCCAGTTGGTGAGCGGACTCATCGCCGGGTTGATCGGCCTCCTCCTGGTCGTCGCCTACTCGCTCGTGCAGTACCGCGCGCTGGCGTTCGTCACCGTGCTCTCGCTGGTCATCGCCGCCGTGCTCACCTACCTGGTCATCGCGATCCTGTCGTGGCGCGAGGGGTACCGTCTGTCGCTGGCCGGCGTCACCGGCCTCATCGTGGCGATCGGCATCACGGCCGACTCGTTCATCGTCTACTTCGAACGCATCCGTGACGAGCTCCGTGACGGCCGCATCCTCGAGAGCGCCGTCGAGTCCGGCTGGAAGCGCGCCATCCGCACGATCGTCGCGTCCGACACCGTGAACTTCCTGGCCGCCATCACGTTGTTCATCCTGGCGGTCGGCAACGTCAAGGGCTTCGCCCTGACCCTGGGCATCACGACGGTCATCGACCTCATCGTCGTGTCGCTCTTCACCCACCCCATGCTGCAGTTGATCGCCCGGACGCGCTTCTTCGGTGAGGGTCATTCGTTCAGCGGACTCAACCCCCGAGCACTCGGCGCCGTCTACCGGGGTCGTGCGCAGTTCCGCACGCCTGCCGTCGAGGGCCGCAAGGGGGCCGGCGGTCGCGAGGCCGTCAAGCGCCAGACCATCGCCGAGCGCAAAGCCGCCGAGAAGAACACCGAGAGCGTCGACGCGTCGACCGCCGGTGAAGGGAAGAAGGACTCCTGATGGCCAGTTTCTCGAAGTTCGGCAACGACCTCTACACGGGCGCCCGGTCGTACGACATCGTCGGTCACCGCCGTCGGTGGTACTGGATCGCCGCCCTCGTCATCCTCATCTCGGTCACGGTCCCGTTCCTGCGTGGGGGGTTCCACTTCGGCATCGAGTTCACGGGCGGCTCCGAGTTCCAGGTGGCCCAGCCCGCCGAGCTCGACCAGGACGTCGCCTCCCAGACGGTCGACGAGGTCGTGCCCGGGTCCAACCCCCGTGTCACCCAGGTGGGCACCGACACGATCCGCGTGCAGACCTCCCAGCTCGAGGCCACGCAGACGAACGACGTCGCCGCGGCCCTGGCCACGGCGTACGACGTCCCCGACGACCGTGTGACCTCGTCCTTCATCGGCGCCTCGTGGGGTGCGGACATCACGGGGCAGGCCATCAAGGGCCTCGTGATCTTCCTGATCCTCGCGGCGATCGGCATGACGCTGTACTTCCGCACCTGGAAGATGTCGCTCGCCGCCATGGCCGCTCTGCTCCACGACCTCGTGCTCACGGCGGGCATCTACGGCATCGTGGGCTTCGAGGTGACCCCCGCCGCGGTCATCGGGTTCTTGACGATCCTCGGCTACTCGCTCTACGACACCGTGGTGGTGTTCGACAAGATCCGCGAGAACACCGCGGACGACGGTGAGGGTTCGCGTCGCACCTTCGGCCAGTCGGTCAACCTGGCGGTCAACCAGACCCTGGTCCGGTCCATCAACACGTCGGTCGTGGCCCTGCTCCCGGTCGCCGCGATCCTCTTCATCGGAGCCTTCGTCCTGGGGGCCGGCACGCTCCGCGACATCTCGCTCGCCTTGTTCATCGGCATCCTGGTCGGCACGTACTCGACGATCTTCATCGCGTCGCCCCTCTACGCGACCCTCCGCATGCGCGAGCCCGAGATCGCCAAGCGCGACGCCCGCAAGCTCGAGGCCCAGAAGACCACGCCGCTCACCGTGGACGAGACGGTCGGCGCATGATCGGCGAGTCCTCGCGCCCCGAGGTCACCGCTCGCGAGGCCATCGACGCACTCGCGGCCGGCTCGTACGTGCTCGACGTCCGTGAACGGCACGAGTGGGACGACGCCCACGCCCCCGGTGCCACGCTGATCCCACTGTCCGAGCTGAACGAGCGCGTGGACGAGGTCCCGACCGACCGCACCGTCCTCGTGGTCTGCCACTCGGGCATGCGCTCCGCCCGCGCGACCGACGCCTTGCGGGGCATCGGCGTCGACGCCCGGAACGTCGCAGGGGGCATGCTGGGCTGGCGTGACGCGGGTGGCACCGTCGTCTCCGGTGACGACGACGAGGGTCGTCCGACGGACTGATCGGCGACGGGTACCCTTGACCCACGGGGCACGCCCGCGACCACGACGGTCGACGGTGGTGCCCTGACCCGAGAGGACGAGGTGCTGTCGTGACAGAGATCACCACACGGAACAACTCGGCTCCGCCCGAGACGCCGGGCGGCCAGAACACGGCCTCGCTCCGCACGTTGTTGCCCAGGCTGTTCTCACGCAGCCAGCCTGCGGGTGCGGTCGACCGTCTCGTCAAGACCGTGCGCATGCACCACCCCAAGGCCGATCTCGTCATCATCGAGCGCGCCTACTCGGTCGCCGAGAAAGCCCACACGGGCCAGCTGCGCAAGAGCGGCGAACCGTACATCACGCACCCCGTCGCCGTGGCGCAGATCCTCGCCGACCTCGGCATCGGTTCCAAGACCGTCGCCGCCGCCCTGCTGCACGACACGGTCGAAGACACCGACTACACGCTCGCGATGCTGCAGCGAGACTTCGGCGACGAGATCGCCATGCTCGTCGACGGGGTCACCAAGCTCGACAAGCTCAAGTACGGCGACAGCGCCCAGGCCGAGACCGTCCGCAAGATGGTCGTCGCCATGTCGAAAGACATCCGCGTGCTCGTCATCAAGCTCGCCGACCGTCTGCACAACGCCCGCACCTGGGGTTTCGTCGAATCGGCGTCGGCCACGCGCAAGGCGACCGAGACCCTCGGGATCTACGCCCCCCTGGCCCATCGACTCGGCATCCAGACCATCAAGTGGGAGCTCGAAGACCTCTCGTTCGCCGTCCTGCACCCGAAGCTCTACGTCGAGATCGACAACCTGGTCAAGCAGCGCACGCCGCAGCGCGAGCAGTTCGTGCAGAACGTCATCAACGCCGTCAAGTCCGACCTCAAGTCGACGAAGATCCGTGGCGACGTCATGGGGCGTCCGAAGCAGTACTACTCGATCTACCAGAAGATGATCGTGCGCGGTCGCGAATTCGACGAGATCTACGACCTCGTCGGCATCCGCATCCTGGTCAACTCGCTGAGGGACTGCTACGCCGTGCTGGGGTCGATCCACGCACGCTGGAACCCCATCCCCGGGCGGTTCAAGGACTACATCGCGACGCCGAAGTTCAACCTGTACCAGTCCCTGCACACCACGGTCATCGGCCCGAAGGGTCGCCCCGTCGAGATCCAGATCCGCACGCACGAGATGCACCAACGTGCGGAGTTCGGCGTCGCCGCGCACTGGAAGTACAAGCAGCGCATGAACGGCGGTCGCGACGACCAGGGCGGCGCCAAGACCGAGACCGACATGGCCTGGCTCGCCCACATCTCGGACTGGCAGGCCGAGACCGCCGACCCGAGCGAGTTCCTCGACAGCCTCCGCTTCGAGATCGGCGCCAAAGAGGTCTACGTGTTCACGCCCCAGGGCAAGGTCATCGGGTTGCCGTCCGGTGCGACGCCGGTCGACTTCGCCTACGCGGTCCACACCGAGGTCGGGCACCGGACCATGGGCGCCAAGGTGAACGGCCGACTCGTGCCGCTCGAGAGCGTCCTCTCGAGCGGTGACGTGGTCGAGGTGTTCACCTCGAAGAACCCCGACTCGGGGCCCAGTCAGGACTGGCTCGCCTTCGTCAAGAGCCCCCGCGCACGGAACAAGATCCGCCAGTGGTTCACGAAAGAGCGGCGCGACGAGGCGATGGAGCAGGGCAAGGACGCCATCGCCCGCGCCATGCGCAAGCAGAACCTGCCGCTGCAGAAGCTCATGACGCAAGACAGCATCGCCGAGGTCGCCGCCACGATGCGCTACGACGACGTCTCGAGCCTGTACGCCGCCGTCGGCGAGGGGCACATCTCGACGCAGTCCGTGATCGAGAAGATACTGGCGGCGGTCCACACGCAGACCGAGGTCGACGAAGGCGAGTTCGAGTTCCCCAGCCAGGGCCGTGCCCGTCCGCTCCGCAACAGCGACTCGGGCGTGCTCGTCCGAGGCGCTCCCGACATCCTGGTCAAGCTCGCGAAGTGCTGCACGCCCGTACCAGGGGACCAGATCGTCGGGTTCGTGACGCGAGGGCAGGGCGTGAGCGTCCACCAGGCCAACTGTCACAACGTCCAGGGCCTGCTGAAAGAGCCCGAACGGATGATCGAGGTCGAGTGGGCGCCGTCGTCCAAGAGCGTCTTCATGGTGCAGATCCAGATCGAGGCCCTCGACCGGAGCGGCCTCCTGTCAGACGTCACGCGCGTCCTCTCGGAGCATCACGTCAACATCTTGTCGGCGACGGTGTCGACCTCGACCGAGCGCCTCGCGCTCAGCCGCTTCGTCTTCGAGATGGGCGACACGACCCATCTCGACCGGGTCTTGAACGCCGTGCGACGCATCGACGCCGTCTACGACGTCTACCGGGTGAGCGCCGGCTGATCCGTCGGCACACTCATGGCGTGGACGGCGGTGCCGGCGTCCGAGCTGCCGGCCGTGGGCCGGGCAGCCAGAGCCGTCTCAGTCGGTCGAGGGTGCGGTGACGACGGGGCAGCCTGCCTCGACGATCGAGTACGGCGATCGCCTCGTCCATCGTCACGCCGTGCAGGTCGCACACGTCTCGGGCGATGGTCTCGTCTCGAGCCGCCCACGAGTCGCCCCGCGCCAGGTCGACCACCGTCCGAGCCGGGGTGGTGACGGACACGCCGCGGATGACGACCATCTCGTCGTCGTCGACGACGACCTGACGCACGACCGAGCCACGGCTCTGATGCTTGACCCGCGAGGGCGACACCACGAGTCCGGTGTGGGGGAGCGGCGCAGGGCCCCGCGCCCCCCACACCCAGGCCGCGGTCCGTTCGGCGACGACCACGCCCTGGCCGAGCGACAGCCCGGCGGCCACGGCCCGACCGGTGTGATCGTCGATCTCGGCGATGCTGCACCAGGCGTCGGCGACCGCGTAGAGCTGGCCGTCCAGGGCCGCCGCCCGGAGCTCGGGCCCCGGCAGGTCGGCCTCGGTGAGCAGCTCGGGCAGTCGTACGGACATGACTCCAGCGTGCCCGACGTGGGCCCTGACGACGAACCGTCCGACGCACCCTGTGGAGAGTCGGGCGGTCCGTCGTACCGGTGGGCGACTAGCCCAGCGCGTCCAGCCAGACCTTGCGGGCGTCGAGGGCCTCGCGAGCCTCGCGGACCCGGCGGGCGTCACCGCTCGCCTCGGCCGTGGCCAGTTCGTCCTCGAGCTTGCCGATGGCGTCGTGCAGTTGGCTGGCCAGACCCTGCGACCGGGCCTGACGCTCGGGGTTGTTCTTCTCCCAGAACTGCTCGTCGAGTTGACGGACGTGCGACTCGACCTTGCGGAGGCGGTCCTCGACGACACGGACCTGCTCACGGGGCACGCGGCCGATCTCGTCCCATCGCAACTGCACCGAGGTGAGGGCCTCGCGGGCCGGGACGCGGTCGGTCACGGTGAGGATGCGCTCGGCCTCGGTCAGCAGTTCGAGCTTCTGGGCGAGGTTGGCGTCGTACTCGGCGGCGTCCTGGGCCACGACCTCGGACTTCGCCGCGTAGAGCACGTCGCCGGCGCGCTTGAACTTCGCCCAGAGGGTGTCGTCGTACTTCTTGCCGGCCCGGCCGGCGCGCTTCCAGTCGTCGAGCAGTCCGCGGTACGCAGGAATGCCGTCGACCCCCTTCGGGGCGAGGGCCTCCGCCGACTCGACGAGGGCCTGCTTGCGTTGGCGGGCGTCGCGGTGCGTGGCGTCCAACTCGGCGTAGAACGCCTTGCGGTGCTGGTCGATGGTCGTGCGCGCGGCACGGAAGCGCTTCCAGAGGTCGTTGCCCTCGCCCTTGGGGATGCGCGGCCCGTCCTGCTGGTGCTTCTGCCATCGGGCGAAGATGTCGTCGATGCTGGCCGTGACCTGCTTCCACTGCACGCGGGCGGGGTCTTGGGCGGCGAGGGTCTCGGCCTCGACGACGAGCGCCGTCCGGTACGCGACCGCCTCGGTCAGGGCCTGTTGAGCCTCGGCGCTCTGCTGCTGCGTCAGTTCGTCGACCGTGGAGTCGAGGGCGGAGACTCGGGTGCGGAGGGCCTCGAGGTCACCGACCGCACTGGGCTCGACCAGCTGCTGGCGCAGGTGCGTGACGGTCTTGACGACGTCACCCGCCGAGGCACCGCGCTTGATGCGCTGTTCGAGCAGCGTCACCTGCCCGGCGAGTTCGGTGAACTTGCGCTCGTAGTAGGCGAGCGCCTCGGCAGGCGTCGCGTCGGGGTACTGCCCCACGGCGCGCTCACCGTCGGCCTCGCGGACGTAGACCGTGCCGTCGTCGTCGACGCGGCCCCAGGGTGCCTGATCGTCAGTAGCCACTTTTATCCCTTGCTGAAAGTGCTCGTCGCGGAACCAGGACGGGCCACCGCGATGGGTGCCCAGCCTATTGCACGGCGGGCCGGGACGGCCTACTCGATGGTGGCGCCCGTGATCGTGGTCGCCACGACGGGGGAGCCGTCGGTCTCGCTCGTGCCGGGAGTCAGGCCCGCGTCGGTGATGTCCGCCTCGAGTTGGTCGAGTCCGCTCGTGACCCGGCCGACGACCGTGTACCCGCCGGTGGAGCCGTCGAGGGTCGTGTCGCCGTACGTGACGAAGAACTGCGTCGACTGCGAGTACGGGTCGCTGCTGCGGGCCATGGCGATGGTACCGGCCGGGTAGACGCCGTCGGTGGGCACGTTCTCGAGCGGACCGAAGGTGAACCCGGCGTCGCCCGTGCCGTCACCGTTGGCCGAGCCGCACTGGAGGAACTCCGCCGTCGGGGCGTTGCTCATCCGGTGACAGGTCGTCCCGGTGTAGAAGCCCTTCTGGATCAGGTCGATGAGGACGCTCGCCGCCTGCGGCGCCGCGGCACCGTCGAGCTCGATGCCGAGGTCGACGCTGTCGTTGAGCGTCAGCTGACCGGTCCAGGTCCGTCCATCGGCGATGGTCTCGCTCGGCACGTCGCCCACGTTCTCGCCTGCGGCGGGGGTCGAGGAGGCGCTGGGCGCGTCCGACGGGACCGCCTCCGGGGCGCCCGGCCCGCTCGTCGACCAGAAGACCTGCGACACGGCCGCCAGGCCGACCACGACCACGACGGCGACCACGGCGAGGACGTTGTCGCGGCGCCGGCGGGCGACCTGCGTGGCGTGCACCTGCTGACGAGCGGTGTACCTGCGGAGCCGGTCTCGGTTCTCACGGTCCGGGTTCTTGCTCGGTGCCACGGGTCCTCCAGCTCGGTGATGTCCAGCCTGCACTGTATCGGAGGGCCGGTCTAGCATGGGTCACCATGAGCCCGCTCCCGCAGAGCTCGACCCCCCTCGCGGTCCGCATGCGTCCCACCACCCTCGACGAGGTCGCCGGCCAACGACACCTGCTGCGGCCGGGGTCGCCACTCGTCACGCTGGCCTCCGACACGGGTGCCGACCAAGGGGCGGTCTCGGTCATCCTCTGGGGCCCGCCGGGGACGGGCAAGACCACCCTCGCGCAGGCCATCGCCCGCAGCTCGGGCCGGCAGTTCATCGAGCTCTCCGCCGTGACCGCCGGCGTGAAGGACGTGCGCCAGGTGATGGAGAAGGCCCTGTCGAACCGGGACCTCTACGGCACGACGACCGTGCTCTTCCTCGACGAGATCCACCGGTTCACGAAGGCGCAGCAGGACGCCCTGCTGCCCGGGGTCGAGAACGGTTGGGTCATCCTGATCGCGGCGACGACCGAGAACCCGTCCTTCTCGGTCATCACGCCCCTCCTGTCCCGGTCGCTCCTGCTGACCCTCGAGCAGCTGAGCGACGACGACCTGGCCCAGCTGGTGCAACGGGCCGTCGTGGACCCGCGCGGCCTCGACGGGTCCGTCCGCCTCGACGACGAGGCCCTGGCGACCATCGTCCGGCTGGCCTCGGGCGACGCACGTCGGGCGTTGACGGCCCTCGAGGCGTCCGCACAGTCGGCCTGGGCCACGAAGCTCGAGGCCGACGCGGTCCCGACACCCTCGGCCGACGACGCGAGCGAGGCCGACTTCGACCCCGACGCCGAGTACGACGAGACCGACCCCGACGACGACCGACCCGCCATCACGTCCGAGATCGTCGCCCAATCGGTCGACAGGGCGCTGCTCCGCTACGACCGCAACGGCGACGAGCACTACGACGTCATCAGCGCCTTCATCAAGTCCATCCGGGGTTCGGACGTGGACGCCGCGCTGCACTACCTCGCCCGCATGATCGAGGCGGGAGAAGACCCCCGCTTCATCTGCCGACGGATCATCGTCTCCGCCGGCGAGGACATCGGCATGGCCGATCCCCAGGCCCTCACCGTGGCGGTGTCGGCCGCGACCGCCGTGCAGATGATCGGCATGCCCGAGGGGCGCATCCCGATGGCCGAGGCCGTCGTGTACCTGGCGACCGCCCCGAAGTCCAACCGGTCCTACTCCGCCCTCGACGCCGCGATCGCCGACGTCCGGGCGGGCAAGGCCGGACGGGTGCCCAAGCACCTCCGGGACGCGCACTATCCCGGGGCGAAGCGCCTCGGGCACGGCAAGGGGTACCGATACGCCCACGATTCCGAGTTCGGCGTGGTCGAACAGCAGTACCTGCCCGACGAGCTCGTCGGGCACGAGTACTACGACCCGACCGCGAACGGCAACGAGCGCGACGTCGCGGCGCGCCTCGAGAAGCTGCGTCGCATCACCCGCGGGCACTGACGACCCGCCCGTGCCCGCGCTCGCATCAGCCTCCTGGCTCCTGTATGCTCGGGGGGTTGCCTGTTCTCGGGCGTCGACGCGCGGCTGCTGACGACGACCCGATCAAGGTGAGACGACCTGTAGCCGGTCGCCACCGCGGCACTCACCCCTCTTGTTACGCCGCCCGGCGCTCACGCGCTGGGGCGGTCCACGACGATCCACCGACAAGAAAAAAAGGAACAAGTGTCCACCAAGTCACGTACCCGCAGCAAGACCCGTCTCTCGCGTGCCCTCGGCATCGCGCTGACCCCCAAGGCTGCTCGTTACCTCGAGAAGCGTCCCTACGCACCCGGCGAGCACGGCCGCACGAAGCGCAAGACCGACAGCGACTACGCCGTCCGTCTGCGTGAGAAGCAGCGCCTGCGCGCCCAGTACGGCATCCGCGAGGCCCAGCTCAAGATCGTCTTCAACGAGGCCCGCAAGGCCTCGGGCCTGACCGGTGAGAACCTGGTCGAGCTGCTCGAGACGCGTCTCGACGCCCTCGTCCTGCGTGCGGGCTTCGCCCGGACCACGGCTCAGGCTCGCCAGATGGTCGTCCACCGTCACATCCTCGTCGACGGCAAGCTCGTCGACCGCCCCTCGTTCCGCGTCAAGCCGGGTCAGATGATCCACGTGAAGGAGCGCAGCGAGAAGACCGAGCCCTTCCAGGTCGCCGCGGCCGGCGGTCACGTCGACCTGCTGCCCAAGGTGCCCGGCTACCTCGAGGTCGAGATCGACAAGCTGCAGGCGCGCCTCGTGCGTCGCCCCAAGCGCGTCGAGGTCCCGGTGACCTGCGAGGTCCAGCTCGTCGTCGAGTACTACGCGGCGCGCTAGAACCCACCATCCCGTCAGGAGCGGGCCACGGTCGTGGCCCGCTCCTTTCGCGTTCCCCGGGCCGGTAAGCTGACGTGTCGTCGCGCTCGCACGTCGCGGCACCAGCCCCGAAGAGGAGTCCCCGTGAAGAGCCTGTTCCTGCTCGCCGTCGGTGTCGTCGGCGGTTTCGCCGTCGCGCACCAGCTCAACAAGACGCCCCGCGGTCAGCAGTTCTTCGGTGACCTCGACGGCAACGTCAAGTCGTTCCGCGCCGCCGTGGTCGACGGCTACAAGGCCCGCGAGGCCGAGCTGCGCACCGACCGCGACGAGTCCTGAGCGCCGAGCCGCGCCTCCTCGTCCTGACACACGACCCACCACCCACGGGAGAAGAATGCAGACCGCCGAAATCCGCCGCCGTTGGCTCGACTACTTCGGCGACCGGGGCCACACCGTCGTCCCGTCCGCGTCGCTCGTGAGCGACGACCCGAGCCTCCTCTTCACGGTCGCCGGCATGGTCCCGTTCATCCCGTACCTCACCGGGCTCGTCCCGACGCCCTACCCGCGGGCGACGAGCGTCCAGAAGTGCATCCGGACGAACGACATCGAAGAGGTCGGCAAGACGCCCCGCCACGGCACGTTCTTCCAGATGAACGGCAACTTCTCGTTCGGCGACTACTTCAAGGAGGAGGCGATCGGCTACGCCTGGGAGCTCCTCACCTCGAGCGAGGCGGACGGCGGGCTGGCGTTCTCGCCGGACGACCTCTGGGTCACCGTCTACGAAGAGGACGACGAGGCCATCGCCCTCTGGAAGAAGGTGGCCGGCCTGCCCGACGAGCGCATCCAACGCCTCGGCAAGGACTCCAACTACTGGCACACCGGTCAGCCCGGACCGGCGGGGCCCTGCTCCGAGATCTTCTTCGACCGTGGCCCGGCCTACGGTGTCGACGGCGGTCCGGCGACGGACGACGACCGCTACGTCGAGATCTGGAACCTCGTGTTCATGCAGTACCAGATCGAGAACGTCCGGTCGAAGGTCGACTTCGACATCGTCCGCGAGCTGCCGAACAAGAACATCGACACGGGCATGGGCCTCGAGCGCGTCGCGTTCCTCAAGCAGGGCGTCGACAACATGTACGAGATCGACCAGGTGCGCCCGGTGCTCGACCGGGCCGCCGAACTGTCGGGGCGTCGCTACGGCGCCGTCCACGACGACGACGTCCGCATGCGGGTCATCGCCGACCACGTCCGCAGCTCGCTCATGCTGATGTCCGACGGCGTGCGCCCGTCGAACGAGGGTCGTGGCTACATCCTGCGCCGCCTGCTGCGCCGCACGGTGCGTTCGATGCGCCTGCTCGGCGTCGAGGGAGCGACCTTCCCCGAGCTCTTCCCGGCGTCCCGCGACGCCATGAAGGCCGCCTACCCCGAGGTCGAGGCCGACTACGAGCGCATCTCGCGACTGGCCTACGCCGAAGAAGAGACGTTCTTGCGCACCCTCGCCGCCGGCACGGACATCCTCGACATCGCCGTCGACGACACCAAGCAGCGTGCCTCGACGGGGACGACCCCCCGGTTGCCGGGCGACACGGCGTTCCTGCTGCACGACACGTTCGGGTTCCCGATCGACCTCACGCTCGAGATCGCCGAGGAGAACGGCCTCACGGTCGACCGTGACGCGTTCGACCGGCTGATGTCCGAGCAGCGCGCCCGTGCCAAGGCCGACGCCAAGTCGCGGAAGGTCGCCCTGGCCGACCTCAGCGTCTACAGCGCGTTCCGCGCCCAGGGCGAGACCGTCTTCACCGGCTACGACGAGCTCGACACCGAGACCCGGGTGCTCGGTCTGATCGTCGACGGCGTCGACGTCGACCGGGCCGTGGCGGGCGACATCGCCGAGGTCGTCCTCGCCGAGACGTCGCTCTACGCGGAGTCCGGCGGGCAAGAGGCCGACTCGGGTCGCATCGTCGGCACGGGCTTCGACCTCGAGGTCCTCGACGTCCAGAAGCCCGTCAAGGGCCTCATCAGCCACCGGGTGCAGGTGACCTCCGGCGAAGTGGGCGTGGGCGACGCGGCGACGAGCGTCGTCGACCCGACCTACCGACGGGGTGCGACGCAGGCGCACTCGGCGACGCACCTCATCCACGCTGCCCTGCGTGAGGTGCTCGGCCCCGAGGCGCACCAGGCCGGCTCGTACAACAAGGCGGGCTACATGCGGCTCGACTTCAACTGGAACCAGGCCCTCAGCCCCGAGACGCGCTCCGAGATCGAAGAGATCGCGAACGGTGCCATCCGCGACGACCTGCAGGTCGTCACGCGCGAGATGCCGCTCGACGAGGCGCGCGCCCTCGGCGCGATGGCCTTGTTCGGTGAGAAGTACGGCGAGACGGTGCGCATGGTCGACATCGGCGGACCGTGGTCGCGAGAGCTGTGCGCCGGCACCCACGTGTCGACGAGTGCCCAGGTCGGTCTGATCAACCTCGTCAGCGAGAGCTCGGTGGGCTCCACCAACCGACGGGTCGAGTCCCTCGTCGGGGCGGACGCGTTCCGCGATTTCGCCGCCGAGCGTGCCATCGTCTCGCAGCTGACCTCGTCGCTCAAGACCCCCCGCGACCAGGTCGCCGACCGCGTCGGCGACCTCGTCACGAGCCTGCGCGCGGCCGAGAAGAAGATCGCCGAGTTCGAGTCCGCCCGTCTGGCGACCCGGGTTCCGGCACTGGCCGAGGCGGCGAGCTCGGTGGGCGACCTCACGGTCGTCGCCGAGTCGGTCGGGTCCCTGGGGTCGACCGACGACCTGCGCTCGCTCGCCCTGTCCGTCCGCGAGCGGCTCGGTTCGTCCGGTTCGTCCGTGGTCGCCCTGGCCGCCGACGTGTCCGGCAAGCCCGCCGTCATCGTCGCGACGACCGAGGGTGCCCGCCGGGCCGGCGTGAAGGCCGGGCGTCTCGCCAAGGGGGCCGCCGCGGCCCTCGGCGGAGGCGGTGGCGGCAAGGACGACCTCGCCCAGGGCGGCGGGTCCGACGTCTCGGCGATCCCGGCGGCGCTGGCCGGCATCGTCGCCGAGCTGCGGGCCTGAGCTCCGACATGCGTCGCGGAGTCCGCATCGGCATCGACGTGGGCAAGGCCCGGGTCGGTGTCGCACGCACCGACCCCGACGGCTTGATCGCCACGCCGGTCGAGACGCTCGCGCGGACCACCGACGGCGTCGCCGACGTCGGAGCGGTCCGTGACCTCGTCGCCGAGCTGGACGCCCTCGAGGTGATCGTCGGGCTGCCCATCGCCCTCTCGGGTCGCGACACGGCGTCGACGCACGACGCCCGCGACTTCGCCGAGTCGATCGCCCGTGCCGTGCGCGTCCCCGTCCGACTGGTGGACGAGCGGCTGTCGACGGTCAGCGCGCAGGGTGCCCTCCGCGCCTCCGGCCGCAAGGGCAGGTCGCAGCGGTCCGTGATCGACCAAGTGGCCGCTGTTATCATCGTCCAGCACGCGCTCGACCTCGAGCGCTCGAGTGGACGACCGCCCGGGCGGACGGTCGACGTGACCCGAGAGACGGGCGGCGACGACGCCGCACCCGCCACCGACGAAAGACAGTGATTCGTGGCCGACGAACCCGATTGGGACGAGATCTTCTCGTCACAGCCCCAGAACGACCGCCCTGCCGCGACCTCCGGTCACGACGGAAGCACCTCGGCTCGTGGCGAGTCCGGTCACGGTGACGGTGCCCCCTTGCGGCGCAGCACCCACCAGGAGGCGCCGGTCCGGTCTCGTCGAGAGCAGCGTGAGCGTGAGCGCCAGGACGAACCCGCGCTCGTGCCTCCGGCCGACGGCGGGGGGCGCCGGGGTCGGGGCAGGCCGGAGCGCGAACCGCGCCCGCACCGGTCCAAGAAGGGCCCGATCGTCCTCGCGTCGATCCTGGTGCTGGTCCTCGCCGGCGGCACGGCCGGCGTCGCGGCCGCCTGGGGGCAGGTGCAGCCCCTCATCGCGAAGTTCACCGGTGACGACGAGCCCGCCGACTACGCGGGCAGCGGCAACGGCACGGCCGTCGACTTCGCCATCGTGTCCGGGCAGGTCGGTTCCGACATCGCCCAGAACTTGGCCGACGCCGGCGTCACGCAGAGCTACGAGTCCGCGTACGCGATCCTCGTCTCCGACCCGTCGATGACCTTCCAGCCGGGCACGTACACCCTGCAGCAGCAGATGAGCGCCCAGTCCGCCCTCGACGCCCTGCAAGACAGCACGAACCGCATCACGAACAAGGTCGTCATCCCCGAGGGGACGGTGGCGGCCGACGTGTACGAGCTCCTGGCCTCCGCGACCTCGATCCCCGTCGCCGACGTGCAGGCCGCGGCGGCGGACTACACCTCGTTCGGCCTCCCGGCCGAGGCCACGAGCCTCGAGGGGTGGCTGTTCCCCGCCACCTACGAGCTCGACCCGGGCAAGTCGGCACACGACTACCTGCAAGACATGGTCACGACCATGACCCAGCACCTCCAGACGGCCGGGGCGCAGCCGGCCGACTACCAGAAGACCATCGTCTTCGCCTCGCTGATCCAGAAAGAGGCCGGCCTCGCGGACGACTACCCCAAGGTGGCCCGGGTCTTCCAGAACCGGCTCGACCAGGGCATGTTGCTGCAGTCCGACGCGACGGTCGCCTACGGCACGGGCAACACGCACCGCGTCACGACCACCGACGAAGAACGAGGCGACGCCGCCAACGCCTACAACACGTACGTCCACGAGGGCCTGCCGGTCGGGCCGATCTCGAACCCGGGCGACCTGGCCCTGAACGCCGCCCTCAACCCGGCGGACGGCACCTGGCTCTACTTCGTCACCGTCAACCTCGACACCGGAGAGACCGCGTTCTCGACCACCTTCGGCGAGCACGAGGCCGCGGTGAAGCAGTGGCAGGCATGGATGCGCGAGCACCCCGAGTACCAGTAGCACCGAGGCAGGGCCAACCGGCGATCGCCCCGGTCGCCCGCCCGAGGGGCCGATCGACCGTCACCCGGTCGGTCGGCCCCTCTCTCTGTGGGAAGATCGACACCATGCTTCGTTGGTTGACCGCTGGAGAATCTCACGGGCCCGAGCTCGTCGCCGTCCTCGAGGGGCTGCCGGCCGGCGTGCCGGTCTCGCTCGACGCGATCCGCGCCGACCTCGCCCGCCGCAAGCTCGGCTACGGCCGCGGGTCGCGCATGAAGTTCGAGCAAGACGAGCTGAACATCTCGGGTGGCGTCCGCCACGGCTTCACGATGGGCAGCCCCGTCGCGCTGCGCATCGGCAACACCGAGTGGCCGAAGTGGGTCGAGGTGATGAACCCCGAGCCCGTCGAGGTCAGCGAGGCGTCGCGTGGTCGCAGCGCCCCGCTCACGCGGCCCCGCCCGGGTCACGCCGACCTCGTGGGCATGCAGAAGTACGACTTCGACGAGGCTCGTCCGATCCTCGAGCGAGCGAGCGCGCGCGAGACCGCGGCGCGCGTCGCGCTCGGCGCCGTGGCACGGTCCTTCCTCGCCGAGCTCGGCATCGAGCTCGTCAGCCACACCCTGTCCATCGGTCCCGTCCGCGTGCCCGAGGGCAGTCCGGTGCCCGTGCCGTCCGACGTCGACCGCCTCGACGACGACGCGTTGCGCTGCTTCGACCCCGCGACGAGCGCCCTGATGGTCGACGAGGTCGAGTCGGCGAAGAAAGACGGCGACACCCTCGGCGGCGTCGTCGAGGTCCTCGCCTACGGCGTGCCGCCCGGGCTCGGCTCGCACGTCCAGTGGGACCGTCGCCTCGACTCGCAGCTGGCCGCCGCCCTCATGGGCATCCAGGCCATCAAGGGCGTCGAGGTCGGCGACGGCTTCGAGACGACCAGGAGGCGCGGCTCGGTCGCCCACGACGAACTGCACCGTCAGGGCGGGGTCATCTCGCGCGACACCGACCGTGCCGGCGGCACCGAGGGCGGCATGAGCACGGGCACCGTGCTGCGCGTCCGCGCCGGCATGAAGCCCATCGCGACCGTTCCGCGGGCCCTGGCCACCGTCGACGTCACGAGCGGCGAAGAGAGCAAGGCCCACCACCAACGATCCGACGTCTGTGCGGTCCCCGCGGCGGGCGTCGTCGCCGAATCGATGGTCGCCCTCGTGCTGGCGAACTCGGTCCTCGAGAAGTTCGGTGGCGACTCGCTCGGCGAGACGGCCCGCAACCTCCGGGGCTACCTCGAGGCCATCCCCGAGAACCTGCGGACTCAGCCGGCGTCCGCCGACGCGTGACGAACGCTGGTCCGGTCGTCCTGATCGGGCCGATGGGGGCAGGCAAGACGAGCATCGGCAAGAAGCTCTCGCGTCGCCTCGGCGTCCCCTTCGTCGACAGCGACCGCCTCGTCGTCCAGAGGCACGGGCCGATCGCCGAGTTGTTCGAGCACCACGGTGAGGCGCACTTCCGCTCGCTCGAACACGCGGCCGTCGCCGACGCGCTGGCCGGTGACGGCGTGGTGTCGCTGGGCGGGGGAGCCGTGCTCGACCACCGCACCCGCGCCTCCTTGTCCGGTCTGCCGGTCGTGCTGCTGACGGTGACGGCCGAGGCCGTCGAGTCACGACTGGCCGGCGGTTCACGGCCCTTGCTGCAGCGTGGCGGCATCGACGCCTGGCGCGCCATCGCCGACGAACGCGACCCCGTGTACCGGTCGCTCGCCTCCGTCGTGTTCGACACGTCCCACCGCCCCGTCTCGACCGTCGTGGACGACATCGAGACCTGGCTCGACTCCGAGAGAGGCACCGCATGACCGACGCCGACGGCACCACCGACACCACGACCATCCACGTGGCGGGAGACGCCCCCTACGACGTCCTCGTCGGGCGAGGTCTGACCGACCGGCTGCCCGGCGTGCTGCACCCCCAGACCAAGAAGGTGCTGATCGTGCACGCCCCGACGCTCGGCCGGAAGGCCGGTGAGGTGCGAGACGCCTTGGTCGCGGCGGGCTACGAGGCCCTCATCGCCGAGGTCCCCGACGCCGAGGACGCCAAGCGCATCGAGGTCGCCGCGTTCTGCTGGCAGGTGCTCGGGCAGGCGGACTTCACCCGCACGGACGCCGTGATCGGCCTCGGTGGCGGCGCCATCACCGACCTCGCCGGCTTCGTCGCCGGCACCTGGCTGCGCGGCGTGCCGCTGATCCAGATGCCGACGAGCGTGCTCGGGCTGGTCGACGCCAGCGTCGGGGGCAAGACCGGCGTCAACACGGCAGAGGGCAAGAACCTCGTCGGCGTCTTCCACCCGCCCGTGGCGGTGCTCGCCGACCTCGACCACCTCGACACGCTGTCGAAGAACGAGATTTTGGCCGGATTCGCCGAGGTCGTCAAGGTCGGGTTCATCGCCGAGCCCGAGATCCTCGACATCGTCGAGGCCGACGTCGACCGCGCGACCGACCCGACCACACCCGAGTTCCGCCGGGTCGTCGAGCTCGCGATCGGCGTGAAGGCGCGCGTGGTGGGCGAGGACCTCACCGAGCAGGGCCTGCGCGAGATCCTCAACTACGGGCACACGCTGGGTCACGCCGTCGAGCACGCCGAGCGCTACCAGTGGCGTCACGGTGCCGCGGTGTCGGTCGGCATGGTCTTCGCCGCCGAGCTCGCCCGCCTCACCGGCCGCCTGTCCGACGAGGCGGTCGACCGCCACCGGCGCATCCTCGAATCGCTGACGCTGCCCGTGTCGTACCCCCTCGGCCGGTGGAACACCCTGCTGGCGACGATGCAACGCGACAAGAAGGCCCGGGCCGGCCTGCTGCGGTTCATCGTCCTCGACGAGATCGGACGCCCCTCGGTGCTGCAGGGGCCCGACCAGAGCCTGCTGTTCGCGGCCTACCAAGAGATCGGTTCGTAGCCTCTCGGCCCGTCAGGGCGTCCGCTACACTCGACGGTGGCCGATTCCGGCCGACCTCCCACCACCCCGAACGGATCATCCGCGCATGGCGACTACCAACGACATCAAGAACGGTGCCGTCCTCAACCTCGACGGCCAACTCTGGAACGTCATCGAGTTCCAGCACGTCAAGCCGGGCAAGGGTGGCGCGTTCGTCCGCACCAAGATGAAGAACGTCATGTCGGGCAAGGTCGTCGACAAGACCTTCAACGCCGGCACCAAGATCGACTTCGCCAACGTCGACCGCCGCGAGTACACGTACCTCTACGCCGAGGCCGACGGCTACGTGTTCATGGACACCAGCGACTACGACCAGATCAACGTGCCCGCCACGATCGTCGGCGACGCGAAGAACTTCATGCTCGAGAACCAGAACGTCCAGATGGCCCTGCACGACGGCGACCCCCTCTACATCGAGCTGCCCGCCTCGGTCATCCTCGAGGTCACCTACACCGAGCCGGGTCTCCAGGGCGATCGCTCGACCGGCGGCACCAAGCCCGCCACCGTCGAGACCGGCTACGAGATCCAGGTCCCGCTCTTCCTCGAGACGGGCACCAAGGTCAAGGTCGACACGCGCGACGGCGGCTACCTCGGCCGCGTCAACGACTAGTCGGTGAGCGCACGCACCAAGGCGCGCAAACGCGCCCTCGACGTCCTGTACGTCGCCGACATCCGCCAGATCAGCATGACCGACGCCCTCGTCGCCGAGACCCAGCGGGCCCTCGACCAGCCCGAGCGCGGCTCGAGTTGGGGTTACGCCCGAGACATCGTCCAGGGCGTCATCGACCACCGCGACGAGATCGACGAACTGATCGAGACGTACTCGCAGGGCTGGACCCTCGCGCGGATGCCGACCCTCGACCGGGGCATCATCCGCATCGGCATCTGGGAGCTCCGCCACAACGACGAGATCCCTGACGCCGTGGCGATCAGCGAGGCCGTCGACCTGGCCCAGACGCTCAGCACCGACGATTCGGCCTCGTTCGTCAACGGCCTGCTCGGCCGCATCGCGACCGGCGGCTGACCACGGCCGGCCGGTCCGCCGCTCGTCGACGAACCGGTAGGCTCGAGCCATCCACACCGACATCCTTTAAATTCCGTCCCGAGAGGCGGGGAAGGAGGTCCGATTGAGCACCCGCACCGTGCTGAGTCAGGCTGACATCGCGCGTGCCCTCACGCGCATCTCGCACGAGATCCTCGAGTCCAACAAGGGCGCCGACGACCTGGTCGTCCTGGGCATCCCGACGCGGGGCGTGGTCCTGGCCGACCGCCTCGCCGAGACCCTCTCGAGCATCTCGGGCAGTCCCGTGCCCGTCGGCTCGGTCGACGTCACGATGTACCGAGACGACCTCCGCCGCCAGCCCACGCGCTCGCCCCGACCCACCTCGGTGCCCTCCGGCGGCATCGACGGCAAGACCGTCGTCCTCGTCGACGACGTCCTCTACTCGGGTCGCACCATCCGGGCCGCCCTCGACGCCCTGAGCTCGATCGGTCGCCCTCGCGCCGTGCGTCTCGCCGTCCTGGTCGACCGCGGCCACCGCGAGCTGCCGATCCGCGCCGACTTCGTGGGCAAGAACCTGCCGACCTCGACGGTCGAGCGCATCTTCGTGCGCCTGCACGGCGTCGACGCCGACGAACTCGTCGCCATCGACGACGGCGCCGGCGCAGGAGGCGCGGGTGCCGACCCGGCGCCCGTCACCACCCCGGGGGCGAACCGATGAGGCACCTGCTCAGCACCGCCGACCTCTCGCGCGACGACGCGATCCGCGTGCTCGACGTGGCAGAGGACATGGCCGACGTCGCCACCCGCGAGGTGCGCAAGCTCCCGACCCTCCGCGGCATCACGGTCGTGAACCTCTTCTACGAGGACAGCACCCGCACCCGCATCTCGTTCGAGGCGGCCGCGAAGCGACTCAGCGCCGACGTCATCAACTTCGCCGCGAAGGGCTCGAGCGTCTCGAAGGGCGAGTCCCTGAAAGACACGGCCCAGACCCTCGCGGCCATGGGGGCCGACGGGATCGTGATCCGACACCCGTCGAGCGGTGCTCCCCGGGTGCTCGCCGACAGCGGCTGGGTCGACGCCGGCATCGTCAACGCCGGCGACGGGACGCACGAGCACCCCACCCAGGCCCTGCTCGACGCGTTCACCATCCGCCGACGCGTGCACGGGGCCGGCAGCCGGGGTCGCGACCTCGACGGCGTCGAGGTCATGATCGTCGGTGACATCCTGCACTCGCGGGTCGCCCGCTCGAACGCGTGGTTGCTGAGGACGCTCGGTGCGCACGTGACCGTGGTCGCGCCTCCCACGCTCGTCCCGGTCGACGTCAGCAGGTTCGGCGTCGCCGTCCGCTACGACCTCGACGCGGCCCTCGTCGAGATCCGGCCCGACGTCGTCATGATGCTGCGCATCCAACAGGAGCGCATGAACGACGCGTTCTTCCCGAACCCGCGCGAGTACGCCCGGTCGTGGGGGCTCGGGGCGGCACGGTTCCGGTCGTTGCCCGAGACGACCCTCGTCATGCACCCCGGCCCGATGAACCGCGGCCTCGAGATCAGCGACGAGGCCGCCGACTCGCCGCGGTCGACCGTCCGCGAGCAGGTCACGAACGGCGTCGCCGTCCGCATGGCCGTGCTCTACCTCACCCTCGCCGGCGACCGAGAGGACGCATCGTGACCACCACCCACCTCATCCGGGGCGCCGAGACCGTCGACGGGACCTCGACCGACGTCGTCGTCCGTGACGGCGTCGTCGTCGAACTCGGCTCCGGCCTCAGCGCCGTCGGCGCGACGGTCACCGACGCCGACGGCCTGCTGCTGCTGCCCGGCCTCGTCGACCTCCACACCCACCTGCGCGAGCCCGGGGGTGAGGGCAGCGAGACCGTGCTGACCGGCTCGCGGGCGGCCGCGGCCGGCGGCTACACGGCCGTCAACGCCATGGCCAACTCCTCACCCGTCGCCGACACGGCGGGAGTGGTCGAGCAGGTGCAGGCGCTGGGGGAGCGCGCCGGCTTCGTCACCGTCCGCCCCATCGGCGCCGTCAGCCAGGGGCTGAAGGGCACGCACCTCTCCGAGATCGGCGCGATGGCCCGCTCGCGCGCCGCCGTCCGGGTGTTCTCCGACGACGGTTCGTGCGTGGCCGATCCGCTCCTCATGCGCCGGGCCCTCGAGTACATCAAGGGGTTCGGGGGAGTCCTCGCCCAGCACGCCCAAGAACCGAGGCTCACCGAGGGCGCCCAGATGAACGAGGGTGCGCTGTCGGCCGAGCTGGGCCTCGGCGGCTGGCCCGCGGTCGCCGAAGAGGCGATCATCGCCCGCGACGTGCTGCTCGCCGACCACGTCGGTGCACGCCTGCACGTCTGCCACGTGTCGACGGCCGGCAGCGTCGAGGTGATCCGGTGGGCGAAGTCGCGCGGCATCGAGGTCACCGCCGAGGTCACGCCGCACCACCTCCTGCTCACCGAAGACCTCGTCTCGGGCTACGACTCGCGCTACAAGGTGAACCCGCCGCTCCGCCGTGCCGAAGACGTCGAGGCCCTCCGCGGCGCACTCGCCGACGGCACGATCGACATCGTGGCCACCGACCACGCTCCGCACACGTCCGAGGCCAAGTGCTGCGAATGGGATGCCGCTGCCAACGGCATGGTCGGTCTCGAGTCGGCCCTGTCGGTCGTGCACCACACCATGGTCGAGACGGGGGCGATCGGCTGGACCGACGTGGCCCGGGTGATGTCGATCGCACCGGCCGCCATCGGCCAGGTCGCCGGGCACGGGCGTCCCCTCGCCGTGGGCGAGCCCGCCGAGCTCACGCTCTACGATCGTGGGGTGACCCGCACGTTCTCCACCGAGCACCTCGCGGGCAAGAGCCGCAACTCGCCCTACCTCGGGCGCGTGCTGCCCGGGCAGGTGCGGGCCACCTTCCACCAGGGCTACGCGACCGTGGTCGACGGCAGCGTCGTCGACGACGACGTGGTCGCGCACGCGGCCCGACGGGTCGACAGCGCGGCGGCCCTCGCCGCCGCCGAGGGGGCGACCGCCCGGTGAGCCAGTGGATCATCGCCGCGCTCATCCTCGTCGGCGTCGGGCTGTTGATCGCACTGATGGCCCGGGCGTGGCGGGCGCGCGGTCGCCGCCAGTCCGACATCCCGGCCCCCGACCGGGCGCCCGACGACCTGTCCGACCCCTCCGTCGCGGTCGACGCCTTCTACGTCGCGACCTCGCGGGGCGGCGACCCGCTCGACCGCGTGGTCGTGCACGGTCTCGGCTTCCGCGGCCGTGCCATCGTGTCCGTCCACGCCGAGGGCGTCCGCCTCGAGATCGCGGGCGAACCGGCCGTGCTGATCCGCGCCTCCTCGTTGCGAGGCGTCGACCGCGCCACCTGGACGATCGACCGCGTCGTCGAGCGCGACGGCCTGGTGCTCGTCGGCTGGCGCCTCGGCGACGTCGACCTCGACACCTACCTGCGCATCCCCGACGACCCCGCGCCGGTCGTCGACGCGATCCGCCCCCTCGTCCCCACGGCCCCCGGGGCCGGCACCACCAAGGAGAAGACCATTGACTGACGCCTCCACCACCGACAGGGCCGTGCTGGTCCTCGCCGACGGCACCCGGTACGTCGGGCGCGCCTACGGCGCCGTCGGACGCACCCTCGGCGAGGTCGTCTTCGCGACCGGCATGACCGGCTACCAAGAGACGCTCACCGACCCCTCGTACGCCGGCCAGATCGTCGTCATGACGGCGCCGCACATCGGCAACACCGGTGTGAACGACACCGATCCCGAGTCGCGCCGCATCTGGGTCGCCGGCTACGTCGTGCGCGACGCCAGCCGCGTGGTCTCGAACCACCGGGCACAGGGCAGCCTTGACGACCAGCTCGTCACCGACGGCATCGTGGGCATCCGTGGCATCGACACGCGGGCCGTGACCCGGCGCCTGCGCGACGTCGGTTCGATGAAGGGCGGCGTGTTCAGTGGCGCCGACGCCGAGCTCGACCCCGCCGAGCAGCTCGCCCTCGTCACCGAAGGTGCCGACATGAGGGGCCTCAACCTCTCGAGCCAGGTGTCGACGGTCGAGCCGTACGTGCTGCCGGCCGAGGGCGACCGCGTCGGCTCGGTGGCCGTGCTCGACCTGGGCGTGAAGACCTCGACCCTGCGCTACCTGGCGCAGCGCGGCTTCCAGGTGCACGTGCTGCCGCAGTCGACCACCCTCGACGAGTTGCGCGCCCTCGCCCCCGACGCCCTCTTCTACTCGAACGGCCCCGGCGACCCGGCCGCGAGCGACTCGCAGGTCGAGCTGCTGCAGGGTGCCCTGCGCGACGGCCTGCCGTACTTCGGCATCTGCTTCGGCAACCAGTTGTTCGGCCGCGCCCTCGGGTTCGGCACCTACAAGCTGCCGTTCGGCCACCGCGGCATCAACCAGCCGGTGCTCGACAAGACCACGAACAAGGTCGAGATCACCAGCCAGAACCACGGCTTCGCCGTCGACGCGCCGATCGAGGGCGTGCTCGAGTCGCCGGCCGGCTTCGGCCGCGTCGAGGTCAGCCACTACAGCCTCAACGACCAGGTGGTCGAGGGCCTGCGAGCCCTCGACATCCCCGCGTTCTCGGTGCAGTACCACCCCGAGGCCGCCGCCGGTCCCCACGACAGCAACCACCTCTTCGACCGCTTCCGCGAGGCGGTCGCCGCCCGGAAGTCCGGCCGGGCCGTCGACTTCGGCTCCGACATCGAAAGCAGCAACTGATGCCCAAGCGCGCTGACATCAACTCCGTCCTCGTGATCGGCTCCGGGCCGATCGTCATCGGTCAGGCGGCCGAGTTCGACTACTCGGGCACCCAGGCCTGCCGCGTCCTCCGCGAAGAGGGGGTGCGCGTGATCCTCGTGAACCCCAACCCGGCGACGATCATGACCGACCCCGACTTCGCCGACGCCACCTACATCGAGCCCATCACGTCCGAGGTGCTCGAGGCGATCATCGTCAAGGAGCGTCCCGACGCGATCCTGCCGACCCTCGGCGGGCAGACGGCCCTCAACGCCGCCATCGCCCTCGACGAGGAAGGCATCCTCGCCAAGCACGGCGTCGAGCTGATCGGCGCCAAGGTCGAGGCCATCCAGAAGGGCGAGGACCGCCAGCTGTTCAAGAAGCTCGTCCTCGAGTCGGGTGCCGACGTCGCCAAGTCGTACATCGCCACGACCGTCGACCAGGCCGTCGAGTACGCCGAGGACCTCGGCTACCCCCTCGTCATCCGCCCCTCGTTCACCATGGGTGGGCTGGGCTCCGGCTTCGCCTACACCCGCGACGAACTCGTGCGCATGGTCACCGACGGCCTGCACCAGAGCCCGACGACCGAGGTGCTGCTCGAGGAGAGCATCCTCGGCTGGAAGGAGTACGAGCTCGAGATGATGCGCGACACGGCCGACAACACGGTCGTCGTCTGCTCGATCGAGAACGTCGACCCGGTCGGCGTGCACACCGGCGACTCGATCACCGTGGCCCCGGCCTTGACGCTGACCGACCGCGAGTACCAGAACCTGCGCGACATCAGCATCGACATCATCCGTCGCGTGGGCGTCGACACCGGCGGCTGCAACATCCAGTTCGCGGTCGACCCCGCCGACGGTCGCGTGATCGTCATCGAGATGAACCCCCGCGTCTCGCGTTCGAGCGCCCTGGCGTCCAAGGCCACGGGGTTCCCGATCGCGAAGATCGCCGCGAAGCTGGCCCTCGGGTACCGTCTCGACGAGATCCCGAACGACATCACGAAGGTGACCCCCGCCTCCTTCGAGCCCACGCTCGACTACGTCGTGGTCAAGGTGCCCCGCTTCGCGTTCGAGAAGTTTCCGGCCGCCGACACGACGCTCACGACGACCATGAAGAGCGTCGGCGAGGCCATGGCCCTCGGCCGCAACTTCACGCAGGCGCTGCAGAAGGCGCTGCGCTCGCTCGAGAAGCGCGGCTCGAGCTTCCACTGGCAGGGCGAGCCCGGCGACCAGGAGGCGCTGCTCGCGTTGGCCGCGACGCCCACCGACGGTCGCATCGTCACCGTCCAGCAGGCCCTCCGGGCCGGCGCGACCGCCGAACAGGTCTTCGACGCGACGAAGATCGACCCCTGGTTCATCGACCAGGTGGTCTTGATCAACGAGGTCGCCGAGCAGGTCGCCACGGCCGCCGAGCTGGACGCGGACACCCTCGTGCTGGCGAAGGACCACGGCTTCAGCGACGACCAGATCGGCCAGTTGCGCGGGCTCTCCGAACAGCAGGTGCGCGACCACCGTCACGCGCTCGACGTGCGTCCCGTCTTCAAGACCGTCGACACCTGCGCGGGGGAGTTCCCCGCCCTGACCCCGTACCACTACTCGAGCTACGACACCGAGACCGAGGTCGTCGCGAGCGACCGGCGCAAGGTGATCATCCTCGGCTCGGGCCCCAACCGGATCGGCCAGGGAGTCGAGTTCGACTACTCGTGCGTGCACGCCAGCTTCGCGCTGAGCGACGCAGGGTTCGAGACGATCATGATCAACTGCAACCCCGAGACCGTCTCGACCGACTACGACACGAGCGACCGGCTGTACTTCGAGCCGTTGACGCTCGAGGACGTCCTCGAGGTCGTCCACGCCGAGAGCGCCGGGGGCGAACTCGTCGGCGTCGTCGTGCAGCTCGGCGGCCAGACGGCCCTCGGCCTGTCGAAGGGGCTCGAGGCCGCGGGCGTGCCCATCCTCGGCACGACGCCGGAGGCCATCGACTCCGCCGAAGAGCGCGGGCTGTTCCAGGGCATCCTCGACGCGGCCGGCCTGCTCGCCCCGCGCAACGGCACGGCCACCGACTACGACAGCGCGGTCGCCGTGGCCGAAGAGATCGGCTACCCGGTGCTGGTGCGTCCGTCGTACGTCCTCGGCGGCCGCGGCATGGAGATCGTCTACGACAGCCCCTCGCTGGCGGACTACTTCGAGCGGGTCGCGGACCAGGCCATCATCGGCCCCGACGCCCCCCTGCTCGTGGACCGCTTCCTGGACGACGCCGTCGAGATCGACGTCGACGCGCTCTACGACGGCACCGAGCTCTACGTCGGCGGCATCATGGAGCACATCGAGGAGGCCGGCATCCACTCGGGCGACTCGAGTTGCACCCTCCCGCCCGTCACCCTCGGCAAGGGCGAGATCGACCGCGTCCGCGAGGCCACGCTCGCGATCGCGAAGGGCATCGGCGTGTCCGGCCTGCTCAACGTGCAGTTCGCGATCGCCGCCGGCGTGCTCTACGTCATCGAGGCCAACCCCCGGGCCAGCCGGACGGTTCCCTTCGTCTCGAAGGCCCTGGGCATCCCGCTGGCCAAGGCCGCCTCGCTCGTCATGGTCGGTCGCAGCGTCCGTGAGCTCGTCGACAGCGGCCTGCTGCCCGCCCAGGACGGCTCCGACGTGCCGCTCGACTCGCCGATCTCGGTGAAGGAGGCCGTGCTGCCCTTCAAGCGGTTCCGAACGAAAGAGGGGCAGGTCGTCGACAGCGTCCTCAGCCCCGAGATGCGCTCCACGGGTGAGGTCATGGGCATCGACCGCGACTTCCCGCGGGCCTTCGCCAAGAGCCAGACCGCCGCGTACGGCGGCCTGCCCACGTCGGGCACCGTCTTCGTGAGCGTGGCCGACCGCGACAAGCGCGCGATCGTCCTGCCGGTGCTGCGCCTCCAGCAGCTCGGGTTCCGCATCCTGGCGACCGAGGGGACCGCCACGGTCCTCGTCCGCAACGGCATCCACGCCGACACCGTCGAGAAGTTCAGCGCCGGGGGCCACTCGGTCGTCGACCTGATCAACGCCGACGAGGTCGACATCGTGATCAACACCCCGAGCGGGTCGTCCGCCCGGGCGGACGGCTACGAGATCCGCGCGGCGACCGTCGCGGCCGACAAGGCGCTCTTCACCACCATCGCGCAGCTCGGTGCCGCCGTGGCGTCGATCGAGGCCGTCCAGAGCGACCTCGAGGTGACGAGCCTGCAGGACTACGGTCTCGCCCGGGCGGCACGACGGTGAGCTCGTCGTTCGGCGACCGGCTCGCGGCGGCCTTCGCCGCGACCGGTCCGCTGTGCGTCGGCATCGACCCGCACCCCTACCTGCTCGAGCAATGGGGGCTTCCCGCCGGTGCGGCGGGCGTGCGCGAGTTCGGCCTGCGGGTCGTCGACGGCGTCGCCGGATCGGCGTCGATCGTCAAGCCGCAGGTGGCGTTCTTCGAACGGTGGGGCTCCGCGGGCTTCGCGGCACTCGAGGACGTCCTCGCCGCGGGACGCGATCGTGGCCTCCTGCAGATCGGCGACGCCAAGCGCGGTGACATCGGCACGACCATGGACGCCTACGGCGAGGCGTGGTTCGACCGGTCGTCGCCCTTGCGGGTGGACGCGCTCACCGTGTCGCCCTACCTGGGCTTCGGCTCCATGGCCGGGTTGGTGGGCCGCGCACGCGCCGCCGACGCCGGCGTCTTCGTCCTGGCCGCGACGTCGAACGTCGAGGCGCTGACCACGCAGACGGCCGTCCGCACCGACGACCACGGCGCGGAGGGCACCGTCGCGAGCGGTATCGTCGACGACGTGCTCCTTGACAACCAGACGGCGGGCGACGCCCCGTTCGGCAGCGTCGGCCTCGTGCTCGGCGCCACCGTCGACCTCGACGACTACGGCATCGACGCCGCCCGGCTGACGACGACGCCCGTCCTCGCCCCGGGGTTCGGGCACCAGGGAGCCTCGTACGCCGACCTGCCCCGCCTGTTCGGTGCCGCGGCGGGGGCCGTGCTCGTCTCCGCCTCGCGGGCACTCCTCTCGGCGGGTCCCGCCGGGTTCGCCGAAGCCGTCCGTCGCGACGCCGACCAGGTGCGCTCGTGCCTCGCCTGACGCCCCCGCCGGTCGACCGGGCCGCCGCGGCCCGGGCCGCCGTGGCCGCTCGGCGCGGGCGTGCGACCGTCAAGAACGCCGTCGCCTCCCGCAGCCGGAGCGCCCTCGACGTCGCCGAGACGGCCTGGGCGGGCGAGCCCACGAGCCCCGAGGGCTCGCTGCGGGTCCGCGAGCTGCTCACGAGCATCCCGGGCATCGGACCCACCCGGGTCGCCCGCATCATGACCGAGCTCGGCATCGCCGAATCGAAGCGCGTCGGTGGGCTCGGCGTCCGCCAACGGCGCATCCTCGGGGACTGGCTGGCCGCCCGCGAGGCCAAGGGGCGCCTCCGGTCCCGGCTCGTCGTGCTCGCCGGCCCCACAGCCGTGGGCAAGGGCACGGTCTCGACCTACATCCGCGAGAACTACCCGGACGTGCACCTCAGCGTCTCCGCCACGACGCGCGCCCCGCGACCGGGCGAGGTGGACGGCGTCCACTACTACTTCGTCGACGACGCCGAGTTCGACCGGATGATCCGCGACCGCGAGCTGCTCGAGTACGCGACCGTCCACAACTCGTACCGCTACGGCACCCCACGGCCCCCTCTGGACGCCGCCCTGACCGAGGGCCGCAGCGTCCTGCTCGAGATCGACCTGCAGGGCGCCCGGCTCGTCCGCGCCGCGATGCCCGAGGCGGTGCTGGTCTTCCTGCTGCCCCCGACCTGGGACGAGCTCGTCCGTCGCCTCATCGGTCGAGGCACCGAGGACGCCTCCGAGCAGCAGCGCCGTCTCGAGACCGCGAAGGTCGAGCTGGCCGCCCAGGACGAGTTCGACGCGCGTGTCGTGAACCACGACGTGGCCGAAGCGGCCCGCGAGGTCGTAGAATTGATGACTGCGCCCGAACCGGGCCGCACCCGCGCGTGACCCGCGCCCCGATCTCGGTGCCCACGCTCGTCCCGAGCGGTGCCGGCACCCACCCCCATCGACACGAGGAGCAACCAATGGCCGACAAGAACCAGGGCATCATCGATCCCCCCATCGACGAGCTGCTGTCGAAGGTCGAGTCGAAGTACGCGCTCGTCATCTTCGCCTCGAAGCGCGCCCGCCAGATCAACGACTACTACGCCGACCTGCACGAGGGCAGCCTGTTCGACAACGTCGGCCCCCTGGTCGACAGCTCGATCGACGACAAGCCGCTCTCGGTCGCCATGCACGAGATCAACGAAGACAAGCTCGAGGTGAAGCCGCTCGCCGCTCCCGCCGAGTAGCGCGACGACACGACCAGCGCCGTGACGGTGGTCGGTCCTATCATCTGACGAGGCCCCCGGGAGTCCATCCCGCGGGGCCTCATCGCGTCCGCACCCCCGCACGACACCCAGAGGAACACCGTGACCCTGACCGACACGACGACCGACCCCGCCACGACCGCACCGACCTCACTGCGACTGTTCACGTCCGAGTCGGTCACCGAGGGCCACCCCGACAAGATCTGCGACCAGATCTCGGACGGCATCCTCGACGCGTTGCTCGCCGTCGACCCCGCCAGTCGGGTCGCGGTCGAGACGATGGTCACCACGGGGCTGGTGCACGTCGCCGGCGAGGTCACCACCAAGGGTTACGTCGACATCCCCACGATCGTGCGCGACCTCATCGTGGGCATCGGCTACGACTCGTCGGCCGTCAGCTTCGACGGTCGCACCTGCGGCGTCGAGGTCTCCATCGGGTCGCAGTCTCCCGACATCGCCCAGGGCGTCGACACGGCCCTCGAGGCGCGCGGCGGTGACGACGACCTGCTGAACCGTCAGGGTGCCGGCGACCAGGGCATCATGTTCGGTTACGCCACCAACGAGACGCCCCAGTTCATGCCCCTCCCGGTCTGGCTCGCCCACCGGTTGGCCGAACGTCTCGCGGCCGTGCGCAAGTCGGGCACCCTCGACTACCTCCGGCCCGACGGCAAGACCCAGGTCACGGTGGGCTACGACGGCGTCGTCCCGAAGACCGTCGACACCGTCGTGCTGTCCACGCAGCACTCGCCCGCCGTCTCGAGCGAACAGCTCGAGTCCGACGTCGTCGAGCACGTCATCCGGCCCGTCCTCGACGAGGCGGGCCTGTCGTCGGCCGACACCCGGTTCATCATCAACCCGACGGGTCGCTTCGAGATCGGCGGCCCGCAGGGCGACGCCGGCCTCACCGGTCGCAAGATCATCGTCGACACCTACGGCGGGGCGAGCCGGCACGGCGGCGGGGCCTTCTCGGGCAAGGACCCCTCGAAGGTCGACCGCTCGGCCGCCTACGCCATGCGGTGGGTCGCGAAGAACGCCGTCGCCGCCGGCCTCGCCGACCGACTCGAACTGCAGGTGGCCTACGCGATCGGCCGCGCGGCCCCCGTCGGCCTGTACGTCGAGACCTTCGGCACCGGCCACGTGGGCGACGACGTCATCACGGCCGCCATCCGCTCGGTCTTCGACCTCCGCCCGGCCGCGATCATCCGCGACCTCGACCTGCTGCGGCCGATCTACGCCGCCACGTCGACCTACGGCCACTTCGGTCGCGACCTGCCCGACTTCACCTGGGAGGCGCTCGACCGCGTCGACGCCCTCCGGGCCGCCGCCGGGCTCTGACCGTGCCGGCGGTCGCCGACACGCCGCCCGTCGAGGGCGGCCCGCGCGTCGTCCGGGTGATGGTCGAGTCGCCCCTGCCGCAGCTCGACCGGTTGTTCGACTACGCCGTCCCCGAGCGGCTCCGTGAGCAGGTGTCGCCGGGCATCCGCGTCAGGGTGCCGCTCCGCTCGGCGGGTCGCATCGCCGACGGGTTCGTGGTCGAGGTCGCCTCGTCCTCCGAACACGCCGGCGACCTGAGCGAGATCGACGACGTCGTGTCGACCGTCTCGGTCCTGGCGCCCGAGGTGTGGCGACTCGCACGGGCCGTGGCCGACCGGGCCGGCGGTTCCGCCAGCGACGTGGTCCGACTGGCCGTGCCGCCCCGGCAGGTCCGGGTCGAGAAGGCCCACCTCGCCGCCACGGCGACGCCCCCCGAGCTGTCGACGGCGACGCCCCGACCGGCGCGGGCGCCCACCCCCTCCGCCGACGAGGCCGAGGGCGAGGTCGAGGCCGAGGCCGAGGGCGAGACCGAGACCGATGCGTCACCGGGGGTCGTCGGCTACCGGTCGACCGACCTGGTCGGTCTCGTCAGGGCCCGTGGCCGGGCCGCGGTCGACGCCGTGCCCCTGCTCGTCGAGCTGCCGGACGGCTCGTGGGTCGGGCACTGGGCCCTGACCGCGGCACAGCTCGCCGCCGTCGCACTCGACGCGGGCGACAACGCCATCGTCGCCGTCCCCGACTACCGCGACGAAGAGCACGTCCTGCAGGCCCTCGCCGCCGTCCTCCCGCCCGACCGCATCGTCCGCCTCGACTCCCGGCAGTCCAACGCCGACCGGTACCGGGCGCTGCTCCGTGCTCGAGGCCACGAGCCCGTCGTCGTGGTCGGCAACCGGTCGGTGCTGCTCGCGCCCTCGGCGCGCCTCGGGGTCGTGGTGGTGTTCGACGACGGCGACCCGTCGTTCGGCGAGCCGCTGGCGCCCTACGTGCACGCCCGCGACACGGCGCTCCTGCGGCAGGACCAGCAAGACACCGCACTGGTGTTCCTCGGTCACTCGCGAAGCACCGACGTGCAGCGCCTGGTCGAGATCGGGTTCCTCGCCGAGGTGCGCCCCGATCCGCGTTACCAGCCCCGAGTCGTGCCCACCGTCCGTCAGGCGGCGTCCGACGGTTTCGCCGCGCAGGCCCGCATCCCCTCGTCCGCGTACGCCGAGGCGAGGGCCGCCGTCGAGCACGGGCCGGTCCTCATCCAGGTCGCCTCGCCGGGCTACTCGCCGCGCCTCGCCTGCGTGGACTGCGGCGACACGGCCCGTTGCCTGCGGTGCAACGGCCCCCTCCAGCAGCGCGAGCGCGGGGCCACCCCCGCCTGTGCCTGGTGCGGCGCGTTAGCCGTCTCGTGGCACTGCCGCACCTGCGAGGGCACGCGCATGCGCGCCGTCGGGACCGGCGCCTCCCGCACGGCGGACGAGCTCGGCAAGGCGTTCCCCGGGGTGCGGATCATCGTCTCCGACGGCGCCCGGGCCCTGACCCACGTCGACGACGCCCCGGCCATCGTGGTCGCCACGCGGGGCGCCGAGCCGGTCGCACCGGGTGGCTACCGCGCCGTCCTGCTGCTCGACGGTGAACGCATGCTCGCCCGTGAGAGCCTCCGCGTCGCCGAGGACTGCCTGCGCTGGTGGGCCAACGCGACGGCCCTGGCCGCCCGTCGCGCGCCGGTCGTCCTGGTCGGCGTGGGTGGGGCCATCGCCTCGGCCCTCGCCACCTGGGAGCTCGCGCGCTTCGTCTCGGCCGAGCTCGCCGACCGTCGGATCCTGCGGTTCCCGCCCGCCGTCCGGGTGGCGACCGTGACCGGCACCGTCGAGACCGTCGCCCGGGCCCTCGACGACCTGCCCGACGAGGTCCGGGCCGAGACCCTCGGCCCCGTCGACGTCGAGGCCACGGGCGTCCGGGCCATCGTCCGCTTCGACTACTCCCGGGGCCACGACGTGGCCCTCGCCCTCCGGTCGCAGGTGATTCGTGCGGCGACCGACCGCCGCAAGGCCCTCGGTCAGAAGCGCACGAGAGCCGTCCCTACACTCAGAGTGCGGTTCGACGACGTCGAGCCGTTCGCCGACTGACCCGCCAGGAACCCCATGCGCCTCGTCTTCGCCGGCAGCCCGTCCGCTGCCGTGCCCTCGCTCACCGCCCTCGCCGCGGGCCCCCACGAGATCGTCGCGGTGCTGACCCGCGACGACACCCCGCAGGGCCGCCGACGCGTCCTCACGCCCACCCCCGTCGCCCTCGAGGCGGACCGCCTGGGCCTGCCCGTCGTCAAGGCGCGTCGTCTCACCCCCGAGGTCACGGCCGAGCTGACCGCCCTCGAACCCGACCTCGGCGTCGTGGTGGCCTACGGGGCCCTGTTGCGCGAACCCCTGCTCGGCATGCCCCGGCTCGGCTGGATCAACCTGCACTTCTCGTTGCTGCCGGCCTGGCGAGGCGCCGCCCCCGTGCAGCGGTCGCTCATGGCGGGCGACACCGTGACCGGGGCGGCGGTGTTCCGGCTCGTCCCCGAACTCGACGCCGGTGACCTCTACGGCACGCTCACGCGGCCGCTCGACGGCACCGAGACCGCCGGCGAGCTGCTCGACGAGCTCGCGCACTCGGGCGCCGACCTGCTCGGCGGGGTGGTCGACCGCCTCGCCGACGGCACGGCCCGGGCGACCCCGCAGTCCGGCGACGTCACCCTCGCCCCGAAGCTAACCCTCGCCGACGGCGACCTCGACGCCACGAGACCCGCCGCCGAGCTGATCGACCGCTTCCGCGGGGTGACCCCAGAACCCGGCGCCCGCGTCGACCTCGACGGCACGAGCCTCAAGGTCACGGAGGCGCGGGTCACGCCCGCGGACGAGGCACCCCTCGAGGCCGGTCGCCTCGAGTCCCGGGGCCGCCGTCTGCTGCTGGGCACCGCCTCCTCACCCGTCGAGCTCGTCCGCGTCCAGCCCGCCGGCAAGAAAGGGATGTCGGCGGCCGACTGGTGGCGTGGCCTGCCCGACACGGCGGACCGCCGTGTGACCCTCCCCGCCGCGCCCGGTACGACCGACATCGACACCGACACGAAGAGCACCTCATGAGCCGAGTCCAGCCCGCCCGCCAGGTCGCCCTCGACGTCCTGCGGGCCGTCGAGCACGACGACGCGTACGCCAACCTGTTGTTGCCGCAGCGCATCGTCCGGGCACGCCTCGGGGCGCAGGACGCGGGGTTGGCGACCGAGCTCACGTACGGCACCTTGCGCCTCCGGGGCTATTACGACCGCGTGATCGCCCTGGCCGCACGTCGGGCCACCGACGCCATCGACCCCGCCCTCCTCGACGTCCTGCGACTCGGCACGCACCAGCTGCTCTCGACGCGCGTGGCAGTCCACGCGGCCGTCGACGAGAGCGTCGAGCTCGCCCGCCAGGTGGGCAGCCGTTCGGGCACGGGCTTCGTCAACGGCGTCCTCCGGACCATCTCGCGATCGACGGCCGACGAGTGGCGCGAGCGCGTGCTGGCCGGCACGACCGGTGACGACGACCGTCTCGCGGCCGAGTGGTCGCACCCCGCATGGGTGGTGAGGGCCTTCCGCCGGTCCCTCGCCGCCGAGGGGCGCGAGAGCGAGCTCGTCGACCTGCTCTCGGCCGACAACGACGCCCCCAAGGTGAGCCTCGTGGCCCTGCCGGGGCTCGCCGAGGCGTCCGAGCTCGGGGCGCCGAGCGGACGCCTGTCGCCGCTCGCGGCGACGAGCGGCGGGGGAGACCCCGCCCAGCTGGCGGCGGTCCGAGAGGGCCGCGCCCGGGTGCAAGACGAAGGGTCGCAACTCGCCGCGCTGCTGCTCAGTCGCCACCGGCCCGCCGAGCCGGGCGAGCGCTGGCTCGACATGTGCGCCGGCCCCGGCGGCAAGGCCGCCCTGCTCGGTGCCGAGGCCGCCCGCGCCGGTGCCCACCTCGTGGCCAACGAACTCGTCCCCGCCCGGGCGGGTCTCGTCCGGCAGGCCCTCGAGGCGGTCCCCGGCGACGTCGAGGTGCTCGAGGGCGACGCCACGCGGTTCGGCGTCGAACGGCCCGGCGGGTTCGACCGCATCCTGCTCGACGCCCCGTGCACCGGCCTGGGGGCCCTGCGGCGGCGACCGGAGGCCCGGTGGCGCAAGCAGCCGGCCGACGTCGGTCAGCTCACGGCCCTGCAGTCGCGACTGTTCGCCAGCGCACTCGACGCGCTCGCCCCGGGGGGAGTCCTCGCCTACGTCACCTGCTCGCCGCACACCGCCGAGACGCGCGGCGTGGTCGAGACGGGCCTGCGCGGCCGCGAGGACGACCTGACGCTGCTCGACGCGACGGCCGGGGTCGAGCGCATCACCGGTCGAGGGGTCGACCTGGCGTCGGCACCGTTCGTGCAGCTCTGGCCCCACCGGCACGGCACGGACGCCATGTTCGTCGCCCTGATCGAGCGTCGCGCCGGACGCTAGGCTCGTCCCGTGTCGATCCGCATCAGCCCCAGCATCCTCTCGGCCGACTTCGCGAACCTCGAGCGCGACCTCCAGCGCATCGCCGACGCCGACCTGGTCCACGTCGACGTCATGGACGGCCACTTCGTCCCCAACCTGACCCTCGGCCTGCCGGTCGTGCAGCGCCTGGGCGAGGTCAGCCCCGTGCCGCTCGACCTGCACCTGATGATCGACGACGCCGACCGCTGGGCGCCGCGGTACGCCGAGACGGGTGCGTTCACGGTGACGTTCTCGGCCGAGGCCGCGGTCGACCCCGTCGCGACGGCCCGCGCGATCCGCAGCAACGGGGCCCGCGCCTCCGTCGCCGTCAAGCCGGGCACCGACCTCGAGCCCTACCTGCAGACGCTCGACGCGTACGACATGATCCTCGTCATGACCGTCGAGCCCGGTTTCGGCGGGCAGTCCTTCATGCCCGAGACGATGGCCAAGCTCTCCCGTGCGCGCGACGCCGTCCGCGCCTCGGGCCTCGACGTGTGGCTCGAGGTCGACGGCGGCATCACCACCGAGACGATCGTCACGGCGGTCGAGAACGGTGCCGACACGGTCGTGGCGGGGTCGGCGGTCTACGGCGGGTCGCCCGCCGAGAACATCGCTGCACTCCGGGCCGCCGCCGCGACGGTAGCCTTGACGTCGTGAAATCCTTCGACGACCTGTACTCCGAGCTCAGCGACAAGGCCCGCGACCGGCCCGAGGGTTCGGGCACCGTGGCCGAGCTCGACGCCGGCGTGCACCAGATCGGCAAGAAGATCGTCGAAGAGGCCGCCGAGGTCTGGATGGCCGCCGAGTACGAGGGCGACGTCGCGACCGCCGAAGAGATCTCCCAGCTGCTCTACCACCTGCAGGTCATGATGATCGCCAAGGGCATCACCCCGGCCGACGTCTACCGACATCTCTGAGCCGGCCTCCGTCACCCCCGTTCGTCCCGCCGCCCGCGCGGCCCCCCAGCAGACAGAGAACCTCATGCTCCGCGTCGCAGTGCCCAACAAGGGCTCGCTCAGCGAGACCGCCTCCGCCATGCTCGCCGAGGCGGGCTACACCGGTCGCCGAGACCCCAAGACCCTCCACGTCGAAGACCCCCGCAACGGCGTCGAGTTCTTCTACCTCCGCCCCCGCGACATCGCGACCTACGTCGGCTCGGGCGCGCTCGACGTCGGCATCACGGGCCGCGACCTGCTGCTCGACTCGCACTCGCCCGCCCACGAGGTCGCCCCCCTCGACTTCGGCGGCTCGACCTTCCGCTTCGCCGGCCCTCCCGGACGCTTCGCCGACCTCCGTCAGCTGCAGGGCACGCGGGTCGCGACCAGCTACGCCGGGCTCGTCGGCACGTTCCTCGAGGGCCACGGCGTCACCGCGACGCTGGTGCCCCTCGACGGCGCCGTCGAGAGCGCCGTGCAGCTGGGCGTCGCCGACGCCGTGGCCGACGTCGTGTCGACCGGCGCCACCCTGCGGGCCGCGGGGCTCGAGATCTTCGGTCCGGTCATCCTCGAGTCGACGGCCGTGCTCATCTCGTCCGACGCCGACGTCGACGGCCTCTCGGTGCTGCACCGGCGCCTCCAGGGCGTCCTCGTCGCCCGCCAGTACGTGCTGATGGACTACGACGTGCCCGTCGACAAGCTCGACGCCGCCACGGCCGTCGCGGGCGGCATGGAGTCCCCGACCGTCTCGCCGTTGCACGACCGCGACTGGGCCGCCGTCCGCGTCATGGTGCCGCGGGCCGACACGAACCAGGTGATGGACGCCCTCTACGACCTCGGCGCCCGGGCCATCCTCGTCAGCCCGATCCACGCCGCGAGGCTCTAGCCGTGCCCGCCACCGGTGCCGCCGCCGACGCGACCCTCGCCGTCCGGGTGATCCCGTGCCTCGACGTGGCGGCCGGCCGCGTGGTCAAGGGCGTCAACTTCCTCGACCTGCGCGACGCGGGCGACCCGGTCGAGCTGGCCCGCACCTACTACGAGCAGGGCGCCGACGAGATCACCTTCCTCGACGTGACGGCCACGGTCGACGAGCGATCGACCACCTACGACGTCGTCCGCGCGACGGCCGAGCAGGTGTTCATCCCCCTGACCGTGGGCGGAGGGGTGCGCACGACCGACGACGTCGCCCGCCTGCAGGCGGCCGGGGCCGACAAGATCGGCGTCAACAGCGCCGCGATCGCGCGACCCGACCTCATCGGCGAGATCGCCGACCGCTTCGGCGCCCAGGCCGTCGTGCTCTCGCTCGACGTGAAGCGCTCGGCCGGCACCGCGTCCGGCTTCGCCGTCACGACGCACGGCGGTCGCACCGAGACCTCCCTCGACGCGCTCGACTGGGCCCGCGAGGCCATCGAGCGCGGCGCCGGCGAGCTGCTGGTCAACTCGATCGACGCCGACGGCACCAAACAGGGCTTCGACCTCGAACTCGTCCGGGCGATGCGAGAGCTCAGCCGCGTGCCGGTCGTCGCGTCCGGAGGCGCGGGTCGGCTCGAGCACTTCGCCCCCGCCATCGAGGCGGGCGCCGACGCGGTGCTCGCCGCCTCGGTCTTCCACAACGGCGAGCTGACGGTCGGCCAGGTCAAGGACGAACTGGCCCGGTCGGGGGCCGTGGTCCGCTGAGCCGGGCCGACGTCCCCGCTCGACCACGTCACGGCACCGAACCACGCACCGCACCGCACCGCACCGCACCGCACCGAGGAGCACACCATGACCGACCAGCTGACGCGCGAGACGGTCGAGCCCGTCGTCGCCAGGGCCCGGTTCGACGCGTCGGGCCTGCTGCCCGCGATCATCCAGCAAGAGGGCACGAAAGACGTCCTCATGATGGGCTGGATGGACGCCGAGGCACTGCGACGCACGCTGACCGAGGGGCGGGTCACGTTCTGGTCGCGTTCCCGGCAGGAGTACTGGCGGAAGGGCGACACGTCCGGCCACGCACAGTTCGTCCGGGCCGCTGCCCTCGACTGCGACGACGACGTGCTGCTCGTCACGGTCGAGCAGATCGGCGCGGCCTGCCACACCGGTGCCCACTCGTGCTTCGAGGTCGACCCGCTCGAGCCGACCACCGCCTCCTCGTCCCCGTCGTCCGGCACCACCGACCCGACCGGAGGCCCTCGTGCCTGACGCACCGATCCGCTCCTCGACGACCCGCGCGCAGTTCGACGAACGGCTGGCCGGGCACCGGGTCGTCCCGGTCGTCCGAGACCTCTTCGCCGACGGCGAGACGCCGGTCGGCGTGTACCGCAAGCTCGCCGACGGACGCCCGGGCAGCTTCCTGCTCGAGTCGGCGGCCCAGGGCGGCATCTGGTCCCGGTGGTCGTTCGTGGGCGTCTCGTCGTTCGGCGTCCTGACGACCGACGACGGCGAGGCCCGGTGGATCGACTACGGCATCGACCGCGACCGGGCCCTCGGCGACGCGTCCGGTCGTCCCCTCGAGGTGCTCTCGGCGCTGCACCAGCGCTGGGCGACCCCGCGCATCGACGGCATGCCTCCCCTCACCGGTGGCCTGGTCGGCTTCATCGGCTGGGAGGCCGTCCGCGAGCTCGAGCACCTGCCCGACGTGCCCCCGGCCGAGTTCGCCGTCCCGTCGCAGGCGCTCAGCTTCGTGTCCGAGCTCGTGGCCATCGACCACCGGACGGGTGCCGTCCTGCTCGTCGCGACAGCCCTCAACGACGGCACCGACGAGCCCGACGTGCTGTGGGCCGACGCGCAGTCGCGGCTCGACGACCTCCAGTCCCGGCTGGCCGCGCCGAGCGAGGCGTTCCTCGCCGACGTCGACCTGACCATCGAGGCGACTCCCACCCGGCGGACCACCGACGACGAGTACTCGCACGCGATCGAGCGGTCGAAACGGTACATCCACGACGGCGACGTGTTCCAGGTCGTCGTCTCGCAGCGTTTCGACCACGAGGTGACGGCCGAACCGCTCGACGTCTACCGCGTGCTGCGGACGCTGAACCCGAGCCCGTACATGTACCTGGTGACGCTCGACGACGTCGAGGGGCGGCCGTACACGATCGTCGGCTCGTCGCCCGAGGCCCTCGTCAAGGTCGACGGACGCCGGGCCTACACGCACCCCATCGCCGGCTCGAAGCCCCGCGGGGCCACGCCCGACGAAGACCAGCACCTCGCCGACGAGCTCGCCTCCGACGAGAAAGAACGAGCCGAGCACCTGATGCTCGTCGACCTCGCCCGCAACGACCTGCTCAAGGTCTGCACCCCGGGCACCGTCGAGGTGACCGAGTTCATGCAGGTCGAACGCTTCAGCCACATCATGCACCTGGTCTCGAGCGTCGAGGGCGACCTCGCGCCCGGACGGGACGCCATCGACGCCTTCCGGGCCACCTTCCCCGCGGGCACCCTGTCGGGTGCGCCCAAGCCCCGGGCGCTCGAGATCATCGACGAGCTCGAGCCCGCCCAACGCGGCGTCTACGGGGGAGTCGTGGGCTACTTCGACTTCGCGGGCTCCGCCGACGTCGCCATCGCCATCCGCACGGTCCTGTTGCAGGACGGCGTCGCCCGGGTGCAGGCAGGCGCCGGACTCGTCGCCGACAGCGACCCCGTCGCCGAGAACCAGGAGGCGCGCAACAAGGCCGCGGCCCCGCTGCGTGCCGTCGCGGTCGCCAACGCCATGTCGAGGCTGCGCTGATGACCGCGCGCCGTCTGAAGCTGGCGACGATCCTGCTGGGCATCGTGCTGGCCGGGCTCGCCCTGTTGTCGTGGACGCAGGACTGGTTCCACGTCGTCGTCGCCTCACCCCAGGGCGGAGACCTGCCCCTCGACGTCGCGGGCGACGTGGCCGGTGCCCCGTTGTCGGCCCTGGCACTGGCCAGCCTCGCCCTGTTCGGCGCCCTCACCATCGCCGGTCGGGTGTTCCGCGTCGTGCTGGGCCTGCTGCAGGTGGCCCTGGGCGCGAGCGTGGTCGTGACGACGGCGACCGCCGTGGCCGACCCCGTGCGCGCCTCCGGCAGTGCGGTGACCACCGCGACGGGCGTCGACGGCACCGACTCGATCCGGGCCATCGTCTCGTCGGTCGAACCCACGGCCTGGCCCTGGCTCGGACTCGTGGCCGGCGTGCTGGCCGCACTGCTCGGGCTCGCCACCGTCGTGCTGTCGGGCGCGTGGCCCGAGGCGACGCGAAAGTACTCGGCGACCCGGCTCGTCGCGGCCGACCCCACGGCCGACCCCGCCGCCGCCTGGGACTCCCTGTCCGAGGGGGACGACCCGACCGACGACGAGCCCCGTTCCCACCAGGGCGGGTCGGGTCCGACCGCCGAGGGCGGCACCCGGTAGACTCGGCCCTCGTACCGACCTGATCCAAGGAGCACTGTGAGCACGAACACGACGAGCACCCCCTCCGGTGGCGACGCGCCCCTGAAGAACGCCCCGGCGAAGGTCGACTCCGGCTCGAAGGGCCACGACGCCGAGTCCGCCGACGACCTCGGTCACGGCAACTCGCCCGCGGCGTGGGCCGCCGTGGTCATCATGCTGGTCGGCTTCGCCATCGGCACCCTCGCGTTCTTCCTCGACGTCCCCTGGATCGTCTGGGCCTCGGCCGGCCTGGTCGTCGTGGGCCTGCTGGTCGGTCTCGTGCTCAAGCGTGCCGGCTACGGCGTCGGCGGTCACCGCTACGTGCCGAAGGCCCACAACTAGGTGCTCGACGACCTGTACGCGGGTGCCGTGGCCGACGCCGAGGCACGCCGCGAAGCCCTCCCGTTCGCCGCCGTCGAGGCGGCTGCCCTGTCGCGCCCGGCCGCGCTCGACGCTCGAGCCGCGCTCAGTCCGGCCGACCGGGTCAAGGTCATCGCCGAAGTCAAGCGGGCGAGTCCCTCGCGGGGCCACCTCTCGGCGATCGCCGACCCGGCCTCGCTCGCGGTCTCGTACGCCACCGGCGGGGCGAGCGCGATCAGCGTCCTCACCGAGGGTCGCAAGTTCAAGGGGTCGCTCGCCGACCTCGAGGCCGTGCGGGCCGCCGTCGACGTGCCCGTCCTCCGCAAGGACTTCATCGCCGACCCGTACCAGGTCTTCGAGGCCCGGGCGGCCGGAGCCGACCTCGTGCTGCTGATCGTCGCCGGGCTCGAACAACACGTGCTCGTCGAACTGCACGACCTGGTGCGACAACTCGGCATGACCGCCCTGATCGAGACCCACTCGGCCGACGAGGTCTCCCGCGGTCTCGACGCCGGTGCCACGGTCCTCGGCGTCAACGCCCGCGACCTGACGACCTTCGAGCTCGACCCCGACCTGTTCGGGCGACTGGCCGGGTCGATCCCGTCCGGTGTCACGCGCGTCGCCGAGTCGGCCGTGCTGTCTCCCGACGACGTCGCCCACTACCGGCGCGCCGGAGCCGACGTCGTGCTCGTGGGCGAGGCCCTCGTCACGCACGGCGACCCCGCCGACGCCATCACACGCTTCCTGGAGGTCTGACCATGGCACTACGCGACGAGACGGGCCCCTACTTCGGCTCGTTCGGAGGGCGCTTCGTGCCCGAATCCCTCGTGGCCGCCCTCGACGAGCTCGACGCCGCCTACAAGGCCGCGGCCGTCGACCCCGAGTTCGCCGCCGAGCTGTCCGCCCTGCACGCGACGTACACGGGCCGCCCCTCGATCATCACCGAGGTGCCGCGCTTCGCGCAGCACGCCGGTGGGGCTCGCATCATCCTCAAGCGTGAAGACCTGAACCACACGGGGTCCCACAAGATCAACAACGTGCTGGGTCAGGCCCTCCTGGCCCGCAAGCTCGGCAAGACGCGACTGATCGCCGAGACGGGCGCCGGCCAGCACGGCGTCGCCACGGCCACCGCGGCGGCCCTGTTCGGCATGGAGTGCGTCGTCTACATGGGCCAGGTCGACACCGAGCGTCAGGCTCTCAACGTCGCCCGCATGCGCCTGCTCGGCGCCGAGGTCGTCTCGGTCACGACCGGGTCGCGCACGCTCAAGGACGCGATCAACGACGCGATGCGCGACTGGGTGGCGAGCGTCGACACGACCCACTACGTCCTCGGCACCGTCGCCGGCCCGCACCCCTTCCCGGCCATGGTGCGCGACTTCCACAAGATCATCGGCGAAGAGGCCCGTCAGCAGGTCCTCGACCTGACGGGTTCGCTGCCCGACGCCGTCACCGCGTGCGTCGGCGGCGGGTCGAACGCCATGGGCATCTTCCACGCGTTCCTCGACGACCCCTCGGTGCGGCTCTTCGGCTTCGAGGCCGGCGGTGACGGGGTCGAGACGGGCCGCCACGCGGCCTCGATCACCCTGGGGCGCATCGGCAACCTGCAGGGCACCCGCTCGTACCTCATGCAGGACGAAGACGGTCAGACCCTCGAGAGCCACTCGATCTCGGCCGGGCTCGACTACCCGAGCGTCGGCCCCGAGCACGCGTGGTTGGCCGAGACGCACCGGGCCGAGTACCAGCCCGTGACCGACGACGAGGCGATGCAGGCGTTCCGCCTGCTCTCGCAGACCGAGGGCATCATGCCGGCGATCGAGTCGGCGCACGCCCTGGCCGGCACGATCAAGCTCGGCCGAGAGCACCCCGACTGGACGATCCTGGTCTCGCTCAGCGGCCGTGGCGACAAAGACGTCTCGACCGCCAGCCGGTACTTCGGCGTCCTCGACGAGAAAGCCCAGCAGCTGTGACGACCGACACCCCCACCGGCACCAGCAAGGTCGGCGCGGCGATCGCCGCACGACGTCAGGCCGGCACGGGGGCCGTCGTCGGCTACCTGCCGGTCGGGTTCCCCGACCTCGACACCAGCATCGACGCCGCCGTGGCGATGGCCGAGAACGGCATCGACGTCATCGAGCTGGGCATCCCGTACTCCGACCCGGTCATGGACGGCCCGGTCATCCAGGCCGCCACCCAACGCTCGCTCGCCGAGGGCTTCCGCGTCCGCGACGTCTTCACGGCCATCCGCGAGATCACGGCCAGGGTCGACGCTCCCGTCATCCCGATGACCTACTGGAACCCGGTCGCCCAGTACGGCGTCCAGCGCTTCGCCGACGACCTCGCGGCGGCGGGCGGCGCCGGTCTCATCACCCCCGACCTGATCCCCGACGAGGCCGGTGAGTGGACGGCCGCGGCCGTGGCGGCCGACCTCGACCGGGTGTTCCTGGCCGCTCCCTCGTCGAGCGAGTCGCGCCTCCGGCAGGCCGTCGCGAGCAGCCGCGGCTTCGTCTACACCGTCTCGACGATGGGCATCACCGGGGCCCGCACCGACGTCGACGCGGCGGCGAGCACCCTCGTCGCGCGCCTGCGCGAGGTGGGCGTCGAGAACGCCTGCGTCGGGCTCGGCATCTCGACCGCACAGCAGGTGCGCGAGGTCCTCGAGTACGCCGACGGCGCCATCATCGGCTCGGCCTTCGTCCGCGCCCTGGCCGACGGTGGGGTGGAGCGCCTCGCCGAGGTGTCCGCCGACCTGTCCTCGGGCGCGGCTCCGTCCGCCTCCTGACCCCTCGGGCGCGAGGGCACTCGCGCTAGAGTCGTCACCCGTCGGGTGACCGACGTCCCGAACCCCTCCGAAAGGCACACCGACCGTGTTCGTTCCCCTGAGCATCCCGAGCCCGTCGGCCGCGTGGCAGTACTTCGACGTCACCGCCTGGTTGAACTCGACCTTCGGGGCCTCGCTGCCCGGCTCGCTGCGCATCCACGCCTACGCCATCTGCATCCTCGTCGGCATCGTGGCCGCCGTCCTCATCACGAACCACCGCCTGAACCGACGCGGTGCCGAGAAGGGCATCGTCATCGACGTGGCCATCTGGGCCGTCGTCTTCGGCATCGCCGGGGGTCGGTTCTTCCACGTCGTGACGCACCCGGGGGACTACTTCGCCGGGCAGGAGTGGTGGCGGGCCTTCGCCGTCTGGGAAGGCGGCCTCGCCATCTACGGCGCCCTGCTGCTCGGAGCGGTCGGCGTCTGGCTCGGCTGCCGGTTCACCGGCCTCAGGTTCACGGTGTTCGCCGACGCCCTGGCCCCCGGCCTCCTCGTCGCCCAGGCCTTCGGGCGGCTCGGCAACTGGTTCAACCACGAGTTGTTCGGCATGCCCACCGACCTGCCCTGGGGGCTCGAGATCGAGTCGACGAACGCCGCCTACCCGACCGGCCTGCCCGAGGGCACGCTGTTCCACCCCACGTTCCTCTACGAGATCGTCTGGATGCTCGCCGGGGTCGCACTCCTGCTGCTGATCGAGAAGAAGACCTCCATGCAGTGGGGCAAGTCGCTCGCGTTCTACCTCGTCTGGTACGGCATCGGTCGCGCCTGGTTCGAGTCGATCCGCACGGACCCCAGCCTGCTCTTCTTCGGCATCCGCACGAACGTGTGGATGAGCTTCTTCGCGATCGTCCTGGGGGTGGTGATCTTCGTGATCGCCTCGCGGCGTCACACGGGGACCGTGCCCGGGCCGTACGTGCCCGGACGCGCTCCGAGCGACCGAGCCTCTGCTGTAGACTCCGATGACACGTACACGGAGAACGACGAACCCGAGTTGGTCACCGTCGGCGCATCGGACGACAACACCGATCGCTCACCGCGTCCCTAGGTCGTCCACTCCACGACGACCGCGGGCCCGGCGCCCCACCGTCGTGGCGCCTGATCCCCTCCACCCCATCCCGGTGTGAGCGATCCGCCCGCGACACGGTTCTGTCCACGCACCCGCGCCTCGTAAGATCGAGCGCAGTCGTCGTCTCGCGTCGACGTGCACGCCCACGGTCGCCACGAGCCGACCCATCCCGCCGCGTCGGGGCCGACCACAGACCCCGGCCCCGTCGAGCACCCCGGGCCGACGACGTCCCGCCCCCTGTCGGATCTCTTCGTGAGGACGGATTCCATGGCTCTCACGCCAGCACACCAGCAGTTCAGCACGGTCCCCGAGGCCAGCGGCCTCTACGACCCGCGCAACGAGAAGGACGCCTGTGGCCTCGCCATGGTGGCGACCCTGCGCGGAACCCCTGGCCACGACATCGTCGACACCGCCCTCCGGGCCCTCCGCAACCTCGAGCACCGCGGGGCCGTCGGCTCCGACGCCGGCACCGGCGACGGCGCGGGCATCCTCTGCCAGGTGCCCGACGAGTTCTTCCGGCACGAGGTCGACTTCGACCTGCCGCCCGCCGGCCAGTACGCCGTGGGCATCGCCTACCTGCCCCTCGACGACCAGGAGCGCGCCGAGCTGAAGACCGGTATCGAGCGCATCGCCGACCTGGAGCACCTCGACGTCCTCGGCTGGCGCGAGGTCCCCGTGCGACCGGAAGAGCTCGGCACGCTCGCCCGGAACGCCATGCCGGCCTTCGAGCAGCTCTTCGTCGCCAGCCGCAACCACGACGCCGACGGCGTCCCGCTCGCCGGCGTCGCTCTCGACCGCCAGGCCTTCCGGCTGCGGAAGCGTGCCGAGCGCAAGCTCTCCGCCTACTTCACGTCGCTGGGCAGCCGGACCATGGTCTACAAGGGCATGGTCACCACCCTGCAGCTCGAGCCGTTCTACCCCGACCTGAGCGACGAGCGCTTCGCGTCGAAGCTCGCCATCGTGCACTCCCGCTACTCGACGAACACGTTCCCGTCGTGGCCGCTCGCGCAGCCGTTCCGAATGATCGCGCACAACGGCGAGATCAACACGGTCCGCGGCAACCGCAACTGGATGCGCGCCCGCCAGTCGCAGCTCGAGAGCGAGCTGATCGGCGACCTCAAGCCCATCCTGCCGATCGTCAGCCCCGGGGCGAGCGACTCGGCCTCGTTCGACGAGGTCGTCGAGCTGCTGAGCCTCACCGGCCGGTCGCTTCCGCACGCCGTCATGATGATGGTGCCCGAGGCGTGGGAGAACCAGGTCGACATCGACCCGACCCTGCGCGACTTCTACGAGTACCACTCGATGCTCATGGAGGCGTGGGACGGTCCCGCCGCCATCACCTTCACGGACGGGACGCACGTCGGTGCGACCCTCGACCGCAACGGCCTGCGCCCCGGTCGCTACCTCGTGACCGACGACGGCCTCGTCGTCCTCGCGAGCGAGATCGGCGTCATCGACGTCGACCCCGCCAAGGTGGTCCGCAAGGGTCGACTGCGTCCGGGCAAGATGTTCCTGGTCGACACCGAGGCCGGCCGCATCATCGAGGACGACGAGATCAAGCGCGACCTCGCGACGGCAGCGCCCTACGGGGAGTGGCTCGCCGAGGGACGCATCCACCTGTCCGAACTGCCCGAGCGCGAGCACATCGTCCACACGCCGGCGTCGGTCACGCGTCGTCAGCGCACCTTCGGCTACACCGAAGAAGAGGTCCGCATCCTGCTGACCCCCATGGCCAAGGCGGGAGCGGAGCCCCTCGGTGCCATGGGAAGCGACACGCCGATCGCCGTCCTGTCCGAGCGCCCGCGCCTCCTGTTCGACTACTTCACGCAACAGTTCGCCCAGGTGACGAACCCCCCGCTCGACTCGATCCGCGAGTCGGTCGTCACGTCGCTCAAGCTGGGTCTCGGCCCCGAGCGCAACCTGTTGTCGGCCACGCCCGAGCACGCCCGCCAGGTGATCCTCGACTTCCCGGTCATCGACAACGACGAGCTCGCCAAGATCCAGCACATCGACCCGAGCCCCGGGTCGCGGGTGACGTCGACCATCCGCGGGCTCTACCGCGCCGACAAGGGCCCGCGGGCCCTCGAGAAGCGCATCTCGGCCATGTGCAACGAGGTGGACGACGCCATCGAGGCGGGGGCCGAGTTCATCGTCCTCTCCGACCGCGACTCGAACGCCGACTTCGCGCCGGTGCCCTCGCTGCTCATGATCGCGGCGGTCCACCACCACCTCATCCGCACCGAGAACCGCATGAAGGTCGGCCTGATCGTCGAGGCGGGCGACGTCCGCGAGGTGCACCACGTGGCCACGCTGATCGGCTACGGCGCATCCGCGGTCAACCCGTACCTGGCGATGGAGACCTGCGAGAACCTCGTCCGAGCCGGCATGATCACCGGGCTGAGCCCCGAGGACGCCGTGCACAACCTGATCAAGGCTCTCGGCAAGGGCGTGCTGAAGATCATGTCGAAGATGGGCATCTCGACGGTGTCGAGCTACGCCGCCGCCCAGGCCTTCGAGGCCGTCGGCCTGAGCCAGGAGTTCGTCGACACCTACTTCACGGGCACCTCGTCGATGCTCGGCGGCGTCGGCATCGACGTGATCGCGGCCGAGAACAAGCAGCGCCACACCAGCGCCTACCCCAGCGACGGCTCGGTCATCGCCCACGAGCGTCTCGCGACGGGCGGCGAGTACCAGTGGCGCCGTGAGGGCCCCCGGCACCTCTTCAACCCCGACACGGTGTTCCGGCTGCAGCACGCGACGCGGACGCGTCGCTACGACATCTTCCGCGAGTACACGAAGCTCGTCGACGACCAGGCCGAGCAGCTGATGACGCTCCGCGGGTTGTTCCGCCTGAAGCACGGGGCGCGACCCGCCGTGCCGCTCGACGAGGTCGAGCCGATCGCGTCGATCGTCAAGCGCTTCTCGACGGGTGCGATGAGCTACGGCTCGATCTCGCAGGAGGCGCACGAGACCCTGGCCATCGCCATGAACCGGCTGGGCGGCAAGTCGAACACCGGCGAGGGCGGCGAGGACGTCGACCGCCTGCTCGACCCCGAACGCCGCAGCGCCGTGAAGCAGGTCGCCTCGGGCCGGTTCGGCGTCACGAGCATGTACCTGACCCACGCCACCGACATCCAGCTCAAGATGGCCCAGGGCGCCAAGCCCGGCGAGGGCGGACAGCTGCCGCCGACCAAGGTCTACCCCTGGGTGGCGCGGACGCGCCACGCGACCGCGGGCGTGGGCCTCATCTCGCCGCCGCCGCACCACGACATCTACTCGATCGAGGACCTCAAGCAGCTCATCTTCGACGTGAAGCGCGCCAACCCCGCGGCCCGCGTCCACGTCAAGCTCGTGAGCCAGTCCGGCATCGGCGCGGTCGCCGCCGGAGTCACCAAGGCGCTGGCCGACGTCGTCCTGGTCTCCGGCCACGACGGGGGGACGGGCGCGAGCCCGCTGAACTCGCTGAAGCACGCCGGCACGCCCTGGGAGATCGGCCTGGCCGAGACGCAGCAGACGCTGATGCTGAACGGCATGCGCGACCGGGTGGTCGTGCAGGTCGACGGTCAGATGAAGACCGGACGCGACGTGCTCATCGCCGCCCTCTTGGGTGGAGAAGAGTTCGGCTTCGCGACGGCTCCGCTGATCGTCGAGGGCTGCATCATGATGCGCGTGTGCCACCTCGACACGTGCCCCGTCGGCGTCGCGACGCAGAACCCCGAGCTCCGGGCGCGCTTCTCGGGCAAGCCCGAGTTCGTCGTGAACTTCTTCGAGTTCCTCGCCCAAGAGGTCCGCGAGTACCTCGCCGCCCTCGGCTTCCGCAGCCTCGACGAGGCCATCGGCCGGACCGACGTGCTCGACGTCGACCGGGCCGTCGACCACTGGAAGGCCTCGGGTCTCGACCTCGCCCCCGTGCTGGTCGGCCCGTCCTTCGCGGACGACGAGCCCCGCCGCAACCTCACGACGCAGGACCACGGCCTCGAGGACCACTTCGACGTCCAGCTCATCGAACGCAGCGCCGACGTGCTCGAGAACGGCGGCCACGTCGAGATCACGCTCCCCATCCGCAACACCGAACGGGCCGTCGGCACGATGCTCGGTCACCAGGTGACCCTGCGTCACGGTGAGCACGGCCTGCCGGACGGCAGCATCGAGGTGAACCTCACGGGGTCGGCCGGGCAGTCCCTCGGCGCCTTCCTCCCCGCCGGCATCACGCTCCGGCTCGAGGGCGACAGCAACGACTACGTGGGCAAGGGACTCTCGGGCGGCAACGTCGTCGTGCGACCGCCCCGGGGCAGCGGCTTCGCGGCCGAGGAGAACGTCATCGCCGGCAACGTCATCGGCTACGGCGCCACGCAGGGCAGCATGTTCCTGCGCGGCATCGTGGGCGAGAGGTTCCTGGTCCGCAACTCGGGTGCCAGTGCCGTCGCCGAGGGCGTGGGCGACCACGCACTCGAGTACATGACCGGCGGTCTCGCGGTCATCCTCGGCGACACCGGCCGCAACCTCGGTGCGGGCATGTCGGGCGGGACGGCCTACGTGCACCGGCTGAAGCCCGAACGGGTCAACGCCGAAGCCCTGGCCTCGGGCGAGCTCGAACTGCACCCCCTCGGCAGTGCCGACGTCGAGATCCTGACCGACCTGCTGCAGCGGCACCTCGCCGAGACCGGGTCGCCCGTCGCCCGGCGGATGCTCGACGACCTCGACGCCACGGTGGCCGAGTTCGTCAAGGTGCTGCCGCGCGACTACGCCGCCGTCCTCGCCACCCGGCAGACGGCCGTCGACGAGGGTCTCGACCCCGATGGCGACGAAGCATGGAAGAGAATCCTGGAGGTGACCGGTGGCTGACCCCAAAGGCTTCCTGAAGACGCAGTCCCGCGAGCTGCCCAAGCGCCGACCCGTGTCGGTCCGGCTCATGGACTGGAAAGAGGTCTACGAGCAGCAGGAGAGCGGCGAGCTCCGACGCCAGGCCGGTCGCTGCATGGACTGCGGCGTGCCGTTCTGCCATCAGGGGTGCCCCCTCGGCAACCTGATCCCGGAGTGGAACGACCTCATGTGGCGCGGCGAGGGCCGTCAGGCCATCGAGCGACTGCACGCGACCAACAACTTCCCGGAGTTCACGGGGCGTCTCTGCCCCGCACCGTGCGAGTCGTCCTGCGTGCTGGGAATCAACCAGCCCCCGGTGACCATCAAGCAGGTCGAGGTGTCGATCATCGACCAGGCCTTCGCCAACGGCTGGGTCACCCCGCACCCGCCCGAACGGCTGACGGGCAAGACCGTCGCCGTCGTCGGGTCCGGGCCGGCCGGCCTCGCGGCCGCCCAACAGCTCACCCGCGCCGGTCACACCGTCGCGGTCTACGAGCGCGAGGACCGCATCGGCGGCCTGCTGCGCTACGGCATCCCCGACTTCAAGATGGAGAAGAAGCAGCTCGAGCAGCGCATCGCCCAGATGCAGGCCGAGGGGACCCGCTTCCGCGCCCGCGTCGAGATCGGGCGCGACATCGCGTGGGACGACCTGCGGGCGCGGTACGACGCCGTGGTCGTGGCGACGGGCGCCACGGTGCCCCGTGACCTGCCCATCCCGGGACGCGACCTCTCGGGCATCCACTTCGCCATGGACTACCTGGTGCAGCAGAACAAGGCCGGCGCCGGCGACACGGTGTCCGACCAGATCACGGCGGAGGGCAAGCACGTGGTCGTCCTGGGCGGTGGCGACACCGGAGCCGACTGCATCGGCACCGCGCACCGTCAGGGGGCCCTCTCGGTCACGAACCTCGCCATCGGGCAGCAGCCGCCGGACGAGCGGCCCGACGCCCAGCCCTGGCCGATGTTCCCCACCCTGTTCGAGGTGTCGAGCGCCCACGAAGAGGGCGGTGAGCGGGTGTACCTCGCCTCGACGGTCGAGTTCCTGACGAACGAGGTCGGCGAGGTGCGGGCGATCCGCGTCGCCGAGACCGAGTACGTCGACGGCCGCCGCGTGCCCAAGGCAGGCACCGAGCGCGAGGTCCCCGCCGACCTGGTGCTCCTCGCCCTCGGCTTCACCGGCCCCGAGCGGGAGACCATCGAAGAGCAGCTTCGGCTCACCTTCGACGGTCGCGGTTCCCTCGAACGAGGTGCGACCTACGAGACCGGCGAGCCCGGCGTGTTCGTCACGGGCGACGCCGGCCGCGGCCAGTCGCTCATCGTCTGGGCCATCGCCGAGGGCCGTGCGACGGCCTCGGCGGTCGACGCGTACCTCGAGGGCGAGACCGTGCTGCCCTTCCCGGTGAAGCCCACCGATCGGTCGCTCTCGGTCTGATCCGGCCTTCCGACGGGAATAGGGTGGACGTCGGGTCTGCAGTCGTCCCACCACCATTCCCCCCACACGAACGGAACACATGAGACGCGCAAAGATCGTCGCCACCCTCGGGCCGGCGACGTCGAGCTACGACGACATCCGGGCGATCATCGACGCCGGCGTCGACGTCGCCCGCATGAACCTCAGCCACGGCAGCTACGACGTCCACGAGGGCGTCTACGCCAACGTCCGTCAGGCCTCGGCCGACTCCGGCCGCGCCGTCGCGGTCCTCGTCGACCTCCAGGGTCCGAAGATCCGGCTCGGCAAGTTCGCCGACGGTCCGCACGACCTCGAGGTCGGCGACGTGTTCAAGATCACGACCGACGAGATCCTCGGTTCGAGAGAGATCTGTGGCACGACCTTCAAGGGCCTGCCGAACGACGTCGCCCCGGGCGACCCGCTGCTGATCGACGACGGCCGCGTCAAGCTCCGCGTCCTCGAGACCGACGGAACCGTCGTCACGACCGAGGTCGTCGTGGCGGGCACCGTCTCGAACAACAAGGGCATCAACCTGCCCGGCGTCGCGGTCAACGTGCCCGCGCTCTCCGACAAGGACGAGGCCGACCTGCGCTGGGGTCTCCGGCTGGGTGCCGACCTGATCGCCCTCTCGTTCGTGCGAGACGCCGACGACGTCGTGCGCGTCCACGAGATCATGGCCGAAGAGGGCCGCAAGGTCCCGGTCTACGCGAAGATCGAGAAACCCCAGGCGGTCGACAACCTCGAGGCCATCATCGACGCGTTCGACGGCATCATGGTGGCTCGCGGCGACCTCGGCGTCGAGCTGCCCCTCGAGGCCGTCCCCATCGTCCAGAAGCACGCCGTCGAGCTCTCACGTCGCATGGCCAAGCCCGTCATCGTGGCGACCCAGATGCTCGAGTCCATGATCTCGAGCCCCATCCCCACACGGGCCGAGACCTCCGACGTCGCGAACGCCGTGCTCGACGGCACCGACGCCGTCATGCTGTCGGGCGAGACGAGCGTCGGCGAGTACCCCGTCATCACGGTGCAGACGATGGCCCGCATCGTCGCCTCGACCGAAGAGCACGGCCTCGAGCGCATCCCCCCGCTGGGCACCCGCCCCCGCACCCAGGGCGGCGCCATCACGCTGGCCGCGGCCGACGTGGCCGACTTCGTCCAGGCGAAGTTCCTCTGTGTGTTCACGGAGTCCGGCGACTCGGTGCGCCGCATGTCGCGCCTGCGTCACTCCATCCCGATCCTGGCCTTCACCCCCAACGAGGCCATCCGTCGGCGCATGGCCATCAGCTGGGGCGTGCAGTCGTACCTGGTCGAGACCGTCACGCACACCGATGCCATGTTCGCCCAGGTGGACGACGTCCTCCTCGGCAACGACCTGGCCGAGTCCGGCGACAAGGTCATCGTGATCGCCGGTTCCCCTCCCGGAATCGCGGGGTCGACGAACGACCTGCGGGTCCACCGCGTCGGCGACGCGCACGGCGAGGCCGCCCCGGCCTACGCCGCGCAGCCCTGACGCACCACTGCGCATCCCGCGAAGCCGGGGCGACCCTCGCGGGTCGTCCCGGCTTCGTCGTGTCGACGGGGCGTACGCTCACGCCATGTCCGTGGACGCCCGTCATCCCTCGTGCTTCGAGTTCGAGGCCCGTCTCTACGTCGTGCCGTCCTGGAGCGGTCACGGCGTGGCCGAGACGCGGCGGAGCCTCGGCCCCGAGGCCGAGACGACGACCCGAGGAGGCGCGGGTTCCGCCCGGTGGGCGGGTCTCGGTGCCCTGGTGGGCGGGTCGTTCCTCGGGGGAGTCGCCGCGACGGTGTGGCGGGTCGACAGCCTCTGGGCGCTGCTGCTGATCTTCGTGCTCGGCGCGGGCGTCGGCGCGGTGCTCGCCGTCGGCACCCGGACGATCTTCCGCGACGGCGACGCCCCGGGTGACGCCATCGTGCACCACCCGTGGTCGAGCGAACCGCTGCCGAGGGTCGAGGTGCCCTGGGACGTGGCCCGCGCGGCCCCCGAGGACTCCACCGGTGACGAGCTCGTCCTCTGGTCGACCCTCACCAGTCGGTACCGCGAAGCCCGGGAGGCCTTGGTCGCCGGTGGGGGAGACGACGACCGGTTCACCGATCCGCGCGAGGCGGGAGCGCGGATCGCCGAGTGGGAGTCGGCGTACCGCACGGCGAGCCGGGACTACGAACCGGTGGCGCGCCTCCTCGGCTTTCCGCTTCCGTGAACGCGGGAGGCGCGTGCGGGAGACCGCGACGCCTCGAGGCCTCTGGAGACGGAGAAAGCCCCGACCCGCGTGAGCGGGACGGGGCTTTCGGTTCAGTGGCGGGCGGACCCGCCGACTGACGGCGTCACGAGGACGCCACCGAGTCAGATGACGCGGATGTTCTCGGCCTGGAGGCCCTTGTTGCCCTGAGCCGTGTCGAACTCGACCTTCTGGTTCTCTTCCAGGTTGCGGTAGCCGTCGCCGGCGATCGCGGAGAAGTGCGCGAAGACGTCAGTGGTTCCGTCGTCGGGGGTGATGAAGCCGAAGCCCTTTTCGGAGTTGAACCACTTAACGGTGCCTGTTGCCATTTTTCTTGTTCCTTCAATCAGAGTTGTCGATCTCGATTTCGAGATCGCTCGTCGCGGTGCCTTTTTGTCCGCTCCCTCTGAGAACGACGCCACCGTCGGAACCCCTCTCGGTGAGAGGAGGCCTTCGGCACGTCGCGAGATCCAAATGCGTAACACAACAACCAGTCACGCCAGCCTAGTGCACGGATGCTCACGGGCACACCCTCTGAGCAGAACTCGTGTCGGCGTGTTGCGGTGTGGCCCGTCGGAACCAGCAACGACAGAGGAGGGCCGGACCACCGACGCACGAGGAAAGGGGAGAAACGTCTCGTGGGCTCGATTCTCGGCGGTGCTGGTGCCGGATGTGGGACTCGAACCCACACGCCCTCACGGACAGAGCATTTTGAGTGCTCCGCGTCTGCCATTCCGCCAATCCGGCGCACAACAACCAGGTCGACAATACCGTAGGCTCATCGTCGTGAGTGACCAGGAAGCAACCCCAGCAGCACCCCGTCGCGTCGTCGTGGCCGAAGATGAGTCCCTCATCCGCCTCGACATCGTCGAGATCCTCCGCGACAACGGTTTCGAGGTGGTGGGCGAGGCCGGTGACGGCGAGACCGCCGTCGCCCTCGCCACCGAGCTGCGTCCCGACCTCGTCATCATGGACGTCAAGATGCCGCAGCTCGACGGCATCTCCGCGGCCGAGCGGCTGTCGAAGGCGCACATCGCGCCCGTCGTGCTACTGACCGCCTTCAGTCAGAAAGAACTGGTCGAGCGGGCGAGCGAGGCGGGGGCCTTGGCCTACGTCGTCAAGCCTTTCACCCCGAACGACCTGTTGCCCGCGATCGAGATCGCCCTCTCGCGGTACGCGCAGATCATCACCCTCGAGGCCGAGGTGGCCGACCTCGTCGAGCGCTTCGAGACCCGCAAGCTGGTGGACCGCGCCAAGGGCCTGCTGAACGAGAAGATGGGGCTGACAGAACCCGAGGCCTTCCGCTGGATCCAGAAGGCGTCGATGGACCGCCGTCTGACGATGCACGACGTGGCCCAGGCCATCATCGAGCAGCTCAGCGCCAAGAAGTAGCACCCCGACGCGAGAAGGCCCGCCCCGACCATCGGGGCGGGCCTTCTCTCGTGGTCAGCCCTCGTCGCGGGCGTCGGTCAAGAAGTTCGTGATGCGCACGGTCGACAGCAGGCGGCCGCGGTCGTCGGTCATGACGACCTGGTGGGTCGTCAGGGTCGAGCCGAGGTGCAGGGCGGTGCAGGTGCCCGTGACCCACCCCGAGGCGGCGGACCGGCTGTGGCTCGCGTTGAGCTCGATGCCCATGGCGACGCGTCCGGCGCCGGCGTGGACGTTCGCGGCGACCGACCCGAGGGTCTCGGCCAGGACGACGTGCGCCCCGCCGTGCAGGATGCCCACCGGCTGCGTGTTGCCCTCGACGGGCATGCGCCCCACCGCGCGCTCGGCACTCATCTCGTCGATGACGATGCCCATCTTCTCGGCCAGGGCGCCGACGCCACGACGGCGGAACAACTCGACGGCGGCCTCGCTCAGGGACGCGTCCGACGAGACGGTCCTCTCGGCGTCGTTCGGGACGGCGGACGGACGGCTCATGGATCTCCGGGGGTGCGACCGGGGCGCCCGGCGACGGTGTCGGGGGTGCCCGCTAGGCTGACGTGGTGACGGACGACACGAAGCCTACCCTCCTGGTCATCGACGGCCATTCCCTCGCTTTCCGGGCTTTCTACGCCCTGCCGGTCGACAGTTTCGTCAACCGCGAAGGCCAGCACACCAACGCCATCCACGGCTTCATCTCGATGCTGCTCAGCCTGCTCAAGGCCGAGAAGCCGACGCACCTCGCCGTCGCCTTCGACATCTCGCGGTTCTCGTTCCGCACCCGCGAGTACCCCGAGTACAAGGGCACCCGGTCCGAGACGCCGGCCGAGTTCGTCGGGCAGATCCCGCTGCTGCAAGAGGCCCTCCACGCCATGGGCATCACCACGATCACGAAAGAGGACTTCGAGGCCGACGACATCCTCGCGACCCTCGCCACGCGCGGTCGAGAAGAAGGCTTCCGCGTGCTGGTCGTCTCGGGCGACCGCGACGCCATCCAGATGGTCAACGACGACGTGACGCTGCTCTACCCCTCGGCCCGGGGCGTCAGCGAGCTCACCCGGTACGACCGCGACAAGGTCTTCGAGCGTTACGGCATCGAGCCTCACCAGTACCCCGAGGTCGCCGCCCTCGTCGGCGAGACGAGCGACAACCTGATCGGCATCGACAAGGTCGGCGAGAAGACCGCGGTCAAGTGGATCAACCTCTACGGCGGCCTCGACGAGATCATCGCGCGGGCCGACGAGATCAAGGGCGTCGTCGGTCAGAAGCTCCGCGAACAGAAAGACAACGCCGTCCGCAACCGGCGCCTGAACCGGCTCGTCACCGACGTCGAGCTGCCCGTCGGCCCCGGCGACCTCGAACGCCGGGGCATCGACGAGGACGCCGTCCGCGAGCTCTTCGACAAGTTGCAGTTCCGCACGCTCCTCGAACGGGTCCTCGCGCTCTCCGAGGTCGCCGACCAGACGGCCGGGGGCACGTCGGAGGCGCCGGTGACGGCCGCCCCGGCCGGCCTGCCGGTCGTCCGCACGCTCATCGACGAAGAGCTCGCCTTCTGGCTGAAGAAACACGCCTCCGACCCCGAGAGGCCCGTCGGCCTGACGGTCGAGTACGGCGCCGACGGGGTCGTGGGGCTCGGCATCTCGTCGTCGGACGAATCCGCCTACGTGCCCTGGGCCGCGGGTCGGGGTGACTACGTCGCCCTCGAGGCCTGGCTCGACGGCGAGACGCCCAAGGTGGTCCACGACGCGAAACGCGCCTACAAGGCGCTGTCCCGGGCCGGCCTCCGACTGACCGGGATCGTGGGCGACCCGCGGGTCGCCGCGTGGCTGCTGCGCCCGGGTCGCACCTCGTTCTCCCTCTCCGACCTCGTGTACGAGCAGCTCGGCGAGACGCTGCCGGTCGGCGACCCGAACCAGCTCGTCTCCGCCGACGACGACGTCAACGTCGCCTCCGAGGCCTGGTACGTCCTGCGGTTGAGCGAGTCGTTGGTCGACGCCCTCGACGAGGGGTCCCGTAGGGTCCTGACCGAGATCGAGCTGCCACTCGTCGCCGTCCTCGGCGACATGGAGCTCACCGGGGTGGCCGCCGACCGCGACACGCTCAAGGCGTTGTCCTTGCGTCTGGGCGAACAGGCCGGCGAGCTCGCCGCGGCGGCCTTCGCCGAGATCGGCCGCGAGGTCAACCTCGGGTCGCCCAAGCAGCTGCAAGAGGTGCTGTTCGACCAGCTCGAGATGCCCAAGACCCGGGCGACCAAGACCGGCTACTCGACCGACGCGGCGTCGTTGGCCGACCTGCAGGAGAAACACCCGCACCCCTTCCTCGACCTCCTGCTGAAACACCGTGACGCGACCAAGTTGCGGCAGATCATCGAGACGCTCGAGAAGTCGATCGCCGACGACGCCCGCATCCACACGACCTACGACCAGACGGGCACGACCACCGGGCGGATCTCGTCCGTCGACCCGAACCTGCAGAACATCCCGATCAAGGCCGCCGTGGGTCGAGAGATCCGTGCGGCGTTCGTCCACGGTCCCGACTACGAGACGCTGCTCACGGCCGACTACTCGCAGATCGAGATGCGCATCATGGCGCACCTCTCGGGTGACGCGGGGCTGATCCAGGCCTTCAACGAGGGCGAAGACCTCCACCGGTTCGTCGGTGCCCGCATCTTCGGCGTCGAACCGTCCGACGTCACCTCCGCCATGCGGACCAAGGTCAAGGCCATGTCGTACGGCCTGGCCTACGGTCTCAGCGCCTTCGGCCTGTCGAAGCAGCTGCGGATCGAGACCGCCGAGGCCCGCCAGTTGATGACGGACTACTTCGAGCGCTTCGGCGCGGTCCGCGAGTACCTCCGGAACGTCGTCGAACAGGCACGCGAAGACGGGTACACCGAGACCATCTACGGTCGCCGTCGGCCGTTCGGCGACCTCAAGTCGCCCAACCGCGTACTCCGCGAGAACGCCGAGCGAGCCGCTCTGAACGCGCCGATCCAGGGTTCGGCCGCCGACATCATGAAGATCGCCATGCTGGGCGTGCGGTCCGAGCTCGACGAGCGAGAGATGGGTTCGCGCGTCCTGCTCCAGGTGCACGACGAACTCATCGTCGAGGTAGCGCCCGGTGAGGTCGACGACGTCCGCGAGATCGTCCGGCGACGCATGAGCGGCGCAGCCGACCTCCGGGTGCCACTCGACGTCAGCGTCGGCCTCGGCGAGAGCTGGGACGCCGCCGCCCACTGATCGCTCGGCGTCCGCCTGCCGTCCGCCGCGCCTCCTCGTCCGCCGCGCCTCTCTCGTCGCAGAGCGCCCGGACGGACCCGCTCGGGCACCCATCAGGGCCTCGAGCGGGCATGAAAGTGCCCGTCGGGCAACGAAATGTCCCCCGACCCGGGCACAAACGGACACGACACGCGGCACAGACTTGACCGGGCCACACAAACGGACTTATATAAGCGCAGATCAACAGCAGTTGAACTCCTTCCGCACTTCCGCACCACCGGTCGCCCCTCGGGGCCACCGTGCAGTCCGACGACGAGGTCTCCCATGTACGCACCGGAGCGTCACCAGCAGATCCTCGACACCGCCCTGTCCCGGGGCCGTGTCGAGGTCGCCGGTCTCGCGCGCGAGCTCTCCGTGGCGCCCGAGACCGTCCGTCGCGACCTGACGGCGCTCGAGCGACGGGGCGTGCTGCGTCGGGTGCACGGGGGAGCGATCGCCGTCGAGCGCCTGGGCATCGAGCCCCCGGTGGTCGACCGCGAGGGAACGGCGGCGGCCGAGAAGGAGCGCATCGCCCGCGCCGCACTCGACGAGCTGCCCGACGGCGGGTCGATCATCGTCGACGCCGGCACCTCGACGATCCGGCTGGCCGAGCTGCTGCCCCTCGACCGCGAGCTGACGGTCGTCACGCACTCGCTCGCCGTGGCGACGATCCTGATCAGCCGGCCGAACGTCACGCTGCACCTGCTCGGCGGCCTGATCCGCACCCGCACCTACTCGGCCGTGGGGGACTGGACGCGAGCCCAGATCGCCGACGTCTTCGCCGACGTCGCCTTCATCGGCACGAACGGCGTGTCGGTCGAACGCGGCATCAGCACCCCCGACCTGGCGGAGGCGCGGGTCAAGCGCGCTCTCATCGCCGCGTCGCGACGCACCGTCGTCCTTGCCGACCACACCAAGTTCGGTCGCGAGGACTTCGCCAAGGTCGCGCCGCTCACCGACGTCGACACCGTCATCACCGACTCCGGCGTGGACGCCGAGCTGGCCGACGACGTCGAACAGGCCGGCCCCCGGGTCGTGATCGCATGACGCGAGACCGGCCGGCCACCACCGCTCCACCCCGACGCACCACAGCCCCCCGCACCACCTCCATCACCCCACATCCCTCTCGTCGCTGAGAGACAAGGAGAACCCGTCACCATGTCCGAATTCACCCCCACCGTCACCGGTACGGGAGCCCGCGCGCGCGTCCAGCGCTTCGGAGGCTTCCTGGCCGGCATGATCATGCCGAACATCGGCGCCTTCATCGCCTGGGGCCTCATCACGGCCCTGTTCATCCAGACCGGCTGGACGCCGGTGCCCCAGCTCGGCGGCTTCGGCGAGATGTCCGACGGCACCCCGTGGCCCGGGCTCGTCGGCCCGATCATCAAGTACCTGCTGCCGATCCTGATCGCCTACACGGGTGGTCGCATGGTCCACGGCCAGCGCGGTGCCGTCATCGGTGCCGTCGCGGTCATGGGCGTCATCGTCGCGACCGACGTGCCGCAGTTCCTCGGCGCGATGATCGTCGGCCCGCTGGCGGCCTGGGTGCTCAAGCAGTTCGACAAGCTCGTCGACGGCCGCATCAAGTCCGGCTTCGAGATGCTCGTCAACAACTTCTCGCTCGGCATCATCGGTGGCGCCATGGGCGTCCTGGCCTTCTTCGGCCTCGCCCCGGTCACCACCGCGATCACGAACGTCTTCGGTGGCGCCGTCGGGTTCCTCGTCGACCGTGGCCTGCTGCCCCTCGCCTCGATCATCATCGAGCCCGCCAAGGTGCTGTTCCTCAACAACGCGATCAACCAGGGCATCCTGACCCCGCTCGGTGGCACCCAGGTGCAAGAGGCCGGCAAGTCGATCCTCTTCATGCTCGAGTCGAACCCCGGCCCCGGCCTCGGCATCCTGCTGGCGTACCTGTTCTTCGGTCCCCGCGCCATCCGCCCGTCGGCCCCGGCCGCGATCATCGTCCACTTCTTCGGTGGAATCCACGAGATCTACTTCCCCTACGTGCTGATGAAGCCGATCCTGCTCGTCGCCGCCGTCCTCGGTGGTGCCACCGGCATCGCGACCTTCGCCCTGTTCAACGTCGGCCTCGTCGGCCCCGCGTCGCCCGGCAGCATCATCGCCTACACGCTCGTCGCCGCCCGTGGGGACCTTCTCCCGATCTACCTGGGTATCCTGCTCTCGGCGGCCGTCTCGTTCGTCGTCTCGACCCTCCTGATGGGCTTCGGTCGCAAGGAGAACCGCGAGGCCCGTGCCGAGGACGCGTCCGCTCAGGAGCAGGCTCTCGCCGACGCCCAGGCCGCCACCGCGGCCAACAAGGCGACCAGCAAGGGCACCGCGGCACCCACCGCCTAGCCCGGCCGCACCACCAGTCAGCACCACCACCACACAAGGAGAAGGTCATGGCAACCCTCGACGGTTCCAGCATCAAGAAACTCATCGTCGCGTGCGACGCGGGCATGGGCAGCAGCGTCATGCTGGCCTCCACGCTCAAGAAGCAGCTGAAGAAGAGCGGTGTCACCGTCGAGCACTCGCCCGTCGCGTCGATCCCGTCCGACGCCGACGTCGTCGTCACCCAGAACAACCTGGCCGAGCGTGCCCGCGGCGTCGTGCCGAACGTGCCCGTCGTGCCGTTCCAGCTGTTCATGGGAGACCCGAACGTCGCCAAGGTCGTCAAGGCGATCCAGGACGGCTCGACGGTCGAGGTCTGACGATGACCGATCAGCAGGCACCCGAGCTCTCGACGCTGCTCGCCGAGTCGTCCATCCGGCTCGACGAGGTCGCCGCCTCGCGTGACGAGGCCATCCGCAAGACGGGGCAGGCCCTCGTCGACGCGGGTGCGATCGACGAGACGTACGTCGACGCGATGTTCGAGCGCGAGAACTCGGTGTCCACCTACGTCGGCGAGGGTGTGGCGATCCCGCACGGCACCCTCGCCGGCAAGGACTCGGTCAAAGAGGACGCCCTGGTCGTCCTGAGGTTCCCGACCCCGGTCGACTGGGACGGCAACGAGGTCTCGGTCACGGTGGGCATCGCCGCCAAGGGCAACGGCCACATCGCGATCCTCAGCCAACTCGCGAGCATCCTGATGGACCCCGACAAGGCGGCCGCCCTGCGCGGCTCCACCACGTCCGCCGAGGTCTACGAGCTGCTCGCGTCGACCGACGACGACGACTGACCCCCACCCCCTCCAGAGGAGAAGACATGCCAGAACGTTCCGTCACCATCGCGTCCAGCGTCGGGCTGCACGCCCGTCCGGCCTCGCTCTTCAGCCAGGCTGCGGGCAAGACCGGTGCGAAGGTCACGTTGACCTCCGCCGCCGGCAAGAGCGTCAACGCCGCCAGCATCCTCGGCGTGCTCTCGCTCGGCATCGGCCACGGTGAAGAGGTCGTCGTCGCGACCGAGGGCGACAACGCCGAGGCCGCCCTCGACGAGCTCGTCGCGCTCCTCGCGACCGACCTCGACAAAGAGTAGGCACCGCACCACGACGCGCACGGGGCGTCCACCGACCTGGTCGGTGGACGCCCCGTCCGTCGTGAGGGGGCCGAGGAGGCGCGGTGCGGGTCGTCCGGCACCGCGCCTCCTCGGTCGTTAGGCTCGTCGCCATGACCGATCCCGCAGCGACGCCCGGCCCGCGCACACCCACCCCCGTCGACGCGGTCGCCGAACGCTGGGTCGACACCCTGTGCGAGCTCGACCCCATGACGGCCACCTGGATCGGCCGAGAGGGTCGGACCGGCGAGTACGGCGACTACTCGCCCGAGGGGCACGCCCGCCACGTGGACGCCGTCCGGGCCACGCTGACCGAGCTCGCGGCGACGGCCCCCGTCGACGACGTCGACCGCGTAACCCGTGACGACCTGACCAGCGAACTCGAGCTCGAACTCGAGTACGCCGAGCAACGGCTCGAACTGCGCGACCTCAGCGTCATCGCGTCGCCGGCGCAAGGCATCCGCGACGTGTTCGACCTCATGCCGACCGAGTCCGAGGGCGACTGGGCCGACGTCGCGTCGCGCCTCGGGCACGTCGGGACGGCCCTCGGTCAGTACGTCGAGACGCTGCGGGCGGGCATCGCCGGGGGAGTGACCCCGGCGCGACGGCAGGTCGAGAAGGTGGCCGAGCAGTGCGCGCGCATCGGCGCCGACGACGGGTTCTTCACCGAGCTCGTCGCCGGCGCCCGGCTCGGCGACGGCAGCGCGCCGGACGGCGCCCTGGCCCGCGACCTCACGGCGGGGGCCTCGTCGGCCGCCGCCGCGTACGACGGGCTGAGGCGGTTCCTGCTCGACGAGCTGCTGCCGGCCGCCACCCCGGAGGACGCCGTGGGGCGCGACGCCTACGCACTGCACTCGAGGCGCTTCCTCGGCGCGACGATCGACCTCGACGAGACGTACGAGTGGGGCATCGACGAGCTCGCCCGGATGGTGAGCGAACAAGAGGCCGTGGCCCGGCAGATCGAGCCGGGTGCCTCGGTCGCCCGGGCCATCGAGCTGCTCGACGCCGACCCCGCCCGGCAGTTGCACGGCACCGACGCGCTGCGTGACTGGATGCAGGGCCTGAGCGACCGGGCCGTCGCCGAGCTGGGGCGGGACCAGTTCGACATCCCCGAGCCCGTCCGCCGGCTGGAGTGCCGCATCGCCCCGACGAAGGACGGCGGCATCTACTACACGAGTCCGAGCGACGACTTCTCGCGCCCGGGGCGCATGTGGTGGTCCGTGCCCGAGGGAGTCACCCGCTTCGGCACCTGGCGCGAGACGACGACGGTCTTCCACGAGGGGGTGCCGGGGCACCACCTGCAGCTCGGACAGGCCGTGTACAACCGGGCGACGTTGAACACCTGGCGCCGTCAGCTCGCCGGCTCGTCCGGTCACGCCGAGGGCTGGGCCCTGTACGCCGAACGCCTGATGGACGAGCTCGGCTGGTTGGGCGACCCGGGCGACCGGCTGGGCATGCTGGACGGCCAGCGGATGCGAGCCGCCCGCGTGGTGCTCGACATCGGCGTCCACCTCGGCAAGCCGTTCCCCGGCGGCGGAGGCCGGTGGGACGCGGCGAAGGCCTTCGCGTTCATGTCGGAGAACGTCAACATGGACACCGAGTTCGTGCGCTTCGAGGTGGACCGTTACCTCGGCTGGCCCGGCCAGGCCCCCTCGTACAAGGTCGGCCAGCGCATCTGGGAGGACCTCCGCGCCGACCGCGCCCGACGTGACGGGGCCGCGTTCGACGTCAAGGCCTTCCACCACGACGCCCTGCAGCTCGGCGGGGTGGGGCTCGACACGTTGCGCCGGGCCCTGCTCGCCTGAGGCCCGCACCCGGGGCCTCCGACGGCACGGCCGGGGGCCTCGGCACGTCGTTGCCCGCACCCGGGACGCCGCGCTAAGATGACGGGACGCGTTCTGCGTCGATCTGTCCGCACGCCGCGTTCGACACCCCCACCCGAACACCGTTCGATGGACGAACACGGCCCGATTCATGCCCGTACTGGAGCACTAACTACATGACAACCGTAACGACCAAGGCACCCAAGCAGGTCGCCATCAACGACATCGGATCCGCTGATGACTTCCTGGCCGCGGTCGAGAAGACCCTGAAGTTCTTCAACGACGGCGACCTCATCGAAGGCACCGTCGTGAAGATCGACCGCGACGAGGTCCTCCTCGACGTCGGCTACAAGACCGAAGGCGTCATCCCCTCGCGCGAACTCTCGATCAAGCACGACGTCGACCCCACCGAGGTCGTCGAGGTCGGCGACACGGTCGAGGCCCTCGTCCTCCAGAAGGAAGACAAAGAAGGCCGCCTGATCCTCTCCAAGAAGCGTGCTCAGTACGAGCGTGCCTGGGGCGACGTGGAGAAGATCAAGGACGCCGACGGCGTCGTCACCGGTACGGTCATCGAGGTCGTCAAGGGTGGCCTCATCGTCGACATCGGCCTCCGCGGCTTCCTCCCCGCCTCGCTCATCGAGCTGCGTCGCGTCCGCGACCTCACGCCCTACCTGGGCCAAGAGATCGAGGCCAAGATCCTCGAGCTCGACAAGAACCGCAACAACGTGGTCCTGTCGCGCCGTGCGCTGCTCGAGCAGACGCAGTCCGAGAGCCGCACCACGTTCCTCAACAACCTCCACAAGGGCCAGGTCCGCAAGGGCGTCGTCTCGTCGATCGTCAACTTCGGTGCGTTCGTCGACCTGGGTGGCGTCGACGGTCTCGTCCACGTCTCCGAGCTCAGCTGGAAGCACATCGAGCACGCCAGCGAGGTCGTCGAGGTGGGCCAAGAGGTCACCGTCGAGATCCTCGAGGTCGACCTCGACCGTGAGCGCGTGTCGCTCTCGCTCAAGGCGACGCAGGAAGACCCGTGGCAGGTGTTCGCCCGCACGCACGCGATCGGTCAGGTCGCTCCGGGCAAGGTCACGAAGCTCGTCCCCTTCGGTGCGTTCGTCCGCGTGGCCGACGGCATCGAGGGTCTCGTGCACATCTCCGAGCTGTCGGCGAAGCACGTCGAGCTGGCCGAGCAGGTCGTCGCCGTCGGCGACGAGGTGTTCGTCAAGGTCATCGACATCGACCTCGACCGCCGTCGCATCTCGCTGAGCCTCAAGCAGGCCAACGAGGGCGTCGACCCCGAGGGCACCGAGTTCGACCCGGCGCTCTACGGCATGCTCACCGAGTACGACGACCAGGGCAACTACAAGTACCCCGAGGGCTTCGACCCCGAGACGAACGAGTGGCGCGAGGGCTTCGACTCGCAGCGCGAGAAGTGGGAGCAGGACTACGCTGCCGCCCAGGCGCGCTGGGAAGCCCACAAGAAGCAGGTCGCTGCCTCGCTCGTCGAAGAGACGACGTTCGACGCTCCCACGGGTTCGTCGTTCTCGGCCGAGTCCGCCTCGGGCGCCGGCACCCTCGCCGACGACGAGTCGCTCGCCGCTCTGCGCGAGAAGCTGTCGAACAACAACTGAGTCCGTCCGGTCTCGACCAGAAGGCGGTTCCCCCTCGGGGGAGCCGCCTTCCGGCGTTCGCGGCGTAGTCTCGTCGACGTGTTCGTCTGTGCGTTGACCGGTGGCATCGCCGCCGGCAAGTCCGTCGTGGCCCGTCGACTCGCCGAGCGGGGTGCGGCCCACGTCGACGCCGACGCCCTCGCCCGCGAGGTGGTCGAGCCGGGCTCCCCGGGGCTGGACGCGGTCGTCGAGCGGTTCGGACGCGGGGTGCTCCGCCCCGACGGCGCGCTCGACCGGGCCGCACTGGGGGCCGTCGTGTTCGCCGACCCCGACGCCCGCCGCGACCTCGAGGGCATCACGCACCCCGCCGTCCACGCCCTTTCGGCCCGTCGCATGGCCGACGCCGTCGCCGACGACCCGGGGCGCGTCGTCGTCTACGACGTTCCGCTCCTCGTCGAAGCACGGGGGACCGACGGCTTCGACGTGGTCGTCGTCGTCGACGCCCCGCGCGCGTTGCGCCTGCGGAGGCTCGTCGAGCTCCGGGGGATGAGCGACGAGGAGGCGCAGCGCCGGGTGGACGCGCAGGCGGACGACCGGTCGCGGCTCGCCGTCGCGGACCTCGTCGTCGACTCCTCGGGTTCGCTGGAGGACACGCTGCGGCAGGCCGACGACCTCTACGACGAGTTGCGTTCGCTGTCAGCGGCGAAGCAGGCCGCCTCCCGCGACGCGAGTGTCGGTGGTCCCTCGTAAGCTGGAATCCATGGAACCGACCCGCAGTGTCCGCCCGTTCGAAGTCATCAGCGAGTTCGAACCGAGCGGCGACCAGCCGGCCGCCATCGCCGAGCTGGCGGGGCGCATCAACGCCGGCGAGACCGACGTCGTCCTGCTGGGTGCCACCGGAACGGGCAAGTCGGCGACGACGGCGTGGCTCGTCGAGCAGGTGCAACGCCCGACGTTGGTGCTCGCCCACAACAAGACCCTCGCGGCCCAGCTGGCCAACGAGTTCAGGTCGCTCTTCCCGAACAACGCCGTCGAGTACTTCGTGTCGTACTACGACTACTACCAGCCCGAGGCGTACGTCCCGCAGACCGACACCTTCATCGAGAAAGACAGCTCGGTCAACGCCGAGGTCGAGCGTCTGCGGCACTCCACCACCAACTCGCTGCTCAGCCGGCGCGACGTGATCGTCGTCTCGACGGTCTCGTGCATCTACGGCCTCGGCACCCCCGAGGGCTACATGGAGGCCATGATCGCCCTCCAGGTCGGCATGCGCATCGACCGCGAGACCCTGATCCGCCGCTTCGTGTCCATGCAGTACCAGCGCAACGACATCGACTTCTCCCGAGGCAACTTCCGCGTGCGCGGCGACACCATCGAGATCATCCCGATGTACGAAGAGCTGGCCATCCGCATCGAGATGTTCGGTGACGAGGTCGAGGCGCTCTACGCCCTGCACCCGCTGACGGGCGACGTGGTCAAGACGATGGACGCCGTGTCGGTCTTCCCCGGCTCGCACTACGTGGCGGGCACCGACGTCATGCACCGGGCCATCGGCACCATCAAAGACGAACTCGCCACGCGTCTCGACGAGCTCGACAAGCAGGGCAAGCTCCTCGAATCGCAACGGCTGCGCATGCGCACGACTTTCGACCTCGAGATGATGGAGCAGATCGGCTTCTGCAACGGCATCGAGAACTACTCCGCCCACATCGACGGCCGTTCGCCGGGCGAGGCGCCGCACTGCCTGCTCGACTACTTCCCCGACGACCTGCTGGTGGTCATCGACGAGTCGCACGTGACGGTGCCGCAGATCGGCGCCATGTACGAGGGCGACGCCTCGCGCAAGCGCACCCTCGTCGACCACGGCTTCCGACTGCCGAGCGCACTCGACAACAGGCCGCTCAAGTTCGAGGAGTTCCTCGACCGGGTCGGTCAGAAGGTCTACCTCTCGGCGACTCCGGGCAAGTACGAGCTCGGCATCACCGACAGCGTGGTCGAGCAGATCATCCGTCCGACCGGCCTGATCGACCCCGAGATCGTGGTCAAGCCGTCCGCGGGCCAGATCGACGACCTGCTCGAAGAGATCCGCACCCGGGTCGAGATCGACGAACGCGTCCTCGTCACCACCCTGACGAAGAAGATGGCCGAAGAGCTCACCGACTTCCTCACCGAGGCCGGGGTGCGGGTGCGGTACCTGCACTCCGACGTCGACACGCTGCGGCGGGTCGAGCTGCTCACCGAACTGCGCCAGGGCGTCTACGACGTGCTCGTCGGCATCAACCTGCTCCGCGAGGGGCTCGACCTGCCCGAGGTGTCGCTCGTCGCGATCCTCGACGCCGACAAAGAAGGCTTCCTCCGGTCGTCCACCTCACTCATCCAGACCATCGGTCGTGCGGCTCGCAACGTCTCCGGCCAGGTCCACATGTACGCCGACGTGATGACCGACTCGATGAAGCAGGCCCTCGAAGAGACCGACCGGCGACGCGAGAAGCAGGTGGCCTACAACCTCGAACGCGGCATCGATCCCCAACCACTGCGCAAGAAGATCGCCGACATCACCGAGGTCCTGGCCCGCGAGGGCGCCGACACCGCGCGACTCCTGGCCGATCGACAGGGCGGCAAGCGCGCCCCCACGCCGAACCTCCGACGCGAAGGCAAGGCGGCCAGTGCGGCGAACGGCCTCGAGGCCATCATCGCCGACCTCAACGAGCAGATGCTGCAGGCGTCCGCCGAGCTCAAGTTCGAGCTCGCGGGTCGCCTGCGTGACGAGGTGGCCGACCTGAAGAAAGACCTCCGCCAGATGGAAGCAGCCGGTCATGCCCGCTGAGCGACGGCGTGTCGTCGTGACCGGGGCGACCGCCGGTCTCGGCTACTACGCCGCCGAACGACTCGTCGCCGACGGCCACCGGGTGGTCCTCGCCGCCCGTCACGCCGAGCGGGCCGTCCGGGCAGCCGACCTCCTGCGCGATCGGGTCCCGGGTGCCGACGTCGACACGGTAGAGCTCGATCTCGCCGATCTGGCCTCCGTCCGGTCCGGCGCGGCGGCCGTGGCGGCGGGCGGTCCGGTCGACGGCTTGCTCGCGAACGCGGGCGTCGTCGGTTCGCGTCGGCGTCAGACCACGACCGACGGATTCGAGCTGCAGTTCGGCACCAACCACCTGGGCCACTTCGCCCTGGTGTCGCACCTGCTGCCGGCCCTCGAGGCGTCGGGGCGGGCTCGCGTCGTGCACCTCGGCAGCATCAGCCACCGGTGGGTGCGACTCGACCTGGACGACCCGATGATGGTCTCCAGCTACTCCGGGGCCGTCGCCTACGCCCGATCCAAGCTCGCCGTCATGACCTTCGGGTTCGACCTCGACCGACGGCTCCGCGCCTCCGGCTCGTCGGTCTCGAGCGTCGTCGCCCACCCCGGGTTCTCGTGGGAGTCCCTCAGCGACCCCCGCCCGCCCGTCGTCGAACCGCATCGCCCTCCCGCCGTCCTCACCTCAATGATGCACACGTTCTCCCAGGGCAAAGAGGTCGGGGCAGAACCCCTGGTCCACGCGCTCGTGGGCGAAGACGTCGTCGGCGGGGAATACTGGGGTCCGGCCGGATGGTTCCAGTTGACCGGCGCCCCGGCTCGCGTACCCGCCAAGCGTCACACCCGTGACGAGTCGGTCGCGGCGCGTCTGTGGCAGGTGTCCGCCGGTTTGACGGGCGTCCGACCGGCCCTCTCGTCCCCGGCCCCCTGAGCCCTCGCCGCCGGCCGCACCACCCGCGGGCCTGCCCGCCACGACGACGAGCGTCGTCCACATCGACAGAATGGTAAGAGTGTCAATCTCACCTGTAAAAGGTTCCTCCACGCTGAGCGTCCGGGGTGCCCGTGTGCACAACCTCGACAACGTCGACCTCGAGATCCCTCGTGACTCGCTGGTCGTCTTCACCGGGTTGTCCGGCTCCGGCAAGTCGTCCCTCGCGTTCGACACGATCTTCGCCGAGGGGCAGAGAAGGTACGTCGAGTCCCTCTCCGCCTACGCCCGGCAGTTCCTGGGTCAGGTGGACCGGCCCGACGTCGACTTCATCGAGGGCCTCAGTCCGGCCGTCTCCATCGACCAGAAGTCCACGAACCGCAACCCGCGGTCCACGGTCGGCACGATCACCGAGATCTACGACTACATGCGTCTGCTCTGGGCACGCATCGGCGTGCCGCACTGCGCCGTCTGCGGCGAGAAGATCAGCAAGCAGAGCGTGCAGCAGATCGCCGACCAGCTCATGACCCTCGAGACGAGCACCCGCTACCAGGTGTTGAGCCCGGTCGTGTCACAGAAGAAGGGCGAGTTCGTCGACCTGTTCGCCGAACTCGCGTCCACCGGGTACTCCCGGGCCATCGTCGACGGCGAGCAGATCCAGCTCAGTTCGCCGCCCAAGTTGAAGAAGCAGATCAAGCACGACATCTCCGTCGTGGTCGACCGCCTCGTGGCGTCCGACCAGGCCCTGACTCGCCTCACCGACTCGCTCGAGACCGCTCTCCGACTGACGGACGGCCTCGTCACGATCGACTTCGTCGACACCGACGAGGGGGCGGCCGGCAAGTACCGGACGTTCTCCGAGAAGCTGTCGTGCCCCAACAACCACCCGGTGCAGTTGACCGAGATCGAGCCGCGCACGTTCTCGTTCAACGCCCCGTTCGGCGCCTGCCCCGAGTGCTCCGGCCTCGGCACCAAGATGTCGGTCGATTCCGACCTGCTGCTCGGCGACCCCGAGCTGAGCCTCGCCGACGGCGTCATCCTCCCGTGGACCCAGTCCGGCAAGGGCCTCTACAACTACTTCCAGAAACTCCTCGAGGGCCTGGCCGGCGACCTCGGTTTCAGCCTCAAGACTCCCTGGCACGACCTGCCCGACAAGATCCAGCAGGCCGTCCTGAAGGGCAACGACTTCGAGGTCACCGTCAAGTGGCGCAACCGCTTCGGTCGTGAGATGACGTACTCGACGGGCTTCGAGGGCGTCATGCCCTACATCGAGCGCAAGTACGCCGAGGCCGAGACCGACACGCAGCGCCAGCGCTACGCGTCCTACCTCCGTGAGATCCCGTGCGTCGTCTGCAAGGGCAAGCGACTCAAGCCCGAGGTGCTGGCCGTCCTGGTCGACGGCCACGACATCGCCGCCGTCTCCGAGTTGAGCCTGGCCGACGCGTTCGAGTTCATGAACAGCCTCACGTTGACCACGCGCGAGGCGCGGATCGCCGCGCAGGTGCTGCGTGAGATCCGGGTCCGCCTCGAGTTCCTCCTCGAGGTCGGCCTGACGTACCTGTCCCTGGCCCGGGCCGCAGGCTCCCTCTCCGGTGGCGAGGCCCAGCGCATCCGCCTCGCGACCCAGATCGGCTCCGGCCTGACGGGCGTGCTCTACGTCCTCGACGAGCCGAGCATCGGGCTCCACCAGCGCGACAACCGTCGCCTCATCGACACCCTCGTCAAGCTGAAGAACCTCGGCAACACGCTGATCGTGGTCGAGCACGACGAAGACACGATCAAGACGGCCGACTGGATCGTCGACATCGGACCGGGCGCCGGCGTCAACGGCGGCACGGTCGTGCACTCGGGCAGCTACGAGGCCCTCGTCGCGAACACCGACTCGTACACGGGCGACTACCTCGCCGGCCGTCGGTCGATCGAGACCCCGACGACCCGTCGACCGATCGACAAGAAGCGCATGATCTCCGTCGTCGGGGCGAAGGCGAACAACCTGCGTGACGTCACGGTGGACTTCCCGCTCGGCACCTTCGTCGCGGTGACCGGCGTCAGCGGCTCGGGCAAGTCCTCGCTGGTGAACGACATCCTCTACAAGGTCCTGGCGAACCAGCTCAACGGGGCGCGGCAGATTCCGGGCAAGCACACGCGGGTCACGGGCCTCGACGCCCTCGACAAGGTCGTGCACGTCGACCAGGCGCCGATCGGTCGCACCCCACGCTCGAACCCGGCGACGTACACCGGCGTCTTCGACCGCATCCGCACCCTCTTCGCCGAGACGACCGACGCCAAGGCGCGCGGTTACCTCCCGGGGCGGTTCAGCTTCAACGTCAAGGGCGGTCGGTGCGAGAACTGCGCCGGTGACGGCACGATCAAGATCGAGATGAACTTCCTGCCCGACGTCTACGTCGCCTGCGAGGTCTGCGGTGGTGCTCGCTACAACCGTGACACCCTCGCGGTGCGGTACAAGGGCAAGAACATCTCCGAGGTCCTCGAGATGCCGATCAGCGAGGCGGCCGAGTTCTTCGCCCCGATCTCGGCGATCTCTCGCTTCATGTCGACGTTGGTCGACGTCGGCCTCGGCTACGTCCGGCTGGGTCAGAGCGCCACCACCCTCAGCGGTGGCGAGGCGCAGCGCGTCAAGCTCGCCACCGAACTGCAGAAGCGTTCCAACGGGCGCAGCGTCTACGTCCTCGACGAGCCGACGACCGGGCTGCACTTCGAGGACGTCCGCAAGCTCCTGCTCGTCCTGAACGGCCTCGTCGAGAAGGGCAACACCGTGATCACGATCGAACACAACCTCGACGTCATCAAGTCGGCCGACTGGCTGATCGACATGGGCCCCGAAGGAGGCGCGGGTGGCGGTACCGTCATCGCCACCGGAACGCCCGAGCACCTCGCCTCCGTTCCCGAGAGCCACACGGGCGTCTTCCTGAAGGAGATCCTCGAGTCGGGTCACACGGTGCCCCGGGTGCAGAAGAAGAAGCCCACCACGGCGCGGCGTCGGGAGGCCGTCGAAGCACGATGAGCAACACCGTCTCCTGGCGTCCCAAGGCGGGCGAGATCCCGACCGACCCCGGCGTCTACCGGTGGCGTGACGAGCGGGGCAGGGTGCTCTACGTCGGCAAGGCCAAGAACCTCCGGGCCCGACTGAGCAACTACTTCGCCCCGCTCCCGTCCCTGCACGAGCGCACCCGCCGGATGGTCCTGACCGCCCGTTCGGTCGAGTGGACCGTGGTGGGCAGCGACATCGAGGCCCTCCAGCTCGAGTACACGTGGATCAAAGAGTTCGACCCGCCCTTCAACGTCAAGTTCCGCGACGACAAGACCTACCCGTTCATGGCGGTCACGCTGGCCGACGAGGCCCCTCGGGTGATGGTCACGCGGAACCCTCGCATCAAGGGGGCGAAGTACTTCGGTCCGTACCCCAAGATCTGGGCCGTGCACGACACCATCGACCTGATGATCAAGGTGTTCCCGATCCGCACCTGCTCGGACAGCAGCTACAAGAAGGCCATGCAGACGGGCAAGCCCTGCTTCCCGGGTCAGATCGGGCGCTGCGGTGGCCCGTGCTCGCACAGGGTCTCCATCGCCGAGCACCGGGCCATCGTCGACGAGTTCGTCAAGTTCATGGGCAGCTACGACAAGAAGGTCATCGCCGACCTGCAGCGATCGATGAAGGCGGCCGCCCTCGAGCAGCGCTTCGAGGACGCCGCCGCCTACCGCGACCAGGTGCAGGCCCTCGAGGCCGTGCTCGACAAGTCGGCGGTCGTCCTCCGCGACAACGTCGACCTCGACCTCTACGCCCTCGCCGAGGACGAGTTGGCGGCGGCCGTGCAGCTCTTCACCGTGCGTGGCGGACGAATCCGGGGGTCTCGCGGCTGGGTGGTCGACAAAGAGATCGACATCTCGACGGGCGACCTCGTCGAGCAGGTGCTGCAGGGCATCTACACGGCAGGGGCCGAGCTGCCCCGCGAGATCGTCGTGACGACCACACCGGACGACAACGACGCGCTCGAGAGCGTCTTGAGCGACATCCGCGGACGCGGACGGGTCCAGATCCACACGGCTCAGCGGGGCGAGAAGGCCAACCTCATGCAGACGGCGACGCTCAACGCGCAGCAGTCGCTCATGCTCTACAAGACGCGGCGCAGTGCCGATTTCGCCACGCGGTCGACGGCCCTCGCCGACATCCAGGAGGCACTGGGCATGGCGGACGCCCCGCTGCGCATGGAGTGCTACGACGTGTCCCACCTCTCGGGCACGAACATCGTGGCCTCGATGGTGGTCTTCGAAGACGGTCTGCCCCGCAAGGACCAGTACCGCCGGTTCAACATCCCGCAGTCCACGGACGACACCGAGTCGATCTACCAGACCCTGAGCCGGCGCCTGTCCCGTCTCGACGACGAGCTCGCGCCCGTCGAGGAGGTCGGCGAGCAACGCAAGCGCTTCGCGTACCGCCCCAACCTCCTCATCGTGGACGGCGGGCAACCCCAGGTGGCGGCGGCCCGCAGGGCCCTCGACGACGCCGGCGTGACCGACATCGCCCTCTGCGGCATCGCCAAGCGCCTCGAAGAGATCTGGCTGCCCGACGACGACTTCCCCGTGATCCTCCCTCGCAACAGCGACGCGCTGTTCCTCATCCAGCGCATCCGCGACGAGGCGCACCGCTTCGCGATCACCCACCAGCGACAGCGACGCAAGCGCGACATCTCGACCCAGCTCGCCGAGATCCCGGGGCTGGGTCCGTCGCGGGTCGCCGTGCTGCTCAAGCACTTCGGCTCCGTCAAACGCCTCAAAGAGGCCGAGGCCGCCGACATCTCGGCCATCCGCGGGATCGGCCCCACACTCGCGTCCGCGGTGGTGGACCGCCTTCGCGGAGACGAGCAGGTCGACGTCGACGACCCCGCGCCTCCCACGAGCCCTGCCTAGAATCGATGCACCGCCCGCCGACCCGGAAGACACCACCGACATGAGCGACGCCAGCGAACAGCAAGAGGTCCTGATCGTCACGGGCATGTCCGGGGCCGGTCGGTCGACCGTCGGCAACGCCCTCGAGGATCTCGACTGGTACGTCGTCGACAACCTGCCGGCGCAGATGCTCCGCCCCCTGCTCGACCTGGCCGAGCGGGCCGGTGACTCGTTGCCGAAGATCGCAGCCGTCGTCGACGTGCGAGGTGGGCGACTCTTCAGCGAGGCGCAAGAGGCCGTCCGCACCCTTCGGGCGAGCATGCCGAGCAAGGTGCGCGTGCTGTTCCTGGACGCGACGGACGCCGCTCTGGTCCGACGCTTCGAGCAGGTCCGACGACCCCACCCGCTGCAGGGTGACGGGACGCTGCTCGACGGCATCCTGGCCGAGCGGGCGCGCATGGAAGAGCTGCGTGAGACGAGCGACGTCATCATCGACACGTCCGAGCTCAACATCCACCAGCTCGCGACGACCATCTCCGAGAAGTTCGCCGAGTCCGATCGGGCCGGGGTCCAGGTCACGGTCCTGAGCTTCGGCTTCAAGTACGGACTGCCCACCGACGCCGACATGGTGGGCGACGCGAGGTTCCTCCCGAACCCCTTCTGGGTGCCCGCGCTCCGATCCCAGTCCGGGCTCGACGAGCCCGTCACGAGCTACGTGATGCAGCAGGACGGGGCGAAGGAGTTCGTCGACGCCTTCGCCGCGTCGCTCGTCCCGGTGCTGGCCGGCTACCAGCGTGAGAACAAGAGACACGCTACGATCGCCATTGGCTGCACCGGGGGCAAACATCGATCGGTCACCCTCGTGGGTGAACTGGCGGCGCGTCTGCGTGGACTCCCGGGCGTGGCCGTCAGCGTGAAACACCGCGACCTCGGCCGAGAATGACCCCACGAGGTCGTTCAGCACGCCCGTGAAGCCGACCAGAGGTCGACCCGACGAAAAGGAACAACCGGAGTGGCTCAGACTGCCGACGTCAAAGAAGAACTCGCCCGCGTCGAGGTGAGCCGGACGACGATCCGGGCTGCCGAGCTGGCGACCGTCCTGCGCTTCGCCGGGGGACTGCACCTGATCTCGGGCCGCATCGCCGTCGAGGCCGAGCTCGACTCGGCTCTCATCGCCCGTCGGGTCCGCAAAGACCTGGCCGAGTTGTACGGCGCCCGCAGCGACGTCGCGATGACCGCCCCCTCCGGTGCACGCCGCACCCCCGGCTACCTCGTCCGGGTGCACGAGGCCGGTGAGACGCTCGCGCGACAGACCGGGCTCATGGACGCTCGTCGCCGACCGGTGCGCGGGCTGCCGAACCGGCTCACGACGGGGTCCCGAGACGACCTCGCGGCGATCTGGCGCGGCGCCTTCCTCGCCCAGGGCTCCCTGACCGACCCGGGACGCTCGGCGTCGCTCGAGGTCGTCTGCCCGGGCAACGAGACGGCGATGGCGCTCGTCGGGGCTGCCGGCCGCCTCGGCATCGCGGCCAAGGCCCGCGAGGTCCGAGGCGTCCACCGGGTCATCATCCGTGACGGTGAGGCCATCGGGACGATGCTCAAGGCCATGGGTGCCGAGAAGAGCGTGACCGAGTGGGAAGAGATGCGTCAGCGCCGCGAGGTGCGCGCCACCGCGAACCGCCTGGTCAACTTCGACGACGCGAACCTGCGACGCTCGGCCCAGGCGGCCGTCGCGGCCTGTGCCCGCGTCGACCGCGCCATGGAGATCCTCGGTGACGACATCCCCGACCACCTGAAGTACGCCGGTGAGCTCCGCCTGGCCCATCGCGACGCCAGCCTGGACGAGCTGGGGCACCACGCCGATCCGCCGATGACCAAGGACGCCGTCGCGGGACGCATCCGGCGACTGCTCGCTATGGCCGACAAGAAGGCGAGCGACCTGGGCCTGCCCGGCACGGACGCGAACCTGCCGTCCGACCTCGATCTCGACTGAGTTCCCGGCGCAGTTCGGCGCGACACGGGACGACGAACACCGAAGGCCTGCTGCTACTGTCGTAAACGGTGTCCAGCCCGAGGTCATCGAGAGTTCGGGTGACGCCACGGGCCTGGTCGCCCACACCCTCCACGCGTCCCCACGACGCCTGATCATCAGGAGTTTCATTGACCGTCAAGATCGGCATCAACGGCTTCGGTCGCATCGGCCGTAACTACTTCCGCGCGGCGCTCGCCAAGGGCACCGACATCGAGATCGTCGCCGTCAACGACCTGACCGACAACGCCGCCCTCGCGCACCTGCTCAAGTTCGACTCCATCACGGGTCGTCTCGACGCCACCGTCGAGCTCGACGGCGACTCCATCGTCGTCGACGGCAAGCCGATCAAGGTCCTCGCCGAGCGCGACCCCGCCAACCTGCCCTGGGGCGAGTTGGGCGTCGACATCGTCGTCGAGTCGACCGGTTTCTTCACGAAGGCCGAGGACGCTCGCAAGCACATCACGGCCGGTGCCAAGAAGGTCCTGATCTCGGCGCCCGCCACGGGTGACGACGCGACGATCGTGCTGGGTGTCAACGAAGGCATCTACGACCCCGCGAACCACCACATCATCTCGAACGCCTCCTGCACGACGAACAGCCTCGCGCCCCTGATGAAGGTGTTCCTCGACAACTTCGGTGTCGAGCGTGGCCTCATGACGACGGTCCACGCCTACACGGCCGACCAGAACCTGCAGGACGGCCCCCACAAGGACCCCCGTCGTGCCCGCGCCGCGGCGCTCAACATCGTCCCGACCTCGACGGGCGCGGCCAAGGCCATCGGCCTCGTCATCCCCGAGCTCGCCGGCAAGCTCGACGGTTACGCCCTCCGCGTGCCCGTGCCCACCGGTTCGATCACCGACGTCACCCTCGAGACCAGCACCCCGGTGACGGTAGAACAGATCAACGCCGCCTACAAGGCCGCCGCCGAGGGCGAGCTGAAGGGCATCCTCGCCTACTCCGAGGACCCCCTCGTCTCGACCGACATCACGACCGACCCGCACTCGTCGATCTACGACTCGGGCCTGACGAAGGTCATCGGCAACCTGGTCAAGATCACCTCGTGGTACGACAACGAGTGGGGTTACTCGAACCGCCTCGTCGACCTGACGAAGTACGTGGCAGACCGCCTCTAGTCCGATCCCGGTGCCCCGGCCCCCTGGGGCCGGGGCACCGTCCTCTCGACACGAAACGAACCCATGAGCCTGCGCACCCTCGACTCCCTCGGCCACCTCGCGGGCCGACGCGTCATCGTCCGATGCGATCTGAACGTCCCCCTGAAAGACGGCGAGATCACGGACGACGGACGCGTCCGTGCCTCCCTCGAGACCCTCGACCTGCTGATCAACCAGGGGGCGCGCGTCGTCGTCGTCTCCCACCTGGGGCGCCCTGACGGAGAAGCGAAGTCCGAGTACAGCCTCCGGCCCGTGGCCCAACGACTCAGCGAGTTGCTCGGCAAGAGCGTCGCCTTCGCACCCGAGACCGTCGGTGACGAGACGACCGAGGCCGTGCGCGACCTGACGGACGGCCAGGTCATCGTCCTCGAGAACCTCCGCTTCACCGCCGCCGAGACGTCGAAGGACGAGGCCGAGCGCCGCGAGTTCGCCGGCCGCCTGGCCGAACTCGGCGACGTCTTCGTCTCGGACGGATTCGGCGTCGTGCACCGCGAGCAGGCCAGCGTGTACGAACTCGCGAACCTCCTGCCGAGTGCCGCCGGCACGCTCATCTCGCGCGAGCTCGAGGTCCTCGAGAAGCTCACCGAGTCGCCCGCCCGGCCGTACACGGTCGTGCTGGGTGGCTCCAAGGTGTCCGACAAGCTCGGTGTGATCGAGCACCTCCTCCCGCGGGTGGACAACCTCCTCGTCGGCGGCGGGATGCTCTTCACGTTCCTCGCCGCCCAGGGGCTGCCCGTCGGGGGCAGCCTGCTCGAGAAGGACCAGCTCGACCGGGTCAGGGGTTACGTCGACGAGGCCGCCCGTCGCGGCGTCAACCTGGTGTTGCCCGTCGACGTCGTGGTCGCCTCGTCGTTCAGCGCAGACGCCGAGCACACGGTGGTCGCGTCCGACGGCATCGAGTCCTCACCGCTCGGCTCCCAGGCCCTCGGGCTCGACATCGGCCCCGAGACGGCTGCTCGGTTCGCCGAGATCGTCCAGACGTCGGAGACGGTCTTCTGGAACGGCCCCATGGGCGTGTTCGAGTTCCCCGCCTTCGCACACGGTACGAAGACCGTCGCCGAGGCGCTGACCCACGTCTCGGGTCTCGGCGTCGTCGGTGGCGGCGACTCCGCGGCCGCCGTCCGGGCCCTCGGGTTCTCCGACGACCAGTTCGGCCACATCTCCACCGGTGGTGGAGCCAGCCTCGAGTTCCTCGAGGGCAAACGACTCCCCGGACTGGAGGTCCTCGGATGGTGACCACGCGCACGCCCCTCATCGCCGGCAACTGGAAGATGAACCTCGATCACCTGCAGGCGATCGCGTTCGTCCAGAAGTTGGCCTGGTCGCTCAAGGACGCCAAGCACGACTTCGAATCGGTGGAGGCTGCGGTGTTCCCGCCGTTCACCGACCTCCGTAGCGTCCAGACCCTGCTCGACGCCGACAAGCTGGAGCTCGCTCTCGGTGCGCAAGACCTCTCGGCCCACGACTCCGGTGCCTACACGGGCGAGGTGTCCGGCCAGTTCCTGTCCCGCCTCGATGTCCGGTACGTCCTGGTGGGTCACTCGGAGCGGCGCACCCTCCACGCCGAGGACGACGAGGTCGTCGCGACGAAGGTGGCCGCGGCGCACCGGTCGGGGCTCGTGCCCGTCATCTGCGTCGGCGAGACCGCCGACGACCTCGAGCAGCACGGCCCCAGCGCCGTGCCCGTCGCCCAACTGCGCGCCGCCTTGGCCCAGGTGCCCGCTTCGGCCGAGATCGTCGTGGCGTACGAGCCCGTCTGGGCGATCGGTTCCGGTCAGGCCGCCACGGCGGACCAGGCCGAGCAGGTCTGCGCCGCACTGCGCTCGGCCCTGGCCGAGATCACGGGGTCCGACGCCGCCGCCGCCACGCGCATCCTCTACGGCGGATCGGTGAAGTCGTCCAACATCGCCTCGTTCATGCGTGAGCCCAACGTCGACGGGGCGCTGGTCGGCGGGGCCAGCCTCGACGTCGACGAGTTCGCCAGCATCGTCCGCTTCCAGGCGCACGTCGGCGTCTGATCCGATGGGGTGCCATCCCGCGGCGCCCCACCGACTCCGACTCCACGGGCCACGGCCTCTCGCGGTTATACTGTTCAGCGGTCTCACCGCATCGAAAGGTCCTACGTGGAAATTCTCCAGGTCATCCTGCAGGTGTTGCTCGGCATCACGAGCCTCCTGCTGACCCTCCTCATCCTCCTCCACCGCGGACGCGGCGGGGGTCTGTCCGACATGTTCGGCGGTGGCGTCACGAGCAACCTCGGGGCTTCCGGTGTCGCCGAGCGCAACCTGAACCGCATCACGGTCTTCCTCGGGCTCGTCTGGATCACGTGCATCGTCGTCCTCGGGCTCATCACGAAGTTCGCGGCGGTCAGCTGATGGCCTCGGGCGGCAGCGCCATCCGTGGCTCGCGCGTCGGCGCGGGCCCCATGGGCGAACAAGATCGTGGTTTCCACGCCGAACGCATCACCATCTCGTACTGGGACGCCCTCGGCAACGAGGTCGTCCGTCACTTCGCGGCGAACGTGCCCGAAGAAGAGATCCCCGAGACCGTCGACTCACCCTCGAGCGGCCTCCCGGCCGGCCGAGACAAGGCCAACCCGCCGACCGTCGCCAAGCTCGAGCCGTATAAGACCCACCTCGCGTACGTGAAAGAACGTCGTACCGAAGAAGAAGCCGAGCAGCTCCTCGAAGAGGCTCTGCAGCAGCTGCGCGTCCGACGCGGCAAGGCCTGAGGCGCCGAGCGCGCCTCCCGGCATGTGACCCACCGGGCATGACGAAGGGCCCTGCAGCTCCGAGCTGCAGGGCCCTTCGTCGTGATCCCGACCGGCGGCGCCGAGCCGGAGGCCTCAGTACGTCGAGGCGATGAGGTTCTCGGGGACCTCGGCGGCGGCGTCCTGGTCGACGAAGAAGACCGTGCGCTTGCGCCCCTTGACCCCGGCGACCGGGACCTGGTCGGCCCCGGCGCCAGCCAGTGCCAACCCCAGCGACGAGGCCTTCTCGGCACCGGCGAGGATCATCCAGACGCGCTGGGAGTTGTTGATGACCGGCAGGCTCAGCGTGAGGCGGACGGGCGGCGGCTTGGGGGAGTCGTCGATGGTCAGGACCGTGGGCTCGGTCTGACGGATCTGCGCCTTGTCGGGGAACAACGACGCCACGTGGCCGTCAGGGCCTACGCCCAGCAGCGTGATGTCGAAACGCGGTGCGTCGTCGTCGGCCTGGGCGTGTTCGAGCAGCTCCGCCCGGTAGGCCACGGCTGCCGCCTCGACGTCGTCGAAGTCGCCCACGGCACCGAACCGGTGCACGTTCTCGGGCGACAGGCCGATGTGGTCGAGGAGGTCGATGCCGGCCTGGGTGTCGTTTCGGTCGGCGTCGCCCGCCGGCACCCAGCGCTCGTCGGCCCACCAGATCGAGACCTTCGACCAGTCGACGCTGTCGCGTGCCGGGGACGCGTTGATGGCCGCCAGCACCAGGGTGCTCACCGATCCACCGCTCACGACGACCGACGCGTAGTTCTGCTCTTCGAGCACGTCGATGATCTTGGTGATGAAGCGGGCTGCCACGGATGCGCCCAGCGATTCTTTGTCGGGGTGGACCAGCACCCGGCGTTCGTTCGTCACGGTTCTCTTCTGCTCTAGTTGTTCTGGACGGGTTCGCTCAGTTGGCCGACCCCGTGTCTCACGACGTCGCCGAACAGGTCGTCGGGGTCGAGTCTACGGAGTTCCTCGGCCAGGCAGTCGCGCAGCGACCGGCGTGGCAACGCGAGGTCGTGCGTGGGCTGACCCGGTTGCGTCAGGGTGGCGACGTCGTCGAGCGAACGTTCGAGCACGATGGGGCCGGAGGCGCGGACGAGTTGCACACCGTGGATGCCGCTCGACCCGGTCGCCCTCGTCGTCAGCTCACCGTCGACCGGCACCTGCAGCTGCAGCCGCAGCCAGGCAGCCAACAACAGCGTCGAGGGCGAGTCGGGCGACCCCGAGACCCCCACCTCGGTCACGGACTCGTACGGGGGCTGATCGAGGACGGCGGCGAGCTGTGCTCGCCACAGGGTCAAGCGCGTCCACGCGAAGTCGGTGTCGCCCGGTGCGTAGCTGCGCGCGAGGTCGATGATCGACTGGCGGGGGTTCGGCTGGCTCGCGGCGTCCGTGATGCGGCGTTGGGCTATGCGTCCGAGAGGCGACTCCGACACGACGGCGGGAGCGGTCTTGGGCCACCAGGCGACGACCGGAGCATCGGGCAGGAGCAACCCGGTCACGAGCCCTTCTTCGTCGCTGGCCGTCTCGCCGTAGGCGCGAAGCAGGATGACCTCGCTCGCCCCGGCGTCTCCGCCGACGCGGATCTGTGCGTCGAGCCTCCCGTCGACACGGTCGGACTCCGACGACGTGGACACGACGATGACCCGCATCGGGTGCTCACGCGAGGCGTCGTTGGCGGCTTCGATCGCCTCCTCCTCGTCACCGAGGCTGGTGGAGATGATCAGCGTGAGGACGCGACCCAACGCGACCGCGCCTCCTTCTTCCCTGATCTTGACGAGCGTCTTCTGGACGCGGCTGATGGTGCTGTCGGGCAGGTCGACGATCACGGACGCCTCCAGGTGCGGCCGTCTCGGGCCATGAGTTCATCGGCGGAGGCGGGGCCCCACGTGCCGGGTCGGTACTGTTCGGGCTGGCCCTGCGTGGCCCAGAACTCCTCGATGGGGTCGAGGATCTTCCACGAGAGCTCGACCTCCTCGTGTCGGGGGAAGAGAGGCGGGTCGCCGAGCAGCACGTCGAGGATGAGGCGCTCGTAGGCCTCGGGGCTGGCCTCGGTGAAGGCGTGCCCGTAACCGAAGTCCATCGTGACGTCGCGGACCTGGGTGCCGATTCCCGGCACCTTCGACCCGAACCGGAGGGTCACGCCCTCGTCGGGCTGCACGCGGATCACGAGGGCGTTCTGCCCGAGCGAGGTCTGCGTGCCGAAGATGTTCTCGGGCACCTGCTTGAACACGACGGCGATCTCGGTCACCCGACGTCCGAGGCGCTTGCCGGCACGGAGGTAGAACGGGACGCCCGCCCATCGCCGCGTGGCGATCTCGAGCTTGATGGCCGCGAAGGTCTCGGTGGTGCTCTCGGGGTTCATGCCCTCTTCGTCGAGGAAGCCCCTGACCTTCTCACCGCCCTGCCAGCCACCGGAGTACTGACCACGGGCCGTCCCCGCGGCGAGGTCGGCGGGCAGGCGCACGGCCGACAGGATCTTCTCCTTCTCGGCCCGGAGGTCGCGCGCGGCGAAGGTCACGGGCTCTTCCATGGCCGTGAGTGCGAGCAACTGCAGGAGGTGGTTCTGGATCACGTCACGAGCCGCGCCGATGCCGTCGTAGTACCCGGCACGACCACCGACCCCGATGTCTTCGGCCATGGTGATCTGGACGTGGTCGACGTGGTTGGCGTTCCACAGGGGCTCGTACATCTGGTTGGCGAACCGGAGGGTCAGCAGGTTCTGGACGGTCTCCTTGCCGAGGTAGTGGTCGATGCGGAAGACGCTGTCGGGCTCGAAGACGGTCTCGACGACGGCGTTCAGCTCGCGGGCGGTCGTGAGATCGCTGCCGAAGGGCTTCTCGATGACGACGCGTCGCCAGGCGCCGTCCTTCTCCTCGGCGAGGCCCGAGTTGCGCAGCTGCTCGGTCACCATCGGGAAGGCCTTGGGCGGGATCGAGAGGTAGAAGGCGTGGTTGCCCATGGTGCCGCGCTCACGGTCGAGTTCTTCGATGGTGTCCTTGAGGCGGGCGAAGGCGTCGGCGTCGTCGAAGACCCCCTGCACGAAGCGGAAACCCTCTTTGAGCTGGCGCCAGACGTCCTCGTCGAAGGGTGTGCGGGCGTGTTCCTTCACGGCCTGGTACACGACCTGCTCGAAGTCCTGGCCTTCGAACTCACGGCGGGCGAAGCCGACGAGTGCGAAGCCCGGCGGGAGCAGACCGCGGTTGGCCAGGTCGTACACGGCAGGCATGAGCTTCTTGCGTGAGAGGTCACCCGTCACACCGAAGATGATGAGGCCACTCGGGCCCGCGATACGGTTGAGGCGGCGGTCGGAGGGCAACCGCAGGGGGTTGGACTCCGGCGTGATCGGCACCGGTGACATGGGCTTCCGTTCTGTGGTTCGAGGGGCACCGACGATCCGGCACGGACGGCCGGGACGAGGACGTCCGGGGGCAAGGCGAAAGGGCCGGCGTCCCTCAGGACGCCGGCCCTCTCGGCTCAGCGGAGTGCGGCGGTGATGACGGGCAGCGCGGCGGCCACGTCGGTCACGGTCAGCGTGAGCACGGGGCGCCCGTGCTCGGCCAGGACCTTCGCGTCACCCGCGGCCTGCGCCTGGACGAGCTGCCCGAACGTGAACGGGCTCTCCGGGATCTCGAGGTCGGTCTCGGGCACCTGCGTGATCTGCAGGAAGACGCCGTTGGCCGGGCCGCCCTTGTGGTACTGACCGGTCGAGTGCAGGAAGCGCGGACCCCACCCGAAGGTGACGGGACGCTGCGTGCGCGCGGCCAGGAGGTCGCGCACCTGGTCGAGCTGCGGGTTCGCCACGCGGTCCACGTAGGCCTGGATCGAGACGTAGCCGTCGTCGCTCAGGTGCGTGAGCAGGGCGGCCACCGCGGACTCGAGCGAGTCGCCCAACTCGACGCCACCGACCTCGCGGACCTCGACGCCCTCGGCCGTGAAGGCCGGGGGAGTGGGCTCGGGCCGGTCGTCGAGCAACGCGCGCGTGGCGACCTTGGCCGACTCGACGTCGGGCTGGTCGAACGGGTTGATGTCGAGCAGGCGCCCGGCCACCGCGACGGCGTACTCCCAGACCATGATCTGACCACCGAGCGAACCCGAGATCTCGACCTCGCCGGGTGCGACCTCGCGGGTCTCGTCGGCGTTCGCCACGAGTCGGACGATCTGCACGTCGTGCAGGCCGGCCGTGATCTCGGGGGCGGAGCCGTCGATCACGACGGGGAGCAGACCACGGCCCTGCTTGCCGGTCGACTCGGCGATGAGCTGTTCGGCCCAGTCCGGGAACCCGACGATGTGGGTGCCGTCGGCGACGATCGCGATCTTGTCGCGCAGCGGCTTCGTCCCGGCGAGGACGGCGCCGAGCACCAGACCGGGGTTGTCGGCGCGGTCCTGGGCGAGCTCGACCGTGACGGCGTCCGCCTCGGCGAGGAGCTCACGGATGTCGGCCCCGGCGAGGCCCGACGGCACGAGACCGAAGGCCGACAGGGCCGAGTAGCGCCCGCCGATGTTGGGGTCGGCGTTGAAGACCCGGTAGCCGGCCTCGCGCGCCTGACCGTCGAGGGGCGAACCCGGGTCGGTGACGACGACGATGCGGTCGACGGGGTCGATGCCGGCGTCGGTGAACGCCTTCTCGAACGTCTTGCGCTGGCTCGCGGTCTCGACGGTCGAGCCCGACTTCGACGACACCACGAGCACGGTGCGCTCGAGGCGGTCGGCGAGGGCGGTGAGCACCTGGCCGGGCTCGGTGGCGTCGAGCACGGTGAGCTCGACGCCGTAGGTGCGCGTGATGACCTCGGGCGCGAGCGACGATCCGCCCATGCCCGCGAGCACCACGTGGTCGACGCCCTTGGCGGCGAGCTCGTCGCGCAGGGCGTCGATCTCGTCGAGCAGGGGGGTCGAGACCACGACGGCCTCGGTCCAGCCGAGTCGCTTGGCGGACTCGTCCTCGGCGTCCGGGCCCCACAGGGTGGGGTTCTGGGCCGTGATGCCCGAGGCGACGAGGTCGCTGACGAGCTGGGGGACGACCGTCTCGACCGCCTGAGCGGCGTCGCCGCTGGCTGCGATGGTGATGGTCACTTGGCGACCTCGGCGGGCTTGGCGGCCTCGAGCGCAGCGGTCACGGTGTCGAGCAGCTCGTTCCACGAGACGATGAACTTCTCGACGCCCTCTTTCTCGAGGGTCTCGGTCACGTCGTCGTACGACACGCCCTGCGCGGCGATGGAGTCCATGACCTCGTTGGCCGAGGCGTAGGAGGCGCTGATGGTGTCGCCACGGACCTCACCGTGGTCGAAGGTCGCCTCGAGGGTCTTCTCGGGCATCGTGTTGACGACGTCCTGGGCGACCAGCTCGACGACGTAGGTCGTGTCGAGGACGGCGGGGTCCTTGACGCCGGTGGAGGCCCAGAGCGGACGCTGCTTGTTGGCACCCGCGGCGAGCAGGCCCTTCGCGCGCTCGGTGTCGAACGCCTGCTGGTAGACCTCGTAGGCGAGCTGGGCGTTGGCGACGCCGGCCTTGCCCTTGAGGGCCTTGGCCTCGTCCGTGCCGACGGCGTCGAGTCGCTTGTCGATCTCGGTGTCGACGCGCGACACGAAGAAGGACGCCACCGAGTGGATCTGCGTGATGTCGATGCCCGCGGCCTTGGCCTGCTCGAGCCCCGTCAGGTACGCGTTGATGACCGCGCGGTAGCGCTCGAGGCTGAAGATCAGGGTGACGTTGACGCTGATGCCCTGGGCGATGACGGCGGTGATGGCTTCGAGGCCCTCGACGGTCGCCGGGATCTTGATGAGCGCGTTGGGGCGGCCGACCTTGGCGGCGAGCTTCACGGCCTGGTCGATGGTGCCTTGGGCGTCGTGGGCGAGACCCGGCTCGACCTCGATCGACACGCGGCCGTCGAAGCCACCCGTCGTGTCGTAGATCTCACGGAAGATGTCGCTGGCGCGGGTCACGTCGTCGGTGGTGATCTCGAAGACGGCGTCGGTGACGCTGACGCCGGTCTTGGCGAGCAGGGCCACCTGGTCGTCGTAGGCCTCGCCCTTGGCGAGGGCCGAGGCGAAGATCGTGGGGTTGGTGGTGACCCCGACGACGTTGCGCTCGGCGATCAGCTTCTGCAGGCCGCCGGCGTTGATGCGCTCACGCGAGAGGTCGTCGAGCCAGATGCTCACGCCCGCGGCGGAGAGCTGTGCGGTGTTGGTGTCTGTCATGGTGTCTTCTCTTCTTCCTGTCGACGCTCAGAGAGCGGCGATCGAGTCTTTCGCGGCGGCGACGGCGGCTTCGGTCGTCATGCCGAACTGCTTGAACAGCGTCTTGTAGTCGGCCGACGCACCGAAGTGCTCGATCGACACGCTGCGACCGGCGTCACCGACGATGCCGCGCCACGGCATGGCCACGCCGGCCTCGATCGAGACGCGAGCCTTGACGGCGGACGGGAGGACCGCCTCCTTGTACTCGTCGCTCTGCTCGTCGAACCACTCGATGCTCGGCGCCGAGACGACGCGGGCGTTGATGCCCTCGCCTCGCAGGACCTCGCGGGCCTCGACGGCGATCTGTACCTCGGAGCCGGTGGCGACGAAGATCACGTCGGGCGTGCCGCCCGGCGCCTCGGCCAGGACGTAGGCACCCTTGGCGACGTTCTTCGCCGACGCGAACGTGTCGCCCTCGGCGTCGCCCGTGCCACGCTCGAAGACGGGCAGGTTCTGGCGGCTGAGCGCGATGCCGGCGGGGCCGTGGTGGCGCTCGAGGATGGTCGCCCAGGCCCAGGCGGTCTCGTTGGCGTCCGCGGGACGGACGACGTCGAGGTCGGGGATGGCGCGGAGCGACGCGAGCTGCTCGATCGGCTGGTGGGTCGGGCCGTCCTCGCCGAGGGCCACGGAGTCGTGGGTCCAGACGTAGATCGCCGGCGACTTCATCAGCGCCGCGAGGCGGACCGCGGGGCGCATGTAGTCGCTGAAGATCAGGAACGTGCCACCGAAGGGACGCGTGTTGCCGTGCAGCGTGATGCCGTTGAGGATGGCGCCCATCGCGTGCTCGCGGATGCCGAAGTGCAGCACGCGGCCGTAGGGGTCGCCGCTCCACTCGTCGGTCGACCACTCGGTCGGCACGAACGACTTCGAGCCCGTGATGGTCGTGAGGTTCGACTCGGCGAGGTCGGCCGAACCGCCCCAGAGCTCGGGGACGACGCCGGCGAGGGCGTTGATGACCTTGCCCGAGGCGGCACGCGTCGAGACGTCCTTGCCGGCCTCGAAGACGGGCAACGCCTCTTCGACGCCCTCGGGGAGCTCGTTCGCGAGGATGCGGTCGAGGAGGACCTTCTTGTCGGGGTTGGCCGACGCCCAGGCGGCGAGCTTCTCGTCCCACTCGGCGTGCTGGGCCTGGCCGCGCTCGACGGCCTTGCGGGTGTGCTCGAGGACGGCGGGGTCGACGTCGAAGGACTTCTCGGGGTCGAACCCGAGGACGGACTTGAGGCCGGCGACCTCGTCGGCGCCGAGCGCCGAACCGTGGATCTTGCCGGAGTTCTGCTTCTTCGGCGACGGCCAGCCGATGATCGTCTTGAGGATGATCAGCGAGGGCTTGTCGGTGACGGCCTTGGCCTTCTCGATGGCGTCGTTCAGCTCGGCGACGTCTTCGACGTACTCGCCGGTCTTCTTCCAGTCGACGACCTGGACGTCCCAGTCGTAGGACTCGAAGCGCTTGTGGACGTCCTCGGTGAAGGCGATGTTCGTGTCGTCCTCGATCGAGATCTGGTTCGAGTCGTAGATCGCGACGAGGTTTCCGAGCTTCTGGTGGCCGGCCAGCGAGGCGGCCTCGCTCGTGACGCCCTCTTGCATGTCGCCGTCGCCCGCGATGACGTAGACGAAGTGGTCGAAGGGGCTCGTGCCGGGGGCGGCCTCGGGGTCGAACAGGCCGCGCTCGAAGCGGGCGGCGTAGGCGAACCCGACGGAGCTGGCGAAGCCCTGGCCCAGGGGGCCGGTCGTGATCTCGATGCCGTCGGTGTGGCCGTACTCGGGGTGGCCGGGGGTCTTGGAGCCCCAGGTGCGCAGCGCCTCGAGGTCGTCGAGCTCGAGACCGTAGCCACCCAGGTAGAACTGGATGTACTGCGTCAACGAGCTGTGGCCGACGGACAGGATGAACCGGTCGCGACCGATCCAGGTGCTGTCGCTCGGGTCACGACGCATGACCTTCTGGAAGAGCAGGTAGGCGGCGGGCGCCAGGCTCATCGCGGTGCCGGGGTGGCCGTTGCCGACCTTCTCGACCGCGTCGGCCGCGAGGACGCGGACCGTGTCTACTGCTTTGTTGTCGATGGATTCCCATTGCAGATCTGCCACTGGAAGTTGACCCTTCTTGATGCGAACTGCGCGGGGTCGATTCGCTCCCGCGCTGACGTGCGCCTGCCGAGACGTCGTCGGCTGGGTCGCACACACGCTGGGGGGGCGGGGATCAGGACGGTTCGTCCGGTGATTCGGGCACCGAGGGGGCGTGCGACTGGCAAGCACCTGCAAGTATAGGGACGAACCCCCCGCGGCCGTCCGCATCCGGGCGGGGTTCGCCGTCAGCGTCGACGTTCATCGCCTAGACTTCTCGGGCAAACCGTTCGTCTCGTTAGAGGACTCATGACCGCAGCCGTAGACATCCGCCCCGACACGTCACCCCGGGGCTTCCGTCGCAAGGCTCGGGCGTACGTCGCCCTCACGAAGCCCCGCGTGATGGAGCTCCTGCTCGTCACGACGGCACCGACGATGTTCCTGGCCCAGGGCGGTGTCCCCAACCTCTGGCTGGTGGCGGCGACGCTGATCGGCGGGGCCCTGAGCGCCGGGTCCGCCTCGGCCTTCAACTGCTACATCGATCGCGACATCGACCGCATCATGAAGCGGACGCAGGGCCGCCCCCTGGTGACGGGAGACGTCACCGACCGCGAGGCACTCGTCTTCTCGTACGTGGTGGGCGTCGCGTCGATCGTCTGGCTGGCCCTGACGGTCAACCTGCTCTCGGCGGCCCTCTCGCTCGGCGCGATCCTCTTCTACGTCGTCGTCTACACGCTCTGGCTCAAGCGCCGCACGCCGCAGAACATCGTCTGGGGCGGCATCGCGGGCTGCATGCCCGTGCTCATCGGATGGGCCGCCGTCACGGGCGACCTGTCGTGGTCCGCCGTCATCCTGTTCATGGTGATCTTCCTCTGGACGCCCCCGCACTACTGGCCGCTCTCGATGAAGTACCGCGACGACTACGCCGCCGCCGACGTGCCCATGCTCGCCGTGGTGCGTGGACGCTCCATCGTCGGACTGCAGGTCGTCCTCTACGCCTGGGCCACCGTGGCGTGCTCGCTCATCCTCGTGCCCGTCGCCGGCATGGGCGCCCTCTACACGGTGGTCGCCCTCGCCAGTGGTGCCTGGTTCGTCTGGGAGTCCCACCGCCTGTACAGCCGTGCCATCCAGCACGTCTCCGAGGTCCGCCCGATGCGGGTCTTCCACAGCTCGATCACGTACCTCACGCTGCTCTTCGTCGCCGTCGGCGTCGACCCGTTGCTGCCCTTCTGACCCGTGGGCACGGTCGAGTGGTCGGTCCGTCCGGCGCGCCCTGACGACCTCGAGCCGCTCTCCGACCTCAAGCTCGAGGTGTTGCGTCCCGAGTTCGAACGGCTCGGCATCTGGAACCCACCCCGCCACCGGGCGCGCTTCGAACGCGAGTTCACGGCCCACGAGACGCGCGTCGTCGAAGGCGACCAGCGCCTCCTGGGGTGCATCGCCCTGCACCCCGAGGCCGACACGACCTGGCTGCGGCACTTCTACCTGGTCGAGGAGGCGCGAGGTCGCGGCATCGGGACGGCCCTGCTCTCCGAGGCGATCGCGTCGGTCGCCCCGGGGTCGATGACGCTCGACGTGCTGACGGGCAGCCGTGCCGTGTCGCTCTACGAACGCGCCGGCTTCGTCGAGATCGGACGAGATCCCGTCGACACGGTCATGCGCCGCGCGTAGTCGACCCGGGGACCGACCGGCGCCGACGATGCGGGGCGATCGGGCGAACCACCGGGCTCGGACCGTCGGTCTCGGACGATCAGGCCCGGACCGCCGCGGCCTCGACGACCGGCTCGACCTCGTCGAGTGCCTGGTCGTCGTGCAAGGACAGCACGACGGCGGTCGTCGCCGCGACGAGGAGCGCGGCGAACACCATGTGCGTCCCCACCAGGAGGGGCGGCAGCCCCGTGCGGGCCTGCGTGATGCCCACGGCGATCTGCACGAGCTCGACGGCCAGGAGGGCGAACGGGAAGCGGCGGGGGAGGCCCGCTCGGATCGTCCAGGCGACGACGGCGACGGTCAGCGCCAGGGTGGCGTAGGCCGGCCAGCTGTGGACGTGGTCCATGATCGCGGGGTCGAGGCCGTTGCGCGGGGTGGCCGCGTCGCCGGCGTGCGGACCGGAGCCGGTCGTGAGGACGCCCACGACGACGGTGACGGCCACGACGGCGGCGAGGACGTGGACCAGGCGCGCGTAACCGGGCGGCGTCGCGGCGTGGTGGCCCCGCGGCCCGCGGTGCACCCGCCAGAGGAGCGTCGTCGTGAGGCCGACGAGCACGATCGAGACGACGAAGTGTGCCCCCACGATGTAGGGGTTGAGGCCGGTCAGGACCGTGATGCCGCCGAGGACGGCCTGGAACGGGATGCTGAGGCCCTGCAACAGGGTGAGCCAGAAGAAGTCGCGCCGGACCTTGCGCTGGCGCAGCACGAACAGGAAGGCGAGGATCACCACCAGGGTCAGCACGAACGTCAGCAGGCGGTTGCCGAACTCGATGGCGCCGTGGATGCCCATCTCGGGCGTGCTGACGAACGAGTCGGTCGTGCACCGGGGCCAGGTGGGGCAACCGAGGCCCGAACCGGTGAGCCGCACCGCGCCTCCCGTGCCGATCAGCAGCACCTGGCAGACGAACGAGGCCCAGGCGATGAAGCGCACCCGACGGTCGACCGTCGTGGGCAACCACGACCAGGCTCGGGTCAGGACTCCGGTGGTGCCCACCTGTGCGTTGCTCACGACTTGCTGCCTTTCGTCACTTTCGGCGGTCTGCCCTGTAGAATCGACGGGTTCAGGAACACGACCCGGCAGGGTGTCGACGGAGACATCCGAAGACCGCGAGATCCGCAGAAGCGGTACGCGGCCCTCACCACCAGTCTAAGCAGCGCGACCTGACGACTCGATCACCTCGAGCGTCGGCGAACGAGGCGGAGGCGACCGACGTGTTCGACTCGCACCGCGAGCAGCTGGGCCGCTCCACCACCCGGGGAATGCCGTTCGGCCCACCCGTGTTCGGTCCGGCAGAGAAAGAGGTAGTCATGTCAGACGTGTTGATCGATCGACCCGAGCTCGAGAGCCTGGGGCAGTACGAGTTCGGCTGGTCCGACTCCGACACCGCGGGTGCTTCGGCGCGCCGCGGGGTGTCACCCGAGGTCGTCACCGACATCTCGAACCTGAAGAGCGAGCCCGAGTGGATGCTCAAGAACCGGCTCAAGGGCCTGGCCCTCTTCGAGCGCAAGCCGATGCCGACGTGGGGTGCCGACCTCTCGGGCATCGACTTCGACAACATCAAGTACTTCGTCCGGTCGACCGAGAAGCAGGCGACGACCTGGGACGAGCTGCCGGACGACATCAAGAACACGTACGAGAAGCTCGGCATCCCCGAGGCCGAGCGCAACCGCCTCGTCGCCGGCGTCGCGGCCCAGTACGAGTCCGAGGTGGTCTACCACCAGATCCGCGAGGACCTCGAGCAGCAGGGTGTCATCTTCATGGACACCGACACCGCGCTGCGCGAGCACCCCGAGATCTTCCAGGAGTACTTCGGCACGGTCATCCCGGCCGGCGACAACAAGTTCGCCGCCCTCAACACGGCCGTCTGGTCCGGGGGCTCGTTCGTCTACGTGCCCAAGGGCGTCCACGTCGAGATCCCCCTGCAGGCCTACTTCCGGATCAACACCGAAAACATGGGCCAGTTCGAGCGCACGCTGATCATCGCCGACGAGGACAGCTACGTGCACTACATCGAGGGCTGCACGGCCCCGATCTACAAGTCCGACTCGCTCCACTCGGCCGTCGTCGAGATCATCGTGAAGAAGAACGCGCGCGTCCGCTACACGACGATCCAGAACTGGTCGAACAACGTCTACAACCTCGTCACGAAGCGGGCCATCGCCCACGAGGGCGCCACCATGGAGTGGATCGACGGCAACATCGGCTCGAAGGTGACGATGAAGTACCCGTCGATCTACCTCGTGGGCGAGCACGCCAAGGGTGAGACCCTGTCGGTCGCCTTCGCGGGCCCCGGTCAGCACCAGGACGCGGGCGCGAAGATGGTCCACATGGCGCCGTACACGACGTCGTCGATCGTCTCGAAGTCCATCGCCCGCGGCGGCGGTCGTGCGGGCTACCGTGGCGAGGTCCGCGTCGACGAGGCCGCCCACCACGCGGCCAACACGGTCCGCTGTGACGCGCTGCTCGTCGACACGATCTCGCGCTCCGACACGTACCCCGCGATCGACATCCGCGTCGACGACGTGCAGCTAGGTCACGAGGCCACGGTGTCCCGGGTCAGCGAAGAGCAGCTCTTCTACCTCATGTCGCGCGGCATGGCCGAAGACGAGGCCATGGCCATGATCGTCCGTGGCTTCATCGAGCCCATCGCCCGCGAGCTCCCGATGGAGTACGCGCTCGAACTCAACAAGCTCATCGAGATGAGCATGGAAGGATCAGTCGGCTAGATGTCCGCCGCAGCACCCACCACCACACCAGAGTCCACCACCACCCCCGGCGTGCAGCACGGAGCCGGAGCGCACACCGACGGCGGCTGGGGCCTCGTGCCCGTGCAGACGCGGTCCGAGCGGTTCACCTCCGTCGACCCCGGGGCCTTCCCCGAGGTCACCGGTCGTGAAGTCGACTGGAAGCTCAGCCCCGTGGCGCGCCTCCGTGCCCTCATCGACGGCGACCTCGACGGTTCGCCCTACGCCTACCTGGCTCGCGAGACCCCCGGCGCGACCGTCGAGTGGATCGACCGTGCCGACCCCCGGGTCGGCACGGCGGGCACGCCGGAAGACAAGGCCGCCGCCAACGCGTGGGCGAGTGCCGAGAAGGTGCTCTCCGTCACCCTGGCGGGCGACGAGCCCTCGGCGATCACGATCGGCCGATCGGGCCTCGACCGCGAACCCCGGGCGGGTCACACGCTGATCCACGCCAAGGCGAACAGCCAGGCCATGGTGGTACTCCGCAACACGGGGGCGGCGCACCTCGTCGAGAACGTCGAGATCGTCGTCGACGAGGGGGCCCACCTCACCGTCGTGACCCTGCAAGAGTGGGACGACGACGCCGTCCACCTCGCGAGCCACCACGCACGCATCGGGCGCGACGCCCAGCTCAAGCACTTCGTCGTCAGCCTCGGAGGCTCGGTCGTCCGGGTCAACCCGTCGGCCCACCTGGCCGAGCAAGGCGCCGACGCCGAGCTCTACGGCGTGTACTTCGCCGACGCCGGCCAGCACCTCGAACAGCAGGTGTACGTCCACCACGACGCGCCGAAGACCCGCAGCCGCGTCAACTACAAGGGCGCCCTGCAGGGCACCGGTGCTCGCACCGTGTGGATCGGCGACGTCCTGATCGCTCGCAGCGCCCCCGGTACGGACAGCTACGAGCAGAACCGCAACCTCGTGCTCAGCGAGGGGACGCGCGCGGACTCGATCCCGAACCTCGAGATCGAGACCGGCGACATCGAAGGCGCCGGTCACGCCAGCGCCACCGGTCGCTTCGACGACGAGCACCTCTTCTACCTGCAGTCCCGGGGCATCTCCGAGCACGAGGCACGCCGTCTCGTGGTGCTCGGCTTCTTGGTCGAAGTCATCCAGAAGATCGGGGACGCCGACCTGCAGACCCGTCTGGTGGACGCCATCGAGGCCGAACTGGCCGCGGGCGAGGCCACGTCGACCGAGACGGTCGCCTGATGGCGACGAAGGTCTGCGGCGTCGACGACGTCAGCCCGGCACAGGCCCTGCGGGTCGTCGTCGACGGCGTCGCCGTCGCCGTCGTGAAAGACAGTGCCGGCACCATCCACGCGATCGGCGACACCTGCACCCACGGCGACATCTCGCTCTCCGAAGGCTTCGTCGAGGACGACACGCTCGAGTGCTGGGCCCACGGCTCGAAGTTCGAGCTCACCACCGGCAAGCCGCTCACGCTGCCCGCCTACGAACCCGTACCGGTCTTCTCGGTCTCCGTCATCGACGGCGAGGTGTACGTCGACACCGCCTCGACCGTCACCGGCGCCGCACAGTAAAGGAACAGAAACGCATGTCCACTCTCGAGATCCGCGACCTCAAGGTCAGCATCGACACCGACCAGGGCCCGAAGCCCATCCTCAAGGGCGTCGACCTCACCATCAACGAGGGCGAGATCCACGCCGTCATGGGCCCCAACGGCTCGGGCAAGTCGACCCTCGCCTACACGATCGCCGGCCACCCGCGCTACAACGTCGACGGCGGCTCCATCTTGCTCGACGGCCGCGAGGTCCTCGAGATGAGCGTCGACGAGCGCGCCAAGGCCGGCCTCTTCCTCGCCATGCAGTACCCGGTCGAGATCCCGGGCGTCACCGTCTCGAACTTCCTGCGGACCGCCAAGACGGCCCTAGACGGCGAAGCCCCCGCCATCCGCGGCTGGATCAAAGACCTCCGCGAGTCGATGACTGCCCTAAAGATGGACTCGGCCTTCGCCGAGCGCAACGTCAACGAGGGCTTCTCGGGTGGCGAGAAGAAGCGTCACGAGATCATGCAGCTCGAGCTGCTCAAGCCGAAGTTCGCCGTCCTCGACGAGACCGACTCCGGTCTCGACGTCGACGCGCTCAAGATCGTGTCCGAGGGCGTCAACCGAGCCAAGGCCAACACGGGCCTCGGGCTGCTGCTGATCACGCACTACACGCGCATCCTGCGCTACATCAAGCCCGACTTCGTGCACGTCTTCGTCGACGGCCACGTCGCCGACGAGGGTGGGCCCGAGCTGGCCGACCGCCTCGAGAACGAGGGCTACGACCGGTACGTCACGGCGGCCGCCGCCGAGGCCGCAGCGACCACGGCGGTCTGACCGTGGCCGTCGCGCTGAGCCCCGAGAAGTTCGACGAGACGATCGAGGCGCTCAAAGAGGTCGTCGACCCCGAGCTGGGCGTCAACATCGTCGACCTGGGCCTGATCTACGACCTGGCCATGGACGAAGAGCACGAGAACGCGCTCATCATCAGCATGACGCTCACGAGTGCGGGCTGCCCGCTGACGGACGTCATCGAGGGCGACACGGCCAACGCCCTCGACGGCGTGGTCGACGCGTTCCGCATCAACTGGGTGTGGATGCCGCCGTGGGGCCCCGACCGCATCACGGACGACGGCCGCGACATGATGCGGGCCATCGGGTTCTCCATCTGACCTCGTCCATCTGACCTCGGTCGAGAGTCCAGACGACGAAGCCCCGTCCCTCGCGAGAGGGACGGGGCTTCGTCGTGTCGACGGCGGGAGGCGCTAGTCGCCGAGGCGCTTCAGCGCACGCCAGGCGAGGGGCAGGGCCGCCGCGGCGATGAGCCATTTGGCGACGCCGCCCACGACGAACGGGTAGAGGCCCGCCGCGAGGACGCTCGGCAGGTCGTTCGGCAGGCCGAGCGAGCCCAGGACGACGGCCAGGTAGGGCAGCCCGACGGCGAACGGGATGAGACTGGCGAGGAAGAACGCGGCGGCAGAGCGGCCCCATCTCTTGTCCCAGTCGCGCTCGGACAGCCACCCGATGACGGCGGCCGTGATGACGAAGCCGATGACGAAGCCGAAGCTCGGCTTGAGGACGCTGAGCGGACCGCCCGAGAACTCGGCGAAGATCGGCAGGCCCGCGACCCCGAGGACGAGGTAGGCGGCGAGCGAGAGGGCGCCACGCCGGGCGCCGAGGGACGCGCCGACGAGCATCACGCCGAGGGTCTGACCCGTGACGGGCACCGGCCAGAGCGGGATCTGCACCTGGGCGAGGGCCGAGACGACGGCCACGCCGCCGAGCACGAGGGCGACGTCGGTGGCGGCGCCCCGGGCCACCAGACGGTCGGCGAGGACCGGCCGTGAGGTCGGTGCGGCGGTGTTCGTCATGGGGACTCCTAGAATGGGTAGGTTGATCGGCCGAGCGGCTGGTCGGCAGCGCAGTGCTGCGACCCTTTCCACACGACGTCCCCATCCTATGGGCGGCCCTCCTCCGGGCCCCGTTGTGGACTCCTCACCAATCGATTGGACATCTGCTGTGCTCTCCGTGCACGATCTCGAGATCCGCGTCGGCGCGCGCCTCCTCATGGCCGACGTCTCGTTCCGGGTCGACCGGGGCGACAAGATCGGCCTCGTCGGCCGCAACGGCGCCGGCAAGACGACCATGACCAAGACGCTGGCGGGCGAGACCATGCCGACCGGCGGCAAGATCGAACGGTCCGGCGAGATCGGCTACCTCCCGCAGGACCCCCGCAGCGGCAACCCCGAGGACCTCGCCCGCACGCGCATCCTCGACGCCAGGGGGCTCGGCCAGCTGCTGCTCGGCATCCAGGAGGCCACCCTCGCGATGGGCGACCCCGACGCCGACGTCGCCGCGCGCGCCATGAAGCGCTACGGCGACCTCGACGACCGTTTCAACGCCCTCGGGGGGTACGCGGCCGAGGCCGAGGCCGCGTCGATCGCCAGCAACCTCAGCCTGCCCGACCGCATCCTCGACCAGCCCCTCTCGACCCTCTCGGGTGGTCAGCGCCGACGCATCGAACTCGCGCGCATCCTGTTCTCGGCGGCCGACACGATGATCCTCGACGAGCCCACGAACCACCTCGACGCCGACTCGGTCGTCTGGCTGCGCGAGTACCTGAAGACCTACCAGGGTGGCGTCATCGTGATCAGCCACGACATCGAGCTCGTCGAGGAGGTGGTGAACCGGGTCTTCTACCTGGACGCGAACCGCCAGGCGATCGACGTCTACAACATGGGCTGGCGCAACTACCAGCGCCAGCGGGCGGCCGACGAGGAGCGCCGCAAGAAAGAGCGCTCGAACGCCGAGAAGCAGGCCTCGGCCCTGCAGAAGCAGGCCGCCCGCTTCGGTGCCAAGGCCTCGAAGGCCGCGGCCGCGCACCAGATGGTGGCCCGCGCCGAGAAGCTGCTCTCCGGCCTCGACGAGGTCCGCGCCGTCGACCGCGTGGCGAAGCTGCGCTTCCCCACGCCGGTCGCCTGCGGCAAGACGCCGCTCATGGCATCCAACCTCTCGAAGAGCTACGGCTCGCTCGAGATCTTCACGGCCGTCGACCTCGCCATCGACCGGGGGTCGAAGGTCGTCATCCTGGGCCTGAACGGCGCCGGCAAGACGACCCTGTTGCGCATCCTCGCCGGTGTCGACGCCCCCGACACGGGTCAGCTCGAGCCGGGCCACGGCCTCCGGGTCGGCTACTACGCGCAAGAGCACGAGACGATCGACGTCAAGCGCAGCGTGCTCGAGAACATGGTGTCGTCCTCGCCGAACATCACCGAGATGGAGGCGCGGCGCGTGTTGGGCTCGTTCCTCTTCACGGGTGACGATTCGGCGAAACCGGCCGGCGTGCTGTCCGGCGGTGAGAAGACCCGACTGGCCCTGGCGATGATCGTGGTCTCGGGCGCCAACGTGTTGCTGCTCGACGAGCCCACCAACAACCTCGACCCGGCCAGCCGCCTCGAGATCCTCGACGCCCTGAGCAACTACGAGGGTGCCGTCGTCCTCGTGAGCCACGACGAGGGAGCGGTCGAGGCGCTGAACCCCGAGCGCGTCCTGATCATGCCCGAGGGCACCGAGGATCACTGGACGCCGGACTACTCCGACCTGATCAACCTGGCCTGAGGCTGCTTCAGCGGCGGACGCCGTCGAGGATCTCGTCCTCGACGTCGTTGTCGTGACGCGGTCGCGCATCGCGACGGCGCTGCCGTTCGGCCTCGCGCTCGACGAGTTCTTCGTCGTCGGCGTTCTGGTTGCGGTACTCCTGCCGGAAGACGTAGAACAAGAACCCGAACGCCCCGACGGCGAACATCAGCCACTGCACGAAGTACGACAGGTTGAGTCCGGTGTCGACCTCGGGCTTCGTCGACGGTACCGGGGCCGTCGCCGTCGCAGGGCTCTCGCTGACGATGAGGCCGTAGGCAGCCGAATAGATCGGCTGCCCGACCCGTGACTCGACCTCGCTCAGCTGGATCGTGGCGATCTGGTTCGTGCCCGGCACGCCGGTGCGGTCGCCCACGGTCGGCTCACCGGGCTTGAGGCGCGCCACGACGGTGACGTCACCCGACGGAGGCGCGGGCACGACGTCGGGGGAGTCCTGGGCGTTGCCGGTCGGCACCCAGCCGCGATCGACGACGAAGACGTCGCCCTGCGTGGTGCGGAACGGCACGAGGACCTCGAAGCCCGGTTGACCGTTGAGCGGCCTGTTGCGCACCAGGAGTTCGTCGTCGGCGAGGTAGCGGCCGGTCATCTCGACGGGTTGCCACTCTTGAGCGGCGTCGTACGACGACAGGTCGGGCAGTGCCTGAGCGAGCGGGACGGGGTCGGCGTCGTAGGTCTGCTCGATCTGGTGGACGACCGCGAGCTTCTCGTCGTGCCGGGACCACTGCCAGTGGGCGAGGAACACGCAGACGATCGCGAAGACGACGGCGACGGCGAAGTAGCCCAGCCACCTCCGCGAGAGGGCGAAGCGGATGTTCGTCACCGCGCCTCCGTTCCGACCTGTTCGACGACCTCTGACACCCCCGTCACGACGACCGGGAAGTCACGTGCCTCGAGGAACTCGCGCAGGAAGTCCACGTGCTCGTCGCACGCCGACCACACCTTGACCCGGTCGATGCCGTGGATCTTCGGGTTGCGCCAGTGCACATTATGCCGTGCCTCGGCTCGACACGAGGCGCGAGAGCACTGCACGCCGGCGGGGTCGAGGCCGAGCATCAGGCGCTCTTCCGATCGGAGCCCGCCTGGCCGGGAGCCTCACCGGGGGACCCGTCGGGCACGTCGTCACCGGCAGGAGCCGGGCCCGCGGGCCCCGCGTCGCCGTCGACGACGGTGGGCCGGAACGGGGCCTGCGGCTCGCGGTACACCTCGATGCCGCCCGGACTCTCGACGGCGTCGCCGGACTCGTGGCCCACGTTGGCGAACACGACGGCGACGTAGGGGATGACGACCGCACCGACGATCGGCAACAGCGTCCACCACCCGAGGGGGAAGACGAAGCAGAGGGCGATGCAGACCAACCGGATGCCCATCGCCACCAGGTACTTGACCATGCGGGAGTGCCGGTCGTCGGTGGGGGAGGGCGGGAGGGACGTGATCGTGTTCGAGGCCTTCACGGGGCACACCTCGATGTCGGGAGGGGGTGGACGCACCACGGACGGGTGCCGGATCGATCTCGGGGACCAGACGTCCGAGGGACCGTCCCGATCCTAAGACCCGGGTCCGACAGTAGGCTGGTCGGCGGCCTGCCGATCACAGGTTCGCCGTCCCCGCCGCCGTCCCGGACGGCGACCGTCGAGATCGCACACGAGGAGACCACCATGACCACGCCCCGCACCGTCCTCGTCACGGGTGGCAACCGAGGCATCGGCTTCGCCATCGCCGAGGAGTTCGTCGCCCAGGGCCACCGCGTCGCCGTCACGGCCCGCAGCGGCCAGGGCCCCGAGGGCACCCTGACGGTCGTCGCCGACGTGACCGACGCCGCGTCGATCGACGCGGCCTTCAGCACCGTCGAGGCCGAGCTCGGCCCGGTCGAGGTCGTGGTCGCGAACGCCGGCATCACCAAGGACGGCCTGCTCATGCGCATGACCGAGGACGACTTCACCTCGGTCGTCGACACCAACCTCGGCGGGGCCTTCCGCATCGTCAAGCGTGCCTCGAAGGGCATGCTCAAGGCCCGGTTCGGCCGCATCGTCCTCGTCTCGAGCGTCGTCGGCCTCTACGGCGGCCCTGGTCAGGCGAACTACGCCGCGTCGAAGGCCGGCCTCGTCGGCTTCGCGCGCTCGCTCACCCGCGAGCTCGGCGGCCGGGGCATCACCGCCAACGTCGTCGCCCCCGGGTTCGTCGAGACCGACATGACGGCGGTCCTGCCCGAGGCCCAGCAGGCCGAGTACAAGAAGAGCATCCCCGCCGGCCGGTACGGCACGGCGGCCGAGGTCGCGAAGGCCATCGCGTGGCTCGCCGGCGACGACGCCGGTTACGTCTCGGGCGCCGTGATCCCCGTCGACGGCGGCCTCGGCATGGGCCACTAGGGACGCCGACCGCAGGAGGCGCGGGTCGTCCCACGACGCCGGCCCGGCCGACGGGCGGCTCAGCCCCGCAGCCCGAGCAGGGGCAGCACCTGCGACAGGTCGTTCGTCCCGACCACCACGTCGGCCCGTCGACGGACCGTCGGCTTGGCGTTGAACGCCACGGAGAGCGCGGCGACGGCCATCATCTCGAGGTCGTTCGCCCCGTCACCGACCGCGACGGTGTGCGCGAGGTCGACCCGCGCCTCCTCGGCCCACTCCCGGAGGGCGTCGGCCTTCGCGTGGGCGTCGACCACCGGGCCGGTGACGCGTCCGGTCAACCGGCCGTCGAGCAGTTCGAGCCGGTTCGCCCGGTGGAAGTCCAGCCCGAGGTCGTCGGCCAGGGGGTCGAGGGTCTCGTGGAACCCGCCCGACACGACGCCGACGAGGCCGCCGGCGGCGTGGACGCCGTCGACCAGCGCGCTGGCCCCGCGGGTCGGGGTCAGACGCTGCCGCACGTCGGCGAAGACCGACTCGGGGAGACCTTCGAGGGTGGCGACGCGCTCGGCGAGGCTCGCCGCGAAGTCGAGTTCACCGGCCATCGCCCTCGAGGTGATGTCGGAGACACGTTCGCGAGAGCCCGCGGCGTCGGCCAGCAGCTCGATCACCTCGTCCTCGATCAGGGTGGAGTCGACGTCGAGGACGATGAGGAAACGCGGCACGCCGACAGCCTAGGGCCGCCGACGCACCGCGTCGCTCGTGTGACTCCGGACTGCTACTGGTCGACCCGGACTCCCTTGCCGACCACCGTGATGCCGGACGGCGTGACCGTGAAACCGCGAGCCCTGTCGGCCTCGGGATCGACGCCGACCGAGGCGCCGGCCGCGATGACGACGTCCTTGTCGAGGATGGCGCGGTTCACGACGGCGTTCGGACCGACGTGGGCCCGCTCGAAGACGACCGAGTCGACGACGCGCGAACCGCTGTCGAGGGTGCACCAGGGGCCCAGCACGCTGCGCTCGACGTGCGCACCCGACAGGAGCGAACCGAGCGAGACGATCGAGTCGATCGTCGTGCCGAGGTTGCCGTGCCCGTCGCGGACGAACTTCGCCGGCGGCGAGTTGAGCTGCTGGCTGAAGATCGGCCAGTCGGTGTTGTAGAGGTTGAAGATCGGCAGCGCCGAGATCAGGTCGCGGTGCGCGTCGTAGAACGAGTCGATGGTGCCGACGTCACGCCAGTAGTACCGGTCGCGCTCGGTCGAGCCGGGGACCTCGTTGCGGTTGAGGTCGTAGACCGCCGCATCGCCACGGGAGACGAAGTCGGGGACGATGTCGCCGCCCATGTCGTGGTCGGAGTCCGGCTTCTCGCCGTCTCGCAGCACGGCGTCGATGAGGACGTCGGCGTCGAAGACGTAGTTGCCCATCGAGGCGAGGATCTCGTCGGGGGAGTCGGGCAGGCCCGTCGCGTCCTTGGGCTTCTCGAGGAACCGCCCGATGCGGGTCGGGTCGTCGGAGTCGACCTCGATGACGCCGAACTGGTCGGCGAGCGAGATGGGCTGACGGATCGCGGCCACGGTGACCCCCGCGCCCGAGGCGATGTGCGCCTCGATCATCTGGGAGAAGTCCATGCGGTAGACGTGGTCGGCTCCCACGACCACGACGATGTCGGGCTTCTCGTCACGCAGCAGGTTCAGGCTCTGCAGGATGGCGTCGGCGCTGCCGGCGAACCATCGCTTGCCGAGCCGCTGCTGAGCCGGGACCGAGGCCACGTAGGCGCCCAGGAGGCCCTCGATGCTCCAGGTCTGCGACACGTGGCGGTCGAGGCTGTGCGACTTGTACTGGGTCAGGACGACGATCTGCCGGAGACCCGAGTTGATCAGGTTCGACAGGGCGAAGTCGATGAGACGGTAGTTGCCACCGAACGGGACTGCGGGCTTCGCGCGGTCCGCGGTCAGGGGCATCAGGCGCTTGCCCTCGCCACCAGCCAGGACGATGCCGAAGATCTTCTTTGATGCCATGGGGCCAGAATGGCACGATTCGGGCCCGCACGACTACGGTGAACGACGTGCGAGTCGATGTCATCACCAAGGAATACCCGCCCAACGTCTACGGAGGCGCGGGCGTCCACGTCGTCGAGCTCGTCAAGGCCCTGCGGCAGGGCGTCGAGGTGCAGGTGCGCGCCTTCGGTGAGGTCGACCCCGAGCCCGACACGACCGGCTACCCCGACCTGCCCCAGCTCGACCAGGCCAACGCCACCCTGCGGACCCTCGGCGTCGACGTCACGATGGCGCAGGACGTCGCCGGAGCCGACGTCGTCCACAGCCACACCTGGTACGCCAACGCGGCGGGCCAGCTCGCCCAGATGCTGCACGGCGTGCCGCACGTGCTGACGGCCCACAGCCTCGAGCCGCTCCGCCCCTGGAAGGCCGAACAGCTCGGAGGCGGCTACCGCGTCTCGAGCTGGATCGAACGTCAGGCGTACGAGACGGCCGACCGCGTCATCGCGGTGAGCGACGGCATGCGCCGCGACATCCTGCGCTCGTACCCCTCGATCGACGAGTCCAAGGTCGAGGTCGTCTACAACGGCATCGACCTCGACGGCTGGCAGCGCGTCGAGGACGCCGAACTGGTGCGCGGCCTGGGCATCGACCCCGACCGGCCCTCCGTCGTCTTCGTCGGCCGGATCACCCGTCAGAAGGGCCTGCCGTACCTGTTGCGGGCGGCGAAGCTCCTGCCCGCCGACGTGCAGCTCGTGCTCTGCGCCGGCGCACCGGACACCCCCGAGATCATGGCCGAGGTAACCGGTCTCGTCCGCGAGCTGCAAGAAGAGCGCACCGGGGTCGTGTGGATCGACACCGTGCTGCCCCGCCACCAGCTCAGCGCCGTGCTCAGCCAGGCCACCACGTTCGTCTGCCCCTCGGTCTACGAGCCCCTCGGCATCGTCAACCTCGAGGCCATGGCGTGCGGGGTGCCCGTCGTGGGCTCCGACACCGGCGGAATCCCCGAGGTCGTGGCCGACGGCCTCACCGGCCGCATCGTCCCCCTCGAGCAGGTGCAGGACGGCACCGGCACCCCCGTCGACCCCGACCGTTTCGTCGCCGACCTGGCGGCCACGCTGACCGAGGTCGTCTCCGACCCGGCCCTCGCCCGCCTGATGGGTCGGGCCGGTCGCATGCGTGCCGAAGAGGAGTTCTCGTGGGGACGGATCGCCGAACAGACCCTGCGGATCTACCAGGGTCTGCTCAACTAGGCTGAGCGGCATGCCTACCGTCCTGCAGCTCACCGATGTCTCGATCGTCCGAGGCGGCACTCCCGTCGTCGACAAGCTGACCTGGACGGTCGACTCCGACGAGCGCTGGGTCGTCCTCGGCCCGAACGGCGCCGGCAAGACGAGCCTGCTGCAGGTGGCCGCGGCACAGAGCCACCCGTCCAGCGGGCAGGCGAGCATCCTGGGCAGCGACCTGGGTTCCGTCGACCTCTTCGAGTTGCGCACCCGCATCGGGTTCGCCTCGACCGCGATCGCTCGACGCATCCCCGCTAAGGAGAAGGTCGTCGACGTCGTCCTGACGGCGGCGTACTCGGTCACCGGTCGCTGGAACGAAGAGTACGAGGGCGTCGACGTGCGCCGGGCCCACCGGGTGCTCGAAGAATGGCAGCTCGACCACCTGTCCGACCGGGCCTTCGGCGAGCTGAGCGACGGCGAGCAGAAGCGCGTGCAGATCGCCCGGTCGGTCATGACCGACCCCGAGCTGCTGCTGCTCGACGAGCCCGCTGCCAGCCTCGACCTCGGTGCTCGCGAAGAGCTGCTCCGCATGCTCTCGGGCTACGCGTCGTCCGAGGGGGCGCCGGCCATCGTCATGGTCACCCACCACGTCGAAGAGATCCCGCGGGGTTTCACGCACGCCCTGCTGCTCGACCGCGGGTCGGTCGTCGCCGCCGGCCCGCTCGACGAGGTCGTCACGGCCGAGACGCTCGGGGCCACGTTCGGCCTCGAGTTGCACGTCGAGTCCGACGGCGGCCGGTACTCGGCGCGCGCGGCCGACTGAGCCGCACCTCCTACGATCCGGGCCCTCGGTCTGGTATCGTTGACAGCTGGTCCGCAGCGATGCTGCGCGTGCCTCCTGAACTCACCATCATCACTCGTTCGCTAGACCTAGGACAATCATGAAGACCGACATCCACCCCGAGTACAAGCCGATCGTCTTCCGGGACCTCGCGTCGGGCGCCACGTTCCTCACGCGCTCCACGACGAGCAGCGACAAGACCATCGAGCTCGACGGTGAGACCTACCCGGTCATCGACGTCGAGATCTCGTCCGAGTCGCACCCGTTCTACACGGGCAAGCAGCGCATCCTCGACTCGGCCGGTCGCGTCGAGAAGTTCAACTCGCGCTACAAGAACTTCGGCAAGTAAGCACCAGCTCACGCGCCAGAACGGGGCGGTCCACTTCGGTGGGTCGCCCCGTTCGCATGCCCGGCACCGGTGAGGTAGCGCATCGGCAGGGGCCCATGAACGACTGCCGTCGGCAACCGTGCCGACGGCACGCCACGCCTCGGCAGGCCTGACCGGCAGCCCGGGAGGCGCGGTGCGGCACTCGGTTCAGGCGAACGGCAGCGGGCGGTGCGGCCAGTCGCCGTGGGCCGTGAACGTGGGGTCTTTCGCCCGACGCATGTACTGCTGGAAGCTCTCGGCCTGGGTCGAGCACCACCCCACCTGGAGGTCGTGCAGCTCGGTCACGGGGACGTCGAGCCGGTCGGGGTACCGCTTGGCCATGGCCTGGGCGACCCGCCCCGCGGCGACGGCGTCGGCCCCCGCGTCGTGGGCGTCGTCGAGGGAGACGCCGTAGACGGCGGCCGCCGCCTCGAGGGTGCGCTTGCCCTTGCGGTAGGTGTCGACCGCCTTGTCGATGACGAGCGGGTCGACGACGCAGCCGATGTCGCCCACCTCGCCGAGGGGCTCGACGCCGTGGCGCCGGGCCTCGCGGTCGAGCAAGGTGAGGTCGTAGGGGGCGTTGTAGACGACGAGCGGCACGCCCCGGGCGAAGACGGCCCGGATGGCCGCGACGATCTCGGCGACGACCTCGGCCGCCGGTCGCCCCTCGGCGCGGGCCTGCTCGGTCGAGATGCCGTGCACGGCGCTCGCCTGCTCGGGGATCTCGACCCCCGGGTCGGCCAGCCACTCACCGTGCGCGACGGTCGCCCCCGTGGCGTCGATGAGACCCACGTGCGCCGTGACGATGCGGGCCGTCTCGACGTCGATGCCCGTGGTCTCGAGGTCGAAGACGCCAAGGGCCTGCCACCACGAGGCCGGCGGTTCGCTCACGGCCGTGAGGTCGGGAGCGGTGCCGGTCGTCTCGGTGTCAGTCACGCCACGAGTTTAGGAGGCGCCACCGACAGCGGGCGCCGCCGCGACGGGCACGTCGCCGACGTGCAGCCAGAAGAACGCCTGTGTGCCGAGCGTGAGCGTGACCTTGCCCTCGTCGTCGAACGACGGGAACTGCGCCCCGCCGAACAGGTCGAACAGCGTGCGCCCGGCGAACTGCGGAGCCACGATGTCGACCGAGGTCGGGTTGTGACCGAACGAGAAGACGCAGAGGATGTCTTCTGCGGAGTCGCCGAACTGCGTGCCGGCCCCCTCGTACGAGCGGACGAACGACAGCACCGACTCCTGATTCGTCTCGAGCACCTCGAGGGTGCCGAGGCCGAAGGTCGGGTGGGCCTTGCGCACGTGGATGACGTTGCGCACCCAGTGCAACAGCGACCGGGACTGCGCCAGCTGGCTCTCGACGTTGACCAGGTTGTAGTTGTAGACGAGCGACTGCACGACCGGCAGGAACAGCTTGCCCGGGTCGGCCGTCGAGAAGCCGGCGTTGCGGTCGGGCGTCCACTGCATGGGCGTGCGAGACGAGTCGCGGTCGGGCAACCAGATGTTGTCGCCCATGCCGATCTCGTCGCCGTAGTAGAGGAACGGGCTGCCCGGCAGGGAGAACAGCAACGCGTGCACCAGCTCGAGCTCGGCGCGCGAGTTGTCGAGCAGAGGGGCGAGGCGACGTCGGATGCCGATGTTGGAGCGCATGCGCGGGTCGTAGGCGTACCAGCCGTACATGGCCTGGCGGTACTCCTCGCTCACCATCTCGAGGGTGAGCTCGTCGTGGTTGCGGAGGAAGACGGCCCAGGCGGCCCCCGGCGGCACCTCGGTGGTCTCGGACAGGATGCGCTTCAGCTCGTCGGCGCTCTGGGCGCGCAGCGAGTAGAAGATGCGCGGCATGACCGGGAAGTCGAACGCCATGTGGCACTCGGGCTCGTCCTCGGTGCCGAAGAAGGCCGCCGTCTCGGCGGGCCACTGGTTCGCCTCGGCGATGAGCACGCGACCGGGGAACTCCTCGTCGACCATCGTGCGCAGCCGCTTGATGAAGTCGTGGGTCGCGGGTTCGCCCTCGCCGTTGCCCTCTTCGGTCTCGAAGAGGTACGGGATCGCGTCGAGCCGGAGCCCGTCGACGCCCATCGCCAGCCAGTGGCGGACGACGTCGAACACGGCCTCTTGCACGGCGGGGTTCTCGAAGTTGAGGTCGGGCTGGTGCGAGAAGAAGCGGTGGAAGAAGAACTGACGTCGCACCGGGTCGAAGGTCCAGTTGCTCTCTTCGGTGTCGACGAAGATGACGCGGATGTTCGAGTACTCGTCGTCGGTGTCGCGCCAGACGTAGAAGTCGCCGTACGGGCCGTCGGGGTCTTCTCGACTCTGCTGGAACCACTCGTGCTGATCGCTCGTGTGGTTCAGCACCATGTCGATGACGATGCGCATGTTGCGCTCGTGCGACTTGGTCACCAGGTCGCGGAACTCGTCGAGCGTGCCGAACTCGGGCAGGATCGCCTTGTAGTCCTGGATGTCGTAGCCACCGTCACGCAGGGGCGACTGGAAGAACGGCGGAAGCCAGAGGGCGTCGACGCCGAGCCACTGCAGGTAGTCGAGCCGGGTGAGCAGCCCCTGGAGGTCACCCGCCCCGTCGCCGTTGCTGTCGACGAACGACCGCACCATCACCTCGTAGAACACCGCGCGGCGGTGCCAGTTGGGGTCGAGGGTCAGTCCGGGCTGCTGGATCGGGGCAGTGAAGCTCACGCGCCCACCCTACGGGCGGACGCCGTGGGGCGCGCACTCCGATCAGCGCGTCGCTCGTAGACTCGGGCGCGTGATCGTCCGACCCCCGCGCGTGAAGTCGCCGTACCGTGCCCGCCTCGACGCCCGACCGGTGCGCGACGACGTCGTCGAGGTCGCCGGCAGCACCACCCGGTACTGGACCTACGAGCCCCCCGAGGGCCAGGAGGCGCGGGTGACGATCGTCGCGGTCCACGGCTTCCGCGGCGACCACCACGGCCTCGAACCGGTCGTGGCGCACCTCGAGCACGCCCGGGTGGTGATGCCCGACCTGCCGGGCTTCGGCGAGTCCACCCCACTCGACGGCGAGCACAGCGTCGCGGCCTACGCCCGCTGGCTGACCGCCTTCGTGGCGGCCCTCTCGCTCGGTGACGACGTCGTGGTGCTGGGGCACTCGTTCGGCTCGATCGTCACGTCGGCCGCGGTGGCCGACGGGCTCCGCGCCTCCCGGCTGGTGCTGGTCAACCCGATCGCCGCGCCTGCCCTGCAGGGGCCTCGCGGCGTGGTGACGCGCCTGGCCGTCTTCTACTACTGGGCCGGAGCGGCCCTGCCCGAGCGCGCCGGCCAGCAGGTGCTTCAGAACGCCGCCGTGACGCGGATCACCAGCCTCGCGATGGTCAAGACGCACGACCGGTCGCTGCGTCGGTGGATCCACGACCAGCACGACAGCTACTTCTCGCGCTTCTCGGACCGTCGCGTCGTGCTCGACGCCTTCCGAGCCTCCGTGTCGAGCGACGTGAGCACGTACGCGGCGCGCGTCACCGTGCCCACGCTGCTGGTCGCCGCCGACCGCGACGACATCACGGCCCTGCCCGCGCAGCACCGGCTGCGGGCGGTCTTCCCCGACGCGACCCTCGACGTCATCGAGGGGGTCGGCCACCTGATCCACTACGAGAAGCCCCGCCAGGCGGCCGCGGCGATCGAGGCGTTCGTCCGATGAGGATCGTCGTCGACTGCCGGTACGTGCGGGTCGGACGCCACGACGGCATCAGCCGGTTCAGCGCCGGGGTCGTCCGGGCGGTGGCCGAGCGTCACGAGGTGACGATGCTCGTCAGCGACCCGCGGCAGCTCGACAAGCTGCCCGACCAGCCGCACCTGCTCGTCAGTTCGCCGACGAGCGTCCGTGAGCCGCTCGTGGCGCTCCAGGTGAACCGGCTGCGGCCCGACGTGGTCTGGTCGCCGATGCAGACGATGGGCTCGTTCGGGCGTCGCTACCCGCTCGTGCTCACCCTGCACGACCTGATCTACTACACGAACCGCACGCCCCCACCCGAGTTCGCGCTGCCGATCAGGCTGCTCTGGCGGCTCTACCACCTGGCGTGGTGGCCGCAGCGGGTGCTGCTCGACCGGGCCGACGCGATCGTGACCGTGAGCCGCACCACGCGCGACGAGATGCGACGCCACCGGCTGACCCGGCGACCCGTGACGGTCGTGTACAACGCCGCCGACCCGGTCGACGGCGCGACGCCCCGCCGGGCACCCGAACACCGGGACCTCGTCTACATGGGCTCGTTCATGCCGTACAAGAACGTGGCCACGCTGGCCAGGGCACTGCCGTTGCTCGACGGCTACCGACTGCACCTGATGAGCCGGGTGTCCGAGGCCGAGCGCGCCTCCTTGGAGGCCGTGACGCCCGCCGGCTCGCTGGTGTTCCACGACGGGGCGAGCGACGACGAGTACCGCGAGGCGCTGCTCGGTGCGACGGCCGTCGTGACGGCGTCGCGCGCCGAAGGGTTCGGCATCCCGCTCGTCGAGGGCATGGCGCTCGGCACGCCCGCGGTCGTCAGCGACATCCCGATCTTCCGCGAGATCGGAGGCACGGCCGCCCTGTACTTCGACCCGTCGTCGCCCGCGTCGATCGCCGGGGCGGTCCGCCGCCTCGAGCGCGAGTGGGAGGCGCGCTCGGCCGCGTCGATCGAGCAGGCCGCCCGCTTCAGCTGGCGCGATTCGGCCGACGTGCTGCTGCGCACGCTGGCGGACGTCGCGGCGGCAGGCAGCCACCGGCACCGGTCGAGCGGACGGTAGCGCGCGGCAGGCCTGCCACGACGGCGGGCCTGCCGCGCCGGTCGCCGCCCGGACGGTCACGCCGGGACGGTCACGCCTGGTCGGAGCCGTCGCGCTCGAGCGCGTTCTGGTAGTCGAAGTCGAAGGTGCCGGGGCGCTCGGACTCGACCTCGATCGGGTCGTCGAACTCGCGCAGGACGAGGGCGTCGCCGGCGAACTCGAACGAGTGCACCGACCCGTTGCGGATCGGCACGCCGAGGTGCGCGTCGGTGTCGGGGGAGACGTGGTTGACCACCGCACGGATGACGGCGCCGTGCGTGGCGACCACGACGGACGCGTCGGCACCGTGCCGGGCGGCGATCGCGGCCAGCGCGGGCAGCACCCGGGCGACCAGGGCACCGCGACTCTCGCGTCCGGGCACCGGCGTGCCGTGCGGGAACCTCGCCTCGACCTGCTCGCCGGTCAGGCCCTCGGCGTCGCCGTAGCGTCGCTCGGCCACCTCGCGGACGAGCTCGGGTGCGGCGAGGCCCAGGCGCCCGGCGATGATCGAACCGGTCTCGGCGGCCCGCGACAGGGGGCTCGCGACGACGGCGTCGAAGCGGCGACGCGCGAGGAGGTCACCGGCCTCGCGGGCCTGGGATCGCCCGAGGTCGTTCAACGGGATGTCGGTGGAGCCCTGGATGCGACGGGCGCGGTTCCAGTCGGTCTCGCCGTGGCGGACCAGGTACAAGAGCGTCATCGTTCCTCCGGTGGGGCGGCCCCGGAGGCTACGCGCCCAGGTGCTCGGCCAGGGCAGCCAGGGTCTCCGACGTGCCGGCGTCCAGCTTAACCGTGGCGCGCGAGTCACCCTTGGTCGCACCGCGGTTGAGCACCACGACGGGCAGCTTGCGACGCGTCGCCTGGTCGAGCAGCCGGATGCCGCTGTTGACCACCAGCGACGACCCGGCGACGAGCAGGGCCTCGGCTCCGACCACCATCGACCGCGCCTCGGCGAAGCGCTCGGTGGGCACGAACTCGCCGAAGAAGACGACGTCGGGCTTCAGCAGCCCGCCGCAGACCGTGCAGGTCGGCACGACGAAGGCGTCGATGTCGTGCACCTCGACGTCGCCGTCGGGCGCGAGCCGCACCTGGTCGGGCTCGTCGATCCAGGGGTTCTCGGCGGCGAGGCGCGCCGCGACCATGTCGCGGGCGAAGGCCTGCCCGCAGGTGAGGCACACCACCCGGTCGACGGTGCCGTGCAGGTCGACGACGCGACGCGAGCCGGCACGCACGTGCAGGTTGTCGACGTTCTGGGTGATCACGCCGTTCGTCACGCCCGCGGCCTCGAGCCGGGCCAGGGCCCGGTGCCCCTCGTTGGGCCCGGCGGCGCGGAAGGACTTCCAGCCGAGGTGGCTGCCGGCCCAGTAGCGCTTGCGGTAGGTCTCGCTCGAGAGGAACTGCTGGAACGTCATGGGGTTGCGCGGGGGAGCCCCGGCGCCCCGGTAGTCGGGGATGCCCGAGTCGGTGCTGACGCCGGCCCCGGTGAGCACGGCCACGCGGCGCCCGCGGAGGGCCTCGACCGCGGCCTCGAGGGCCTGCTCGTCGGTGGGGGCCGCGGGGGCGTTCGACACGGGTGGGACTCCTTCGGGTGCGGTGACGCTAGCCTAAACGCGTCCCCCTCCGATTCGATTCCGCCGGCCGCCCGCGGTCCGCCGGGGCCGTCCCCCGTGGAGCACCGTGCACGTCACCCGCATCACCGACCTCGACCACGAGGCCCTGGCCGACTACAACCGGCTCACCGACGTCGCGCTCCGACGCGTGTCCGAGCCCGAGGGCGGGCTGTACATCGCCGAGTCGACGAAGGTCATCGAGCGGGCGCTCCGGGCGGGCCACGTGCCCCGGTCGGTGCTGATGACCGACCGCTGGCTGGCCGACATCGAGCCGCTGGTCGCCGACCACGACGGCGAGATCTTCGTCGGCGAGGCCGCCCTGCTCGAGACGTTGACCGGCTACCACCTCCACCGCGGCGCCCTCGCCGCGATGCACCGACCCGAGCTGCCGTCGGTCGCGTCGGTCCTGCAGGGCGCCCGCCGGGTCGTCGTGCTCGAGGACATCGTCGACCACACCAACGTCGGGGCGATCTTCCGGGCCGTCGCGGGCCTGGGGGCCGACGCCGTCCTGATCACCCCGCGGTGCGCCGACCCGCTGTACCGCCGCAGCGTGCGCGTGAGCATGGGCACCGTCCTGCAGGTGCCGTGGACGCGCCTGCCCGAGTGGCCGTCCGGTGCCGCGCTGCTGCGCGAGGCGGGCTTCGAGGTGGCGGCCCTGGCGCTGAGCGACGACGCGGTGACCCTCGACGCCTACGCGGCCGCGCCTCCTGAACGGGTCGCCCTGCTGCTCGGCACCGAGGGCGACGGCCTCAGCCGGGCGGCGCTGCAGGCCGCCGACACGGTCGTCACCATCCCGATGCTGCACGGCGTCGACAGCCTCAACGTGGCCGCGGCCTCGGCGGTGGCCCTGTGGGCCCTGCGGGTGCCGACCGACGGGGCGGCGGTGGCCTCGTGACCCGCGTCGGACGTCGGCGCCCGGGGGCCGTCCGGAGGCGCGTGGGCGTGATCGCGCTGCTCGCGCTCGTCGTCGCGGTCGGCGGGTACGTCCCCTTGACGCTGCTCAGCCCGCTGGCCCCGGCCGCGGCGGACGTGGCCGCGTACACCGCGCCGGCCGAGCGGAGCACCGACCTGAGCTTCCCCGGTTACGGCGCCACCGCCGTGGAGGCGGTCGGCTGGGACGACAGCCTCACGACGAGCGGCGACGAACTCCCTCGTCCGATCGCGAGCATCAGCAAGGTGGTGACGGCCCTCGTCGTGCTCGACGAGAAGCCCCTCGACGGGGGCGACGGCCCGACGCTGACCTTCGGCCCGGCCGAGGCCGCACTGGTCGACTCGTACCGGGCCCGGAACGGCAAGGTGGCGCCCATGGCGGCCGGGCAGTCCCTCACCGAGCGTCAGGTGCTCGAGGTGATGCTGATCGAGTCGGCCAACAACTACGCCGAGGTGTTGGCGCGGTGGGCCTTCGGCAGCGACCAGGCGTTCGTCGAGGCAGCGCGCGCGTGGCTGGCCGAGCACGACCTCGGCTCGACCACCCTCGTCGAACCCACCGGGCTCTCACCGCAGAACACGAGCACCTCGACCGACCTCGTCGCCCTCGGGCGACTCGCTCTGGCCGACCCCGACGTCGCCCGCACCGTCGCCACCACGACGGCCACGGTGCCGGGCATCGGCGAGATCAGCAACAGCAACGAACTGCTCGGCCTCGACGGCGTGGTCGGCATCAAGACCGGCACGCTCGACGAGGCGGGCGCCTGCCTGCTCTTCGCCGCGGACTACACCGTCGGCGGACAGCAGGTCACCGTCGTCGGCGCCATGCTCGGCGGGGTCGACCACGACTCGCTCGACCGCGACGTGCAGGCGCTGCTCGCCAGCGTCGCCGACCGGTTCCAGACCGTCACGCTGGCCAGCCGCGGCGACGCCTTCGCCGGCTACGAGCTGCCCTGGGGCGACGGCGCCCGGGCGGTCGCCGCCGAGGACGCGAGCGTGCTGGTCTGGGGCGACGAGACCGTCGAGGCCTCGGTCGAGACGGACGACGTGGGAGCGGCCGCGGCCGGCAGCCGGGTGGGTCAGGTGACCTTCACGGTCGACGGCGAACGACACGTCGTGCCGCTCGAACTCGACGCGACGATCGCCGAACCGGGGGCCTGGTGGCGGCTGACGCACCCGGACGAGGTGTTCTGAGGTCCGTCGTGGGCGACTCGACCCTCGCGGCGTGACGACTCAGGGCGCGTCGCGGTGCAGCATCGTGACGGCGTCGGGTCGCTTGGCCCGGATGAGGTCGCCCGACGACTGGTGGCGGATGCGACGGACCACCCACGGCACCAGGTACTCGCGAGCCCACCCCATGTCGTCGGCCCGGGCCATCCGCCAGGGGCGCCGCTCGAGCGGCTCGGGGTCGTAGGGCTCGAGGTCGTTCTCGACGGCCAGCGCCTGCAGCACCATGCGGGCGATCGTGTGGTGGCCGAGGGGACTGAAGTGCAACCGGTCGGGCGCCCACATGCGCGGGTCGACCAGCTGACGCAAGGCCCACATGTCGGCGACGACGGCGTCGTGTCGCAGGGCGATGGCGTGGACGTGCTCGTTGTAGATCGCGACCTTGCCCCGCAGGCGGCCGAGCACGGGCGTGAGACCGATGTCGGGCCCCGTGAAGACCACGACGGTCGCGCCGTCGGAGCGCAGGCGTGCCACGAGACCCTCGAAGCCCGCGGCGACCTCGTCCGGGTCGGTGCCCGGGCGGATGATGTCGTTGCCCCCGGCCGAGACCGTGACGAGGTCGGGGCGCAGGGCGAGGGCGGCCTCGGACTGCTCGTCGATGATCTGCTGCAGCAGCCGGCCCCGCACGGCGAGGTTGGCGTACGCGAAGTCGTCGGTCGAGGCGCCGAGCACCTCGGCCGTGCGGTCGGCCCAGCCCCGGTGGCCCCCGGGCGAGCGCTCTTCGGGGTCGCCGATCCCCTCGGTGAACGAGTCGCCGATGGCGACGTAACGGGACCACGGGTGTTGCTGACTCATGCGACCAAACTACTCTCGACGCGTGCCCGCACCGAAGCCCGCCCCCGCGTCCGACCCGACCCGCGCCTCCTGGTCGCCGGTCGACCTGCTGCCCGACGACCTGCTCGGGCGGTTCCGCGACCGGGCCGCGGGCCACGACCGCGACAACACGTTCCCGCACGCCGACCTGGCCGAGCTGCGCGAGCGCGGCTACCTGCGGGCCTTCGTCCCGACCGACCGGGGAGGCGCGGGTCTCGGACTCGAACAGGTCGCGTCCCTGCAGTCCCGGCTCGCCACCGCGGCCCCGGCGACGGCGCTGGCGGTGAACATGCACCTGGTCTGGACCGGCTGCGCCGCGGTGCTGCACGCCCGGGGTGACGACTCGCTCGACCTCGTGGTCGAGGACGCCGCCCACGACGAGGTCTTCGCCTTCGGGGTCAGCGAGCCCGGCAACGACCTCGTGCTGTTCGACTCGGTGACCTCCGCCGTGCCCACGGGGGACGGCGGGTACCGGTTCACCGGCACGAAGGTGTCCACGTCGCTCTCGCCGGTCTGGACGCGCCTCGGCGTGTTCGGCCGCGACGACTCCGACCCGACCTCGCCGGCCCTCGTCCACGGCTTCGTCCACCGCGACCAACCCGGCCACGCCTCGCTCGACGACTGGGACACGATCGGCATGCGGGCCACCCAGAGCCACACCACCCGGCTGACGGGCGTCGAGGTGCCCGCCTCACGGATCGTCCGTCGCCTGCCCGTCGGGCCGAGCGCCGACCCCCTCGTGTTCGCCGTCTTCGCGGTGTTCGAGACGACGATCGCCGCGGTCTACCGGGGGATCGCGCGCCGGGCACTCGAGCTCGCGGTCGAGTCGGCGCAGGCGTCGACCTCGCGGCGGGCCGGGGGAGCGGCCCGGGCTCTCGACCCGGTCGTCCGCTGGCGCGTCGCCGACGCGGGGCTGGCCGTCGACGGGCTCGAGCCCCAAATCGACCGCATCGCCCGCGACGTGGACGACCTGGTCGACCACGGGACGGACTGGCCACGGCTCGTGGTCGGGCTGAAGACCCGCTCCACCGAGACGGCCCGCGCCGTGGTCGAGCAGGCCGTGACCGTGGCCGGGGGCGGGTCGTACCGGTCGTCGTCCGAGCTCGGTCGCCTGCAGCGGGACGTCCTGGCCGGGCGGTTCCACCCCTCGAGCACCGACTCGGCGCACGCGACGATCGCCGCCGCGCTGCTGGGGCCGGCGTCGTCCTGACGCCCGCGTCGACGCGGGTGAGACGGCCGGCACGCGACGGCCGGGCCCGGACGGCGCCGATGTCGGCGGCGCGTGTGAAGATGCTCCGGTGAGCAAACAAGACGGCAGCGGGCGGCTCGTCACCACGGTGCCGACCGACGACGCGACCGCGCCGATCTTCCACGTCGACATGGACGCCTTCTTCGCCTCCGTCGAACTGCTCGACCACCCCGAGCTGCGGGGTCGACCCGTGGTCATCGGGCACCGATCCGACCGGTCGGTCGTCACGGCCGCGACGTACGAGGCCCGCAAGTACGGCGTCAACTCGGCGATGCCGATGGCGATCGCCCTGCGGCGCTGCCCGCAGGCCGTCGTGCTCGAACCGCACTTCGAGAAGTACCAGCACTGGTCCTCGCGCGTCATGTCGATGTTCGACGACGTCACGCCCCTGGTCGAACGCCTCGGCATCGACGAGGCGTTCCTCGACGTCAGCGGCTCGATCCGCCTGATGGGCTCCCCGTACGAGATCGCGACCGCCCTGCGGCGCCGGGTGCACGCCGAGACCGGCCTGCACTGCAGCATCGGCGCGGCGTCGACGAAGTTCGTGGCGAAGCTGGCGTCGAGCGTCGCCAAGCCCGACGGGCTGCTGCTCGTCCCGCACCGCCACACGCTCGCGTTCTTGCACCCGCGTCCGATCAGCGCCCTCTGGGGCGTCGGCGGCAAGACCGAACAGGTCCTGCTCGACCGGGGCCTCAGGACGGTCGGCGACGTCGCCTCGGCTCCGCTCGACATGCTCGTGCACGCCGTGGGGCCGGCGGCCGGCGCCAAGCTGCACGACCTGGCCTGGGGCCGCGACCCCCGCAGTGTGCACACCGAGTCGGTCGAGAAGAGCGTCGGCAACGAGAACACCTTCGCCAGCGACGTCGTCGACCCCGACGTGGTCCGGCGTGAACTGCTGCGGCTGAGCGACAAGGTCGCCGTGCGCCTGCGCGCCGCCGGGGTCAGCGGTCGGACGGTCGTGCTCAAGCTGCGCACCACGGACTTCGTCACCATCACGCGCTCCCGCACGCTCGCCGACCCGACCGACCTCGGGCGGCGCATCTACGACGAGGTGCGCTCGCTCTACGAGGCCACCGGCAAGCAACACGAGCGCATCCGGCTCGTCGGCGTGCGGGTCGAGCAGCTCAGCGAGGGGGCCGGTGGTGACTCGCTCGGCCTCTGGGACGACGACGCCGACTGGCGTGAGGCCGAGTCGACCATGGACGCCCTCCGCGCGCGGTTCGGGTCGTCGATGCTGACGCCCGCCTCGTTGCTCGGCGCGACCCGTCGTCGACCCGGTGCCGACGGCCGCGGCCCCGCCGAGGCGTCCGGCGGCGACGCCGGTCGAGGGTAAACTCGGTTCGAGTGAGCACCGCCAACGCATCCGACCCCACCGGGGGTGACCAGCACCTCGGGGGCATCCCGACCGACCCGCTCGACGTGGGCGTCTCCGCGGGCAACTCGGCGGCCGAGCACCTCTCGCCGGCGTTCCCCGAACGCGCTGCCTGGGGCACCGCGAGCAAGCTGCGGGCCTGGCAGGCCGAGGCCCTCGAGCTGTACTTCTCGACCTCGCCGAAGGACTTCCTCGCGGCGGCCACGCCCGGCGCCGGCAAGACCACCTTCGCCCTGCGGCTCGCGACCGAACTGCTGTCCCGGGGCGAGATCGACCGGGTCGTCGTCGTGGCGCCGACCGAGCACCTCAAACGCCAGTGGGCGGATGCCGCCGACCGGGTCAACCTCCGTCTCGACCCGATGTTCAAGAACGCCGACGGCACCTTCGGTCGGCACTATCACGGCATCGCCGTCACGTACGCGCAGGTCGGCATGAAGCCCGAGGTCCACAAGGCGATCACGACGGCCGGACGCACGCTCGTCATCCTCGACGAGGTGCACCACGGCGGCGACGCACTCAGCTGGGGCGACGGCATCCGCGAGGCCTACTCGGGGGCGACGCGACGACTGTCGCTGACGGGTACGCCGTTCCGATCCGACACCGCACCCATCCCGTTCGTCCAGTACGCGCCCGACGAGCACGGCATCCGCACCTCCCGGGCCGACTACGCCTACGGCTACGGTCGTGCCCTCGCCGACGGCGTCGTGCGACCCGTCCTGTTCATGGCGTACGCAGGGCAGATGCGCTGGCGCACCCGCATGGGCGACGAGATGAGCGCCTCCCTCGGCGAGGCCGTCACGAAAGACATCACGGCGCAGGCCTGGCGGACGGCCCTGTCTCCGCAGGGCGACTGGATCCCCGCCGTGCTGTCGGCCGCCGACAAGCGCCTGACCGAGGTACGACGGGGCGTTCCCGACGCCGGGGGACTCGTCATCGCCACCGACCACACCGCGGCGCGTCAGTACGCGGCCGTCCTGCAGAAGATCACGGGCGAGCGCCCCACGGTCGTCCTCAGTGACGAGAAGGCGGCCTCCGACCGCATCCAGGCGTTCTCGGACGGCGACAGCCGCTGGATGGTCGCGGTGCGCATGGTCTCCGAGGGCGTGGACGTGCCCCGACTGGCGGTCGGGGTGTACGCCACGTCCGCGTCGACGCCCCTCTTCTTCGCCCAGGTGGTCGGGCGCTTCGTGCGGGCCCGCCGTCGGGGTGAGACCGCCTCGATCTTCTTGCCGAGCGTGCCCAGCCTGATGGCCCTCGCCAACCAGCTCGAGCTGCAGCGAGACCACGCCCTCGATCGTCCCACCGACGCCGACGACGGCCTGTTCGCTCCTGAAGAAGACATGATGGCGGCGGCCAACCGCGACGAGAAGGCGTCGAGCCTGCTCGAGCAGCAGCCCTTCGAGGCCCTCGACTCGCAGGCGTCGTTCGACCGGGTGCTCTACGACGGCGGCGAGTTCGGCACGGGCGGCGAGATCGGCAGCCTCGAAGAACTCGACTTCATCGGCATCCCGGGGCTGCTCGAGCCGGACCAGGTGCGAGACCTGCTGCGGCAACGCCAGGCCACGCAGGCTCGGCGTGCTCCGAAGACCGGCCTGCCGACGACCGCTCCCCGCGACGAGGACCGCCCGCTCTACCAGACGATCAAAGAACAACGTCAAGAGCTCAGCCGGCTCGTGTCGATCTGGTCGCGCCACTCGAACGAACCACACGGGTTGATCCACGCCGAACTGCGGCGGGTGAGCGGCGGCCCGTCGGTCGCGCAGGCCAGCACCGAGCAGATCCAGAAGCGCATCGACGTCCTGCGCGGTCGTCTCGGTCAACGCGCCTGACGCGGGTACGATCGACCGATGCTCGACGAGACCGCCCCCGGCCGGTGGACCGTGCGTGTCGACGCCGAGGGGGCACCCGAAGCCGTGATCGAACGATTCGGCGGGGGTTACCGCCTCAGCAGGTGGAGTCCGACCGACGCCGAACCGGTCCGGCTCGGCGTCTACACGTCCGTCGACCTCGCCGAGACCGCCTGGTGGCGCTCGGCCGATCGTGAGCGCGGTCAGGGCAGGCGCACGATGTCGGCCAGGCGGACCGGGCTCGAGGACGCCTGAGGGCGCTCGCCACGGGGCGGTCGGGCCGACGTCTGGCCGAGCACAGACACCCCGGCGTCGGCGCACAGCAGCACGGGGCGCACCTCGAAGGCCCGGTGCCGACCGAGGCCGGACAGAGCGTCCGCCCACCGGTCGTCGGACGGGGACGACGCCGACGGCCCCGGACGCTCGAGGACGAACGCCACCGAGGCCGCCCCGAACTCGGAGGCCACCGCGTCGAGGGCGTCGGCGTAGTGCTCGACGGCGGCGACGTCCGGCGTGACGGGCACCCCCTCGAGGGGCACCATGAGCGGGAGTGCGACGTCGTCCGAGTCGAAGAACAGCGTCCAGAGCTGCCGACGGACCGCCGCGGGGACGATCGCCCCGACGTGTCGGACGAGGTCGGCGACGCCGCGCACCGGGCGGTGGGGATCGGCGACCGACGCCGCGTCGGCGACGCCGGGTGCCCCGGGCGTGACGACGGAGGCGCGGAAGGGGACGTCGAGGACGGAGGAGGTTGTCATGGCTCGATCGTCGTGGCCGGGGCCCCCCTCGACGGGGTTGTCCCCAGGGCGACCTCCGCACCGCCCGGCGCGTCGGGGGTGGGGAGGACCGGTCAGCCCTGGAGGCGGACCGACTCGGCGGCGGGAGCCTGCTCGGCTCCCTGCCCGCCGGCACCCGAGAGTGCCCGGAGGGCCCGGCGCAGGACCGTGCTCGAGGTGCTCATCGTGTACGGGAAGTACACGACCTCGACGCCGACCGCGCCGAACTCCCGCTCGAGCCGCAAGCCCTTCTCGGTGCCGCGCCAGTCGTCACCCTTGAAGAAGACGTCGAACCGCAGCTCGCGCCAGACGTCCATCTTGTCGGGGACCATCTCGGCGTGCACGTCGTCGACGACGTCGATGTGCCGGACGATCTCGAGCCGCTCGGCGAGCGGCACGACGGGCGAGATGCCCTTCGTGACCTGCAGCATCTCGTCGGACACGACACCCGCGATCAGGTGGTCGCACTGCGCGGACGCGTGCCTCAGCAGGTTGAGGTGCCCGATGTGGAACAGGTCGAAGGCGCCGGCGGCGTAACCGACGCGACCGGCGCCTCCTCGGGTGGTCGACGCCTCGACGGGATCGGTGCCGGGGGTGGGGGAGGTGATGACGTCCACGGGTGTGGTCCTCTCGTCGGGGTGGGGGGTGAACGGGGTCACGATCGGGTGCCGGGCCGTCGACGCTGCCGAGGCAGGTCCGGGAACGGCCGGCCGGGCGCGGGCGCTCCGGCGTGGTCGACCAGGTCGGCGATGCTGAACGACGGCGGGGACTGCTCGGGCACGGCCCGGACGTCGCCGTCGAGCCAGGTGGCCCGCACGAGGACGCGCCGCCAGGGGGGCACGCCCGTCATCACCACCCCGACGGGCTCGACGTCGAGGCTGAGCAACTCGGCGCTGAGGCTGCGCAGCGACTCGACGGTCGTGACGCCCGAGCGCACCACGAGCAGGACGCCGTCGGCCTCCGCCGTGACGCTGCGGAGCGACAGGGGGTGGGACTCGCTCGAGGCCTGGACGACGGCGACGTCGTAGTCCTCGCGGAGCGCCGTGAAGAAGGCTTGCGTCCCGGTGCGGACGTGGTGCCGCGACGACGCCACGACGCCGTCCGGCACGGGGACGCGGTCGTACCCGTGTCGGTCGCCTTCGACCTCCTCGGGGACGGCCCCGTCGGGCACCGTGGACGGACGCGCGAGGGTGCGGGCGTCGAAGTCCGACTGGACCAGGGCGCAGGTGGCACCGAGTTCGACGACCGCGCGGGCGAGACCGCCGTCGACGCCCACCGCCTCGCGGACGGAGTCGGTCCGAGCCAGGAGGAGCGTCGAGGGCGACGATCCACCGCAGAGGGCGCGCGTGTTCTGCACGACCTCGCGGAGGGCCGTGCGGGTGCGTGCCGACGAGGCGCCCCTGCCCGAGTCGTCGTCGTGACGGAGCGTCCCGGGCAGCTGACCGACGACCGGGAGGCCGGTGAGGCGGCGGACGTCGTCGACGGTGTCGACGGTCGGTCGCGCCCTGGCCAGGACGAGGGCGGCGGCCAGTCCCACGGCGAGACCCGCCAGCAGACCCGACAGGACGGTGAGGACGAGACCGGGCTCGTCCGGGGTCGTGGGGACGCTCGCGGGGGACGAGAGGTCGAGGGCGACGGTCTGGCCGCCGGCACCGGACCGGGACTCGACGCGGTCCACGACCGCCGACAGGCTCTCCGCCACGTCGTCGGCCAGCGCCGAGGCCGCCTCGGGGGTCGCTGCGGTCGCGTGGACGCGCAGGACCGCCGTGTCGTCGGGGTTGACGACCGAGACCCGCTCCGCGAGGGCGTCGACCGGGACGCCCAGGTCGGCCGCCACCGGGGCGAGCACCTCGGTGCTGGTCCCGAGCTCGGCGTACGACGACACCCGCTGCTGGGCGAACTGGCTCCTGGCGGCGAGGCCGGAGCCGGGGGACTCGACCCGGACGAGCAGCGTGGCGTCGGCGCTCCAGCCGGTCGGTGCGAGCTGTGCCGCGCCGGTGCCGGCCGCCACGCCGAGGAGTGCCGCCACGCCGACGAGGGCCGCGTGACGGGAGATCGCCCGGCCGAGGCCGCCGACGACGGCGCGCGGTCCTGGACCCGACGTCACGGCCTCGTCCCGGACGGCGAGGGCGTCACGGCCCGCAGTTCGCGGAACCACTTGGGCAGCGCCAGCACGAGGTACGCGGCGTTCGCGACGAGCAGGGCGACGTAGACCACGGTGAAGGCCGGCGGCCACGCCAGCAGGACGAACGCCAGGCACATGAGGCCGTAGTCGGTCGGCACCACGGCGAGCGAGTACAGGAGTCCGGTCCGACGGCCCACGGGCGCGGCGACGCCCGTCTTGGCCGCCTCGGCACGGCGCAGCTGGTCGGTGAGCACGATGGCGAAGAACGCCACCGTCGCGACGACCTGGTAGACGAGCGGGACGGCGAGGAGCGCCTCCCGACCCTCGGGTTCGCGCAGCCACGACGCGAACACCGCGAGGTGGAGCACCGCGATCTTGGTGGCGTCGATGACGTGGTCGAGCCATTCGCCGGCCGGGCTGCCACCGCCGCGGAGTCGGGCGAGCTGTCCGTCCGCGGAGTCGAGCGCGTAGCCCACGACCAGCAGCAGGACGACGGCCAGGGCCGTGCCGATGCCGGACGGCACGAGGGCGATCACCGCGATGCCGGCGAAGGTGCACGCGGCGCTGAGGGCGGTGACCTGGTTGGGCGTCGCCCCCAGGGTGTAGGCGACCGCGGCCGCCCAGCGCCCGAGGCGACGGTTGACGAAGCGCGAGTAGGCGGGGGCGCCCGTGGACGGCTTCTGCGCGGACGCCAGCGCGGCCATGGCGGGGCGCACGGCCCGCGGCACGGTGCTCCGGACGGGCGTGCCGAGGGACGACTCGGCCGTCGACGACGGGCCGGTCACGAGGCCACCGCCAACGAGTCGACGTCGGCCGTGTGCAGCTCGCGGGTGACGACCGCCCCGATGCGACGACGCATGCGCTCCGGCGTGAACCGTTGGACGTAGGCCTCACGGGCGTGGCGGCCCGCCTCGGCGAGGGTCTCGACGTCCAGGGACGCGAGGATGGCACTGAGGCCGTCGACGTCGCGGCGATCGAACAGCCAGCCGGTCCGCCCCTCGTCGACGACCTCCTCAGGCCCACCCGATCGGCTCGCGATCACGGGCCGGCCCTGGCTGAACGCCTCGAGCGTGACGAGTCCGAACCCCTCGAGGGTGTCGGTCGGGAGGATGACCGCGTCGGCGTCACGGAGGTACGGTGACGCGTCGGCGACCTCGCCCACGACGGTCACGGTCTCGGGCCGCGAGACGATCGCGGCCACGAGCCCGGGCACGTCGACGGCGGAGCCCACCGCGGGCGGACCACCGAGCACGACGAGCTGGCCGGGGCACCCGGCGGCGTTCCACGCCGTCAGCAGGGTCGCGTGACCCTTGTGCCCGTTCCAGCGACTGGCGACGACGTAGTGGGGAGCGCGATCCGCCACCCGCTCGATCGCGTCGACCGAGCGGTCGGACACGCCGTTGTGCACGACCACGGCACGGGGGTCGTCCGACAGGCCTGAGGAGTCGAGCACCGACCGGGAGACGGCCACGAGCGAGGTGCAGGCCCGGGCGAGCGGGCGGAGTCCGCGCCGGTCGCCGTCGCTCCACGGCTCCTGGAGGTGGCCGACGATGCGCCGGACGCCCATCGCTCGCGCGACGGGGGCGACGACGAGGCAGGCGCTCGTCGCGCAGTAGACCAGGTCGAAGTGCCGACCCGACAGGCGCAGTGCCGTGCGCACCGCGTCGCGAGCCAGGCGGACGAGCCCGAGCGGCCCGAGGCGCGTGCGGCGCAGGATCGGCAACGGCGTCCGTTCGACGCGGGCTCCCAGCTCGCGCAGCCTCGGACCCAGCGGGCCCACGGCGACGTCGGAGGGCAGCCACACGGTCACGTCGAGATCGTCGCGGGCGGCCAGTTCGCCGACCACCTCGACGACGATCCGGTCGGAGCCGTACATCTCGTCGGACGAGTGGACGAGCAACACCTTGCTGCGACGCGAGCCCCGCCGGCGGCGGGGCAACTCGGGCAGGTCGGCACCCGGGCGGACGGCCTCGTGCGTGGTCTCGGTGGCGGACGGCGTCGCGGGTGACGCCTCGCGGTCCTGGTAGTGCCTGATGTCGATCGACATGCTCTCTCCCCTGTCGTCGTGAGCGTGGTCGGGGCCGGCGGACGGCCCGAGATGGTTGCGGGTGCGGTCGGTGCTCGGGGTCAATAGGCCCCGCGGTGCTCGAACAGCACCCGGACGGTGCGCCACATGATGACGAAGTCGACCGTCAGCGACCAGTTCTCGACGTAGTAGAGGTCGAGCCGGACGCTCTCCTCCCAGCTGAGGTCGCTGCGCCCGTTCACCTGCCACATGCCCGTGAGGCCCGGCTTGATGTAGAGACGACGGTGGACGTGGTCCTCGTAGCCCTCGACCTCGCGCGGCAGCGGGGGACGGGGTCCGACGACGCTCATGTCGCCCCGCAGGATGTTGAGCAGCTGGGGCAGCTCGTCGAGCGACCAGCGTCGGAGCACCGCACCGACGCGGGTGACCCGGGGGTCCGCCTTCATCTTGAAGAGCAGACCGGCTCCTTCGTCGGCCTGGGCCAGGTCGGAGAGCCGACTCTCGGCGTCCACGACCATCGAGCGGAACTTGAGCATCTCGAAGGTGCGGCCGTCGCGGCCCACCCGCCGCTGACGGAAGAGGACCGGACCCGGACCGTCCAGGCGCACCGCGAGGGCGACCAGGGCGAAGACCGGCCAGAGGACCACCAGGGCGGCAGACGCCAGCACCAGGTCGGACAGACGCTTCAGGGCGTGACGGGGTCCGTCGAACTGGGGCAGCTCGACGTGCATCAAGGGGAGCCCCTCGACCGGCCGGTAGTGGATGCGGGGGCCGGCCACGTTCGTCAGACGGGAGGCGATCACGAGCTCGGTGGCCCGGCCTTCGAGGGACCAGCCGAGGTCACGGAGGTACTCCCGACCTCGTCCCGGCTCGCCGGCGACGATGACGCTCTCGGCGCCGAGCCGCCAGACCGCTCGGGGCACCCCGTCGAGGTCGGCCACCACGGGGACGACGCGCCCGCCGACGACGATGCCGCGCGGGTCGGAGTCGGGGACGGCAGCCCCGACGATGTCGTACACGGCGCCGCTGGTTTTGTCGATGCGCCGCACGACGTCGGCGATGTCGTCGCGAGACCCCACGACGACCGCGCGGGACAGGTAGTGCCCCTTCGAGCGCTGACGCTCGAGCCAGCGTCGCATGGTCCAGCGGCCGGTCACGAGGCCGGCGCCGCCGACCGGGAGAGCCACCAGGAAGTAGCCCTCGCCGCCGATGTGTCCGACCGAGGCGAATCCGATCGCCACCACCGCGAAGGCCCAGACGCTCGCGGTGAGCAGGCGCTTGTACTCGACGACACCGCTGCCGACGACCGCGAGGTCGCGGGTGCGGTGCAGGGTCAGGCAGGCGGTCCAGACCAGCCCGACCACGACGGGCAGCCAGGGCGAGCCCACCGACTCGGCGAGCGTGGACGCGTCCGTGCCTCGTCCGGCGGCGATCGCCCGGGTCGCGTCGACCGCGACGGCACCGACGATGCTCGCGGCGAGGACGGCGGTGTCGACCAGACGCAGGCGGCGACGGTAACGGCGCGCCCAGGCCGCGCCGGACTCGGCGTCGACGGCCGGACGACCCGGAGCGGCGTCCAGGCTCGGGACGTGGGCGTCGTCTGCCGTGGGCAGGTCGTACGGGGGGTCGATCCGTCGGGGTGACGGTCCGACGAGGGCTGAGCGGAGTTCGCTCTGCGTGCTGGACATCGAGGCTCGGGTTCGGGTAGGCGACGGCGCGCCCACGTCGGTGGTGACGACGGGGCGGTGGAGGGCGGTCGATCGAGATTCGGGTTCGATCGACCGCCCGGGCGTCGCGCCAGGACTCGGGACCCCGAGGGTGCGGGGGCGTCGGTTCGGGCGACGACGGGCGCGGCGGGCAGCGGGTCTGCTCGACGCACGGTTCGGGTCGGTGCGGGTGGGGGAGCCGTGGCTCCACCCTGGTTCGGGTTTCTCGTCCCTCGTGGTGATTTCGGGTCGACCAGGAGGATGCTGTGACTCTAGTTCGGGGGGCACCCGTCAGAAGAGTCTAGCCGGACCCCCCGTTCGGGGGCGTCCGTGTCCCCCCTGTTGCCGACACCCGAACGGGTGACCCCCGACCCCCACGGTGTCACCCGTGCGGGGGTGACAAAGTCCCGTGAATCTCGCGTGAGGGGCGCTCGCACGACCGTCTCGATCGAGGACCCCGCGAGCGGGCTGACAAAAGACCTGGCCACGGCCCTCTTGCCAGATTCCCGCATCAGCACGGTCACCCCGACGGGCGAGTGTTCACCCCCGCTACAGGTGTCGTTCATCGTCACTCGAACCGTCCGGTTCGCCCGGGTGCGGGGTACAGACGGACAGCGCCCCCCGGCCCACCGGCCGAGGGGCGCATCACCCGTCACAATCACCCTCGCCCGCGTGTCACGGGCGGGTGACGAACCCCTGCTCCACCATCCAGTCGAAAGCCACGTCGGCGGGCTCCTGACCCTCGACGTCGACGGCCAGGTTGAGGCGACGCATCTCGGTGTCGGTCAACGCCGGAGAGATCTCGTCGTAGACGTCGGCGAGCTGGGGGTACTCCTCGAGGGTGGCCGTCGAGAGCACCGGCGCGGCGTTGTACGCCGGGAAGAACCCGCGGTCGTCCTCGAGCACGCTGAGATCGAGCGAGTCGATGCGGCCGTCCGTGGTGAAGACCTCGCCGAAGTTGCACCGGCCCCGGTCGGTGGCCGTGTAGACCGTGCCCGTGTCGAGGATGCTCACGTTGCCGGTCGGCACACCGTCGGCGGCGCCGAGCTCGAGGCCGTAGGCGGCCAGCATGGGCGCGAAGCCGTCGGCCCTCGAGTTGAACTCGGCCTCGACGCAGAACGTCCGCTGGTCGACGGGCAGCGCGGCGATCTGCGAGAGCGACGTGATGTCGCCGAGCTCGGGCACGGCTTCCGACCGCACGGCCATGGCGTACGTGTTGTTGAGCGGAGCCGGGTCGAGCCAGGTCAGCCCGTTCTCGGCGTCCGCGTCGCGCACGGCCTCGTACTGCTCGCGCTGGTCCGGGATGCCTTCCGGCTGGGCGAGGTAGGTGAGCCAGGCGGTGCCGGTGTACTCGTACGTCATGTCGGCCGTGCCGTCGAGCATGAGCTGACGCACCGCCACCGAGCCCGGGACGTTCGTCATGTCGGTGACCTCGAATCCGGCCGCCTGGGCCGCGAGCACGGCGATCTTGCCGAGGATCAGCTGCTCGGTGAAGTTCTTCGCCGTGACCGTGATGGCCGCGTCCTCGGGCAGTCCCTCGATCGCCTCGATCGAGCCCGGCGCCACCGCCGGCACGAAGGCCGTGGCCGGTTGCAGACCGCACCCGGTCAGGGCGATCGTCGCCGCCGCGACGACGGCGAGGGACGAGGAGGCGCGGCGCAGCCGGCGAGGAAGGCGAGAGGGGGTCATGCGCGGAGTCCCTTCGGACGGGCGACGTGCTCGACGACGCGACCGAGCCAGTCGATCAGCAGGGCGAGCAGGGCGATGAGCAGGGCCCCCGACACGAGGACCCGGGGCAGGAACAGGTTGACCCCGGTCGTGATGAGCAACCCGAGGCCTCCGGCGCCGATGAACGTGGCCAGCGCGGCCGAACCGACGAGCAGCACCAGGGCCGTCCGGATGCCCGAGAGCATCACGGGCACGGCGAGCGGCAGTTCGACCTTGAGCAGCACCGACGACGCACTCATGCCCATGCCCCGGCCTGCCTCGACGAGGCGCGGGTCGACGCTCTGCAACCCGATCATGGTGTTCCGCAGGACCGGCAGCGCCGCGTAGAGCACGAGGGCCACGACGGCGGCCCAGAAGGTGAAGCCGAGCCAGAACGCGAGCAGCACGATCAGCCCGATGGCCGGGGCGGCCTGCCCGAAGTTCGCGACGACGAGGATCGGACCGCTGACGCGGACGAACGGCCGGCGCGTGAGGAGCACCCCGAGCGGGATCGCGATCACCAGGACGATGGCGGCGGACACGAAGGTCAGGGCGAGGTGCTCGCCGGTGTAGGCCACCAGCTCGGAGGGGTTCAGGGTGGTGCGCTCGGCCGCACTGAGGTCGGCCGTCGTGAGCCACACCGCGAACGCCGCGAACACGGCCAGCACGGCGACGGGCTGGACGAGCAGACCGAGCCACGCGGGTCGGGCCCGGCGTGGGCCGGTCGACCGACCGTCGGCGGGGGACGATGCGACCGTGGCGCTCACGCCGCGTCCCCGTCGGCCGCGGGGGCGCCGGGCACGACGTCGAACGACCCGGTGTTGGTGCCGACGGGCGCGTCGTGCTGGGCCTCGGCGGCCGAGGCGCGCGCCCGGGTGATGGCCTCCATGACGACCTCGACGGTGATGACGCCGATGAACGCGTCCCGGCGGCCGGTGACGAGGGCGGCGCCCGCGCTCGAGACGAGCATGGTGTCGAGCGCGTCGTTGAGGGTCGCGCCGCTGCCGATGACGGGCAGGTCGGCCTCGGCCGTCGAGGCCAGCGTCCCGAGACGGCCGAGCTGACGCCGCGAGGGCCACGACACGGGCCGGTCGCGGTCGTCAACGACGACGGCGTGGCCGTGGCCGGCCGCCTCGACGCGGGTCAGGACGTCGGCGGCGGACTCGCCGGCGCGGGCCACGACCGCCTCGGCGAGGTCGACGTCGCGCACGCGGGTGAGGGTGAGCTGCTTGAGCCCGGCCCCCGAGCCGATGAAGTTCTCGACGAACTCGTTCGCCGGTTCGGCGAGGATGCGCTCGGGGGTGTCGTACTGCACGATGTGCGCCCCCTCCGAGAAGATGACGATCCAGTCGCCCAGCTTCACGGCCTCGTCGAAGTCGTGGGTGACGATCACGATGGTCTTCTGCAACTCGTGCTGGATGTTGATCAGCTCGTCCTGCAGGCGCTGGCGGGTGATCGGGTCCACGGCGCCGAACGGCTCGTCCATCAGCAGGACGGGCGGGTCGGCGGCGAGGGCGCGGGCGACGCCGACCCGCTGCTGCTGGCCGCCCGACAACTCGCGGGGGTACCGGTCGCGGTAGGTGGCGGGGTCGAGCGAGACGAGCTCGAGCAGCTCGTCCACGCGGGCGGCGATGCGCTCCTTCGACCAACCGAGCATCTTCGGCACGATGGCGATGTTCGCCCCGACGGTCATGTGCGGGAACAACCCGCCGGCCTGGATCACGTAGCCGATGCGGCGGCGCAGCTCGTCGCCGTCGATCGAGGTGACGTCGTCGCCGTCGAGGACGATCCGCCCCTCGGTGGGCTCGATCAACCGGTTGATCATCTTGAGCGTCGTGGTCTTGCCGCACCCCGACGGTCCGACGAGCATGACGATCTTGCCGGCCGGGATCTCGAGCGTGATGCCGTCGACGGCCGGCTTGGCCTGGCCGGGGTACCGCTTGGTCACCTGGTCGAGCGTGATGCTGCGGCCCGAGACCTCGTCCGAGGGGGACGAGGAGGCGCGGGTGGGGTCAGTTCTGGACACGGATGCCTCTCGAGATGGTCAGGCGGCCGAGGCCGACGAGGAGGAGGTCGAGGACGAGGGCGAGGAGGACCACGCCCACCACGCCCGTGACCACGGAGGCGAGCGCGTTGGCGCCGCCCAGTCGGGACAGGCCCGAGAAGATGAAGCCGCCGAGGCCCGGGCCGAGGGCGTACGCCGCGACCGCGGCGATGCCCATCACCATCTGCGCGCTGACGCGCACGCCGGTGAGGATGATCGGCCAGGCGAGGGGCATCTGGACGGTCGCCAGGGTCCGGAAGCGCCCCATGCCGATGCCGCGAGCCGACTCGACGAGCGAACCGTCGACCTCGTGCAGGCCGACGACGGCGTTCCGCAGGATCGGCAGCGCGGCGAAGAACGTGACGACGATGACCGACGGGGCGACGCCGAACCCCGCGAACGGGATGAGCAGGCCGACGAGCGCGAACGACGGAAGCGTCAGCCCCACGGCCGACACCCCGTTGGCCAGTGCGTAGAGCGTCGGGTTGCGGTGCACCAGGGCGGCGAGGCCGACCGAGATGACGACGGCCAGCACGAGGCACTGGACCACGAGCGAGAGGTGTTGCCAGGAGGCGAACCAGATCTGGCTCCACCGGTCGACCACGAAATCCCACGCCAAGCAGACCATCTCCTCTGAGCAACGACCATCAGTCCGAATCGTCGCTTCCCCGAGAGGCGACCGGCGTCCACACTAACCACGGCCCCCACGCCGCGTCATGTCGCCGACCACCCTCCCGGGGGCCCGAGAGTCACCTGCCGTTATCGAATCCGACTAACGAAAGCCCAGATGGAGACGGCGTGTCGACCTTCGCCGACACGCCGTTGTAACGATCCTCAGATCCTCGCCCCGCAGGGCCTCCGTCAGCCGACGCGGGCCTCGGTCGAGACCTTGAACCGGGCCCCGTGGTGCTCGTCCGGCAGGCGGTCGCCCCGGCCGAACAGCTTCTGCCGCAGCGTGCCGGGCTCGTACCCGGTCGGGTAGACGCCCCGGGCCTGAAGCACGGGCACGACGTGTTCGACGATGTCCTCGAACGTGCCCGGCGTGATGGCGTAGGCGAGGTTGAAGCCGTCGACGTCGGTCTCGTCGACCCACTCCTGCAGCTGGTCGGCGATCTCCTCACCGGAGCCGACGATGCGCGGCCCGAGCCCGCCGATGCCGGCCGCCTCCGCGATGTCCCGGATCGTCCACTCCTTGCCCGAGTCGCCCTCCTGCGCCTGGAAGTTGGCCAGCGCCGACTGGATCGCGTTGCTCTCGACGTCGCCCACCGGGTCGTCGAGCGAGTAGGTCGAGAGGTCGACGCCCATCCAGCCGGACATCAGCGTGAGGGCACCCTCGTGCGAGGCGTAGCGCCGGTACTCCTCGTGCTTCGCCCGGGCGGCCTCGGGGGTGGCGTCGGTGATGATCGTCAGCAACGTGTAGATGCGCGCCGAGTACCGGTCGCGACCGGCGGCCTCGAGGGCGTCCCGGATCTTGGCGACGGTCGCGGCGAGGCGCTCCTTCGTCGGGGCGGCCACGAAGATCGACTCGGCGTTGCCGGCGGCGAAGCGGATGCCCCGCGGTGAGGCGCCGGCCTGGTAGATCACCGGCGTGCGCTGAGGGCTGGGCTCGGCGATGTGGATGCCGGGCACCTTGTAGTAGGTGCCCTCGTGACCGATCTCGTGGACCTTGGCCGGGTCGGTGAAGACCCCCGTCTCGCGGTCGCGGACCACGGCGTCGTCCTCCCACGAGCCCTCCCACAGCTTGTAGAGCACCTCGAGGTACTCGTCCGCCTGGTCGTACCGCGCGTCGTGGTCGAGCTGGTCGTCGGCCCCCATGTTGCGTGCCGCACTCGGCAGGTAGCCCGTCACGACGTTCCACCCCACGCGGCCCTCGGTGAGGTGGTCGAGGGTCGACATGCGACGCGCGAACGGGTACGGGTGCTCGTAGGCGGTGCCGGCCGTGATGCCGAAGCCGAGGTGCTCGGTCGCGGCGGCCATCGCCGAGACGAGCAGCACGGGGTCGCCGACCGGGGTCTGCGTGCCGTTCCGCAGAGCGGCGTCGTGGTTGCCGCCGTACACGTCGTACGTGCCCAGCACGTCGGCGATGAAGAGGCCGTCGAAGACGCCCTTCTCGAGGAGGCGCGCGAGGGAGGTCCAGTAGCTCAGCTTCGTGTAGTCGGCCGAGCGGTCGTCGGGGTGACGCCAGAGACCGGGGGACTGGTGCCCCACGCAGTTCATGTCGAAGGCGTTGAACCGGATTCGTCGAGTCATGGGGACATCCTCGCGACCCGGGCACGCGCTGTCGCCGGACCCGACACACGGCGTCACACTCGGGGACCCGTAACCTGTGTCGGTGAACCCGTTCCGCCCTCGCGTCGTCGACGTCGACCGCCCCCGCCTCACCCGCGACGTCTACGTCCTCGGCGTCATCGCGTTCTTCGTGATGGTCGGGTTCGGCGTCGTCGTGCCCGTGCTGCCGGTGTACGCCCGCAGCTTCGGCGTCGACCACGCCCTCGTGGGCGCCGTCCTCTCGGCGTTCGCCCTGATGCGCCTCGTCGCGAGCCCGTTCGTCGGGCGGCTGATCGACCTGATGGGCGAACGCGTCGTGCTCTCGGTCGGCATCGGCATCGTGGCGCTGTCGAGCGGGTTCGCGGGCCTCGCCCAGACGTACCCCCAACTGCTGCTGCTCCGGGGAGTCGGGGGCATCGGCTCGGCCATGTTCAGCATCGCGGCCATGACCCTGCTGCTCGGGGCGACGGACCCCTCGCTGCGGGCCCGAGCGGTCGGCTTCTACCAGGGCGGGTTCCTCGTGGGCGGCATGGCCGGCCCGGCGCTCGGAGGGCTGCTCGCGACGATCTCGCTCACGGCCCCCTTCTTCTTCTACGCGGGCACGCTCGCGGTGGCCGGGCTCGTGGGCGTGGTGCTGCTGCGCCGGGCACCGCAGCACGCCTCGACGACCGCGGTGGCGCCTCCGGTGCCGATGGGGGTCGTCCTACGCGACGTGAGGTTCCGGGCCGCGTGCGTGGCCAACTTCGCCCAGGGCTGGTCGTCGCTCGGGGTGCGCAGCGCGCTCGTCCCGGTGCTCGTGGTCGAGGTGCTGCGGGGCCCCACCGCCTGGACGGGCCTGCTCTTCGCCGCCTCCGCCGTGGCGCAGACGCTGGCCCTCGCCCCGGCCGCCCGGTTCGTCGACACGGTGGGTCGACGACCGGCCGTGATCGGCTCCTTCGGCGTCGCCGCCGTGGCCCTGTTCGCCGTCGCGTTCGCGGGTGACGTCTGGACCCTCGGTGCCCTGCTCTGCGTCTACGGCGTCGCCACGGCGTTCATGGGCACCGCACCCGCAGCGCTCGTGGGCGACGCGGCAGGAGCCCGCGGTGGCCGCCCGGTCGCGATCTTCTCGATGTGCTCGGACGTGGGGGCCATCGCCGGGCCGCTCGTCGCCGGGCTGCTGGTGGACACGGTCTCGTACCCTGCGGCGTTCGGCGTGGCGGCCGTCTTCCTCGCCGTCGCCGCCGTGACGGCGGTCCGACTCCCTCGGACCGCCGTCGGCGCCCCCACCCCGGCCTGACCGGCCACGGGGGCCTGTGCTTCAGCCCAGGTGCACGGGCGCCTGGGTGGGCAGCAGGTCCTCTTTCCGACCGCGGATCAGCACGAACGAGATCGGTGCGGCCAGCAGCATGGCGATCGCGGCGGCGAGGAACGCCACCGAGTAGCCGTCGACGAGCGGGCCGAGCGGGCCGCCCACCGTCGACGTCGACGACGCGACCGCCCCGGCGTACAGGTTGGTGAAGACGGCGAGGCCGATCGAGCCGCCGATCTGCATCATGGCGTTCGACGTCGCGCTGGCGGCGCCGGCGTCGTGCGGCTCGACCCGGCTGAGCGCCAGGTTCTGCATGGGCACGAAGACCCCCGCGAGCCCCACGCCCATGACGAGCAGCGCGGGCAGCACCTGGGCGGCGTACGAGCCGTCGGCGGTGATCTGCGTGGCGAGCCAGAGCAGGCCCGCCCCGGCCACCAGCGGGCCGACGATCATCATCGGGCGGGGCCCGACGACCGGCAGCAGCTTGGTCAGCAGGGGCGCGCAGACCATGATGACGAGCGTCATCGGCAGGCTCGCGAGCCCGGCTTCGAGGGGGCCGAAGCCGAGCACGATCTGCAGGTGGAAGGTGAGGTAGAGCAGGGCCCCGATCATCACGCTGCCGACGATCAGCTGCACGAGGAACGCCCCGCCGCGGACCCGGTCGGCCAGCACGCGCATCGGCAGCAACGGGTGGTCGCTGCGCCGCTCGACGACGACGAAGAGGGCGAGCAGGCCGGCACCGAGGGCGATGAAGCCGATGACGACGGCCGAACCCCAGCCGTCCTCGGCCCGGGTGAAGCCGTAGACGAGGCTGGCGAGGCCGGCCGCGACGACGATCGTGCCGACGACGTCGAGTCGGTTGCGTCCCTCGGCGCGGCTCTCGCTCACGACGAGCGCGGCGGCCACGATGGCGACGACCACGATCGGCACGTTCACCAGCAGGCACCAGCGCCAGCTGACGAACTCGGTGAGCACGCCGCCGAGCACGAGTCCGACGGCGGCACCTGCGCCCGAGATGGCACCGAAGACCGCGAACGCCGTGTTGCGGTCTCGTCCCGAGGCGAACGTCGTGGTCAGCACGGCGAGGGCGGCCGGGGCGAGCAGTGCGGCGAAGACGCCCTGCAGGCCGCGGGCGACGATGAGCTCGCCGCCGGTCTGCACTAGACCGCCGAAGGCCGAGGCCGCGCCGAAGCCGACCATGCCGACGATGAAGGTGCGCTTGCGCCCCCAGAAGTCGGCGATGCGGCCACCGAGCAGCAGCAGGGCGCCGAAGGCGAGGGCGTAGGCCGTGACGACCCACTGGCGGTTCTCGTCGCTCAGGCCGAGGTCGGCCTGAGCGTCGGGCAGGGCGATGTTGACGATGGTGCCGTCGAGGACGACGACGAGCTGCGCGAGGGCGACGATGACGAGCACCCACCAGCGGCGCGACGAGCGCGTCTCGGTGGGGGCGGGGGCGACGGTGGTCACTGCGGTACCTGTTTCTCTGAGGGGGACGACGGATCACCCTACCTACTAGTTGGTTGGTTCGTAAGTCGGCTACGGTGATCCGATGCGAACCGATGCCGCCGAGACCCGTCGAGCCATCCTCGAGGCGGCGACGGCCGAGTTCTCGCGCCACGGACTGGCCGGGGCGCGCGTCGACCGCATCGCCGCCGAGGCAGGCTGCAGCAAGGAGCGCCTCTATGCGAACTACGGCGACAAGCGCTCGCTCTTCACCACCGTGCTGAACGGCACCTTCGAGACCATGGGTGACGCGGCGTCGCGCCCCGCCGCGAGCATCGAGCAGTTCGCCCTCGCCGTCTTCGACCACATGCAGGCCCACCCCGACCACAACCGCCTGATCGCCTGGGCACGACTCGAGGGCGAGCACGACTGGGAGGCCTCCGTCCCCACCCTGCGCGCCGTCCAGGACGCCGCCCTGGCACAACTCGACCGCCTCCGTGACGACCCGGCCGTGACGGTGTCGTGGAGCAGCGACGACATCTTCGCCCTGGTCATGTCGCTCGCCCGGGCCTGGCAGAACCTCCCCGGTCTCGGCGAGGCGCACCCGGGCGTCGTCCTCGACCCCGCCCTGCAACGCGAGATCGTGCGCGAGGCCGTGCGTCGCCTGACGACCGCCTGACCCGGGCACGGGCCGCCGGCCGGCACCGACGACGAAGGAGGCGCGCCCCGGTCACCCGGGACGCGCCTCCTTCGGTCGTCGACTCGCTTCTACTTCTTCGCGTCGACCTTCGGGGTGACCTTGAGGAACCCGGCGCGCGGGTCGCCGAGCCCCACCAGCGGAGTCGTGTCGCGGCCGCCGACGAAGTTCGTCACCCAGCCGGACAGGATGCGGTACTTGCGATTCACCGTCGGCATCGCGTACAGGTGGTAGCCGCGGTGCGCGAGCCAGGCTGGCACGTTCTTGAGCTGCAGGCCGAACATGCTGGCCGCACCCTTGCCGATGCCGTAGCTCGCCACGGTGCCGAGCGACTCGTGGCGGTACTCCTTGACCGGCTCACCCGACAGCGTCGCGATGACGTTGTCGGCGACCGTGACCGCCTGCCGCACGGCGTTCTGCGCGTTCGGCGGGTAGTACGCCGGCTGCTTCTCGGCCAGCAGGTCGGGGACCTGCGCGCCGTCGCCGAGCGCCCAGACGCCGTCGAGCTTCTGGCCGTCCTCGGTCTGGACCTGCAGGGTGGCGCTGACGTTGACGTGGCCCTTCGGGCCGAGGGGCAAGCCCATGTCGCCGAGGACGGGGTTCGGCTTGACGCCGGCCGTCCAGACGATGGTGCCGGCGGGGATGGTCTCGCCGTCGCTCAGCACGACGTCGCCGTCGACGCACGAGGGCATCGTGGTCTTGAGACGGATGTCGATGCCGCGTCCGCGCAGCTGGCCGAGCGTCCACTTCGAGAGCTCGGGGCCGACCTCGGGCGCGACGCGGTCGAGCGCCTCGACCAGGACGAAGCGCAGCTCGTCGCGGGACAGGTTCGGGAACGTGTCGACGGCCGAGTTGGCGGCGTCGGACAGCTCGGCGAGCGCCTCGACTCCGGTGTAGCCGCCACCGACGAACACCACGGTGAGCAGCTTTCGACGAACGGCGGGGTCCTTGACGCTGGCGGCCTCGGCGATGTTGCCCAGGATGCGGTCGCGGACGTACTGGGCCTCTTCGACGCTCTTGAAGCCCACGCCGTTCTCGGCCAGGCCCGGCGTCGGGAAGGTGCGGGTGACGGCGCCGAGGGCGACGACCAACTGGTCGTAGGCGATGTCGCTCGCCTCGCCGTCGGCGCTGGTCACGGTGACCGTCTTGGCCTCCCTGTCGAGCCCGGTGACGGACGCCTCGACGACCTTGGTCCGTTTGAGCGTCTTGCGCAGCGGCACCGTGACGTCACGGGCCGCGATGTGGCCGCCGGCGACCTCGGGCAAGAACGGTTGGTAGGTGAAGTACGGGGCCTGGTCGACGAGGGTGATGCTCGCCGCCTGGGGTGGGTGCCGCTTCTGCAGTTCGAGTGCGGTGGTGAGCCCGGCGGAACCGCCGCCGAGAATTACGATTCGCTTGGTCATGTATGTGTTCCTCCCTCAGACGACCGTACCCCCGGGCCGGTCGGCGGGGTGACACACGACGAGGCGGTCCGGGCCCACGACGGGCCCGGACCGCCCGGTCCGCGAGGTGTGTGGCTCAGCGAGCGCCGTCGACGTCGGTCTGCGTGAACGACCCGTCGGGCTCACCGTCGTGCGGGCCGCCGGTCGTGGCGGATTCGTCGGGCACGTCGGCGTCGACGTACGACCCGTCGCCCTCGCTGCTGCCGGGCTCCTCGGTGTAGGTGCCGTCCGCCTCGCCGTCGTGCGGCCCTCCGGTGCGAGGGGCGCCGTCGTGGAGGTCGTCGTCGACGTACGAGCCGTCCTGAGCCGAGACCCGGTCGTCGGCGTTCGAGCCGTGCTCGTGCTCGTGCTCGTGGTGGTTGGCGTCGCTGCCCATGGCTGCTCCCGTTCGTCGAGGTCGGGCGGCGACGTCGCCGTCCGTGCCGCTCACCCTAGACCGCGGGGCGGTCGACCGGACGGGACGCGGCGCCTGCTCAGAAGCCCTCGTTCTCGCGGGTCACGTACGGCGACTCGAGGGTGTCGAGCTCGTCGTCGGTCAGCCACAGGTCGACCGAGGCGACGGCGTCGTCGAGGTGCTGCATCTTCGTGGCGCCGACGACGGGCGAGGTGACGGCGTCCTGCTGCCGCACCCAGGCCAGCGCGACCTGGGCACGCGAGACGCCCCGCGCCTCCGCGACGTCGGCGACGGCCCGGGCGACGCGACGGTCGCCGTCCTCGCGCTGCTTGTAGAGCGTCTGACCGAACCGGTCGGACTCGGTGCGCGTGGTCGTGGCGTCCCAGTCACGCGTCAGCTTGCCGCGGGCGAGGGGGGACCAGGGCAGCACCCCGACTCCCTGGTCGAGGCAGTACGGGTGCATCTCGCGCTCCTCCTCCCGCTGGATCAGGCTGTACTGGTCCTGCATCGAGACGAAACGGGTCCAGCCGCCGAGGTCGGCCGCGTGCTGCATGGTCGCGAACTGCCACGCCCACATGCTCGAGGCACCGACGTACCGGGCCTTGCCGGCCTTGACGACGTCGTGCAGCGCCTCCATGGTCTCCTCGACGGGCACCTCGGGGTCGAAGCGGTGGATCTGGTACAGGTCGACGTAATCCGTGCCGAGCCGGCGCAGGCTGTCGTCGATCGCGCTCATGACGTGGCCCCGGCTGAGCCCGGCGCCGTTCGGCCCCGGACGCATGCGCCCGTGCACCTTGGTCGCCAGGACGACCTCCTCGCGCGTGGCGAAGTCGCGCAGGGCCCGGCCGACGATCTCCTCGCTCGTGCCGTCCGAGTAGACGTCGGCGGTGTCGAAGGTCGTGATGCCGAGCTCGAGCGCCCGGGCGATGAACGGCCGGCTCTCGTCCTCGGGCAGGCTCCACCCGTGCGTCCCGCGCTCGGGCACCCCGTAGCTCATGCAGCCCAGGGTCACCGCCGAGACCGTCAGACCGCTCGTGCCCAGTCGTGCGTACTCCATGGGTCGTCCCTCTCGTCGTCCTGGCGCGGCACCGGCGGCCCCGCCGCCTGCGACCCTACGCGCGGGCGGCGGCGGGCCGACCCGCCGGGGGCGCGTCCCCGCGGATCACCGAGGCGGCGTGACGGACCGCACGCCGCGCCTCCGGGGTCCAGGGCGCCCCGACGAAGACGTGGAACGCCCCCCGGTACAGGCGCAGTTCGGCGCGCCCCCCGGTGCCGGTGACGCCCCGCACCAGGCGCTTCACGTCGGCCGTCAGCAGGTCGCGGTCGCCGGCGTAGGCGAACACGGGCGGCAGCCCCGAGAGGTCGCCGCGCACCGGGCTGACGACGGGGTCGGCCGGCTCGCGGTCGCCCGCCCACCACCGGCCCGCCGCCACGAGTCCGTCGCGACCGAGCATCGGGTCGACGGCCGCCACCTCGCGCGCACCGGGGGAGTCGAGCACCGCGTCGACCCACGGCGAGAACAGCACCAGCGCGTCGGGCGCCGGGCGGCCGGCGTCGCGGGCCCGCATCGCGGCGACCAGGGCGAGCGCCCCGCCCGCGGAGTCGCCGGACAACACCAGGCGGGACGAGGAGGCGCGACGAGCGTCGTCGAGGACGGCGTCCAGCACCGGCAGCGCCTCGTCCACGTCGTGCGCCGGGGCAAGCCCGTAGAGCGGGACGGTGACGACGGCTCCGGAGGCGCGGACCAGCCGGGCGAGGAGGTCCCAGTGGGTGGTCCGGACGGGGTGGACGTAGGCGCCCCCGGGGAGGTGGACGACGTGCACGCCGCTCGGGGACCGACGCGGCCGGAGGGTGACGACCGTGACCCCGCCGATCCGCGCCTCCTCGACGATCGCGACCCGTCGAGCCGCCCGCGAGACCGGGGCGGCCGAGCCCTGGCGGGCGATCGACCGCACGAGGGAGTCCTCCGACTCGGTCGACCTCGGTCGGAAGCGCAGCAGGGCCCGGGTGACGGCCATCGAGAGCGACATGACCCGACCCTACGGGCGTCGGCGACGCCGGGTCGGAACGGGGGGCTGGCGAGCGGGCCCCGTCGGGGATAGCTTGACCCCCGTACGGGTCACCCGACCCCGACGTCGCCGGTGTCCGTCATCTGGGAGCGAGCACGGACGGTACGCATCGCTGCACGAATCCACCCCGAAGGAACGACGATGTTCGACACACGTTTCATCAGCAGTGCCATCTCCCGGAGCGCCGAGACCCCCATCGACCGACGACGGCTGCTCGCCGCCGCCGGCGTCACGGGCCTCGGCACGGGGCTCGCCGCGGTCGCCGCGACGCTGCCCGCCCAGTCCGCCGCCGCCGTCTCGCCGTCCGACGAGGCGATCAGCGACTCGACCATCTTGAACTTCGCCCTCAACCTCGAGTACCTCGAGGCGGAGTTCTACCTCCGGGCCGTCACCGGCTCGGGCCTGCCCGCCGACCAGATCACCGGCATCGACCCCCAGGGCGCCGTGACCGGCGGGGCCCCCGTCCCGTTCAAGACGACGATCGTCAAGCGCATCGCCCAAGAGATCGCGGCCGACGAGAAGGCGCACGTCGCCTTCCTGCGGTCGGCGCTCGGCGGGGCCAAGGTGTCGCGCCCGGCGATCGACCTCAAGAGCAGCTTCACGGCGGCGGCCCTCGCGGCCGGCGTGATCACGCCGGGCCAGACCTTCGACCCGTTCGCCTCGGAGGAGAACTTCCTGCTCGGGGCGTTCATCTTCGAAGACGTCGGCGTCACCGCCTACAAGGGGGCCGCGCCCCTGATCTACAACAAGACCTACCTCGGGGCGGCCGCCGGCATCCTCGCGGTCGAGGCCTACCACGCGGGCATCATCCGCACCACGCTGAACGCCAAGGGGCTGCAGGTGCCCGCGACGAAGATCTCGGACGCCCGCGACTCCCTCGACGGGTCGACGGACGACGACCAGGGCCTGACCCTCGGCGGCGTCCAGAACCTCGTGCCGACCGACGCCAACGCGATCGTCTACGGACGGACCGCCGAGCGCGTGCTCAACGTCGTGTACCTGACGCCGAACCAGATCGACAAGGGCGGGTTCTTCCCGCAGGGCATCAACGGGGCGATCGTCGCGAGCGGCAACCCCGGCAGCGCGGTCTGACGACCGACGACGGCCGGCGAACCCAGGAGGCTCCCTGAACCAAGGAAGGCCCGCACACCCAAGAGTGTGCGGGCCTTCCGTCGCTTGCGAGCAAGCATCTGTCTCAACACAGATCGTGGGGAACGCCTCTCGCGAGGGGTGTTCCGAGTGTCCGAGGGGGGACTTGAACCCCCACGCCCTATACGGGCACTAGCACCTCAAGCTAGCGCGTCTGCCATTTCCGCCACCCGGACCGGATGGTGCCGACCGAAGCCGACACGAAAGATTAGCACGGCTCCGAGGGCCCTCGTGACCACGGCCACCTCCGTCGCCACGACCGGCGGCACAGGTAGCGTGGGGCGCATGACGACCACCCCCACGAGCACCGGCCCGACCGATCCCGAGCTCGACGAGACGGCCCGCATCGCCCGCGACCTGATCCGCTTCGACACGTCGAACTACGGCGGCGGACGGTCGAACGGCGAGGCCGACGCGGCCGAGTACGTCGAGGCGGCGCTCCGCGACCTGGGCCTCGAGCCGCAGCTGTTCGAGTCCGAGCCCGGCCGGGTCAGCGTGATCGCTCGCGTCGAGGGGGCCGAGCCGGCCAAGCCCGGCCTGGTCGTCCACGGCCATCTCGACGTGGTCCCCGCCGACCCGGCCAACTGGTCGGTCGACCCGTTCGGCGGGGTCGTCCGCGACGGCATGCTCTGGGGGCGAGGCGCCGTCGACATGAAGAACATGGACGCCATGATGCTGACGGCCGTCGGTGACATCCTCCGCGCCGGCGAACGACCCGCCCGCGACCTGGTCCTGGGCTTCCTCGCCGACGAGGAGGCCGGGGGAGTCCTCGGCTCGCACTTCCTGGTGACCGAGCACCCCGACCTGTTCGACGGCGCCACCGAGGCGATCAGCGAGGTCGGCGGCTACTCGACCTTCATCGACGGTCGCCGCTCGTACCTGCTGCAGACCGGCGAGAAGGCCCTCATCTGGATCAAGCTGCGGACGCGCGGCACCGCGGGCCACGGGTCGCAGATGATCGAGGCGAACGCCGTGACGCGCCTCGCCGAGGCCGTCGCCGTCCTCGGGCGGCAGCAGTGGCCGATCGTCCTCACCGACACGACGACCGCGCTGCTCGGCGAGGTGGCGCGCATCCTCGACGTCGACGTGCACGAGGTCGCGCCCGACGAGCTCGTCCTGCGGACCGGCACCGCGAAGGGCTTCATCCGCGGGTCGCTGCGCACGACGACGAACCCCACGATGCTCACGGCGGGCTACAAGCACAACGTCGTGCCCGACACCGCCGAGGCCCTCGTCGACATCCGCTGCATGCCCGGGCAAGAAGCGGCCGTGCTCGCCGAGGTGCGGTCGCTGATCGGCGACGACGTCGAGATCGAGACGATGCACACCGACATCGGCCTCGAGACGCCCTTCTCAGGCCCCTTGGTCGAGGCCATCACGGCGACCCTCGACCGGCACGACCCGGGCGCGCCCGTGCTGCCGTACCTGCTCTCGGGCGGCACCGACAACAAGGCGCTCAGCCTGCTCGGCATCGCCGGCTACGGGTTCGCGCCCCTCCGGCTCGACGAGGGCATGGACTTCCCGGCGATGTTCCACGGGGTCGACGAGCGGGTGCCGCTCGACGCACTATCCTTTGGCAGTCGCGTCCTGCGGGACTTGTTGTCGACGTACTAGCAACCCCCGCACCAGAAGGGTCACCCGCGTGGAGCATCTCCTCCAGGCACTCCTGCTCGGCCTCGTCCAGGGCCTCACGGAGTTCCTCCCCGTCTCGTCGAGCGCGCACCTGCGGCTCGTCGGCCTGTTCTTCAGCGACCCCGGGGCGGCGGCCGAGTTCGACCCGGGCGCCACGTTCACGGCCATCACGCAGCTCGGCACCGAGCTCGCGGTGGTCATCTACTTCTGGCGCGACATCACCCGCATCGTCTCGCGCTGGTTCGCCGGGGTGACGGGCAAGATCCCGCGCACCGACCCCGACGTGCGCATGGGCTGGCTCGTCATCATCGGCACGGTGCCGATCGTCCTCGTCGGCTACGTCGCCCAGGAGTACATCCGCACGGTCTTCCGCTCGCTCTGGATCGTCGCGATCGTGCTGATCGTGTTCGGCGTGCTGCTCGGGCTCGCCGACCGCCTCGGCAAGAAGACCGAACGCTTCGAGGACATGCGCTACGGCCACGGCATCGCCGTCGGCCTCGCCCAGGTGCTGGCGCTCTTCCCCGGCGTCTCGCGGTCGGGGGCGACGACCACCACGGCGTTGGCCCTCGGCTACACGCGCCCGGCCGCCGCCCGGTTCTCGTTCCTGCTGGCGGTGCCCGCGGTCTTCGGCAGCGGCCTGTACGAGCTCGTCCAGAGCTTCAGCGAGCCCGGTCCCTACTCGCTCGGCGAGACCCTGGCCGCGACCGTCGTCGCCTTCGTGGTCGGCTTCGTCGTCATCGCCTTCTTCATGAACTACATCTCGCGCCGCAGCTTCGCCCCCTTCGTGGCCTACCGCATCGTGCTCGGCGTCGTCCTGCTCGTCCTCCTCGGCACGGGCGTGGTGGCCGCGTGAGGTCCTGGGCAGAACCCGACGTCCCCCGCCTGCCGGGCCTCGGCGACCTCCCGTCGCTGCACGACACGTCGACCGGCACGGTGCACCCCACCGAGGTCGACGGCTCGCGGGCCGGGCTGTACGTCTGCGGCATCACGCCGTACGACGCCACCCACCTGGGCCACGCGTCGACCTACCTGGCCTTCGACACCCTGTTGCGGGTCTGGCGCGACGCCGGGGTCGAGGTCGTCTACGCGCAGAACACGACCGACGTCGACGACCCGCTCCTCGAGCGCGCGACCGCGACCGGCGTCGACTGGCGCGCACTCGCCGACGGTCAGACCGACCTCTTCCGCAGCGACATGGAGCACCTCGCCGTCGTGCCGCCGACGCACTACGTCGCGGTGACCGAGGTGGTGACCGACGTCGCCGAGGCCGTGGCGCGCCTCCTCGACCGGGGTCTGGCCTACCCCGTGCCGACCGACGACTCGTCGGCCGGTGACGACCTCTACTTCGACGTCCGCCGGGCCGAACGCGAGACCGACTGGCACCTGGGCCTCGAGAGCCGCTACGACGCCGAGACCATGGCCCGCTTCTTCGCCGAACGCGGGGGAGACCCCGACCGCCCCGGCAAACGCGACCCGCTCGACCCCCTGCTGTGGCGGGCGGCCCGTGACGACGAGCCTTCGTGGCCCACCCTGCTCGGTGCCGGCCGGCCCGGCTGGCACATCGAGTGCACGGTGATCGCGCAGCAGCACCTCGACGTCCCGATCACGGTGAACGGCGGCGGCAGCGACCTCGTCTTCCCGCACCACGAGATGAGCACGGCCCACGGCACGGCTCTCACCGGGCGCCCGTACGCCGTGCACCACACGCACACCGGCATGGTCGGGTACCAGGGCGAGAAGATGAGCAAGTCGCTCGGCAACCTGGTCAAGGTGAGCGAGCTCGTCGCCGCCGGCCACGATCCGAGGGCCGTCCGCCTCGCCCTCCTGTCGCACCACTACCGCTCCGACTGGGAGTGGTTCGACGCCGACCTCGTCGACGCCGAGGCCCGCCTCGCCCGATGGCGCACCTGGGCCGCGACGAGCGAAGGAGGCGCGGCGCCGGTACCGGCACCCACCCCGCTGGTCGTCGCCCTGCGGTCCGCCCTCGGGGCCGACCTCGACACGCCGTCGGCCCTGCTCGCCGTCGACGCCGTCGTCGCCCAGGGCGCGACGCCGTCCGAGGTGGACGTCGACGCGGTCCAGGCCCTGCTGGGAGTCGACCTGCGCCCCTGAGCCGCCGAGCTCCCGAGCCGGCGGTCCTACCCGGTCCGCCCGCCTCGAAACGGGTCGGGCGGCCCGTTCTGCATGCATACGCATGAGACTCTCTCAACCAGCACGATCGTCTGACCTACGATGGTCGGCGTGCACTCGTCGACCACCACCGCCTCGGCCCCGGCCGACGCGTCGGTCGACGAACGGCGGCCCCTCACCCGGCGCGACGGCCGCCTTGACCACTGGATCGCCGCCCTCGTCTTCGGGCTGGGGCTCGCGACTCTCTGGCTGAGCGCCGTCATCGTCGACGGCTCCGAGGGCGCCGGCACACCCTCGACCGTCGAGTCGGTCCTCTGGCTCGCCGCCCTGTGCGGGCCCGTCGCCCTGCGCCGGCGCCGGCCCGTCGCGGTGCTCGTCATCGTGTCGGCCGTCTTCCTGGCCGCACAGCTCAGGGGCTACCCCGACACGCTGACCCCGTCCATCGTCGAGTTCGTCGCGATCTTCACCGCGAACGCCTGGGCCGCCCGCCGCGGTCGGGCGCTCGTCGTCAGCGTCGCCGTGACGGCCGTCATGTTCGTCTGGCTCGGGGTGTGGCTGCGCACGGTCTACGTCTCGGGCGCCGAGTCGCCCGACGCGGTCGCCCTCGCCACGATCGCGTACACCCTCGTGTCGAACGGCATCGTCCTCGTGACCGCCATCGCCTTCGGGCGAGCGGCGCGCGTCTCGGCCACCCGCCTGCACGCGCTCGAACGCACCGGGGTCGAGCTGCGGGCCGCCCACGAGCTGGTGGCCGACCGGGCGATCAACGAGGAGCGCACGCGACTCGCCCGCGAGCTGCACGACGTCGTGGCCCACCACGTCGCCGTCATCGGCATCCAGGCCGGTGCGGCCCGGCGGACGCTCGACCGGCCCGAGATCGCCCGCGGCGCGCTGGCCGCCGTCGAGGCCACGGCGCGCACGACCATCGACGAGCTCGAACGCCTGCTGAGCGTCCTGCGGTCGAGCGACGGCGAGACGGATGCCGGCCCCTCCGGTCTCGCGGCCCTGCCCGACCTCATGACCGACACCCGCGCCCTGGGCCTCGAGGTCCGCTTCTCGGTGCACGGTGACCCGCGCGAGGTCCCCGAGAGCATCGGCGTCACGCTCCACCGCATCACCCAAGAGGCCCTGACCAACACCCTGAAGCACGGCAACGCCTCGCTCGCCGAGGTGTCGCTGCGCTACGGCGACCGCACCGTCGAGGTCGAGGTGGTCGACGACGGACGACCCGGCCCCGCTCCCTACCCCGTGGCGGGCGGCCCACACGACGCTGCCACGACCGGCGCCGGCCTCGGGCAGCGGGGCATGCGCGAACGCGTCGACCTGCACGGTGGAGAACTGCACCTCGGCCCGAGACGTCGGGGCGGCTACCGCGTCCGAGCCGTCCTGCCCGTCGGAGCCTGCGTCGACTCCCGTCCGCGCGAGCACGCCGTCACCCCCGACCCGTCCGAGAGAGCATGAACCACACCACCGATCCGATCAGCGTCCTGCTCGTCGACGACCAAGACCTCGTCCGCACGGGGTTCCGCATCATCCTCGACACCGCCCCCGACCTCCGGGTCGTCGGCGAGGCCCGCGACGGGCTCGAGGCGGTCGACCTCGCGCGACGGCTCCGGCCCGACGTGGTCGTCATGGACATCGAGATGCCCGTCCTCGACGGCCTCGAGGCCACCCGGCGCATCCTCGAGCAGGCTCCCCCCGACGGCCCCGCCGTCCTCGTGCTCACCACCTTCGGCCGCGACGACTACGTGTTCGGGGCGTTGCGGGCCGGGGCGAGCGGGTTCCTCCTGAAGACGGCCACGCCCGAAGAGCTGATCGAGGGGATCGCGGTCGTGCACCGCGGTGACGCACTCCTCTCGCCGCAGCTCACCCGGGCCGTCGTCGAGCGTGCCGTCGGCGACGGCGCGACCGCCCGCGTCATGGTGCCGAGCCCCGACCTCGCGACCCTGACCGACCGGGAGCGTGAGGTGCTCGACCGGCTCGCGTCGGGGGAGTCCAACGCCGAGATCGCCAGACGACTCTTCCTCGGCGAGGCCACCGTCAAGACGCACGTCTCGAACGTGCTCGGCAAGCTCGGACTGCGCGACCGTACGGCGGCCGTCGTGTACGCCTACGAGAACGGCGTGGCCGTCCCCGGCCAGGCGTCGCGCTGAGTCGCCCCGCCCGGCACGCCGGTGCTGCCGGCCCGGCCGGGCGTCAGGGGACGGGCGGGTAGCGCGGGTCGTCCGGCCGGCCGTCGCCGCCCTTGCCGTCGCGCCGACGCAGGTAGCGCTCGAACTCCTGGGCGATGGCCTCGCCGCTCGCCTCGGGGCTGTCGACCGTGTCACGGGCCTGTTCGAGCTGCTCGATGTAACCCGCCATGTCGTCGTCGTCGGCCGCGAGGGCGTCGATGCCCGACTCCCACGCCGTCGACTCGGCGGCGAGCTCACCGCGGGGGATCGCCACGCCCGACAGCTCGTCGAGCTTCTCGATGAGGGCGAGCGTGGCCTTGGGCGACGGCGCGTTGTGCACGTAGTGGGGCACCGACGCCCAGATCGACAGGGTCGGCACGCCGGCGGCCTCGACGGCGTCGGCCAGGACCGAGAGGATGCCCACCGGCCCCTCGTAGGTGCTCCGCTCGAGGGTGTACTCGTCGCGGACCGACTCGTTCTCGCTGCTGACGAAGACCGAGATGGGTCGTGTGTGCGGCACGTCGGCGAGCATCGCCCCGAGGAACACCACGCCCGTGACGTCGTGCACGTCGATGAGGTCGACGATCTCGGCGGCGAAGCCCCGCCAGCTGCGGGACGGCTCGGCCCCGAGCAGCACCAGCACCTCGGTGGCGGAGGCAGCCGGGTCGCGGGGGAGGACCGTCACGGCGTCGGCGGCCGCGTGCAGCTGGATGCGCGGCCACACGAGCGTCCGCTCGCCGTCGTCGTCGAGCCCCACCTGGGGCCGGTTGAACTGGTAGTCGATGTACCGCTCGCCGTCGAGTTCGGCGACCGGCTCGAGCGACAGCGTCTCGACGAGGCTGCGGGCGACGCCGCTGGCGGCCTCGCCGGCGTCGTTCCAGCCCTCGAAGGCCACCACCAGCAGGCGTCCCGCAGCGAAATCCGACGTGTTCGTCAACCTGAGTCCTCACCGTGCCGGAGGGCGTCCGGCGCTTGACCCTCCACGATAGACCGTGGCGACGACGAGGAGGCGCGGGTCGGGGGCCGCGGAGCCCACGCCCGGTAGACTCGTCCGCCGTGACCGAAACCCTGCCTGCCGCCGTCCTGTGGGACATGGACGGAACCCTCGTCGACACCGAGCCGTACTGGTTCCTCTGCCAGGTCGAACTGGTCGAGTCGTTCGGCGGCACCTGGAGCCGCGCCGACGGCGACGCCATGATCGGCAGCGGTCTGTGGCAGTCGGCCCGTGTGCTGCAGTCCCACGGCGTCGAGCTGTCCGAGGACGAGATCATCGACCGCCTGACCACGGCCGTGCTCGAGCGCTCCGCGGTCGAGATCCCCTGGCGGCCCGGCGCGAAAGAGCTGCTCGCCGCCTTGCGCCGCGAGGGCGTGCCCACGGCGCTCGTCACCATGTCGATCCGCCGCATGGCCCAGTTCATGGTCGACGCCATCGAGTTCGAGGCGTTCGACGCGATCGTCGCGGGTGACGACGTCGAGCACGCCAAACCGCACCCCGAGGCCTACCTCCGCGGCGCCGAGCTGCTCGGCGTCGACCCGGCCGACTGCATCGCCATCGAGGACAGCACGCCGGGGCTCGCCTCGGCCGTCGCCGCCGGCACCGTCGCCATCGGCGTGGAGCACCACGCGCCGCTCGCCGACGACGGCCCCTTCATCCGTCGCGACACGCTCGTCGGCACGACCGTCGACGACCTGCGCGACCTCCACCGGGCGGGTCGCGCCCTCCGCGACCGGTCGACGTCCGACTCCTGACCCCCGGTGCGCCCACCGCGCCTCCTGCACCCCTCGGGGTGCGACCCGATCGAAAGCAGCACCGCCGCATGACCGCGATCCGCCGACAGTCCGGCCCCTTCGTCGAGGGCGACAAGGTCCAGCTCACGGGCCCCAAGGGCAAGATGAACACCATCGTGCTGACGCCCGGGGCCGTGTTCCACACCCACCGCGGCATGATCGCGCACGACGACGTGGTCGGGCTGCCCGACGGGTCGGTCCTCGCGAGCACCACCGGTGACGAGTACCTCGCCCTCCGCCCGTTGCTGAGCGACTTCGTCATGTCCATGCCGCGGGGTGCCGCGATCGTCTACCCGAAGGACGCCGCCCAGATCGTCGCCTTCGCCGACATCTTCCCGGGTGCCACGGTGGTCGAGGCGGGGGTGGGCTCGGGTGCGCTGTCTCTCTGGCTGCTCCGTGCGGTCGGCCCCGAGGGTCGCCTGGCCTCGTTCGAGCGCCGCCAGGAGTTCGCCGACGTGGCCGAGGGCAACGTCGCGAGCTTCTTCGGCGCCGAGCCCGGCAACTGGACCGTCACGGTCGGCGACCTCGCCGACGAGCTGCCGGCGGCCATGCCGGACGGCACGGTCGACCGGGTCGTCCTCGACATGCTCGCCCCGTGGGAGAACGTCGACGTCACGGCCGACGCCCTCAAGCCGGGCGGCCTGGTCGTCTGCTACGTCGCCACGGCCACCCAGCTCTCCCGGACGGCCGAGGCGCTCCGGGCCTCGGGCGCGTTCACCGAGCCCGACGCGTCCGAGACCCTCGTGCGCGGCTGGCACGTCGAGGGGCTGGCCGTTCGCCCGGACCACCGCATGATCGGCCACACCGGGTTCCTCCTCACCGCGAGGCGCCTCGCCCCGGGCGCGGTGCTGCCGCAGCTCAAGCGGCGCCCGTCGAAGTCGGACTACAGCGAGGCCGACGTCGAGGCGTGGACCCCCGGGGCCCTCGGCGACCGGTCGGCGAGCGACAAGAAACTGCGCAAGACCGCCCGCCAGGCCCGTTCAGCGGCCGACGCCGCCATCGCCGCCACCGAGGCCGTCGACGGTGGCACACCGTCGGGTTCCGCACCCGCCTGAGCCGCGCGAGCGGGGCGGACGCCCCCGCTAAGCTGTCTCCGCATCCGTGCGACCCGACCGGTCGCCCCACTCGACCCCCCGGTCGCCTCGACGAAATGAGTCCCCGTGCGCAAGATCCCCGCCCTCGTCGTGACGGTCGGCCTGCTCGCCTCGATGACGGCCTGCTCGACCGCGACCGGGCCCGGCTCGGCAGGCTGCCCGCCCACGGGCGACGCCGCCTCGGTCGTGACGGCGACGGGTGACTTCGGCTCGAAGCCGGACGTCGACGTGCCCACCCCGATCGTGACGAAGAAGACCGAGGTCTCCACGCTCATCCAGGGTGACGGCCAGCGGCTCGTCGACGGCACGCCGGTGGTCATCGACTACACGCTCTTCGACGGCACCACGGGCCAAGAGCTCGAAGACAGCGGCTACGACGGGTCGACCAACGTGCCCCTGACCGTGGGCGGCCAGACCCTCGCGCCCCTCGTCGACGCGCTCGAGTGCTCGATGGTGGGCTCCCGCGTCGCCGTCGCGGTGAAGGCCAGCGACCTCTCCGCCTCGATCAACGGCGCCGCGACCACGCCGAACGACGACCCGGACGCCGCCTACGTGGCCGTGGTCGACGTCAAGCGCGCCTTCCTCGCCAAGGCCGACGGCGTCCTCCAGCTCGGTGCGAACGGCCTGCCGGCCGTCGTGACCGCCCCCGACGGCGCTCCCGGCATCACCATCCCCGCGGGTGACGCCCCGACGAGCGAGGTCGTCCACCTCGTCCGCAAGGGCCACGGCCCCACCCTGACCGCCGACGACACCGCCGTCGTGCAGTTCACGGCGGTCACCTGGAGCCAGCCCTCGACGGTCGCGGGCTCCACGTGGACGAACGGTGGGTCGGCGACGCCGGTCGACCTGGGCGACTCGCAGATCCCCGACGACATCCGGTCCGCCCTGGTGGGCCAGCAGGTCGGTTCGCAGGTGATGGTCGTGCTGCCCGCCTCGGCCGCGAGCGGTGGGTCGGCCTACGTCTACGTGTTCGACGTGCTCGGCGCGATCCGATGACCCCCACCTGCTGAGACGGCCCTCCGTGCCCGCTGCCCGCACCCCCCGCGTCCCCGTCGAAGAGCGTCTGTTCAGCCTCGTGCTGGCCCTGCTCGCGACGGATTCCGGGCTGAGCAAGACCGAGATCCTGTCGACCGTCCAGGGGTACCGGCAGAAGTACTCGCGGTCCGGCGACAACGCCGCCCTCGAGCGGCAGTTCGAACGCGACAAGGACGACATCCGCGAGCTGGGCGTCCCCCTCGAGACGATCGACGACCCGTCGGCGGCCGGCAACAACCAGGCCCTGCGCTACCGCATCCCGCGCGGGGCGTACGAGCTGCCCGACGACATCGCGTTCTCCTCCGAAGAGACCGCCCTGCTCACGTTGGCCGCCATGGTCTGGCGCGAGGGGTCGCTCTCCCACGAGTCCCGTCGAGCGCTGCTCAAGCTGCGGTCGCTCGGCGGCTCGGCGAGCGTCCCCGAGCTCGAGTACGCCCCTCGCCTCCGGTCGCGCGACCCGGCCTTCGAACCCCTGCGCAGCGCCCTCGACCGGGGCGTCGTGGTGCGGTTCGACTACCTCAAGCCAGGCGACGAGGCCGCCCGCCGACGCGAGGTGGCCCCGGCGGCGCTCGTGCAGCACCACGGTCGGTGGCTCGTCTCCGCGGTCGAGATCGCAACGGGGGCCGTCAAGACCTTCCTGTTGTCGCGCGTCGTCGGTCCGGTGCAGGTCACCTCGACCCCGTTCACCCGCCCCGACGGCGCCACGGCCGAACGCGCCCTGGCCGACCTCGAGCAGGTCTGGCGCGACCGCACGGCGACCGTCCGCGTCGAACCCCTGTCCGACGCCGAGACGCGCCTCGGCAAGCGTCGTGGCACGACCCGGGTCGCCCCCGACGCCCTCACGGTCCACTGGACCGACGAGCACCTGCTCGCCGACGAACTGGCCTCCTTCGGCCCCGAGGTCACCGTCCTCGAGCCCGAGAGCCTGCGCGCGCTGGTGCTCAGCCGACTCACCGGCGTGCTGCGTGCCCACGGCGGCACCACCTCACCCGTCGCCGGCGGCGACACGGGAGGCACCGGTGGCTGACGCGCGGGGCGCCCTGCACGCGGCCGACAAGTTGGCCTTCCTGCTCTCGCTCGTTCCCTGGCTCATGGACCACGAACGGGTCAGCGTGGCCGAGGCTGCGGCCCACTTCGGCGTCAGCGTGGCCGAGATCCGACGCGCGGTCGAGCTCATCGCCGTCTCGGGGGTCCCGGGCGAGACGACCCAGTACCAGCACGGCGACCTCTTCGACATCGCCTGGGACGACTTCGAGCAGAACGACGTGATCGTCCTGACCAACCTGGTGGCGATCGACGACTCGCCGCGCTTCTCGGCTCGCGAGGCCGCCGCCCTGATCGCGGGCCTGCAGTACCTCTCGTCCCTGCCCGAGAACGCCGACCGCGCCGCCATCGCCACGCTGATGAGCAAGCTGTCCCGCGGGGCCTCGAGCGAGCCGAGCCAGGTCGCGGTCGACCAGACCGAGACGAGCGAGGTGCTGGGCCTCGTCGGCCGGGCGGTCGAGTCCGGCGTCCAGCTCGAGTTCGACTACCGGGGCACCCGCGGGGTGGCCGAACGTCGCCGGGTCGACCCCCTGCGGGTCGAGTCGGTCGACGCCGACTGGTACCTCCGCGCCTGGGACCACCTCCGCGAGGCCCCTCGCACCTTCCGCCTCGACCGGATCGCCGCCCCTGCGCTCACCTCGACGCCCATCGCCCATCGGGCCGTCGACGTGGCCCTGCCCGAGACCCTCTTCGAGGGATCGCCCGACGACCTCGACGTGGTCGTCGACCTCGACGCGGCGGCGGCCCCCCTGCTGGCCGACTACGGCCCCGACGAACCCGAGGTGCTCGACGGCGGCCGCGTGCGGTTGCGACTGCGGGTCAACCGGCTCGGAACGCTCTGCCGGGTCGTCGCCGGCCTGCCCGGACGCCCCGAGGTCGTCTCGCCCGAGTCCGCTCGGACGGCTGTCGCGGACTGGGTGCGCACGGCGATCGCGCGCTACGACGACGAGGCGACACGCGCCTCCTGACCGCCGTGCGGTGATCCGCCCTGTGGATCGCCTGCGCCGCACCCGTCTCGGGCGACCCATGACGGTAGACTGATCGTCACCCTGCCCCGCAAGGAGAACCCACCATGTTCGGAAACGCGCTCTCAGGCTGGCACCTGATCATCATCCTGGCGATCGTCCTGTTGCTCTTCGGTGCCCCGAAGCTGCCGGCCCTCGCGAAGAGCATCGCCCAGTCGATGCGCATCTTCAAGAACGAGGTCGCCAGCGACAAGAAAGACCCGGTCGACGACTACGACGAGCGTCCGACCCGTCGCTCCGACGAGTCCTCGGCACGGTCCACCGACTCGACCACCGCTCGTCGCGTCGACGACTCCTACCCGTCGCCCGATCGCGACCTCCCGCCGAAGTCCTGACGCGTGGCCACGACGACGACTCGTGGCGACAGCACCCAGGGGCGAGGGGCCGGCCGTGTCCGTGGCCGTGACGGCAAGATGTCGCTCGGTCAGCACCTCCTCGAGTTGCGCAAGCGACTCTTCATCTCCGCCCTGGCCCTCATCCTGGCCGCTGTCGCCGGTTGGTTCCTGGCCCCGTTCGTCCTCGACGCCCTGAGATCACCGGTCGAGGCCATCGCGGCGGCCCGGACGGGCGCGACGACGCTCAACTACTCGAACATCACGGGTGCGTTCGACCTGAAGCTGCAGATCGCCGTCACGGTCGGGGTCGTCATCTCGAGCCCGGTCTGGCTGTACCAGGTGTGGGCCTTCATCGTGCCCGCGCTCGTCCGCAAAGAGAAGCTCTACGCCGTCGGGTTCATCGGCACCGCGATCCCGCTCTTCCTCGGCGGCTGCGTCGCGGGGTGGTACGTCCTGCCGCACATCGTCGAGGTCATGACGAGCTTCGTCGACACCCAAGACTCCACGATCATCGAGTCGAAGGTCTACTACGACTTCGTGCTGAAGCTCGTCCTCGCGGTCGGCATCGCGTTCGTGATGCCCGTGTTCCTCGTCCTGCTGAACTTCGTCGGTGTCATCTCCGCGTCGTCGATCATCAAGGGCTGGCGCGTCGCCATCCTCGTGATCGTCCTCTTCACGGCCATCGCGACGCCTTCGGCCGACATCTTCTCGATGTTCTTGCTCGCCGTCCCGATGGTGATCCTCTTCTTCCTCGCCGCCGGGGTGGCCTGGTTGCACGACCGTCGGGTCGCGAAACGGGCCGCCGTCCTCGACGCCGAGCTGGCGGCGAGCTGATCCGGTGAGTCCCGACCTCAGCCCGGCGGAACGCTTCGCCGCCGCGAAGACGCGCGTCAAGACGCCCAAGCTCCAGGCCTTCCGGTCGCGCCTGGGGTTCTCGCTCGACCCGTTCCAGATAGCAGCGTGCGCCGCCGTCGAAGACGGCGACAGCGTCCTCGTCGCCGCCCCCACCGGTGCGGGCAAGACCCTCGTCGCCGAATTCGCGATCCACCTCGCGATGCAAGACCCGCGGGCCAAGGTCTTCTACACCGCTCCGATGAAGGCGCTGAGCAACCAGAAGTTCCAAGAGCTCGTCGCCGAGTACGGCGCGTCCGAGGTCGGTCTGCTCACCGGCGACACGAACGTCAACTCGCGGGCCCGCATCGTCGTCATGACGACCGAGGTGCTGCGCAACATGATCTACGCGGGCTCCGAGATGCTCACCGACCTCCGCTACGTCGTCCTCGACGAGGTGCACTTCCTGGCCGACCGCTTCCGGGGTGCCGTGTGGGAAGAAGTCATCATCCACCTGCCCCTCGACGTGCGCCTCATCTCGTTGAGCGCCACCGTGTCGAACGCCGAAGAATTCGGCGACTGGCTGCAGACCGTGCGCGGCAGCACCGAGGTCATCGTCTCGGAAGACCGCCCCGTGCCCCTCGACCAGCACGTCCTGGTGGGCGGCAAGTTCCTCGACCTGTTCGACTCGTCGGGGCAGGCCGCGACCAACCGGGTCAATCCCGAGCTGCTCCGGGCGACCTCCCTCGGGCGGCGTGGCGGGCGCAGCGGCGGTCGTCGTAGCGAAGGGCACTCGTCCGGGCGCGGCGGCCCGCGGGGCCACGTCGTGCCGCCGACGCAGGGCGGACCCGGCCGGCTCGACCGCTGGAAGATCGTCGAGATGCTCGACGACCAGAACCTCCTGCCGGCGATCTTCTTCGTCTTCAGCCGCGTCGGTTGCGACCAGGCCGTCGCGCAGGTGCTGCGGTCGGGCATCCGCCTGACGACGGCCGAGCAACGGCACGAGATCCGCGAGATCGTCGAGGCCCGGTGTCGCACCCTGCGCGACGAAGACCTGGCGGTGCTGGGGTACTGGCGCTGGCTCGACGGGCTCGAGCGCGGCGTCGCCGCCCACCACGCGGGGCTGCTGCCGGCCTTCAAAGAGGTCGTCGAAGAGCTCTTCCAGAAGAAGCTCGTCAAGGTCGTCTTCGCGACCGAGACCCTGGCGCTCGGCATCAACATGCCGGCTCGGACGGTCGTCCTCGAGAAGCTCGAGAAGTTCAACGGCGAGGCCAGGGTCCCGATCACCCCGGGCGAGTACACCCAGCTGACCGGACGCGCCGGCCGTCGGGGCATCGACGTCGAGGGCCACTCTCTCATCCAGTGGCAGCAGGGCCTCGACCCCCAGGCCGTCGCCTCCCTCGCGTCGCGCCGCACGTACCCGATGAACAGCAGCTTCCGGCCGACCTACAACATGGCCGTCAACCTCATCGAGCAGTTCGGGCGTTCGCGCACCCGCGAGGTCCTCGAGACCTCGTTCGCGCAGTTCCAGGCCGACCGCTCGGTCGTCGACCTGGCGCGCAAGGTGCGGTCGCAGCAGCAGTCGCTCGACGGCTACGCCGCCTCGATGGCCTGTCACCTCGGCGACTTCGGTGAGTACACGCTGCTGCGTCGCGAGGTGGGCGACCTCGAGAAGCAGGGTGCGGCCCGTGCCGACTCGCAGTCGCGTGCCGAACGCGACAAGCGACAGCGCCGCATCACCGAACTCCGCCGACAGGTCCGGCAGCACCCCTGCCACGCCTGCCCCGAGCGCGAGCAGCACGCCCGGTGGTCCGAACGATGGTTCAAGCTCAAGAAGCAGACCGACCAGCTCTCGGCCCAGATCCGCAGTCGCACGGGTGCCGTGGCCAAGGTCTTCGACCGGGTCACCGACGTCCTGCTCGACCGCGGGTACCTCGTCCCCACGGGCGCGAGGGCCGGAGGCGCGGGTCGCGTCCCGCGCGACGCCGAGGTCGCCGTCGCCCCGGCTGGCCGCACGCTCCGACGCATCTACGGCGATCGCGACCTCCTCGTGGCCGAGAGCCTGCGCCTCGGCCTCTGGAATCTTCTCGACGTCCCGTCCCTGGCGGCGATGGCGGCGACCCTGGTGTACGAACCCCGCCGTGACGAGGGGCAGCTCTCCGAACGCTTCCTGCCGCGAGGCGAGTTCCGCACCGCGCTCGACGCCACGCAGACGCTCTGGGCCGAGCTCGACGACCTCGAACAAGAGAACCGCCTGCCGGGCAGCCAACAGCCCGCGCCGGGGCTGGCCCTCGCCATGCACCGATGGGCCCGAGGGGCTCCTCTCGACTCCGTGCTCGAGGACGCCGACCTCGCCGCAGGCGACTTCGTCCGGTGGACGAAGCAAACCATCGACCTGCTCGACCAGCTGTCGGTCGTGGGCGACCTGCCCGTCGGACCGACGGCCCGTCAGGCATTGGACGCGGTCCGCCGGGGCATCGTGGCGTACACCGCGGTCGGTCCCTGACGCGTCGCACCTCCTGCCGGCCGAGGGGTGGGCGGACGGCGGGTCTCCCAGACGCCGCCACCTAGAATCGCGTGGTGTCTTCCCGAGCGACCGACGTCCGACTGCCCCTCTGGCTCGCCGTGGTCGTCGCGCTCGGTGCGGGTGCCGTCCTCGACGGCGGCTTCCCCGACGGTGACGTCTGGCCGTTGACCTTCGTCGGCATCGGCTTCGTGCTGCTCGCGCTGAAGGGCCGGTCGCTCGGCGGCTCGTTCCTGGTGGGCCTCGTGGCCGGGCTGTCGTTCTACCTGATCCACATCTCGTGGGCGACGCTCTTCCTGGGCGTCGTGCCGTGGGCCGCCCTGTCGACGCTCGAGGCCCTGTTCTTCGCAGCCGGGGCGATGCTGATCACGCTCGCGTACCGCTGGGTGCCCCGCGTCTGGCCGGGCACCCTGGGCCGGACGGTCCTCCTCCCCGTCGTCGTCGGCGGGCTGTGGACGCTCCGTGAGTTCGTCGCCGGCAACTGGCCCTACGGAGGCTTCGCCTGGGGTCGGGTCGCCCTGAGCCAGTCCGAGAGCCCGTTCGCCGGACTCGTCGCCTGGTTGGGCATCTCGGGGCTGTCGTTCCTCATGGTGGCGATCGTCGCGGCGCTCCTCCAGCTCGCCCTCCAGACCACCGTCCGCGGGTCGACCCGCGTGCTCGCCGGCGCCACCGTGGTCGTGGCCGCGCTGGCGGTGCCCGCCTGGCCCACCCACTCCGCCGGGACGGCGACCATCGCCGCCGTCCAGGGCGACGGCGACGCCGGTTACTTCTCCGATCGCGAGTACGGCGACCTGACCAACGCCCAGGTGCTGGCGATGAGCAGCCTGCAGGCCCAGTTGGCCCAGCTCCCCGAAGACCAGCGCGACCTCGACATGATCGTCTGGCCCGAGGGCGGCAGCGACCGCGACCCGACCCGTGACGCCGCCGGGCGGTACGTCTTCGACGCGATCAGCCGCGGCTACGACGCCCCGCTCGTCTCCGGCGTCATCACGCAGAGCGACGACGGCGAGACCGTCTACAACTCGTCCCTGCTCTGGGCCGACGGGGCCGTGCAAGACCAGTACGACAAGAAGCACCCCGTCCCGTTCGGCGAGTACGTCCCCGATCGCGACTTCTGGCGCCCGTTCGCACCCGACCTCATCGACCTGATCGGTCGCGACTACACGCCGGGCACGCGTGACGAGGTCTTCGACCTGGGCGGGTTCCGGGCCGGCATCTCGATCTGCTTCGACATCGTCGACGACCAGCTGATCACGAACATGATGGACGAGGGCGCCCAGGTGATCATCGGCCAGACCAACAACGCCGACTTCGGCACGCGGCCCGGTCAGACCGACGAGAACGAACAGCAGCTCGCGATCGCGCGCCTCCGGGCGATCGAGACCGCACGCCCCCTCGTCAACGTCTCGACGGTCGCGTCGACGCGGGCCATCGACGCCTCGGGTCGGACGACCGCGAGCATCCCCGACTACGAACCGGGCACCATGATCGCCATCGTCGACCTCGGGACGGGCACCACTCCGGCCGTCGTCGCCAGTCGGGCGATCGAGCTGCTGGTCTCGTTCTTCGGGCTGGCCGTGCTCGTCCTGTCCCGACTCTTCATCGGCACCCGCCGGTCACGTCGACGCCGCCTGCTCGACGAGGCACCCGACCCGGTGCTGCCGCGGTGGCGAGTCGTCGACTGATCGGCACGCCCCCACCGCACGCGACGGCGAGAGGCCCGGGCACCTCGCGGTGTCCGGGCCTCTAGTGGTCTGCGGTCAGGCGCCGATCTTGTGCTGACCCTTGCGGGCCCGCAAGAAGTCGAGTCGTTCTTGCAGGAGCTCTTCGAGCTCGGCTCGACTGCGACGCTCGAGCAACATGTCCCAGTGGCTGCGGGGGACCTTCACGTCGCCGGCGTCGATCTCGACCGGCTTGCCGTCGGCCGACAAGAGACGGCCTTCTTGACCACTCTTGGGGGACTGCCAGATGTCCGGGATCTCGGCGTCCGCAGCGAACACCATGTCGAACGTCTGACCGTCGGTCGTCTGGTAGACGGCCTTCTTGCGGGGCGAGAACTCCACGCCCTCTTCGCTCTGCAGGCTCTGGCTGCCGAGCCTCATTCCGCGCAAACTGCGATCTGCCATTGTGTGGTCTCCTCTCGCGTTGCAATCACCCGTTGTAACCCGTTCTGGACCCTGCCCGTTCCGAGCCGTGCGCTTTCACAGTCGCTTCACAGTGCCCGGGCAGGCTGGAACGACGCTCAGATCGCGAGGCGACCGACCTCGACGAGGGCCAGATCGGCCCGGTCGGAGACGATCCCGTGGACGCCGAGGGCGAGGAGGCGGGCCATCACGGCGGGCTCGTTGACCGTCCAGACGTGGGTCTCGACGCCCAACGCGGCGAACTCGGCCACGCGCGAGGCCGTCACGATGCGGACCGGCCCCTTGCGTTCGGGCACCTGCACGGCGCCGCAGCCGGCCAACGCCCGCCGGAGGAGGGCGCGTCGGAGGCCGGCGACGGGGACGAGCCCGGCGGCGACGGCTGCGGTGATGCCGCGGGACGAGGCGGAGGTGGCCACGCCCGGCAGCGCCGCCACGGCACGGAGGCGGCGCCGATGGTCGAACGAGGTGACGAGCACGCGGTCCGTCGCGCGCACCCGCTTGATCGCCCGGACCGCCGGCGCGACGGCCTCGTCCGACTTGAGGTCGACGTTGAACCGCGTCTCGGGGAACGCGTCCAGGGCCTCGTCGAGGGTCGGGATCTCGTGTTCCCCGTCGAGCCGGACGGTCTTGACGTCGGCCAGGTCGAGGTCGAGGAGGCGCTGGTCGCGTCCGGCGAGCCGCCTCAGGTCGGGGTCGTGGCTGATGATCGCGATGCCGTCGCGCGTGGCGTGCACGTCGGTCTCGACGTAGGTCGCTCCGGCCGAGACGGCGAGGGCGAACGCCAGCATGGTGTTCTCGGGCGCCTCGACGGCCAGGCCGCGGTGGGCCAGGACGCGCGGCCCGGGCGGCGCGAACCAGCCGGCCGAGACCGGGGGAGCGGACGTCACGACGAAGTCGTGGGGGGAGTGCTCGGCCCGGTGCCCGCGGTGCCCCCCTCGGGGGCGGGACCGTCGGGGACGTCGCCCGCCGCGCCTCCTCGGGGAGGCGTGCCGCCGGCGGCGCCACCCGGCGTGGTCACCGTCGGGAAGCCCAGGTCGGGTTCGGCCTCGAGGTCGACCGTCGACGCCAGGTCGGGGGTGACGTCCATCTCGGAGACCTTGGGCGCCTCGGTCGGGGTCCACCCGGGGGCGTTCGGGTCGCGCGGGGCGAAGAATCCCTGCCCGATGCCCTTCAGCGCCTCGGTCAGCTCGCTCGGGATGATCCACATCGTGTTGGCCGAGCCGTCGGCGATCTTCGGCAGGGTCTGCAGGTACTGGTAGGCCAGCAGCTTCGGGTCGGGGTCGCCGGCGTGGATGGCGTTGAAGACCGTGGCGATGGCCTCGGCCTCACCCTGGGCGCGCAGCACCTGGGCCTTGGCGTCGCCCTCGGCCTTCAGGATGGACGACTGGCGTGAGCCCTCGGCCTCGAGGATCTGGGACTGCTTGGTGCCCTCGGCGGTCAGGATGGCGGCGCGACGGCTGCGCTCGGCGCGCATCTGCTGCTCCATCGAGTCCTGGATCGACAGGGGCGGGTCGATGGCCTTGAGCTCGACGCGGCCGACCCGGATGCCCCACTTGCCCGTCGCCTCGTCGAGGACGATGCGCAGCTGACCGTTGATGTTGTCGCGGCTGGTCAGCGCCTGCTCGAGGTTCAACCCGCCGACGACGTTGCGCAGCGTGGTCGTCGTGAGCTGCTCGACGGCACCCAGGTAGTTCGCGATCTCGTACGTGGCGGCCCGGGCGTCGGTGACCTGGAAGTACACGACCGTGTCGATCGAGACGACCAGGTTGTCTTCGGTGATGACGGGCTGGGGCGGGAACGACACGACCTGCTCGCGCATGTCGATCAACGGGCGCACCCGGTCGATGAACGGCACGAGCAGGTTGAGCCCGGGGGAGAGGGTCTTGTGGTATCGACCCAGTCGTTCGACGACGCCGGCGCTCGCCTGCGGGATGATGCGGACCGAGCGGAACAGGATGACGAGGACGAGCACGACGATGATCGCGACGACCACGATCGTGACGACGGTGCCGGCACTGATGGTGTCCATGGGTTCAGGACCTCTCTGCGGGGGCGACGAACGCCGTCGACCCCTCGATGGCGGTCACGACGACCGGGGACCCGGTGTCGAGGGCGAGGTCGGCGGCCGCCGACGTCGCGGGGGAGGACAGCACCCGTGCCGTCCAGATCTCGCCGTTGGACAGCTTCACCTGCCCGGGGTCGGAGCCGATCGGCACGACGACGGTGCCGCGCAGGCCGAGCAGGGCCTCGACGTTGCTGGGCGTCGGGTCGCCCCCTCGGCGCAGGGCGCGGAGGAGGGGAGGCCGCACCGTGAACAGCAGCAGGACGGCGAGCACGGCGGCGACGATCGCCTGCAGCCACCACAGGGCGCCGAAGAGCCCCGCGAGCAGACCGCCGACGCTGCCGATGGCCAACATCAAGAAGGTGAACTCGAGCGTCGTCACCTCGACGATGACGAACACCAGGATGAGCGCGACCCACGCGACCCATGCGAAATCGTTCAGGACGTCCATGTGGACCTTCTCTCGTTCCCCTGTTATGGAAACTACCACCCGCCACCGACGCTGACGAGGGTCGTTGGTAGGGTCGAGTCCGGCCCGCGGGCCGACCGACCCCTCGCACAGTCTGGAGCACGCCTTGTCCAACCCCCTCGCCGCAGAGTCCCTCACCGGAGCCCGAGTCCTGGTCACCGGGTCGTCCCGGGGGATCGGTGCCGACACGGTGCGCTACTTCGCCGAGGCCGGGGCCAAGGTCGTCGTCAACTACCGCAACAAGGAGAAGCGGGCGCTGCAGCTCGTGTCGAAGATCGAGGAGGCCGGTGGCGAGGCCATCGCGATCGGCGCCGACCTGACCGACGACGCCAGCCTCGTCGCCATGTTCGACACGGTCCGCGACGCGTGGGGCGGGCTGGACGTCCTCGTCATGAACGCCTCGGGCGGCATGGAGACCGGCATGGCCGAGGACTACGCCCTGAAGCTCAACCGCGACGCCCAGGTGGCCCTGCTGACGGCCGCGCTGCCGTTGCTCGCCCCGGGGTCGCGCGTCGTCTTCGTCACCAGCCACCAGGCGCACTTCATCCGCACCACCGAGACGATGCCCGAGTACCTGCCGGTCGCCCTCAGCAAGCGCGCCGGCGAGGACGCCCTGCGCGAGATGCTGCCCCAGCTCGAGGCCGCGGGCGTCGAGTTCGTCGTGGTGTCGGGCGACATGATCGAGGGCACCATCACGGCGACGCTGCTCGAGCGGTCGAACCCGGGCGCCATCTCGTCGCGCAAAGAGAGCGCGGGCAAGCTGTACAACGTCGCCGAGTTCGCGGCCGAGGTCGCGTCGGCCGCCGTCGACCCGGTCCCGGCCGACCACACCCGGCTCGTGGGCGACACCGGCGACTTCGCGCCGATCGTCTGAGGCGGGCCACCTCGTGACCGAGAGGGTCGTGCGTCCGACCTCGCGCCTCCTCGTCCTCGACGAGGGCGACCGCCTGCTGCTGATGAAGACGGTCGCGCCCGACACGAGCCGGTTCGCCCGGTGGATCACGCCGGGCGGTGGGGTCGACCCGGGCGAGACGCACGTCGAGGCGGCCGTCCGTGAACTGCACGAAGAGACCGGCCAGGTCGTGACCGAGGTCGGCGACGTCGTGCGCGTCGACGACTTCGAGGTGCCGTGGGACGACGCCGACCACACGCACGGCCACGCCGAGTTCTTCGTCGTGCGCCTGCCGCACTTCGAGGTCGTCGACGACGACTGGACCGACGACGAGCGAAACGACATCCTCGCGTCGCGCTGGTTCACGCTCGACGAGTTAACGAACACCCACGAGCCGGTCGAACCCGCCGACCTGGCCGACCTGATGCGTCAGGTGCTCGGCCGGAGCTGACCCGACCAGTGCCAGGCGCAGGCCGACGGGGCGTTCCAGACGGGTTGCCACCGACCCCTCTCCGGATCAGCCCCGGGTGACTGATAATGCACATTATGTCAAGTGATGCCGATCTGGCCACTGACGGCAGCTCCCCGGTGGCGCGCGTCGCCCCTCCTCGGAGTTGCCTGGTCGCATGACGACCGACGCGACCCGCACGACCGATTCAGACGACGGAACCGACGACGGCCCCGACGAGGCACACCGCCGACCCGACGGGCTCGACGACGCGACGGTCGCGGCCCTCGGTGAGCTCTCGGCCGCACTCGAGATCGTCGAACAGGCCCGGGGGTTCCTCTACGGGTTCCACCGCCTGACCGGCAAGGCCGACCTCGCGCTCGGCGACGCCGTCGACTCGTTGCGGGACGCCGGCCACGCCGAGATCGCCGACCGGCTCGAGCGCGACCTCGTGGGCCGAAACGTCGTCGAGGGCCGGTGGACGTACCAGCTCGTCGAGGACTACGACGACGGCTACCACGCCGCGTTCCGTGAGCACGAGAAGAACGCCCGTGATGCCTTGGCAGGCGGCAGGAGGCACCTTTTCGAGGCGGAGATGAAGGAGGCGCGGCGCAGCCACGGACGGCGGCACCACGAGGCGCTCCCCCGGGACCGCGACGGTCGTGCCGACCGAGACGGCGGAGCCGACCGAGACGGCGGACCCGACCGAGACGCCGACGAGGCGGGCGGCACGACCGGGCCCACCGCCTGAGAGGATGGTGCGATGACCCACCCGCCGATCGACCGGCCCCGCATCGAGGCCGCCGTGCTCGAACTGCTCGCCGCCATCGGTGAGGACGTGGGGCGGCCCGGGCTCGAGTCGACGCCGCGGCGCGTGGCCGACGCCTACGCCGAGTTCTTCTCGGGGCTCACGGTCGACGCCGCCGACCTCGTGGCCCAGGCCACCGTCCCGGCCGAGAGCCACCAGCTCGGCGAGGTCGTCATCGTCCGCGACATCTCGTTCCGTTCCGTGTGCGAGCACCACCTGCTGCCTTTCGTGGGCGTCGCCCACGTGGCCTACGTGCCCGGCGAGACCATCGTCGGACTGGGCGCGCTCCCCCGGGTCGTCGACGCCGTCGCCTCGCGACCGCAGCTGCAGGAGCGCCTCGGCGAGGAGATCGCCGAGGCCGTCCAGGCCGGTGCGCGTCCGGACGGGGTCCTCGTCGTGCTCGACGCGTCGCACGGCTGCGTGACGACGCGGGGTCCTCGTCAGACCGGCAGCACGACGGTGACGCTCGCGAGCCGGGGCGTGTTGTCCGAGCCGGCGGCGCGCGCCGAGGCCGTCTCCCTCATCGGCGCGTCCCGTGCCTGACCCCACCGGCGCTGCCCGTGGGGGCGCCGCCTCGGCGGCCGTCCTGCCACCGCTGCGGGTCCCGGTGCGGCGCATCGGGGCACGTAGCTTCGACTTCGCGCGTCAGGTCGCCGTGATGGCGATCGTCAACCGGACCCCCGACTCGTTCTTCGACCAGGGCGCGACCTTCGCGCTCGACCGTGCGGTGCAGGCCGCCGTGGACGCGGCCGAGGCGGGCGCCGACTGGGTCGACATCGGCGGCGTCCCCTTCGCTCCCGGGCCCGAGCTGTCCCCCGCCGACGAACTCGACCGCGTGCTGCCGGTGGTCGAGGCCCTCGCCGTCCGGTCCGACGTCGTGATCTCGGTCGACACCTTCCGCCCCGAGGTCGCCGAGCGGGTCGTCGCCGCCGGGGCCCACGTGATCAACGACACGACGGGGCTGCACGACCCCCGCCTGGCCGACGTGGTCGCCGACTCCGACGCCACGCTCGTCGTCACCCACAGCCTCGCGGCACCGCGACGCCCCCATCCGCGCCCCCGGTACGACGACGTCGTCGCCGAGGTCGTCGAGTTCCTGGCCCGCCGGGTCGACCTCGCGCGGGCCCACGGCGTCCGCGACGACCGACTCGTCGTCGACCCGGGCCACGACCTCAACAAGACGACGCGACACTCGCTCGAGCTCACGCGCCGGTTGTCCGAGGTGGCCGCCCTGGGGCACCCGACGCTCGCCGCGGTGTCGAACAAGGACTTCGTCGGCGAGTCGCTCGGCCGCGACAAGCCCGACCGGCTCGCGGGTTCGCTCGCCGCGGCCACCGTCAGCGTGCTGCAGGGCGCGCGCATCGTCCGCATGCACGACGTCCGGGCCAGCGTCGACGCCGTCCGCATGGTCGAGGCGATCCTCGGCTGGCGGGACCCCGTCCTGGAGCGCCACAACATCGACGAAGGGGCCTCGTGACCGCGACCACCATCACGCGACTGCACCCCGCTCCCCCGCAGGTCGGCGGGGCGCTGACGCTCGACGACCTCATCGAGCTGCACGCACCGCGCGACCGCGCGACCCCGCGGGTGCGGGCGAACTTCGTCGCGAGCGTCGACGGGTCGGCGACGGCCGCGGGCCGCACGCGCGATCTCGGCGGCCCGGCCGACCTGCTCGTGTTCGACCTGCTGCGCCGCCTCTGCGACGTCGTGGTCGTCGGGGCGGGCACCGTCCGCGACGAGGGCTACGGCCCGATGCGCCTCGGTGACGACGCGGTGGCGTGGCGCCGTGCGGCCGGCCTTCCCGACCACCCCGTGTTCGCCATCGTCTCCGGGTCCCTCGGGCTCGACCCGACGAGCGGCGTGTTCGCCGACGCCCCCGTGCGGCCGGTGGTGTTGACGCACGACGGCGCCCCTCGAGACGCCAGGGCCCGGCTCGACGAGGTCGCCGACGTGGTGTCGTGCGGTCGCGACCGGGTCGACCCGCGCCTCCTCGTCCGGGCCCTCACCGAGCGAGGACTCCCGCAGATCCACACCGAGGGTGGGCCCGCGTTGTTCGGCGACCTGGTGGCCGCCGACGTGGTCGACGAACTGTGCCTGACCGTCTCGCCCAACCTCGAGGGCGGGGCCGGGCCGCGCATCGTCGCGGCCCGCGAGGCGATGGCGCTCAAGGGACTGAGCCTCGACCACGTGCTGCTCTCGGGCGACATGCTGCTCACGAAGTGGTCACGCCGCCGCTGACGCCGGCGCCCGGGAGGCACGGGTCGCGCGGGGCGGTCAGCTCGCCTTCTCGCCGAACCCGCCCTCGATCAGCGTGATGAGGTCGTCGACGGCCGCGGCGGCGTCGGGGCCCGTGGCCATCACGGCCACGGTCGAACCGACGCCCACGTTCAACCCCATGATGCGCAGGAGGCTCTTCGCGTCGACACCGTTGACGGTCACGTCGGCCTGGTACTTCGACGCGTGCGTGACGAGGTCGGCGGCGGGCCGGGCGTGCAGCCCGGACTCGTTCACCAGCACCGCGGAGCGCTCGATCGCGTCCCCGCCACGGAGCTCGCGTTCGTCGGCGTGGGCATCCGCGACGCCCGTCGCCGTGCGCGCCGCCGCGGCGACGGCGCCCAGGTCTCCCCCGGTCTCGGCGGCGACGGCCGCGGCCACCGTGCCCTCGACCAGCGGGGCGTCGGCGATGATCACGCGCTCCTTGTCGGCGTCGTCGAGGAAGTCGACGGCCGTCTCACTCGTGAGGATGGCCGAGCCGAGGTCGCAGAGGACGACCGCTCCCCCACCGGCTCCGGCCTCGGCCAGGGCCGCCGAGATCTTGTCGAAACTCGTGCCGATGGCGCCGTCGTCCGTGCCGCCGGCGGCCACGAGGGTCGTCGTGGGCGCCATCTGACGAGCCAGCTCGACGACGCCCTCGGCGATCTTGGTGCTGTGCGAGACGACGACGATTCCGATGGTGGGCATGCTCAGGACTCCTTTGTCGTGCCGTCGGCGGCGTCCGCCGCCGCGGCGATGATGAGGGACGACGACTGGGCGCCGGGGTCCCGGTGGCCGACGGCTCGCTCGCCGAGGTAGCTGGCCCGGCCCTTGCGAGCCACCAGGGGCTCGGTCGACGCGGCTCCTGCGGCGGCGGCGTCCGCGGCCGCTCGGAGGACGTCCACGGGGCTCGCTCCCCCGGCTGCGGCAGCCGCGGCGGCGTCGACGGCCGGCGTCCAGGCGTCGATCATGGTCTTGTCGCCCACTTCCGCCTTGCCGCGCAGCACCACGCCGTCGCGAGCCGCCGTGAGGAACGCCACCACCGCCTCCGCGTCGAGCTCGGTCGCGTCGCCGAGAGCGGCCGACCCCTTGAGGTACGCCGTGCCGAGCAACGGACCCGAGGCGCCGCCGACCGTCGAGATCAACGTCGTGGCGACGAGCTTGAGCGCCGCACCCGGCGTCGCGTCCGCGGGCAGGTCGGCGAGCCGGCTGCGCACGGCGGTGAAGCCCCTCGACAGGTTCTCGCCGTGGTCGCCGTCGCCGATCTGGCGGTCGAGCTCGCTCAAGGCCGTGTGCTCGGCGGCGACGACGTCGGCCGTCCGGTCGATCCAGGCCCGGGTCCAGGTGGCGTCGAGTGTCATGCGGTCGTCGTTCCTCTCGTGGTGCGGTGGTGCGGTGTCAGGCCGTGGTGCGTTGTGGCGGCGTCGCCGTGGTGTGGTCGGGTCGGGCTGCGGCGGTGCCGGGTCACCGCCCCCGACGGAGCGCGACGGTCTCGACCGGCGCGTCCCAGAGCTCGGTGAGTTCGTCGTCGAGGCGCGTCACCGTGATCGACATGCCCTGCATCTCGAGGGACGTCACGTACGAACCGACGAGGCTGCGCGTCACCTCGACCCCCTGACCTTCGAGGACCTCGGCTGCACGATGGTAGGCGATGTACAACTCGACGAGAGGCGTTCCCCCCATGCCGTTCACGAAGAGCAACACGCGGTCACCCGACGTGACCCCGAGGTCGTCGGTCACGGCCGCCAGCAGCCGGTCGACGACCGCGTCGACGGGCTCGAGCGGGACGCGCTCTCGACCCGGCTCGCCGTGGATGCCGATGCCGATCTCGATCTCGTCGTCGGCCAACGTGAAGCTCGGCTCGCCGGCGTGCGGGACGGTCCCCGCCGTGAGCGCGACGCCCATCGTCCTGGTCGCCTCGTTCGTGCGGCGGGCGACCTCGGCCACCGCGTCGAGGGAGTCGCCGCGTTCCGCCGCGGCACCCGCCGTCTTCTCGACGACGACGGTGCCGGCCACTCCCCGACGACCGGCGGTGTAGAGGGAGTCCTTGACCGCCACGTCGTCGTCGACGAGCACGGACCGGACCGTGATCCCCTCGGCCTCGGCGAGGTCGGCGGCGGTCTCGAAGTTGAGGACGTCGCCCGTGTAGTTCTTGACGATGTAGAGGACCCCTGCGCCGGCGTCGACGGCCTGGGTGGCCGCGACGATCGGGTCGGGCGTCGGCGAGGTGAAGACCGGGCCGGGCACGGCCGCCGAGAGCATGCCGAACCCGACGAACCCGGCGTGCAGGGGTTCGTGACCGCTCCCACCACCGCTGACGATCGCCACCTTGCCCGGTACGGGGGCCGCTGCACGCCGGACGAACGTCGGGTCGTGGGAGACCACCACGAGGTCGGCGTGCGCTGCGCCGAAGCCGGCCACGGCCTCGTCGACGACATCGGACGGATCGTTGATGAGCTTCTTCATCGAAGTACCTTTCGCGGCGCGGGACACGGTGCTGAGGGCATCAGGCTGCCGCTCAACCTACTCCCAGGGCACCCCGATGCACATATGTGCAAACACCCGATGTTTCCTTCTCATCTCGTGTGATCACAGCACTAAGGTGTTGACACACGCTCACCGCGGGTGCACTGTCGCCCCGCCGTACGACAAGGAAGGTCGACGTGAACCTGGGATTGATTTTTCTTTCAGAGACGGTGGGCACCGCATTGCTGCTCACCCTCGGTGGCGGCGTCGTCGCCAACGTCGCGCTGACGAAGACGAAGGGCTTCAACGGCGGGACGCTCATGGTCAACTTCGGCTGGGGCCTCGCGGTCTTCGTCGGCATCTTGGCCTCGTACTCGTCGGGGGCCCACCTGAACCCGGCCGTCAGCATCGCGCAGCTCATCCTGGGCAACATCACGTTCGGGGCCTTCCTCGTCTACGTGCTGGCCCAGATGGTCGGAGCGATCATCGGTGCTGTCGTCGTCTGGCTGGCCTACAAGCAGCACTTCGACGACGAGCCCGACCCCGCGACGAAGCTCGGCGTCTTCTCGACCGGCCCCGCCATCCGCAACTACGGCTGGAACCTCGTCACCGAGATCATCGGCACCTTCGTGCTGGTCTTCACGATCATCGCCATCACCAACGGCGCCTCGCCGAACGCCGCCAACCTCGGCCCGCTCGGTGGTCTCGCCGTCGCCCTGCTCGTGGTCGGCATCGGCGCCTCGCTCGGTGGCCCGACGGGCTACGCCATCAACCCGGCCCGTGACCTCGGACCGCGCATCGCCCACGCCTTCCTGCCCATCAAGGGCAAGGGCGGCAGCGACTGGTCCTACGCCTGGGTGCCGGTCGTCGGCCCCCTCGTCGGCGGCGCCCTCGCGGCCCTGCTGTCCTTCCCGCTCCTCCCCCTCGCCGCCTGACCCCGGCGTCCACCCGATCGGCCGAGGCCGGCTCACCCGCACCAACCGACCCCGACCACACCACCCGCTCCCAGCAGAGGCTCGGGCCCGTCCGCTCGAATGGACCGTCCCGGGCCTCTGTGCGAGCCGCATCCATCAACGACGAAGGAGTTCCACCCGTGAGCGACACCGACTACGTCCTGGCCATCGACCAGGGAACGACCAGCACCCGCGCCATCATCTTCGACCACTCGGGCTCGATCGTGGCGACGGGCCAGAAAGAGCACGAGCAGATCTTCCCCCGCGCCGGCTGGGTCGAGCACGACCCCGCCGAGATCTGGGAGAACACCCGCGAGGTCATCGGCCAGGCCCTGTCCCGCGCCGACATCACGCGCCACAACATCAAGGCCGTCGGCATCACCAACCAGCGCGAGACCGCCGTCGTCTGGGACAAGACCACGGGCAAGGCCGTCTACAACGCCATCGTCTGGCAGGACACCCGCACCCAGCCCATCGTCGACCGCCTCGCGGCCGACGGCGGCGTCGAGCGCTTCAAGCCCATCGTCGGCCTGCCGCTCGCCACCTACTTCTCGGGCACGAAGGTCGTGTGGATCCTCGAGAACGTCGAGGGCGCCCGCGAGAAGGCCGAGGCCGGCGACCTGCTGTTCGGCACGACCGACACCTGGGTCCTCTGGAACCTCACGGGCGGCACCGACGGCGGCGTCCACGTCACCGACGTCACCAACGCCTCGCGCACCCTCTTCATGGACCTCGAGACGCTCCAGTGGCGTGACGACATCCTCGAGGCCTTCGACGTGCCGAAGTCGATGCTCCCCGAGATCAAGAGCTCGTCCGAGGTCTACGGCACCGTCGAGGCGTCGAGCCTGCTGCGCGAGGTGCCGATCGCCGGCATCCTGGGCGATCAGCAGGCCGCGACCTTCGGCCAGGCCGCCTTCGACCAGGGCGAGTCGAAGAACACCTACGGCACCGGCAACTTCTTGATCTTCAACACGGGTGAAGAGATCGTCCACTCGAAGAACGGCCTCTTGACGACGCTCGGCTACAAGCTCGGCGACGCCGCCCCGCACTACGCACTCGAGGGGTCCATCGCCGTCACCGGCTCGCTGATCCAGTGGCTGCGCGACAACCTGGGCATGATCGGCTCGGCGCCCGAGGTCGAAGAGCTCGCCAAGACCGTCGACGACAACGGCGGCGTCTACTTCGTGCCCGCCTTCTCGGGCCTGTTCGCGCCCTACTGGCGTTCCGACGCCCGAGGCGCCCTCGTCGGCCTCACGCGCTACGTCAACAAGGGGCACATCGCCCGTGCCGCCCTCGAGGCGACCGCGTTCCAGACCCGCGAGGTGCTCGACGCCGTCAACGCCGACTCGGGCGTCGACCTGACCGAGCTGAAGGTCGACGGCGGCATGACGGCCAACGACGCCCTCATGCAGTTCCAGGCCGACATCCTCGACGTCCCGGTCGTGCGACCCGTCGTCGCCGAGACCACCGCCCTCGGCGCGGCCTACGCCGCCGGTCTCGCGGTCGGCTTCTGGGAGACCCTCGACGACCTCCGCGCCAACTGGCAGGAAGACAAGCGCTGGACGCCGAACATCGACGCGGACGAGCGTGACCGCACGCTCCGCCTCTGGAAGAAGGCCGTCACTAAGACCTTCGACTGGGTCGACGAAGACGTCAACTGACCGACGCCGTGCGAAGGGCCCGTCCGCCAGGACGGGCCCTTCGTCGTGCCGCCCGGCACCTCCCGGTCGAGACGACGTGCCGCGAGGGCGGGGAGGCGCGGTGACGTCCAGGAGGCGCGGTGATGGTCAGGACGCGCGCGTCGCCGCCACCCACTGGTCGAGTTTGGCGATCGCCGCCCCCGAGTCGACGGCCCGGGCCGCGACCTCGAGCTGTTCACGGAACCGGGCGAGGAGGGGGCGCTCTCGCTGACCGGGATCGGCGGCGAGCCCGTACGACACGAGGCCCGCGGCGGCGTTGAGCAGCACGATGTCACGGACCGGCCCCCGTGCCCCCGCCAGCACCTCTCGGGCGACCCCGGCGTTGTGGACGGCGTCTCCGCCGATCAGGTCGCTGATGCTCGCCCTCGGGATGCCGAGTTCGAGAGGGTCGAGGTCGTGCTCGGTCACGGACCCGGCCGTGACCTCCCAGATGTGGCTGTGACCGGTCGTCGTCAGTTCGTCGAGACCGTCGTCGCCCCGGAACACCAGTGCCGTGGCGCCACGGGTCTGGAACACCCCGACGATCAAGGGCACCTTGTCGAGCGACGCCACGCCGACCGCACTGGCCTCCGGTCGGGCGGGGTTGACGAGCGGCCCGAGGAAGTTGAACACGGTGGGCACGCCGATCTCGCGACGGACGACGGCGGCGTTGCCGAAGCCCGGGTGGAAGGCGGCGGCGAAGGCGAAGGTCAGCCCGGCCTCCTTGAGCACCGCGGCGACACGTTCGGCCCCGATGGTGAGGTCGATGCCGAGTGCGGACAGGACATCCGACGAACCCGACGACGAACTCGCGGCCCGGTTGCCGTGCTTGATGACCGGCACGCCGGTGGCGGCGACGACGACGGAGGCCATGGTCGACACGTTCACGGTGCCGAAACGGTCGCCGCCCGTGCCGACGATGTCGACCGCCATGGTGTCGACCGGCAGGGCGACGGCATGGGCCAGGACGGCGTCACGGAAGCCCACGATCTCGTCCACGGTCTCGCCCTTGGCCCGCAGCGCCACCAGGAAGGCACCCAGCTGCGCGGGGGTGACGTCGCCCGTCATCACCTGGTCCATCGACCACGTGGCCTCGCTGATCGAGAGGTCGCGACCGGTCAGCAGCGCGTCGATGATCAGGGGCCAGGTGAGCTCGGAGGTCATCGTCCCAGGCTACCGGCGAGGCCGGGCCCGTCCGATGTCTCGGCGTCAAGGGAAATTCCCGACCCGGGGTTTGCGACGCAAACCCAGGGCGAGTTACCAGGCATAATGGACCTCGTGACAAGTACCTCTCTCTCGAGACCTTCTGGCGGCCCGGTCGTCAACCGACCCAGCACGGTTGCCGTGGGCACCATCGTGTGGCTCGGCAGCGAGGTCATGTTCTTCGCCGGCCTCTTCGCGATCTACTTCACGCTGCGCTCGACGTCTCCCGGCCTCTGGGCCGACCAGACGGCCCTGCACAACGTGCCGTTCGCCCTCACCAACACGATCACCCTCGTGCTCTCGTCGGTGGCGTGCCAGTTCGGCGTCTTCGCCGCCGAACGCATGCAGCCGCACCGCACCGGGCGTCTGTTCCAGGTCGGCCGCTGGGGCATGGTCGAGTGGTTCTTCCTCACGTACGCCATGGGCGCCGTGTTCGTCTGCGGCCAGGTCTACGAGTACGCGACCCTCGTCTCCGAGCACGTCACCCTCAGCTCGAGTGCCTACGGCTCGGCCTTCTACATGACGACCGGGTTCCACGGTGCCCACGTCATCGGCGGTCTCATCGCCTTCCTGCTCACCATCGGTCGTGCCTACGCCGTCAAGAACTTCGGGCACAAAGAGGCCACCACGGCCATCGTCGTGTCGTACTACTGGCACTTCGTCGACGTGGTCTGGATCGGCCTCTTCATCGTCATCTACCTCCTCAAATAGGCATTGGATCGTCTGCACAGCATGTTCTCCAGAACCTCGTCCTCTCGACGCACCAAGAAGGCCGGCCGCCGCGGCCCCGTCGCCACCGCCTCCTTGCTGCTCGTCGGCCTGCTCACCACCGGTGGTGCCTACGCACTCTTCTCGTCGACGGCTTCGGCGGACGAGAGCAGTGCGACCGCCACCTCGCAGCAGAGCATCGACGAGGGCCAGAAGCTCTTCGCCTCGAACTGCGCCACGTGCCACGGCCTCAGTGCCGCCGGCACCGACAGCGGCCCCAGCCTGATCGGCGTCGGCGCTGCCTCGGTCGACTTCCAGGTCGGCACCGGTCGCATGCCGATGGCCGTCAACGGCCCGCAGGCAGAACAGAAGCCCACCCAGTTCTCCGACGAGCAGGTCGCCGCGATGGCCGCCTACGTCGCCTCGCTGGCCCCCGGCCCCGCCATCCCCGACGAGTCGCTGCTGCAGGCCGACGGTGACACGACCAACGGCGCCGAGCTCTTCCGCATCAACTGCGCCATGTGCCACAACGTGGCCGGTGCCGGCGGCGCGTTGACGCAGGGCAAGTACGCCCCGCCCCTCGACGGCGTCTCGGCCCACCACATCTACGAGGCCATGCAGACCGGCCCGCAGAACATGCCGGTCTTCAACGACCTCAACCTGTCGCCCCAAGACAAGGCCGACATCATCACGTACCTCAAGTACGTCGAGAACACCCCGTCCCCGGGTGGATTCGAGCTCGGAAGCCTCGGCCCGGTCGCCGAAGGCCTCTTCATCTGGATCTTCGGGCTCGGTGCGATCGTCGCGATCACCATCTGGCTGACCGCCCGGTCGAACTGACCCGCGTTCTCTCCGTACTTCACGAAAGGCAGAAACAATGGCAGAGCACGACGACGAGGCCCCCACGGCGGGCTCGGCTGTCGAGAAGCGCGAGCCTCGACAGGTCTCGGCCGGCACGGCGATCGTGACGTCCGACGTGTTCCAGAACCCCGGCGAGCCGCCGCACCGCGACCGTGTCACCGACATCGACCCCAAGGTCGAGAAGCGCGCCGAGCGTCAGGTGAGCCTGTTCTTCTTCCTGTCCATCGTCGGCAGCATCGCCGCCATCGGTGCGTACGTGGCGTTCCCCATCACGTCGGGCGACTCGGGTTCGGTCCGACTGAACAACCTCTTCCTAGGGTTGGGCATCGCCCTCGGGCTGCTCTCCGTCGGCATCGGCGCGGTCCACTGGTCCAAGACGCTCATGCCCGCTCGTGAGATCACCGAGATGCGCCACGACACCCGCGGGTCCGAGCCCACCCGCGAGAAGGCCGTCGAGGTCTTCGCCCTCGGCAACCACGAGAGCGGCTTCGGACGTCGGTCCCTCATCCGCAACAGCCTCATCGGCGCCCTCGTCGCCACTCCCCTGCCGGCCGTCGTGCTGTTCCGCGACCTGGCGCCCGCCGAAGACCCGAACGCGGTCCTGCGCCACACGCTGTGGGAAGAGGGCATGCACCTCGCCACCGACCCGGCCGGCGCCCGCATCCGCGCCTCCGACGTCACCCTGGGGTCCGTGTTCCACGTGATCCCCGAGAACCTCAACGAATCAGAACACCTGCTCGAAGAGAAAGCCAAAGCGGCCGTCCTCCTCATGCGCCTCAAGCCGGAAGACCTCCACCCGGCCGAGGGACGCGAAGACTGGCAGTACGACGGAATCGTCGCCTACTCGAAGATCTGCACGCACGTCGGTTGCCCCGTGGCACTGTACGAGCAGCAGACACACCACCTGCTCTGCCCCTGCCACCAGTCCACGTTCGACGTGACCAACAACTGCGAAGTGATCTTCGGGCCCGCCAAGCGCCCGCTGCCGCAGCTGCCCATCACGGTCGACGCCGACGGGTACCTCGTCGCGCAGAGCGATTTCCACGAACCTGTGGGCCCGAGCTTCTGGGAGCGCGAAAAGTGATCACCACCACCCCGACACATGGCTCCGAGCCGGCCACGTCCGACAACATCGGCAAGGCCCCCGGCTTCGCGCCGACGAAGACGAACAAGATCCTCGGTGCGACGGCCAACTACATCGACGAGCGCACGAGCATGTCGGGCCTGGTCAAAGAGGTCGGTCGCAAGATCTTCCCCGACCACTGGTCGTTCATGCTGGGTGAGGTCGCCCTCTACTCGTTCGTCGTGATCCTGCTGTCCGGCACGTTCCTGACGTTCTTCTTCCAGCCGTCCATGGCCGAGGTCAACTACAACGGGTCCTACGTCCCGCTCAAGGGCCTCAACATGTCGGCCGCCATGGCGTCGACGCTCGACATCTCGTTCGACATCCGCGGCGGTCTGCTGTTCCGCCAGATCCACCACTGGGCAGCCCTGCTGTTCGTGGCCGCGATCATGCTGCACATGCTGCGCGTGTACTTCACCGGTGCGTTCCGCAAGCCGCGCGAGATCAACTGGGTCGTCGGCTTCACGCTCTGGATCCTCGCCATGGCAGAAGGCTTCACCGGTTACTCGCTGCCCGACGACCTGCTCTCGGGCAACGGTGCACGAATCATCGACGGCATGATCAAGGGCATCCCGGTCATCGGCGTCTGGATCTCGTACCTGGTCTTCGGTGGCGAGTTCCCCGGCACCGACATGGTGGGTCGTTTCTACTCGCTGCACATCATGCTGCTTCCGGCGCTGCTCATCGCACTGCTGGGCGTGCACCTCCTGCTGCTGATCATCAACAAGCACACGCAGTTCGCCGGTCCCGGCAAGACGAACCAGAACGTCGTCGGCGTTCCCGTCATGCCCGTGTTCGCCGCGAAGGCCGGTGGATTCTTCTTCATCGTCTTCGGCGTCATCGTCCTGATCGCGTCGCTCTTCACGATCAACCCGATCTGGAACTACGGCCCGTACGACCCCTCCCCCGTGTCGGCTGGTACGCAGCCCGACTGGTACATCGGCTTCGCCGACGGCGCCCTGCGCCTCGTGCCGCCGGGCTGGGAGTTCGTCGCCTTCGGCTACACCGTCTCGATGAACATCCTGGTGCCGATCACGGTCCTCGGTCTCTTCATCGTCGTGGTCCTGCTGTACCCGTTCTTCGAGGCTTGGGTCACCGGCGACAAGCGAGAGCACCACATCCTCGACCGTCCCCGCAACGCTCCGACCCGCACCGCCATCGGTGCTGCCGGCATCGTGTTCTACGCCAGCCTCTGGGCTGCGGCGAGCTCGGACATCATGGCGACGCACTTCCACCTGTCGTTGAACTACGTGATCCACGCCTGCCAGGCAGCGTTGATCCTCGGACCGTTCATCGCCTTCTGGGTCACCAAGCGCGTCTGCCTGGCCCTGCAGAAGAAGGACCGCGAGATCGCCCTCCACGGCTACGAGTCGGGTCGCATCGTCCGCCTCCCCGGTGGCGAGTACATCGAGGTGCACGAGCAGCTCGACGAGTACGAGCGCTGGCGCCTGCTCGACTTCAACGAGTACGAGCCCCTCATGGTCCGGCCGAACGCCAACGGCAAGATCACCGCACTCCAGCGGGCGCGGGCCTCGGCGTCGTCCTTCTTCTTCGAAGATCGCATCGCCCCGGTCAAGCGCTCCGAGATCGAGGCATCGCACCACGACGAAGGTCACTGACACGCAGACCTTCTGATACCCGGAAGCCCGGCCGCACACCTCGTGCGACCGGGCTTTCGCGGTCAGATGCCGTGTCCCCTCGCGGAACGTGCTCCGACCGCACGTCGCACAACATCGGAGTCGACGGTCGTCAAGCAGCCGGAGACGAGCCAGGAGCTCCTCTGGCTCGACATGAGTGCCGGGATCAGAGCCGGTTGCCGGAACGACCGTCGGAAGCTCTCGCGACCACGCAGGACGTTCGCTTGCGTCCGCCCGTGTGCGGGAAGGCAACTCCCAGCCGTCCCGCACGCCAGCCTCACCAGGGCACGCTCACTGTGTGGGCTTCGTCGTCCTTGGCTCCAACGAACGACCGGCGACCACCGCGAGTCCGCGGGGCGCTCCCCCGGCGAAGGACGGAAGGCTGACCTCACGGGCACGCCACCCGGCTCGTGATTGAGCCAAGAGGGACGACGTCGAGGTTCATCAGGCGCAGCACGACGGATGCCGGTGGCCCCGCCTGGTCAGTGAGGAGGCATCCCCGTCACTGTCATTCGTCCTACGCCGATACCCCGGGCGGTTCAGGTGCGACAACCGCCAGCGCCGTGAGGTAGTGCCTGTCGATGCTGACGGACGTCACTTCTCTCGTTCGGTAGCCGTTGGGCTTTCGACGCCAGGACGCGTCGGGTCGCACCTCGAGCAGCCCGACCCATCTGCCGTGCGTACCGACGCATCTACCGATCCACAAACACCCGGGCTCTCTGCGGTCGCCTTCGACGGCGATGAGGGAGGACAGGGATGACATCGTCCCGATCACCTGGCCGGTTCGGTCTAGGTCGATGGTGGCCAGATCGTCAGGGCCCGGTTGCGGCTGGGTCATCGCGAACGTGGTCTCGAAGGACCGATCCCTTGCGAGAGAGGAGATGTCGCGGACTCAGAGGGCGATGAGGCCGTCGGGGTGGCCGCCGTCCATCGTTCGGGCGATGAGCACCCACTTCGCGCCGAGGCCGACGACGAATCCGTCGACGCGTTCCATGGCCTCGATCTCACGGGAGATCCGGTAGATCGACGACGTTGCGAGGGCCCGTTGGAGCTTCGACTGGACTTTCGACTGCTGCTTGCCCACGGTGACCTCATCGCCTGGAATCGCCATGATCATGGCAGTTCTCGACCCTATCGATGTCCACGTATCGCGCGAGTGGTGTCCCGGGCAGACGACGAAGGGCGCCGATCCGGAGATCGACGCCCTTCGGGAGGTGCTGAAGCCCTGCTCAGTGGGCGAAGTTGCCTCGGTAGTACTCGTAGACCCACCCGACGAGCGCCACGGCCGTGAGAGCGGCCCCGATGTAGATGATCCACATGCCCACGGCCAGCGCCAGGAAGATCAAGCTGCACCCGGCAGCGAGGATGATGGGCCACCACGACCACGGGCTGAAGAAGCCCATCTCGGGGTCGCCGTCGTCGATGTTGGCGTCCAGGCGGTCCTCGGGGAGTTCGCCACCCTGCGTGGCGTGCGAACGGCCCATGTAGAAGGCCAAGAAAGCACCCAGCATGCCGGCCAAGCCGATGCCGAGCGTGCCGGCCCACTCCACCCTGCCCGTGTCGAGCAGGCTCCAGAGCACGTACACCGCGCACATGAGGAAGAAGAAGATCGCGAGGATCCAGAACAGCGTCGCGTTGGTCTTCATCGGAACTACTTCACTTTCTCGCTGGACGCGTCGTACGTCGGAGCGTCAGGCGCGTCCTTCACGGGGCCGATGCCGACGGGCAGGCCCGCCTCGGGGTGGTTCAGGTCGAAGGCAGGCGACTCCGAGCGGATGCGAGGGATCGACGTGAAGTTGTGCCGCGGCGGCGGGCACGACGTGGCCCACTCGAGCGAGCGCGAGTAACCCCACGGGTCGTTCACCTCGACCTTGGGAGCCCGGCGAGCGGTGATGTACACGTTGTAGAGGAACGGCAGGATCGAGACACCGAGCAGCATGGCCCCGATGGTCGACAGCTGGTTCATCCACGTGAAGTGGTCCTCGGGCTGGTACGTCGCGTAACGACGGGGCATGCCCATGACGCCGAGCCAGTGCTGCACGAGGAACGTCGTGTGGAACCCGACGAAGAGCATCCAGAAGTGGATCTTGCCGAGACGCTCGTTGAGCATCTTGCCCGTCCACTTCGGCCACCAGAAGTAGAAGCCGGAGAACATCGCGAACACGACGGTGCCGAACACGACGTAGTGGAAGTGCGCCACCACGAAGTAGGTGTCCGACACGTGGAAGTCGAGCGGAGGCGACGCGAGGATGACACCGGTCAGACCACCGAACGTGAAGGTGATCAGGAAGCCGATGGCCCAGAGCATGGGCGTCTCGAAGGTGACCGACCCGCGCCACATCGTGCCGATCCAGTTGAAGATCTTCACACCTGTCGGAACGGCGATGAGCATCGTCATCAGCGAGAAGAACGGCAGCAGGACGGACCCGGTGACGTACATGTGGTGGGCCCACACGGTGACCGACAGGGCGGCGATCGAGATGGTCGCGTACACCAGCGTCTTGTAACCGAAGATCGGCTTGCGGCTGAAGACCGGGAAGACCTCGGACACGATGCCGAAGAACGGCAGGGCGATGATGTAGACCTCGGGGTGGCCGAAGAACCAGAAGAGGTGCTGCCAGAGGATCGCCCCGCCGTTCGCCGGGTTGAAGACCTGGGCGTCGAAGACGCGGTCGAAGCCGAGACCGAAGAGGGCGGCGGCCAGGACCGGGAACGCCATGATGACCAGGATCGACGTGATCAAGGTGTTCCACGTGAAGATCGGCATGCGCCACATGGTCATGCCGGGGGCTCGCATCGACACGATCGTGGTGATGAAGTTCACCGAACCGAGGATCGTGCTGAAGCCGGTCAGACCGAGGCCGAACACCCAGAGGTTTCCGCCGAGGCCTGGCGAGAAGGTCGTGTCGCTGAGCGGTGCGTAGGCGAACCATCCGAACGACGCGGCACCCTGCGGGGTGAGGAACCCGGCGACGGCGATGATCGAACCGAACGAGTAGAGCCAGAAGGCGAAGCCGTTCAGCCGCGGGAACGCGACGTCGGGTGCGCCGATCTGGAGCGGCATGAGCACGTTGGCGAAGCCCGAGAAGAGCGGCGTCGCGAACATGAGCAGCATGATCGTGCCGTGCATCGTGAAGAGCTGGTTGTACTGCTCTTTCGTGGCGACGATCTCGAGGCCCGGTGCGAAGAGCTGGGCGCGGATGATGAGCGCCATGACCCCGCCGAGGCAGAAGAAGAGGAACGACGTGATCAGGTACATGTACCCGATGGTCTTGTGGTCGGTCGACGTGATCCAGTTGACGACGACGTTGCCCTTGCGGCCGACCTTCGAGGCGCCGAAGTTCTGACCGGAGGACGTCCCGCCGGTGGTGGGACGGGTGGCGGTGGCTGAGCTCATCGAACCTGTGCCTTACTTCTCGGAGTCTTCGGTGCCGGCGGCGTTGGCGGGGGCCTCGGTGCCGGGCTGGTTGGTGTTGGTGTTGTACTGGTCGCCCAGGAGGCCGGTGTTGCCTTCGGCGTCGAGGGTCTGCAGGTACTGGTCGTACTCGGACTGCGAGACGACCTTGACGTTGAACAGCATCAGCGAGTGGTACTCGCCGCAGAGCTCGGCGCACTTGCCGCTGAACGTGCCCTCTTTCTCGGGCGTGAAGTACATCGAGTTCGTCTTGCCGGGGATCGTGTCTTTCTTGTACAAGAAGTCGATGATCCAGAAGGAGTGCGCCACGTCGCGCGACTTGAGGTCGATCTGCACCGTCTTGCCCACCGGGAGGTAGAGCTCGGGGAGCTGGCTCTCGTCGATGGTGCCGTCACCCAGCTCTTGCGCCTGGATGCCCTGGTAGTAGACGCTCTCGTCTTCGTTCTGCTGGTCGATGTAGTTGAAGTCCCAGGCCCAGCGCTTGGCGTAGACGTCGATCTTGACGTCGGGGCTGGCGGTCGGCTCTTCGATGGCCGCCTGGTCACGGGCGGTGAACGCGAAGAAGCCGAGCACGAGGATCAACGGGACGACCGTGTAGAAGATCTCGATCGGCATGTTGTAGCGGAGCTGCACGGGGAGGCCGGTCTGGCCCTTGCGACGGCGGTAGGCCACGCACACCCAGATGATGAGACCCCAGACGATGACGCCGACGATCAGCAGCACGATCCACGAGGTGACCCAGAGGCCGATGACGCGGTCCACGTGGTTGGTCGTGCCGGCGGTGGTGGGCAGCCACCCCTGGAGCTGGTCGGTGGTACACCCCGCAAGCACGAGAGCCAGGACGACTGCCATGGGGGCGGCAGCCCAACGAAGACGGCGGTTAGAGCGCACTGTGACCTCTCGGATGACACGACAGTGGGGGTGTTCCCAGTGTTGACGGGGACTTGCCTAGCTTACTCGCAGGATGAGACCCCCAACGCACGGCACGCGCCCAAAGCCTCTCGACGTCGAGTGAGAACCTGCCCGAGACGACGGAAGGGGCCATCCGTCCGGATGGCCCCTTCCGCTCGCCGGGCGTGCCGGCGGGTGCGATCAGTGGAAGCTGTCGCCGCAGGCGCAGCTGCCCTGGGCGTTGGGGTTGTCGATCGTGAACCCCTGCTTCTGGATGGTGTCCTCGAAGTCGATGGCGGCGCCGTCGAGGTACGGGACGCTCATCTTGTCGACGATGACCTCGACGCCGTCGAAGTCGACGGTGGCGTCACCGTCGAGCATGCGCTCGTCGAAGTACAGCTGGTAGATGAGCCCCGAGCAGCCGCCGGGCTGGACGGCCACGCGGAGGCGCAGGTCGTCGCGGCCCTCTTGCGTGAGCAGGCTCTTCACCTTGTCCGCGGCGGTGGACGTGATCGTCACGCCGTGCGCCTTCGCGTCGACGGGAGCGGTTGCGATGTCGGTCATGGTGCCTCCTTCGGGCCGGGTCGAGTGCGGGGCACTCGTCGTCGACCAGTGTAAGCAGCGGTGAGCCGGTTTTGTTCCGGACCCGCGCCTCCTCGTCCGTCGTCGACGGCGACGAGGAGGCGCGGGTCGTGCCGGTCAGCCCCTCGCGTCCAACCGCGCCAACAGGATCGCTTCGCTGAGGATCGCCCGGTGCAGCACGCCGAGGTGCTGCGATTCGTTGGGGCTGTGGGCGCGCGTGTCGGGGTCCTCGACGCCGGTCACGAGGATCTGGGCCTCGGGGAAGGTGCGGACGAGGTCGGCGATGAACGGGATCGATCCGCCGATGCCGGTCTGCACCGGGGCCTCACCCCAGCCCTCGGTCATGGCGACGGTCGCATCGGCGATGGCCGTGCCCGACGTGTCGACCAAGAAGGGATCGCCCTTGTCCACGTCGTCGATCCGGACGTGCGCGCCGAACGGGGCGTGGCCCAGCAGGTGCTCTTCGAGCGCGGCGTAGGCGTCGTCCGCCGTCTGCCCGGGAGCGATCCGCGCACTGATGCGGACCGACACCTCGGGGCTCAGCGTGTTGGACGCGTTGGCGACCGACGGCGCGTCGATCCCCGTCACCGTGATGGACGGCTGCGACCAGACGCGACTGAGGATCGGGCCGCGCCCGATCGGGGTCACCCCGTCGAGCAGGCCGCTGTCGTCGCGCAGCTGCTGCTCGGTCTGCTCGGGGTGGTCGGCGTCACGGCTCGTGAGCCCGGCCACCGCCACGGCACCCACGTCGTCGTGCAGGGTGGCGAGCAGCTTCACCATGGCCATCATGGCGTCCGGGACGGCGCCGCCGAGCATGCCCGAGTGGGACGCGTGCGCCAGGGTGCGGACGGTCAGGCGGAAGGTGACGTTGCCGCGGAGGCCCACGGTGATGGCGGGCACCGTCGTGCTCCAGTTGTCGGAGTCCGCCACCACGATGACGTCGGCCCGAAGGTCGTCCTGGTGCTGCGCCAGGAACTCGGCGAACGACCGCGAGCCGAATTCTTCTTCTCCCTCGACGAACAGCGAGACGCCCACGCGCAGGTCGTCGCCCAGGATCTCGCGCACCGCCCGGAGCGCGGCCACGTGGGTCATCACGCCGGCCTTGTCGTCGGAGGCGCCCCGCCCGTACAGCCGGTCGCCCTTGACGGTCGGCTCGAACGGAGGGGTGTCCCAGTCCGCGTCGTCGCCCTGGGGCTGCACGTCGTGGTGGGCGTAGAGCAGGATCGTCGGCCGACCGTCACGGGCGGCGCGGCGGGCGAGCACGGCGGGCTGCCCGAGCGCGTCACCGTCGCCGATCGGCGCCCTGCTGACGGACACCTGGTCGAACAGGCCCGTGCCCTCGACCAGTGCCGCCACGGCGTCGGCGCTGCGTCGGACGTGCTCGGGGTCGAAGGCGTCCCACGACACCGAGGGGATGCGCACGAGGGCGCCGAGGTCGGCGATCGTCGACGGGAGACCCGCGTGGACGGCCTCCGCGAGTTCGCTGACAGTACGGGGATCGGTCGGTCGGACGGGATGCTGCGAGTCGCTCATGCAGGTAATCTTAGGAACTCGGACAACCCTGAGGATCTCCCGTGGCCAAGCCAGACAGCAAGACGACCGAGACGACCACCGTCGCCGAACCCGAGTCGACCGCGGTCGGCAAGGGACGACCGACCCCCACGCGTCGCGAACGCGAGGCCGCCAACCAGCGCCCCCTCGTCGCCTCGGGCAAAGAAGCCCAGAAGGCGCAGCGCGCCCGCCTCGCCGAGCAGCGTGACCGTGCACGCGTCGGGCTCGCCAACGGCGAGGAGAAGTTCCTGCCCGACCGTGACAAGGGGCCCCAGCGTCGGTTCATCCGCGACCACGTCGATGCCCGCTTCAGCGTGGGCGAGGCCATGATCCCGATCATGGTCGTCGTCATCGCCCTGACGCTCGTGCAGTCGGCCGCGATCCAGTCCATCACCCTGCTCGTGCTCTGGGGCTTCTTCGCCCTCGCCGTCGTCGACTGCCTCATCGTCGGCAGCAGCGTGAACCGCAAGCTCGCGGCCAAGTACGGTGCCGAGAACGTCCGCAAGGGCAACCGCTGGTACGCCGCCATGCGCGCGATGCAGCTCAAGCCCATGCGCCTGCCGAAGCCCCAGGTCAAGCGCGGCGAGTACCCGACCGCCTGAACTGCACCGCTCCCCCGTCACCGAACGGCGTCGCCCCCGGGCGACGCCGTTCGTTCGTGGTGGGGAACGCCGGCCCTCCGGTCGTCGTCAGGGCCGGGTGCGACGACGACGCAGGGCGACCAACCCGCGGTTCACCTGACGGGCCCACAAAGGGCCCCGGTAGAGGAACGCCGTGTAGCCCTGCACCAGGGTGGCCCCGGCCCGGAGGCGTTCGTCGACGTCGGCGGCAGTCGAGACCCCGCCCACCGAGATGACGCAGGTCTCTGCGGGCACGGACTCACGCACGAGCCTCAGCACCTCGAGCGACCGGGCGGCCAGGGGGGCACCCGACAGGCCGCCGGCCCCGGCCGCCTCGACCACGGCCCGATCGGTGTCGAGCCCCTCTCGCGACAGGGTCGTGTTGGTGGCGATGACGCCGGCCAGGCCCAGGTCGGTCACCAAGGCGCCGATGCGACGGACCCCCTCGTCGTCGAGGTCGGGGGCGATCTTGACCAGGACGGGTGTCCGACCCGCGGCGTCGCGGACAGCCTCGAGCAGCGGTGCGAGCTTGTCGAGCTCTTGCAGCCCGCGCAGCCCCGGCGTGTTCGGCGAACTGACGTTGACCGCCAGGTAGTCGGCCAGGGGGGCCAGGAGGCGCGTGCTGGCGAGGTAGTCGTCGATCGCGTCGTCGACGTCGACGACGCGGCTCTTGCCGATGTTGACGCCGATGACGGGCCGGGACGCGGCCGAACGTGCCCTGCTGAGTTCGAGGGCCGCCGCGTGGGAGCCCGCGTTGTTGAATCCCATCCGGTTGACGACGGCGAGGTCGGGGACGAGCCGGAAGAGGCGGGGGCGCTCGTTGCCCGGCTGGGCCCGGGCCGTGATGGTGCCGACCTCGACGTGACCGAAGCCGAGGGCCCCGAGACCGGCGATGCCCTTGGCGTCCTTGTCGAACCCGGCGGCGACGCCGAACGGCGAGGTGAAGCGCAACCCGAGGGCGTCCACCGCGAGCGACGGTGCCGGAGCCGTGAGACGACCGACGAGCCCCGCCAGCCTCAGCTTGGGGATCGCCGTGATCACGCGGAACGCCAGGTGGTGGGCGTCTTCGGGGTCCATCTTGGCGAAGACGACGTCGAACAGGACGCGGTACGGCGTGGTCACTCGTCGACCGACCGGGTGGGACGCGGACGCGACGCGTGCTCTTCGCGCAACTGACCGATGGAGGCCTCGAAGTCCTCGAGCGAGTCGAACGCCTGGTAGACGCTGGCGAAGCGCAGGTAGGCGACCTCGTCGAGGTCGCGCAACGGGGGCAGGATGGCCAGGCCGATGTCGTTGGCCTCGATCTGCGAGGCACCGCTCGCCCGGACGGCCTCTTCGACCTTCTGGGCCAGGACGGCGAGGTCACCGTCGGTGACCGGGCGCCCCTGGCAGGCCTTGCGCACGCCCGAGATGATCTTGTCGCGGCTGAACGGTTCGAGGACTCCGTTGCGCTTCACCACGTTCAGGCTCGCGGTCTCGGTGGTGCTGAAGCGTCGACCACAGTTCGGGCACTGCCGACGGCGTCGGATGGACGTGCCGTCGTCACTGGTGCGGGAGTCGACGACACGGGAGTCGGGGTGACGGCAGAAAGGGCAGAACATGGTGCGGCCAGATTATCGGACCCACGGGCCGCCGTCGGACGACCGAGGAGTCGGTCGGCCCGACGGGCCCCTCAAGGACGCGAGAGGCGGGCGGCGACGGCCTCGCCGTGGGCCGGCAGCAGCTCGGCGTTCGACAGGGCGACGAGACGTTCCGCCACGACACCGAGGGCGTCGGCGTCGTACCGCACGATCTGCTGCGGGCGCAGGAACGTGAACGCCCCGAGGCCCGACGAGAATCGCGACTGGCCGCTCGTCGGCAAGACGTGGTTGGAGCCCGCGAGGTAGTCGCCCAGGCTGACGGGGGTGTCCGGTCCGACGAAGATCGCGCCGGCATCGGTGATGTCGGCCAGGACGGCGTCGTCGTCACGGGTCTGGATCTCGAGGTGTTCGGGACCGTAGGCGTTGCTGAAGGCAGCCGCCTGCCGGAGGTCGTCGACCAGGACGACGGCGGACTGGCGCCCCGAGAGGGCCGTTCGCACCCGTGCCGCACTGAGCGTCCGGGGCACGAGCCGGGTCAACTCGGCCACGACGGCGTCACCGAAGGCCGCCGAGTCGGTGACGAGCACGGCCGAGGCCTCTTCGTCGTGCTCGGCCTGGCTGATGAGGTCGACGGCCACGAGCGTGGCGTCGGCCGAGTCGTCGGCGATGACCAGGATCTCGGTCGCGCCGGCGACAGAGTCGATGCCGACGCGACCGCGGACGAGCTGCTTGGCAGCCGCCACGAAGTTGTTGCCCGGACCGGTGATGACCTGGACCGGCTCGAGCTCGAGCTCGGGCACCCCGTAGGCGAGCGCCCCGATGGCGCCCGCACCACCGATCGCGTAGACCTCGCCGATGCCGAGCAGGCCCGCCGCACCGAGGATCACGGGGTGGACTCCCCCGGCGTGCTCGCGCTGGGCCGGTGAGACGAGCGCGATCGACGAGACGCCGGCCACCTGGGCCGGGACCACGTTCATCACGACGCTCGACGGATAGACGGCCTTGCCCCCGGGGACGTAGACGCCGGCCCGGGTGACGGGCTGCCACCGCTGCTCGATGACCGCCCCGGGCGCGGGACGGGTCGTGGTGGCTGCCGGTACCTGGGCACGGCTGGCCTGGGTGACGCGCGCGATCGACTCGACCAGCGCCTCCTTGACCAGGGGGTCGAGGGCGACGACGGCGTCGTCGATGGTCTGCTGGGCCACCCGCAGTGCGTCGGGACGCACGCCGTCGAAGCGAGCCGCCTGATCGCGCAACGCGGCGGCACCCCGCTCGCGGACGTCGTCGACGAGGCGGCGGGCGGCGTCCGTCGCGGCGCCGACGTCGGCGTGGGACCGCGGGACGAGGTCGAGCAGTTGGGCGTGCGTCGGCGTGAGACCGCGCAGATCTGTGGTCTGGATCATGGCCCGCCCAGCCTAGTCAGTAGGGTCGTGAGCATGACGGACGACGACCTGGCAGCCCCGACGACCGACGACCCCCTCACCGTCTTCAAGGAGGCCTTCCGTCGGCACGCGGCCGGCGTCGCCGTGGTGACCGCTCGCGACGCCGAGGGGACGCCGGTGGGCTTCACGGCCACGTCGCTGGCCTCCCTGGCCGCTGTGCCACCCCTGGCGACCTTCAACATGGCCCGCACGGCGAGCTCGTGGCCCGCCGTCGCCGAGACGGACGAGGTCATCGTGCACCTGCTCGGCCTGCGCAACCGGGATCTCGCGCGACGCATGGCGGGGCCTGCGGCCCTGCGGTTCGCAGGCGACCACTGGACGGACGGGCCGAACGGAGTCCCCCTGCTCGACGGCGTCACCGCATGGATGACGGGCACGATCGTCGAACGCGTCCCCGTGCACGGCAGTGCGGTCGTCGTCGTGCGCATCGGCACGGGTGGCGTCGGCGAGGACGACGACGCCTTGCTGTACCACGACCGGCACTACCTGAGGCCGGTCCACCTCGACGACTGACGGCGGCTCACACAAGGCGGCGACTCACACGAGACAGCCGGGGCCCAGCAGGCTCTTGAGCTCGCCGAACAGGTCGGCCGTCACGTCGACCGGCATGGGGATCTCGAACACGCGGGCGGCCTCGCCCTTCACCAGCCGAAGGCGCACTTCGGTGCCTCCGGCGTGACGACCGAGGACCGCGGCGAGTTCGGTGACCGTGTCGTGGGTCGCCCGGTGTTCGGGCATCTGCAACAGCAGCGGCCCGTGGGTGACGCCGACCCCCAGGTCGGGCATGAACATGCTCGCGGCGTGCATGTTCATGCCGTCGTCGCGGACGCTCACCCGGCCCTTGAGCACGATGATCGAGTCGCCGACGAGCGACGGCCCGAACTCTTGGTACGTCTTGCCCAGGAACATGGCCGAGATCTCGCCCCCGAAGTCCTCGACGGTGATGATGCCGTAGGGGTTGCCGGAGTTGCGGGCGACGCGGTGCTGCACGCTGGTGATGAGGCCGGCGATCGTCACCGTCTCGCCGTCGATGGTCGCCGGGTCGCTCGCCAGGATGTCGGTGACCGTCGTCTGCGCGTGCTTGGCCAACGGCAGCTCGAGCCCGGCGAGAGGGTGGTCGGAGACGTAGAGGCCCAGCATGTCGCGCTCGAAGGCCAGCTTGTCGCGCTTGGACCACTCGGGACGTTCGGGCACGTGCTGGACGTCTTGTGGTTCGTCCCAGAGGGAGTCGAAGTCGAAGCCGACCTGGCCGTTGGCCTCGGCCCGCTTCTCGCCCACCGCCGCCTCGACGGCGGACTCGTGGATCTCGACCAGCGCTCGTCGGGTCGACCCGAGGGAGTCGAACGCGCCCGCCTTGACCAACGACTCGACGGTGCGCTTGTTCGCGACCGGCAGCGGGACCTTGCGCAAGAAGTCGTGGAACGACGTGAACGCGCCCTCTTTCTGCCGGGCTGCGATGACGTGGTCGACCACGTTGAAGCCGACGTTGCGGACGGCACCCATGCCGAAGCGGATGTCGTCACCGACGGCGGCGAAGAACCCGATCGACTCGTTGACGTCGGGCGGCAGCACCTTGATGCCCATCCGGCGGCACTCGTTGAGGTAGAGACCGAGCTTGTCGCGCGAGTCGCCGGTGCTGGTGAGCAGCGCCGCCATGTACTCGGCCGGGTAGTGCGCCTTGAGGTACGCCGTCCAGTACGAGACCACGCCGTACGCGGCCGAGTGCGCCTTGTTGAAGGCGTAGTCGGAGAACGGCAGCAGGATGTCCCAGAGCATCTTGACGGCGTCGGGAGAGAAGCCGTTGTCGAACATGCCCTGCTCGAAACCGGCGTACTGCTTGTCGAGCTCGGACTTCTTCTTCTTGCCCATGGCTCGCCGCAGGATGTCGGCCTGGCCGAGGGAGAACCCGGCGACCTTCTGCGCGATCGCCATGACCTGCTCTTGGTAGATGATCAGGCCGTAGCTGGTCGAGAGGATCTCTTTCAGCGGCTCTTCGAGCTCGGGATGGATCGGGGTGATGTCTTGCGCGCCGTTCTTGCGGAGCGCGTAGTTCGTGTGCGAGTTCGCCCCCATCGGCCCCGGGCGGTACAGGGCGATGACGGCCGAGATGTCTTCGAAGTTGTCGGGCTTCATCAGCCTGAGCAGGCCGCGCATGGGGCCACCGTCGAGCTGGAACACCCCGAGGGTGTCGCCCCGACCCAGCAACTCGTAGGCCGCCGGGTCGTCGAGTTCGAGGTCTTCGAGCACGAGGTCGAGGCCACGGTTCGTCTTGATGTTGTCGAGGGCGTCGTTGATGATCGTGAGGTTGCGCAGCCCCAGGAAGTCCATCTTGATCAGCCCGAGCGACTCGCAGGCCGGGTAGTCGAACTGCGTGACGATCTGGCCGTCCTGCTCGCGCTTCATGATGGGGATGATGTCGATCAGCGGGTCGCTCGACATGATGACGCCGGCGGCGTGCACGCCCCACTGACGCTTGAGCCCCTCGAGGCCCAGGGCGGTGTCGAAGACCGTCTTCGCCTCGGGGTCGGACTCGACCACCGTGCGGATGTCGCCGGCCTCTTTGTAGCGGTCGTGCTGCTTGTCGAAGATGCCCGTGAGCGGGATGTCCTTGCCCATGACGGCCGGCGGCATGGCCTTCGTCAGCTTCTCGCCCATGCCGAAGGGGAACCCCAGCACGCGTGAGCTGTCTTTCAGGGCCTGCTTGGCCTTGATCGTGCCGTAGGTGACGATCTGAGCGACGCGCTCGTCACCGTACTTCTCGGTGACGTACTGGATGACCTCGCCGCGACGACGGTCGTCGAAGTCGACGTCGAAGTCGGGCATCGAGACGCGGTCGGGGTTGAGGAACCGCTCGAAGATCAGGCCGTGGCGCAGCGGGTCGAGGTCGGTGATGCGCATCGCGTAGGCGGCCATCGACCCGGCCCCCGAGCCACGCCCCGGACCGACCCGGATGCCGTTCTCCTTCGACCAGTTGATGAAGTCGGCGACCACGAGGAAGTACCCGGGGAACCCCATGCCCGTGATGACGCCGATCTCGTACTCGGCCTGCTTGCGCACGTCGTCGGGGATGCCGTCCGGGTACCGGTAGACGAGGCCCTTCTCGACCTCTTTGATGAACCAGGTCTCTTCGGTCTCGCCCTCGGGGACCGGGTAGCGCGGCATGTAGTTGGCCGAGGTGTTGAACTGCACGTCGCACCGCTCGGCGATGAGCAGCGTGTTGTCGCAGGCCTCGGGGTGGTCTCGGAAGAGGTGACGCATCTGCTGGGCGGACTTGAGGTAGAACTCGTCGGCGTCGAACTTGAAACGGTTCGGGTCGTTCAGCGTCGAGCCCGACTGCACGCAGAGGAGTGCCGCGTGACTGGTGGCGTCGTGCTCGTGCGTGTAGTGCAGGTCGTTCGTCGCGACGAGCGGCAGGTCGAGGTCTTTCGCGAGGCGCAACAGATCGCCCATGATCTGGCGCTCGATGCCGAGCCCGTGGTCCATGATCTCGGCGAAGTAGTTCTCGCGACCGAAGATGTCGCGGAAGTCCGACGCGGCCTTGACCGCCTCGTCGTACTGGCCCAGCCTCAGGCGCGTCTGCACCTCGCCGCTCGGGCACCCGGTCGTCGCGATCAGCCCGTCCGAGTACTGCGAGAGCAGCTCGCGGTCCATGCGGGGCTTGAAGTAGTACCCCTCGAGCGATGCCCGCGACGACAGCCGGAACAGGTTGTGCATGCCTGCGGTGTTCTCGGACAGCAGGGTCATGTGCGTGTACGCACCCGAGCCCGACACGTCGTCTCGCCCGCCGTCGCCCCAGCGCACCCGCGTCTTGTCGCCGCGGTGCGTGCCCGGCGTGATGTAGGCCTCGGTGCCGATGATGGGCTTGACGCCCGCGTCGGTGGCGGTCTTCCAGAAGTCGTAGGCGCCGAAGACGTTGCCGTGGTCGGTCACCGCGACCGCCGGCATGCCCTGCGCCGCGGCCTCGGTGACCAGCGGCTTGACCCGGGCCGCACCGTCGAGCATCGAGTACTCGCTGTGCACGTGCAGATGGACGAATGAGTCTTTGCTCGAGGCCACGGGGCTCCTCGTCTGGTGGTGGATCTGGCGACTAGG
>NZ_JADKSD010000001.1:159206-238297 GCF_015350895.1 Frigoribacterium sp. VKM Ac-1396 | reverse complement strand
GAACAGCCTAGCTCCGACGGAGGACATCGAGGGCGTGCTGCAGGTCGGCCGGGTAGGTCGACCGGTACACGACCGGTTGGCCCGTGCCGGGGTGCCGGAACCCGAGCTGGACCGCGTGCAGCCACTGGCGCGTGAGGCCGAGCGTCGCCGACAGGGTCGGGTCGGCACCGTACGTCGCGTCGCCGACGCAGGGATGCCGCTGGGCCGCCATGTGGACGCGGATCTGGTGCGTGCGACCGGTCTCGAGGTGGACCTCGAGCAGGGACGCCGCCGGGAACGCCTCGACGGTCTCGTAGTGGGTGACCGAGGGCTTGCCGTCGACGACGACGGCGAACTTCCAGTCGGACGAGGGATGACGCCCGATGGGCGCGTCGACGGTGCCCGTGAGGGGGTCGGGGTGCCCCTGGACGACGGCGTTGTAGATCTTCTCGACGGTCCGCTCGCGGAAGGCCTGCTTGAGGAGCGTGTAGGCCCGCTCGGTCTTCGCGACGACCATCAGCCCGCTGGTGCCCACGTCGAGCCGGTGCACGATGCCCGCGCGTTCGGAGGCACCGGACGTCGACACGGTGAACCCGGCCGCGGCGAGGCCACCGAGCACGGTCGGGCCCGTCCAGCCCACCGAGGGGTGGGCCGCCACACCGACGGGCTTGTCGACGACCACGATCTCGTCGTCGTCGTGGACGACGGCCATGCCGGGGACCTCGACGGCGACCACGGAGGGCGCCTCGCGAGGCGACCACGTGACGTCCAGCCAGGCACCGGCCTCGAGCCGGTCCGACTTGCCGACGGTGCGACCGTCGACGGTCACGCCGCCGCTGGCCGCGACCTCGGCGGCGAAGGTGCGGCTGAAGCCGAGCAGCTTCGCGAGGGCGGCGTCGACGCGTTCGCCGGCGAGCCCGTCGGGGACGGGGAGCGCCCGGGTCTCGCTCACGACGCGCTCCGGCGATCGGCAGGAGGCGCGGTGTCGGCAGGAGGTGCGGTGTCGGCGGTCGCGCCAGTCACCGACGCTGCGTCCGCGGCCTCGCGTCGGGACTTCTTCGCGCTCGGGGCGCGCGTGCCGTCGAGTCCGATGCCGAGGAGGGTCAGCAGCAACAGCAAGCCCATGCTCGACACGATGAAGACGTCCGCCACGTTGAAGATGGCGGGCAGCAGCGAGGGGAAGTAGATGAAGTCGACGACGTGCCCCTGGCCGAACGACGGCTCGCGCAGCAGCCGGTCGGTGAGGTTGCCCAGGGTGCCTCCGAGCAGCATGCCGAGCATGACGGCCCAGGCGAGGGACCGGATGCGCCGGGCGACGACGACGATCGCGACGGCGACCGCGGCGGCCGCGAGGGAGAAGATCCAGGTCGAGCCACTCGCGAACGAGAAGGCTGCTCCGGGGTTCTTGACGAAGTGCAGTTGGAAGAACTCGCCGATCACGTCGACGGAGCCACCCTCGACGAGCGTGCGGGTGACCAGCAGTTTGGTGCCCTGGTCGAGGCCGTAGGCCACGACCGCGACGAAGGCCAGCGTCGCGAGAACGCGGACGCTGGCCTTCGAGGTGGGCTTGTCGTTCGACAAGACCCTAGTTCGAGCCGAAGCCCTGGGCGCTGGCCGGGGTGGGCCGGGCGGCCTCGCCCGTGCCGTCGCCGTCGAGCTCGTGCAGCTGGCCCTCGATGTAGCTCTTGAGCTTCGCGCGGTAGTCGCGCTCGAACGACCGCAGGTCGTCGATGCGACGCTCGACGCCCGAGCGCTCGGTGTTGAGGCGGTCGAGGATCTCGCGCTGCTGCGTCTCGGCGGCACCGACGATGTCGCGTGACTTGGTCTCGGCCTCGGCGACGACCTCGCGCTGCTTGGCCTCACCCTCGGACACGAGACGGGCGGCGGTGGCGTGACCCTCGGCGATGAGCGCGTCACGCTTGTCGATGCCTTCGCGGACGTGCTCTTCGTGCAGGCGGCGGGCGAGCTGCAGCAGGCTGTTGGTGCTGGTGGTCTCGTCGTCCGTGTCGGACACCGCCGGAGCGGCGTACGCAGGGGCCGAGGCCACGGCGGCGGGAGCCGCCACGGGCTCGGGCTCGACGACGGGCTCGGGCTCGACCGCCTCGGGTGCGGACGCCGGCACGGGCGCCGAGGCCGGAGCCGGGGCGCTGGCCACCGGAGCCGACGCGGGGGCGGCCTGCACGGCAGTAGCCCCGTCGCCCGACGAGAGGCGCTGGCGCAGCTCGTCGTTCTCCTGGTTGAGACGTCGCAGCTCGGCGACGACCTCGTCGAGGAAGTCGTCGACCTCGTCTTGGTCGTACCCCTCACGGAACTTCGTCGGCTGGAACCGCTTGTTGACTACGTCTTCCGGCGTCAAAGCCATTGCCGTCACCTCGTGAATCTGTTGGATCGTGTGATCGTGGTCTGGGTCGTTCTTCTACACCGTAGAGGAGCGAGGCCCGGTCGGGCCGGGGTCGTGCCGTTCGGGCGCTGCAGTGAGCCTACCCTGTCGGTCGGCGGCAGCGGCGTCAGCCGAAGGCGCGCAGGTTTCCCGCGACGCTCATCAGGATGATGACGGCCAGCATGATGATGCTCCAGCCGAAGTCGAGGGCCACCGATCCGAGTCGGACCGGTGGGAGGATCTTGCGCACCCGTCGGATGGGCGGGTCGGTGACGGTGTACGCCACTTCGGCGAGCACCAGCACCGGGCCCTTGGGCCGCCATCCGCGGCTGAACGACTGGGCGAGGTCGAGCACGAACCGTGCCCACATCAGCAGGAAGAAGATCAGCAGCAGGTAGTACGCGATCGTGGCGATCAGGGAGACGATCATCGGGGGGTCATCAGCTCACACGAGTCGGCGCGAGTGGGCTCGCGATCGGGCAGGTCCTCGCGAAGGAGCCACGACGACGGACGTGTCACGACTGGGCGAAGAACGACGCTTCGATGTCGGACTCCACCTCAGCCTGCTCACCGCTCACCGCGATGTGCGCCGGTGACAGCAGGAACACCTTGTTGGTGACGCGCTCGATCTTGCCGTAGAGACCCTGGGAGAGTCCGCTGGCGAAGTCGACGAGGCGACGGGCGTCGGCCTCGGTCATCTGCGACAGGTTGATGATGACCGGGATGCCGTCGCGGAAGCTCTCGGCGATGGCCTGGGCGTCCTTGTACTCGCGGGGGTGGACGGTCAGGATCTCGTTCATGTCGTGGGGCACCGTGTTCTTCGGGGGCGAGGAGCGACGCAGGGGCGTCACGGGGGCGCGCGTGGGCGCGGGAGCGGCCGCGGGGGCCGCGTGGACCGGCGCGACGGGGGCAGGAGCGTGCGTGGCCGCCTGCGGTCGCGGCGACGAGGGCTGGGCCCGCTCGTGCGGCTGCTCGTCGTACTCGAGCTCTTCGTCGGCGAGGCCCAGGTAGACCATCGTCTTGCGCAGCGGGTTGGCCATGGTGTTCCTCCGAGTCAGTGGATCGTCAGGTCGACATTAACGAGCTTCGGGGCGAGAACCCGTGATTGCCGTCCCGATCCGTAGGTGTGTCGCGCCCTCCGCGATCGCCGCGGCGAAGTCGTGCGACATGCCGGCCGAGACGGCGTCGGCACCGGGGGCAATCGCCCGCAGGCGTTCGGAGACCGCACGGAGGCGCGCGAAGGCGGGTCGCGCCTCCTCGCCGAGCGGCGCCACGGCCATGACGCCACGCAGCCGCAGGCCGGGAGTCGCGAGCACCCGTTCGGCGAGACGCTCGACGTCGCCCACGGCGACTCCCCCGCGTCCCGGATCGTCGGTCAGGGCGACCTGGACGAACCCGTCGAGGATCGCGCCGGAGTCGTCGGCCAGGGCGTCGACGACGGAGTCGCGGTCGAGCGAGTGCACGGCAGACGCGTAGCGCCGTGCCTGTCGGGCCTTCTTGGACTGGAGCTGGCCCACGAAGTGCCACTGCAGCCCGTCGAGGTCGTCCAACTCGGCTGCCTTGCCCTGGGCCTCTTGGTGTCGGTTCTCGCCGACGTCGCGGACGCCCAGGTCGTACAACTCTCGGACCAGCGACGCCGGGTGGAACTTGGTCACGACGATCGTCGTGAGATCGCTGGGCGAACGGCCCGCCGAGCGGCAGGCCTCGTCGACGGCCGCGGCGACCCGGGCGAATCGTTCGCCCAGGTCGCCGTCGCCGATCGTCGTCTCGGTCACCCGTGGTTACTTGAGGAAGTCCGGGACGTCGAGGTCGTCGTCACCGTCGTCGAAGGCGGGGTCGACTGCCTGCGTCGCGGGTTCGTCGGGGCGCTTCCAGGCGGCGGGCTCGTGGGTGGCACCGCTGTCGGCGATCGCCGACACACCCGCCACCGACGTCGCCGTGGGCCCCTCGGAGTCGACGAAGCTCGACCGGCGGTCCTTCACCTTGGTCGAGGGCTCGCCGCCGTCGAAGCCGGCCGCGATGACCGTGACCCGGACCTCGTCACCCAGGGTGTCGTCGATGACGGCACCGAAGATGATGTTGGCCTCGGCGTGGACCGCCTCTTGCACCAGGCGCGCCGCGTCGTTGATCTCGAAGATGCCGAGGTTCGACCCGCCCTGGATCGACAGCAGCACGCCGTGTGCCCCGTCGATGCTCGCCTCGAGCAGCGGGGAGGCGACGGCCAGCTCGGCCGCCTTGATCGCCCGGTCGGCACCGCGTGACGAACCGATGCCCATGAGGGCGGAGCCGGCCCCCTGCATGACCGACTTGACGTCGGCGAAGTCGAGGTTGATGAGACCAGGGGTGGTGATGAGGTCGGTGATGCCCTGGACGCCGGCGAGCAGCACCTGGTCGGCCGTGCCGAAGGCCTCGACCATGCTGATGCCACGCTCGCTGATCTCGAGCAGGCGGTCGTTGGGGACGACGATGAGGGTGTCGACCTCGTCCTTCAGCGCGGCGACGCCGGCCTCGGCCTGCGCCTGACGGCGCTTGCCCTCGAAGCCGAACGGCTTCGTGACGACACCGATGGTCAGGGCCCCGATCGACTTGGCGATGCGAGCGACGACCGGTGCGCCACCGGTGCCCGTGCCACCGCCCTCGCCGGCCGTGACGAAGACCATGTCGGCACCCGCGAGGGCCTCTTCGATCTCTTCGGCGTGGTCCTCGGCCGCACGACGGCCGACCTCGGGGTCGGCCCCGGCACCGAGGCCGCGGGTGAGCTCGCGACCGACGTCGAGCTTGACGTCGGCGTCGCTCAACAGGAGCGCCTGGGCGTCGGTGTTGATGGCGATGAACTCCACCCCGCGGAGCCCGAGTTCGATCATGCGGTTGACGGCGTTGACGCCACCGCCGCCGACACCGACGACCTTGATCACGGCTAGGTAGTTATGGTTCGTTGTCACGTCCGGGCCTCCGCTTGAACCTTAACTCTGCAGTTGAAGGTTAAAGTTGTACATGGTATGCAAGTTCTGCAGTCACAAGGTATGGGTGCGCCGCGGGCCCTGTCGCCAGGGCGACCGCGTGTCGCGAACACACCTTCTCATCTCGTCCTGATGATCCCGTTGTCGGGTGCGGAGACGTCGTACTCGACGCTCGCCCCCGGGTCGCGCCGGGCCTGGTCCGCGATCAGTCCCGCGAGCACCTGGGCCTTCTTGACCGAGTGCTCGGCGCTGCCCCAGACGACGCGCTCGCCCGAGGTGAGCTGCAGCGTCACGTCGTCGGTCGTCGAGGCCGTCACCGTGTCGACGGTGGACCGCAGGGTGACCGGCAGCGCCAGCAGCACCTCGGCCACGGAGCGGTACGCGGGCCCGTCGAGGGACGCTCCCCCGACGTCGACCAGCGGGACGCCCTCTTGACGGGCGTCGAGCGACTGCACGACGACGCCCGCCGGGTCGACGAGCTCGAAGCCGTCGCCCGCCGCGACCGTGGCCACGGGCTGGCGCTCCTGGATGCGGACGACGAGCGTGTGCGGCGGGGCGGTCTCGGTCACGTAGCTGGCGATCAGCGGGAACGCGGCCAGCTCGTCGGTCACCTCGTCGAAGTCGATGAGGGCCAGGGGCGTACCGAGCTGGCCGTCCAGCGCCGCCTGCACCGCCGACGCGTCGACGCGTTCCGTCCCTTCGACGCGGATGGTCCGCAACGACAGCAACGGCGAGAAGACGGCGACCGCGACGGACGCGACGAGCAGGAGCACGACGGCCGCGAGCGAGACCAGGGTCGCCCGACGGTGCCTGCTGCGACGCGTGAAGCGACGGACCTCGACGCGTTCGACGCGCCTCCGTTCGCTGGAGGCCCGACGGGCCTGCTTGCGGGCTGCGACGACCCGGGCCTTCGCCTCGGCAGCCGTGCCGTCGGGGGCGACGATGCGTGGCGGCTCGGACCCCCCGGTGGCACCCGACGAGGTGCTGACGGGCGCGTCCGGGCCGGACGCGCCCCCGCGGGTGCCGCCCGGCAGACGATCGCGCAGGGTCGACGAGGCACCGACGACGCCCGCCAACCGATCGCGCACCGACGGCGACCGCGGCTCGGACGGCTCGGACGGCTCTCGGCCGGACGGACGCTGGGGTCGCGCTCCCCCGACGATCGGCAGGGGACCCGTCGCGTCCGAGTCGTCGCGTCGACGGCTGCCGCGCCGAGGTGGGCGACCGGAAGCGGTCTCGGCGGACTCGGGGGCGTCGGGCTCGTCGAACCCCTCCGGACGCTTCACCGGAACTCCCCCGACGCCACGGACCTGGTGTCGCGGGTCACTGCGCGGAGTCCTCCGCCACGGCGTCGACCGGCTCGTGTGCCGCGTCGAGCGAGCCGAGCAGCTGGGGCACGATGCGGTACACGTCGCCACACCCGAGGGTGATGACGAAGTCGCCGTCGCGGGCGACCTCTGCGGTGCGGTCGGCGGCGGCCTGCCAGTCGGCGACGTAGTCCACCCGGCCCTGGTCGGCGAAGCGCTCGGACACGAGGGCACCCGTCACGCCGGGCTCGGGGTCCTCGCGCGCTCCGTAGACGTCGAGCACGATCGTGTGGTCGGCGAGGCGCTCGTAGGTCTCGGCGAACTCGCCGGCCATCATGCGCGTGCGGCTGTAGAGGTGGGGCTGGTGGACGGCGATCAGGCGGCCGTCGCCCACGACCGACCGTGCGGCCTGCAGTGCGGCGGCGACCTCGGTCGGGTGGTGCGCGTAGTCGTCGTACACGCTGACCCCGCGGACCACGCCGTGCAGCTCGAACCGGCGCTCGGTGCCACCGAAGGTCTCGAGCCCCGCGATGGCGGCCTCGGAGTCGACGCCGAGGCCCACGAGCACGGCGAAGGCCCCCGCGGCGTTGACCGCGTTGTGCCGCCCCGGCACGCGCAGCTGGACGGGCCACGAACGACCCTCGGCGTGCAGCGTGAACGAGACCGGCCCGGCCTGAGCGACGTCGGTGAGGCGCACGTCGGCGTCGGCGGCCTCACCGAAGGTGACGACGCGAGGGTGGTCGAGGCGTTCGGTGACCCGGACGGCGCCGGCGTCGTCGCTCGACACCACGACGAACTCGCGCGCCGCGGAGGCGAACCGGACGAACGCGTCGTCGAACGCCTCGTGCGAGCCGTAGTGGTCGAGGTGGTCGGCGTCGACGTTCGTGATGAGCGCGACCGAGGTGTCGTAGAGCAGGAACGAACCGTCGGACTCGTCGGCCTCGACCACGAAGAGGTCGTCGTCGCCGCCACGTGCGCTCACGCCGAGCGTCTGGATGACCCCGCCGTTGACGAAGCTCGGGTCGTGCCCGGCCGCCAGCAGTGCGGTGACGATCATGCCGGTCGACGTCGTCTTGCCGTGCGCGCCGGCGACCGACACGAGCCGCTGCTGACCGATGAGCCAGGCGAGTGCCTGCGAGCGGTGCAGGACGGGCAGCCCCGTCGCCAGGGCGAGCTGGTACTCGGGGTTGTCCTGCCAGAGGGCGCCGGTGACGACGAGCGTGTCGGCGTCGCCGACGTTCGCCGCGTCGTGCCCGATGGCGATCTGGGCGCCCAGCGCCCGCAGCGACTGGACGGCCGCGCTGTCACGGGAGTCCGATCCGGTGACGCGGTGGCCCGCTGCCAGGAAGACGCGTGCGATGCCGCTCATGCCGGAGCCGCCGATGCCGACGAAGTGGACGGCGCCCAACTCGGCGGGGATCGGCTGGTCGAGGTCGGGCTTGATCATGATGTCTCGCTGAGGTCGGTGTTCGAGCGGGTGGTGGCCTCGGGGGCCGCGTCGGCGGAACGGGCGGCAGGGCCGGACGAGGAGGCGCGGCCGACGGCGTCGAGGACGAGGTCGACCGTGCGGTCGGTCCCGTCGCGCACCCCGACCGAGGCCGCACGCACGGCCATGTCGGCCACGACGGCGCGGTCGAGCAACAACGGCACGAGCGTCCGTTCGACCCACGAGGGCGTGAAGTCGGCGTCGGTGACGAGCAGGGCACCCCCGGCACCGACGACGTCGGTGGCGTTGTGTCGCTGCTCTCCGTTGCCGACCGGGTACGGCACGAGCACCGACGGCAGGCCGAGGGCGGTGAGCTCGCTGACCGTCGCCGAGCCGGCCCGCGACACGACGAAGTCGGCCGCGGACAGGGCGAGGTCCATGCGGTCGCAGTAGCGCAGCAGGTGGTGGCCGTCGAGGTCGGTCGAGGTGAGGTCGGACTTCTCGCCCGTGATGTGCAGGATCTGCCAGCCCGCGCCGAGCACGGCGACGGCCGCGCGCGACATCGTCTCGTTCAGGCGCCGGGCGCCGGTCGAGCCGCCCGTCACGAGCAAGGTCGGTCGCGAGGGGTCGAGGTCGAAGGCGGCGACCGCCTCGTCGCGGTGGGCTCGGCGGTCGAGCGTCTCGATCTCGTCGCGCAGGGGCATGCCGACCTGACGACCGCCGCGCAGGCGGGTCGATCGGAAGACGACCCCGACGTGCGAGGACAGGAACGAGCCGAGGACGTTCGCCATGCCGGGTTTCGCGTTGGCCTCGTGGACGACCACCGGCACCTTCGAGCGCCAGGCCGCCACGTAGGCGGGGGCGGCGGCGTACCCGCCGAAACCGACGACGACGTCGACCTCGTGCTCGGCGAGGAGCGACCGGATGCCGGCGATCGCTCCGGCGAGGCGGCCGGGGAACCGCAGGGCGTCCGCCGAGGGCCGACGTGGGAAGGGCAGGCGGGGCACCGTGAGCAGTTCGTAACCGCGCTGCGGCACCAGGCGCGCCTCGAGCCCCTCGGCCGTGCCGAGCACGAGGACGGTGGCGTCGGGCTCGCGTCGCCGGAGTCGGTCGGCCACGGCGAGCAGGGGGTTCACGTGCCCGGCGGTGCCACCGCCGGCGAGGAGATACGTCGTCACCGCAGAGACCCTACCCGCTGTCGCGGCAGCCTCTCGGGCGCGCCGGACTCTTCGGGCACCCGCGCGAACGACAGGACGACGCCGATGGCGACGAGCGTCACGATCAGGGCCGACCCACCGGCCGAGATGAGCGGCAGGGGCACGCCGAGCACGGGCAGCAGCCCCAGCACCACGGCGATGTTCACGAGCGCCTGGCCGATGATCCAGGCCGTGATCGCACCGGTCGTCACGCGGACGAACGGGTCGTTCGTGCGGCGGATGATCTTGACGAAGCCGACGGCGAGCACGATGAAGAGGGCCAAGACGACGATCGCGCCGATCAGCCCGAGCTCTTCTCCGACGATCGCGAAGATGAAGTCGTTGTCGGCCTCGGGCAGCCAGGACCACTTCGACTTCGAGTTGCCGAGACCGACCCCGAAGAGCCCTCCGGACGCCAGGGCCCACGTGCCGTGCAGGGTCTGCCAGCACTCGGCCTGGTAGGCACTCGAGTCCGTGCACCCCGACAGCCAGGCGGCGATGCGCGAGTTGCGCGAGCTCGAGCCCTGCGCGATGAGCGGCACGACCACGGCGAGGAACGCGAGCGGCGCGAGCAGGTACCGCAGGCGGACCCCGGCGAACCAGACGGCCGCGAAGACCAGCAGCAGCATGATCATGGTCGTGCCGAGGTCGCCCCCGAGCACGACGAGGCCCACGGCGACGCCGGCCACGGGCACGAGCGGGATCGCCAGGTGCTTCCAGTCGTCGAGCAGATCGCGCTTGACCGAGAGGATCATGCCGAGCCAGACGGCGAGGGCCAGCTTGACGGCCTCGGAGGGCTGTGCGGTGAACGACCCGAGGTCGATCCAGTTGCGGTTGCCTCCGATCTCGTAGCCGAGCGGCGTGAAGACCAGCAGCTGGAGCACGATCGTCGCGCCCAGGATGTGCCAGGCCCACCGCTTGAAGAACGACACCGGCAGGCGCGACACGATGAGCATCAGCGGGATGCCCACCGCGGCGTAGGTGCCCTGCCGGATGAACGCCCCGAAGAACGAGGTGTGCCGTGAGGCGATGTACTGCTCGACGGACGACGACGAGAGCACCATGACCAGGCCGAGCACGACCATGAACAACGTCGTGCCGAGGATGACGAAGTACGACCCCGTCTCGGCGGCGAACAGCTTCTTGACCCGCACGACGGCACCCGAGGTGCGCTTGGCGGCCCCGAGGCGCGACGACGCGTCGTCGGTCGGCTCGGCGTACCCGCGGCTCGGACGGCCCGACTCAGTCGGTCGGCGACGCGGGAGGCTGGACGGCGGGTTGGCCATCGACGTCACCCCTCAACTGCTCGTGTACGGCCTGGGCGAACGATCGCCCGCGGGCCGTGTAGTCGGTGAACTGGTCCATGGACGCCGCCGCCGGGGCGAGGAGAACGGTGTCTCCCGGCCGGGCCACGCTCGCAGCGAGACGGACGGCCGTCGGCATCACCTGCCCAGTGTCGGTGGCGTCCACCTCGAAGACGGGGATGCCGGGCGCGTGTCGGGAGAAGGCCCGCCGCAGGGGCTCGCGGTCGACGCCGACGAAGACGGCTGCCCGGACCCCGGCCGTCGACTCGCGCACGAGCGGCTCGACGTCGACACCCTTGAACAGCCCGCCCACGATCCACACCACCGACGGGAAGGCCGTCAAAGAGGCGCGCGCGGCATGGGGGTTCGTCGCCTTGGAGTCGTCCACCCAGGTCACGCCGCCAGACTCGGCCACGACCTCGGTGCGGTGGTGGTCGACCGCGAAGCCGGCGAGGGCGTCACAGATCGAGACGGGGGCGACGCCCACCGCACGGACGAGCGCGGCGGCGGCGAGCACGTCCTCGACGAGGTGGTCGGCCCCGAGGCCGACGCCCTGGAGCGCCTCCTGGGTGGTCAGTTCGAGTGCCTGCGTCCGACGCTCGGCCAGGAAGGCGCGATCTGCGAGCACGGCGACGCCGTCGCCCGTGACGACGCCCACCTCGCTCGGACCCGGCGCGTCGAGCCCGAAGCCCACCGCGCGGCAGCCCTCGGCGACGTCGGCCTTTTCGACCATGCGCCGGGTGGCCTCGTCGGCCTTGTTGTACACGCAGGCGACGACGGTGTTCTCGTACACCTTGGCCTTGGCCTCCCGGTAGCGGTCGGCGCCGCCGTGCCACTCGAGGTGGTCGGCCTCGAGGTTCAGGCAGACGGAGGCGCGGGGGCGGAGGGCACCGGGCCCCTCGGTGGGCAGGTAGTGCAGCTGGTGGCTCGAGAGTTCGACCACGAACAGGTCGAAGCCGTCGGGGTCGCGCACCGCGTCGAGGACGGGGACTCCGATGTTGCCGCAGGGGGCGACGCGACGACCGTCGGCCGCCGCCATCGCCGCCGCGAGCTGCGTCGTCGTGGTCTTGCCGTTCGTGCCCGTGACGAGCACCCACTCGGCGACCCGGTCGACCTTGTCCCGGACCCGCCAGGCCAGTTCGACGTCGCCCCACACGGCGAGGCCCCCCTCGACGGCCCAGCGGATGAGGGGATGGTGCGGAGCGAAGCCGGGGCTGGCGACGACGAGCTCGGCGTCGAACGCCGTGAGCACCGCCGACGGAGCGTCCGTGGACTCGACCTCGTCGAGCCTCGCCCCGATGAGCTGCAGGAGTTCGGCCTTGTCGGGGTCGACCGCGGGAGCGACGACGAGGACGTCGGCCCCGAGCTCGGCCAGGGTGTCCGCCACGGCGAACCCGGTCGAGCCGAGACCGAGGACCGCCACGCGCAGGCCCGCCCAGTCGGCGCGCCAGCTGTCGAGCCCCGCCAGTCGGTCGACGAGGAGGGGGTCGGTGCTGCCGTCGCTCATGAGGTGCGGAGGATCCATTCGAGGTAGAAGGTGCCGACGCCGGCGGCGACGAAGAGCCCGGCGATGATCCAGAAGCGGACCACGACGGTCACCTCGGCCCAGCCCTTGAGCTCGAAGTGGTGGTGCAGCGGGCTCATCAGGAAGATCCGCTTGCCCTTGGTGATCTTGAAGTACGCCCGTTGCAGGATCACCGACCCGGTGACGACGATGAAGAGGCCACCGATGAGCACGAGCAACAGCTCGGTGCGGCTGAGGATCGCCAGGGCGGCCAGGGCGCCGCCCAGGCCGAGCGACCCCGTGTCGCCCAAGAAGATCTGAGCGGGTGAGGTGTTCCACCAGAGGAACCCGATGAGGCCACCGCAGATGCAGGCGGCGACGACGGCCAGATCGAGCGGATCGGCCACCTGGTAGCAGGCGGCGCGCGTGGCCTCGTCGAGGCGGACGCTCGTGCAGAGCTGGTTGTTCTGCCAGAACCCGATGAAGATGTACGACGCGATCGCCAGGATCGACGCGCCCGTCGCGAGACCGTCGAGCCCGTCGGCGACGTTGACGCCGTTCGACGTGCTCACGGTGATGAGGACGACCCAGATCAGGAAGAGCCCGCCGCCGACGATCGTGCCGAAGAACATGAAGTCGAGCCACGGGATGTCGCGCAGTCCCGAGATCATGGTCGAGGCGGGCGCCAGGCCGCGGTCGTTCGTGAACGACAGCGCCAGCACGGCGAACACCGCGCCGACGACGACCTGGCCGGCGATCTTCGCCCAGCCGCCGAGCCCGAGGCTGCGTTGGTTGCGCACCTTGAGGAAGTCGTCGAGGAACCCGACCACGCCGAGGCCGACCATCATGAACAGCACGAGCATGCCGCTGAGGGTGAGCTCGTCCCCACCGACCAGGTGACCGATGAAGTAACCGAGCACGGTGCCGATGATCAGGACGATGCCACCCATCGTGGCCGTGCCGCGCTTGGTGTGGTGTGACTGCGGGCCGTCGTCGCGGATGAACTGGCCCCAGCCGAGGCGGTGGAAGAGCTTGATGAACGCGGGCGTCATCAGGAGCGTGAAGGCGAGGGAGAACCCACCGCCGATCAGCAGCGCGATCACGCGGTCACCCCGGCCAACCGGTCGCCGAGGAGGCGCAGGCCGGCCGACTTGGACGACTTCACCAGGACGACGTCCCCCGCTCGCAGGCTGCCCTGCAACAGGTCGTACGCCTCGTCGATCGTGTCGACCAGCACGCTTTCTCCGTCCCACGAGCCCTCGAGGCCCGCCGCCATGTGGATGTGCCGCGCCTCGTGGCCGACGACCACGAGCTGGCGGACGTTGAGCCGGACGACGAGGCGCCCGACACGGTCGTGCTCGTCGCGGGCGAACTCGCCGAGTTCGGCCATCTCGCCGAGGACCGCCACCGAGCGACGGTCGGGACCGGTGATCTGCGCCAACGTCTTGAGCGCGGCGGCCACGGAATCGGGGCTCGCGTTGTAGGCGTCGTTCACGACGGTCACGCCGCCGGGCGCGTCGAGGACCTCCATGCGCCAGCGTTCGGCACGGGTGACGCCCTCGAGCACCGAGACGGCGCGGTCGAGGTCGACGCCCCACTCGCCCACGACCGTGAGGGCCGCCAGCGCGTTCATCACGTGGTGCTCGCCGAGGATGCGCAGCGAGACGTGCCGGCTCGTGCCGGCGTGCTCGAAGGTGAACGAGGTGCCGGAGGCCGAGACGTCGACGTCGGACGCGCGGTAGTCGGCCGTCGGCCCCTGCCCGAAGGTCACGACCCGCGCGGCGGTCACCGACGCCATGCCCGCGACGCGGTCGTCGTCGGCGTTGAGGACGGCCGTGCCCGTGGCGGGCAGGTCGGTCACCATCTCGGACTTCGCGGCGCGCGTGCCCTCGATGCCGCCGAACCCGCCGGCGTGGGCGAGGCCGACCTTGAGCACCACACCCGTGTCGGGACGGGCGATCTCGACGAGGCGGGCGATCTCGCCCGGCCCGCTCGCACCCATCTCGACCACGAGGTACTCGGTCGCCTCGTCGATGCGCAACATCGAGATCGGAGCGCCGACGTGGTTGTTGAACGAGCCCTCGGGTGCGACGGTGGGCGCGACGTCGCTCAGGACGGCGCGGAGCATGTTCTTCGTGCTCGTCTTGCCGTTCGACCCGGTGACGCCGACCACCTTGAGCCGTCCGAGACGACGGACGTGCTCGACGACGGCGGCGGCCAGGCGGGAGAGCGCGACGACGCCGTCGTCGACGACCACCAGGGGCACGTCGATCTCGACCTCGCGCTCGGCGACCACGAGAGCCGCGCCGGCCGCGGTGGCGGCCTCGACGAAGAGGTGGCCGTCGGTGACCTCGCCGCGCAGGGCGAAGAAGATCGACCCCGGGGTGACGAGACGCGAGTCGGTCTCGACCGAGCCGTCGACGGGGATCTCGGCCCGCGCCTCCTCGGGGTGGACCAGACGACCGCCCGTGATCTCGGCGATGCGGGAGGGGGTGAGCGCGATCACTCGGACCACCCGGCCTCGCGGAGGGCCGCACGGGCCTCGTCACGCGCCGAGTAGGGGGTGCGTTCACCACGGATGTCGCGGTAGTCCTGGTGACCCGGACCGGCCCAGAGGATCGAGTCGCCCTCGCCTGCCAGGGCCACGGCCGCACGGATGGCGGCCTCGGGCGGACTGACCTCGTGGATCTCGTGATCGGGGTAGGCCTCGCGGGCCGCAGAGACGAGGGTCGTGCGGATCGACGCGGGGTCTTCGAAGCGGGGGTGGTGGTCGGTGACGACGAGGATGTCGGACCCGGCGGCGGCCACCCGGGCCATCTCGGCCCGCTTGGTGGTGTCGCGGTCGCCGTCGGCACCGAAGAGCATGATGACCTTGCCCGGCGTGAAGGTGCGGACCGCGGCCAGGGTGGTGAGGAACGCGTCGGGGCTGTGGCCGAAGTCCACGTACACGCTCGGGCCGGTGTCACCCGAGACGCGCTCGGTGCGCCCCGGCAGGTAGGCCACGATGCCGCCGTCGGCGTCGAGCGCCTGGCCGATGGCCTCGAGCTCGAAGCCCGCCTCGACCAGCATGACGATCGCCAACGCGGCGTTGGCGACCATGTGCCAGCCGATCAACGGCACGCGCGTCACGAGCGACCGCTGTTCGGGGCCGGAGAGGCGGAACTCGGTGTAGGCGGCCCGCTCGTCGAGGATCTCGATCGTCCAGTCGGCCTCGACGTCGGGGAGGATCGTGATCGTCGTCAGGGGGATGCGGGCGTTGTCGACCACGCGCTGGCCGTAGGGCGAGTCGAGCGAGACGACGGCTCGGCGGGCCCGGTCCGGCTGGAACAGCGGGAGCTTCGCGTGGAAGTACTCCTCCATGTCGGCGTAGTCGTCGAGGTGGTCGTGGCTGAGGTTCGTGAAGGCCGCGACGTCGAAGACGAGACCGTCGACGCGGTTGCGGCTGAGGGCCTGCGCACTGACCTCGACGGCGACCGCGCGGACCTCGCTCTCGCGCATCCGGGCCAGGAGGGCGTGCATCTCGCTGGCCTCGGGGGTCGTCAGACGACTGACGACGGTGAGGTCGCCGATGTGCCGCTCGGCCGTGCTGCTCAGACCGGTCACGAGGCCCAGCTGACGGAGGACGCCCTCGAGCAGGTACGACGTGCTGGTCTTGCCGTTCGTTCCCGTGACCGCGAGGAGCAGGGGTGCGTCGTCGCTGTCGGTGCGGTAGATCCAGGCCGAGAGCTCGCCGAGGGCGGCCCGGGGCGAGTCGACCAGGACGACCGGCAGACCGCTGGAGCGGGCGAGGTCGGCGCCGGCGGCATCGGTCAGCAGGGCGACGGCACCGCCGTCGCGGGCCTGCTCGGCGAACTCGGCACCGTGGCGGTGCGCGCCGGGCACGCCGACGTACAGGTCGCCGGGGTGGAGGTCCGCCGTGCTCAGCGTGATGCCGGTGATCTCGATGCCGTCGAGGGAGCCCTCGTGCTCGAGTCCGAACTCGCTGACCAGTTGGGCGAGTGACCTCGCCGACGGATGTTCCGGTCGAAGGACCGGGGGGATCCGGGCGCTCAAAGAATCCTCTTCTCTCACCAGGTCTCGGGCAGGCTGGGTGCCGGCTCCGTCGACGGAGGGACCCGATACATCTCGAGGACCTGGGACATGATCTTGTTGAACGTCGGCGCCGCGGCGGCCGACGTCTTGATGGTACTGGGCTTCGTGAAGGTCACGACGACGACGTACTGGGGGTTCTCGGCCGGGGCGATGCCCGCCACCGAGACGATGCGGTCAGAACCGTAGCCGGTTCCGTCGGACCGCGCGACCTCGGCGGTGCCGGTCTTGGCCGCGACGCGGTAGCCCGGGATGCTCAGGACGTCCTTCAGCTCGCCGTCGCTGACGACCTTCTCGAGCATGTTGACGGTGGTGTCGGCCGCCCACGGCGACACGACGGTGCTGCCCTCGGTCGACGGCGTCTCGGTCACGGTGCCGTCGGGGGCGGTGCAGCCCGCGACGAGGTTGACGGGCACGCGCACCCCGTGGTTGGCGAGGGTCTGGTAGATGCTCGCGATGTGGATGGCGGTCGTCGAGACGCCCTGGCCGAACATGGTGTTGATGCTCGTCTGCTGGTCCCACTGCGAGGCGGGCCGGATGCCGGTCGTCGGCTCGCCGAGGAAGTTCACGCCCGTCGGGTCGTTGAGGCCGAACTTCACCATGTAGTCGTGACGCTGCTGGGCAGTCAACGACTGACCGAGGAGCGAGATGCCGACGTTGGACGAGTCGCGGAGGATTCCGGTCAACGTGAGGTTCTCGGTCGGGTGGAACGTGGCGTCGTGGATCTCGCCGCCCCACGGGAAGCTGCGCGAGTACGGCACGGTCGCCCGCGTCGCGGGGTCGGCCTTGCCGGAGTCGAGGAGCATGGCGGCCGTCATGGCCTTGAACGTCGAGCCCGGCTCGTACGAGTAGGTGAAGGCCTTGCTGCCGAGGTCGTCGACGGCCGTGCCGTTGACGTCGTTGGGGTCGACCGCCGGGTAGTCCGCGACCGCGAGCAGCGACGCGTCGCTCGCCTTCATCACGACTGCCGTGGCGGACTCCGCCCCGATCGCCTCGGCCTGTTCACCGAGGGCCTGCTGGGTCATGTACTGCAGGTCGCTGTCGATCGTCAGGCGGAGGGTGCCCCCTGCGACGGCCTCCCTCGTCGTGACGGTGCTGCCCGGCAACTGCACCCCGTCGGCGCCGCGCTCGTACGTCTCGGAACCGTCGGTGCCGGCGAGGCAGGAGTCCTGGCTGAGCTCGAGGCCCGCCTGAGGGCCGTCGGTGCCGATGAAGCCGGTCAGGTTGCCCGCGACGGCGCCGTTGGGATACGTCCGGGCGGCCTGCCGCTGGAAGTACACCCACGACACCTTCATCTCGCGGACCGCCCGGAAGGCGTCGACGTCGACGCCCTTGACCAGGTAGGCGAAGTTGGCCTCGGGATCGGCGGTGAGGGCCTTGGTCATGGCTCCGGCGTCGCCCCCCGTGACCTTCGCGATGCGCTCGACGACCTGGTCGACGGTCAGCTCGACGGTCGTGCCGTCGTCGTCCTTCACCTTGGCGGTCGTCGCGAACGCCGGTGCCGCCGTGATGTTGTACCGGGTGACGCTGCCCGCGAGCACCGTGCCGTCGACGTCGGTGATGTCGCCCCGGTCGCCGTAGGTCGTCTGCACGATCTCGCGCTTGTTCTGGGACTGCGCGTTCAGCTCGGCCGCCTGCACGAGTTGGATGTCGGCCAGGCGCACGACGAAGACGCCGACGAGGGCGATGATGAGCGCCATCGCGAGCGTCACGCGGAGCCGTCGGCTACGGGGGGCTGCTTGCACGAGAGGTTCCTCACCGCGGTCGGGCTCGTGCCCGACCCGCTGTCGTCGATCGATGTACCGGTGACGGCGCGCCGCTAACGGGTCTGCGGAGCCGCCAGCTCGTTCGGGGCCGACGCTACCGACTCGTCGGCCGATCCTGCGTCCGCCGCGCCTGTGCCGGACGGAACGGCCGTGGCCCCGGCCGTGGTCGGCGCACCGATCGAGGTCGCGTCGTCTCCCGTCGTGGTGTTCGCGGCCGAGCCGTCCGTCGCCGGGGCGTCCGCGGCGCTCGCGGGGGCCTTGGTCGTCAGCGGGACTCCCTCGAGCAGCGTGTTGGGGATCAGGTTGCCGGACGTCGCCTCGTCGGCACCCGCCGCCGGGGCCGGGGACCCGTGCACGGCGCCCGTGGCGAGGTCGAGGTACACGGGGTTCGAGTTGCGCACCATGCCGAGCTCGTCGGCGTTCGCGGCGAGGTTCTGCGGCGACGACAGGACGTCGCGCTGCTCGCCGAACTTCTGCTGGTCACGGACGAGCTCGGTCTTGGCGGCCTGCAGGTCGGAGATCTTGTACGCGCCGTCGCTCAGGGCGATGCTGATGGCGAGTTGCGCGAGCAACAGGACGAAGAGCGCCGCGGTGGCGATGAGGGCGTACGCGATCTTCGGCCGGGCGCGTCGCTGCTCGCGGCTCGTGACGATCTCGACCGGCCGCGCGGCGGGCGAGGACGAGGGCTGCGGACGGGTCGACGGGGTCGCGATGGCCAGGTTGCTGCTCATGCTGTTCTCCGGATTCGTTCGGCGGCTCGCAGTCGCACGGGCTTGGCTCGGGGGTTGAGGTCGCGCTCGGCGTCGGAGGCCAGTTCGGCACCCCGCACGAGGAGGCGGAAGTCGGGACGGTGCTCCGGCAGCTCGACCGGGAGCCCCTGGGGGGCGGTGGACGTCGTCCGCGCCGCCAGCTCACGCTTGACGAAGCGGTCTTCCAGTGACTGGTAGGCGAGGACGACGATCCGGCCCTCGACCGCGAGCCGGTCGAGCGCCACGGGGACGGCTGCTTCGAGCGAGGCGAGTTCACCGTTGACCTCGATGCGCAACGCCTGGAACACGCGCTTGGCGGGATGCCCGGCCCGTTGCAGGGCCATCGGCGTCGCGGCGATCAGCAGGTCGACGAGCTCGCCGCTGCGGGTGAGGGGAGAGTCGACCCGGTGCTCGACGATGCGCCGGGCGTAGCGGGGTGCCAGCTTCTCTTCGCCGTACTGGTAGAAGATGCGTCGGAGTTCGGACTCGGGGTACTCGGCGAGGACGCGTTCGGCCGTGACGGGCGACGTGGGGTCCATGCGCATGTCGAGCGGCGCGTCCTTCGAGTACGAGAAGCCTCGTTCGACGCGGTCGAGCTGGAGCGACGAGACCCCGAGGTCGAACAACACCCCGTCGACGGTGTCGAGGCCGAGGCCGTCCAGGGCCTCGGCGATGCCGTCGTAGGTGGTGTGCACGAGACGGGCGCGGTCGCCGAACGGCGCCAGACGGTCACCGGCCAGAGCCAGGGCTTCGGTGTCGCGGTCGAGCCCGACGACGGTGAGTTCGGGGAACGCCCGGAGCATCGCCTCGCTGTGACCACCCATGCCGAGGGTGCAGTCGACGACCACGGCACCGGGGCGGGAGATCGCCGGGGCGAGGAGCTCGAGGGTGCGCTCGAGGAGGACGGGGGTGTGGATCTGATCGGCCATGGCGACACGGGCTGTGCTCGTCGGCCCTGATCCCCATCCGTCGGGACCTGGCACCGGGGAAGGTGCGCCAGGGCTGACGGCTGAGGGTCGGGACCCACGGATCACAAGAGCCCGGGGATCACCTCCTCGGTGGTGTTGGCGAAGTCGGCCTCCTGGGCCTCGTAGTAGGTGTTCCACGCGTCGGTGGCCCAGATCTCGGCACGGTTGCCCGCGCCGATCACGGTGAGCTCGCGACCGAGGCCGGCGTACTCGCGCAGCGTGGCCGGGATCGTCACCCGGTGCTGCTTGTCGGGCACCTCGTCGCTGGCACCCGACAGGAACAGGCGCATGTAGTCCCGGGTCTGCTTGCTGGTGACCGGAGCCTGGCGGATGCGCGAGTGCATGTCTTCGAACTCGTGCCGGCTGAAGACGTAGACGCAGCGCTCTTGCCCACGCGTCATGACGAGACCGGAGGCCAGTTCGTCACGGAATTTCGCGGGGAGGATGATGCGCCCTTTCTCGTCGAGCTTGGGCGAATAGGTGCCGAGGAACATGCGCCCGTCTCCCCTCGCCCCCGCGCCCCTCTGTGGCCCGTACCTCCACTTTACTCCACAACCCACCACCGATCAACGAAAGACCGTGGCCCGAGAGCCGTGTCGACCCCGAGATCGGCTCCAGTTCGGGGGCCACGGGGGTGGAGGATCGTGGAGGTCGCCTGCGCCCCGGGAGGCGCCACTCGCGTGTCGAGTTCGCCACCGACCGTTGCGGCGCACGAAAAAAGGGGCCGGCCCGAAGGCCGACCCCTGAGGTCGTGGTGGTACCGGCTGACTACGAGTCGCGGCCGTCGCCGTCTTGACGGCGGTCCCACCGGTCGTTGAGGCGGTCCATGAGGCCACCCTTGGCGGGGTTGGCGGGACGCGAGGTGGAGGAACGGGGAGCGGACGGCATCGACGACGACGCCGAACCCTTGCGCTTGGGTGGTGCGATCGCGAAGAGTGCCCCGGCGAGCATCACGATGAACCCGGCCACCCCGACGAGCGGCTGACGGAAGATGACGCCGGCGACGATGACGGCGATGCCGACGAGCGCCCCGAGGACGCCGACGACCACGAGCGTGTAGTTGGGTCGGCCACCGTGGTTGCCGACCGTCGCCACGAAGTCGGAGTCGTTGTTGTAGAGACTCCGCTCCATCTCTTCGAGGAGCCGCTGCTCCTGTTCGGAAAGTGGCATCTTGGTGTTCCCTTCGAGCACGGGCTCTCAAGCGCGAGGCGAGAGCCTCGGGATCGACGCGATGAGTAGCTGCGAGTGTATGCCCGACAGCTATCGCTAGGCTAGGCAGCGTGGCTGAGAGTACGCGGTTAGTGGACGTCGTTCAAGAGCGCATCGATCGCTTCCTGGACCGGCAGCGACCGGCCCTCGCGGGCATCGCTCCCGACCTCGATCCGTTCGCGTCGTACTCCAGCGACCTGCTGCGTGGCGGCAAGCGGTTCCGGGCGCTCTTCTGTTACTGGGGGTGGCAGTCGGTCGCCGGGCTCGACACCGGGTTCGACCCACTCGGCGAGGCCCGCGACGAGCGCGAGATCGACGCCGTCATGACGGCCTCCGCCGGGCTCGAGTTCTTCCATGCCGCCGCGCTCGTGCACGACGACATCATGGACAACTCCGACACGCGCCGAGGCCTGCCGGCAGCCCACCGGCGGTTCGAAGAACTGCACCGAGAGGGCGGCTGGCTCGGATCCCCCGAGTCCTTCGGCCGGTCGGGCGCACTCCTGATGGGAGACCTGCTGCTGGCCTGGAGCGACGAGCTGCTCAGCGACGCGCTCGACTCGCTCCCGTCGCGTGACGCCGCCCGGGCCGCCCGGGCCGAGTTGAACCGGATGCGCACCGAGGTGACGGTCGGCCAGTACCTCGACATCCTCGAGGAGAACGCCTGGCGCACCGTCGACGAGCTGCAGCTGCTGCCGCGGGCGCAACGGGTCATCGTCTACAAGTCGGCCAAGTACAGCGTCGAGGCCCCCCTCACCGTCGGTGCCGCCATGGCCGGTGGCGACCCGTCGGCCCTCGAGTCGCTCCGCCACTTCGGACTCCCCCTCGGCATCGCCTACCAGTTGCGCGACGACCTCCTGGGCGTCTTCGGCGATCCGTCCGTCACGGGCAAACCCGCCGGGGACGACCTCCGTGAGGGCAAGCGCACTGTCCTCGTGGCGACGGCCCGGCGCGCGCTTCCCCCCGGGGCCGTCCGACTGCTCGACGAACTGCTCGGCGACCCCGAGCTCGACGACGACCAGATCAGCATGCTGCAGGCGACGCTCCGCGACAGCGGGGCCGTCGACGCGGTCGAACAGACGATCACCGACCAGGTCGAACGCGCCGTCCACGCCCTCGAACGGTCGGGGCTGGCTCCGTCGGCGAGGACGCAGTTGACGCGACTGGCCGAGACCGTCACGCGCCGCACCTCCTAGAAGAGGTTCCGACCTGCTGGAGGAGCTCCTTGGCCTTCTAAGGCAGGCTCCGTCCAGCTAGAGGAGGCTCTGGGCGATCCGGCGGACCTCGGCCTTCCGGCCCGCCTGGAGGGCGGCGACTGGACTCGTGCCCAGCGCTTCGTCGTGCGACAGCAGCCAGTCGAGTGCCTCGTCGTCGTCGAAGCCGTTGTCGGCGAGGACGGTCAGGGTGCCCCGCAGGTCGTGTCGCGGCTCGGAGCCGTCGAGGAAGACGGCCGGCACCTTCGTGACGCCGTCGACCCGGGTGCCGACGAGGACGTGCTCCTCGAGCAGTCGACGGACTCGACTCACCCCGAGGCCGAGACGCTCGACGAGGTCGGGCACGGTCAGCCATTCGGTGTCGGCGAACCAGGGACGTTGAGAGAGATCGGTCACCCGACAACCTTGCCACGGGTTCACGACCCTCGCCGCGCCTCCCCGGGTGACTCCCCCAGTCCACGTCACATCCGCAACATGAGCCTCGTTGATTGACTTGAATATGGTCCTGTGCCAACTTGGGACGACGTGGCACCGCGGCTCACCGATCACCCAGCGACCGTGTCCCCGCCCCCGAACCGAGGATCAGCCCATGAACGACGTCAGTTCCGTCCGCCCCGACCCCGAGACCGCGACGGCCGAGGGCGTGGGGTCGACCAGTGCCTTCGGCACCCTGCGCAGCCCTGACGAGCGCACGCCGCTCTCCCGCATGGCCCGGTCGATGCTGAACACGGTCCCCATCGTCGTCGCGGGCTCCATGGCCTTGAGCATGGGGGTCACGGGGCCCGTCTTCGCCCTCGACCACGCCCCGGCGAAGAAGCCGGACGCGTCACCCCGGCCCGTGCTGCCACCCCGACTGTCGGCCCCCGAGCAGAGGACGGCGGCCACGGTCCAGACCGCGAGCAGCTCGGCCACCGTGTTCGCCGCCGCACCCGCGACCTACACGGTGCGGTCGGGCGACACGGTCGCGAGCATCGCCGGCTCGTTCGGCCTGAGCACCGCCTCGGTGCTCGCGCTCAACGGACTCAGCTGGAAGTCCACGATCTTCCCCGGTCAGACCCTCAGCCTCAGCGCCGCCACCAGCAGCGCGAGCAGGGCGTCGTCCGCCCCGACCCCAGCCAAGGCCACGGGTGGCCGCTACGAGATCGTCCGAGGCGACACGCTGAGCTCGATCGCCCGTGCCCACGGCGTGACGACGAGCGCGCTCCTCCAGGCGAACGGGCTGGGTCTGTCGAGCATCATCTACCCCGGCCAGACGTTGTCCGTGCCCTCGGGGTCGTCGGCGGCCGCCTCCTCGACGCCTGCTCCCTCGTCCGGCCCGGCGGTCGGCAGCTACGTGATCCAGCGCGGCGACACCATCGCGTCCATCGCCTCGAAGTCGGGCACGAGCGTCAAGGCGCTCCTCGCCGCGAACGGGCTCTCGTTCACCAGCACCATCTACGCCGGCAAGACCCTCACCCTGCCGGGCGCCTCGGCCCCGACCGCCACCACCGTGGTCGCGTCGACGTCGGCCGCGCCCCTCGTGGTGAGCGCGACGCTGACGTCCGAGCAGGCCGCGAACGCCCGCACCGTCATCGCCGTGGGGCGCCAGCTCGGCGTCGGCGACCGCGCCATCATCATCGCTCTGGCGGCGGCCGCGCAAGAGAGCAGCCTCCGCAACCTGGACCACGGCGACCGGGACTCGCTCGGCCTGTTCCAGCAGCGGCCGAGCACCGGCTGGGGCTCTCCCGACCAGCTGCGCGACCCGGTCCACGCGACCAAGCTCTTCTTCGGCGGGGCGAGCAACCCCAACCCGGGCAAGACCCGGGGCCTGCTCGACGTGAGGGGCTGGCAGTCGATGTCGCTGACCACGGCTGCGCAGGCCGTCCAGTACTCCGCCTTCCCCGACGCGTACGCCAAGTGGGAGGCCCCGGCCACCACGTGGCTCGCGACCCTCGGCTGACCCGGCGACGAGACGCGGGGGTGCGGTTTGCCGCCGTGCGGTGAGTTGGGACCCCGGGGCGGCCGCGGGTCCGTAAAATCGCGTGGGTGAGCGTGAACCAGACTGACCCGATGATCGGCCGTCTCATCGAGGGTCGCTACGAGGTCCGTTCGCGCATCGCCCGCGGCGGCATGGCCACCGTGTACCTGGCGACCGACCTCCGGCTCGAACGCCGTGTCGCCATCAAGATCATGCACGGCCACCTCGCCGACGACGCCTCGTTCAAGGAACGGTTCATCCAAGAGGCACGCTCTGCCGCCCGACTCGCCCACCCCAACGTCGTCAACGTCTTCGACCAGGGGCAGGACGACGACTCGGCCTACCTGGTGATGGAGTACCTGCCCGGAATCACGCTGCGAGAGCTGTTGCAGGACCACAAGGTGCTGACTCCCGAGCAGGCCATGGACATCCTCGAGGCCGTGCTCTCCGGCCTCGCCGCGGCACACCGGGCCGGCATCGTGCACCGCGACCTGAAGCCCGAGAACGTGCTGCTCGCCGACGACGGTCGCATCAAGATCGGCGACTTCGGCCTGGCCCGTGCCGCCACGGCCAACACGGCCACGGGTGCCGCGCTGCTCGGCACCATCGCGTACCTCTCCCCCGAACTCGTGACCCGGGGCATCGCCGACACCCGCAGCGACATCTACGCCCTGGGCATCATGATGTACGAGATGCTCACGGGTGAGCAGCCCTACAAGGGCGATCAGCCCATGCAGATCGCGTACCAACACGCGAACGACACCGTCCCCACACCCAGCACGGCGAATCCCCGCGTACCCGTCGAGCTGGACGAACTGGTCCTCTGGGCGACGGCACGAGACCCCGAGCAGCGCCCCCGTGACGCCCGGGCCCTGCTCGACCAACTCGTCGACGTGCAACGCGTCCTGGCCGATCCCTCGGGCCCGCCGGCCAACCGGACGATGGTGCTGCCCGCGGCCGCGATGACGTCGGCCTTCCCGACGGGCCCGACGGGTGAGACCCAGGTGCTGCCGAAGGCACGCCACCGGACCGGGCCCGTCCAGCCCGAGACCGGCGACGCCGCCGCGACACTCGGCGACCTCTCCGATCGGCGTCGTCGGCGCGGTCGCGTCCTGATGGCGCTCGTCGTCGTGATCGCCCTCCTCGCCGGTGGAGTCGGCTGGTGGTTCGGTTCGGGTCCGGGAGCCCAGGCCTCGGTCCCCGACGTCTCGGGCCAGGACCCCGCCGCGGCCTCGGCTGCCCTGACGTCGGCCGGCTTCGTCGTGGCCCCGGACCCGCAGTCGGACTTCTCACCGGTGATCCCCTCGGGCCAGGTCTCCCGCACCGACCCCGACGCCTCGACCCGGGTGCAGAAGGGATCGACGGTCACCCTCGTCGTGTCGCAGGGACCTCGCCAGTTGTCGGTGCCGACCGTGGTCGGCGAGACCGAGTCGGCAGCCGCCGACGCCCTCTCCGACTTCACCCTCGAACAGAGCTCGAGCCAGTTCGACGAGTCCGCGGCCGGCACGGTCCTCGCCATCAGCGGCGTGGACGGTTCCGGCGCCGCGGTCGACCTCACTTCGGCCACCCAGTACGGCGAACAGCAGCCGGTGACGCTCACGGTGTCGCTCGGCCCCGTCCCCGACGTGGCGGGCCTGTCCGTCGAGGAGGCGCAGAGCGCCCTCACCGAGGTGCAGCTGACCGGTGTCGAGAGCGGCACCGAGTTCAGTGACGGCGTCGCCGCCGGAGAGGTCATCCGCTACGAGCAGCAAGCCGAGGGGCCCCTGCACCAGGGCGACACCGTAAACCTCGTCGTGTCGAAGGGGCCGCCGCCCGTCGAGATCCCCGACGTCCGAGGCAAGACGATCGACGCCGCGACGGCGCAGCTCCAGGGCCTCGGATTCAGGGTGAGCTACCCCCGGTGCACGGCGTTCACCTGCGCGTTCTACGACTGGGAGGCTCGCCTGCCCGTCACCGCGAGTGACCCCGAGGCCGGCCTGACCGCCACCAAGGGTGCGACCATCGCCCTCACGTACCGGGTCGAATGACCCCCGGCGACGTCGCACCGTCGGCGCACCCGGATCATGACGAGGGCCCCGTGACCGACGGTCACGGGGCCCTCGTGGCCGGAGGCACAGGCTAGTCCGCGGCCAGTTCTTCGGCGACGAGGAAGGCCAGTTCGAGCGACTGCATGTGGTTCAGACGCGGATCGCAGAGCGACTCGTACCGCGTGGCGAGCGTCGCCTCGTCGATGTGCTCGGAGCCGCCCAGGCACTCGGTCACGTCGTCGCCGGTCAGTTCGATGTGGATGCCGCCCGGGTGGGTCCCCGCGGCGCGGTGGGCCTCGAAGAAGCCCTTCACCTCGTCCATGATCTCTTCGAAGCGGCGGGTCTTGTAGCCGGTGGGGGTCGTCAGACCGTTGCCGTGCATGGGGTCGCTGACCCACAGGGGCGTCGCGTCCGCGCCCTTGATGGCCTCGAGGAGGGGCGGCAGGGCGTCTCGGATCTTGCCGGCTCCCATGCGCGTGATGAAGGTCAGACGCCCGGGCTCGCGCTCGGGGTCGAGCTTGTCGATCAGGCGCAGCATGTCGTCCGGCGTCGTCGTCGGGCCGAGCTTCACGCCGATCGGGTTGCGCACCCGGGACAGGAAGTCGACATGCGCACCGTCGAGCTCTCGCGTGCGCTCACCGATCCAGACGAAGTGGGACGACAGCACGTAGGGCGTGCCCGTCCGGGAGTCGATGCGGGTGAGGGGGCGCTCGTAGTCCATGAGCAGCCCCTCGTGGCTCGTGTAGAACTCGACGCGCTTGAGCTCGTCGAAGTCGGCGCCCGCCGCCTCCATGAATCGGATCGCCTTGTCGATCTCGCGGGCGAGGTGCTCGTACTGGGCGTTCGCCGGGTTGCTGGCGAAGCCCTTGTTCCAGCTGTGGACCTGGCGGAGGTCGGCGAAGCCACCCTGCGTGAAGGCGCGGATGAGGTTGATGGTCGAGGCCGAGGTGTGGTAGCCCTTCACCAGCCGGGCAGCGTCGGCCCGCCGGGACTCGGGTGTGAAGTCGTAGCCGTTCACGATGTCGCCGCGGTAGGCCGGCAGCGTGACCCCGTCGCGGGTCTCGGTGTCGCTCGACCGCGGCTTGGCGAACTGGCCCGCCATGCGACCCATCTTGATGACCGGGACGGACGCACCGTAGGTCAGGACGACCGCCATCTGCAGGATGGTCTTGACCCGGTCGCGGATCTGGTCGGCCGTCGCTCCGGCGAAGGTCTCGGCGCAGTCACCGCCCTGCAGCAGGAAGGCCTCACCTCGGGCCGCCGACGCCAGGCGCTCGCGCAGGGTGTCGACCTCGCCCGCGAAGACCAGCGGCGGCAGGGACGACAGCTCGGCCGACGCGGCCTCGACGGCTGCACCGTCGTGCCATGTGGGCTGCTGCTTGATGGGGAGCGTGCGCCAATGGTCGAGACCGTCGATCACGTCGGGATCGGTGACGACGAACGGTTCGGTGAGCTGGGCCACGGTCTTCCTTGCCAGTTGACGGTCTCGAGGCCGAACGACCTCGACAGGCGAGCCTACCGTGAAAGGGTGGGGCGCTTCTCTTTGACGCTGGTCGCGTAGACGTCGCTGTACTGCTGGCCGCTGAGCGCGTTGAGCTCGTACATGATCTCGTCGGTGATCGACCGCAGGATGAACCGGTCACCCTCCATGCCCTCGAACCGACTGAAGTCGAGGGGTTCTCCGAAGACGATGCCCACCCGGTGCAGGCGGGGGATCTTCGTACCGGTCTTCATGACCTTCTCGGTGCCGATCATGGCCACGGGGATGACGGGCACGTGCCCCTCGAGGATCATGCGGGCCACCCCCGTGCGCCCTCGGTACAGCTTGCCGTCGGGGCTGCGGGTGCCCTCGGGGTAGATGCCGAGCTGCTCGCCCCGTCGGAGCACCGACAGACCCGTCGCGAGCGACGCCTCGGACGCCTTGCCACCCGACCGGTCGATCGAGAGCTGACCCGTGGCCGTGAAGAAGAGGCGGATGGCCCAGCCCTTGATCCCCTTGCCGGTGAAGTAGTCGCTCTTGGCCAGGAACGAGATGCGCCGGTCGAGCGCGAGCGGCAGGAAGATCGAGTCGACGAACGACAGGTGGTTGCTGGCGAAGATCACGGCTCCGGACTCGGGGACGTGCTCACGACCGCTGACCCACGGGCGGAAGATCGACAGGACGAGCGGACTCGCGACCATCGTCTTCAGGAACCAGTAGAGCATCGGTGCTCCTCTCGTCGGGGCGTCGGGAGTCTAGCGGTCGGACGCGTGGAGGCGGGCGAGGTCGGCCGCCCCGACGACCCCCGCGTCGTTCACGAGCTCGGCGATCACGAACTCGGGCTCAGGGTGGTAGCCCCGCGCCGGGAGGTGCTCGAGGTACGCCGCGCGAACGGGGGCGAGGAGCAGCTCGCCCGACTGGGCGACACCCCCACCGAAGACGAACACCTGCGGGTCGAGGATCGCGCTCAGGGACGCGGCGGCCTGGCCCAGCCAGGTGCCGAGGCGCCGGAGGGCCTCGACGGCGCCGGGGTCGCCGGACTGGAGGAGGAGGCTCACGTCGTGCCCGGAGAGCTGACCCGTCTCGGCCCTGAGGTCGGCGAGGGCGCGACCGGCCCCACCCTCGTCGGCGACCTCGCCGGCGATGCGCAGCAGGGCCCGGCCCGAGCCGTACTGCTCGATGCAGCCTCGGGCGCCGCACCCGCAGGGCAGGCCGTCGGGGACGATGCGCATGTGGCCGAGCTCGCCGCCGGTGCCGAAGCCACCGCGCAGGAGTCGGTCTTGAGCGACGATCGCGCCCCCGACGCCGGTGCCGATGGTCAGCATGGTCATGTCGCTCGCCAGACGGCCGGCACCGAAGCGGAACTCCGCCCATCCCGCGGCGTTCGCGTCGTTGTCGATCGTGATGTGCAGGTCGAGCCGCTCGAGGAGTCGTGCCCGGAGCGGCTCGTTCCGCCACGCGATGTTCGGCGTGTAGTAGACGGTCGACTGGGCGGCGTCGATGAATCCGGGAGCCGCGACCCCCGCCGCGACGACGTCGGCGTGACGCGACCGGAGTGAGGTGATCATGTCGACGACCGCGTCGACGATCGCCCCGGCGTCGCCGGCCGGAGTCGCGACGCGCTCCTCGTCGACGATCTCGCCGAACTCGGTGACCACCCCGCCCGCGATCTTCGTCCCGCCGATGTCGATTCCGATTGCATGCACGAAGATCGAGTCTATCCTCGACGACCCGTCACCTCGGGCATCGTCTCCGGCGAGGTCACGTTAGGGTTGGACGACCATCGTTCGGTACCGAAGGAGCTGCCGTGAACGAACACATCGTCCCACCCGTCGTCCCTGCCGACCCGTCCGCCAACGCGACCGACCTCCTGCTGGCCCGAGCCGCGGCGACGCCGGACGAGCCGCTCTTCTCGGTGCCCGACGGCACCGGTGGCTGGCGCGACATCACGGCCGCCGAGTTCCTCACGCAGGTGCGGGCGCTGGCGAAGGGGCTCGTCGCCTCGGGCGTCGAACCCGGCGACAAGATCGGCCTCATGTGCCGCACGCGCTATGAGTGGACCCTGATCGACTTCGCCACCTGGTTCGCCGGAGCGCTGCTCGTCCCCGTCTACGAGACCTCCTCGCCCGCACAGGTCCAGTGGAACCTCAGCGACTCCGAGGCCGTGGCCGTCATCGTCGAGACCGCCGACCACTTCTCGCGGTTCGACGAGGTGCACCCCGAGCTGCCTGCCGTGACCCGCGTCTGGCAGGTCGACCTCGGCGACCTCGACAAGCTCGCCGCGTCGGGGGTCGACGTGTCGGACGACGAGCTCGAACGTCGTCGCCGCCTCGCGGTCGGCGACGACGTGGCCACCATCATCTACACCTCCGGCACCACGGGGCGGCCCAAGGGCTGCCTGTTGACGCACGCCAACTTCGTCGAGACGAGTCGCAACGCCGCGGTCGCCATGAGCGACGTCGTCGCGCCCGGGTCGTCGACCCTCCTGTTCGTCACGACGGCTCACGTCTTCGCCCGCTTCATCGCGGTGATGTCGGTCCACGCCGGGGTCAAGGTCGGCCACCAGGCCGACACGAAGCAGCTCCTGCCGTCGCTGGCGTCGTTCAAGCCCAGCTTCTTGCTCGCGGTCCCCCGCGTGTTCGAGAAGGTCTACAACTCGGCGGAGCAGAAGGCCGAGGCCGGAGGCAAGGGCGGCATCTTCCGTCAGGCCGTCGCCGTCGCGATCGCGCACAGCCGTGCCCTGGACGAGGGCACGGTGCCCCTCGGGCTCAAGCTGCGCTTCGCCCTGTTCGACCGGCTCGTGTACGGCAAGCTCAAGAAGGCCATGGGCGGCAACATTCGCTACGCCGTCTCGGGTTCGGCACCGCTCGGCACGAGACTCGGCCATTTCTTCCGCAGCCTCGACATCCGCATCCTCGAGGGCTACGGGCTCACCGAGACCACGGCCCCCGCGGCCGTCAACCTGGTCTCGAAGTTCAAGATCGGCACCGTCGGGCCGGCCCTGCCCGGAGTGGGCATCCGGATCGCCGACGACGGAGAGGTGCTCGTCAAGGGCGTCAACGTCTTCGCCGGGTACTGGAAGGCGGACGAGGCCACGGCCGAGGTCATGGACGACGGGTGGTTCCGCACCGGCGACCTCGGCGCGCTCGACGCCGACGGCTACCTGACCATCACCGGTCGCAAGAAAGAGATCATCGTCACGGCCGGCGGCAAGAACGTCGCCCCTGCCGTTCTCGAGGACCCCATCCGGGCCAACCCGCTCGTCGGGCAGGTCGTCGTGGTCGGCGACCAGCGACCGTTCATCGCCGCGCTCGTCACCCTCGACTCCGAGATGCTGCCCGTCTGGCTGAACAACGCGGGTGAGGCGGCCGACATGCCCCTGGCCGAGGCCGCGTCGCACCCGAAGGTGCGCGCCGAGATCCAGCGGGCCGTCGACGCGGCGAACACCTCGGTCTCGCGGGCCGAGTCGATCCGCAAGTTCGAGATCCTGCCCGTCGAACTCACCGAGGCCGGCGGCCACCTGACACCGAAGATGAGCGTCAAGCGCTCCGTGGTGCTCGACGACTTCGCCCAGCAGATCGCGGACATCTACACGGCGCACCCCGACACCGAGTCCGTCCGCACGGTCACGGCGCGAGAGCGCTGATCAGGCCCGCCACCAGTCGGCGGCCCGGATCTCGCGCATGGCCTCACGCTTGGTCTCGGGCTCGAGGGTGAGCACGTAGAGCGTGCCGTCGAGGTGGTCGGTCTCGTGTTGCAGGGCCTGGGCCATGAGCCCCGTCCCCTCGAGCACGACCTTCTCGCCCTCGAGGTCGACCCCCTCGACCCGGGCGTACTCGTAGCGTGGCGTGGGGAACCAGAACCCGGGCACCGACAGGCAGCCCTCGTCCACGAGCGTCTTCTCACCCGACACCTCGACGACGACGGGGTTCAGCACGTACCCCACCTGCCCGTCGACGTTGTAGCTGAAGGCCCGGAGCGACACCCCGATCTGCGCGGCGGCCACGCCCGCGCGGCCGGGCTCGCGCACCGTGTCGAGCAGGTCCTCGACGAGGGACGCGAGGCGCGGATCGCCGACGGTGACGGGGTCGGATGCCGATCGAAGGACGGGGTCGCCGAACAGGCGGATGGTTCTCACGCTCACGGCGCGCCTCCTGGGGTGTCTCTGGTGTGGTGGTGATGGCTTGCGGGTTCGTGCGGTGGTGGCGTGGTCGTGCGACCGGGCGCGCGGCGGACGCCCCCGTCGCCGGGTGACGCCCGTCGCCTACTCGACGACGACGAGCAGGTCGTTCGCCTCGACCTGCTGCGTGACGGGGACGGCGAGGCGGCTCACGACGCCCGCGACGGGAGACGTGATCGCCGCCTCCATCTTCATGGCCTCGATGGTCGCGACGGGCTCGCCGGGACGGACCCGGTCGCCCACCGCCACCTTGAGGGTGACGACCCCCGAGAAGGGTGCCGCCACCTGCCCCGGGGCGGTGCGGTCGGCCTTCTCGGCCGCCGTCACGTGCACGTCGATGCCGCGGTCGCGGACGAAGACCGGGCGCAACTGCCCGTTGAGCGTCGTCATCACGGTGCGGACGCCCTTCTCGTCGGCCTCGCCGATGGCCTCGAGGCCGACGACGAGGTCGACCCCGCGCGACACCGGCACGACGTGCTCGTGCCCGGGCCGCAGGCCGTAGAGGTAGTCGGCCGTCGACACGACCGAGAGGTCGCCGTAGGTCTCGCGGATCTGTTCGAACTGGGCCGTAGGGCCGGGGAAGAGCAGTCGGTTGAGTGTCGCCCGTCGCTCGGGCCCCGGCCGGGTGAGGGCCGTCGCGTCGACGTCGGACACGGGCGTGACCCCGATGTCGACCGTGCGCCCCTCGAGCACCTTGCTGCGGAACGGCTCGGGCCATCCGCCGGGCAGGTCGCCGAGCTCACCGGCGAGGAAGCCGACCACCGAGTCGGGGATGTCGTAGCGCGCGGGATCGGCCTCGAAGTCGGCCGGGTCGACGTCGGCGGCGGCCATCTGCAGGGCCAGGTCGCCCACGACCTTCGACGACGGGGTGACCTTCGTCGGCCGCCCGAGGATGCGGTTGGCGGCGGCGTACCAGTCCTCGACGGCCTCGAAACGGTCGCCGAGCCCGAGGGCGATCGCCTGCTGGCGCAGGTTCGACAGCTGCCCGCCCGGGATCTCGTGCCGGTAGACGCGGCCCGTCGGACCGGACAGCCCCGACTCGAAGGGCGCGTAGACCTTGCGCACGGCCTCCCAGTACGGCTCGAGGTCGCAGACCGCCTCGAGGGACAACCCGGTGTCGCGCTCCGTGTGCGCCAGGGCCGCGACGAGCGCCGACGCGCTGGGCTGGCTGGTCGTCCCGGCCATCGGGGCGCTGGCGACGTCGACGGCGTCGGCACCGGCACGAGACGCGGCGAGCAGGGTGGCGAGCTGGCCGCCGGCGGTGTCGTGGGTGTGAACGTGGACCGGCAGGTCGAAGTTCTCGCGCAGGGCACCGACCAGCCGCTCCGCCGCCCCGGCGCGCAGCAGGCCCGCCATGTCTTTCACGGCGAGCACGTGGGCACCGGCCTCGACGATCTGCTCGGCCAGCCGCAGGTAGTAGTCGAGCGTGTAGAGGTCTTCGGCCGGATCGAGCAGGTCGGCGGTGTAGCAGAGGGCGACCTCGGCGACCGTGGTGCCCGTGGCGAGGACGGCGTCGATCGCCGGACGCATCTGCGACACGTCGTTGAGCGCGTCGAAGACCCGGAAGACGTCGACCCCCTGGTCCGCCGCCTCGTGGACGAACGCCTCGGTCACCGCGGTGGGGTACGGCGTGTAGCCGACGGTGTTGCGACCGCGCAACAGCATCTGGATCGCCACGTTGGGCAATGCCTCGCGCAGCCCCGCCAGGCGTTGCCACGGGTCTTCGCCGAGGAACCTCAACGCGACGTCGTAGGTCGCCCCGCCCCAGGCCTCGACGCTCAGCAGTTCGGCCGTGGTGCGCGCGACGTGGGGCGCGACCGCGAGGAGGTCCGTCGTGCGCACCCGGGTCGCCAGCAACGACTGGTGGGCGTCGCGCATGGTCGTGTCGGTGACCGCAAGGGCCGTCTGGGCCCGCAGGGCGGACGCGAAAGCCACCGGTCCGAGCTCGAGCAGTCGCTGGCGCGACCCCCGAGGAGGCGCGCTCGAGAGATCGACGGACGGCAGCTTCTCGACGGGGTCGACCGTCCTTACCCCGGGCCCGTGGGGCTGGTTCACCGTCACGTCGGCGAGCCAGGCGAGGATCTTCGTGCCGCGGTCCTTCGACACGTGCGTGCGGAAGAGCCCCGGCCGTTCGTCGATGAACGAGGTGCTGAGGTCGCCGGCGGCGAAGGCGGGGTCGTCGAGCACGGCCTGGAGGAACGGGATGTTCGTCGAGACGCCCCGGATGCGGAACTCGGCCAGCCCTCGCTTGGCCCGTGCGACCGCCGCCGGGAAGTCCCGGCCCCGCGCGGTCATCTTGGCGAGCATCGAGTCGAAGTGCGGGCTGATGCGGGTGCCGGGGTCGATCGTGCCGCCGTCCAGGCGGATGCCCCCACCGCCCGGGCTGCGGTACGTCGTGATCTTGCCCGTGTCGGGACGGAATCCGTCGTTCGGGTCCTCGGTGGTGATGCGGCACTGCAGGGCGGCCCCGCGCAGCTGGATCTCGCCCTGACGCAGGCCGAGTTCGGCGAGGGTCTGCCCCGAGGCGATGCGCATCTGGGTCTGCACGAGGTCGACGTCGGTGACCTCTTCGGTGACCGTGTGCTCGACCTGGATGCGAGGGTTCATCTCGATGAAGACGTGCTGCCCCGCGCGCTCCCCCGCGGTGTCGAGCAGGAACTCCACCGTGCCGGCGTTGACGTAGCCGATCGATCGGGCGAAGGCCACGGCGTCGCGGTACATGGCCTGGCGCGTGCCCTCGTCGAGGTTCGGGGCGGGCGCGATCTCGACCACCTTCTGGTGTCGGCGCTGGACCGAGCAGTCCCGCTCGAACAGGTGGACCGTCTCACCCGTGGCGTCGGCCACGATCTGCACCTCGATGTGGCGAGGACGGACCACCGCCTGCTCGACGAACATGGTCGGGTCGCCGAAGGCGCTGTCGGCCTCGCGCATGGCGGCCTCGAGCGACGACCGCAGGTCGCCGGCACGGTCGACCCGTCGCATGCCGCGCCCGCCGCCCCCGGCGACCGCCTTGACGAACACGGGGAACCCGATCGCCTCGGCCCCCCGGACGAGCTCGTCGACGTCGCGACTCGCCGGGGTGCTCGCCAGGACCGGCACCCCGGCCGCCGCCGCGTGTTCTTTGGCCGTGACCTTGTTGCCGGCCATCTCGAGGACGTCGGCCCCGGGCCCGATGAAGGTGATGCCGGCGGCCCGTGCCGCCTCGGCCAGCTCGGGGTTCTCGCTGAGGAACCCGTAGCCCGGGTAGATGGCGTCGGCGCCGCTCTCGACCGCGACCCGGACGATCTCGGCGACGTCGAGGTACGCCCGCACCGGGTGCCCGCGATCACCGATCTGGTAGGCCTCGTCGGCCTTGAGGCGGTGCATCGACCCACGGTCTTCGTGGGGGTACACCGCGACGGTGCGGGCACCGAGCTCGTAGGCGGCCCGGAACGCCCGGATCGCGATCTCTCCGCGGTTCGCGACGAGGATCTTGGAGAACACGCGCGGGCTCTTTTCGTCGGAGGCGGTCGCACGCCGCGTCGACGTGGCTGTTGGGTGATTCAACAGTAGTGAAGGTATCGTCTGTGTCGTGCATGTACTCAGCGTCAGCTCTCTCAAAGGGGGCGTCGGCAAGACGACGGTGACGCTCGGACTCACGTCGGCCGCCTTCGCCAAGGGTCTGCGGACCCTAGTCGTCGACCTCGACCCCCAATCCGACGTCTCGACCGGCCTCGACATCACGGTCTCGGGTCACCTCAACGTCGCCGACGTCCTGGCCTCGCCGAAGGAGAAGACGGTCCGGGCCGCCATCGCCCCGAGTGGTTGGACGAAGGGGCGCCAGGGCACGGTCGACGTCATGATTGGCAGCCCCTCGGCCATCAACTTCGACGGCCCCCACCCCTCGATCCGCGACATCTGGAAGCTCGAGGAGGCGCTCGCGAACGTCGAGGCCGACTACGACCTCGTCCTCATCGACTGTGCCCCCTCGCTCAACGCCCTGACCCGCACGGCCTGGGCCGCATCGGACCGCGTCACGGTCGTCACCGAGCCGGGCCTGTTCAGCGTGGCCGCCGCCGACCGGGCCCTGCGCGCGATCGAGGAGATCCGTCGCGGTCTCTCGCCGCGCCTCCAGCCCTTGGGCATCATCGTGAACCGCGCCCGCGTGCAGTCGCTCGAGCACCAGTTCCGCATCAAAGAGCTGCGCGACATGTTCGGCCCCCTCGTGTTGTCCCCCCAACTGCCCGAGCGCACGTCGCTGCAGCAGGCTCAGGGGGCGGCCAAGCCGTTGCACGCCTGGCCCGGCGAGAGCGCACAAGAGATGGCTCGCAACTTCGACCAGTTGCTCGAGCGCATCATGCGGACGGCCAAGATCGGCGACTACGCCGAACCCGCCGCACGCTGAACGGAGGCCCCCGGGGCACGACGACGAAGGCCCCGCACGATCTCGTGCGGGGCCTTCGTCGTCGGTGCCTGCGGGACGGGGGTGCAGCGTGTCAGCTGGCGCGCGTGCCTCGTCGAGCCGCGAGCTCGTCGGACGGATCGGCGGCGGGAGTGCTGTCGATCTCGACGAGACTCGATTCGACCTCGCGCAGGACCTTGCCGACGGCGATGCCGAAGACGCCCTGGCCGCGACTGACGAGGTCGATGACCTCGTCGTCGGACGTGCACAGGTAGACGCTGGCCCCGTCGCTCATGAGCGTCGTCTGGGCCAGGTCGTTGACGCCGGCCTCGCGCAGCTGGTTGACGGCCGTGCGGATCTGCTGCAGCGAGATGCCCGTGTCGAGGAGGCGCTTGACGAGCTTGAGGACGAGGATGTCGCGGAACCCGTAGAGGCGCTGCGACCCGGAGCCGGCGGCCCCACGGATCGTGGGCTCGACGAGTTCGGTACGGGCCCAGTAGTCGAGCTGGCGGTAGCTGATGCCGGCCGCCTTGGCCGCGACGGTGCCGCGGTAGCCGCTGTCGGCGTCGTGTTCGGGCAGGCCGTCGGTGAAGAGCAGGCCCAGCTCGTAGCGGGATTCCTCGGGGGAACCTGACTCACTCATGCTGTTGCCTTCCACGTTCTTCTTCCGGAGCTCAACGTTCAACATCGGGTTGATGGTTGTACAGGACTCACGGTACCCACAACGGGGAGCTGCCTGGGCGACATCCGCTCCGAAGGGTCGGCGTGTCGAGGATATTCGCCCGGAGCGTGGGCGTCTAGGCGTCGAGGCGCCCGAGCGCCGATCGGACGAGCCCCGATCGGACCACGTCGACCTGCGCCGCCAGCTCTCGGGAGAGCTCGGCGACCCGAGCCCGCGAGGCCGCGTCGTGCTTCCGCGCGAGCGGCGCGAGGGCCGTCTCGATGAGACCGAGCTCGCGGTCGACCGATGCGCGGACCGGCCTCAGGTGTCGCGGCTCGATGCCCGACTTCGCGAGCTCGACCAGGGCCGAAAGGACCGTCACCGAGTCGTCCCCGTACCGACCGGAGGCGGGCAGGAGGGACGCCGACACGGCCTCGTCGAGCAGGCCGGCCGGGGCGCCGGCCTCGCCCAGGAGCTCGTAACGGCTGAGTCGTCGACCGTGCGTGACGATCGAGACGGGTGCCGCGCCGGAGGGGAGGGACGACGGGCGGCCGGCGTCGAGGTCGGCCAGGTGCTGCCGGATCACCTTGAGTGGCAGGTAGTGGTCGCGCTGGAGGCCCAGGATGAAGCGGAGACGTTCGACGTCGGCCGGGGAGAACTTGCGGTAGCCGGACGGAGTGCGCACCGGGGTGACCAGCTCGCGTTCTTCGAGGAAGCGCAGCTTGCTGTTCGACAGGTCGGGGAACTCGGGCTTGAGCCGTGAGAGGACCTGCCCGATCGTCAACAGGTCGGACGGCCCGGTCTGCGACGACCGGGCGACGGCGGTGCGGGGCACGACTACTTGATCGCCAGGTTCGCGAGGTCGACCCGCGATGCGTAGAACGTCAGGCGGAACTTGCCGACCTGGACCTCGGCCCCGTCGGCGAGACGGGCCTCGTCGATGCGGACCCCGTCGAAGTACGTGCCGTTCAACGACCCCAGGTCGCGCACGCTGAACGAGGTGCCCTCGCGCCGGAACTCGGCGTGCTTGCGACTGACCGTGACGTCGTCGAGGAAGATGCCGGCGTCGGGGTGACGGCCGGCGACGGTGACGTCGGAGTCGAGGAGGAACCGCGCCCCGATGTTCGGGCCACGACGGACCACGAGCAACGCGGAGCCCGAGGGCAGTGCGGCGACGGCGTCACGCTCGTCGGTGGACACGCCGCCCTCGAGAGCGGCCAGTTGCGCCTGGAACTCTTCGTTGAAGCTGAGGGTCGTGTCGACCTCGCGAGGGGCGCCGGGAGCGCGGTCCTGCTCGCCGGGTGCCGGGTTGGCGGGCTCTGCCATCGTGGACCTCCTTTGGCGTCCCAGCGTATCGGAACTCCGACCCTCGTCGGGAACGGATTTCGCGGGGCGCTCGCCCGGACCGTCGCACGCCGAGAGGCGAGGCAGCCTCGATTTCTCTCACCGCGCCTCCACATGCGACTCCCGACCGCTTCGAGGCCTCGTCATAGGGATCTCTTGGGATCACCCCGTTCCATGGACCCATCGTCACCACCACGCCACAGGAGGCACACCATGAACGACCGAGACGGCGACGCCACGACCGGCACCCCGAACGACGCGACGCCCGCGACCCCCGCCCCGTCGACCCCCGAGCAGCCCGCCGAGGCGCGGACGCTCCCCCACGTCTCCGGCTCGTCCGACGCACGGTACGTGTCGGCCGCCCCGACCTGGATGACGGGCGACGACTCCCACCAGGCCTACGACGCGACGACCGCCGCCCCCGCGACGGGCGACGCCGCCGCCGCCGGTGCCGGCGCCCCGGGAACGGTGCCGCCGGCCTTCGGTGGCCCGGCCCGTCGCCGCCGGTCGAAGAAGTGGCTCGCCCTGACCGGAGCCGCCGCCGCGGTCGTCATCGTCGCGGGTGCTGCCGGTGGCGGCGCCTACGCCGCGGGCCGGACGGCCGGCGCCGCCGCGGCCCAGGCCGCGAGCGAACGCCAAGCCCTCGAACTGCTGCCGCAGCTCACGCAGCCGGGCAGCGGGTCGGATGGCTCGACCTCACCGTTCGGCGGATCGACGCAGCAGGGCGGGACGTCCCAGGGCGGTTCGTCGCATGGCGGCTCGACCTCGCAGGGCACCTCGACGCAGAGCAGCGCCACCGCGGCGACCGACGACGAGAAGGCCGGCGTCGTCACCATCGTCTCGACCCTGAACTACGACGCCTCGTACAAGTCGGCGGGCACGGGCATGATCCTGACCGCCGGCGGACTCATCCTGACGAACAACCACGTCGTCCAGGGCGCCACCAGCATCCAGGTGACCGTCGAGTCGACGGGAGAAACCTACACGGCCGACGTCGTGGGCACCGACTCGACCAACGACGTGGCCGTCCTGAAGCTGCAGGACGCGTCCGGCCTCACCCCCGTGAGCTTCGACTCGTCGGGCGACGTCGCCACCGGTGACGCCGTGCACTCGACGGGCAACGCCGAAGGCACGGGTGACCTCGTCACCGCCCAGGGCACCGTGCTCGCGACGGACCAGTCGATCACCGTGCAGAGCGAGTCCGGCTCGGGCACCGAGTCGCTCTCGGGCCTGATCGAGGTGGACGCGGACGTGGTCTCGGGCGACTCGGGCGGTCCGCTGCGTGACGCCGACGGCGACGTCGTGGGCATCGTGACCGCGGCGTCCCAGGGCTCGTCGACCGTCACCGGGTACGCCATCCCCATCGACCACGCCCTCGCGATCGCCAAGCAGATCGAGTCGGGCACAGGCAGCTCGACCGTGCAGATCGGCCTGCCCGCCTTCCTCGGGGCGCAGATCTCGAGCACGGCCACGGGCACCGCGGGCGGCGTCACGATCGCGGGAACAGTCGAGGGCAGCGCGGCGGCGTCGGCAGGCCTCGTCGCGGGCGACGTCATCACGGCGGTGGACGGGACGTCCGTCGCCGACGCGTCGGCCCTCACGGCGGCGATCCAGGCGCACGAGTCGGGTGACCAGGTCTCGGTGACCTGGACCGACGCCGCCGGAGCCTCGCACACCGCGACCGTCACGCTGGGCGACGGCCCCGCCGCCTGATCGCCCGGTCACGACCGCACGACGGCCCGTCCCACCCCGGTGGAGCGGGCCGTCGTGCGTCTCAGTCGAGTCCGACCGCGCGCCGGAACGCGCCAGGACGGAGGACGCCTGCGCCCTCGGCAATGACCGAGTCGGCCAGGGCCCGGTCCGCGGTAACGACGACCACGCGGGGCACGGGGCCCGGCGCCGCCAGGAGTGACCTCACCCGGGCCACGACGGCCGAGTCACCGTCCGTCTCGGCTCGGACGACGGTCACGGCGTCGAACGCGTCACCGACCGCGCGGGCCTCGCCCTCGACGACGGCGGTCACCGTGGGCCAGCGCCAGGTCGGCGCCCCCGGCGGCTCGGTGGCGGAATCGTCCGCGAAGGCCCGGGCGTCGTGGGTCACATCCGACGCCGGCGCGACAGAGCGGCCCGGGGACGGCTCGTCGCCGTCCGGGATCAGCGTCGACGCCGCGACCCCGGTGCCGGCGCTGCGTGACAGGACGGCGAGCAGTCGATCGGTGGCACCGACCCGATCGCGCCACCACCCGTCGGGCCGGGAGCCCAGGACGTTCGCGACGTCGACGACGACGTGGACGTCGCTCGCGAGTTCGGCGCGGAGCCTCGGCCAGGACGCCGCGAACCCCGGGTGCAGCGGCAGGTCGGCCACGTGGTCGGCCGGGACCCAGCCGAGGGCGATGCTCTCGGGGTCTGAGACCACGGGGTCGAAGGGCCGCAGGGCCCGGGCGACGACGGTCGTGTACGACCAGAAGCCCAGGTCGAGCTCGGACGAGAAGAGCAGGCGCAAGGCGTCGCCCGGGACGGCGGCTTCTTCGCCGCTCTCGCGCAGGGCGCCCTCGACGGCGCTCTCGTCGTGGTGACGCGCGCCGCCCGGCAGACCCCAGGTGCCCCCGAAGTGGCTCCAGTCGGCCCGGTGCTGCAGCAGCACCCGTCCGCCCTCGTCGACGACGAGCAGCCCCGCCGCCCCGGCGCGGCCCCAGAACCGGCGCCCGTCGGGGGCCTCGACCCAGCCGTCCGCGGGCTCGTGCGTGTTCACACGGACGAGCTTGCCACAGCGACCGGGAGGCGGTGCTCGCGTCCGCGACGCCGGCCGCCTCGAACGCCCGGCCGGGCGAGACCGGACCCAACCGATGCGCGGACGCGCTCCGAAGGAACACCTGGGACTGGCCCGGAACCCGATGCCAGGCCAGTCCTGCCCGTCTCGGGTGCCGCGCCTTCCGCGGCGTCGGGCACCGCGCCTCCTCGGTCCGGTCCGGACGGGGCCTACGGCTGTTGCACCGAGAAGACGTTGCCGGCCGGATCGGTGAACCAGGCGATGTCGGGCCCCATGCCGACGCTGCGACCCCGCAGGACGCCCCGTCCGTCGGCGTGGCCGCCGTACTGCTGCGGCTCGAGCCCGAGCCCGGCCAGGTCGTCGAGGGCCGCGTCGAGGTCGTCGACGACGAGGTTCAGCACGGTGTAGGACGCGGGCACGTGGTCGGGCTTGGCGTAGACGAAGACCCACGCCGCGCCTCCCGGCAGACGGAGGCGGACCATCTGACCCTCGACGACGATCTCGGTCTCGAGACCGAGGACGTCACGGTAGAACGACGTGGCCGCGGCCACGTCGTCGACGCTGAAACCGGAGTAGCCGGACTGCGGACGGAACACGGGGTGCCCCTCTCTCGGACGGGGACGGCCGACCGACGCCGGCGTCACGCCAAGGGTGCACCCGGCGCGGCTCGCGCACCAGCCCCGGTCAGACGAAGCGGATGGCCTGCTGCAGCCGGGCCCGGACCTCGAACACGTCGGAGATGCTCGTCCGGTCGCCGAGTTCGGGCCCGTGACGCAGCACCTGCGGCAACAGCGAGCGGCGGAGCACCCAGGTGCCCCCGGCCCGACGCCCGACCTTCTCGAGGGCGGGCGCGAAGTCGTCGTCCGGCACGACGATCAGCTGTGCCGTGAACGAGACGCGGGTCTCGCGGCGGACGGCACGTGCCTGCCGGGTGAGGTCGCGGACGGGCTCTTCGTCGACGGGGACGCCCCGACCGACGAGCTCGCCGCGGGACACCTGCACCTCGCTGCCCCAGTCGGAGGACTGGATCGCGAACAGCCCCGACGGTCCGAGCACGACGTGGTCGAGCTTGCCCTCGGCACCGGCGTCGACGTCGCTCCAGATGGTGAACCCGATGCCGAGCTCGGTGACGGCGGCGACGGTCGCCTCTTCGGCCATCGCGTCGGCGAGGACGTGGCGGATCTCGGGAGGCGCGCTGCGGACGAGGCGCTCGTCGTACGGGTCGTCGAGGGGCACGCCGCGTCCGACCCACTCGCGCATCAGGCCGAGGTACCGTTCGCGGTTCGCGCCGCCCGGGTGCCCGTGGACGCGGGCTTTGGGCTTGGAGTCGGTGCGGGCCGGCTCGCGGGGTGGCGGCGACCACCCCGGGGCGCTCGACCCGGCCGACCGGGCGCTGCCCGACGGAGCGGTGCTGCGGGAGCCCGAGCCGCGGTCGTAGTCGGCGCGGGCCTCGGGCGTGCCGACCTGCTGCCAGGCGTGCTGGAGGTCGCGGAACGCCTGGGCCGTGCCGCCGAGGTCGGGGTGGGTCTGGCGAGCGAGGCGCCGGTAGGCGCGACGCAGCTCGTCGGTCGACGCCGTCGACGGCACGCCGAGCACCTCGTAGGGCGTGGCGGAGGCGGGGCTGGGCGTCACGACGGCGACCTTACCGAACGCCCCCTGGACGACGGGTCGGCGCTCGGGCGCGGAACGGTTCGGTGCCTCAACGCGTCGGGGTGGCCGCCGGTCGGGCCGCGGTGGCCCGGCGGGCGGAACGGGCGACCCGCCAGGCGCGCCAGCGGAGTCGTGCCCGGCGGACGAGGCGACGCACCCACTGGGTGATGCGGTGCGCCGCCGGGAACTCGGTGCCCAGCAGGGCCACCCCGAGGAAGACCACGAGCCACCCCGGACCGGGCAACGGCACCAGGATCAGGCCGACCACCACGACGAGCCCGCCGAGCACGCCGACGCCGACCTTGTAGAGCAGTCGGAGCCGGGGACGCGAATCGAGCCCCGAGCGCATGCGGGCGTGGGCGTCGCGCCACGCCTGTCGGCGGCGCCCGCGACGCGGGTCGTGGCCGTGGGGGGCCACCGACGGGGCGCCGTCCGGGCTCTCGGGCTGCTCGGTCATGACGACGACGCTAGGGGGCGTTCCTGTGAGCGGCACCGTCGAGGAGGGGGTAACCAGGGAACATGGATTACACACACCTCGGACGCATAGGGTTGTCCGTCTCACGGGCCGTGCTCGGCACGATGAACTTCGGGCCGCAGACGACGGAGGACGACTCCCACGCGATCATGGACCGGGCCCACGAGCTCGGCGTCAACTTCTTCGACACGGCGAACGTCTACGGCTGGGAGAAGGGCGAAGGCATCACCGAGCAGATCATCGGTCGGTGGTTCGCCCGTGGCGGGGGGCGACGGGAGAAGACCGTCCTCGCCACGAAGCTGTACGGCGACATGGGCGACTGGCCCAACGACGGCAAGCTCAGCGCGCTGAACATCCGCCGCGCCCTCGACGCGAGCCTCTCGCGCCTGCAGACGGACCACATCGACCTGTACCAGTTCCACCACGTCGACCGGGAGACGCCCTGGGACGAGATCTGGCAGGCCATGGAGGTCGCCGTGCAGCAGGGCAAGGTGCTCTACGTCGGCAGCAGCAACTTCGCGGGATGGCACATCGCCCAGGCCCAGGAAGCCGCGAAGGCCCGGCACTTCACGGGCCTGGTGAGCGAGCAGTCGATCTACAACCTGATCGTCCGCGACGTCGAACGCGAGACCCTGCCCGCCGCCCGCCACTACGGACTCGGCATGATCCCGTGGTCGCCGCTGAACGGTGGACTGCTGGGTGGCGTCATCGAGAAGACCGAGGAGGGCTCGCGTCGCCTCGAGGGACGCAGCGCCGACTACGTCGCCGCCCACCGTGAGCAGCTCGAGGCCTACGAGGCCTTCGCCCGTGAACTCGGCCACGCCCCGGGCGAGGTCGCCCTCGCGTGGCTGCTGCACCAGCCGGGTGTCACCGGGCCGATCACCGGCCCGCGGACCATGGCACAACTGGAGTCGGCGGTCGCCGCCGTCGACGTCGAGCTGGACGAGGCCGCGCTGGCGCGGCTGGACGAGATCTTCCCCGGGCACGACACGTCGCCCGAGGACTACGCGTGGTGAACCGGAGGACGACATGAAGACCAGGACCATCGGAGACGTGACGGTCAGTGCCATCGGCTTGGGCGGGATGCCCCTGTCGATCGAGGGCCGACCCGACGAGAAGCAGGGCATCGCGACCATCCACGCCGCGCTCGAACAGGGCATCACCCTGATCGACACGGCCGACGCCTACCACCAGGCGGGCAAGGACGAGGTCGGCCACAACGAGCTGCTCATCGCCAAGGCGCTGAAGAGCTACCACGCCGACACCGACCAGGTGCTCGTCGCCACCAAGGGCGGACACTTGCGCCCCGAGGCGGGTGCGTGGGCGCAGAACGGCGACCCGGCCTACCTCAAAGAAGCCGCGAAGGCCTCGGCCAAGCGACTCGGGGTCGAGACCATCGGCCTGTACCAGTTCCACCGGCCGGACCCCGCCGTCCCGTACGCCGACTCGATCGGGGCCCTGGTCGAGCTGCTCGACGAGGGCGTGATCCGCATGGCGGGCATCTCGAACGCGACGCCGGAACAGATCCGCGAGGCGAACGACGTCCTCGACGACCGGCTCGTCTCGGTGCAGAACCAGTACTCGCCCGCCTTCCGGTCGAGCGAGGTCGAACTCGCGCTGTGCGACGAGATGGGCATCGCGTTCTTGCCGTGGAGCCCGCTCGGCGGCATCACGAACGCCGGCGAACTCGGCGCCAAGCACGCCGTGTTCGCCGAGATCGCCAACGCCCGACGGGTGACCCCGCAGGTGCTCACCCTCGCGTGGGAGCTCGCGAAGTCCGAGCTCGTGATCCCCATCCCGGGGTCGACGCGGCCTCAGACGATCATGAACTCCGCGACCGCGACGTCGATCAAGCTCTCGGCCGACGAGATCCAGCGGCTCGACGCCGCCTGACCCGATCACCGGTGCGCCCGCCCCCTCGGGGTGGGCGCACCGCCACGACCACCCCACCGACGAGGAGACCCCATGGCCGACGCCAACCTGACCCGCCCCTACGACATCATCGGCATCGTGCCCGAGTTCGAGCTCACGAGCGCCGACATCACCGACGGCGCCGAGCTGCGACGCCCGCAGGTGAGCGGCATCATGGGCCCCGGCGGCGACGACGCCAGCCCGCAACTGAGCTGGTCCGGAGCACCCGAGGGCACCAAGAGCTTCGCCGTCACGATCTACGACCCCTACGCGCCCACGGGCTCGGGCTTCTGGCACTGGGCCGTGGCCGACCTGCCCGGGGACACGACCGAGCTGCCGTCGGGCGCGGGCGACGACCAGGGGTCCGGCCTGCCCGAGGGTGCGATCCAGCTGAAGAACGACGGCGGCCTGGCCCGCTACGTCGGCGCGGCGCCGCCCGAGGGCCACGGTCCGCACACGTACTTCGTGGCCGTGCACGCCCTCGACGTCGAGAAGATCGGCGTCGACGAGACCGCCAGCCCGGCCTACCTCGGCTTCAACCTGCACTTCCACACCCTGGCTCGCGCTGTCATCTCGGCCACCTTCGAGGTGCCCGCGGCCTGACCCGACACCCGGTGACGACACGACGACGCCCCGCCACGATCTCGTGGCGGGGCGTCGTCGCGCGTCGCGGGGGCCGGCCGACCGCCCGTCGTGCAGCGTCAGGCCTGCAGACCGGCGGCGTCAGGCCTCGCGGCCGCTCGGCATCTGCGTCTTGCGCGGGTCGGTCTCGGCGAGGCCCTCGAAGATCGCCTCGATGCGTGAGAGCACGTCGGCTTCGAGCGTGACGCCCGACGCCTTCGCGTTCGACTCGACCTGCTCGGGCCGCGACGCCCCGATGATGGCCGACGCGACGTTCTCGTTCGAGAGCACCCACGCCAGCGAGAGCTGGGCCTGCGTCAGCCCCAGGTCGGCCGCGATCGGCTCGAGCTGGGCCACGGCGTCGAGGACGTCGTCACGCAGCCAGCGCTCGATCATGCCCGCGCCACCCTTCTGGTCGGTCGCCCGGCTGCCCTCGGGCAGCTCGGCACCGACCTTGTACTTTCCCGTCAGCACGCCCTGGGCGACGGGCGACCAGACGATCTGCGAGATGCCGAGCTCGGTCGAGGCGGGGACCACCTCGTCCTCGATGACGCGCCAGAGCAGCGAGTACTCCGGCTGGTTCGAGACGAGCTGGATCTTGAGCTCCCGGGCGAGGGCGTGCGCCTCGCGGAGCTGCTCGGCGTTCCACTCCGACACGCCGACGTACAGGATCTTGCCCTGGCGGACCAGGTCGGCGAAGGTCTCCATCGTCTCGTCGAGCGGGGTCTCGACGTCGTACCGGTGTGCCTGGTAGAGGTCGACGTAGTCGGTCTGGAGACGCTTCAGCGACCCGTCGATCGACTCGGTGATGTGCTTGCGGCTGAGCCCGGTGTCGTTGTGCCCCTTCGGGCCGGTCGGACCGTAGACCTTGGTGAAGATCTCGAGGGACTCGCGGCGCTCGCCCTTCAGCGCCTCGCCCAGGACGGTCTCGGCCTGCGTGTTGGCGTAGACGTCGGCGGTGTCGAACGAGCTGATGCCGACGTCGAGGGCGGCGCGGACGCAACGCGTCGCCGTGTCGTTCTCGACCTGCGAGCCGTGGGTGAGCCAGTTGCCGTAGGTGAGCTCGCTGACCTTGAGCCCGCTGTTTCCGAGGTACCTGAACTTCATGACGACCTTTCTCGGTGGTGCCGCGTCGATGCGGCACCCGGTCGACGCTAGTCACGGGCCGCTCCGGCCGCCCGGTCGCGGAGCCCGTCGGGCACCGTGAAGCCCGAGGGGGTGCGGTGCCAGAAGGCCCGCAGCCGGAGCGGCCCGGCACCGAGCGACCGGGCGATGCCCGACGCCCAGACGTCGACGGCGAGCCGGTCGACGCGGTCGTCGTCGACGGTCTGCCAGACGCAGACCATCTGCCGGGCCCTGACCCGCAGGCCCTGGTGACGCCACAGGTCGACGAGTTCGTCGACGTCGGGCCGACGAGGCAGGCGCGGAACGCCGTGCAGCCGGCCCGCGGGGGCGAGCTGTCGGCCGTCGGCGGCGAGGAAGGCGAAGTGGACGACCTCGCGATCGCAGCTCTCGGCGCACAACCGGGTCGCATGGTCGAGCAGGGCCTGCTCGTCGGCGTCGACTGCGAGGACGGGGAGGCGCAGGAGGTCGGGGTCGGGATCGACGGGAACGGAACTGCCGCGGACGCGCACCCCTCAGCCCACCGGAAGCAGGGGACGGACGTCGGACGGGGTGCGACGCATCGGCGGGAGGACCGTCAGGTCGCCGGGCTCGATCACGGACAGGATCGCCGCGGCCCACCGCTGGTCGTCACACGACGCCGAGAGCGACTCGTCGGGGCTCTGCCACACGAGGAGGACGGACGTGGCGTCGACCCAGGCCGCCACCTCGACGATGCGGAGCGCGATCGTGCCGACCCGGTCACGGTCGGGCTCGACCGGGAGGCCGCCGACGGCGACGGGCGGGGCGACGGGGACGCCGTCGGGCCCGAGGTACATCCACAGCAGGGCCCGGTCGTCGGACGGCTCGAGGCAGAACTCGTGGACGAAGTCCTCGAGCTGCTCGTCGGTGGGGTCAGGGGCGAGGACGGGAGGGTAGGTGTCGGTGAAGGTCATGGGACGAGGCTGGCCGCCCCGGTGTCGACGGTGGCACGCGGTCGGCCGGCCTGTGGAGGACGTCAGCATCGGCCTGACTGGGGAGGAGACGATCGGCCGACGGCACGGCGCCCGGCCCCGCCGCCCCGAGCGGCGACTACCATCCCCCGGCATGACGACCCCCGCCACCCCCACGAACCCCGCCGTCGCCCTGCCGGACGGCCGCGTCGTCCCGGCGCTCGGCCAGGGCACCTGGAACCTCGGCGACGACCCCCGCCGGCGCGAGACCGAGATCGCGGCCCTGCGCGCCGGGATCGACGCCGGGCTCACGATGATCGACACGGCCGAGATGTACGGCGGCGGTCGATCGGAGTCGCTCGTCGGCGAGGCGATCGCCGGACGCCGCGACGAGGTGTTCCTGGTGAGCAAGGTGCTGCCGAGCAACGCTTCGCGGCAGGGCACGGTGGACGCCTGTCACGCCAGCCTCGAGCGACTGGGCACCGACCGCCTCGACCTCTACCTGCTGCACTGGCGCGGACGTCACCCCCTCGCCGAGACGGTCGAGGCCCTGGAGGCGCTGGTCGCCGAGGGCGCGATCGGCGGCTGGGGCGTCAGCAACTTCGACGTCGACGACCTGCACGAGCTGCTCTCGGTGCCGGGTGGCGAGAACGTCCGGACGAACCAGGTGCTCTACAACCTGGCCCGCCGCGGACCCGAGTTCGACCTGCTGCCCTGGGCGCGCGAGCGCGGCGTGCCGCTGACCTCGTACTCCCCCGTCGACGGCGGCGAGTTGCTCGGGCACCCCGTGCTCGCACAGGTCGCGAACGACCTCGGCGTCTCGCAGGCCCAGGTCGCCCTCGCGTGGGTGCTCCGGCTCGTGCCCGACCTCATGGTCGCCGTGAAGGCCGGCACGGCCGAGCACACCCTCGAGAACGCGGCCGCCCTGGCGATCGACCTCGACGACCAGGCCTTCGTGCAGCTCGAGCGGGCGTTCCCCGCCCCGACGGCCGGGGTGCCGCTCGAGATGCGGTGACCCGCGCCTCCGGGGCTCGCCTCGCGCCCGCACATGCACCAGAGTGGGGTGACCAGCCCGGCTGACATCGATGTCAGCCGGACGCGAGCTCCAGAGGACACCGCATGATCATCGACAAGGCCGACGTGATCGTCACCAGCCCCGACCGCAACTTCGTGACGCTGAAGATCACGACCTCCGACGGCGTCACCGGCCTCGGCGACGCCACCCTGAACGGTCGTGAGCTCGCCGTGGTCGCCTACCTGATCGAGCACGTCGTGCCCCTGCTGATCGGGCGCGACCCCGCCCGCATCGAGGACAACTGGCAGTTCCTCTACCGCAGCGCCTACTGGCGTCGCGGGCCGGTCACCATGGCCGCGATCGCCGCCGTCGACGTCGCGCTGTGGGACATCAAGGCCAAGGTCGCCGGACTGCCCCTCTACCAACTGCTCGGCGGCGCGTCGCGCACGGGCCTGCTGACCTACGGCCACGCCTCGGGCAAGGACCTGCCCGAGCTCTTCGACAGCGTGCGCGACCACCAGGAGCAGGGCTACAAGGCGATCCGCGTCCAGACCGGCGTGCCCGGCCTGACGTCGATCTACGGCATCGCCTCGAACGCCACCTTCGACGCCAACAGCGGCGTGCGCTACGACCACGAGCCCGCGCAGCGCGGCGCCCTGCCGGCCGAGGAGGACTGGGACACCCGGTCGTACCTGCGACACGTGCCCACCGTGTTCGAGGCGGTGCGGAACGAGTTCGGCCCCGATATCCCCCTGCTGCACGACGGCCACCACCGCATGACGCCGATCCAGGCGGCCCGGCTCGGCAAGAGCCTCGAGCCCTACGACCTGTTCTGGCTCGAGGACGTCACCCCGGCCGAGAACCCCGAGGCCCTGCGGCTGGTCCGCCAGCACACGACGACCCCGCTGGCGATCGGCGAGATCTTCAACACCGTCTGGGACTACCAGCAGATCATCCGCGAGCAGCTGATCGACTACGTGCGAAGCGCCGTGACGCACACGGGCGGCATCACCCACCTGAAGAAGGTGCTCGACTACGCCTCGCAGTACCAGATCAAGTCGGGCATGCACGGGCCGACCGACATCTCGCCGGTCGGCATGGCGGCCGCGATGCACCTGGGCCTGGCCATCCACAACTTCGGCATCCAGGAGTACATGAAGCACGGTGCCAAGACCGACGAGGTCTTCCGGCAGAGCTTCACCTTCGTGGACGGCATGCTGCACCCGGGCGAGCAGCCCGGCATCGGCGTCGAGCTGGACGAACGGGCCGCCGCGGCCTACCCGTACGCCCAGGCCTACCTGCCCTACAACCGGCTGGCCGACGGCACGGTCCACGACTGGTGACGAGGAGGCGCGGCTCGCGAGAGAGCGTCAGTCGCCCTCGTAGGCAGCCGCCAGGTCGGCGATGACGAGCCTGTTCATGCCCATCATCGCGGCCATGGCGCGGGCGGCGCCCTCGGGGTCGGGGCCGCCCAGGTAGCGGTCCATGACGGTGGGGACGACCTGCCAGGAGAACCCCCAACGGTCCGTCACCCAGCCGCACCGCCCCTCCTGCCCGCCGTCGGCGGCGAACGCGTCCCAGTAGTGGTCGAGCTCGTCCTGGGTCTCGGCCGAGATCGAGAACGAGGTCGCCTCGGTGGGCCGCGGGCCGCCGTCGCCGCCGTTCAGCAGGCGGTACGGCTGGCCGTCGAGCTCGAGATCGACGACCAACGCCTGACCGGCCATGGCCTGGTCGGGGAAGTCCTCGGGGTAGCGCGAGACGTCGGTGACGCGCGACGCCGGGAACAGGCCGACGTAGAAGTCGGCCGCGGTCTCGATGTCACGACCGAACCAGAGCGTGGGGGTGATGCGGGGCATGGCGCGCCTCCTCGGGCTGTGCCGGTGGCGCCGTCGCCGCCGTGCGGCACAGGCTAGCGCTGACCCACGCCCGTGGCGAGGGTCAGCCGATGAGCGCCTCGATCGGACCGCGCACGAAGTAGACCAGGAACCCGGCGGCGACGATCCAGAGCAGCGGGCTGATCGTCCGCGCCCGCCCGGCGAACGCCCGGACGACGACCCAGCTGACGAAGCCGACGCCGATGCCGTTCGCGATCGAGTAGGTCAGCGGCATCGTGATGATGGTGAGGAACACCGGCAGGGCGACCGAGAAGTCGGTCCAGTCGATCTGGCTGATCTGCGAGACCATCAGCGCACCGACGATGACGAGCGCCGAGGCGGCGACCTCGAGCGGGACGACCTGCGTCAAGGGCGTGAAGAACATCGCGAGCAAGAACAACGCGCCGGTGACGACCGACGCGAACCCGGTCCGGGCGCCCTCGCCGATGCCCGAGGCCGACTCGACGAACACGGTGTTCGACGACGAGCTGGTCGCCCCGCCGGCGACCGCGCCGACGCCCTCGACGATCAGGGCCGAGCGCAGACGCGGGAAGGTGCCGTCGGCGTCGGCGACGTCGCCGGCCTTGGCGAGGCCGGTCATGGTGCCCATGGCGTCGAAGAAGTTCGTGAACACGAGGGTGAAGACCAGCATGACGGCCGACAGCACGCCGATGCGGGCGAAGGCGCCGAAGCTGAACTGGCCGACCAGCGAGAGGTCGGGCAGCGCCACGATCTGGGTCGGCAGCACGGGGGCGTTGAGGTTCCAGTCGTCGAGGTTCTGGCCGTTCGACGGCGGCACCTGGAAGATCGCCTGCAGGGCGATGGCGATGACGGTCGTCGCGACGATGCCGATGAAGATCGCGCCGCGCACCTTGCGGGCCATCAGCACGCCGATGACGAGCAGGCCGATGACGAAGGTGATGGTCGGCAGGGTCGCGACCGAGCCCGCGTCGCCCAGCTGGACGGGCGGCGACGAGGTGCCGCTGGTGCGGACGAAGCCCGAGTCGACCAGGCCGATGAAGGCGATGAACAGGCCGATGCCGACCGTGATGGCCGTCTTCAGGGCGGCGGGCACGGCGGTGAAGATCATGCTGCGGAGGCCGGTCACGGCGAGGATCGTGATGACGAGCCCGTTGATCACCACGAGGCCCATGGCCTCGGGCCAGGTGACGTCCTGCACGACGTTGACGGCCAGGAACGAGTTGATGCCGAGACCCGCCGCGAACGCGAACGGGAGGCGCGCGACCGTTCCGAACAGGATCGTCATGACCCCGGCGGTCAGGGCCGTGACCGCACCCACCTGGCCGTTCTGCAGCCAGTTGCCGGCGACGTCGGTCGCGGCCTGGTCGGCGCTGAACCCGCCGAGGATCAGCGGGTTCAAGATGACGATGTAGGCCATCGTGACGAAGGTGACGACGCCGCCCCGGATCTCGCGAGCCCAGGTGGAGCCGCGGTGCGTGATCTCGAAGAACCGGTCGAGCGTGCCCCCGACTCCGGGTCTCTGCGGCGTGGTGGCGGGGGCGTTCGTGGCCATGGCGATGCGTCTCCGGGGTGATCGGACGTCGAGGGGGAAAAGGACAGGATAGGCCGTGGCCGCGGTGCACCATGCGACGCCCCCACCGTCGCGCCGTCGGGCCCGCCCGCCTCGGTGAGGACGGGCCTAGGAGGCGCGGTGCACGCCGAGCGCGCGCGTCACCAAGGGCACCTGCAGGGGCAGCCGCGCGAGGGTGACGACCCGGCGCCCCGTCGTGGCCCGATCGCTCTTCACGGCGCGCAGGGCCATCGAGACGTTCGCCGGGAACACGGCGACGAACAACGCGGCCGCGGCGAGTCCGCCGGCCGCACGCGTCCGCGGCGCGAGGAGCGCGGCCGCGATGCCGACCTCGGCGAGGCCTGAGCTGATCGTCCAGAACCGGGCCGGCCCGGGGACGCTCCGCGGGACGACCGCGTCGTACGCCGCGGGCTTGGCGAGGTGCAGCAGACCGGAACCACCGAGGATCGCGGCGAGGACGCGGGCGTCCCGTCGGGCGAGGGACGTCTGGTGGCGTGTGGGGCGGTGGCTCATGCGACCATCTTGCGCGCGCCTCCCGGGGTGGGACGGAGGCGACGCGCCGCGGCGCTCAGACGGCGCGGCTGACGCCCCGGCTGGTGATCGCCGACATCAGGGCGTCGACGGGCTCGCGGGCGGCGCCGGGGTTCGCGACCAGCACGTAGTCCACGTCGCCGAGGGTCGGCAGCGAGAACCGGTCGCTGACCTTGACGAGATCGGTGGGGATGAGCGAGAACGGGAAGACGGCGACGCCGATGCCCGCGCGGACCGCGGCGAGCACCCCGTTGACGTCACGGGTGTTGCAGGTGATGCGCCAGGTGCGCCCGGCGCGTTCGAGGGCGTCGATCGCCATCTGGCGGCTGAGGCTGGGTGCCTGGTAGGCGATCAGCGGCACGGGCCGACCGGGTTCGACGACGAGCTTCTCCTGGCCGATCCAGACCATGGCGTCGCCGGCGACCCGGGTGCCCTCGTCGGACTCGCCCGCCGTCTGCTTGACGAAGATGAGGTCGAGGTGCCCGGCCGCGAGGCGCCGACGGAGGGGCGCGGACTGGTTGACGGTGAGCTCGAGGTTGATCTGCGGGTAGAGCTGGCGGAAATGGCGTAGGATGCACGGCAGCTGGGTGATCGCGAGATCGTCGGCGGCCCCGAAGCGCAGGCGGCCGCGCATCGCCGAACCGCTGAAGTAGCTCTCGGCGGCCGCGTGCGCGGCGAGGATCGTGCGGGCGAAGCCGGCCATGGCGTCGCCGTTGTCGGTCAGGCGCACGTCGCGGGTGTCGCGGGCGACGAGCGTCCGGCCCGCAGCCTTCTCGAGCCGGCCGACCTGCTGGCTGACCGTGGGCTGGCTGATGCCGAGGCGCTGCGCGGCCCGGGTGAAGCTGCGCGTCTCGGCCACGACGAGGAACGTCGCGAGCAGCGTGGGGTCGTACACCGCGCCTCCTCGGTCGAGCGGACCATTGGCGTCATCATTCACGAAGCCAATGCGATTCATCATCGCCCACCGGGGTCCGAATGACCAGCCCGGCCTTACGGTCGATGCAGACCGTGAACCGAACCACCAGCGCAGGAACGTGATGTCCGCCCCGCCCCGCACCGACTTCCCCCCGACCGCTCCCCTCCCGATCAGCACGACCCGCCCGCCGTGGCGGCACACCTTCATCGCCCTCAGCGTGCCGAACTTCCGGCTCTGGACGGCCGGCAACGTCGTCGCGATGACCGCCGGGTGGATGCAGCGCATCGCCCAGGACTGGCTCGTGCTCGAGCTCACCGGCAGTGCGACCGCGGTCGGCGTGACCGTGGCGATGCAGTTCGCCCCCATGCTGTTCTTCGGCCTGCTCGGCGGCGTCATCGTCGACCGCTTCTCGAAGCGGGCCCTCATGCTCGTCACCCAGAGCGTCTTCGCCGTGCTGAGCCTCGGCCTCGCGGCCCTCACCCTCTCGGGCGCCGTCGAGGCCTGGCACGTCTTCGCCATCGCGTTCGCCACGGGCCTCGTCACCGTCGTCGACAACCCGGCCCGCCAGGTGATCGTCACCGAGCTCGTCGGCCACACCCACCTGCGCAACGCGATCAGCGTCAACTCGAGCGTGTTCCAGCTCGGCGGCATGGTCGGCCCGGCGATCGCCGGCGTGCTGCTGCTCGCCGTCGGAGCGGGCTGGGCCTTCGTCGTCAACGGCGTGGCCTGCCTGGTCGTCGTCGTGATGCTGACGCTGCTGCGCACGGCGCAGATGACCCGGGTCGCCCCGGCGGCGCGAGGCCGGGGCCAGCTGCGTCAGGGGCTCGCCTACGCCCGCTCGAAGCCGACGATCGTCGTCCCGGTGCTGCTCGTGGGCGTCTACGCCGTCTTCGGCCTGACCATGCCCGTGCTGCTCGCGTCGTTCGCGGCGGACGTCTACGACGTGGGCCCGGGCGGCTACGGGCTCTTCAACTCGATGATCGCCGTCGGCGCCCTCACCGGCGCTCTGCTCTCGACCCGCCGGGCGACCATCCGGCTGCGGACCATCGTGCTCGGCGTCCTCGCCACCGGCGTGCTGCAGGCCGTGGCCGGCTCGATGCCGTCGCTCGTCCCGTTCGCCGTCGTGCTCGTCGGCGTCGGGTTCGCCTCGCTGCTGTTCTTGACGGCGGCGAACCAGCTCGTGCAGATGTCGAGCAACATCGCCATCCGCGGGCGGGTCATGTCGCTGTACATCCTCGTGCTGCTCGGCGGCCAGGCGATCGGCGGACCGCTGATGGGCGTGATCGTCGAGACCTTCGGCACGCACGCCGCCATGGTCGTCTCGGGCGGGGTGCCCGCCGTCGCCGCGGCGATCACGGCGATCGTGCTGGCCCGGCGGGGTCAGCTCACGCTGCAGGTGCGCACCCGGTGGCACGTGCCGGTCGTCAGCATCGAGCAGCGCTAGGCCTGGCAGGGGTCGGGGGTCAGGCGGCGGCGCCGCGGGTCAGCGCCGCGACGACGTCGGCCATGACGTCGCCGGCCGCCTGCTCGCCCGTCGCCGGCCAGTCGAAGGCGACGCCGAGCGTGATGCACACGAGCACGCGGGCGAGCGTGCGGGGCTCGAGACCCGTCACCTGCACCGCGTGCCCGCGGAAGACCTCCTCGACGAGACCGTGCACCGCGTCGAGCACCTCGCGGCGCTGTCGCACGAAGTCGGCCATCACCTCGGGGTGCGCGAGGGCGTGGGCCCGGAACTCGCTCATCAGGGCGAAGTCCTCGACCTGGCCGGGCCCGTAGGGAGCGAAGGCGGTGCTGATCTTCGCGGGCAGCTGGTCGAGGGTCGTCCCCGGCAGGAACATGCCCTGCAACGCCCCGAGCGCGCCGTCGGTCTCGCGACGCATGAGGCTGACGACCAGGTCGTCCTTCGACGAGAAGTTCGAGTAGACCGCCCCCTTGCTGAAGCCGGCGGCGCGGGCCACGTCGTCGAGGGTCGTCGCGTGCACCCCGCGCCGGGAGAACAGGTCGGACGCCGCGTCGAGCAGGCGCTGCTTGACCTGCGCTCGGGGCGTGCGCGGAACGGGAGCGCCTGCGGTGCTGGCCATGCTGCGACCCTAACGGGTGCGGGTGATCCTCAGAAGTCACCCGCACGGACCCCGAACGGGGCGCATACCGACGGGTATCGGGGCGTTACCATCGGATCGCCTGGTGAACCCGAAGCATCAGGAGACCGCGTGGGTGCGCGGCCGCCCGACCCTCACCAGGTCGACTCGTCGGCCGCGCACCCCGCCCCGGCACCGCACGCCCCCACGGGCGCGACCACTCGAGCCGTGCCTCCCGGGGCTCGTCGTCCCGACGCGGTCGTGCTCGGCCGGCTCAGATCGCGGCGCGCCGCGACGACCCGCCGAAGCCGATCGACACGTCGAGCCGCCAGGCCGTCGGCTCGCCCGACACGTGCGTCGTGCCCACGAAGCGCAGCCGGTCGCCGGCGCCGAGGCTGAGGACGCCGTGCACGTCGAGGTTCTCGCCGAGCCGGAAGACGATCTCGTGCTCGTCGAGCAGCTCGTCGTCGACCGTCGCGCCGAAGGTGGCGCCGTCGAACCTCACCGGCACGTCACGGAACACCAGTGACGGGGGCTCGTCCGACCAGTCGGCGACCTCGGGCACCCGGGCCGCGACGATGCGGGCGTCGACGACCCCGTCGCCGTCGAGGGTGACCGAGGAGGCGCGCAGGTCGATGCCGAGGTCGTCACCGTCGATGCGAAAGCGGTTCTCCACGTCGCCCACGCTACCGAGCGCGCACGCCGGACGGAATGGCCGGGAGACCTCGGCGGTTCGCCCGGTCATGAAGAAGCGCATCGGGTTCTTGTCGTTCGGCCACTACCAGGACGTCCGCGGCTCGGCGACGCCGACGGCCCGGGAGGCGCTGGTCCAGTCGATCGAGCTGGCCGAGGCCGCCGACGAGATCGGCATCGACGTGGCCGCGGTGCGCGTCCACCACTTCGTGCGCCAAGCCGCCAACCCGTTCCCGCTGCTGGCCGCCATGGCCGCCCGGACGAGCCGCATCGAGCTCGGCACCGGCGTGATCGACATGCGCTACGAGAACCCGCTCTCGATGGCCGAGCAGGCCGCGGCCGCCGACCTGATCAGCGCGGGCCGGTTGCAGCTCGGCGTGAGCCGCGGGTCACCCGAGCCCGCCCTGCGCGGGTGGGAGGCCTTCGGCCACGTCCCGCGCGACGGCGAGAGCGACGCCGACCTGGCCCGCCGGCACACCGAGGTCTTCCGGGCCGCGATCGACGGCGCCGACGTCGCGGAGTCCGACCCGAAGATGACCGGCTGGTCGCACGGGCTGTCGGTCGAGCCCCGCTCCCCCGGCCTCGGCGAGCGCATCTGGTGGGGGTCCGGCAGCCGCTCGACGGCCGTCTGGACCGGTGAGCAGGGCATGAACCTGATGAGCAGCACCCTGCTGACCGAGGACACCGGAGTGCCCTTCGACGAGCTGCAGGCCGAGCAGATCGCGCTGTACCGTGAGGCCTACCGCGCCGCGGGTCACACCCGTGAGCCCCGGGTGTCGGTGAGCCGCAGCGTGATCCCGATCACCACCGACGAGGACCGCCGCTACTTCGGCGTCCGGGCCCAGGCCGACTCGCAGGACCAGGTCGGGCTGCTCGACGGCGTGCAGTCGCGCTTCGGCAAGAGCTACGTGGGTGAGCCCGACGTGATCGCGGCACAGCTGGCGGCGGACGCCGCGGTGCAGGCCGCCGACACGATCCTGCTGACGGTGCCGAACCAGCTCGGGGTGGCGTACAATGCCCGGCTGCTGCAGACGGTGGCCGACCACGTCGCGCCGGCGTTCGGCTGGGTGCCGAACCTGGCCCACGCGAGCTGAGCCGCGCCTCCTGAGCCGCGCCTCGTGCGCCGCACCTCGTGCCCCGCACCTCGCGCCCCGCACCTCGCGCCCCGCACCTCCTCGACGGGTGCGGGCAGGCCCGTGGGCGGTGCCTCCGGGGCAGGCGCCGCGGGCTGCGGTAGACAGGTGCTCATGTTCACCGACCTGCCCGAGCCCGCCCTGCGCGAGTACCGCACCACCCAGACCGACCCCGACGACTTCGACGAGTTCTGGGCGGCGACGCTCGCCGAGACCCGGGCGCACCCGCTCGACCTGCACGTCGAACGGATCGAGACGGGGTTGACGACGCTCGACGTGTACGACGTGACGTTCGCCGGGTGGGCGGGGCAGCCCGTGCGTGCCTGGCTGCGCGTGCCCGCCGGGGCGAGCGGCCCGCTGCCGGCGGTCGTGCAGTTCGTCGGCTACGGCGGTGGGCGGGGCGCCGCGGCCGAGAACCTGTTCTGGGCCTCGGCCGGGTTCGCGCACCTGCAGATGGACACCCGCGGTCAGGGCTCGGGCTGGAGCATCGGCGCCACCCCCGACCCCGACGGCTCGGGCCCCGCGCACCCCGGCGTCATGACGCGCGGCATCGACTCGCGAGAGACGTACTACTACCGACGCGTCTTCACGGACGCGGTGCGGGCCGTCGAGGCGGCTCGGGGGCTCGACGTCGTCGACGCCTCCCGGGTGTCGGTCGTCGGCGGCAGCCAGGGCGGCGGCATCGCCCTCGCCGTCGCCGGACTCGTGCCGGGCCTCGCCGCCGTGGCGGCGTACGTGCCGTTCCTCTGCGACTTCCGGCGGGCGACCGTGATCACCGACGCCGACCCGTACAAGGAGATCGGACGCTACCTGGCCGTCCACCGGCACCGCGCCTCCTCGGTGCACGACGTGCTCGCCTACTTCGACGGCGTCAATTTCGCGAAGCGGGCGACCGCCCCCGCCCGGTTCACGACGGCGTTGATGGACCCGACCTGCCCGCCGTCGACCGTGTTCGGCGCGTTCCACGCCTACGGCGGCCCCGCCGAGATCACGGTCTGGCCGTACAACGGGCACGAGGGCGGCGGCCCGGAGGACGACCTGCTCGCGCTCGCCCTGTTCCGCAGCCCGGGGGCCTGACGCCCCGACGGTCCGACCACGGACGGTCCGACCGCAGACGACTCGTCCGCAGACGACCCGACCGCGGACAACCCGACCGCGGACAACCCGACCGCGGACGGCGACCGGCCGCCCACCCCGAGAGGTGAGCGGCCGGTCGTGGCGTCCCCGGTCGACCCGGGGCCCGGAGGCGCGGGTCAGCCGATCGGCGTCGGGTTCGTCGGGTCGGGCGGCACGGGCAGCGAACCGCGGATCTGGTTCTGCGCCTGGCACTGGCTGGTGCAGTTCGTGGCGCCGGCGCTCAGCTCGATCGCGTCCTCGCCGAGCACGCCGCCGAGGCGTCCGCCCGACTGCACGAGCCACTTGGTGACGGTGCCCGACTGGAACGTCTTGGTGGCGACCTGCGGGCTGTCCTTGCCGAGCAGCATCTGGTGCGCGCCGGCACCCGAGGCGACCGCGTCGACCCCGTCGCCGAAGTTGACCTTGCCCGTGTACTGGTTGACGAAGTAGAAGACGCCCGGTGCGAGGGTGTGCACGAACTCGACGGGGGCGCCGAACTCGGACTCCATCTGGAAGATCCCGCCCTGGGCGCCGTCCTTCGCCTGGATCTTGAACTTGCCGGCCGAGGTGCCGAACAGCACGACGAGGGTGTCGTCCTTGACCTCGAGGCTCTTGATCGTCGCGCCCGCACGCTGGGCCGCGGTGAGCGTCGGCACCTTCGAGGCGAAGACCGTCGTGGGCTTGGTGACCATGCGCTGGGTGTCGGGGGCGCCGGTCAGCGTGTAGTCGTAGACGCCGAGCGTCGAGACGTCGATGTCGAAGCCGTTGTTGACGCCGCGCACGGCGATGCGGCCGGTCGGCACGATGCCCGAGAGCTTCGTGCTCTTGCCTGCGGCCGGGTCGTACGTCGTGCCGTTCACGGTCACGGCGTAGTCGCCGCCGGCACTGGTCTTGCCCGAGGCGCTGGCGGGGGCGGCCGAGAGGGCGAGCGAGCCGGCGACGACCGCCGTCACGAGCACGGCCGCGCGGGCCCTGTGGAAGAAGGTGCTGGGCATGGTGGGCCTTTCGAGAGCGGTGGACAGCTCGTTCTGCGCTGTGGACACCAGCATCGTGGGGCCCCGCCCGCGGCACCATCGGACCTTGGTACTAGTACCCGCCGACCCCGTACCCGTTGTCGCGCGCCCAGAGCGCGGCGCTCGTCCGGTCGGCCACCCCGATGCGGCGGAACACGCTGCCGACGTGCGCCTTGACCGTCCGCTCGCTGATGCCGAGCTGCCCGGCGATCTGCTTGTTGGCGAGCCCGCGGGCGAGCAGCCTCAGCACCTCCGCCTCGCGGCCCGAGACCGGGCCGGGGGCGCCGGCGGCAGCCGTCGCGGACGCGGGAGGCGCGGGTGACGCGACCGCGCCTCCCGCGTCACGGGACGGCAGCAGCACCCGGGCCGCCCGGGGGTCGAGAGGCGCGCCTCCCCCGGCGGCGGCCCGGACGCCGGCGACGACGCCGGCCGGGTCGGCGTCCTTCAGCAGGTAGCCGACGGCCCCTGCGGCGAGCGCCTGCTGCACCGAGGCGGGGTCGGGGAACGAGGTGAGGACGACGACGTGCAGGTGGTCGTGCGCCTCGGTGAGGAGGCGCGTGGCGGCGAGGCCGCCCATGCCCGGCATCGAGAGGTCCATCAACACGACCCCGAGGGGGACGCTGCGCGCGGCCCGGGCGTCCTCGGCGGCGAACGCCACGGCGTCCTCGCCGCTGGACGCCTCGCCGACGACGACGAGGTCGTCCGCGGTCTCGACGAGGGCGCGCAGACCGGCCCGGACGAGCGGGTGGTCGTCGACCACGAGGACGCCGATCACGAGGCCGCCACCGTCAGCCGCCACCGGGTTCCGTGGCCGGGACTCGTGGCGAGGTCGAGGGCAGCCCCGGCGTCGCGCACCGCGTCGGTCACCAGCCGCAGGCCGAAGTGGCCGTGGGGCGCGTGGTCGACGGTCGCCGGGTCGAACCCCCGCCCGTCGTCGGACACCGTCACGACGACCCGACGGGGCCCGGCCTGACCCGACGGTCGACCCGCGGTCGGCGTGCCGGCGGATGCCGTCGCCGCCTCGACGGTCACCGTCGCCGCCGACGCGCCGGCGTGCTTGACGACGTTGACCAGGCACTCCTGCACGACGCGGTGCACGAGCCGTTCGGCGTCGGGGTCGAGCCTCGGGTCGCCGGTGGTCGTGACCGTGGTGGCCACCCCGCGCGCGCGGGTCGCCGTCGCGAGGTCGTCGAGCGCCGAGGCGAGGCCGGCGCGCTCGAGGTTGGGCGGGTAGATGTCGACCAGCAGCGTGCGGAGGCCGCCGATGCCGCTGCGGACGGAGCCCGCCACGGTGTCGAGGCCGTCGGCGGTGCCGGCGTCACCCCGTCGGCGGGCGGCGGCGCCCTCGGCCGACAACGCGAGCGAGGTGGCGACCAGGTCTTGCACGACCCCGTCGTGCAGGGTGCCCGCGATGCGGCGACGTTCGTCGGCGCTGGCCTCGAGCGCCCGCGTCAGCAGGGCCTCGCGCTGCACCCTGGCCGAGCGCAGCGCCGTGAGCAAGCGCCACAGCACGGGTGCCAGCAGGGCCAGCACGACGACGACGCTGCCCACGGCGATTCCGGCGAAGCCCTGCCAGAGCTGCCCGCTGCGCTGCAGCACCTCGTCGTAGCGGAAGTACACCTCGAACAGCAGGGGCGTGCCCTCGGCGGTCAGCACCGAGCGGTAGGTCTCGAGCAGCTTGCCCTCACCGCGTTCGTAGGCGTTCTCGGGGGCCTCGAGGTCGCTGACCTCGGCGTCGACCCCCGAACCACGGAGCGCCTCGAGCTCGTCGTCGGCGAGGCCGAACCGCTGCCCCACCAGGCGCGGCTCGTCCGACCAGACGATGCGGCCGTCGGCGTCCCAGATCTTCACCCGCACGATGCTGTCGCTCAGCACGTGGTCGCGCACCACGGCGTCGACGGCGGCGGTCGCACCCTGGTCGCCCGCCAGCAGGGCGTCGGTGAGCTCGGGCTGCACGAGGACGTCGGCGATGCGGTCGGCCCGGTCGGCGGCGTCACGGACCGACTCGGTCTCGGCCAGGCGTCGGGCGGCGACGAGGGCTGCCACGATGACGGCGACGATGACGACCACCGCCACGACGGCGACCCAGGTCACCACCCGGCGCGGCGTCGGGTCGACGGTGTCGCGGGAGCGCGCGTCGGCCGGTGCGACCACCCGAGTCCAGGGCGGTACCGAGCGGTCGGTGGGCGTCATCACGCCATTCTGCGGCCTGACCGCGCGCCGGGAACACGGCACGGCCGGGTCTGGTTGGCTCCGGGCATGAAGTCGATCGTGTACTCCGAGACCGGACCCGCCCCCACCGTGCTGCAGCTCGTCGACCGCGACCTGCCCGAACCCGCCGCCGGCGAGGTGCGCGTGCGCGTCGTGTGGTCGGGCGTCAACCCCACCGACTGGAAGTCCCGTGCGGGCGGCGGCCCCGGCGAGTCGCTCCCGTTTGCCGAGGTCACGCCGAACCAGGACGGCTCGGGCGTCGTCGACGCGATCGGCGAGGGCGTCACCGACCTCTCGGTCGGCGACCGCGTCTGGACCTACCTCTCGGCACACCAGCGCCCCACCGGCACCGCACAGGAGTTCACCGTGCTGCCCGCCGCGCGCGTCGTCCCGCTGCCCGAGGGCGTCGGCCTCGACGTCGGCGCCAGCCTCGGCGTGCCCGCCATGACCGCGCACCGCGCCCTAACCGTCCGCGAGGACGGCCCGAGCCACCTCACCCCCGGCAGCCTCGACGGCACCGTCGTCCTCGTCGCAGGAGGCGCGGGTGCCGTCGGCCACGCCGCCATCCAGCTCGCGCGCTGGGCCGGTGCCACCGTCATCACGACCATCAGCAGCGACGAGAAGGCCGCCCTGGCCACGGCCGCCGGCGCGCACCACGTCGTCAACTACCGCACGGGCGACGCCGCCGCCGAGATCCGCGAGCTCGCGCCCGACGGCGTGGACGTCGTGGTCGAGGTCGCGATCTCGCAGAACGCCGAACTGCTGTCGCAGGTCGTCGCGCACCGCGCCTCCGTGGCGATCTACGCCGACAACGGCGGCGACACGACCACGATCCCGATCCGCGCGAACATGGTCACCAACACGCGGTTCCAGTTCGTGCTGCTCTACACCGTGGGCGAGGAGGCGCTACAGGCGGCCGTCGAGGACGTCACCGCCGCCCTGCGTGACGGCGTCCTGCCCGTCGGCGAGGCCGCCGGCCTGCCGCTGCACACCTTCCCGCTCGCCGAGACGGCGGCCGCACACGAGGCCGTCGAGGGCGACGTGGTCGGCAAGGTGCTGATCGAGGTCTCGGCCGAGTAGGTGGCAGGCCCGGCGTCGGCAGGCACGGCGGTCGCGGCGTCGGCGGGCGCGGACCGGCGTGGGTGGCCGGCGGCGCTGGCTAGGCTCGCGGGGTGACCGACGCCGCCAGCCGACCCGTGCCTCCTGCGCCTCCCGTCCCGCTCAGCCGAGTGCAGGCCGACGCCGTCCGTCGCGGCGACCTGCCGCCCGTCGAGGAGGTCCGGCACGGCGTCTGGTCGGTCGCGTTCGAGTTCGGCGACGGCATCGACGACCACTCGCTCGGCTACGTCGTCGAGGGCTCGGACGGCGCCCTGACCGTCGTCGACCCCGGGTGGGGAGTCGACGCGAACCTCGACCGGCTCGAGCAGGCCCTCGCCGACGTCGACCACGCCCTCGCCGACGTCGAGCTGATCGCCGTCACGCACCTGCACGCCGACCACCTCGGCGGAGCAGAGGCCCTGCGACGGGCCTCCGGTGCCCGCATCGCCCTGCACGCCGCCGAGCAGGCCGCCCTCGCCGACCGGCCGGTCGACGCGGCCGCCGCCGACGCCGACATCGCCCGCTGGGGCGCACCGGCCGAGGACCAGGAGGCGCTGGTCGCCTCGTGGGGGTCGGGTCGCCACCTGCCCGCGGTCGCCGCCGACCTGCTGCTGGCCGACGGCGACGTGCTGCCGATCGCGGGCCGGAAGCTGCGGGCGGTCCACACCCCCGGGCACACCGCGGGCCACCTCTGCTTCGTCGAACCCGAGCAACGCCTCGTCTTCACGGGCGACCACGTGCTGCCGCGCGTCAACCCGGGCATCGGCCTCGGGGGCCGCACCCCGACGAACCCGCTGACCGACTACCTCGCGTCGCTCGAGCGCATGGTCGCCCTCGACGTGCCCGGGCCGGACGCGCTCGAGGTCTGCCCGGGTCACGAGTACCGCTTCACGGGGCTCCGCGAGCGTGCCGAGGCCCTGATCGCCCACCGCACCGACCGTAGCCGGGACGCCGCGGCAGCCCTCGACGCGCTCGACCGGCCGACCGTGTGGCAGGTCGCCGAGCGCATGTCGTGGAGCGGAGGCATCGCCTCGCTGCACGGCTACCGGCTCGGCTCGGCGCTGGCGCAGACCGGGTGGCACGTGCAGGCGCTCGGCCGCGCCGGCGAGCTGCGCCCCGCCTGACACCTGCCCGAGGACGTCACGAGGCGAGCGGCCTACTCTCGAGCGCGGCCCCGGGAGCCGCACCGCACCTCCTGCTCGGGCCGTCACCACGACCGAGGAGAGACATGAGCACCACCACGACCCCCACCCGCACCGCCCTCGTCCTGGGCGGCGGTGGCATCACCGGCATCGCCTGGGAGCTCGGCGTGCTCTCCCGCTTGCTCGAAGCGGGCGTGAACGTGGGCGACGCCGACCTCGTGGTCGGCACCTCGGCCGGGTCGGTCGTCGGCACGATGGTGCGACTCGGGCTCGTCGACCAGGGCCTCCGCGAGCAGTTCGAGGACGTCGTCGAGCTGCCGTCGGGCTCCATCGACCCCGACGTGTTCCAGCAGACCCTCGGCCAGGCGCTCGCCGGGGCGACCACCCGGCAGGAGGCGCGGGCCCGGATCGGCGCGTTGGCCCGCGAGACGCCCGTGGTCGCCGACGAGCCCGAGCTCGTCACGGCCATGCGCGACCGGTTCGGAGGCGCGGCCTGGCCCGACGCGGCACTCACCGTCTGCACCGTGGACGCCACCGACGGCACGTTCCGCCCGCTGGACGGCGGCTCGGGCGTCGACCTGTACCGCGCCGTGGCCGCGAGCTGCTCGGTGCCCGTCGTCTGGCCCACCGTCGAGGTCGACGGCCGCCCGACGATGGACGGCGGCGTGCGGTCGGGCACCAACGCCGACCTCGCCGACGACTTCGACCGTGTGCTGGTGTTGTCGTGCGGGCCCGAGCTCGACGTCTCGCCGCTCGGGCCGACCCTGCCCCAGGTCGTCGCGGCGCGCCGCGCGGCCGGGCACGACATCTTCGTCGTCGAGGCCGACGCCGCGGCGCTCGAGGCCTTCGGCACCGACGTGCTCGCCACGACCACGCGTCGCCCCGCGGCCGAGGCCGGCCGTCGACAGGCCGAGGCCGTGCTCGACGACGTCCGCGCGTTCTGGTCGGGCGGCGTCGCCTGACCTGCGCCGCCGGTCACAGAGCCAGGACGGCTCGCAAGCCTGCGTCGACGTCGTCCCGGAGGTACGCGGGGAGCGTGGCGACCGTCGGGCCCAGGTCGCCCTCGTCGACCGTGGAGATCTGGGTGACGTTCGCGACGGAATCCCGGTCGAGCCCCGAGGCCGCGGCGGGCACGAACACGTTGCCGGGATGGGCCGCGAGCCAGGTGGAAGAGGTGAGGCTCACGACGACCACCGTCGACAGTGCGCTGTGAGAGTAGGCGTCGGCTTGCACGACGACCACGGGTCGGTGCTTCGCCGGGGAGCTGCCCCTCGGGTCGCCCAGATCGACCCAGCAGACGTCGCCCCGGCTCACCATGCGTCGTCGGCCGTCGCGGACTCGAGACGACGTCTCGAGAACCCGACGAAGTCGGCGGTCTCGGAATCGCTGCGCCCCGCGTCGAGGGCGATGGCCGCGTTGAGCCGTTCGGTGACGGACCGTTGCTCGAGTTCGTCCAGGTAACGCTCGGCGGCTCGAGCGAAGAACTGTGATCGGTTGATGCCCAGTTCGGCGACGCGACGTTCGACTCGTTCGAATGTCGCATCGGGGACGGAGATCGCTGTCTTCATCGACTGAGTATAACCCGGTATGACTTCCGTCGGGGAGGCGGATGGAAGCGTGTTGCCTGCGGAGGAATGTCTCATGTCGGGATCGTAGAGCGCACCGCCGACATCGACCATCGACCCGCGACGGGCAGGCCGTCAGGCCGCCGGGCCGGTACCCTCGGGAAGTGACCACCGCCTCCCCCTCGCTCCGCATCGCCCTCGTGTCGCTGCACACGTCCCCTGGTGCCGAGCCCGGGTCGGGTGACGTCGGCGGCATGAACGTCGTCGTGCGCAACCAGGCCGAGGCGCTCGGGGCTGCGGGGCACGAAGTCGAGATCCTGACCCGTCGCTCCTCGCCCGACGAACCCGCGAGCCTGGCCCTCTCGCCGGGCGTCACCCTCCGGTTCCTCGACGCCGGCCCGGCCGAGCCCGTCACCAAGGGGCGCAACGAGCTGTTCGTCGACGAGTTCCGCGACCGACTCGCCGAGCTCGGTCCGTGGGACGTCGTGCACTCGCACCACTGGTTCTCGGGCATGGCCGCCCTGCCCGTCGCCCGCGCTCTCGGGGTGCCCCACCTGCAGAGCTTCCACTCGATCGCCGCACACGACTCGACCCCCCTCTCGCACGGCGAACGTGCCGAGTCGCCCGGCCGCCTCGCCGGCGAAGAGATGCTCGCCCGCGAGTCGGACGCCGTCGTCGCCATCAGCCACGCCGAGGCCGAGACCGTCACGTCCCGACTCGGCGGCCGGGCCGACCGGGTCCACGTCGTCCTGCCGGGCGTCGACGCCGAGCTGTTCCACCCCGCGGCGGCCGACCGCCCCGCTCCGGCCCACCCGTACGTCGTCGTGGCCGGTCGGCTCGAACCCCTCAAGGCCCCCGACCTCGCCATCCGCGCCGTCGCGGCGGTGCCGGCCGAGGTCCGCCCCGAGCTCGTCATCGCCGGCGGTGCCTCGACCGAGTTCGCCGGCTACGAGTCCGAACTGAGCGCGTTGAGCGACGAACTCGACCTCACCGTGCACTTCCTCGGGCCGCGCTCGCGGCCGGGCCTCGCCGCGCTGCTGCGCGACGCGTCGCTGGTGCTCGTGCCGTCGCACTCCGAGACCTACGGCCTCATCGCCCTCGAGGCGGCGGCCAGCGGCGTCCCCGTGGTCGCCGCCGCCTCGGGCGGGCTCCGCGAATCGGTGGTGGACGGCGTCACGGGCATCGTCCTCACGTCGCGCGAGCCGCAGGTCTGGGCCCGGGCCATGACGCAGGTGCTCGCGGACGCGGCGTTGCGTGACCGGCTCTCGCGCGCCTCCCGGTCGCACGCGCTCGACCACCCGTGGTCGCGCTCGGCCGACGACCTCGTGGGCGTCTACTGCGGGCTGCTCGCCCGGCAGGGGTCGCCCTGCGTCGCGGCGTCGGCCTGACCCCGCGGTCGGCTGCCCGCGCGAGGCACCACCAGCGCGTTGACGGGGGCCGGGCCTAGGCTCGCAGCGTGTCGCGCCCAGGCGTCGGCGCACCCTCGCAGCCCGCCCGACCCCTCCAGGAGGCCACCGATGACCGACGACACCCTGCTGAAGACCCTCGTCGAGCAAGAAGAGCGCCTGGTGTTCCGCCGGTTCACCCTCGACGTCGCCCTCGACCTGGGCGCCCACCTGCTCGCCGAGGCCCGTCGCCGCGACCTGGCCGTGGCCGTCACCGTGCGGCACGGCCGTCAGCGTGCGTTCCACGCGGCCCTCCCCGGCACCAGCCTCGACAACGACGAGTGGCTCGACCGCAAGGCCCGCGTCGTCGAGCGCTACGGCCAGAGCTCGTACCGGGTCGGCGAGTCGTTCCGGGTGCAGGGCGGCAGCTTCGACGAGAAGTCTCGGCTCGACACCGGGCTCTACGCCGCGCACGGCGGGCTGTTCCCCGTGCGGGTCGCCGGCGTCGGCCTCGTCGGCTCGGCCGGCGTCTCGGGCCTGCCGCAGGCCGACGACCACGCCTTCGTCGTCGACGTGATCGAGGACTTCCTCGACCACGGCTACGACGCCTGACGCCACCGCCGAGGCGCGCATGAGCGACCCGACCGCAGGAGGCGCGGTGCCGACCCCCGAGACCCCCTCCGACGACGAGGCGGCCGCGTCGCTCCGCGCCCTCGTCGAGCGGGCGGCCGCCGACCTGGCGGCCCGCGAGGCCCGCACCGAGGCCCTCGCCCGGTACAAGCCCGCCCGCCGCATCGTCGTCGTGAAGACGGCCGAGTCGCTCGAACCGGCGGGCCGGGCCTGGCGTCTCGGCGTGCTGCTGCTCGCGACCGACGGTCGGGTGTTCGAGACCGGCCGCATCACCCGGGCGGTCACGCCGACGCGATCTCAGCACCTCAGCGCCCAGGTCGAGCAGCGCAAGGCCGAGCGGCGGGCCGCCGTCCGGGGCCACTTCGCCGAGGGCGAGGTCGTCAACTACGGGTACGAGCCGGTGGACCTGTCGACCGGGGCGCTGCGGGCGGGTGACCAGCGCCTCCTCGTCCGCGACGGGCGCGCGCTCGTGCGCTGGGGCACGGCGGCCGGCGAGGTGCGCGACCTCGCCGCGTACCTCGCCGACCGGGCCGAGCTGCTCTAGCGCGTCGCGTCCTGAGCCCTGCGTGCGGGCTCCGCGTCGACGAAGGGCAGGTCGTCGAGGTCGATGTTCGGGTTCGCGTCCTGCGACTCGACGAGCTCGTGCGCCTCGGCCTCGGTGGCCACGCTCGGCATCGAGCCGGGCAGCGGGCGCTGCGAGGACTCCTTCATGAACCAGACCGCGACCGCACCGACCAACGACGTGGCCATGAGGAAGAACGCGGGCACGAGCTCGTTGCCCGTCGCCTGCAGCAACGCCTGGATAATCAGCGGGGTCGTGCCGCCGAACACGGCGATCGCCACGTTGTACGACACGCCCATGGCACCGTAGCGACTCGCGGTCGGGAAGAGCGCGGGCAACGACGACGCCTGGCTCGACACCCAGAGCGCCACGCTCACGGCGAGCAACGACAGGCCCGCGAGGGTCGTGGCGATGCTGCCGAGACCGATCAGCACGAAGGCCGGCAGGGCCAGCAGCAGCACCGAGGCGGCCCCGAGCCACATGACCGGGCGACGACCGATGCGGTCGCTCAGGCGGCCCGCGACCGGCAGCAACAGGGCCAGCAGCACGAGCACGGGAATCGTCAGCAACGTGCCGTGCAGCGGGTCGTAGCCGAGCGAGTCGGTGAGGTAGGTCGGCATGTAGCTGGTGAGTGCGTAGCCGACGGTGTTCGAGGCGGCAACGAGGCCGATGGCGATGACGATCGGGCGCCAGTGCTGCCGGATCAGGGCGAGCGTGTTGCGGGGGCGGCCCTCGGCATCGGCGATCTCGCCGACCTTGCTCGCCTGGGCGTCCTGGGTGGCCTGGAACGCGGGCGACTCCTCGATCTTGAGGCGGAAGTAGATCGCGACGACGCCGAGCACCCCGGCGAGCAGGAAGGGCAGTCGCCAGGCCCAGTCGAGCATCTGCTGAGCGGTGGTCAGCACCTGCAGCACCGACACGACGGCGGCACCGAGCGCGAACCCCAGGTAGCTGCCGAGGTCGAGGATGCTCGCGAAGACGCCGCGCCGCTTGTCGGGTGCGTACTCGCTGACGAACGTCGTCGCGCCGGCGTACTCGCCACCGGTCGAGAAGCCCTGGAGCAGCTTGAGTACCACGAGCGCGATCGGGGCGAGGGCGCCGATCGCGGCGAAGTCGGGCAGCACGCCGATCACGAAGGTCGCGCTCGCCATCAGGATGAGCGTGGTGGCCAGCACCTTCTGGCGGCCCACCCGGTCGCCCAGGCGACCGAAGACGACCCCGCCGAGCGGGCGGGCGACGTAGGTCGAGGCGAAGACGCCGAGGCTGAACAGGATCTGCAGCGACGGATCGGCCTCGGGCAGGAACACCCGGCCCATGGTGACGGCCAGGTAGCCGTAGACGCCGACGTCGTACCACTCCATCGTGTTGCCGACGACGGTGCCGCCGATGGCGCGCTTCATCATCGCGGGGTCGACGACCGTGACGTCGTCGACGCGCAGGCGCCTCGGTCGGGGACGCCGGGAGGCGCGGGTCGGGCGGTCGGGACGGGTCTCGTGGGCAGGGGTGGGTGGGGTTCCCATGAACGACGTTCCTCTGGATCTCGGGCGCCGGTCGGTCGGACGGGCGCCTCGGCGATCGAGCTGCGGAGGGGCGGTGCCCGGCTGCCGCGGCCCGAGTGGTCGGGTCGACGGCGGGCAACGTTACCGGGGTCTCGACGGAGGATTGCCAGGGCATTCGGAGGGACGCCCACCGGTCGTCCAGCCAGCCGAGACGGGTCGTCCACGTGGATCGCGTACCCTCGACGACGTCTTCCGTGCCGGTCACGCGACGGTGCCGTGCCGGCCGTCACCCCTCGACCGCCGCTCCGTCCGACCCTCGTGGAGGCCCGCCGTGCGCCGCATGCTGATCGCCGTCTCCGTCGTCTTCGGCGTCGGGCTGATCGCCTTCGTCGTCGCGATCGCGATGGTGGTCTCGGCGCTCACCGCACCCCGCGACGACGGCGTGGCGGCCGTCACGTCGACTCCGCTGCCGGCCTGCCCCGAGGTCGACCCGGTCATGGTGGGCGACATCGAGGTGCCGGCCGGCCCGGTCGCGGGCTACTGCCAGGACCGCCTGGTCAACGCGGCGTACATCATGCTGGCGGCCCGGGCGCAGGGCATCGGCGAGCACACCCAGGCGATCGGCGTGATGACGGCGATGGGCGAGTCGAGCCTGCGCAACATCGACCACGGCGACGCCGTCGGGCCCGACAGCCGCGGGCTCTTCCAGCAGCGCGACAACGGTCAGTGGGGCACCTACGAGCAGCGCATGGACCCGTACACCGCGGCGACGAGCTTCTTCACGAAGCTCGTGTCGATCCCGGGCTGGAAGGACTTGACGCCGACCCAGGCGGCCCACGCCGTCCAGGTCAACGCCGACCCCGACCACTACACGAAGTGGTTCGCCGACGCCGAGGTGGTCGTGGCGGCGCTGTCGGGCTGAGCCGCGCCTCCTGCGGTCGCGGCGGTGCCCGGTGTCGGTGCCTGCCGCTGCTACTTCGCCCGGCGACCGATGCTGCGACGGTCGCGCCACGCGCCCGTCGACCAGAGCGACAGCAGGACGAGCAGCGGCTGGAAGACCAGGCGGAACGCCCGTTTGCCGTCGGTGTCGAGGCCGAACGCGTCGGTGTGCGTGACGAGCTGCGAGATGTTGCCGGGGAAGATCGCCGTGAAGAACGCCGCGGCCACCCAGCCGACCGTCACGCGGTGCTTGGGGGCGACGACCAGGGCCGCCCCGATGCCGATCTCGACGACGCCCGACGCGAGCACGACGAAGTCGTCGTCGAGCGGCAACCACTCGGGCACCTGCGCCTGGAAGGGCTCGCGGGCGAACGTCAGGTGACTCGTGCCGGCGAAGACCAGGGCACCGCCCAGGGCGACGCGGCCGAGGGTGCGGACGAGGGACGTGGGGCGGGGGCGGGGTCGCTTCGACATCCGACCAGTCTGCACCTGCTCACACCCGCAGGAGGCGCGGTGTCCGTCATGCGCACCGCCCGCGTCCCGGCGGGGTCACCAACCCGGCCGGGTCACCAGCCCATGGTGCCCGGGGCTCCCTTGAAGGGGCCGACGAGGTTGGCTGTGATCCACCCGCCGTAGAAGTCGCCCTCTTGAGCTTGGACGACCTCGCCGTCGACCTCGCACGAGTCCATCGCGCCCGGGTAGAGGGCGATGTGGTCGACGAGCGACTCGTAGCCGGGCCAGGGCTCGGCGTAGAACCAGCCGGAGCGGCGGGCCACGACTCCCCCGCCGGTGACGTCGACGTAGCCGGCCTGGCCCTTGAACTCGCACAGGCTGCGACCCTCGGCCCGCGACAGGGCCCCGGGGGCGAAGTCGGCCCGCGGCAGGTAGTACACCGGCGGGTGGCTCGTCTCGAGCACGCGGATCGCAGCCGTGGTGTCGGCCACCACGACGCCGCCGAGGCGCACGACGACGCGCTCGTGCCGGGGCTCGACGCGCGGCGGGCGGGGGTAGTCCCAGACGGACTCCTGGCCGGGGCCGGGCTCGACGCGGACGGGGTGGGCGGGGCGTGACGGGCGGCGGAAGGCGGGCATGGCCCCATGATGCGCCGCGGGGCTGAGACGACGTGCCGGGTGCCCCGAGGACGACCGGCTCCTCGGACCGTTCGACAGACGTACTCCGAGGCCTACATCCCCTGCGGCGCTACGCTTCGGGTCCCCGTCGTGACCGATGTCACGGGTGTCACGACCCGAGCATCCCGTTCTCTGATCGCACTCGCATCCGATGCCGATCGCCTGGCGACGTGGTCCGCCGAGCGATCGGTCGCCGGCAGGGTGAAGTCGGAACGGCCGGATGGCGGGCAGAGACTCGGCAGGTGCGCGGCTTAGTGTCAGGGCATGGTGATCGCGTTCAACGACACGACCTCTCCACAATCCCTGGCGCTGCTCGACCCAGGCCGGCCGTGGCTGCCCGAGGCCGCAACGTTCATCAATGTCACGGACGAGCCCGGTCTGGACACCGACCTGCAGATCTTCTGCTCTTACAGCCCCGCCACCGGATTAGCCGTCCATGAACTCGGCGTGATCCTCCGACGCGACCGTTCGGATCTGGGCACGGCACCGTTCTCGGGAATCGACGTTCGCGACGTCCTCCGCCGAGCACTCCGAGCACACGCCGACCACACGCTGACTGACGACGAGATCGAACAGGTACTCCCCCGCACCCGCTCCGACCCCGAGACCTACCGCCCCGATCCCGTCACTCTGACCGTGCGGGCGTTCAACAACCCGTGGTCCATGATCGACGATCCTGTGTCCACGATGGTCACCCCCGACCTGTGCGTCCCGACAGTGATCGAGGTCCTGGCGCAGGACCTTCCCGAGATCTCCGTCGAGATCAAGGCCACCATCGTCCTGGACGCCGCCACGTTCCGCTACCGGGTCATCCACATCGTGATCCGCCACCACGGCTCGGCCCAACGCGACCTCGGGGCCGATCCCCTGCAGCAGATCGACCTCGGCGACATCGTCCGGACAGCGCTCGTCGGCATCGCCCCCACGGGCCCGGGTGGCCCCACGACCCGATCGTTCCTGCCCCTCCCCCTGGGCGACCGCTGAGCGGTCGGCTCTGGGGCAGCGCCCCGGACGTGTCTGGTGGTCGAGTGTCTCGGAACCACTGCTCGTTCGCTGGCTTGTGACGAGGGCAAAGAGGCGCCGCGGCGCGGGCAGGTCGGACGCGCGCCGCGGCAGAGGCACTACGCGGTGACGCTGACGCTCCAGGTGACTCCGAACCGGTCGGTGAGCATGCCGAAGCCGGCGCTCCACGCCGACGCGGCGAGCGGTTCGACGATGGTCGCGCCGACCACCAGTGCGTCCCAGTGACCCTGCAATTCGTCAAGGCTGTCGGACCCGATCGAGACGAACAGAGCCTGGTCGGTGACGGTGGTCCCGTTCTCGCGGCGGGTCAGGCCGCCTCCGGCGATCGAGCCCCCGGTCTGGCCGGGGATGTCGTACCCCATGATGTGGAAGCCGTTCTCGGCCGTGACGAGGCCGAAGACGACCCTGTCGGCACCGGGCACGTCGGCCGGCATCCCGAAGTCGGCGTAGGTGTTGACCACGAGGTGCCCGCCGAACACGGACTGGTAGAACTCGAGCGCCTGACGGGCGTCGCCGCGGAAGTTGAGGTGGGGGGTCGTCTGGATGGTCATCGCTACTCCTTGTCGGGGGGCCGGCCCGCTCGGCCGTCGACTCGACTCTCGCAGCCGTATAGGTCGGTTCCTGTCCTAGACAGGATTTAGCCTGAACGGCATGACGACGACATCGCGACTGCTGAACCTGCTGTCGTTGCTGCAGACTCGGCGGGACTGGCCCGGGTCTCTCCTGGCATCTCGTCTCGACGTCAGCGACCGGACGGTCCGCCGCGACGTCGACCGCCTGCGCGAGATGGGCTACAGCATCCGCGCGACCATGGGCCCTGAGGGCGGGTACCGGCTCGACGCCGGTAGTGAGCTGCCGCCCCTGCTGTTCGATGATGACCAGACCGTCGCGGTGGCCGTCGCCTTGCAGGTGGCGGCTGGTGCTGGCAGCGGGATCGAGGAGGCGGCGATCCGCGCCCTGGGAACGATCCGGCAGGTCATGCCCTCACGACTGCGCCGCAGGCTGGACGCTTTCGAGGTGACCGCTGTCGGCCGGCCGGGAGATGAAGCGATGGCGGACATCTCGCTCGACGTCCTCGTCACGCTTGCCGACAACATTCGAGACCGTGAGGTCTTGCGCTTCGACTACGCCACCCGCGGCGACGACGACAGCGAGCAGCAGACGCGCGAGGCCCGCCGGGTCGAACCGCACCACCTGGTGACGTCTCACGGCCGCTGGTACCTCGTGGCATGGGATCTCGAGCGCGACGACTGGCGCCTGTTCCGCGTGGACCGTGTGCAGCCGAGGGTCCCCGGTGGCCCCCGGTACGTTCCCCGTGTCGTGCCCGGCGGCGGCGTGCACGAGTTCGTCTCCGCTCGCTTCAAGGGGTCCGACGTCGACGAGTGGCCGTGCCGAGGCACCGTCGTGTTGGAACTACCCGCTCACGACGTCCTCCCGTTCGCCGGCGACGGCAGGGTCGTGGCCCTCGACGACCATCGGTGCAGCCTCGAGGCGGGCTCGTGGTCCTGGGGTGCCCTGGCCGCCTCCTACGGCCGCTTCGAGGCACCGATGCAGGTGATCGGGCCCCCCGAGCTCGCGACCGCCTTCGTGACCCTTGCGCAGCGATACGCGGAGACGGGCGCGACCGACCACGACTAGTGCGGCAAGTCCAGGACGCAGCCAGTCGGCCCTTCAGACCAGGGAAAACACGCAGGCGCCCGACGCCCGAAACCGACAGGCGCCCGCCGTCGATCGTCTTTCGGGCACGGATCACTCGCAGTGGCGGCTCGCTTCGCGCGCTGCACGACTTGGTGAGCTCTTAAAAGCTGAGGCGCCTGATCTCGGGGATGCTAGTAATCGAGCGCAGGCCCTAGCCTTCTCGAAAAGAGGAGTCGTCATGAGTGTTGCCTTTGAGCCCGCGGTGCGCACACAGCGGTCGGACGCACGCTTCTTGGTCTTCACGGGAGCGACGGTCGGCGCCGGACGCGCACTGCTCTTGCCCATCGTGTGGATGATCGCATGGGGCGCGATCGGAGGACTCGACGGCGCTGGTGTCGCCGGATGGGTCGTCGTGTCACTCGTCTATGCAATACCTGCGGCCGTGGCCTTTGCCCTCATCGGGGCTGTCGCCGGGCTCGTCAGCGCGTCGCTGTGGCGACAGCGTCACCGCTGGGGCGAAGTGAAGAGCCAAGCGTCAGCAGTAGCGGCCACGGCGGCAATCGTGGGCATCTCTGCGGGCCTGGCCGTGGGCCTCTTGACGGGTGCTGCCCACTCTGGAGCCTTCATGGGCCTCTTTGCCTCGTCAGCTGCCGGCCTCACTGCGGCCTTGAGTTTGCGCCGACTGGCGCGACGAGGGGTGACGCCAGTTCACTGACCGATCCCCTGTCGGGCACGCCTGAACCTGCTGACAGGCGTGAGAGAGAATGCACCATGACGACCTCAGAGGCGCTTCGCCTCGCCTATGCGCCACTCCTCTTCGTGGCACTAGGCCTGCTAGCGTACATCGGCATCAAATACAGCCAGGGCAAAGAGCTACCCCGGCAGAAAAGACTCCGCATCGTCGGTCTCGCCTCGATCGTCATGCTCATCGGCGCTGGCCTTTACATCGCAAGCTGGTTGATCTAGAACCGCGGCCGCCCGCAGGAGCATCCCCTTTCGGGCGCACGCCAGCCATGTTTAGCTGCGGACATGCGTGAAAAGAAGGGCCTCACGGCGAGCGTGCTGCGATCCGTAGGCGGTATGACGCTGCTGCTCGTCATCGTCACTGGCTGCGCACCTGTGTCGGGAGGCACCGCCGCAGGCTCCTGCGCCGTCAAGGAGATCGTCCTCGGCAGCTCAGACCTGAGACCTGGCGGAGAGATCCAGCTCAGCGTGGACTGGATGACCGCAAGATGCGAAGACACGGGCGGAACGAACCGGCCCGCCGAGGACATCGACGTCACGATCACCCCGATCGAGAGTTCTGAGTCCCGGCATCTCGGGACGATCAAGAGCGCTGCCGGCCCGCGCTTCACTGCCGCTGGCACTTTTCCGCTTCCCGACGACATCCCCGCCGGAGATGGAGTTCTCGCCGTGACATCCACCACCGCAGAAGGGGCGGTAGCCGAGCTGCCGATCACCCTGGCGACCGAGTAGAAGAACTAGGCCCTGTGACCGATCGGCTATCGGGCAGTCCCTCTTCCCAAGTAGGGACGCACTCCTAGCGTCGACTCTCGTGCTCATGCTGGCTACGGTGGTCACACGCGATCAAAGGAGAGAGCCGAATGAACACCGCTACCGTCATCATCGCCCTGATCGTTATCGGCATTATCGCGGCGACCTTTGCCATCGTCCTTCGTGAACGTCGCGATCGTGCTCTTGCCACCCGACTCGACGCGACCGACCCAGGGGCAGGCCTTCGGGCTCAAGCAGACACCGAGCGCCAGCAGGAAGGACCACGCGGCGAAGCGGGCGGAATGTCTTGGTCGGCTGGCGGCAAAAATTCCGCGTGAGCAGCTGCCCCAGAAGAACAGCCGTCAAATCAGTCGCAGTTGCCGATCCCCTAACGGGCAAATGACCTCAAGGTTCGGGCGCACAACGTCGACGGCCAATCCCGGCATGCCGCCAAACGGCGTTGGCTCCGCCATCACGGGCGGAGCCAACTCCCTCAGCGTAAAGCCCCTGCCAAAGCAACTGATGACCTATCCAACTGAGGTCGTCCGATGCTACAGACACCTATTCCAGGTAGACGACTTACCGAAACGCGCGCCAGGGCTGCGGTTCCAAACACGTCCAATCGTCATGCGCTTGCACCCCTAAACCGTCGCTGAGTCGAACGTCCGCTGAGCAATCGGTTACCGGACACATCACGTCAGCCATCACTGTATAGTCAGCACATGCTGACTTTTTCGTCGCGTGTCGACGTCATGAACCGCCTCGGCCGCGCCATGGCCGATCCCACACGATCACGCATCCTGCTGCACCTGCTCGACGAGCCTGGCTATCCCGGCGCACTAGCCGACCGTCTCGAACTCACGCGGTCCAACGTATCGAACCACCTCTCGTGCCTCCGCGGCTGTGGCATCGTCGTAGCCGTCCCCGAGGGTAGGTCGACACGGTACGAGATCGCGGACGCGCACCTGACTAAGGCGCTCACTGCTCTCGTCGACGTCGTGCTCGCTGTCGACGACGGTGAACCCTGCACCGACGATGCCTGCGACGTTCCTCTCTGCTGCTGAACCGGCGCATGAGCACGACCGCGCTTCCCGCGCTGCTCGCGCCGGCCCGCCGGCTGCTCCTGCAGCGTCGCATCCGGATCATCGTCGCGATCACGATCACGTACAACGTGGTCGAGGCGGTCGTTGCGATCGCCGCCGGCACCGTCGCCTCCTCGACGGCGCTGATCGGTTTCGGCCTCGACTCGATCGTGGAGGTGCTGTCGGCTGCAGCGATCGCGTGGCAGTTCGCCGCCCCCGACCCGGAGAAGCGGGAACGGGTCGCGCTGCGCGTCATCGCCGTGTCGTTCTTCGGCCTGGCCGCCTACGTGTCCGTCGATGCAATGCTGGCCCTTACTGGCATTCGTGAGCCCGACCACTCCCCGGTCGGCATCGTTCTCGCCGCGGTGAGCCTGGCGATCATGCCGTTCCTCAGCCTGGTCGAACGTCGCACTGGCACAGAACTGGGCTCGGCGTCAGCGGTGGCCGATTCGAAGCAGACCCTGATCTGCTCGTACCTGTCAGCCGCGGTCCTCGTTGGCCTGGTCCTCAACCTTGCCTTCGGGTGGACGTGGGCTGACCCGGTGGCGGGGCTCGTGATCGTCGTGTTCGCCGTCCGGGAGGGACTCGAGGCGTGGCGCGGCGACGCGTGCAAAACGCCCGTGTCGGCCCTCACGGGCGAGCGCCAGGTCGAGGCCTGCGACTGCTGCTGACCTAACCAGACCATTCCCCCTGACGGCACGCCAACCGTGCCGCGACCGCCAGGAGAACCATGAAGCGCACCACCAAGATCAACCTCGCCCTGATCGGCACCCTCGCGGCAGCGGCGGCGGTCGCGGCCGTCGTCCTGGTCAGACCAGCAGCGCCACAGGCGGACACGGCGGAGGTGACCGTCGTCGCGGAGAACAGCGACCGTCTCGACACCGCCCCGGACGGATCGGTGGTGTTCACCGAATTCCTCGACTTCGAGTGCGAGGTCTGCGCTGCCGTGCATCCCGTTGTTGAGGAGCTGCGCGACACGCACGCGGGCGAGGTCACCTTCGTGACGCGGTACTTCCCTTTGCCAGGGCACAAGAACTCCATGAACGCCGCGATCGCCGTTGAAGCCGCAGCAGAGCAGGGTCAGTTCGAGGCGATGTACCAGCGCATGTTCGAGACCCAGGCCGAGTGGGGCGAGCAGCAGGAGTCCAAGGCCGACGTCTTCCGCGGCTACGCCGAGGCCCTAGGCCTCGACATGGCGGCTTACGACCACGCGGTAGGTGACCCATCGACGGAGGCGCGGGTGCAACAAGACTTCGACGCCGGCATGGCACTCGGGGTTGAAGCGACGCCGACAATCTTCCTCGGTGACGAGCCGGTCGAGCTGTCGACACCGGACGAGTTGCGCGCCGCGGTGGCTTCCGCCGTAGAGGCTGAACGGTGATGCGGGCCGTCCGATAGACGATCCATCACCGATCGATGACGGAGGCTAGCCACTCCCCCACAGCTACGGGGCGCCGGCTGTCTCGATAGGTCAGTCCGAAACGGATCTCGATGAACGATCCCCTATCGAAACGGAGTTTGCTGGAGTCCTTGGCGGACCCATCGTTGTTCCTCTAGTCCCGTTCCGGGGTCGGTCTGGCTGTCCCCGGTGTGGTGAAAGCCGTGCTTGGAGTAGAAACGCTGCGCTCGCTCGTTGAACGAGAACACGAGCAGGTGCGCGTCCTCATCCCCGAGCGCTACCTGCAGCAATCGGGCTGCAACACCGGTGCCGTGCGCTCGCTCATCGACATAGATCGTGGACAGTTCCAGCGCCGGCAGGCCCCCAAGGGCCTGGTCGGGACGTGTGGTGCTGGCGACGCCGAGGAGGAGGCCGTCGTCAGACAGGGCCATTGATACCCGACGAGAACCGTTAGCGATCCGTTCTGCCCAGCGAGTGGCTCGAGCCTGAGCGGTCGTTGCGTCGAGGAACTCGTCTGGGACGATACCTCTGTACGTCTGCTCCCAGCAACGGGTCTGAAAGAGGCCGATCGCGTCCGCGTCGCCGGTCTCGGCCTGAACGATGTGTGTCACCCATCAAGTGTGGGGCGGGGATGCCCCTCAATGCTTTGGCTGTTCGCTCACCGATCGGCTAACGGGCAGGCGCTCGCGCCGCACCCGAAAGCAGACACGCAGTGGACCAGAATCGAGGCATGGTCGACCCTCTGTTTGACGCATGGCCCGAGCTGTCACGACTCGTTGCAGCCTCGCCCCTGAACGTCACAGTCTGCCCCCCC
>NZ_JADKSD010000001.1:151335-159106 GCF_015350895.1 Frigoribacterium sp. VKM Ac-1396 | reverse complement strand
CCCCCCCAAGGCGGACTCATCCACCGCGGCAACGCTGGGACTCGGTACAGGTTCTTATCTTGGCGCGCTCGCTCGTAGCACCTCTGGCGTCATCGTCGACGACGGGTGGCTGCGCCTCCTCGGGGGAAGCTCCACCGACGAAGGCCTGCCCGGCCTTGACCAGGCCAGTGCCGGCACCACGGGGCTGCTCGTTGTCGCGTACGACGTCCTCGGCGGGGTGTTCGCGTTGGACGGGGGTGCCCTCGGCACAGGCAACGGCTCCGTCCACCATTTCCCGGTCGACTCGTTGGTTTGGGAAGACCTCGAGTTGGGCCATGCCGCCTTCGTGACCTGGATGCTCGAAGGCGCGACTGTGGACTTCTACGAGCCCCTCCGGTGGGCGGGGTGGCAGAACGACATCGCGCCCCTCCCACCGAGGCAGGGCCTGTCTCTCTACCCCTTCCCGTTCTCGGTAGAGGGCAAGGACCTCAGCAAGGTCAGCAAGCGAGCCGTGCCCATGTCGGAATTGCTCGGCATGTACAACGACATTGCCACTCAGCTCGGAACCGATCGTGGCGTGCCCGCCACGTGGTCCTGAGTCGTTCGCTTCGAGCGGAGACCGATCCCCTATCGGGCACCGACCGGTGCGACAAGAAGGTCAGACGGGGTGCAAATTCGGTTGGCTAAGAGAGGGTCGCACCTAAGCACGACCCAGAAGGAGACGGTCATGAGCCTGACGATTCTCGAAGATCGAAAAATTTTAGGGTCCATACCTCGCGAGATCACGTACCTGGGTGCGACCGCGGCTGGCCTCTGCACCGGCTTGCTCGTCTTCGCTGCGATTGTCACGGGCATCTGGATCTTCTGGCTCGGCGTAGGGGCAGGCGCCATCTCCGGCGCCATGCTCCTCAAGGTCACGTTCTACCTGCGAGCCCTCCCTTACGACGCCGACGAAGATCCAACCCCACCAGAGGTATCCAACTAACAACCGCGGCCGGTGACCGATCGTCTATCGGGACACTTTGGGCCATCGACTTCGTGTCGATTTCGGGTTGAGAAGATTCGTGTAGGGACGCCCAACCCTCCAGATCTTCCGCGGCCGGCCAACGATCGCCTGGCCGACATGTCACTCGTCGGTGACGACCGGAGGCGCGTCTGACAGGGGAGCGGCCCCGGTCTTAGGCGCCGGCGCCGCCGTCGACGGGCACGATGGCGCCCGTCACGGCCGACGCACGATCACTCAGGAAGAATGCGGCTACCTCGGCGACTTCGAGGGCGGTCGCCATGCGGCCCATGGGGTTGGCCGCGTTGTTGGCGTCGATGATCCCCGGGGTCTTCTCCTCCCACTCGTCCATCATCTCGGTCGCTGTCCCCCCGGGCGTGAGGCCGTTCACCCGGATGCCCTCAGAAGCCCAGGTGACAGCCGCGGTCTCCGTGATGCTGTTCAGTGCCCGCTTCATGGCCCCGTACGCCGGCAGCGGCGGCACAGCACGTCGACTGCCGATGCTCGAGGTGTTCACGATCGCGCCGCCGCCGGATTTCCGCATGAGGGCCGCCTCGGAGACCATCGCGACCCAGTGTGCGCGGAAGTTGACGGCGAACTGCTCGTCGATGTCGTCATCGGACGTGGTGTCGAGTGGGCCGATCGCTTGCTGGTTGATACCTGCATTGTTGAATGCCCCGTCGAGGCGCCCGTGGAGTTCCTCGACTCGCTCGATGGCCGCGCGGATGCTGGCCCGGTCGGCGAGGTCCATCGCGACGGCGTCAGCCGTGCCGCCCTGGGTGCGGATCTCTTCGACGAGGGCGTCGAGCGCCATCATGCTGCGGGCAGCGAGCATGACGGATGCGCCCTCTCGAGCGAAGAGACGGCTGGCCGCGGCGCCTATGCCGCGGCTGGCTCCGGTGATGAAAATGACCTTCCCGGTCAGAAGGCCGACCGGCGTGGACTCAGTGTTGTTCGTCATGTAAAGAGCGTCTGCGCCCTGGGAATCTGCATCCAGGCACAAACGGTACGAGGGTCCGCCGCCTCTCAGGGCGGAGACTCGTGGCATGGACAAGGGTGAGCTCGCAGCTTTTCTCCGGAGTCGCCGCGAGCGTCTCCGACCCGAGGACGTCAGCCTTCCGTCTGGGCCTCGGCGAAGGACTCCGGGTCTTCGCCGTGAGGAAGTCGCAGTCCTCGCTCACGTGTCGACGGAGTACTACGCCAGACTCGAGCAGGGCCGTGCTCCTCGGCCCTCGGAAGTCGTCCTCGCGGGCATCGCGGGCGCGCTGCGTCTCACCCCTGAGGAGTCCGACCACCTGCACCGGCTCGCCGGTACCGCCCCCACCCCGACGGGATTGCATCGCCGCGACGTCCGACCGAGCATCCTCACCCTGCTCGAACGGCTCCCCCACACCGCCGGGATAGTCCTCTCGGCCACGTTCGAGGTGCTCGCCTGGAACGACCTGGCGGCAGCTCTCATGGAGGACTTCTCTCTGCTCGTTCCCCGCGATCGCAACCTCGCGAGGAAGACCTTCCTCCAAGATGGGCAGGCGCGGGAGGCGATCTACGGAATCTCTGATGAGGTCGCATTCCGTGAAGGTGTCGTGACCCAACTCCGTAGCGCACAGGCGTCGTACCCGGCAGACCCGATCGTCCGCGAGGTCATCGACGAACTCCACGCCGGCAGCGCAGAGTTCGCACGGCTCTGGGAGCGACACGACGTCCAGACACCACCTCCCCTGCAGAAGACGTTCCGTCACACACCAGCAGGATCGATCACCGTCAACTGCGATTCCCTTGCCATCACCGAGCGGGACCAGCACCTCGTGCTCTACACCGCGCCAGCGGGCTCCCGAGACGCGGAGAACCTCGCCCTGCTGGAAGTCGTCGGCTTGGAGCCCCTCGTTGAGCCGCGGGGCACCTGAACGGCCCATCCGAGCCGAGGCGCCACGAGATGAACATCAAGCGAGGCCGAGTCTCGATGGCCGATCGGCTACCGAACGGGCGGCGTCTCTCGTCGTGCCAGTCGGCGCAGGCTCAATCCCGATGTGAGGCCGGCACCTGAGGCAGCAAGGAGTCCGACGATGGCACCGGATAGGGGATCGCCGAAGAAGAGGCCGAGGGCCAGGCCTGCTGAGATGCCGACAACTGCCGCTGTGGCCAACACCGTTGATGTCTGGCTTCTCGATCTGCCCCAGCGGTGACGCTGCCGCCACAGCGACGCGCTGACGAGTCCGGCAACCGCTCCGATGAGGGCGAAGACCACGGCAGCAGGAACTGCGTAGATGAGCGCGATGACGACCCATCCGGCGATCCCGGCGCCGTCGAGTCCTGCGAAGGCACCCCACACGACCATCCACGCGATGGGCAGAAGCAGCGCACAGCCCGCGCCGACCCCTGCCCCGGTACCGACCAAGACGCGCACATCCGATCGCGGCGCGTGTATCGGACGCTCCACGGCAACACCCATGAGGACTCCCCTTTTCCATGAGGCTAGGGCTTGCACCCGGGCATGGGCATCCCCCGACCAGGTGCGCCGACCCTCCTGAGGAGACGAGCTACGCGGCACGATGAGCGGCCCGGGGAAGGGGGTCTGCTTCAGTGTCCGATGAACGATCCCCTACCGGGCGCGAGGCAGGCGCTCTTCGAGCAGCGCCGCGAGTCGATCGAGATCTTTGCGGACAGCGTCAGCGTCAGAGTGGAAGTCCGCCTCGGACATCCCGTCACGGCGGAAGACGGTGAAGACGGCCTCGCTGCCTTGGTCGTTGGCCACGACGCGGAAGGCGTTCCGCACGACAGATCCGTCAGGAAAGGTCACGTCGTGGTCGAGGATCCCCAGCTCCACCGGCCCCGTGAAAGCCACCTCGACGACGCCCATCGGCGAGTCCGTGATCCACCGCCCGTCCTCCTCGCGGATGCCAGCGCTCAGGCCAGCCGCCCACGCGGGAAGGTTCTCGGGATTCCCGGCGACACTGGACACGGCGGCGACGTCGTGGTCGAGCGAGTGTGAGATGTGGACGACAGGCCAGGTCATGTCCGGAAGTTAGCAGCCCACTGAATCGAGCGCACCGGCTGAGGATCCCTATTGGGCGCTGTTACGGCGCCGGCTAAAACGGGACGCCTAAACCTTCTTGGCGCGAAGCGCAGCGACGTGGCCGGCAACCAGGGCAGCGCCGACGAGGAGCAGCGCGATCAAGGACGTCACTCCGGAGCCTGTTCCTCCTTTGTTCACGGCGAGACCGATGAGGCTCACCGCGATCGACAGTGCCGCGAGGGGAGTCAGAGCCCAGGTGGCGGCGCGACGTGACGCATCGCTGTCGACGGCCTCCAACCTGAACAGGCGTAACGCCTCAACGGAACTGGTTCGAGCGTGCGGCGCCAACAGCGCCAGCACCGCGGCCGCGAAAGCGGCGAATGCGATGACAGTCCACACGGTCATGAACCCCCCCTCTGTCAGCCCACGCTAACGACTCGCTCGAGGGCTGTCACCCGCAGGCTCCCCCGCCCTCGACACGCGCCGGACATCACAGTCGGGGGTCGGGGGTCTGGGGTTCGAGATCTGGCGGGGCGCGTACGGACAACCATCCTCGATCGGACACTTCTCAGGCCGTCGCTCGAAGTCAAGAGACCCCTGGCTGCACTAGCTTCAACGGCTCCTGTCCCGTTGCCATCTCCCCGTAAGCTGAGCGTGTTCCGCAACAGGTGAGGAGAACGTCGTGGGGTCGAGGTGGTCACGTCTTCTTCGTGGCTCACTGACGACTGTTCTCGCTCTCACCGTTGCCGCGTTCTCCCACGTCGCCGGCGGGGGCTCTGCACCGGGTGTTCTCGGCATTGGCCTCGCTCTGGCGTTCGCCCTGCCCCTGGCGGTCGCGGTGACGGGCAAGAAGCTCTCAGCGGTCCGCCTGTCGATCGCGGTCGCGTTTGCGCAGCTCGCGTTCCACACCCTGTTCTCCGTCGGCGCGAGCACCAGTGCGGTGACGGCGACCGGTGGTGGACACCACGGTCACGACGCCCTGATCCTGAGTAGCGGTGACGCCTCCGGGATGGCCGGGATGGCCGGGATGCACGCTGGCCCCTCCATGTGGATCGCGCACGGTGTCGCCGCTGTCGCGACGGTGGTCGGCATCTGGTTCGGAGAGCGGACCTTGCGGGTCCTGGCCGACCTCGCTCGGGAGGGCGTCTCGGCAGTCGTCTGCGCCCTGGGGCTCGTTCTCGTGCTCGTCGCCGAGCCCGTGCAGCTCCGGGCTGTCGTGGCACGGGTGGCCCGTCTCGTCCCGCACGACTCAGGCCTCGCCTGGTCGACCCAGCCTCACCGAGGCCCGCCGGCCGTCGCCTGACCTGTCACTCCGTGACGACACCACCCGGTGCCGTCTCGTGACGCTCGACGCCTCCCTCTGAGGGGCGCGAGCGTGTCGCACACCCGCCCATGACTATGCCTGCCGTGACACGGCACGAGGTCGATGGATGCCGGGTGTGACCGTGATCTCGACCCCTGCGCCGGCTCATGTGGCCGTGGTGGGTGGTCTGTTCGGTGCCGCACGTCGGCGCCTGTCAGGACGTCTTCCTTGTTCTCTCCTTCTCTTTTCCTGCGTCCGCGCCTTCGCGGTGGACGGTCGTCGTGAGTACTCGGCCGCCCGAGCTCGACGACGTCGACCTCGAGACCGGTGTCACCCCGTTGCCGCCGCTGCGCCCCGTCGGCTCGGTGCTCATCGCGTGCGTGCCCCTCGCCGTCGTCATGACCCTGGTGGGCCTGCTGTTCACCGGTGCCACGACACAGACCCTCATCGTCGACCCCGGCGACCTCGTCACCTACGGCCTCCCGGTCGCCCGGATCGTGCACGACCTCGCCGCTGCCGTGACCATCGGACTGCTGGTGCTCGCCGCGTTCGCCCTCCCCGGGCAGAACCGCGCCCCGGGTGTGCTCAGCTCCGCCCAGTTCACCGCCGTCCGGTGGGCGTCGTGGGCTGCCGCCGTCTGGTTCCTCGCGGGCAGCGTCGTCATCGTCCTGACCGCGGCGAGCGTCATCGGGGTTCCTCTGTCGGACCCGATCTTCCGCCGCCAGTTCCTGTTCTTCGCCACCGGCCTCGAGCTGGGCCAGTCCCTGCTCGTGTCGGCCGTGTGCGTGCTGGTCGTGTTCGTCATCACCTACCTGACCCGCAGCGTCTCGTGGACCGGCGCCGCGGCAGCCCTCGCCCTGCTCGCCCTGCTGCCGCTGTCGCTGTCCGGGCACGCGGCCGGCAGCGACGAGCACGCCAACGCGGTGAACAGCCTCGCGATCCACCTCCTCGGCGTCACCGTCTGGGTCGGCGGACTGGCGGCGCTGGTCCTCCTGCGGACGAGGATCCGCGGCGGCCTGCCCGTCGTCGCCGCCCGGTACTCGGCCCTGGCCGGATGGTCGTTCGTCGCCGTCGCGCTCTCGGGCGTCGTGAACGTCTCGCTCCGCTTCACCGGGGTCGGCGACCTCGTCACGACCGAGTACGGGCTGCTCGTGTCGGCGAAGATCCTCGTCCTCGTGCTCCTCGGAGTCGCCGGCGCCCTCCACCGACGGCGCGTGATCCCCGGCCTGGTCCGCGAACCCACCCGGCGTCGGGCGTTCGTGCGGCTGGCCGTGGTCGAGGTCGTCCTGATGGCCGTCGCCATGGGTCTGTCGGTCGCGCTGTCCCGGAGCGCGCCTCCTGTGCCTCAGACCTCGATCGCGAACGTCGACCCGCGGTCGTCGCTGATCGGGTTCACCTTCCCCGAACCGGTGTCCGTGTCGCGCATGCTGACCGCGTTCCACCCCGACTGGGCGTGGCTCGCGATCGCCGCGGTGTTCGCCGGCCTCTACCTCGCCGGAGTCGTGGGGCTCAGGAGGCGCGGTGACCGCTGGTCGGTGGCCCGCATCGTCCCCTGGGTTGCCGGCTGCATGATGCTCGCCTACGCCACCAGCGGCGGCCCCGGCGTCTACGGCGCGGTGCACTTCAGCACCCACATGATCCAGCACATGCTGCTGATGATGTACGTGCCGCCGCTGCTCGTGCTCGGCGCCCCCGTCACCCTGCTGCTCCGCCTCGTGCCGGCACGACGGGACCACAGCCGCGGCGTCCGGGAGTGGGTGCTGCTGCTGACCCACTCCCGCTACGCGCAGCTCGTGACCCACCCGATCGTCGCCGCGGTGGTGTTCGCGGGCAGCCTGATCGCGTTCTACTACACCGGCTGGTTCCGGTGGTCGCTCGAGACCCACCAGGGGCACCTGCTGATGACGGTGCACTTCCTGATCAGCGGCTACCTGTTCTTCTTCGTCCTCATCGGAATCGACCCCGGTCCGAAGCGGCCCCCGTACCCGTTGCGGCTGATCATCCTGCTGGCCACGATGGCGTTCCACGCCTTCTTCGGCCTGGCGATCATGTCCGGCACCGAAGTGCTCGCCCTCGACTGGTGGCACGCCCTCGACGCCACCGACGACACCGCCCTCCTCGCCGACCAGGTCACCGGCGGCGGCATCGCCTGGGGTGCGGGCGAGTTCCCCGTCGTCCTCGTCGCCCTGATGGTCGTCCGCCAGTGGTCGAGGTCCGAGGAGCGCGCCGCGAAACGGTACGACCGCAAAGCCGACCGCGACGACGACGCGACCCTGCGCGCCTACAACGACCAGCTCGCCCGCCTCAACGGCGCCGACACCCCCCGGAGAGAGTCATGACCCCCACCACCTCCCGCACCCCCACCCGGACCGCCGGTGCCGTGTTCGCCGCGGTCCTGCTCGCGATCGCCGCCGCTGTGGGTGTCGCATCACCGGCGGAGGCGCACGACCAGATCATCTCGACCTCTCCCAGC
>NZ_JADKSD010000001.1:136445-151235 GCF_015350895.1 Frigoribacterium sp. VKM Ac-1396 | reverse complement strand
TGCTCGCGATCGCCGCCGCTGTGGGTGTCGCATCACCGGCGGAGGCGCACGACCAGATCATCTCGACCTCTCCCAGCGAGGACGGTCACGTCGATACAGCCCCGGCTGAGGTGTCGATGGTCTACACCGACTCTCTCATCGAAGTCGGCGCCGTCGTGCTCGTGATGGACGACACCGACAAGGACTGGGCCGACGGCCCCGTCGCCCTCGACGGACCGAACGCCACCCAGGCGATCAAGCCCGGCATGCCCGACGGGGTCTACCAGGTGCGGTGGCGCGTGGTGTCGAGCGACGGCCACCCCATCTCCGGTGTCTACGACTTCGCCGTCGGTACCGCCACCCTCACTGCCGACACCAGCCCAGAGACCGGCACAGGGACCGGCTCGAACACCCAGGCGACCGCCGACCCTGCTGCGGCCGGCCCTGACGACGGCACCGCGTCTGGTGCGACGTCGACGACCCGCACGGTGTCCTCCACCGTCGTCATCGGGCTCCTCGGAGCCGTCGCCGGGGTCGCCGTCTGCGGCGGCGTCCTCTGGTTCCGCAGCCGCCGCACCTCATGACTTCCCTGACCCACCACCATCACCTACAGAAAAGGATCACCATGCGTACCCTCACCACCACCGGCCTTGCCGCTTCCGCTGTTCTCCTGCTCGCCCTCACCGGGTGCAGCGCTGCCAGCCAGGACACCGCCGAGGCGGACACCAACACCGAAGCGGCTTCGCTGTCGATCGACGACGCCTGGGTCAAGGCCGCCGACTCCGGCATGTCCGCAGCGTTCGGGACCCTCGAGAACGACTCCGACCAGGACGTCACCATCGTCAAGGCAGAGTCCGACGCCTCGCCCATGATGGAGCTGCACGAGACCGTTGCCAACGACGCCGGCGAGATGGTCATGCAGGAGAAGAAGGGCGGGTTCGTCATCCCCGCCGGCGGCTCCTATGAACTTAGCCCCGGTGCGAACCACCTCATGATGATGGGCCTCGACGCTCCCGTCACGGCCGGTGACGAGGTCGGGTTCAACCTCACCCTCACCGACGGGTCGACGTATGAGTTCACCGCTCCCGCGAAGGACTACTCGGGTGCGAACGAGACCTATGAGGGCGACGACATGTCCGACATGGACATGTCCGGCACGGACGCGGACCAGTGACCCCCGACACGACTCCTGACGAAGCTCCTCGGGGCGTCAGCCGGCGGCATCTCCTCTTCGGAGGGGCGGCCGCCGGCCTCGGCGCCGCCGGCGCCATCGGCCTCAGCTACACAGCCCGAGGCAACACCTCAACCGCCGAGACGGCCGATGCGAAGCTCTCCGGTGCCGAGACGATCCCGTTCTACGGCACCCACCAGGCCGGCATCGACACCGCCCCCCAAGCGCACGCCGTCTACTACGCCCTCGACCTGCTCCCGGGGACAGATGCGGCGGCGTTGCGGCGGATGATGCAGGTCCTCACCGACGACGCCGCCCGCCTCAGCCAGGGCGACTCAGCCCTCGCCGATAGCGAACCCGAGCTGGCTTACGTCCCCGCACGACTGACCGTCACCTTCGGGTTCGGGCCCGGCCTCGTCACCAGGGCTGCGGGTGCCGGGGCGGTCCCGTCGTGGCTGGGGCCGCTGCCGGCGTTCAGCGTCGACCGGCTCGACCCGGCCTACGGTGACGGCGACCTGCTGATGCACATCGCCGCGGACGACCCGATGACCGTCGCCCACACGGCCCGGATGCTGCTGAAGGACACCCGCTCCTTCGCCACCCTCCGGTGGACCCAGACCGGGTTCCGGCGTGCCTCCGGGTCGGAGCTGAAGGGCACCACCATGCGGAACCTGTTCGGCCAGGTCGACGGGACCGTCAACCTCGAACCCGGCACGGCGGACTTCGACCAGCTCGTCTGGCGGAACACCGGTCAAGCCTGGATGGCAGGGGGCACCGGGTTCGTGCTCCGCCGCATCTCGATGGACCTCGACAAGTGGGACAAGCTCGACCGGTCCGGCCGCGAGCAATCCGTCGGCCGCACCTTGGCCAACGGGGCACCGCTGACCGGGGTGAACGAGCACGATGAGGCGGACTTCGAGGCGAAGACCCCGATCGGGTTCCCGGTGATCCCGGAGTTCTCCCACATGCGCCGGGCCCGGTCGGACAACCCCGACGAGCGCATATTCCGCCGCGCCTACAACTACGACGACGCACCTACCCCAGGGTCGTCGGTGTCGAACTCGGGGCTGCTGTTCGTGTCCTACCAAGCCGACGTCACCACCCAGTTCGTCCCCCTGCAACAGCGTCTGAGCGATCTGGACCTGCTGAACGAGTGGATCACCCCCGTCGGGTCGGCCGTGTTCGCGATGCCGCCCGGCTGCACCAGCAGCGGCTACATCGGCGACACCCTCTTCTGACCCTCCCGCACGTCACCGCACCGCCTCCTTCACGAGCCACGAAAGACACCATGACCGAGACCCTGCAGCGCCGAACCCCGGCCTCCGACACCCCTCCCCCGCGCCCGGGCACCTCGAAGGGGTGGCTGGGGCAGCTGCTGCTGCGGCTGCACTTCTACGCCGGCATCCTCGTCGGCCCGTTCATCCTTATCGCCGCTCTCAGCGGTGCCGCGTACGCCGTCACCCCGCAGATCGAGCAAGTCGTCTACGACCGTGAGCTGCACGCCCCCGTCACCTCGACCACGCTTCCCCTCGCGGAGCAGGTCGAGGCGGCCGAGGCATACGCCGGCGACGACACCCTCGTCGCTGTCCGGCCTGCCCCGGAGCCCGGCGGCACGACCCGGGTCATGTTCACCGGCACCGGGCTCGGCGAGAGCGAGACCCGGTCGGTGTTCGTCGACCCCGGGACCGCCGAGATCCGCGGCGACCTCACCACCTACGGCACCTCGGGCGCCCTCCCCATCCGCACCTGGGTCGATCACCTGCACCGCAACCTCCACCTCGGCGACGCCGGACGTCTCTACTCCGAACTCGCCGCGTCCTGGCTCGGTGTCGTCGTCCTTGCCGGTGCCGCCCTCTGGGTCATCCGCTACCGCAAGGCCCGCCGGGCCCGGCGCGACATGGTCCGCCCCAACAACAAGGTCACCGGGTACCGGCGCATCTTCTCCTGGCACGCCTCCACCGGGATCTGGCTCCTCGTCGGGGCCCTGTTCCTCTCGGCAACCGGGATCACCTGGTCCACCTACGGCGGCGCCAACGTCGACAAGCTGCGTGCAGCGCTCGACTGGGGCACCCCCGCCGTCGACACCGCCCTCACCGAGACCGCCAGCCCCACCGCGAGCGGCGGCCACGCAGGGCACCCCGGCCACGGCGCCGCTCCTGCGACGGACGATGCCGAGGCACCGGTGATCGAGCCGACCACGTTCGACGAGGTCCTCGGCGTCGCGCGAAGCGTCAACGTGAACACCGGCCTGGTGCAGATCACCCCTCCGACCACGGCCGACACCGCCTGGGTCGTGCAGGAGATACAACGCAGCTACCCCACTGAGGTCGACTCCGTCGCCATCAACGGCGACACCCTCGAAGTCGTCGACCGCACCGACTTCAAGGACTTCACCCTCGCCGCGAAACTCACCCGGTGGGGCATCGACACTCACATGGGCCAGCAGTTCGGAATCGCCAACCAGATCGTCCTCGTCATCACCGCCCTCGGGATCGCGACGATGGTCGTCTTCGGGTACCTGATGTGGTGGAAGCGCCGCCCCACCCGCCCGGGAGCCCTCGTCGGCAAGCCCGCGGCCGCTGGGGCCCTCGCCCGGGCACCCTGGTGGGGCACCGCTGCAGTCATCGTCGTCGCTGCCGGCATCGGATGGTTCCTGCCCCTGCTCGGGATCTCCTTGATAGGGTTCGTCGTCGTCGACGCCATCGTCACCGCGACACGATCACGCGCCGCAGCCCGCTAGCAACTCACAAGTCGGGGTGCGCCCACGTGGGCCCCGCAGTTTTGTCGCCGTCGCACCCCAGAGAACTGGAACGCATCCCGTCATTCCCGCGGTGAGGGGCCATGGGCGATCAAGCCTCCAGAGGTGAAGATGACCGCTATCCGACTAGATACACCCTGAGTCGTGCAGCGGCCATCACCGACCAGATAGTGGATCAGGAGTTGACGTCGGCCAGCCATTTCTCCACCGTGCGCGGCACGAGCCCGAGCCGCGTCTGGGCGCTCGTGGCCTCGTCGATCACCTCCGATTCCTGCGTTGCGCGCCAGCGGTACGAGGCGACGACCGGTGCCGCGCCCTCGGCGCCGAAGAGCGGCTCGATGACCGCAGCGAAGCCGTCCGGGGTCTGCGCCTCGAAACGGACGTCACCGCCACGGTGGGCCGCGAACCCTGCGGCCAGGTCAGTGCCGAGAAGGCCCGGGAGGGCTCCGACGCCCACGACGCCGGTGACTGAGGAATCCTGCAGGAGGTGCGCCACGACGACCGCCACGTCGAGGTGTGAGCTCCAGGACACGGCGTAGTCGCCGCGGATCGGATAGCGGAGGACGCCGTCTTGCTCGACACCGGCGGTCACCGGTGGCAGGAGGAGGTTCTCGAGGTACAGGCGCGGCGCGACGACAGCGAGGGAGACGCCGGTGGCCTCGAGACCCCGGACGAGGACATCCATAGGGCTGCTTCCGGCCCCCTCGATCTGCGCCCCACTGGTCGACACGACGACGCGAGCCGGTCGAGCCGCCGTGACGGCCGCCACGACAGCCTCGGCCTGCGCGCGTTGCATATCGGGGGAACCGACGGTGAGGTGGACGAAGATACCGTCGAGACCCTCGTACGCCTTCGTCAGCGATTCAACCGATGTGAGGTCGACGGCGACGGGCGTGGCAGCACCTGCGTACGCGGAGGGATCACGGACGGCGGCGGCGACAGGCGCGCCGGCGGCGAGGAGTGCGGAGACGACGGGCGAACCCTGGGCACCCGTGGCGCCGTGAATGAGATAGGTCATAGGAGCTATTAGTGCACGGACAGCACCGGTTACGTCAACTGCACTATTGGGCTAGGGTCGACCTTCATGGCTTTCTGTGGGGATGTATGGCCCAACTGCGGCATCGCGAAGTTCCTGACGCTCCTCGACGGGCCGTGGGCGACATTGATCGTGCGCGAGCTCCTGGCAGGTCCGGCCCGGTTCTCCGAGCTGAAGGAGGCGCTGCCGGGCATCAGTGCGCACACCCTCACCAACCGCCTCCGCAAGTTCGAGACCTCCGGGCTTGTGACCCGCACGGTCTACGCCGAGATCCCACCCCGGGTCGTCTACGAACTGACCGAGACGGGCAAAGGCCTCCGACCCGTGCTCGAGTCGATGAACGCTTGGGCCTTGTCTGTCCCGCAACCCCTGACTCTGGAACCAGAAAGGGCGCCTCGATAGCCGATCCCCTATCGGACGATGACGCGCCAAGCGCCCTTCTCGGTGCTCGCCACCGAGGAGAAGGTGACTTTCGTCACACCCTCGCGGAACGACTCCGGGATGTCCAGCTCGAGCACGCCCTCGGCGCAGTTCGCACGGGCGGACGTCGTGTCGACGGCACCCGCAGCCGACGTCAGACCGAATAGCCCCTCGACGGATCCGTCGCCGAAACATTCGAGTTCGACTCGCCTGATCGTCACGGGCTCCTTGAAGGCCGCCGAGATCTGGTCGCCGTCTGCTTCCTCGCCCCGTTCGACGAGCGATGCCAAGACGGCCAGCGCGTCGCCGTCGTCCTGCACCACTGAAGGCGCCTGGTCGAGCCACAGAGCGATGTCGTCGGCCTGGCCACCGGGATCATCCTCGGAGCACCCGACGAGGCTGACAGCACAGAGGGACACGACGAGCAGGCAGAGCGATCGAGGGCGCACGATCGAAGGATGGCATGAAGCGCACCTCGTCGCGACGCCCCACCGCGAGGGCCCGGTCACCGATCCCCTATCGGGACGCCTCGTCAAGGCTTGCGGCGCACACCCTGTCGGTATCCGAGCCATGCTGCCAGCACGAGCAAGCTGATGACGACGATGACCGCGCCCACAAGGCTTGCGGTCGAGAACATGTGCACACCCTCGGCGGTGAACGTCGTGTCCGACAGGGGCGCATAGGCGAACCACCCGAAGGACACCGGCTGCGCCGCCGCGATGGCGAGGACGACGGCGCCCACAACCAACGCGGCCAAGCCGGCAACCAGAACGAGGCGGGAAGTCAGACCGGCACGACGCGTCATGCCTGGACCATAGCGCGCCGGTTCGCGCACCAGGATGCCCGCGATATGCCCGTCGTCCAACAGACTGATGGATGTGGCCGGTGGCCGATGGCCTACCGGCGCGGTTCAGCTCACTGGTGACTTTCGAGCGTGGGCCGCTCGCAGGGCTTGTAGTCCCTCTTCTCGCCAGGCTCGGGCGGATGCCATGACTTTCGTAAAGGCGCTGGACCCGTGGATGTGCCCGAGTTGTAGGGAGAACGTTGCGGGAACTCGGTCGAGGGTGAGGCGTTCGGCGTAGCGTGCGCCGTCGTCGACGATGGGGTCGTATTCCGCCGACATTATGTGCGCCGGGGGCAGATCGCTGAGGTTCTCGGCGAGCAGCGGTGATGCGTAGTGGTTGGTCGCGTCGGCCTCGGACGGAAGGTACAGGCGTCGGCACAGGTGCAGGGTCTGTTCGGTGAGTCCGTAGCCGGTGGCGTTTCGGCGGATGGAGGGGCTGCTGAAAGTGAAGTCGAGCGAGGGGACTTCCAGCAGTTGGAAGGCGATCGCGGGACCGTCGTCGTCTCGGGCTTTCAGGCAGAGGGCGGCGGCGAGGTTGGCGCCGGCTGATCCTCCGCCGACGGTGATCAGGTCGGCGCGGGCACCGAGGTTCTCGATGTTCTCGGCGACCCAGAGCAGCGCGGCGTAGCTGTCCTTGAGAGCGGTGGGGAAGGGGTGTTCGGGGGCTTTGCGGTACTCGACGGCGACGACGATGCAGTCCGCTCCGGCGGCGCGTTCCTGGCAGAGGATGTCGATGACCATCGAGTGGATGGTGCCGCCGATCCAGCCGCCGCCGTGGAAGTAGAGGTGGACGGGGTGGGGGCCGTCGCTGTCCGGGTGGAAGACGTTAAGAGTGATCTCCCCGTCCTGGACGGGGAGGGTCACGGTGCGCTTGCTTCGGACGGGTGGGGCGGGTTCGAGCAGCTGCTCGGCGAGTGCGGCGGCGCCTGCGTTCTCCTGCAAGCGGAATGCGGCGATGTCCTCGATCTCGGCGGGGACGGTCGGCATGGTCTCGAGCAGGGGAACGAGGAACGGGTCGAGCGGCATGAGTTCTTCTCCTTCGAAGAGTGGGGTTTCAGAGGCTGTCGCGCAGTGCGCGGCAGAGAGCCTCGGCGCGGTCGTCGGGGTAGCCGCCGGGGCGGATTGTCGCGTATCCGAGGGAAACACCGGATTCGGCATGCGCGAAGCCGAGCTGACCACCGGCTCCGTCGTGGCCGAAGCTGCCGGGGCCGGCCATACCTCGGGGGGCGGAGTCGAGCATGAATCCCGTGCCCCAGCGAAGCCCCGAGTCGGGTCCGAAGAACGGCGCGCCGACCGATTGAGGGAGGCGGGCGTCGCGGGTGGTGGCGGGCTGAAGCAAGCGGATCCCGTCGACTTCGCCGATCGTCGCGGCGTAGAGGCGGGCGATGTCGTGGGCGGTGCCGACGATGTTCGCAGCGGGAATCTCGAAGCCGAGAAGGTCGGGGGTGTTCGCGGAGCCGAACAGGTTGAGGCCGTCGATGGCTCCGTTCATCCCCATCACGCGCGCCAGCATGTCGATGTTCGGGCTCTTCCACGGTGGTGCGGCGGTGTCGGGGAGTGGCTGCTCCTGGAGCGCGAAGTCCGGGTCGGTGTCGGGGTCGGTCCCGAAGGTGAGTCCGAGGCCGAGGGGGCCGGCGATGTGCTGGTGGAGCCAGTCCGCGGGGCGTAGTCCGGTGGTGCGACGGAGGACTTCACCGGCGAGCCAGCCGAAGGTGAGGGCGTGGTATGAGTGCGCGGTCCCAGGCTCCCAGAGCGGGTTCTGCCGGGCGAGGGCCTCGGTGACCGGATGCCACGCGCGCAGGTCCTCCACTGTGAGGGGCTCGTCGGGGGCGATGAGTCCGGCGCGGTGCGCGAGGAGCTGCCGGACGGTCAGTGCGCTCTCGCCGTGGTCGGCGAATTCCGGCCAGTAGGTGGCGACCGGTTCATCGAGAGTGAGATGGCCCGCTTCGACGGCCATGAGCAGGCAGATGGTGGTGACGCCTTTGCTGACGGAGAAGAGGATGCTGCGGGTGTTGGCCGTCCACGGTCCGTGGCGGAAGGTGCCGCCGTGGAGGTCGACGACGGGGACGCCGTGGAGATAGACGGTGCAGGCAGCCCCGGTGTCGCCGCGTTCGGTGAAGTTCTGAGTGAACGCGTCGGCGACGCGTTGGAATCCGGGTTCGACGTGTCCGTGGATGGTGGGGGCGGAAGTGCTCATGGGTGGCGTGGAGGCCTTCTGGGTGGGGGTGGTCATGATGCTGAGGACGAAGTGGCGGCGGTGATGTCGATGCTCTCGGTCTCGTGGTGGAACTCGTTGATGAGGCGTCCGCTGCGCACCCCGAACCAGCCGACGGCGATCCCGGCGGCGGCGAGGACGGAGAGGGCGATCAGGAAGCCGTTGATTGAGCTCGAGAGAAGGAACGGCACGGGGACCAGGAGCAGTGCTGGCACCAGGCGGGCGATGGCGAAGATGACGCCTTGGCCGGTGGAGCGGAGCATGGTCGGGAACGCCTCGTTCACCCACACGCGGAAGATGGGCTCTCCGCAAAAAACGGTGCCCATGCCGGAAACGAGCACCGTGGTGACGAGCGTGGCCAGGTTCATCCCGAGGATGACGGGAATGAGGTATGCCGCGACGTAGAGGATTCCGCCGAGGATGAAGAAGGTGAGGCGGAAACGGGTGTCGACCACTCGCATGAAGATGACCTGAACGATGATCGCGAGCGGCACGAGGAACAGCACGAACACGGAGAATTCGGACACGGGAGTGCCGGTGAAGTTCGCTCCGATGTAGGCCGCGTAGGAGCCAAAGAGCGTGATCGGGATGCTCACCAGCGTGAAGAACCCGACGAGGATGAGGAACGGGAAGCGCAGCGGGGGCGTGATGAGGTCCCGCAGCTTCGAGCGGTCAGCGCGCACGGTGTGCACGCCCTGTGTCTGTTCCAGGCGAGCAGCTCGCCAGCTGGTGGATTCGGGGATCGTAAGTCGCAGCGCGAGGACGATGACCGCGACGACGGCGATGAGGCCGAAGATGGCCTGCGCGGCGAAGATCCCGGTCCCGCCGGTGAGGGTGGCGACGAGGACGACGGCGCCGATGCCGACTCCGGCGAGGAGGTTGGACATCACGAGGATCTTGCCGCGGTTCTGATCTGTCGCCGCTTCGGCGATGGTCGCGAGGGAGACGGGGATATCTGCCCCGATCGCTACACCGAGGACACCCAGACCCAGCAGCAGCAGCGGGAACGCGGTGGCCACGATCGGGACCGATGCGCCGAGGGCGATGAAGATCATCGTGACCACGAACACCCGACGCCGCCCGAAGCGGTCGCCAAGGCGACCGCCGATCAGAGCGCCGACCGCCACCCCGAAGGTGAGTGCGCTGGTGAGCACCCCGATCTGCCCGGGGGTGAGACCGATCGTCTGCTGGAGAATCACCAACGCGAAACCGACACCGTTCAGGGCCGCGCCATCGACGAAGGACGCCATGCCGGCCACTGTCCCCACCCACCAGGCGTTCACCGCGCGAGGGGGCGCCGGAATCGCTTCTGTCATGACCTTCTCCTTCGAAGACATCGAGGCGAGGCCTCGTCGTGGGTACCGGCGAACCCGGCTGCGGCTGACAGTAGATCAAAATTGTCCAGGATGGCAAGCATTCGGGGCGGCAATTATTCGGTTTGGCAAATGTTCGTGCGAGGATGAGGTGCAGGACGCGGGTCTCGCGGATCGAAGGAGAGCAGATGGCGCCGGAGGCAACGGAACAGCCGGCCGTGTCGAAGCGGCGCGGACGATACGCGAACGGACTGCAGCGGCGAGACCTGTTCATCGACCGTGCGTTCGAGATATTCGCGACGCACGGCTTCCAGCGCCTGTCGTTGCGGAAGATCGCAGAGGAGCTCGGGGTCAGTCACGCCGCCCTCAGCTACCACTTCCCCTCTAAGGAGGACCTGCTGCAGGCCGTCTTCGACCGTCAGGCGGAGCGGGACCGGCCCCTACTGGAGCGGTCGCTCTCCGAGCGGGGCTTGCTGGCTGCACTCCCGGAGCTCGTGCGACAGAACGAGGCTTTTCCGGGATTGATCCAGCTCGACGCCACCATGCAGGCGGAGGCAATTCGGAAGGACCACCCGGGGCACGACTTCACCCACCACCGGATCGATCTGTTCAATGCCGACGTTCGTCGGGAGCTTGAGCGTGAGCAGGAAAAGGGTCGTCTGCGCGCGGACCTGGACCTCGACCTCACCGCGCGTCAACTCACCGCCATGGCGCGCGGGCTCCAGATGCAGTGGCTCTATGACCCCACGGTCGACGTCGCCGCGCACCTCGACGGGTTCCTAGCGTTCCTGCGCGCCTGAGCGCACAATGCCTCGAGGGCGTCGCGACCTCGCGATCAGTCCGAAGACCGGCTGCTTCTCCTGACCGCATCGATAGCACCTGAGAGGGCATCGTGAATCAGTTTCAGGGTCTCATCGTCCTCGCGGTGTGATCCGACGAGCAGCTCCACCCGCACGACGATCCCCGCAACGATGCCCAAGGTGATCTGCACCCCCGGGTGATCCGGCGGGACGTCGAGGTCTTCCGCAATCGCGTTGGCCGCGATGGCGAGGAGGGGAGGGGAATCCTCTGGTCCGGACCCCTGCAGCACCGGATTCCGCTCAAGCATGGCGGCTCTGAGCCGCCACTCCTCCTCCGGAACAAAAGCCGGTTCTTCGCGGAGCCACTGAACGACACGATCGACGATCGACTCGCCCTCGTCACGTGAGCGCAACGCGAGGATCAAGCGATCAGCCGCCGCGGACGAGGACGCCGTGGCGATGTGGAGCTTCGTCGGGAAGTACGCCGACACAGACCGGGTCGACACCTCCGCCTCCTCAGCGATCTGCGCCACTGTCGTCGCGTCGTAGCCCTGTTCGGCGAACAGCCGCATGCCGGCAAGGAGAACAGCACGGTACCGGCGCTCCTTCGAGCGCTCCCTCAGCGAAGTTGCAGCCATACGCCGACCTTACCTCTTCTGTACTTCTGCACTAAAGAGTATAGTTGCAGTCAACCGCAATTTTGGAGGACTCATGGTCGACCCGACCCTCGCCCGAATCGAACGCCCCCGCTGGACTCGTTGGGCGCTGCTCACCAGTGGCCTTTACGTGCTCCTCGTTGCCTGGGCCGAACCGTTCTTCGTCCGTTACCCCCCCGCGGGAGCCTTGCTCCTCGTGGGCTTGCTGGCCGCAGGTGTGGCCTGGCGCCGCCCCGGGGGCAGCAAGGCGGCCTGGGTGACGATCCTCTCGGCGATCATCAGCGCCAGCGCGCAGATCGCGTGGCTCGTGACCGCCTGGTACCCCGCGTGGGCAGTGGCCCTGGGGTTTGCACTGTTGGTTGCCTTCTCGTGCTTCGCCGGTTTCTGGAAGCTGAGCAGGACGCGTCGCCGCGCCCTCAGGCAGGAGCGTGTCACTGCGTCTACTCGATCCCTTCTCAGCACCCTGCGGAGCGTCGTGAACAGCCTCCTCGTCGTCATCGCCGCGGTGACCTCCACTGTCGTGCTCCTGGTTGCCGCGGCACCCGCGGCGGTGGCCATCCCGATCCAAGCCGCCGCCGGTCAGACACCATCGTTCCAACCCCGAGGACCCGAGGGAGCTGTCAGCGTGACAGCGAACGGAGATGGGCTCACGAGCGACGTCCGATACGGCGATGAGTACCCCAGCAGCTATCTCGACATCTACATCGCCGATGACGACGCATCGGTCAAGCGGCCCACTTACATCTACATCCACGGTGGCGGCTGGATCGGTGGGACTAAGTCCGACGGCGACCCGAACGCACCCGGTGGCGGTTTTGCCGTCACCACAGACCCCGTCCTCGACGGTGGGTTCAACTTCGTCAGCCTCGATTACGGCCTTGCCCCGACCGTCAAGTACCCCACACAGGTGAAACAAGTTTCGCAGGCAGTCTCCTTCCTTCGGCAAAATGCCGAGCAGTACGGCCTGAACATGTCCGACGTCGTCATCGGAGGAGGAAGCGCCGGCGGCCAGCTCGCCGGCCAGTTCGCGAACATCCAGACCAACCCGACCTATGCCGCGAGTATCGGAGTGGAACCGGTCATAGGTGACGCTCTGCGAGCAGTCATGCTCGACAGTCCTGCGCTCGAGCTGGAGAAGACAGGCGAGACGCAGACGCCGCAACCGGTGAAGGACCTCATCTTCGGACTGTCTGCACGCAGCTACGTGGGCACCTCCGCGGCCCTGATTGAGGAAGCATCCGTCACCAACCACGTGACCGCAGACTTCCCCGCCACGTTCATCGCGGACGGGAACACCGGCACGTTCCCGGATCAGGCCGAGAACCTGCACGAACGCCTCGACCAGCTCGGAGTGACGAACGCCGTCGACGTTCCGCCGGCGAGCTCGGCGATTCTGGGCCACGGCTACATGGCGATGCCGGGCAAATGGACCGACACGTACAACGAGAAAAAGCTCGCGTTCTTGTCAGCACTCGGTCTTTGACCACTCACCTCACGCCGCCGTGCATCCGATGCTGGTGGGATGCCCCGGTCCGATACCGGGGCTTCCCACCAGGGGATGGTCTATCGGGAATCGTCACCGCTCTGTATTGAGCCGTCTTGCTCGAGTCGCGATCGAAGAAACCTAATCGTGAGGACGAGGGCGTATGCGCCCAACGCCAAGACGATGACCACGAGAAACGAGGTCAGGATTGAGAGACCGGCGGATAGTCCGGCAAGCTGACTGAGCTGAGACATCATCGATCAAGGCTATCCAGCCGGAGCCACGGTGCCGGTCGAGGATCCCCTAACGGACAGCGCGATCAGGCCGCGGGCTGCACGGCCGCTCTCGACGCGGTGATGGCCTGGCGGTATGCGGCGATCTTGCGCTCCAACGCAACGAGGTGCCGCTGGACCTCGGCCTGTCGTTCGAGGACGGCCGCGTGGTGCTGTTCGAGGAGCGCGAGCCGCTCGGCATCGTCAGCACCCGCGCGGTACGCGGCGGCGTACTCGCGCATCTCTTGCACGCTCATCCCCGTGCCGCGGAGCATCACCGTGCCGGCGAGCCAGCTCAGCGCAGCCGTGTCGTACTGGCGCCACCCGTCAGGGCCGCGCGCTGGTGCCGGCGCGATGCCCTCCTTCTCGTAGTACCGGATCGTGTCGACGGTGATGCCGAGCAGATCCGCCGCGGCACTGATCGTGACGAGCTCGTCGACGTGGACCTCGGGAAGCAGCATGGGCCCGAGTCTCCCACTTGACATGGTGTGCGCACCAGGGTCGAGAGTCAGGACATCCGGGTCGACCCGGCGGTGAACGGAGAACTCCCATGCAGCAGATCCCTCTCGGCTCCCAGGGCCTCGTCACGTCCACGCTCGGCCTCGGGTGCATGGGCATGAGCGCCTTCTACGGAGGCGCCACCGAGGCCGGCTCCGTCGAAACCATCCGCCGCGCTCTCGACCTCGGGGTCACCCTGTTCGACACCGCCGAGGCGTATGGGCCGTTCGAGAACGAGAAGCTGCTCGGCCGCACCCTCGGTGCCGACCGGGACCGGGTGGTCGTTGCATCGAAGTTCGCCAGCGACTTCACCGACGAAGGCACCCCGATCGGCCTCGACGGCTCCCCCGAACACGCCCGGCGCGCGATCGACCGGTCCCTCACGCACCTCGGCACCGACCACGTCGACCTCTGGTACCTGCACCGCGCCGACCCGAACGTGCCCATCGAGGACACCATCGGCGCGATGAGCGAAGCGGTCACCGCCGGCAAGGCCCGCTACATCGGCGTCTCGGAGACCTCAGCGGAGACCTTGCGGCGGGCGCACGCGACGTTCCCGATCACCGCGATCCAGTCCGAGTTCAGCCTCTTCGAGCGCGACGCTGAGCACAACGGCGTCCTCGACACTGCACGCGAGCTCGGGATCGGGTTCGTCCCCTTCTCGCCGCTCGGCCGAGGGTTCCTCTCCGGGACCCTCACCAGGAAATACGACCTGCCCGAGGGCGACGCCCGACGGAACCTCCCCCGGTTCTCCGACCAGGCCATCGATGCGAACCTCCGCATCGTGGAGGCACTCAAGGCCATCGCCGACGAGGAGGGCGTCACCACGGCACAGCTCGCACTCGCGTGGCTCATCCAGGCAGGAACAGTCCCGATCCCCGGCACCACGAAGGCGTCCCGAGCCGAGGAGAACACCGCCGCCGCGGATCTCGCACTCACCCCAGACGACCTCGAACGCATCGAAGCAGCCTCACCGCACGGAGTCGCCACCGGGACGCGCAACACCGAGGCAGGGATGGCTCGCGACCGCGGCTGACTCACACTCAGATGCCCTCGGCACAAAGCACGTTCGGCAGGTGACCTCGGTGTCCGATGGCCGATCCCCTAACGGGCACCGTCTACGACGTCGCTCTAGCGATCTCCGTTACCGTTCTGCCGAATCACCGTGCGTCAGCCCGTGACTGATGTCGATGGGTTGAGTGGGTGGCAGGTCGATGTCGTCAGGCCGGATCTGGTGCTCCATGAGCCTGCCCTTCCTGCCGCACTCGGGGTCGCAACGTGAGGGCCGCAATCGACAGAGCAATCCACACCACAACCATGAACACAGCCATGACAACGGCCGAGG
>NZ_JADKSD010000001.1:0-136345 GCF_015350895.1 Frigoribacterium sp. VKM Ac-1396 | reverse complement strand
GGGTCGCAACGTGAGGGCCGCAATCGACAGAGCAATCCACACCACAACCATGAACACAGCCATGACAACGGCCGAGGGGTCACCTCCGAGGTAATTCGCCCAGTTGACCAAGACGCTGGCTGCCCAGGGCACGGTCGACAGGACGAGCGTTCCTCCGAAGCGGTGCCCGGTGACTCGGAAGGCAACGGCGGCGGACAAGGCAACCACGATCAAGATGCCCACCACACCGGGGGCCAGAAGGCCGCCGGCCCAGAGGTAGCGGTTGAAGAAGTCGTACCAACCTGGTCGCCCGGCAGCCAGCGGAACGGAGACCCTGTCGAGCTGGTTCATGATGAGCAACGCGCCGGACAGAGCGGCGAACCAGCCTGTCGCCGACGCAGCGGCCGTCCACTCTCGGCGTGGCGTGCCCACGGCAGCGATGAGGCCGAGACCTGCGAGCAGGACGAACGTCACCCGGTCAGGGCTCGGGTAAACCACGACGTATTCGGGTGAGGACGGCGTCTGCACGACCATCAGGACGATGGCAAGTGCAGACGCCCCCAGAGTGCTGAACCTGGCGGCCGTGCCGCGCCTGGCGAGCACAAGCACCCCAGCCAGGACCCACAGCGCCGTGACCAGGACACCGGCGCTGTTGAACGGGCCGAACGGGTCGAGCGCGAAGACGTGAGCCCCAGGGTTCCAGGGCATCCAGTCCTGGACGATGAAGTAGACCAGGGACCATGCCACTCCGGTTGCGAGAGCGAAACTCGCAGCCTGGTCCCGGGAAGTGGCCGGGAACACGGCGGAGAGGCGGGCGCCGAGCCCGTGGGCAGCTAGGTCGAGCATCTCTGCCCGGCGAGGGCGCTCGCGCCCTTCCTCCTCCGCCACGTCGAGCAGTGTCCCCACCATGGCGTCCTCGTTCTCTCGGCGCCAACGCCCGGGATACCACCGGAGCTGCCGTCGATATCGCTGCTCCAAGCGCTGAAGATCCGCGCCGACGACGCTCACGAGGCACCTCCGAACTGCACCTGGCCAGCGATACCTTGCGGCCGCCATTCCGAGATCCGCGCGCGGGCCGCCGCGGCGTTCGCCTCCAGACGGCTGGCCGTGGCCCTGAGTTCGTCGATGCCCTCGGCGGTGACCTCGAAGTATCGGCGGTTCCTCCCGTCGACCACTTCATCACCAGCCACTACGACGAGCCCCTGCTCCACGAGCCGGTCGAGTGCGGCGTAAAGAGTGCCGACCTTGAGTCGGACTCTGCCGCCGGAGAGTTCTGCCGCATCGGCGATCAGTGCGTAGCCGTGCTTCCGCCCGCCGGCGAGTGAAGTCAGGACGAGCATCGTCGGCTCGCGCATCTCTGATTGGGTCATGCACCCACTATATTCAACTGATCAGAATATTCAAGCGGCTATGTTCTAGCCAACGCGTAAGGCAATGAGATTTATCCTGCAAGGTCACAGAACGGCCACGCCTGACACTTCACTACTGAGAGCGGAAATGAGGGCGACCAGTGAAGCGACGATCGACATCAGGCGAGACCGAGAACGACTTGGTGGCTCGCGCGCGCGGCGGGGACATCGACGCCTTCGAGGCACTGACCCGTCTGCACGTCAGGAGCGTCCTACGGTACGCAGCTTCGGTGGTGACTGATCGTGGCAGCGTCGAAGACGTCGCCCAAGAGGTCCTGCTCGTGGCCTGGCGCCGCCGCAGGGACCTCGACCCGGAGCGTTCCCTGCTGCCGTGGCTGCTCGTGACGACGCGCCACATCGCAGTCGCGACCAACCGCCGGGCCATCCGCCAAGAGGCCGGCGACCTCGACACCGTGAACCACCTCCACCAGTGGGAACGCGGTCAGGACCGTCGCGCAGCAGCGGAGGAACTCGCCCACCTACGAGAGGCCCTCGATGGTCTCCCGCAGGAGGACCGGGACCTTGTTCGGCTCTGCTTCATCGAAGGCCTCTCTTACGACGAAGCCTCAGCGGCACTCGGCCTGACACCTCCCGCAACACGCAAACGTGTCCAGCGCATCCGAGGCCGGTTGCGCTCCTTCCGCACAGCCACCACCGGCACGCAGTACGAGAACTGAAAGCAGGGCGAACATGACGAACACGAACTGGTCTGACACCGACCTCGATGCCGCCGCAGGTCGAATCGAGCACTCCCTCTCGCGCAAACTACGCGGTCAGCAGCGCCTCCACCGCGGTGGGATAGCTGCGGGCGTCGTGGTGCTCGGCGTTACGAGCGTTGCAGCCGCATCGACGCTGCTCCCGCCGCAGACCAAGGGTGAAGTCAACGGTGCCGCACCGTACATCTCAGCCGTGTCCTCATGCCTCAAGACCGCAGGCTGGAATGTGTGGCTGGCCCCGTCCGACGGTCTCGACCACGCCGCGGACAGCATTCACTTCTCAGTGAACGGCTACGAGCAACTTCGCTTCGCGGACGACATCGACCGATGCCGCGCCGACGTCGCTCGGGCGAACAGCGTCGACGTGATGGACGTCATCGGACTCCGGTAGTCCCCGAAGCAACCCTCGAGCAAGAGCTCTCGGGTCGACGCCTCGCGCCGATCGGCGGCTGCCCGTCGAAAATCATCTGTGAACCGAGAGCTGGACATCGTGTCGAGGTGACGATTCCCTACCGGTACGGCTCGACGAGACTCAGCTCAGCGACGTCGACGACCGCATCGCCTGGCATGTCCGGGTAGTAGTTCTCGCGCAGTTGCGCTGCGAAGAGCGTCATGTCCGTTCCTGGGGGCTCGTGTGCCTGCTCCGCAGTCAGCTCGTCGAGGCGGTACTGCCGGACCGCGACGACCTGCCCGGCGATCGGCTGCGCAGTCGGGTGTTCATCGAACGCGAACGTCGCCGCTCCGACACGGACCGACTCGCCCCAGCGGACAGTGGTCACCTTCCGGCCAGCGATGATCGCGTCGTAGTGCTTTCGATGGAAATGGACCACATGCCGAGCTTCGTCAGTCACCGGACCAGCCTGCCGCAGAATCGTCCGCCCACCGATCCTCTGTTGGACACCGACGCAGACTCCCCGCCTCGGGGCCGCTCACCGTGCTGCACAGCTCGTCTTCCCAGAAGTGTCGAGGCACCGGGTCGGGGGGATGCCCATGCCCGGGTGCAAGCCCTAGCCTCATGGGAAAGAGGAGGCCTGATGAGCATTGCCGTGGAGCGTTCCGTGCGCTCGCCGCGATCGGATGTGCGCGTCCTGGTCGGAACGGGGGCGGCGGTCGGCGCCGGCTGCGCGCTGCTGCTCCCCATCGTGTGGATGGTCGCTTGGGGTGCCTTCGCCGGACTCGACGGCGCCGGAATCGCTGGATGGGTCGTCATCTCGCTCGTCTACGCAGTGCCTGCTGCCGTGGTCTTCGCCCTCGTCGGGGCAGTCGCCGGACTCGTCAGCGCGTTGCTGTGGCGGCAGCGTCACCGCTGGGGCAGATCGAGAAGCCAGGCGTGTGCGGCGGCGGCCACAGCAACGATTGTCGGCATCTCAGCAGGCCCAGCCACGGGCTTACTCCTCGACGACCCTCTTTCCGGTGCAATCATCGGCCTCGTCGCCGCGTCGGGTGCCAGCCTCGCGGCGGCGTCGACCTTGCGGCGCCTGGCACGGCGAGAGGCGCCGTCCGGTCGGTAGCCGATCGGTCACTGGCCACCGCCGGCCGTTGGCCCCTCCCCCGCAGCTACGGGACGCCAGCTGTGTCCATGGGTCAGTCCGAAACCGATCTCGGTGAGGGATTCCCCTATCGGGTGCGAAGAAGGCACTTGTCGAGCAGTACTGCGAGCCGGTCTAGATCACTGCGTACGGCGTCAGCGTCGGACTGGAAGTCCGCCTCAGACATTCCGTCCCGGCGGAAGAGAGTGAAGATGGCCTCGGTGCCCTGGTCGTTGGCCACGACGCGGAAGGAGTTCCGCACGACAGATCCGTCGGGAACGGTCACGTCGTGGTCGAGTATCCCCAGCTCCACCGGCCCCGTGAACGCCACCTCGACGACACCCATGGGCGAGTCCGTGATCCACCGCCCGTCCTCCTGGCGAATCCCGCTACTGAGACCGGCCGCCCACGCGGGCAGATTCGCCGGATTCCCGGCGACGCTGGAGACGGCGGCGACGTCGTGGTCGAGCGAGCGCGAGATGTGAACGACAGGCCAGGTCATGCCCGGAAGCTAGCAGCCCCCAAGCCGAGCGCACCGGCTGACGGTCGGCTAACTGGCACCGGTTTCGGCGTCCCTGCCTCTCTTACCGCGCCACATCGACCAGCGCGTCGGATCGTCGAAGCGAGATGACATGCTGAGCGCATGCTGACCGATGCAGAGATCGTGACCGCGATGAGAAGAGTCGAGCACAAGAGTCGGTCTGCCGGGATGGACCTGTCGTACCTCGACTACGAGATGCGAGACATCCGCACCTCGCCAGGACACGTCGATGTCGAACTCACCCAGCGCGACGGCCAGTCCGCGCGACTCCTCATCGCCCTCCCCTCCAGCGGCGAACCCCAGTACTGGCTCTACGCTCCCCCCGAACAAGCCGAGGATTGGCTCCAGCAGCTCCTCATCTGGATCGACGATGAAGTCTTCATCAGCGGGCTCATGGACGGGCGAGCACGCATAGAGAGCAACGGCGCCAGCTACGTGCAGTCAGCTCCCTACGGTTGGCGCTTGACCGATCCTGCTGAGCACGCACGCCTCTCCGAAGCCGCTGGCCCCGACGGTTGGTACGGATGTCGATCCCCTATCGGGCACGACGATCGAGGTCAGCGTCCCCTCGGCGACGGACGCTTCGGAGTGTGAGACGCCAGCAGACGAGGTACACGAGAAGCCCGGCAGGCATGGCAATCCACCGTGGAGTACCAACGAGAACGAGCAGGACGGCCACGACGACCGCAGCGATCAACGAGCCGATCAGGACAAGGCTCTGCGCGTTCCGAAGACCCTTTTCCTGCCAGATGATCCCCATAGAAGCAGGGTAGTCAGGGTACCTATTAGCCGATCGGCTATCGGGACGCAGAGCGTTCCCCTCTAGGTCGGTTTCGTGAAGCAACGGTTTCTAGCGTCGCATCTCAGTCATGGCTCGAACATTGAAGTAGATGCCGATCACGATCAGTCCCACGCCTAGAAGCATGAGAACATTCGGCAGGTCACTGAAGACCTTGGCGATGAATGGGGGTGTTTCTAGAGGTGAAAGTCCGCCAACCTGAACTAACAGGCGCGATTCGGGACGGAGGGTTCGTGGCGAGGTAACTCAAGACCCTCACGCTCGTGACGGTCATCTCATTTGTGCTCGCTGGCTGCACGCCGCCTTTGAGGAGCGCTTCGAAGGGGATCTGAGCATTGCCGCTGATCTGGATCTCGGCTCGGTAGGACATGTGGCTCTCATCGCCCCCCACGGTGGAGGTTTCACTCCTACGAGTCTTGAGTATTTCGTCGAGGGAGAAGACGTCACTGAGAGGCTCGAGAGCACCCTCAGTGAGGCTGGATTCATCGAGTCTCGTCCCGTCGAAGGTCTCTGGCGCCAATGGCAGCGAGACTCGGACGGTCTGCTTCAGACCATGCAGATCGAGTCATTTGCGGAAGGCGACGAATTCACGAGCGGTGCCGGCAAGGACGCGAAGACCTACGTTGCCGGAGACAAGGCGTCCGGGTCTCTGTGAAATAGCCGTCTGAGCCGCGGGCGTAGGAGGAAAGGGCGTTAGCCGATCGGCTATCGGACACCGCTCGTTACCGAGAGTCGCGGCAAAGGATCGGTCGCGTTCCCAGCTGGCAATGCCCCAGAATCGCTACATGGATGACGCTGCACCTTCGGGACAGTTTCAGGGCGAGTATCAAGCGGGCACCGTGAGATGGTTCAACCGTGAGCTGGGGTGGGGATTTATCGTCGCTGACGGCAACGGCCAGGAGCTCTTTGCCGACAAGCTGTTCACTTTGCCGAAGCGCACACTGCTGCACACCGGGCAGCGCGTGAGCTTTCGCGTGCACACCTTCAGAACCGGCCCGGCAGCCGTCGACATTGTTCCCGCTCCCCGAAGCGAGACGTAGGCGGCGGAGGACTGCCCGACCGACGAGTCAAGTCGCACGGTGACCCCGCCCGCCCGACCGCCTATCTTGCCCGCGGGTCGGCAATCGAATTGGCGGAGTCGTGGGCGCTGCATCCCCAGCGCACGATGTTCACGCTCGGGTTGGCCGAGTTATCCTCACGCGTGCGACCACGTCGACTTCTGACTTCCTCGGCCCTCCTCTTGGCTACCAGCGCAGCCGTGGCGGGGTGCACCTCATCGTCGGGGATCGAACAGCAGTGGGGTGATGGCAAGGGATACATCTCCGCCAACCAGCTCGTGACCGAAATCGCCCCCGAGGACCGCGGCGACCCGATCGAGTTCGACTCGGAACTCAGTGACGGCACGAAGATCACGGCGACTGACTACCAGGGAAAGGTCGCCGTCTTCAATTTCTGGTTCGCAGGGTGCGTCCCGTGCCGAATGGAAGCGACCGACCTCCAAGCGGTGAGCGAGGAAGTAGCCGACGATGCTGCTTTCCTGGGCGTCAACGTCAAAGACCAGCCCGACACTGCCAACGCATTCACGCGACGATTCACCGTCACGTACCCGACCGCCATCGACGCGAAGACGGGAAGCATCCAGCTCGCATTCGCCGGCAAGACGGCCCCCAATGCGACCCCGGCGACCTTCGTCTTAGACCCCGAGGGACGTGTCAGCGCTCGAGTCCTCGGGTCCGTCGACCCATCGATCCTGCGAGCACTCGTCAAGACCGCGGCCGCGACGCCCGAGCCGTCGCATGGCGGCTGACCCCGCTTCCGGGGCTGCTAGCTTTCGACCGTGACGACCACCCCGGTATGGCCTGGCCAAGCGAACGAACCGCGCGACGACCCACAGGCTGGCAGCCCCTTCGCGGTCGCGTCGAGCATCGTGACGCTCGTCGCTCTCGTCACCTACGCCGGTCTCTACGCCGCGATGTGGGACCCGGTCGCTCTCTGGCACAACGAAGGCTGGCTGTTCCTGTACCCGATCTTCCTCGCGGCCTGGGTGCCCGTCGGCATCCTCTCCGCCACGTCCATCGGCCTCTCGATCGCCGGTTCGATACGACACGAAGCACGACGATCTCTGGCAGTCGTGAGCCTAGGCGTGGCTGCGCTATTGCTCACTGCCTCTCTGCCGGCCCTCTGGTTCGGGCCTGGTCCGCTCTAAGCACGGCAGATCGACCCGCGGCGCGCAGCATCTACGGTCCGAGCCCGAACACGTGCTCATTGGTGTCTCGTCAGACGTTCCTCTATCGGGCGGTAGCAGGGCCCTTGGCCGGATGATCTGTGGGTCGGAATCAGACGTCATCGCTCTGATCGTCGATGGCTTGACGAAGAGACATGCGCGCGCGCGAGTAACGGCTCCGAACCGTGCCAGGTCTCTTGTCCAAGATGGTCGCGACTTCGGCAAGGGAGAAACCCTCCCAGTGCACGAGGCGGATGATCTCCTGATCGAGGTAGCTCAGCGTGAGCAACAGAGCACGCAGCTCCTCTCCGTCGCTTGCAGGTTGAGCAACAGGACCGCGCACTTCGATCTCCTGCCGGAGCCGGTCGGCGAGGGCGACCCGACGGGCACCGGCGCGTCGGTACGTGGAGAGAACCCGGCGAGCGATGCCGAACATCCACAAGCGGGCCTCGAGTGGCTCACCGGGCAGCTGATCGACGCGGCGCCAAACGACTAGCTGCGTCTCCCCGAGGAGGTCGGCTGCGTCCTCCGCCGAGCGGACCCTGCGCAAGAAGTAACCGAGCAGATCTCTCGACGTCGTCTCGATCACTGCGGTCACGCGTGCTTGCCTGTCTCCGGTCTGTCTCGTCGAGGCGGCACTCCGTTCGGGGGTCACTCGGTGACCCCGCAGGTCAGGGAGACGCCGCCGTACCGAGCAGAGCCCACGAGCTGGGGATCGAGTGTCGAGCGGATGCCGGTGTCGAGGGTCTTCACGACACTCTGGCTGAGGTCGGTCTCGCCCCGGTCACTTTGCACGAGGGCTGCGAGTCGGGATTCGAGCGCTGACCAGTCGCTGCCCTCGACAGCCTCTTCCACCAGGTCCTGGGCTGCCGTACCGCCTGAGACGTCGAAGCGAACTTCGGCCAGGCACCTGGTCGGTGCGCTGTCACCGTTGTCGATGAACGGGTCGCCGGGGAGAGCGAAGGCGATTGTGGCGTGAGCTTCATAGTCCGGCTGCAGACTCTCGACGAGGGCGCCACCTCCGAGGAGCAGCGATCCTCCCAGCGCCACTGCGAGCAGAGGCCGTCCTGGTCGACGGAGCCTTGCCGTTCTGCGTGGCGCCTCCCTCGCCTCGGTGCGTGCAGCGGCAGACATCGGGGCAATAAGGGCCAGGAGGTCTGGATCGTTCTCGGCGGTCGCCGGACGGCTCTTGCTCAGGATCTCGTTGAGGTTCGCGTTCGTCATGAAAGGGCCACCGTTCTGGAAATGAGGCGTTTGCAGAAGACATGGCCGGCCACCTCCGGAGCGTTGCATCTCGCGGACCACAAGTCTGTGAGTAACGGCATAGTTGAAGGGCCACCAGGGGAGGACAGCCACTCCCCCACAGCTACAAGGCTCCGGCCGTCGCGACAGGTCAGTCCGAAGCTGATCTCGGTGAACGATCCTCTACTGGGACTCCTAATGGCGGCTTTCTGCACCGAGGTGGAGTCTGGCGTGCTGCAACCGGGAACGTAGCCGTGAGAAGGTGACGCATGAGCTCCGAGGAAGAGGCCCACGCCTCGGACTTCTCGGAACAGGCACGGGCGATGCAGGAACTACTGCCGTACCTGCACGACATCGTCGGCGACACCGCAGAGATCACGACCGAGGACTACTTGGGAACTGAGCCCGACGGCAGCGTGGACCACGACCAGGCACCGTCCATCCGCTCCGCCTACGTCAGGCCTCACAACGCAGCAGCCCTGCCCATGGACGTTAGTTGTGAACAATGGATCGTCATCGAGCTAGGCCGGATCGGCGGTCGATGGGAACTGGGCTATGACAGCGGCGACCTTGCCCTCGCCAAGGCACTCCTAGGTGCTGCTGCCGCCGGCAACGTCATCGAGACCACAGCACTTGGGAGGTCCAAGGTCGACGTGACCTTGACTGACGGGACCATCGTCACCGAGACCGGGTACGACGGTTGCCTGACGATCCTCATCCCACTTCCCGGGTGGAAGACGTGGGGGCGAACGACACGGTACAAGCCCTACCGCACGAACGCGTCCGAATAGCGGACGCCCGCATCAGGATCGTCTATCGGGCATCGGTGGCGCCGATGACACGCTCGCGGAATGAGCCGGGTACGTCGTGCGGGCCCTTGTCGACGAGCTGTTCGTAGAGGACCTTCCGTGCCCGGGAAAGGCGGGCACGAACTGCTGTGGCTCGCTTTCCTACGATCAAGGCCACCTCTTCCTGGGTAAAACCGTCCCAGTAGACGAGGCAGATAATCTCCCGATCCATTTCTGGGAGACGCTCAATGGCTGCTCGTACATAGGCGTCTCTTTCCATGTTCTCGGTTAGGGCGTGTTGCTCGAGGGCATCGGCAGACAGAGTGAGCCGAAGGCGTGCGCTCAAGGCGGTCCGCCGGGTTCGACCTCGTAGGTGTTGCGAGAGTTTTTTGCGAGCGATGCCAAACAGCCAGGCACGAAGCATGTCCGGTTCAATTGTGCGGGTCGTGCTCGATTGCCAGGCTGCGAGGAACGTTTCACTGACGAGATCCGCGGCGTCATCGGCTGGTACGTCACGTCGTATGAAGAACCCGAGCAGCCCTCTAGCCTCGTTGCGGAACAAGTCAGCGAGATCTGCGCCTACTCCTCTGTGAGGGTGAGGCTTCGTCGTTCCCGTCAATGGAGTTGTCCGTCGCAGTCCGAATCGATCTCTGCCCAGCCACTCACGGTGCCGGCGGGCAGGCCGAGTTCGTCGGATACATCCATGACGATGAAGTCGAGCATGGACACGGACAGTGCCGATTCGTCTTCGAGGGGCTGCTGATCTCCGATTCCCGGGATTTGCGCTGTTGACTGCACTGACTGGGGGAGATCGCCGGGGGTGCCTGCCTTGTCGCCAGCCAGAACAAGGGCGTATTCGTAGATGCGCTGACCGAGACCGCTCGTGGTGAAGTCGGCATTTCGGTAGTAAGTGGAGACTTCGGTGAACCTGGGCGAGAAGTACGAGCTCTCGATGGTTGCAGTGCACGAGACTGCGACCCCAGTGTCGGTGACGTAAGAGACGGGGATCGGGGTCTCGATTCGCGTCAGCCCATCGACGGCGACCGCCCCGGCCGTGAGTGCTCCGACGGCAAGAATGCTGCCGGGCACGAGCCAGAGTGCTTTTCGGCGCCGGGGAAGCCGCCGGTTCCCAGCGGCAACGCGAGTCTCTGCCACAAGAGCATCGAGTGCCGCCTCCGTAGCGACTGAGGTGGTAAACGCCGGGCGGCTCCCAGCGAGGATTTCGTCAACATTGTGCTTGGGCAAGGTGATCCGATCCAACCGATGACCGCGGGCTCTCCGCTGTCACAGAAGTAATGCCCAGTGAGCACCAAAGTGTGACGTCGTGAATCGGCTCTTCTTCTTTCGTAGTTCCTTCAAGTGCAGGCCGCGGCCCGGCAGCATCAAGTCACCGAAGATCGATCGCCTAGTGGGACACGGTAACCCGGGCCATCGTCACAGATCGGTGGGGACGCCGTTGGGCTCCGTCAGCCCTTCGAGAGCCGTTCCCCATGTTTCGTCCGTCGCTTATTGACTAGGAGCCCGAGACCGCCCACGACGGCAGCGAGCACACCTGTTACGCCAAGACCAGTACCCGGACCCCACATAGATCGTTCGCCTAGGAGCTCACCGACTAGCCCGAAGGCGGGTCCGCCAAGCATCAGCCCCAGGCCACCGGAGAACGTGTAGATCCAGCGCTTAGGCGGCACCAGTTTTGGGGAACCGTCACCGCTGTTTGGTTCAGTCTCAGGTGCCATGAGAGGACCTTATTCGTCCCGCAAAGACGACTCTGCTTGGAGCTTGCCCTACCAACGGATCCCCTATCGGGCACCGTGAGAGCGAACTGCTGATCAGTTCATGAGCCTTCTGCTGCAGACCCCTCGATGCCGTCGTAGTTGTGTCGAGGGTTCCAGAAGTGTTGAGGCAGGTGGCCGTTCTGAGCTTCCGCAGGGTGGCGGTAACCGACCTCGTCGAGGAACTCGTCAAGGTCCCCTAGTGACGTGTGCCCGCCCTCCATCTCGTCCCGCACCATGGCCGGAGTCATCTCACGACTAGACCCCGTCCAGTCGTCGACGACGACGTTCGGCTCGTCGGAGGTGAGGATGCGTAGGCGCTGCCCTTGTTCACGCGATAAGGACACGATTAGTTCGTCCTGCGGATCGACGAGGTGCCCTTGGACTGGCCAAGGCAGCAGCCCTTGAGTCTCGGCCAGGTCCAGGATCTGGCCGGCAGTCCGTTCGTCGAGGTACGAGAAGTCGATCTGCCACCCACGCACATCGTCAAGAGACACTTTGCTGGGGCGCTCGTGGGTGGCCTTTCCAACCCATTCGGAGCACTGCTTTACGAGCAAGGACGCCCTGTCACCGTCCGTTCGCACATGAGCGCCCGCCTCCACGGATGTGAAAACCCACGAAGCGTCTCTCGGGTAGACCACGAGGTCCTCCCCCTTGGTAGCCAGAGTCACGGCCGCGGCCAGGGCCGGATCGTCGAGGCTGAGCTCGGTGACCCAGGTGTGCTCGTACACGGGAAGCTCGTCAGGAGCATCCGGGTCAGCCATCCATGAGCGCTCAACCGTCGAGTGCCACAGGGTTGCGGGGAGGAACCGCTCGATCCAGCTGTCGCGCCCAACGGGATCGGGGCCGTTGGACCAGCTGAAGGACGACGCGAAGACGCGCTTGTCCGTCACGGTGTCGTTGAGGGCCCGAAGGAGACTCAGGGACCTGAAGACCGTCTCCGCGTACTCGACGGCTTGCTCGGCATGAGTGTGCAACGTCGGAAGCCTGTCGAACAGCAGGGAGATCCCGCTGCCGAACAAGTAGCTCTCTCGCGTTCCAGGCGCAGCAGGCGCCCACCGTGCGTCCCACTCAGCGGACACAGCAGCCAGCGTCTCAGCGGAAGGTTCATCAGCCATCCCGCAAGACTAGGGACGATGGCAGAACCGGAGTCGCAGCAGCCGCCCCCAGTTTTGGCCCTAATCGTGACCGCCAGCCGATCCCCTGCCGGACAGTGCCTAGCGGCAGCCCGACGCTGCGCCTACCCTGATGACGTGCCCAAGGAGAGCTTTTGGCTGCAGCCCGGACCGGCGAGTAGGTGTGCCAAGGCGGCGGTTGTGTGGGGAGTGTTGGCCGCGCTTTTGCTCATACTCGCTGTCTTCGTGCTTGTTTCCGTCGGTGGAGTTTCGTGGTGGAACCAGCTCGGCCTAGTCGTACCGCCCGTTCTGACGGCGGCTCTGGCACTTATTTACGGCGTCAGCTACCGAGCGCACCGTGCTCGGCAGTCGCGGGGCAAGTAGCAAGCCGTCTCGAGAGCCCATCGGGCATCGGGCATCGGGCATCGGGCATCTTCTTACGAGGCTCTGCGGGGCTGTCGGCGACATTGACGAGCCGCCTAGGCTCGGGTCATGAGCACCGCCGAGCCGCTGGCGCCGCCGCGACTCTCAGCCAGGATCGACGCGGGAGCGATCACGGTCCTGATCGTCGGCTTCGCAGCGACCTTGGTCGTCATCGTCGTCGCAGTTCTCTGGCGCGACATCATGGGCGACGTCTTCCTGTGGGCTAGGCCAATTCTGGTAGGCGTGCAGTTGTCGCTGTGGCTCCTGGCGTCTGCTCTTTCTGGGCGCCGCATGCTACGTGGCCACTGCGCACTTGTTCCGGCGCTCTGGCTGATTGGCGCTGCTGCTGTGGCCTTCCACGCGAGCATGTTTGTGCTCACAGCCAGCCTCCCCTGCCCTTCTCTCTGTTAGGGGCCTGAGCCGGAGGGACGATCCGCTGGACGGGCCCCTCGGGCCCCGACCGCTGACCGATCGTCTATCGGGCACCGAGGAGGTCGAGCGGCGGGTTGATCCAGACGCCACTGCGATCGACTGCACGCTCTTGCTCTCCACATCCGGTGATGACGTTATCTGCGGCGAACACAGTCGTCTTTCGGGATGAGGTCGCTGGGCACATCACCATCGGTGATCGACCGAGGTAGACCGCTAGACCACCTGCTGCCCGTGATGTGCCGCACGGCGCTCCGTCACGAGGAAGACGACGAGCAGCACGACGCCGACGAGGACGACCACGATGTTGCCAAGCTGAGCCAGGGACCCAAGGCCGCCCTGCAGGGGGTATGTACCCTGCATGAAGATGCTCGGGTCTGTGCTCGCGTGAAGCAGGATCGGAGCGATGATTGTTCCCGTCACCCGGAGGGCGAGGTACATGCAGAGGCCGAAGAAGAATGTGTAGAGCATCTGCAGCATGGTGGAGATGAAGGGCTGACCGGTGAAGAGGTTGGTCGCGTGCAGTAACGAGAACAACGCAGCGGAGACGAGCCCGACGGCGATCTCGGAACGGCCGGCCGAGCGCATGATGCGTACCACGTATCCACGAGTCAGCACTTCTTCGGAGAAGCCGATAACCAGTCCTGCCAAGAGCCACGCGGCGACCCAGTCGAAGCCTGCAGCGTCGTAGTCGATGCTCGCGAAGCGCAACACGTTGAAGAGCAGCACGACGGCGATGGCGATCCACATCCAGCCTCGGCCGGGGACGTCCTGCCGTGCGAAGAGGCCTCGCAGCCAGCCGAGGCTGGCACCGAAGCCGATCAGGATGAGGCTGCCGATCAGGACCGGGACGACGATAAGGACGAGGACATAGCTGGCTGATCCAGCGTCGCCGATGAATGGCACGAAGGGTGCCATGAGGAGCGATGCCGGTTCGTAGATGGCGAGGTAGCCGACGGCGAGGATCAGCGCCTTCCACCAACGACCCCGTTCCCAGAACCGCGTCCACCCTGATCGTGCAGCAGTGTCTTCCATCATCATCCCCTCGATTGGTTTTCAGTTAACCATCAGGCTCGAGACAGATTCAAGTTCAAGTCGGTGGGCGAGAGTCCGCCTTAGGCGCGCTCCGCTGCGTGCCGATCGTGGTCAAACTGCGCAAACGCACGCGACCGATGACGATGCATGCCGCTGTGCCTCCCCACCAGATGAGAAGGGCGACGATCGCGACCACGAGATAGGCGTCCTCGGTCGCCGCCCCGGCGTACGGCTTGGCGTCCAGGGCGTTCAGGGCTACCCGAACGAGGGCGGCCCCGAGGACGACGCTGAGGATGCAACCCACCGCAACGCCTGCGTAGATGCGTCGCCGTCGCGATGGGCTGTCCGGTTGCTCAGGCTTCATGGTCGTGGCCTGCCCGTCGGCGTCGCACTGCTATCAGGGTGAACCCTGCCAGCAAGAAGAGTGCGGCCGCCGTGAGTACGTGACCCGATCTTCGTCGTCGCTCTTCTTCAGAAAAGCAGCTGGCGCAAGCCCTCAAAGTGGCGCCTGGTCGGCGCGCTGAATTGCCCGGTAGACAGTCGAACGCGCGACCCCGAACAGCTCGGCGATCTCGCTTGTGGTGTGCTCGCCGGTGCGGTGCAGCTGCACGAGATGCTTCTCCTGCGAAGCGGTCAGCTTCGGTTTGCGGCCGCGGAGCTTGCCGGCGGCCTTGGCGATCGCCATCCCTTCACGGGTACGGGCGCGGATGAGGTCGGCCTCGAACTCGGCGACCATGCCGAGGACGTTGAACAAGAGCCTGCCGACGGGGTCGGTGGGGTCGTAGACCGCTCCCCCGAGGTTCAAGGCGACGCCCCTCTTCGTTAACTCGTCGGCGATGTCGGTGGCGTCTCGCAGCGACCGGGCGAGACGGTCGAGCTTCGTGACGACCAGGACATCGCCGGTGCGGCACGCAGCCAATGCTTCTCGGAGGCCGGGCCGCGCTCGAGTCGTGCCCGACAAGCCGTGGTCAACATGAACGCGTTGATCGTCAACACCGAGTGCTTTAAGACCGTCACGTTGTGCTGCGAGATCCTGTCCAGAGGTCGACACACGCGCGTATCCGATGAGCATGCGCCGACTGTAGCGTTTGCACCCCCGTCACCGGGCATTTTTGCGGGACAGGCATACGCGAATCCGCAGGCCAGGAGCTACTTGGCCTCAGCCGACCAAGAACGGCCGGGGCAGGTGTCCCGATGAACGACCGTCGAACGGGCGCCTGACAGACCAACGACGCACGGCTCACCCGACCTGCGTAGGATTTTGTCAGCATGAAGCTCGCCGAAGCACTCCTGCAACGGTCCGACGCCCAGCGCCGGGTCGACCAGCTGCGCGACCGCGTCACCTCGAACGCGCGCTACCAAGAGGGCGAAGAGCCCACCGAGGACGCCGGCGAGCTGCTCGCACAGGCCGTCGAGACCCTGGCCACGCTCGAGTCGCTCGTCGTGCGCATCAACCTCACCAACGCCCGCACGACCCTGCCGGGCGGTGACACGATGACCGCGGCCCTGGCCCGCCGCGAGACGCTGCGCGCCACCCACGCCCTGCTCGTGACCGCCTCCGACGCTGCCCGCGGCGCCTCGGGCGGGTACCGACAGCTGCGCAGCGAGCTGCGGATGTTCTCGGCCCTCCCGGTCGCCGAGCTGCGGGACCGCGCCGACGTCGTCGCCCGCGAGCTGCGCGAACTCGACGTCGAGATCCAGAAGACCAACTGGGAGGCCGAGCTGCAGAACTGACCTGCGCGGTGAGTCGGTAGACGTCACCGGGGCGAGCACGAGCCGAGGCCGGCGGTCGATCCGGTCACTGCAGGCGCGGAGGGCAGCGCCACGACTCACGTCGTCACCACTCAGCCCCGCACCGATCACCGGTGACCGCGCACCCTGCACTGATCACCACCGTGTGCTGACCGGAGACGTCGAGGGCGGGATCGGGGACCTCACCGCGCCTCCTCGGGCCACGGCCGTCGGCGCGCCCGCGCCCGGCACGTCGAGTGCCGCGGCCGGTCTCGCGGCGAGCGTGCCGCTCGGTAGGCTCGTCGGGTGACCGATCAGGCAGCCCGAGGGGCGTTCATCGTGTTCGAGGGCATCGACGGGTCGGGCAAGTCGACGCAAGCCCGGCTGCTGGGTGCACGACTCGGCGACGCGGGCGTGCCCGTCCACCACACGGCCGAGCCGACCAACGGCCCCGTCGGCACCCTGATCCGCAACGGCTTCAACCGACGCGTCGACCTCGACGACCGCGTCATCGCGTCACTCTTCGTCGCCGACCGCCTCGACCACATCACCAACGCCCACGACGGCATGCTCGGCATCGTCGAGCGCGGCACGACGGTCGTCTGCGACCGGTACCACCTGTCGTCGCAGGCCTACCAGGCGTCCGACGTCGGCAGCGACTGGATCGCCTCGTCGAACTCGATCAGCACCTCACTGATGCTGCCCGACCTGACCGTCTACCTCGACGTCTCACCCGAGGTCGCGCTCGAACGCCTCGCCAGCGGACGCACGACCACCGACCGGTTCGAGGTCGACGAACGCCTCCGAGCCGCGCGCGCACGCTACGCCGAGGCGATCGAGCGGGCCGACGAGGTCGTCGTCACCATCGACGCCGACCGCTCGAGCGACGAACTGGCCGACGAGGTCTGGCGCGAGGTGTCGAGCCGGCTCGACCTCGGGTCGCTGGCTCGCCCGCGGGGCTGACGCCGCGCCTCCCGGGGCTGACGCCATGCCTCCCGGGCTCGCTCCTGCCTGACGGGACGACCGGCGCCGACAGGGCGACCGGCGCTGCCGATCAGGAGGCGCGGGCCGCGTCGAGCGCGGAGGGTGCGGCGACCGAGACCCCGTCGCGGGTGATCTCGGCCCAGACGTCGTCGAGCGACAGGCCGACCACGGCGGCGATCGCCGCGATGGTCGAGAAGGCCGGGGTCGCCACGCGGCCCGTCTCGATCTTCCGCAGCGTCTCGGGTGAGAGCCCCGCGTCGAGCGCGACCTGCAGCATCGGCCGGGGGCCGCGGGCGTGCCGCAGCACGGCGCCGAGACGGCGACCGCGCTCGATCTCGGCGGGGGTGAGCGGCAGTCGGACCATGCCCCGAGCGTAGTGCGAGGGGGCGCCTTGTGGGATACCTTTACCGGGATGATCTTCGGCACCAGAACGGCAGGACACCCATGATCGAGATCTTGAACCCCTCCGAGATCGAACGGGCCCGGGCGACCGGCGCGCTCGTCGGCACCATCTTGCAGACGCTGCGCGACCGGGTGACGGTCGGCACGAACCTGCTCGACGTCGACTCGTGGACGAAGACCATGATCGACGAGGCCGGCGCGGTCTCGTGCTACGTCGACTATGCGCCCTCGTTCGGGCGCGGCCCCTTCGGGCACTACGTCTGCACGGCCGTGAACGATGCCGTCCTGCACGGGCTGCCGCACGACCGCCGCCTCGTCGACGGCGACCTGCTGACGCTCGACCTCGCCGTCGTGCTCGACGGGGTCGCGGCGGACTCGGCCGTGAGCTTCATCGTGGGCGACTCCCGCCCGCCCGAGAGCGTCCGCCTGATCGAGACCACCGAGCGGGCCCTCGAGGCCGGCATCGCGGCCGCCGGCCCCGGGGCGCGCATCGGCGACCTGTCGCACGCGATCGGCAGCGTGCTGTCGGAGGCGGGCTACCCGATCAACGTCGAGTTCGGCGGCCACGGCATCGGCTCGACCATGCACCAGGACCCGCACGTCTCGAACACCGGACGCCCCGGCCGCGGCTACCGGCTGCGGCCCGGCCTGCTGCTCGCGCTCGAGCCCTGGGTGATGACCGACACCGACCAGCTGGTCACCGACGCCGACGGGTGGACGCTGCGCAGCGTGACCGGCTGCCGCACCGCGCACAGCGAGCACACGATCGCCATCACCGACGACGGCGCCGAGGTGCTCACGCGACGACCGACCCGCTGACCCGTCGTCGAGCCGCCGCTCAGCGGTGGTCGACCGGCTGCCCCTGGCCGGTCAGCCGCAAGAATCCGCTGAGCAGGCCGAGCCCCGCGATCGAGGTGGGCAACCCCGTCGCGAGCAGCGGCGAGTGCACCAGGAACGCCGCCCACTTCGCCCGCGACAACGCCACGTTGAGCCGGTTCGGCATCAGCAAGAAGTCGAGGCCGCGCGGGATGTCCACCGCACTCGACGCCGCCAGCGACACCACGGCCACGACCGCCTCTTGCCCCTGGAACAGGTCGACCGTGCCGACGGGGGTCTCGTCGAACCCTGCGGCGTCGAGGTGGTCGCGCAGCACGGCCCCATGGGCGTTGTAGGGCGCGACGACGATCACGTCGGCCGGGGCCAGGGGCCTCGTGCCGTCGCCGTCCGACCAGTCGAGGCCGACCACCGAGCGGACGATCTCGACCACCGCGCGGGCCTCGTCGACCGACGAGGTGGTGTTGCCGACGTGCGTCACGGACTCGACGTGCAGCCCGGGCGTGAGGCCGTCGAGCCGCCGGTCGGACGCGTGGGCCGTCAACGCCCCGCCGTACGACAGCTCGCTGACCGGGGCACAGAGCGCCGGGTGCATGCGCCAGGTCGTCGACAGGAAGTACCCGTACCGGTCGGGCAGCACGTCGTGGCCGTCGGCCAGCCAACCGAGGGCCGACTCGTCGACGGGCTCGGGGTGGCTGCCCTGGCTGACCTGCGGCAGCTGCTGAGGGTCGCCGAGCAACAGCAACCGGGTCGCCGCGACCGAGGCCGCGACGGTCGAGGCGAGCGAGAACTGCCCGGCCTCGTCGACGACCAGCAGGTCGAGGGAGGCGCGGGCCACCTTGTCGGCGTTCGCGAACCCCCAGGCGGTCGCCCCGAAGACGGCACCCACGGCCTGCCCGCCCCCGACGGCGCCGGCACCGGCACCGGCACCGGCACCGACGGCACCGGCACCCTCGTCGCCCGCACCACCCGCCCCGCCGTCCGCCTCGGCCAGGAACGCGGCCTCGCCGCCGGACTTCAGGGCGCGCCACGGCTGCTCGTCGGCCTGCTCGGCGGTCGTGCCCGACTTCGGCACCTTGCCGACCCGCTCGGGGTCGACCCCGGCCGAGATCGCCGCCCGCAGCACGTTCTCGACGACCGCGTGCGACTGCCCGACGACGCCGACGCGCCAGCCGTGCTCGCGCACCAGCCGGGCGATCACCCGTGAGCCGACGTAGGTCTTGCCCGTGCCGGGCGGGCCCTGCACCGCCAAGTACGACCGGTCGAGGTCGAGCAGGGTGTCGACGACAGCCGAGACGGTGTCGTGCCCGACGACAGCTGCGGGCGCGCCGCCGGATCGCCGGCGCGGGGGCTGCCGTCGCAGCAGGTCGAACGCCGGGTCGGGCAACATCTCGGGCAGGGCGTCGAGCACGCGCCCGCCCCACTCGGCGATCGCCTCGGGTTGTGGGGTGGCCCGGGGAGGCGCGGCGGGGGTGAGCGCGACGGGGACGGCGTCGTGGCGGTCGTCGTCGCCCGTGACGCGTTCGAGCAGGACGACCTCGTGGCGGTCGCCGTTCGGGCCGGCCTCGACCACGGTCGAGCCGACGGCACCGCGCAGCCCCGGGCCGAGCGAGGCGACCCCGGCCGGGACGGGGGCGTCGTAGACGGCGTAGGGCGCGCCTCCTTCGGTGAGGCGGCTGCCGGGGGCGAGCCGCCCGCGCAGCCGCAGCTCACGGCTGAGCTTGCGGGCCCTGGGCAGCTTCTGCCACTCGCGCTCGACCGAGGCCGTCTCGACGACGAACACGTCGCGGGTGTCGGCCCAGTCGTCGACGGGGTTGCGCAGCCGGTCGAAGTGCTCTTGCCAGAACGTCTTGGCCTCGCGACGGTGGTAGTCGATGGCCGACGCCGCGAGGGCGATCGCGGTCTGGTCGGGGGTGCGGTCGAGCGGGTCGACGTCGGCCACGTGCACCGCGAGGCCGACGGCGACCGGGTTCGGTTCGCGCGGCACCCGGGCCAGCTCGAACGGGTCGGGCGCCGTCGGCCCGTCGGGGTCGTCGGCGGGTGAGCCGTGACGGTCGGCCAGCTCGAGCAGCCAGTCGCGCAGCCGCAGGGTCGACCGGCAGTCGTACTCGTTGTAGTCGCGCACCTCGTCGAGCATGAGGTCGCCGCGAGCGGGGTCGCCCGTGGTGCGTTCGGCGATCGCGTCGACGTACATCGTGATGCTCGCGGCGGCCGTCGTGACGTCGCTCTGTCTCAGGTCGTCACCCATGTAGAGGGGCTCGAGCTTCTTCAGGGAGTAGCTGCGCGAGCCGACGAGCAGCGCCTGCCGCACGACCGGGTAGAGGTCGACGAGCACGCCGTCGCGCAGCAGGTCGTCGACGGCGTCCTCGCCCACGCCGTGCCGGGCGGCGAGCGAGAGCAGGTGGCTGCGCTCGTACGAGGCGTAGTGGTACACGTGCAGGTCGGGGAACCGTCGGCGCCGCTCGGCGAGGTAGTCGAGGAAGTCGATCAGCGCCTGCCGCTCGCCCGCGAAGTCGTGACCCCAGAAGGCGCGGAACGTGCCGTCGGCCTCGACCAGCCCGAACAGGTAGTCGAGCCCCCACGCCCGACCGTCGCCCTCGGTGTAGAGCGGGTCGCCCTCGAAGTCGAAGAACACGTCGCCGGGGTCGGGGCGAGGGATGGTGCGCAGGGCCGCCGCGTCGACGACCTCGACGGCCGGCGCACCCGCCTGCCCCCGCTCGGTCGCGAGCTGCACGCGGGCCTGGCCGCGCAGGCGGGTGAGGGCCGTCGCGCCGATGCCGGCGACGGGGCCGGTCGACGCCGCCAGCTGGTCGATCGTGCCGACGCCGGCCTGGTTCAGCCGCTGACGTTGCTCGCCACGCAGGCCCGCGACCAGCACCAGGTCGCGGTGCTCGTCGACCTGCGCCTGGCACGCCGCGCAGCGCCCGCAGGCCGTGACGCCAGGGTCGCCCCAGGCCAGCGGCCCGTCGGCGGCGAGCCGGTCGTCGAGGGCGGCCCGCAACCGGTCGCGCTGGACGCGGTAGACCGGCAGCACGTCGGCGACATCGTGCACGCTCTCGCTGCCGTCGCCGAGCACGAGCCGGACGGTGTCGGCCGAGGGCAGCCCGAGCGCCCGGATCTGGTCGGTGTACGCCGCCACCTGCAACAGGGCGGGGATCTTCGCGTGCCGCGCCAGCTTGGTGTCGTAGACCTCGTAGGTGCCGGCGTCGGTGCGCACCACGAAGTCGTCGAAGCCGATGAACGAGCCGTCGAAGAAGGTCGCCTGGAAGAGCACGTCGGCCCCGGACGCCATCGCGCGCCGCGCCTCCTCGGCGGCCGCCGCGTAGCCCGAGGGCGCCGGGCGCTCGAACTCGACGACGTCGCGGGTCGCCCGCAAGGCCTCGAGGTAGCGCAGCTCGTGCGCGTCGCCGAGCCGGGCCGTGCGGTCGAGCATGTCGTCGGAGGCGTCGGCGACGGCCTCGACCCGGCCGAGCTTCGCGTCGAGCCGCCGCAGGAACGACCACTCGCACGCGGCCCAGGTCGTCAGGTCGGACGGGCTGGTGACCACCCGGTCGTCGTCGAGGTACACGCGGACTCCTCCTGTCGGGGCGCGGCCTGGACACCCGCCACGAGCCTAGGAGGCGCCACCGACACCCCGGGACGCCTCACCGGCCGAACCGAGACGGCGTCGTCAGTCGGCGGTCGGCGACGCCGGTGCGGTGCGCAGGTGCAGCCGCTCCCCCTGCCGGCCGAACAGGCTGAGCACCTCGACCGCGTGGTCGTCGGCCCGGCCGAACCAGTGCGGCGTCCGCGTGTCGAACTCGGCCGCCTCGCCCGCGGGCAGCACGAGGTCGAGGTCGCCGAGCACGAGCCGCACCCGCCCCCGCAGCACGTAGAGCCAGTCGTAGCCCTCGTGGGTGCGCAGCACGGGTTCGCTGCGCGGCGAGTCCGCCGGGATCACCATCTTGAACGCCTGGATCGCCCCGCCCCCGCGCGAGAGGGGCACGACGGTCATGCCGTGCTGCTGCCGCGGCTTGAGGTGCACGCGCGGGTCACCGGTCTCGGGCGCGCCGACCAGGTCGTCCAGCGGCACCCCGTGCTCGCGGGCGAGCGGCAGCAGCTGCTCGAGCGTCGGTCGGCGCTGGCCCGACTCGAGCCGCGAGAGGGTGCTGACCGAGATGCCGGTGCGCTCCCCCAGCTCGGCCAGGGTCACGCCGCGGCGCGCCCGCAGGGCCCGGAGGCGCGGGCCGACCGCCGCCAGGACGTCGTCGGTGCTCGTGGTGTCGCCGCGGGGGGCGTCGGTCGGATCGGTCATGTCGGACATCTTGCCACTTCGGCAAACGAGCTTGCCAGTCTGACGCCTGGCGTCGCAGGATCGTCACAGGAGGTCACACCATGACGAACCAGAACACCCACCCGATCGACGGAGCTCACGACGTCGTCGTGATCGGCGGCGGAGCAGCCGGCCTGAGCGGCGCCCTCAGCCTCGTCCGAGCACGCCGCGACGTCCTCGTCGTCGACGACGACCGTCCGCGCAACGCGCCCGCCGACGGCGTCCACGCGTTCCTCACCCGCGACGGCGTCGCGCCGCGCGAGCTCACGCGGCTCGGCCGGGCCGAGGTCGAGGGCTACGGAGGCGCGGTCACCTCGGGCACCGTGACCGGCGTCCGCCGCGACGACGACCCCGAGCACCCCTTCGTGGTCACCGTCGCCACCCCGGGTGCCGACGACCGCGAGGTGCGCGCCCGGCGCCTCCTCGTGACCAGCGGCCTCGTCGACGAGCTGCCCGCCGTCGACGGGCTCGCCGAGCGCTGGGGCCGCGACGTCGTGCACTGCCCCTACTGCCACGGCTGGGAGGTGCAGGACCGCGTGATCGGCGTGCTCGCCACGAGCCCCTTCGCGATGCACCAGGCCCTGCTCTTCGGGCAGTGGAGCCGCGACATCGTGCTGTTCACGAACGACTCGTTCGCGCCCGACGACGAGCAGGCCGAGCAGCTGCGCGCCCGGGGCGTCACGGTGGTCGACGGACCGGTGGCCCGCCTGCGCGTCGAGGACGACACGCTGACCGGCGTGACGCTCGTCGACGGCAGGACCGTCGCCGTCGGCGCCCTGGCTGTGATGGCCCGGGTGCGCTCCCGTGCCGGCTTCGTGGCCGACCTCGGGCTCGAGGCGACCGAGCACCCGGCCGGCGTCGGCACCCACCTCGCCACGGTCGAGCCGTTCACCGGCCGGTCGGCCGTGCCCGGCGTCTGGCTCGCCGGCAACGTCACCGAGCCGATGGCGCAGGTCGTCGCGGCCGCCGCCGCAGGCACGATGGCGGGCGCGGCGATCAACATGGACCTGATCACGGCCGAGGTCGGGGCGGCCGTCGCCGCCCGGCGCACCGACGAGGGCACGGACGAACGCCCCGACGACGGCACGGACGAACGCACCGACGAGAGGATCGACGCATGAGCGAGCGGGACAAGCAGCATCGGCAGCACGAGCACGGCGGCGGCCACGACCACCCCGTCTTCGACCGCGCCTACTGGGAGGACCGCTACGGTGCGCCCGGCCGGGCCTGGAGCGGTCGCCCGAACGCCGCCCTCGTCGCGGAGGCCTCCGCGCTGACCCCGGGGCACGCCCTCGACGTGGGCAGCGGCGAGGGCGGCGACGCCCTCTGGCTCGCCTCGGAGGGCTGGCGGGTCACCGGCGTCGACATCTCGCAGAACGCCCTCGACAAGGCGGCCGCCTCGGCCCGCGAGCGGGAGGACGTCGACCCCGAGCAGCTCTCGTGGCAGCAGGCGGACCTCACGACGTGGAGCCCGACCCGCGCCGCCTTCGACCTCGTCACGGCGCACTTCATGCACCTGCCGCCGGCCGACCGTGAGCGGCTCTTCCCGGCGCTGGCCGAGGGCGTGGCACCGGGCGGCACGCTGCTGATCGTCGGGCACGACGCCGACGCCCTGCCGGGCGGGACCGGCCGACACGGCGACCCGGGCATGCTCTTCACCGTCGACGAGGTGGTCGGGCGACTGTCGCCCGACGCGTGGCAGGTCGAGGTGGCCGAGGTGCGACCGCGCGACATGACGGGGCCCGACGGCGACGTCTGGCACGTCGCCGACGTGGTCGTGCGTGCCACGCGCCGCGCCGACTGAGCCCGTCGCCGCCCCGGCAGCACGCTGACGCGGGTCGGAAGGTGCCGGCACGCAGGACGGGCGGGCCCGGCCGGACCAGGCGTCGTGTGACGCCCGTCCGACACGGACCCGCCCGTCCTCGGCGGCCGCAGCCTGCTACAGCGCGCTGATCTTCAGGCGCAGCTGGTGGGCGCCCGGCCGCAGTACGTGCCGCGACGCCACGTCCGGACCGCACGCCCGCGACCCCACGCCGTGCTGGGCGGCGTCGAGGTACAGGTGGGTGCGGTCGCTCGCGGGCAGCTCGTGCGGGTGCTCGGCGACGCCGATCTGCTGGGCCGTGTGGCGGCTCAGCGTGAAGCCGGGGCGTTCGCCCGTCGCGCTCGGCACCGCCTCGACGCGCAGCCACGGCCGATCGGCCTGTCCGAGGTCGAGCGTGCGCAGGTCGCTGCGGTGCCCGGTCTCTTGCGGGCGGGCGTAGCCGGCCGACAGCTCGTCGACGCCGGACTCGTAGCGCCCGACGAACGCCGAGTGGCGGCTGTCGGGGTACGACTCGCGCGGCCCCGTGCCGAACCACGACGCGTGGTCGACGTCGCCCGGCAGGTCGAAGCGCACGCCGACGCGAGGCCAGACCATGTCCCACCAGCCGGTCGGCACGATGTCGATCGACAACCAGAGGTCGTCGCCGACCAGCTGCCACTGCTCGTCGGTCGTCACGGCGTTGCGCGTGTCGGCCGCGGCGTAGCGGGTGCGGACGCGCACCGAGTCCGGCGCGACGCTCACCGACTCGACGCGGGCGGTCAACCGGTCGAGGCCGGCGAGCAGCCAGGTGTCCTGCGAGCTGGGCAGCACGCCGACCTCGTACAGGTCGACGCGGTGACGGTTGCGCATGACGTCGCGGTCGCGGTCCTTCGGCGTCAGCCATTCGCCGCGGTCGTTGTCGGTCGGCGCGCGCCACAGCTCGAGGCGGGCGCCGTCGACCGGGCGTCCGGCCAGCGAGACGAGTCGCCCGTCGTCGAAGACGGCCGGGCCCAGTTCGACCCGCCCCGAGGAGGCGCGGGTCGCGTGGCCGCGCCCGTCACCGGCGGTCGCGGGGCGGGGCGTCGCGACCTGCACCGGTGCCGGCGTGAGGTCGAGCTGCTGGGTCGAGATCACGTGACCCGCGTCCGCCCACACGGTGGCGTCGGCGAGTTCGGCGGTGACCGTCAGCCAGGTCTCGCCGGTGCCCGACAGGGGCACCTCGGGCAGCGAGACGAAGACCGTCTCGTGGGCGGCCAGCGCGCCGCCGTCGAAGCCGATGACGTCGAGGGTGCCCGAGCGCGCCTCCTCGCCGTCGTGCGTCGCGACCCAGCGGAACACGACGTCGGAGGCGTCGGCCGAGTGCCGCAGGTTCGCCACGACGAGCACCGGCGCGCCGTCGACCGTGGGGGTCTCGAAGCGCAGGCGGATGGGCGCCACGACCTGGGCCCACTCGAACAGGCCCGGCGACGGGGTGTCGTCGCTCAGCACCATGCCGTCCATGACGAAGTTGCCGTCGTGCACGACCTCGCCGAAGTCGCCGCCGTAGCCGAAGTACTCGACGCCGTCGGCGGTGTGCGTGCGGAGGCCGTGGTCGCGCCACTCCCAGACGAAGCCGCCGTGCAGGCGCGGGTAGGCGTCGACCAGGTCTTCGTAGTCGTCGATCGCCCCCGGGCCGTTGCCCATCGCGTGGACGTACTCGCAGAGGACGAACGGCTTCGAGCGCTGACGCGCGGCCTCGGCCGGGGTGCAGCCGAGCAGCGTGAACGACTCGTCGCCCGAGCCGATGGCCCGGGTCTCGTCGATCCACGAGTACATGCGCGAGTAGACGTCTGTGTACGCGCCCGTGTAGTCGCCCTCGTAGTGGACCGGGCGGCCGCCGTCGCGGGCGTGCGTCCAGGCCGCCATCGCGGCGAGGTTGTGGCCGGTGCCCGACTCGTTGCCGAGCGACCACATCACGATGCTCGGGTGGTTCTTGTCGCGCTCGACGGTGCGGACCATGCGGTCGACGTAGGCGTCGTGCCAGGCCGGGTCGTCGCTCGGGTTGCCGATCCACTCCTGGCGTTCGAAGGCGTGGGTCTCGAGGTCGCACTCGAGGACGACCCAGAAGCCCAGCTCGTCGGCGAGGTCGAGGAGGCGCGGGTGCGGCGGGTAGTGCGAGGTGCGGATCGCGTTCACGTTGAACCGCTTCATCTGGGCGAGGTCGCGGCGCGACCACTCCTCGTCGAAGACGCGGCCCCGGTCGGGGTGGGTCTCGTGGCGGTTGACGCCGTGGAAGACCACGCGGCGGCCGTTGACCTCGAACTGGTCGCCGACGATGCGGACGGAGCGGAAGCCGAGGCGCAGCGAGATCGTCTCGGCACCGCCCGTGCTCGAGACGGTGGCATCGTAGAGGCGGGGGGTCTCGGCGCTCCACGGCTCGACCTCGTCGAGCTCGACGGGGGCGACGTCGGCCGGGGTGGCCCAGGTGACGTCGACGCCGAGCTCGGGCACCGAGAGCGTGACCGGGTACGCGGAGTCGGCCGCGGTGATCTCGGGGACGATCGCCGCGCCTCCTCGGCCCTGACCGGCCGCGCCGTGGAACGGCGTCCGCAGCCAGACGTCGTCGAGGCCGCCGACCGGGCGGGCCTGCAGCGTGACGCTGCGGAAGATGCCGGGCAGCCACCACTGGTCTTGATCTTCGACGTAGCTCGACGCCGACCATTGGTGCACGCGCACCGCGACGACGTTCGTGCCCGGGCGCAGGGCGTCGGTGACGTCGAACTCCTGCGCGAGGCGGCTGCCGACGCCCATGCCGATCTCGACGCCGTTCAGCCACACGACGTAGCGCGACTCGACGCCGTCGAAGCGCAGCAGCACGCGCTCGGCACCGTCGAAGGACGACGGCAGCTCGAAGCTGCGGCGGTGGTCGCCGGTCGGGTTGGCGTCCGGCACGAACGGCGGCTCGGTCGGGAACGGGAACTGCACGTTCGTGTAGATCGGGGCGCCACGCGAACCGTCGCCACCCAGCACCCAGTGCGAGGGCACCTCGATCTCGCCCCACGACGAGTCGTCGAGGTCGATCGCGCCGACGCCGTCGACGGGCTCGCCCTCGGGCAGGACGCCGCGGCCGCCGAGGGTGCCGGGGGCACCGGGCAGCAGGCGGAACGACCAGGTGCCGTCGAGCGAGAGCGTCGGGGCGTCGGTGTGCAGCCAGGAGCGCGCGGGGGTGCGCGCGCCCTGACCCGGGCCGGTGTCGGTCAGGTAGTCGGCGGAGACGACGGAGGGGGTGGTGGGGGTGCCGGGGGTGGAGCCGGTGGTGGTGCTGATGGTCACTTGACGCTTCCTTCGGTGAGGCCGCCGCGCCAGAAGCGCTGGAGGACGACCATGGCGATGACCAGCGGGATGATCGACAGCAGCACGCCGCCGGTCGTCAGCTGGTAGAACTCGGGCAGTCGGTCGGTCTGGCTGAGCCAGTTGTTGAGGCCGAGCGTGACGGGGAACTTGTCGACGTCGCTCAGCATGACCAGGGGCAGGAAGTAGTTGTTCCAGATGCCCACGAGCTGGAACAGGAACACCGTGACGAGCGCCGGGGTGAGGATGCGCAGCCCCAGGGTGTGGAAGATGCGCAGCTCGCTGGCGCCGTCGAGGCGGGCGGCCTCCATCAGCGACGTGTCGACCGTGGCCTGCGCGTAGATGCGGCAGAGGAACAACCCGAACGGCGACACGAGCGACGGCAGCAGGACGCTCCAGTAGGTGTTGGCGATGCCCATCTGGCTGAACAGCAGGAAGAGCGGCAGGGCCGTCGCAGTGCCGGGCACCAGCACGCCGCCGAGGATCGTGCCGAAGACGACGTTGCGCCCCCGGAACTCGTACTTGGCGAGGGCGTAACCGCCGGCCGCGGCGAAGTACGTCGCGATGAGGGCGCCGACGCCGGCGTACAGCACCGAGTTGAGCACCCAGCGGACGAAGATGCCGTCGCCGTAGGTGAGCACCTGGCCGAGGTTGTCCCAGAGGGAGAAGGTCGGGGCGAACCAGAAGCCGAACGTGCCGAACAGGTCGGGGGTCGTCTTGGTCGCCGCGACGACGACCCAGTAGACCGGCACCAGGAAGTACAGCGCGACGACGACCAGGACGGCCGTGACGATGATGGTGGACGCCTTGGAGCGCCCGGCGGACCGGTCGGGGCCGGCGCTGCGGGCACGGCGGCTCGCGGGCTTCTCGGCCCCTCGCCCCCGCCCCTGCGCGGTCACGATGGACTCGGTCTCGGTGGCGTGCTCGGCACCCTTCGTCGAGATGCTCATTTCTGCTTCCTGTTCGTGATGCTGAGGAACGTGATCGACAGCGCGAACGCGACGAGGGCGATCAGGACCGACTGGGCGGCCGCGACGTTGTAGTCGTTGTAGGCGAAGGCCGTGGTGTACGCGCTGAGGTTCGGCGTGTACTGGCTGTCGATGGCCGGCGAGACGCGTTGCAGCACCTGGGCCTCGGCGAACAACTGCAGCGTGCCGATGATCGAGAAGACCGCGGTGAGCAGCAGGGCCGGGCGGATCAGCGGCAGCTGGATGCTGAACGCGACGCGCAGCGCCGAGGCGCCGTCGACCTTGGCGGCTTCGTACAGCTCGACCGGGATCGACTTGAGCTGGGCGATGATGATCAGCATGTTGTAGCCGGTGTAGCTCCAGGTCACGATGTTTGCGATCGACCAGAGCACGGTGTTCGCGCCGAGGAAGTCGGGGGTGACGCCGAAGACCTCGCCGATGTCGATGATCGGGCTGAGACCGGGCACGTAGAGGAACGACCAGAGGATCGTCGCGATGACGCCGGGCACGCCGTACGGCAGGAAGTACGCGGCACGGAACACCCCGGGCCACTTGGCCGACGCCGACTCGAGCAGCAGCGCGAGCACGGTGCAGAGGATCAGCATGACCGGCACCTGGACGATGCCGAACAGGAACATGCGGCCGATCGAGGCGACGAAGTTCGGGTCGCCGATCACCTGGGCGTAGTTGTCGAAGCCGGCGAAGCCGCTGGTGACGCCGCCCTCGCCGAACAGTCCGCTGCGGGTGACCTTGGTGAAGCTCGAGAAGACGGCGATGACGATCGGGATCACGAAGGTCAGCGCGAAGAGCGCCAGGAACGGCGCGAGCAGCACCCACGGCGCCCGCTTGACGGCGCCCTTCGAGCTGCTGCGGCGAGGCCCCGAGGAGGCGCGGGTCAAGTCGGTCGCGGCCTCGGGCCTGGTGTCGGTCGCGGCGCTCATGCGTTCGCCTTGCGGATGGTGAGGCCCTTGTTCTGGAAGACGGCCATGATGTCCTTCTCGGCCTGCGCGACGGCGTCGACGAGCGTGCCGCCCGACGCCTTGCCGCGGAACCCGTCGCTCAAGATGTTGAAGGACTGCTGCGTGATGGGCCACCAGCTCCAGTCCTGGTTCTGGGCGGACTCCTGCGTGGCGGGCACGAAGACCTCCTGGTTGTAGTTCTGGCCGCTGAAGAACGGGCTCGGCTGCTCGCGCAGCGTGCCGACGACGTCGCGGGCCGGCGACCAGCCGATGCCGCAGTACTCGATGAGGGCGTTGATGCCCTCGGGGGTCGTGGTCATCCAGACCGCGAAATCGAGGGCCTCTTGGGGGTGCTGGCTGTTGGCCAGGATCGCGGCGGTCGAGCCGCCGAGGAAGCTCGAGGCGTAGCCGGTCTGCCAGGTCGGCATCGGGGCGCACTTCCACTTGCCCTCGGCGCCGCTGACGCCCTCGATCAGGGCGTCGCCCCACGAGCCGGTGGTGACCGAGGCGATGGTGCCGGCACTGGCGGCCGAGAACCAGGCCGGGGTGTAGGCGCCGTACGCGGTCGTCACGATGCCGTCGTCGATCGCCTTGTCGAAGAAGCGCGCGACGGTGAGCGTCGCGTCGTCGGTCATGTCGATGACCCAGCCGTCGTCCTCCGCACGCAGCCACGAGGCTCCGGCCTGGGTGGCGTAGGCGGCGAACAGCGAGGCGTCGGCCAGCGGGAACGAGTCCATCAGCACGCCCGCACCCTTGAGCTCGGCGCCGACGGCGGCCCACTCGTCCCACGTGCCGGGGACGGCCGCGCCGACGGTGTCGAAGACCGCGGGCTGGTAGAACATGCCCATCGGGCCGCTGTCCTGCGGGATGGCGTAGATGCCGTCGGTGTAGCTGACCTGGTTCCAGAGGGTGGGGTCGTAGAGGTCGGCGTACTGCTCGGCGCCGTAGCGCTTGAGGTCGACGACGCCGTTCGCGAGCAGGAACTCGGGCAGCGAACGCAGCTCGACCTGGGCGATGTCGGGGCCCGCACCCGCGGCGAGCGCCGAGTAGAGCTTCTGGTACCCGCCGGCGTTGCCGCCGGGGATGAACACGGTCTCGACCTGCACCCGCGACTGGCTCTTGTTGTAGAGCGCCGTGACCTGGTCGAGGCCCTTGAGCCAGGCCCAGTACTGCAGCTTGACCGGGCCGTCGGCGGCCGGGATGGTGGGCAGGGAGTTCACCGAGGTCGTCCCGGGCGTGGCACAGCCGGCGAGCATCGCGGTGGCGCCGGCGGTCACCCCCAGGCCGAGCAACTGGCGTCGGGACATCGGGCTCATGTTCATCTCACTTCGTCGTGGGGCCGTGGCGAGAGCGACGCTAACACAAATTCGAGTGGTCGTTCGATTTTCACCTGCGGGGCGCCTGGGAGGTCGTAGAGTGTCCGATCATGACGACGACCGGCTCGACGACGAGCGACTCCGACGGTGGGCCGGCCGCCCCGACCGGCACCTCTCGTCCCGCGCGTCGCGGCCCGTACGCGAAGTCGGCCGAACGCCGGGTCGCGATCGTCGACGCCGCGTTCGAGGTCTTCTCGTCGAAGGGCTACGTCGGCGGGTCGCTCCGTGACGTGGCCGAGGTCGTCGGCATGAGCCAGACGAGCCTGCTGCACTACTTCCCGTCGAAGAGCGCCCTGCTGCTGGCGGTGCTCGAACGACGTGACGCGGTCTCGGACCGCTCCGCCGCGCCTCCCGACTGCGGCGGCCTGGTCGAGACCGTGCTCGGGCAGGCGCGGCACAACGAGAGCGTGCCCGGGCTGATCGCGCTCTACGCGGTGCTGGCCGGCGAGGCGGTGACGGCCGACAACCCCGGCAGCGGGTACGTCCGCGAGCGCTTCGAGCGCCTGCGGGTCGAGTACGGCGACGCCCTGCGAGCGCTGGAGGCGCGGGGCCGGTTGCGCCCCGGGGTCGACCCCGACCGTGCGGCGTCCGGGCTCGTGGCCCTGTGGGACGGCATCCAGGTGCAGTGGCTGCTCGACCCCGACCGCATCGACGTCGTACAGCAGCTGCAGGACTACCTCGAGCTGGTGATCGTGCCCGACGAGACGATCGGTCGGGCGTGAGTCGCCCCGTGCCCGTCCGGTGGTACGAGCCGTGGCCGGGGTCGGCCGTGGCGCCCGGACCGACCCTGCTGTGGCTGCACGGCGGCGGGTTCTTCCGTGGGGGGCTCGACCAGCCCGAGGCGCACGACGTCGCCCGGTCGCTCGCCGCACGCGGGGTGAGGGTGGCCACGGTGGACTACCGTCTCGCGCCTCCCCCGGGTCTCGGTGGCGCCGCGCCCCTGCTGATGCCGTCTCGCGGTCGGTACCCGCTGGCGCTCGACGACGTGCTCGCCGCCCACGGCGAGGTCGTCGACCGGTCACCGGAGGGCGTGATCGTGGGAGGCGCGAGCGCGGGGGCGTGCCTGGCCGCGGCGGCCACCCTCCACACGATCGACGAGGGACGCCCTCCGGTCGGCGCCGTGTTCGCCTACGGCTTCTTCCACGCCCGGCACCCCCGGGTCGCCGAGGCCGGTCATCGATCACGAGGCCATCGCGGCCTCAGCCACGCCCGGTGGGCCCTCGACGTGATGAACCGCAACTACGCCGGGTCGGCGGCGGCACGGGACGAGCGTCTGGCCTTCCCGGGCGGTCACACGCTGACGGGGTTTCCCCGCACCCTCGTCGTGACTGCCGAGCGCGAAAACATGCGTGCCTCGGGCGACCTCTTCGCCGCAGAGCTCGCCGAGGCAGGGGTCGACGTGCAGCACCACGTGCTGCCCGGCACCCGTCACGCCTTCTTGAACCGGCCCGGCCTGGCCGAGTTCGCCCACACCGTCCAGCTCGTCGCGGAGTGGACCCGTAGGGGTTAGCCTCGGGGCACGGAAGGGGGCCGATGTCGAGGACGACCGTGTCGAGTGCGGTGACCGTGGTGGCCGGGGGCTTCGTCGTCCTGTCGGGCGCGCTCGGGCTCTGGCAGCAGGCGGCGCCGTCCACGACGGTCGCGTTCGGGGTGCGGGTCACGCTGCTCGTCGGCGTCGCCGTGCTGGTGATCGGCTCGAGGTCGCGGCCCGGCCTCCACCGTTCCTCGCCGGTGGCCGCCGTGGCGCTGCTGCTCTGGCCGGTCGCCGATCTCGTCTCGGCGGTGTCGTTGGCGTTCGTCCGCGACCTCGAACAGCTCGCGGTGCTCGGGCCCGTGCTGTACGCCGTGCAGGTCGTCGGGCTCACCGGCGGACTGACCGGAGCGGTCCTCGTGACGCGGTGGCGCCTCCTCGACCCGTGGGCGGCGTGGGCGCTGGTCGCCGTCGTCGGACTGCGCGTGGTGTTCGCCCTCTCGAGCGTGGCACCCGTGCTGTACACGCCGCTCGCCCTCGTCATCGCGCGGGCCTACGTCGTCGTGCCGCTCGCGGTGGTGGCGTTCGGCGTCGGGCTGATCCTGCACGGCCGGGCCGCCCGGGTGAGGGCGCGGCTCGACCGGGCGGTCGACGCGTGGCGATCGAGCACGGACGTGACCTGACGGGACGCGTCCGATCGCCAGGCCGAGCCGAGCCTCCTGGGCACCGCGTCAGCGGAAGTCGCCGACCTGACGGTCGACGGGCACGGTGCGCTCGACGACGACGTCACCCGTGTGGGCCGTCGTCGTGGTCTCGATCAGGACGATCTCGACCTCGTCGTCGGCGACGGGGTTGTGCTGCACGCCCCGGGGCACGACGTGGAACTGGCCGGAGGTGAGCACCACCTCGACGTCGTCGGGCAGCTGGATGCGCAGGGTGCCTGAAACGACCAGGAACATCTCGTCCTCGGCGTCGTGCGCGTGCCAGACGAGTTCGCCGAGCAGCTTCGCGACCTTCACGTACTGGTCGTTCACCCGCCCGACGACCCGGGGCGTCCAGTGCTCGGTCACCTGGCGGAGTTCGGCCGCGACGTCGATTCCGTGGAGGGCAGTCATGCGGCCATTCTCGGGGCACGGCGGTCCGTCTCGCGACATCGCGCTCGTGTCTGGTTCGATGGCCCGATGACGAAGCAGCCGATGGCGCCGGTCCCGAAGGCACGAGCCGGCGACCGAGTCGCGGTCCTCTCCCCCGCCTTCGCGGCCCCGGCCGTGTCGGCGGAGCTGCACGAACAGGCCCTGCGGCGGCTCGCCGAGGTGACGGGGCTCGTGCCGGTCGAGTACCCCACGACACGACAGCTGGGGGCGACCGCCGAGGCCCGGGCGGCCGACGTCACCGCCGCGTTCGCCGACCCCACCATCCGAGCCGTGCTCGCGACCGTCGGCGGTGACGACCAGATCACGGTCGTCCCCCACGTCGACGCCGAGGTCCTGGCCGCGAACCCGAAGCCCTTCGTCGGGTACAGCGACAACACGAACCTGCACGCCCTGCTGTGGGGCCTCGGCGTGCCGAGCTACTACGGCGGGTCGACCATGGTGCACCTCGGCCCCGGGCCTCACGTGGACGACGTGCACGTGCTGTCGCTGCGAACCGCCCTGCTGGACGGCGGCGTCCTCGAGTTGACCGATCCCGGCGAGTCCGAGGACTTCGGCGTGCCGTGGGACGACCCCCGGGCGCTGACCGAGTTCGGTGACCGTGAGCCGACCGGACCCTGGGCCTGGGCGGGCCCCGACCGCGTCGTCGAGGGCACGACGTGGGGCGGTTGCCTCGAGGTGCTCGACCAGCTCGCGCTGGCCGACCGCCTGCCGCCGACCTCCGACCTCGAAGGCGCGATCCTGCTGCTCGAGACCAGCGAGGAGCTGCCGTCCGCGGACCAGGTCGGCCGGTGGGTGCGCGCCCTCGGCGAGCGGGGCGTCCTCGAGGTCGTGGCCGGTGTGCTCGTCGCCCGTCCGCCCGCGAGCGCCCTCGGCTCACCCGTGCCGACGGCGGCAGAGCAGGAGGTGCGGCGCACCGCCCAGCGCGACGTCGTCGTCGAGCTGGTCGCGCGGTACGCCCCCGAGGCCGTCGTCTGCGTCGGGGTGCCGTTCGGGCACACGCGACCGCAGTGGATCGTCCCGCACGGCGGCACCGTCCGCCTCGACGGTGTCGCGCGGAAGGTCGGCGCCGACTACTCGTAGGGGCCGGGCCGACGCCGTCAGAAGACGGCGACGGTCATTCCGGCGGTGACCGCCGGGCGGTCCATGGCCGTCAGGGCGTCGGGCAGGTCGTCGAACGCGATGGTGCGGCCGATGGACTCGAGGGGGCGCAGCCGGCCCGCGACGACGTCGTCGATCATGGCGGCGTACTCGCCCACCGAGATGCCGTGGCTGCCGAGCAGCTCGAGTTCGTCGGCGATCACGCGGCCCATGGGGATGACCGGGGCGGCCTCGTCGTCGAGCAACAGGCCCACCTGGACGTGCCGACCACGCGGGCGGAGCGAGGCCACGGACGCCGCCGAGGTGACCCGGCTGCCGAACGCGTCGAGCGCGACGTGGGCACCCCCTCCTGTCACGGCGCGCACCCGCTCGACGGCGTCGCCGTCCATCGGCACGACCGCGGCACCCAGCGCCGCGGCTCGTTCGAGGGCGGCGGACGAGATGTCCGAGGCCACGACGCGCGCGCCGGCGGCGACCGCCACCGCCACGGCCGAGAGCCCCACGCCGCCGCAGCCGAACACGGCGACCCACTCCCCCGCCTCGACGCGGGCCCGGGCGTGCAGCGCGTGGTACGCCGTGCCGAACCGGCAGCCGAGAGCGGCCGCCTCGACGAAGCCGACCGCGTCGGGCAGGGCGACGACGTTCACGTCGGCGTGCGGCACGACCACGGACTCGGCGTACGACCCGGGCAGGGTGAAGCCGGGCTGCTGCTGACGGGTGCACACCTGGGTGGCGCCCGCCCGGCACTGCTCGCACGTGCCGCACGCGAAGACGAAGGGGGCCGTCACGCGGGCCCCGACGGCGACGCGTGAGACCGCCGGGCCCACCGCCGTCACCACGCCCGCGAACTCGTGACCCGGTACGTGGGGCAGGCGGACCGAGTCGTCGTGGCCCTTCCAGGCGTGCCAGTCGCTGCGGCACACCCCCGTCGCCGCGACGCGGACCACCACGCCGTCGTCCGGCGGGGCCGGCGTCGGGAGGTCGACGAGGGACGGAACCGACCCGAACTGGTCGTACTGAACGGCGCGCATCCCCCGATCCTGACACGAGCCGGGCTCCGGCCGCCCGCCACCCCGGACGGAGGCGCGCGACAGCGGGTAGGAACGGTGCATGAGCCTCGCATCCACCCTCCTCCGCCTGACCGTCGGCGGCTTCTTCGTCGGCCACGGACTCCAGAAGCTGACCGGCGCCTTCGACGGGCCCGGCCTGGCCGGCACCGAGCAGATGATGGCCGGCACGGGCATGCACCCGGCCGCCCGCAACGCCCGCCTCGTCGCCGTCACCGAGACCGCCGGCGGCGCCGCCCTGGCCCTCGGCGCCGCGACCCCGCTCGCCGCCGCCGGCATCGTCGGCACGATGGTCACGGCCGTCCGCAAGGTGCACCTGGCCAAGGGTCCGTGGGTCACCGAGGGCGGCTACGAGTACAACGCCGTCCTGATCGCCGCAGCCGCAGCCCTGGCGTCGGGCCCCGGCGGGCCCTCGGTCGACCAGCTCTTCGGCAAGAAGTCGTGGGGTGCCGGCGGGACGGTGTTCGCCCTCGTCGCGGGCGTCGTCGCCTCGTTCGTCGCGGTCGAGCTGGGCAAGCGCGCGACCCCGCCGACCGAGCCGGACGCCGACCCCTCGACGGCCTGATCCCCCGGCGTCGTCTCGTCTCGTCCCCAGGGCGCGACCTCCCGGTGACGGGCGGTCGCGCCCTTCGTCCGCACACCGGGTGACGGTGGCCTCTGCGACCATGGGGCCATGACACCGACGAGCACCGCGACCGACATCGACGCCGAGGCACTCGACCTGCTGCGCGCGCTCACCGGGCGCGACGACGCCGTCTTCCACGACGGCCAGCTCGAGGCGATCCGGGCACTCGTCGCCGATCGACGCCGGGCCCTCGTCGTGCAGCGCACCGGGTGGGGCAAGTCCGCGGTGTACTTCATCGCGACGCTGCTGCTGCGCCGACGCGGCACGGGCCCGACCCTGCTCGTGTCGCCCCTCCTCGCGCTGATGCGCGACCAGGTCGCCGCGGCGGCCCGCGCCGGCGTGCGGGCGGTGGCCGTCAACTCGGCGAACGCCCACGAGTGGTCCGACGTGCAGCAGCGCCTCGTCGACGACGAGATCGACGTGCTGCTCGTCTCGCCCGAGCGCCTGAACAACCCGCGGTTCCGCGACGAGCAGCTGCCCGTCCTCATCGCCCGGTTGGGCATGCTCGTCGTCGACGAGGCGCACTGCATCTCGGACTGGGGCCACGACTTCCGCCCCGACTACCGCCGCCTCGCCGACCTCATCCGCACCCTGCCCTCCGGCGTCCCCGTGCTGGCGACGACCGCCACGGCCAACGCCCGCGTCGTGGCCGACGTCGCCGAGCAACTCGCCGTGGGGCCGGGCGACGAGGTGCTGACGATCCGCGGGTCGCTCGCGCGTGCCTCCCTGCGCCTCGGGGTGCTGCAGCTGCCGACGTCACGCGACCGTCTCGGCTGGTTGCTCAGCCACCTGGCCGACCTGCCGGGCAGCGGCATCATCTACACGCTCACCATCTCGGCGGCCGACGACACCGCTCGCCTCCTCCGCGAGGCAGGCCACGACGTCCGCTCGTACTCGGGTCGCACCGACCCCGAAGAACGCGAACAGCTCGAACAGCGACTGAAAGACAACGACCTCAAGGCACTGGTCGCGACGAGCGCCCTCGGCATGGGCTTCGACAAGCCCGACCTCGGCTTCGTGATCCACCTCGGCGCCCCGTCGTCGCCCGTGGCCTACTACCAGCAGATCGGCCGTGCCGGCCGGGCCACCGACAACGCCGACGTGCTGCTGTTGCCCGGCACTGAAGACGCCGAGATCTGGCAGTACTTCGCCACCGCGTCGATGCCGTCCGAGGCGCGGGCCTCGGCCGTGCTCGCCGAGCTGGGCGAGACGCCCCTGTCGACGCCGGCCCTCGAGGCTCGGGTCGACGTCAAGCGCACCCCGCTCGAGCTCATGCTCAAGGTGCTCGACGTCGACGGCGCCGTCCGCCGGGTGCAGGGCGGCTGGGTGAGCACGGGCCTGCCCTGGGTCTACGACGCCGAATGCTACGAGCGCATCGCCGCGGCCCGGGTGGCCGAACAAGAGTCGATGCTCACGTTCGAACGCGGGGCGACCTGTCGCATGCAGCTGCTGCAGCTCGACCTCGACGACCCCGCCGCCGAACCCTGCGGGCGGTGCGACGTCTGCGCCGGCGCCTGGTACCCGACCGACATCGCGGGCGAGGCGGCCACCTCGGCCGCCAGCACGCTCGACCGGGTCGGCATCGAGATCGACCCCCGAGCCCAGTGGCCCACGGGCGCCGACCGGGCCGGGGTCCCCGTCAAGGGCAAGATCCCCGAGGGCGAGAGGGTCGAACCGGGTCGCGCGCTGGCCCGGCTGACCGACCTCGGGTGGGGCAACACCCTGCGAGAGGTCTTCGCCACGACCGCCCCCGACGCTCCCCTGTCGAAGCACCTCCTCGACGGGGTCGTGCGCGTGCTCAAGGAGTGGCCGTGGGCCGAGCGCCCGGTGGGCGTCGTGGCCATGCCGTCGACGTCACGCCCCCAGCTCGTCGGGTCGCTCGCCGAGGCGATCAGCACCGTCGGGCGGCTGCCGCTGCTCGGCACGCTCGGCAGCGCCCGCCCGTCGGCCGGTCGTGGCCAGGGGGGCAACAGCGTCTACCGTCTGGCCGACGTCTGGCAGTCCTTCGAGGTCGGCCCCGAGCTCGCCGCGGCGCTCGCCGACGTGACCGGTCCGGTGCTGCTCGTCGACGACCTGGTCGACAGCCGCTGGACCCTCACCGTCGCCGGTCGCGACCTGCGCCGTGCCGGGGCTCCGGCCGTGCTGCCGTTCGCCCTCGCCGTGGTCGGCTGAGTCCGCCCTCGCAGCCGGCGGCGGACGTCAGCGCCCGAACCGCATGCCGTCGCGCGTCAGGGTGCTGAGGCGCATCAGCAGCACGTCCCGCGGGTAGTTCTGGTGCATCCGCCACGGCGAACGCGCCCCCTGCCTCGGCATCAGGTGCACGCCGCGCGAGACGTACCCGCTCGACAGGTCGATCAGTGGGCTCGTCGGCCCGGGCCTGGTCGGGGCGACCGGCACCGCCGACCGGTACCCGTGGCGGTCGAGGTGCCGCAGCACCCGCGAGACGTAGTGCACGACCAGGTCGATCTTGAGGGTCCAGGACGCGTTCGTGTAACCGATCGCGAAGGCGAGGTTCGGCACCCCCGACAGCATGAAGCCCTTGTAGGTCAACCGGGTCGCCGGGTCGACCGCGACACCGTCGACCGACAGCTGCATGCCGCCGAACAGCAGCAGGTTCAGCCCCGTCGCCGTGACGACCACGTCCGCGGGCAGCTCGCGCGCCTCCTGACCGTCACGGCCGGCGACCCGGACCCCGTCGGGGGTGAACCCCACGATGTCGTCGGTCACGATCTCGGCGTCACCCGATCGCAGCGACCGGAAGAGCGCGCCGTCGGGCGTGATGCAGAGGCGCTGGTCCCACGGGTCGTAGCTCGGCTGGAAGTGCCGGTCGACGTCGAAGTCGTCGGGCAGCCGCCGGGCCACCTGCGCCCGCAGGAAGGCCTTCATCTTCTCGGGCGACCGTCGGCTGGTCTGGAAGCTCAGCAGGGCCATCCCGATGCTGCGCCAGCGGATCAGGCGGTCGTCGACGACCTGTGGCAGCAGCCGCCGCCAGGCGCGGGGACGCTTCCGCTGCGACGGCAGCGACAGGACGTAGGTCGGCGACCGCTGCAGCATGGTCACGTGCTCGGCGGTCTCGGCGAGGGCGGGCACGAGAGTCACCGCCGTCGCGCCCGAGCCGATCACCACGACGCGCTTGCCGGTCGCGTCGAGGTCGGTGGGCCAGTGCTGGGGGTGCACGATGCGCCCGGCGAACGAGTCCTGCCCCGGGAACGCGGGCGACCAGCCCTCGTCGTAGCGGTAGTACCCCGAGCAGACGAACAAGAACGCGCACGAGATCGTGACGCGACGAGGGGCCGGGGCGGTGCCCGCGCCTCCTTCGCGCTCGGACAAGGCCGAGGGTCGCGCCGCCGAGCCGGCCGGGTCTGCCGGGCGGGCCGGGCCGGCCGGGTCTGCCGGGCGGGACGGGGCTGCCGGGTGGGCCGGGTCGGTGACGTCGAGCGTCACCGTCCAGCGGGCGTCGACCGACGACCAGTCGGCCGAGACGACCCGGTGTCCGAAGCGGATCAGCCCGGCGACGCCCGTCTCGTCCGCCGTGTCGCGCACGTAGTCGCGGATCGCCGCACCCGGCGCGATCGCCCGATGGTCGCGCCACGGCCGGAAGCCGTAGCCGAGGGTGAACATGTCGCTGTCGGACCGGACGCCCGGGTACCGGAAGAGGTCCCACGTGCCGCCGATCGCGTCGCGCGCCTCGACGACCGCGAGGCTGCGGCCGGGGAAGTCCCGACGCAGCTGAGCCGCTACGCCGACGCCCGACAGGCCCGCCCCGACCACGAGCAGGTCAACGTGCTCGACCCCGTCGTGACCGTCTCGGGTGGCGCCCCCACCCTGCGAGGCCGAGGCCGAGGAGGCGCGGGTGGCGTCGCTCACGGGACGAGCACGATCCGGATGGGGTCGCCCTCTTTGCGTTCGAGCATCTGCACGGCGCGTTCGGCCTCGGCGAGCGGCACGGTGGCGCTGACCGAGCGTGAGAAGTCGAGCCGCCCCCGGCCCGCCAGCGCGACGAGCGTGGTGACGTCGGAGGGTTCCGAGCCGTAGTGCCCGAGCACCTGCTGCTGCAGGAAGCTGAACTTCGTGCCGTCGGTGATCGTGATCGGCTTGTCCGAGAGGCCGACGAGCGTCAGGCGACCGCGGTACCCGAGGCAGGCGATCGCCTGCTCGCGGACGGCCGGCACGCCTGCGAAGTCGAAGGCCCGGGCGAGCCCGCGCCCGCCGGTGGCCCGACCGAGCGCCGTGGCGAAGTCCGGGTCGGCGGGGTCGAGGGCCAGGTCGGCGCCGAACTCGAGCGCCCGCTCGCGGGCCCGGGGCAGCGGGTCGACCGCGATGATCGGCGCGGCACCGAGCAGCGCGAGCAGCTGCACGGCGTGGGCGCCGAGACCGCCGACGCCCCAGACGCCGACCGCCGTGCCGGGGCGGACGTCCGCCGTGGTGGTCAGGGCGGCCCACGGCGTCGACACCGCGTCGGGGATGAAGCAGGCCTGCTCGAACGGCAGCGAGTCGGGGATCGGCACGACCGTGTCGGCGCGGGCCACGGCGAACTCGGCCCAGCCGCCGTCGTAGTCGACGCCCCGGGTGAAGACCTGGCCGTCGCGCTCCTCACCGGCCTGCAACAGGACGCGGTCGCCGACGGAGACGTGCGTGACACCCTCGCCCACCTGGTCGACCGTGCCCGCGACCTCGTGGCCGAGGGTGACGGTGTCACCCGGCAGCTTCAGCGGCGTGAGCGAACCCTGGATCAGGTGCACGTCGCTCAGGCAGACGCCCGCGGCGGCGACCGCGATGCGGACCTGCCCGGGGCCGGCGTCGGGGGTGGGCACCTCGGTGACCGAGAAGTGGCGGGTGCTGACGTCGAGGCGTCCGGCGAGCATGGTGACTCCGTCCTGCGGGGCCCGGTCGGTCGGCTCTGACCGCGGGCGTGACCGCACATCGGGTGCGACGCTACGCCGCCACGGCCGATGTTGCACGCTGCACCCGCCGCCGCCGCCGGTCGGCAGACGGACGGTCAGACCCCGGGAACGCGCCGAGACCCCCGCGCGCGCACGGGGGTCTCGGTGACTTTCCGGGGTCTCGGGCCGGGGGCCTACCGCAGGCGCGGCTCGTCGTCCGAGTGCGCGTCGCCCGCAGGGGCATCGGCGAGCTGCTCGTCGGCCCGGCGACCGTCGGTGCCGACCATCGCGTGCAGCGACCCGGTCGAGATGCGGTCGGGCGAGGTGCCCTCGAGCGAGCCGAGCCCACCCGTGCGACCGTCGAGCAGTCGGGCCCCGGTGGGTCGACCGGCGTCGTCGGTCGAGAGCGCGGCCTCGTCCTCGTGGGCGGTCGTGGCCAGAGGACCCGACGAGCCGGAGGCCGAGGAGGCGCCGTGCCCGTCGGCGTTCATGGTCGCCTCGTCGAAGGGCGCGCGACCCGACAGCACGGTCTCGACGCGGTCCTTGTCGATCTGCTTCGTCCAGGTGCCGACGAGGATCGTCGCGACGGCGTTGCCGGTGAAGTTCGTCAGGGCGCGGGCCTCCGACATGAAGCGGTCGATGCCGACGATGACGCCGACGCCGTCGACCAGGTCGGGGCGGTGGGCCTGCAGTCCGCCGGCCAGGGTGGCGATGCCGGCCCCGGTGACGCCGGCGGCACCCTTCGAGGCGATCATCATGAACAGCAGCAGCGACACCTGCTCGCCGACGCTGAGCGGCGTGCCCATGGCGTTGGCGATGAACAGCGACGCCATGGTCAGGTAGATGGCCGTGCCGTCGAGGTTGAACGAGTAGCCGGTGGGCACGGTGATGCCGACGACGGGCTTCGAGACCCCCAGGTGCTCCATCTTGGCGATGAGGCGGGGCAGGGCGACCTCGCTCGACGAGGTCGAGACGATCAGCAGGTACTCGCGGCCGAGGTACTTCATCACCCGGAAGATGTTGACGCCGGTGACGAGCTTGAGGATCGTGCCGAGCACGACGGCCACGAACAGGATGCACGTGATGTAGAAGGCGACCATCAGCGTGCCGAGCGCGACGATGGCCGCGACGCCGGTCTCGCCGACGACGGCGGCGATGGCGCCGAACGCACCGATGGGGGCGACCCACATGATCATCGCGAGGATGCGGAACACCAGAAGCTGCAGGTTGCGGACGCCCTCGAGGATGGTCTTGCCGCGGTCGCCCATGCGCTGCAGGGCGAAGCCGACGAGCAGCGCGACGAACAGCGTCTGCAGGATCGACCCGCTGGTCAGCGACGACACGAGCGTCTCGGGGATGATGCCGAGCAAGAAGGCCGCGGTGCCGCCGGCCTCTTCGGCGGCGGGCGCCTCGTAGCCGGTCGAGCCGACCATGAGGCCCTCGCCCGGGTGGATCAGGTTGCCGACGACCAGGCCGATCGCGAGCGCGAAGGTCGACATCGCGATGAAGTAGCCGAGCGCGAGCCCGCCCACCTTGCCGACGGTGGCGGCCTTCGCGATCGATCCGACGCCGAGCACGATCGTGCAGAAGATCACCGGCGCGATCATCATCGAGATGAGCGATACGAACGCCGTACCGATCGGCTTGAGCTGCACGGCCACCTCGGGGGCGGTCAGGCCGACGACGATGCCGGCCGCGACGGCGACGATCACCGCGATGTAGAGCCAGTGCGAGCGGTCGATGCGGCGACGGGCACGAACGCCGTTCGTCAGCGTCGTGCCGCCGGGGGTGGGGGTCTGCGGGCCCTTGTGCGTCTTTGCCATGGGGTCTTCCTCGAGCTCATGACCGGCGGCGTCGTCGTCGACGGTCGTGCGGGGGTGCGGTGTCGCGACTCTGGTCGTTCCTCCGGCGGCCGTCGACCTTCTGGTCATACTGGTCGCGCCGCGCGGTCCGGCCGCGCCGCGCGGTCCGGCCGCGCCGCGCGCTCCGGTCCCGCCGTGCGTCATGATGGACCCGGCCGCAGCGCAGCGAGGAGCCCGCCCGAGATGACCGTCGATCCCACCCGGTGGAGCATCGCCACCCGGCTCTTCGCGCTGCTCGTGGTCTTCGTGGTCGCCGTCGCCGTGCTCGCGACGGCCTGGACCCTCCGTTCGGCCCGCGAGGACGCCGACCGCTCGGCCGCACGGGCGTGCCTGGCCCTCGCCACCTCGATCGCCGACAACCCCTACGTCGTCAGCGCGCTGGCGACCGACGACCCGAGCGAACGCCTGCAGCCCTACGCCGTGGCCCTGATGAGCGACACCTCGACCGACTTCGTCACGATCATGCGCCCGGACCGCACCCGGTTGACGCACCCGGACCCCGCCGAGATCGGCCGCCCGTTCGTCGGCACCATCGCCCCCGCGCTGCGCGGCGAGTCGTTCACCGAGACCTACGCCGGCACCCTGGGCCCGTCGGTCAGGGCGGTCGTGCCGATCGAGAGCGACGGCGAGGTCGTCGCCCTGGTGTCGGCCGGCGTGACGGTCGACTCGATCACGCAGTCCGTCGGCGAGCGCCTGCCCCTGGTGTTCGCCGCCGCCGGGGCCACCGTGCTGCTCGGCGGCGTGGTGTCGTGGCTGCTCAGCCGCTACCTGCGTCGGGTCACCTGGGGTCGCGGCCCCGAAGAGCTCGCGCGAATGTTCGCCTACTACGAGGGCGTGCTGCACTCGGTGCGCGAGGGCCTCGTCCTGGTCGACGAGCGCGGGAGGCTGACGCTCTACAACGACCAGGCCGCCGAGCTGCTCGACCTGCCGCCCGGGGGCATCGCCGCGCCCGTGCCGCTCGACGAGTTGCAGGTGCCCGCCTCGTTGCGCGAGTTGCTGGCCTCGGGTCGCCGCGCCTCCGACGAGGTGCACGTGACCGACGACCGCGTCCTCGTCGTCAACCAGGAGGTCACCGAGCCCTCGGACGGCACGCCTCCCCCGCCCGGCCGGCGGGGCACGAGGTCCCTGCCCCACGCGGTGCCCGCTGGAGGCGCGGTGCCCGCAGGAGGCGCGGCGCCCGTGACCGGCGCGGCCCGCCTCCGCCCCCGGCGCACGCTCGGGACGGTGACCACCCTGCGCGACCACACCGAGCTCGCGCACCTCTCGGGCGAGGTGGAGACCATGCGCACGCTCTCGGACGCGCTGCGGTCGCAGACCCACGAGTTCTCGAACCGGCTGCACACGATCGTGTCGCTGATCGAGCTCGGCCGCGGTGACGAGGCGCTGCGCTTCGCCGCCGACGAGCTCGACCTCGGGCAGCGGCTCGCCGACCGGGTCGTCGCGTCGATCGACGAGCCGACCCTCGCCGCCCTGCTGCTGGGCAAGGCCGCGCAGGCCCGCGAGCGCTCGATCGACCTGCGCGTCGACGTCGAACCCGGGCTGGGGGCGATCGACGTCGAGCCCGGCGACCTCGTGACGATCGTCGGCAACCTGCTCGACAACGCCTTCGACGCCGTGGCCCCGACGCTCGACCCCTCCGCCGACCTCGACCCCGCGCCCGCCCCGGTCCGCCCGCCACGGGTCGAGGTGACCGTGGCCCGGGTCGAGGGCGGCGTGCAGCTCGACGTCGAGGACGACGGGCCGGGGCTCGGCGACGTCGAGCTGGCGTTCCGACGGGGCTTCAGCACCAAGCCGGCGGCGGTGGGCGGACGCGGCATCGGCCTCGCGCTCGTGCGTCAGGCCGTGGGTCGGGTCGGGGGTCGGCTCGACGTCGCCACGGGGCCCGACGGGACCACCTTCTCGGTGCTGCTGCCCGACCCACGGCCCGGGGACGCCGACGCCGACGTGCGGCACCGGGGCGGGGTGCGGTCGTGACCCGCGCCTCCTCGTCCGACGACCGGGTCCGGGTGCTCGTCGTCGAGGACGAGCCCCTGACCGCCGAGGCGCACGTCGCCTACCTCGAACGGCTCGAGGGCTTCGAAGTGGTCGGCCGGGCCCGCGACGGTCGCGAGACGCTCGACGCGGTGCGCGCGGCCGGTGCACCCGGGGGCACGGGGCTCGACCTCGTGCTGCTCGACATGAACCTGCCCGACACCCACGGCCTGCAGCTGTGCCGCGCCCTGAGGGCTGCGGGGTCGACCGTCGACGTGATCGCGATCACGGCCGTCCGCGACGCGTCCGTGGTGCGGACGGCCGTGTCGCTCGGCATCGTGCAGTACCTGATCAAGCCGTTCACCTTCGCGACCTTCGCCGAGCGCCTGGGGGCCTACCGGGCGTTCCGCGAGTCGCTCGCCGCCGGGCAGGGGCAGGTGACGCAGTCCGACGTCGACCTCGGTCTCGCCAGCCTGAGGCAGGCGCCGACCCCGGCGCTGGCGAAGGGACTCGCCCCGGCGACCCTCGACCAGGTCGTGGCCGTGCTGCGTCGGGGCGGGTCGCCGTCCGCCGGCGAGGTGGCCGACGCGGCCGGGGTGTCGCGCGTGACGGCCCGCCGCTACCTCGAACACCTCGCCGACACGGGGGCGGCGACCCGCGAACCCCGGTACGGCAGCCCGGGCCGCCCCGAGCACGGCTACCGCTGGAACTGACCCGACGTACCCCGGCTGCCGGCCTGCTGGGCGGACCGCCCGACGGGGCCGGTAGACCGGGACGATGCAGAAACCACTGGCCGTCCTGTTCGACATCGACGAGACCCTCGTGCACACCGGCGGGGCCGGCGGACGCAGCTGGACCTGGGCCTTCGACCACCTGCACGGCGTGGCAGCCGACATCGGCGACCACACGAGCGCGGGCGAGACCGACCCCGAGGTCGGCCGGCAGACCTTCGAGGGCGTGATGGGGCGCACCCCGACCGACGCCGAGATGGCGGCGCTCTACGCCGCCTACCTCTGGCACCTGGCGGACGACATCCGCACCTCCGAGGGGTACCGGATGCTCGACGGGGCCGAGGAGGCGCTGCGGGCGCTGAGCGACGCCGGCGTCGTCCTCGGCGTGATCTCGGGCGCGATGGAGGGCGCGGCCCGCACGAAGATGGAGCCGGCCGGGCTCGGCCGCTGGTTCGTCTTCGGCGGCTACGGATCGGACAGCCCCGACCGGACCGAGGCGACCCGGGCCGCGATCCGCAAGGCGTCGCTGCTCGTCGGCCACGACCTGTCGCCGACCGAGGTCTTCGTCGTCGGCGACACCCCGCACGACGTCACGAGCGCGCACGCGGCCGGGGCGACCGGCATCGGCGTCGCGAGCGGCAAGCACTCGGTCGACGAACTCCGCGAGGCCGGGGCCGACGCCGTGCTCACGTCGCTGACCGAGGCGTTCCCGGGTCTCTGACGCGATCGTCCGCGTCGGACCGCGACACCCGTCGCCGGCGTCGGACCGCGCTGCCGGCCGCTGGCGTCGGACCGCGGCACCGGCCACCGACGCCGGACCTCGGCGCCGGCCCTCAGCGCCGGACGAGCCGCGCGATCTCGGGCAGCGTCGCCAGGGTGCCGGACGCCCCGTGCTGGTCGGGGTCGAGCGCGAGCCGCTTCAGCCCGGCCCGCGTGTAGGTGCCGACGTCGGCCACGAAGTCGGCGGGTGCCCGCCAGACGATCCGGTCGGCGGCGGACGGGTCGAGCCCTCGCGCGAGCGCGGAGTCGCGGGCGCGCTCGGGTGACGTGAAGGCGAGCAGCGTCGGCGTGCCCTCGTCGACCACGGCGAAGGGCTTCGAGGCCCCCGCGGTGCCGCGGTCGACGAACCACCAGGCCTCGAGGCGGAACGCCGAGCGCCAGAGGGCGACGGGGTCGTCGGCGACGATCGCGGCGATCCGTTCCTGTGGTGCGCCCACCGGGCCGGGGATCGCGACGGGTGCCTCGACCGAGGAGGCGACCCCGGGAGGCGCGGCGAGGGTCGACCCCGTGGGCCCGGTCGGCGAGGCGGTCCGGTCGACGACCCGCTCGAGCCGCGCGCGCCTCCTCTGGGTCACCCCGATGCGCACGAGCACGACACCGCCCGCGACGAGCACGGCCACGACGACGAGCGCGACGACGACGTCGACCGACGACTGGCGCCCCGGCGCCACGAGGCCGACGAGCAGCACCGAGGCCCCGATCGGCGAGCCGACCACGGCGATCGCGAGCAGCACGACGCCCCAGGTCAGGGCGGCGGTGCCGCTCGGTCGGCGGCGGGTCGACGGGTCGGGGCTCGGCATCGACCCAGCGTAGGGCGACCCGGTGCGCGGCGACCGGACGGCGACCGGACGGGAGCCGGACACGGGGGCCGACCGGGCCGGGCGGACGTGGGCCGACCGGGCGGGTCCTGCCGGGCCGGCCCGTCCGGCTACTCCGCCGCGCGTGCCCAGCCGAGCCCGCGGGCCTCGACCATGCCACGGAGGGCCGTGGTCAGGGCCGCGAAGTCCTTCGGGCCGAGGGCGTCGGTCAGGACCACGTACGCGTGCGCGGCATCGGCCGGCAGCGAGGGCGTCGCCCGGGTCGGGTCGACGAGACGCGTCGTCCCCGCGCTGCCGGCGTGCCGACGCACCTCGTCGTGGTCCCGCAGGTGGAAGTTGACGAGCCGCTTGCCGTCACCGATCGCGAACAGGCGCGCCACGAACGAGACCCGGCGCATCGACCGACCGGTGCCGCCGGCCAGGGGGCCGGCCGGCCCGTCGACCCAACTCACGCGCGTGACCGAGCTCCAGGGCACGACGACGCTGCCGTCGATCACGATCGCCGACGCGTGGACCGCCAGCAGCCGGCCTCCGCGACGACGCGCCGCACCGACGTACTCGGAGAAGGTCGCGACGGGCAGCAGGGTCGGCAGCACCCACAGGGCCACGACGAACCACAGCCACCCCGTGCTCGTGATCGACCAGGTGACGAGGGCGGCCATCAGCGCGAGGGCGAGCAGGACGCCCAGCCCGGAACCGACCAGCTGACGACGCAGTCGACGCCCGTCGTGGGCGGCCACGAGCACCGGCGGATCGGTCGGGAGCGCGAAGCGGTCGGCGGGCTCGTCGTCGGACGCCGAGCGACCCGGCTGACGGTCGGCGGGCGCGTCGGCGGACGCGGGGCGACCCGATCGACGGTCGGCGGCCGCCTCGGCACCCTTCCGGCGTCGCGCCTGCCTGTCGAGGCCGAAGCGCCGCATGGCCTCGAGCGCGCCGAGCGGCGCGAAGGGCCCCCTGCCCTGCACGTCGACGAGGACGCCGAACACGCCGGTCCGCTCCAGGGCCGCGGCGTCGTCGACGAATCCGGCGGAGGGCAGGGCGAGCAGTCGGCCGGCCTCGTCGTCGGACAGTCCTCGTGCGAGGCCGTGCTGCCGTGCCCGCTCGGGCGACGTAAACGCCAGGACCATCGGACGCCCGTCGACCTCGGCCACCAGGGGCTGCACGTCGGGCAGTTCGCCGCGGGCGACGAACCACCAGCGGTCGAGCGCGAAGATGGCGTCCCAGAGATCGGCCTGGGCGTCGGTGTCGTCGATGCCGCGGAGTTCGGCGACCCGCGTCAGCTCGTCGATGCGCTCGCTGGCGACCCGCATCTCGTCGGCGGACGGCGGCGGCGGCAACGGCGTGCCGCTCGAAGCAGGCAGAGGGGTCGGTTCACTCATCCGGCCAGAGTACGGGTTCACCCGCGAGGACGAGTAATCCTCAGAGATGGCGGCCGCTGCCGCACGCACGACCCGACGGTCGGCGCTACGCTCCGACCATGGCCGACACGCGTGGACCCCAGATCGTCCGAGGCGACCCCGAGGTGACCCGGGCGACGCTCGACCTCAAGCTGCCGGTGGCGATGCTGCCCGGACTCGTGCGCCGGGCCCTGCAGGCGAGCCCGACGTTCTCGTTGAGCGACGCCGACGAATCGGGCGCCACCCTGCTGCGGCGGTCGGCGTCGGCGCACGTCGCCGACGCCGTGCGACTCGACTTCACGGCCTCCGACCGCGGTAGCCGCGTCTCTGCCGAGGTGCACTCCCCCGGGGGCACCGTGGGCACCTCGGTCAAGCGCCGCGACGACGACACCACCGCCCTCTTCGAGGCGATCGCCACGGCCGCCGGGCCCTTCTGACCCGAGCGGCGCGGGCCCTGCGTCAGCTCACGTCCCCGACGATCCAGGTGTCCTTCGCTCCCCCGCCCTGCGACGAGTTGACGATCATGCTGCCCTCGGGAGCGACCCGGGTGAGCCCCAGGTCGGCCAGCACGCTCTCGCCCGCACCGGTGCCCGTCAGGTAGACGAAGCAGCGCAGGTCGACGTGACGCGGCTGCAACCCGGTCGAGGTCAGGGTCGGGTGCGACGACAGCGTGACGACCTCCTGGGCGACCCAGCCGGCCGGATCCCGGGCGATCTCGGCCCGGCGCTCGGCAACGACCGCGGCGCTCGCCGACGGGCCGATCAGCACGCCCCGACCACCCTCGCCGTCGACCGGCTTGGTGACCAGCTCGCCCACGCGCTCGAGCACGGCCATCCGCTCGGCCGGGTCGCCCGTCCGGTAGGTCGGCACCGACTCGAGCAGCGGACGCTCGCCCAGGTAGTACCAGATCAGGTCGGGAACGGCGCAGTACATCGCCTTGTCGTCGGCCAGCCCGTTGCCGGGGGCGTTCGCGAGCACGACGTCGCCCGCGGCCGCCACGTCCATCAGGTGCTCGCCGAGCAGCGGATCGTGCGGCGCGTGCAGGTCGACCAACTCGCCGTCGAGACGCAGGTAGAGCGCGTCGACGACCGTGCCCGTCCGGCGGTCGACGACCCGCGCCTCCCGGACCTCGACGTCGTCGGCCTGCAGCAGCAGCAGGCCGGCCCCCTCGGCGAGGGTGCGGTGCTCGTACCAGGCCGAGCTCGTCGGCCCCTCGGACAGGATCGCCGCGACCGGCACGCGGGTCGCGCCGTCGACGGCGACGTCACCTTCGTCGCCGTCGTCACCCCGAGGAGGCGCGGCGTGCGCCAGCAGCGTCGCCCGCAGCACCGCGAACACGCTCGTCGGGTCGAGCAGCCCCGCCGGCCGCGGAGCGTCCGGCACCACCTCGTCGAGCAGCCGCCGCACGGCGATCGAGAACGCCGCCCCGCTGGGCGACCGCACGTTGTCCTCGAGCACCCGCCACCCGCCGAGCTCGTTCCGCACCAGGTCGAAGCCCTGCACCGGCGCGCGCACCGCATCCGCAGGGAGACGTGTGGCCTCGTCCCGCCAACCCGCCGCACCGAGGACCTGCTCGGCGGACAGCACGCCGTCGGCGACGACCCGGCGCTCGCCGTAGGCGTCGCGGAGGAAGGCCTCGATCGCCCGGGCCCGCTGGGTCAGGCCGGCCTCGAGCTGGCTCCACTCGTGACGCGTGACGATGCGCGGCACCAGGTCGCAGTGGAACGCCCGGTGGTCGCCGCCGACCCCGAAGCCGAGCCCTGCCTGCTCGCACCACGCGTCACGGGCGACGGCACGGGCGTGGGCCTCGGTCGGGCCGAGCTCCTGGAAGAACCCGGCCACGTCGCGGTAGGCCGGGCGCGGGTGCAGCCCCGGACCGATCGCCTCGTCGCCGGCGCGGAACCGGTACCCCACGAGGGTCGGCGCGGGGGCGTCGAGCCCCGCGGCCGGGCCGTGCGTCTCGCGGACGACGAGGTCGACCACGTCGTCGAGCCGCCCCCGCTCGGCGAACGCGGCACGCTGCCGGTCGGCCGAGTTGCCGCGGGCGAGCGTCGCCTCCGCCAGGTCGGTCACGGTCTGCCAGTCGCCGAACTCCTCGAGCTGCGGCCGCAGCCGCGTCACGAGCTGGCGGACCGCCTCGGCCGCGGGCAGCCGCGACGGGTGCTGCTCGAGGTCGAGCAGCTCGCCGCCGAGCCCGCTGCGCGCGGCCTGCCACATCGCGGCGCGGTGCAGGGGTGCTGCCCGGTGCTCGGCGGGTCGACCGGCCTCGACGTCCGTCTCGGCCCGACGGACGGCGGCGCGGTACAGCCCGGCGATCAGCACGGCGTCGTCGACCAACGGGCACGCGTCGCAGGTCCGCAGCTCGAGGGTCGGCGCGTGGCTCGACGGGCGCACGTCGAAGTAGGCCATCTTGCTGTCGGCGATCACGCCCGTGCCGATCAGGTCGGCCAACAGGCGGTCGTACTCGGCGGCGTCGGCCATCGGCCCGGTCGCCCCGGCGCTCGGCCAACGCTGCCAGATGATCGAGCGGATGCTCGCGTACCCGGTGTCCTGCCCGTTCCAGTAGGGCGAACTCGCGCTCAGGGCGAGCAGGGCCGGCAGCACGGGGGCGATGCGCCCGGCGATCTGCACGGCCAGGTCGCGGTCGGCGACGCCCACGTGGATCTGCAGGCCGCAGATCAGCTGCTCGTCGACCAGCAGCCGGTACTGCTCGTGCATGCGGCCGTAGCGACCGGTCGTGGTGAGCTCGAAGTCGGCGAACTCGCTGCGGGGCGCCGTGCCGACCGCCCCGATGGCCAGCCCCTCGGCGCTCGTCACCTCGACGAGGTCGCGCCGCAGCGTCAGGATCTCGCGGCGCAGGTCGTCGAGCGTGGTCACGACGGGCACGTTGGTCTCGACCGTCGTGCGCTGCAGCTCGGCCCCGTAGCGGTCGGCGGGCAGGCGGGCGAGCAGGTGCGGCGCCCGGGCCGACAACCGCCCCGTCTCGAGATCGATCAGGTGCAGCTCTTCTTCGGCCCCCAGCGTCAGCTCTGCGCTCATGCCTGCACAGTAAGGGCGGGCCCCCGCCGCGTCCCCGGTTTCATGAGGAGTTCACATGATCGGAACACGAGGAGGCGCGAGCCGGGTCACCGGCGGCATCACCTGCGGGTCGTCGGCCGGGTCGTCGGCCGGGTCAGACGTCGGCGGTCTGGCGCACCCCCGCGGCCGGCAGCAGCACGCCGTCGATGAGTCCGATCAAGAACTCGCGGTCGACGGGCTTGCGCAGCACCAGCACCCGGTACGACACCATCGACGGGGTCACGAGCGCGAGCGCCTCGATGTCGGCGTCGGCCGAGATCTCACCGCGCTCGAGGGCACGGCGCATGAGCAGTCGGTTGGCCTCGGCGCGGGGCTGGACGATCGCGGCGTCGACCGCCTCGGCCAGCTCGGGCGTGGTCGAGAGCATCGTGACGACGCCGGCCATGACCCGCATCTTCTTCTCGGCCTCGTCGATGCTCTGCGGTTTGATCATCGCGACGAGGTCGCCCCGCAACGTGCCCGTGTCGGGCAGGTCGTCGAGGTCGACGGCACCCCGCTTGAGGCAGGCCACGGCGTCGACGACGAGTTCGCCCTTCGACGCCCAGCGACGGTAGAGCGTGGCCTTGCCGGCCTTGGCCCGGGCGGCGACCATCTCGATCGTCATGCCCTCGAACCCGGTCTCGGCCAGCACGTCGATGGTGCACTGGAGGATCTCGGGGTCGCGGCTGTGGTCGCGCTTGCGTCCGGGTCGCCCGGGCGTCGTGGGCTCGGCCTCGGCGGGCGTCGTCGCCGCGCCTTCCCTGTCGGTCATGGGGGTGACTCTACATCGGATGTTTACGAAACTGGCTGTATCCGAAACTGTCGGGACTCGTATATGCTCGCGCTCATGTCTCAGGCCTCCACCTCCCGTGACGGCGCGAGCCGCGCCTCCTCGTCCTCGCCCACCCCGCCGTCGTCACGGCGCTGGTGGACCCTCACCACGGTCGCGCTCGCGCAGCTGATGGTCGTGCTCGACTCCACCGTCGTCAACATCGCCCTGCCCGCCGCCCAGACCGACCTCGGCTTCTCGGACGGTGACCGGCAGTGGATCATCACCGCCTACTCGCTCGCGTTCGGCAGCCTGCTGCTGGTCGGCGGACGCGTCAGCGACCTGATCGGTCGCAAGCGCACCTTCATCATCGGCCTGATCGGCTTCGCCCTCGCCTCGGCCCTCGGTGGCGCGGCCGGCACCTTCGGACTGCTCGTCTTCGCCCGTGCCCTGCAGGGTGCCTTCGGTGCGCTGCTCGCCCCGACCGCGCTGGCCGTGCTGACGACGACCTTCACGATCCCCAAGGAGCGCGCCCGGGCCTTCGGCGTCTTCGGCGCCATCGCCGGGGCCGGCGGCGCGATCGGCCTGCTGCTCGGCGGGTTCTTGACGCAGTACGCCTCGTGGCGCTGGAACCTCTACATCAACGTCGTCATCGCCGCCGTCGCCGTGGTCGGAGCCGCGATCTTCGTGTCGCACGTCACCCGCACCGGCCCGCGCCCCAAGCTCGACGTGCCCGGCACGCTGCTCGTCTCCGGCGCCCTGTTCTCGCTCGTCTACGGGTTCTCGAACGCCGAGACCCAGGGCTGGGACTCGCCGCTGACCTGGGGGTTCCTGGTCGCGGCCGTCGTGCTGCTCAGCTCGTTCGTGGCATGGCAGCGTCGGGCCGAGCACCCCCTGCTGCCGCTGTCGATCGTCCTCGACCGCAACCGCGGTGCCGCCTACGCCTCGGTCACCATCGCCGGCGCCGGCATGTTCGGCATCTTCCTGTTCGTGACCTACTACCTGCAGACCTCGCTCGGCTACACCCCGACGAAGACCGGGCTCGCCTTCTTGCCGATGATCGCCATGCTCGTGCTCGCGGCCCAACTGTCGACGAACATCTTCGTGCCGCGCTTCGGGCCGAAGGTCATGGTCCCCTTCGGCATGGCGCTCGGCGTGATCGGCATGCTGCTGCTCACCCGACTCGACCTCGAGAGCACCTACGCCGCGAACGTCCTGCCGGCCCTGATGGTGCTCGGCTTCGGCATGGGCTCGATCATGCCCGCGTCGATCCAGACCGCCACGCTCGGCGTCGACCGCGGGCACGCGGGCGTCGCCTCGGCCATGGTCAACACCAGCCAGCAGGTCGGCGGCTCGATCGGCACCGCACTGCTCAACACGCTGGCCGCGACCGCGGCCGCGAACTACGTCGCCGACCACCTGCCCGCGACCGGAGCCGTCGCCGCCGAGGCCGCGGTCACCGGCTACGCCACGGCGTACTGGTGGGGAGCCGGGTTCTTCGCGGTCGGCGCGGTGGTCGCGGCGCTGGTGTTCCGCCGACGCGTGCCGCAGTCGGACCAGGTCGACCCGTCGACCTCGCCCGCCGTCGACGCCCCGGTGCCGGTGCACTGACGCGAGCCGCACGCACGCAGGACCCGCGCCTCCTCAGCCCTCGGGCCGAGGAGGCGCGGGTCGTGTCGGTGACGGACGCCGCGCCGGTCACGACGCCGCGTCGGTCAGGACGCCGCGCCCTTCAGGACGCGTCGCCCGTCACGACGCCTCGCCCGTCAGGACGCGGCTTCGTCCTCGTCGTAGCGGTCGACGCTGATGGTCGGGATCGACGCGGTGATGACCGAGCCGTCGGCGCGCATGAGGCCTCGCAGGTCGCTCGTGGTGGGCACGCGCGTCGTGATGCGCGGGCCCTGGCCGTCGAGCGCCACGCGGACCGGCGCATCGGGCGACACGTGGACTTCTTCGCCTCGGACGGCCACGGTCACCGCGTCTCCCGTCTCGATCGTGAAGACGATCTCGTGCTGGGCGAGGTCGACCCGCAGGCGGCTGCCCTTGATCGAGACCCGGAACGACAGTTCGTCCCAGTCGGACGGCAAGCGGGGGTCGAACGTGAACGACCCGAGCCAATCGCGCATGCCGCCGTAGCCGTTGACGAGCGCACTCCAGATGCCGCCCGTCGAGGCGACGTGCACGCCGTCGGAGGTGTTCTTGTGCAGGTCGGCGAGGTCGACGTACAGCGACGACAGGAAGTACTGCTGCGAGAGCTGGTGGTGACCGACCTCGGCCGCGATGATCGACTGCACGACGCCCGACAGGGTCGAGTCGCCCGTCGTCAGCGCGTCGTAGTACTCGAAGTTGCGGAGCTTCTGCTCGGGCGTGAACTCGTCGCCCTGCAGGTACAGCGCCAGCACGACGTCGGCCTGCTTGAGCACCTGGAAGCGGTAGATGACCAGCGGGTGGTAGTGCAACAGCAGCGGACGCTTGTTGGCCGGGGTGGCCTCGAGGTCCCACAGCTCTTTGTCGAGGAACTGGGCGTCCTGCGGGTGGATGCCCCGGTGGTCGTCGTAGGGGATGTGCATGGCCTCGGCGGCCAGCTGCCAGCCGGTGATCTCGTGCTCTTCGAGACCGAGGCGGGCGACCATGCGGTCGAAGGCGACCGGCGCGTCGTCCTTCAGACGGGTGACCGCCCGGACGGCCGCACGCAGGTTGGCCCGCGCCATGACGTTCGTGTAGAGGTTGTCGTCGACCACGGTCGTGTACTCGTCGGGCCCGGTGACGCCGTCGATGTGGAACCGCTGGTCACCGTTCGAGCGCCAGAAGCCGAGGTCGGCCCAGAGCCGGGCGGTCTCGACCAAGATGTCGACCGCACCCCGCTGCAGGAAGTCCTCGTCGCCCGTGGCCTGGACGTACTGGCTGAGCGCGTGGCTGATGTCGGCGTCGATGTGGTACTGCGCCGTGCCGGCCGCGTAGTAGGCGCTCGACTCGAGCCCGTTGATCGTCCGCCACGGGAAGAGTGCCCCGCGCTGGTTGAGCTCGACCGCGCGGTCGCGTGCGGCGTCGAGCATGCCGAGGCGGAAGCGCAGGGCGTTACGGGCGACGTTCGGCGACGTGTAGGTCAAGAACGGCAGGACGTAGATCTCGGTGTCCCAGAAGTAGTGGCCGCCGTAGCCCGACCCCGTGACGCCCTTCGCGGCGACGCCCTGGCCGTCGGTGCGGGCCGTGGCCTGCGCCAGCTGGAAGAGGTTCCAGCGGACGGCCTGCTGGATCTCGGGCTGCCCGGCGACCTGCACGTCGCTGCGCTGCCAGAAGTCGTCGAGCCAGGCCCGCTGGTGCTCGAAGATCTCGGCGGTCGGCGTCTCGGACGCCCGGTCGAGGGTGCGGTCGCACCGGTCGGCCAGCTCGCGCGGGGGCACGCCGCGGCTGGTGTGGTAGCTGATCGTCTTGACCAGTCGGACCTTCTGGCCGGCCTGCGCCTTGACGCGGTAGACGTGCTTGGCGATGTCGTCGTCGATCTGCGACGACTGGTCCCACTCGGCGTCGGTCTCGATGCGGTGGTCGGCCCCGACCGCGATCGTCATGCCCGAGTTGGTCGTCCGGTAGCCGAGCACGGCTCGCGTGCCACCGTTGCGCTTGAGCACGGGCTGCAGGACGCGGTCGTCGAACGACTCGGCCTTGCGCGGGTCGAACGCCTCGGCGGCGGCCCGCATGCCGGCGTGGTACTGGTCGCCGAGGTCTTGACGGTTGAGGATCTGGCTCGAGATGAGCAACGAGGCCGACGAGTCGAGCATCGTCACCTCGTACTCGATCACGACGAGGTGGCGGTCCTCGAAGCTGACCAGGCGTCGGCTCGTGACCAGCACGCGCTTGCCCGAGGGCGTCCGCCAGTCGATCTCACGGATCAGCGCGCCGTCCCGGAAGTCGAGGCGCCGGGTGTGCCGCAGGATGTCGGCCTCGAAGAGCACGAACGGCTCGTCGTCGACGTAGAGGCGGATCACCTTGGCGTCGGGCACGTTGACGATGGTCTGGCCGACGCGGGCGAAGCCGAAGGCCTCCTCGGCGTGCCGGATCGGCCAGGTCTCGTGGAACCCGTTCACGAAGGTGCCGAACGAGTGGCCGCCGCGGCCCTCGTCGGGGTTGCCGCGGAGGCCCAGGTAGCCGTTGCCGACCGCGAAGACGGTCTCGGTCAGGCCCTCGTCACCCTGGATGTACTCGTCCTCGACGAGCGCCCACTCGTCGACGGGGAACCTCGAACGATCGAGCGGGTCGGACGTGATGTGGTTCACGACTGTGCCTCCGTGGTGCCGGTGCTGCTGCTGCTGTTCGAGGGCGTGCTCGGTGTCGCCTGGCCGGGGTTCGGAGCCGAGGAGGCGCGGGTTCGGTCGAGTGCCCCGACCAGCGTGCCGAGGTCGTCGACCACGAGGTCGGCACCGAAGTCGAGCAGGGTCTGGGCGCCGGTGCCGCGGTCGACCCCCAGGACGAGGCCGAAGGCCCCACGGCGGCCGGCCTCGACGCCGGACTGGGCGTCCTCGACGACGACGCAGTCGTCGGCGGTCAGGCCGAGGCGGCGGGCGCCCTCGAGGTAGGTGTCGGGGGCCGGCTTGCCGGCGATGCCCTCGGCGGCGGCGACGACGCCGTCGACGATGACGTCGAAGCGGTCGCGCAGGCCCGCGGCCTCGAGCACGGGGACGGCGTTGCGCGAACTCGAGACGACGGCGACCCGCACGCCTTCGGCGATGGCGCGGTCGAGGAACGCCACCGACCCCGGGTAGGGCGTGACGCCGTTCTCGTCGAGCTCGGCGGCGAAGGCGGCGTTCTTGCGGTTTCCGAGACCGCAGACCGACTCGACGTCGGGGCCGTCGTCGGGCGAGCCCTCGGGCAACACGACGTCGCGGGCGGCGAGCATGGCGCGGACGCCGTCGTAGCGGGGACGACCGTCGACGTGCTCGAAGTAGTCGCCCTCGGTGTACGGCGCGAGGCCGTGCGCGGCGAAGTACTCGCTGAAGAGCCGGGACCATGCGCGCATGTGGACCTCGGCGGTCGGCGTGAGGACGCCGTCCAGGTCGAAGAGGAGGGCGTCGAGGTGGGCGAGGCGCGAGGCGTCGCGGGGCGTGGCGGAAGACACGGGGGGGCCGGTCCCTTCGAGCGTGGGGGCAGGGTGATCGGCACCGGGGCGACGACGGCCCGGTGCCGGTGAGGCGGAACGATGCGGGGGCAGGACGAAGAAGGGTGGAGCAGGTCGGCTGCTGCACCGACCGGGGTGCGGCGTGAACCGCACGGGACAAGTGTGGCACCGCTCAGGCCCGACACCTAGCCACTCGTCCGGGGTGTGGACGACGGTGCCTCTGGGGACGGGACATGGCGACGCCTCCGGCCTGCCTGGGGGTGGCTCTCCGGGCTGTGGAGCGCGATCGAGCTGTCGGTGGCGGCTGACATCATGGGCGACATGGACCTGGGCGACGAGTTCGACGTGCACGGTGGCTTCCCGGCCGCCGGCGCCGGTGCCGCGCGCGACACCTCGGGCGGTGACCCCGACGACGCCGACGGGCCCGTCCACTCGACGACCGTGCCGCTCGTCGACGCCGTCGACGTCATCCGGCTCGTGGGGCCCCGGGCGTTCAACCGGGCCAAAGAGTACGTCCGCGACGGTGCCGTGCTCGAGACCACGTGGCACCCGGCCGACGAGCGGCTCGACGGCAGCGTCCGCGGCGCCGAGACGGCCCTCTACCGGGTCGCCGTCGACCTGCGGGCGACCCGGGGCGAGTACAGCCGTCCCGTCCGAAGCCGGTGCAGCTGTCCGATCGGCAGCGACTGCAAGCACGTCGCGGCGATCCTGCTGCAGAGCAACGCGCGCGCCGTGGCCGACCGCAGCGCACCGTCGCCCAGCGCCGACGACCTCACGACCGGGGGCGTGACCGCGCTGGGCGCCGCACGGCCCGGCACGGGCACGGGCGACTGGCGGTCGACGGTGGGGGCGGTCGGGCGGCCCACCCGCGCCTCCTCGGCTCGGACGACGCGCATGGGGTTGCTGTTCGAGCTCCGCGACCGGGCGCACTCGACCCGGGGGCGGGCGGTCGCCCCCTCGGCACGTCGTCAGGGCGGCCCGACGGTCCAGCGACTCGGCGTGCGACCCGTGACCCTCAGCGGCACGGGCAACTGGGTGCGAGGCAACCTGACGTGGTCGTCGCTGCCCTACCAGCTCAACCGGCTCGCCATCGAGCCCGAACAGCACGCCTGGTTCGGCCAGTTCGCGGCGCTGCACCGTTCGGCCGTCTCGACCTACACGCCCGGCGACGCCGACTGGCTGTTCGTCGACGACTTCGCGAGTCCGCTGCTCTGGCCCCTGCTCGCCGAGGCCGAACGGCTCGGCGTCTCGCTCGTGACGGGCAAACGGTCGACCGATGTCGTGGTCGGTGACGAGGCCCGCGTCACGGTCGACGCCGTGAGAGGCGACGACGGGTCGATGCTGCTGACCGCCGGCGTCACCGTCGACGGCGTGGCCCGTCGTGCCGAGTCGACCGGGGTGATCGCCGACCACGGCGTCTGGTGCGTCGCGCACGAACCCGTGCTGACCTTCACCCTCGCACCGACCACGTCCCCGCTCGACGACGAACAGCGACGCCTGCTGACCATCACGCCCGAGGTGGTCGTGCCGGCCGGTGACTCGGCCGAGTTCTTGCGCGACTACTACCCGACCCTGCGACGGAGCGTCGACGTCGTCAGCTCGGACGCCTCGGTCGAGTTCCCGACGATCGTGCCGCCGATGCTGACGCTGACCGTCGGGTTCGAGAAGGCCCAGACGATCCGCCTCGCCTGGGGGTGGACGATCGACGGCGGGCTGCGGCCGCTGACCGCCCATTCGCCCGTGCCCGACCTGGGCGAGCTCGACGTCGTCCCCCGTGACCAGGTGCTGACGGGTGTGACCGCGGCCGAGTTCGCCACCGGCACGCTGCCCGCCCTCGAGGCGCGACCCGACCTGCGGGTCGACCTCGTCGGCACGCGACCGGACTACCGCGAGCTGACCGACGCGCCGCGGCTGACGATCACGACGATGCCGACCGACAAGCGCGACTGGTTCGACCTCGGCGTGATGGTGACGGTCGAGGGCCGGACGGTCCCCTTCACGCCGCTCATCACCGCCCTCGCCAAGGGTCGCAAGAAGTTGCTGCTCGTCGACCACTCGTACCTCTCGCTCGACCACCCGGCCTTCGACGAGCTGAAACGGCTGATCGACGAGGCCTCGGCCCTCGACGAGTGGCAGGTCGCCCCGCGCATCAACCGCTACCAGGCGAGTCTCTGGTCCGAGCTCGACGACCTCGCCGACGAGACGATCCCGGCCGCCGAGTGGCAGCGGGCCGTCGGCGGGCTGCTGGCCCTCGCCGACTCCGGCGGCCTCGACGCCGCGACGGCCGTGCCGGTGCCGGCCTCGGTGGACGCGACCCTGCGCCCGTACCAGCACGAAGGGTTCGCCTGGCTGGCCTTCCTGCACGAGCACGGGCTCGGCGGCGTCCTCGCCGACGACATGGGGCTCGGCAAGACCCTGCAGACCCTGGCGTTGGTCGCACACGTCCGCGAGGCCGAACGTGCCCGAGGTGGGTCGTGGGCCCCCGCCGAGTCACCGACCCGAGGTGGGTCGCCGGCCTCCGCCGACTCACGCGTCCCAGCCGGGTCACCCGTCCCCGCTGGCGAAGGCGCCACGCCTGCACCCTTCCTGGTCGTCGCCCCCACGTCGGTCGTGTCGAACTGGGTGGCCGAGGCCGCCCGGTTCACCCCGGGCCTGACCATCCGCGCGGTCACCGCCACCCAGGCGAAGGGCGGGAGCGGCTCGGTGCACGACCTGGCCGAGGGCGCCGACGTGGTCGTCACGTCGTACGCGCTGTTCCGCCTCGACTTCGCGGCCTACCAGGCCGAGGGCTGGGCCGGGCTGATCCTCGACGAGGCCCAGTTCGTCAAGAACCGCTCCTCGCAGGCACACCGTTGTGCGGTCGACCTCGACGTGCCGTTCAAGCTCGCGATCACGGGCACGCCGCTCGAGAACAGCCTCACCGACCTGTGGTCGCTGCTGCACGTGGTGGCACCCGGCCTGCTCGGCAGCAGCGTCCGCTTCGCCGACGACTACGTGAAGCCGATCGCCACGGGCGAGGCGCCCGAGCTGCTGCAGCGGCTGCGCCGCCGCATCCGTCCGCTGATGATGCGACGCACGAAAGAACAGGTCGCCTCCGACCTGCCTGCCAAGCAAGAGCAGGTGCTGCGCGTCGACCTCGACCCCGCACATCGCGACCTCTACGACGCCTTCCTGCAGCGCGAGCGGCAGAAGCTGCTCGGCCTCATGGACGACCTCGACCGCAACCGGTTCATCGTGTTCCGGTCGTTGACCCTGCTGCGGCTGCTCTCGCTCGACGCCTCACTCGTCGACGAGGCCTACGCCGACATCCCGTCGGCCAAGCTCGACCAGCTGCTCGACGAACTCGACGACGTGGTCGCCGAGGGGCACCGCGCCCTGATCTTCAGCCAGTTCACGACGTTCTTGCACAAGGTGGCCGCCCGGCTCGAACGACGCGGCGTCGCCTACGAGTACCTCGACGGCTCGACCCGGAGGCGCGGTGAAGTGATCGACCGCTTCAAGACGGGTGACGCCCCGGCGTTCTTGATCAGCCTGAAGGCGGGCGGCTTCGGGCTCAACCTCACCGAGGCCGACTACGTGTTCATCCTCGACCCGTGGTGGAATCCCGCGACCGAGGCGCAGGCCGTCGACCGCACGCACCGCATCGGCCAGACCGACAACGTCATGGTCTACCGGATGATCGCCAACGACACCATCGAAGAGAAGGTGCTCGCCCTGCAGGCGCAGAAGTCCCAGCTCTTCGACGCCGTGATGGACGACGACGCCGTCTTCAGCGCAGCGCTCACGGCCGACGACATCCGCGGCCTTCTCGACGCCTGACGGCGGGGCGGGTCGGTCCGGGCCGGCCGGCGCCGGCGCCAGCGGCCCAAGCCTTCAGCCCAGCGGCACCGTCTCGGCGAACGACCGGGTGGTGGGCGGGGCGACGAGCACCTCGGGCAGGCGGTTGGCTCCCTCGGGCGTCGCGCGCCACGCCACGTAGGCGTCGTGGTCGGCCGAGGTGGCCCAGCTCTCGACGACGATCATGACCGACGGGTCGGCGTCGTCGATGAGCACCTCGAGCCCCTCGCAGCCGGGCCAGGCGCGCGTGGCGACGAGCGTCTCGCGGGCGATCTCGTGGGCGAGGTCGAGGCGGGCGGGGTCGACGTGCAGTTCGAGGTGGACGGTGGTGGGCATGGGGGTTCCTTCGATCGGGCGGCGGCCCCGGGGGCGGGCCGCGCGGCGGACGGGCCGCGACTTCCCACCCTGGCACCCGCGCCTCCCGACGTCCTCACGGCGTCACGGCCTCACGGCGTCGCGGCGGCGTCGCCGAGCGGCGCCGGCTACGGGTCAGGCGACGTCGACCGTCACCCGGTGCCAGCCCTCGGCGCCGTTCGGTGCCGGCTGGACGTACTCCTCGGCCTGCCAGGTGCCGTCGGCGCCCCGGGCCCGGACCTCGATCGTGTGCGACCCCGAGCCGGCGGCCGCGGCGTCCCACCGGTAGACCCACTGGCGCCACGTGTCGGCCGAGACCGAGTCGGCGAGCGTCGCGTCGAGCCACGACCCGCCGTCGATGCGCACCTGCACCGCCTCGACTCCGGTGTGCGGCTGCCAGGCCACACCGGCGATCGAGACCGTCGCCGCGTCGACCGAACCACCGTCGCGGGGCACGTCGATGCGCGACTCGAGCTTGACCGGCCCGAGGGCGTCCCAGCCGCGGGGCGTCCAGTACCCCTGGGCGTCGGCGAAGCGCGTGACCTCCATCTCGACGACCCACTTCGTCGCCGAGACGTAGCCGAACAGGCCCGGCACGACCATCCGCACCGGGAACCCGTGCTCGATCGGCAACGGCTGCCCGTTCATGCCGACGGCGAGCAGGGCGTCGGTGCCGTCGTCCTGCAGCACGTCGAGGGGCGTCCCCGCCGAGAAGCCGTCGATGCTGCGCGAGAGCACCATGTCGGCTCCGCCGTTCGGCCCCGCCCGCTCGAGCAGCGACCGGATCGGGTACCCGAGCCACAGCGCGTTGCCGATGAGGTCGCCGCCGACGTCGTTCGAGACGCAGCTGAGGGTCGCCATGTGCTCTTCGAGGGGCAGAGCGAGCAACTCGTCGAACGAGATCGTGACCTCGCGGTCGACCAGCCCGTGGATGCGCAGGCTCCAGTCGGCCGGGTCGATCGACGGCACCTGCAACGCGGTGTCGATGCGGTAGAAGTCGGCATTGGGCGTCACGTACGGGGTGATGCCCTCGACGTCGAGGGAGGCGCCGGCCGGCACCGCGGCCTCGGTCACGCTCGCGCTCGGCAACGTCAGGGCGCGCCGCAGTGCCGCCGCGTTGGCGCGGCCCGCGTTGACGACTCGGGCCCCCGTGCCCACGACGACCGCGGCGACGCCTGCGACCACCGTGTAGGTCAAGAACGACCGGCGCTCGAGGCCGGCCCCGCGCAACGGAGGCACCGGCTGCGTCTGCTCGGCCCAGCCCGGCGAGGTCGAGCGGACCCACCGACGGAGGCGCGAGGCCAGCTTGTCGACGAGCACGACGGCCGCGAAGGTGCCGACGAGGCTCGGGATGGCGTCCACCTGGCCGGCGTCGGCGCGGGTCAGGACCGCCACCACGGCGAGCGCCCCGCCCGCCACGAAGGCGACCTTGCCGATCGGCTGGCGGCGGTACTCGCCGTAGCCGGCCGCGCCGGTGATGACGACGAGCAGCACGCCCATCAGCACGAAGAGTGCGACCTTGTCGCCGGTGCCGAACAGCGACACCATCGTGTCTTTGACCCCGGCGGGGGCGAGGTCGATGACGGCCGAGCCCACGGCGAAGAGCGGGCTGCCGGTCGGGCCGGTGGCCAGGGCGACGACCTCGGCGGCGGCGAGGAACGCGGCCATCGAGACGATGCCGGCGAGGGCGGCCCAGAGGCCGGCGGCCCGCGGGGTCATCGGGTCGGTGGCACCGGGCGTCGGGGCGGGGCCGGGCGTCGACGACGGGGGTGGGGACAGGCGGACCGACATGGGCCCAGGGTACGTCGCGGTGTTCGTGAACAGCCTGCGTCCTCGGGGCGGGCCGGCGCCCGGTGTTTCCGGGCCGTGACGATGTGCTCCCGGCTCTTCCGCCCCGGCCGTGACGGGAGCAGGATGACCGGAACGCCCGAGACACACCGATGCGCCCCGGAGGTCAGCATGTCGACGACGAACCAGCAGCCCACGACCGACACGGGCGAGAGTCCGACCGAGCTGAAGAGGGCGATCGGGCCGAAGCTGCTGCTGCTGTTCATCGTCGGGGACATCCTCGGCACGGGCGTCTACGCCCTGACCGGGCAGGTCGCGGCCGAGGTCGGCGGCGCGGCGTGGCTGCCCTTCTTGATCGCGTTCGCCGTGGCCCTGGTGACGGCGTTCTCGTACCTCGAGCTCGTGACGAAGTACCCGCAGACCGCGGGTGCGGCCCTGTACGTGCACAAGGCGTTCGGCATCCACTTCGTGACGTTCATCGTCTGCTTCGTCGTGATGTGCTCGGGCATCACGAGCGCGTCGACGGCGTCGAGGGCGTTCGCGGCGAACCTGGCGGCCGGCATCGGGGTCGAGCTCTCGAACTCGGCCGTGATGCTGATCGCGATGGCGTTCATGCTGCTGGTGATGGCCGTGAACTTCCGAGGCGTGAGCGAGAGCGTCAAGGCGAACGTCGTGTTGACGCTGATCGAGTTGTCGGGCCTCGTCATGGTGATCCTGATCGGCTTCTGGTTCATCGCGGGCGGCAACGCCGACTGGGGTCAGGTGGTGCTGTTCGAGACGCCCGGCGACAAGTCGCTGCTGTTGAGCGTGAGCACGGCGACCTCGCTCGCGTTCTTCGCGATGGTGGGCTTCGAGGACTCGGTCAACATGGCCGAAGAGACGAAGGACCCGAGCCGGATCTTCCCCAAGGTCATGCTGACCGGGCTCGGCATCACCGCCGTGATCTACGTGCTCGTGTCGATCTGCGCCGTCGCCATCGTGCCGATCGGCGAGCTGGCCGACAACGAGACGCCGCTGGTGACCGTCGTGAACACGGCGGCCCCGGACTTCCCGATCGGTCAGCTGCTGCCGTTCATCTCGATGTTCGCCGTGGCCAACAGCGCCCTGATCAACATGATGATGGCCAGCCGCCTGCTCTACGGCATGAGCAAGCAGGGTGTGCTGCCGGGCTTCCTCGGCAAGGTGCACCCGAAGCGCCAGACACCGTGGGCGTCGATCGTCTTCACCACGGCGCTCAGCCTGCTGCTGATCGGCTACGTCTCGCTCTCTCCCGAGTCGCCGATCGTCGCGGTGCTCGGCGGCACGACGTCGTTGCTGCTGTTGTCGGTCTTCACGCTGGTCAACGTCGTCGTGCTCGTGCTGCGCCGCGACACCGTGACGCACCGGCACTTCAAGGCGGGCACGGTGCTGCCGATCATCGGCGTGGTGGCCTGCCTGTGGCTCGTGCTGCCGGTGTCGTCCGGTCGCGGCGCCGAGCAGTACACGATCGCCGGCGGGTTGCTCGCGATCGGCGTGGTGCTCTGGCTCGTGACCTTCGTTTCGCGCCGGGGCAAGCCCGTGCCGAGCGACGCGATCGCCGACGCCGAGCGCGTCGACCCCGGCGCGTAGCGAGACCGCAGGAGGCGCGGGTCGGGCACGCAGGAGGCGCGGCGCCGGTCTCGTCACCGGCACCGCGCCTCCTCGGGTCGTCGGGTCGTCTCGTCCCGGGTCGCCGGGTCGGGCCGCTAGACGAGCCGCTTCTCGCCCGGCCGCAGCACGCGCAGCCAGCGGAACCCGTAGCCCTCGAGCTCGACGCGCAGGTGACCGTCGGCGGCCAGCGCCTCGGGTGTCGCCAGGTCGGCGAGCAGGTCGACGACCCGCGCCGAGCCGTCGAGGTCGAGCGCGCCCAGGTCGAGGTCGACCGAGCGGCCGTCGGGAGCGAAGTTGTGCAGCGCGACGAGGGTGCCCGTGCTGCCGTGGACGGCGTGGGCCAGGACGCAGGTGTGACCGGAGTCGAGCACGGTGAGGTCGCCCCAGCCGATCTCGGGCGAGGCACGGTAGTGCCGGATCAGGTTCTGCACGAAGCGCAGCATCGAGTCGGGCTCGTGGCGTTGGCGTGAGACGTTGACGTGCTCGGGCGCCCAGCCCTCGGCCGCGACCGGGGCCACCAGGTCGTCGGCGTCGGCGCGCGAGAAGCCACCGCCGGGCTCGTCGGTCCACTGCATGGGCGTGCGGACGGCGTCGCGGCCCGAGACCTCCGGGTTCTCGCCCATGCCGATCTCTTCGCCGTAGAACAGCACGGGTGCCCCGGGCGTCGAGAACATCAGGCTGTAGACCATGCGGACCCGCCGCGGGTCGCCGTCGAGCATCGGCGGCAGGCGACGCACGATGCCCCGGCCGTGGATGCGCTGCGACTCGAGCGGGGCGAACGCCTCGAAGACCTCGTCGCGCTCGGACTCGCTCAGCTGGTCGAGGGTCAGCTCGTCGTGGTTGCGGACGAAGTTGCCCCACTGGTTGCCTCGCGCCAGGGCCGGCCGGTCGGCGAGCGCGGCCGCGAGCGGCGCGGCGTCCTGCCGGGCGAGCGAGAGGTAGAGCGCCTGGTTGGCCACGAAGTCGAACTGCATGGTCAGCTCGTCGCCGTCGTCCTCGCCGAAGAACGCGACCATCTCGTCGTAGGGCAGGTTGACCTCGCCGAGCATCATGCCGCTGCCGCTGCGTCGCGAGACGTACCCGCGCAGGGCCCGCAAGAACTCGTGCTCGGCACCGTCCTCGGTGTCGATCAGGTGCGGCACGGCGTCGACGCGGAACCCGTCGATGCCGAGCTGCAGCCAGAAGCCGATGACCTTCGCGATCTCGTCGCGCACGGCCTGCCGGTGGGTCGCCAGGTCGGGCTGGTGCGAGTAGAACGAGTGCCGGTAGTACCGGCCGGCGGTCTCGTCGAACGACCAGACGCCGTCCTCGACGTCGGGGAACATGTTCTCGGGCTGGTCGTCGGGCACGTCGTCGCGCCACTGGTAGTACTCGCGGAACCGGCTCTCGGGGTCGCGCCGTGCGGCCTGGAACCACGGGTGCTGGTCGCTCGTGTGGTTGACGACGAGGTCGACGATCACCCGCATGCCGCGGTCCTTCGCGGTGCGGACCACCTCGACGAAGTCGCCGAGGTGCCCGTAGCGCGGGTCGACGCCGTAGTAGTCCGAGATGTCGTAGCCGTTGTCCTGCTGCGGCGACGGGTAGAACGGCGCCAGCCACAGGCAGGTCACGCCGAGCTCGGCGAGGTGGTCGAGACGGTGCGCGAGCCCCTCGAGGTCGCCCACGCCGTCGTCGTTCCAGTCGAGGTACGTCTCGACGTCGAGGTTGTAGAAGACGGCGGTCTTCCACCACAGGTCGCTGGTGTCGGTGACCCTCATCGGATGGTCGCCGTCGTCGTCGCGGGGCGGCGCGAGGCGGTCGGGCACGCGGCGGGGCGGGCGGCGGTCGGATGGGCGGCGCAGGAGGCGCGGGTCGGGCGGGTCATGTCGGCTCCGTCTCGGGTGGGTCGCTTTCGCCGACCGTACCGACGCCCGGGGTGCGCGGCCCTGGCCATCCCCTGTGCATCGCCCGTGCGGCCGCCGCACGCCGCCCCGGCTGGTGCCCCGCGCCTCCTCGGACTCCCGACCCGCCGCCTCCTGGGCCTGCCGCCCCTACGGGATCAGGCGGGCGGCGCGGTAGCGCTCGAACAGGTCGACGAAGGCCTGCTCGGTGCGGCGGTACCGGGTGAACCCGGCGTCGCGTGCCTTGCCCATGTCGGTGACGACCTCGATGTCGCGGCCGAGGTCGCCGTCGGTGTGCCACCACGAGGCGACGCGCGACAACTCGGGCTCGACGAGGTCGTACTCGGCGACGAGGTCGCGCCACTCCTGCTCGAGGCCGGCCATCTGCTGCTCGAGCGGCCGCGGCTCGCCCTCGAACCCCTCGACGAGCGCGGCGTCGACGCCGAGGTGTGCAGCGAGGCGGGGCCACAGCCAGCGCCAGCGGAACACGTCGCCGTTCGTGATGTTGAACGCCTCATCGGCGCCGGCCGGGTCGGTCGCGGCCCAGATCATCTGCTCGGCCAGCACTCCGGCGTCGGTGACGTCGACGAGCGAGTTCCACTGCGTCTCGCTGCCGGGGAACGTGAACGGGCGGCCGAGGCGCGTGCTCAGCGCGGCCTGCACGGCGAGGGTCAACCCCATGTTCATGGCGTTGCCGACGGCGAAGCCGATGACGGTGTGCGAACGGTGCACCGACCAGGTGAAGCCCTGGCGCTCGGCGGCGGCGAACAGCTCGTCCTCTTGCGCGTAGTAAAAGTTCGGGTAGGGCAGGCGCTCTTCGTCCTCGTGGAAGGGCGTGTCGGGCATGTCGCCCTTGCCGTAGGCCTCGAACGGGCCGAGGTAGTGCTTCAGCCCGGTGACGAGCGACACGTGCCGCACGGGCGCGTGGTCGAGGGCGGCCAGCAGGTCGCGCACCATGGCGCCGTTGACCGCGATGTTCTCGGCCTCGGTGTCGCGCCGCTGCCAGGCGGCGAAGAAGACGTGGGTCGGCTTCGCGTCCGCCAGCGCGGTGCGCAGGCTCTCGGCGCTCGTCAGGTCGGCCGCGATGCCCGTCACGCCCTCGGACGAGGAGGCGCGGCGCGAGAGCGCGAGGACGTCCCACCCCTCGCGCGTCAACTGCTCGACGAGCGCGGTGCCGGTGATGCCGCTGGCACCCACCACGAGGGCGGTGCCGGGGGTCGTGTCGGGGCCCTGGGGCCGGGTGCCGTCGGTCTGGGTGCTGCCGGTCTGGGGTGTCTCGGTGGAGCTCATCTGTGGGCCAAGCCGCGGGCCTCCTCCGGCATTCCCGCCCGGGGCCGACCGCTCCGTACCCCGAGGACCTGCACCTGACAGGGTCCCTGGCGCGCCGGGCGTACGGTCGGCCCATGGATCAGGACACGAACGAGCCCACCGCCCGGACGCCCGAAGAAGAGGCCGCCGCTTTGGCGCTCGCCGTCGTGTCGCAGGCCGCCGCCATCACGCAGGGCGACCCGGAGGCCGTCGAGGCCAGCGACGAGAACCTGCGCGAGGTCGTCGGCGAGCTGAGCGACCAGCCGTTCACCGCCCGGCAGGAGGACGTCGTCGCGACCCTCGGCACCGCGGGCGGCAGCCTCGCGGCGGGCCTCACCGCCGCGCTGGCGCACGAGAAGGGCGTCGACCCCGGCGTCATCCTCGGGTCGACCTCGCAGGCGATCGTGGCCCAGACGCAGACCCCGTTCGCCGGTGGGCACGACGACATGGACGACGACCCCGAGCTGGTCGCGCAGGCCGAGCGAGACGCCCGTGCCCACGCAGCCGAGCTCGACGGCGACGTCGCGGCCTCGATGCTCGACGACGGCAGCCCGGTCGACGGACGTCGTGACATGGCCGACGCCGGACGCGAACGGGGCGAGTCGGGCGAGTCGCGGGGCGACCGCGACGACGACGACTCCGACCACGCCTCCTGACCGCGAGGCCTGCGGTCGTCGACGCGCGCGGGGCCGGGGAGGCTGGCGAGCCCTGCGAGAGGTGACGGTCGCGGACGACGCGGCCCGCGCCTCCTAGACTCGACGGACGGGTCCCGCCGCCCCGGCCGGGTGGTGCCGAGACCCGGTCCGCAGCGAGCGAGAGGGGCAGCGTGTCCGACGCGAGACGAAGCGACCGACCGGCCCCGCCGAAGGCCCGCCCGACGCGCGTGCCCAAGCCCCCGAAGGGCAAGCCCCGCGGGCCCGCGCAGTCGCGACTCGTCAACCAACACGAGCTGCGCGACGTCCGGGCCCGGCTCCGCGGCACGATCTACGAGGGCACGACGCCCGAGCACGGCATCGGCGGCGACCTCTACTCGCCCCGGCAGATCGTCGACTTCTGCCTCGACCTCGGCGACGTGATGCTCTCGTCGGGTGCCGACGTGCGCAGCACCGAGGTCGCCATCGTGGCGGTCAGCACCAAGTGGAACCTCGCGCCCCTCGAACTCGACATCACCGGCACGGCCATCACGATCCAGTACGCGCCGGCCGGCCACAACCCGCTCGTCAAGACCCGCGTCATCTACGCCGAGGGCTCGAACCTGCACCGGCTGTCGTTGGTCTACCAGATCGTCGACGACCTGCTGCACGACGACCGCGACATGACCGAGGCCGTGGCCGGGCTCGTCGACGTGCTCAAGTCGCCGCCGCGCTGGCCGTCGTGGCTGACCGACCTCGCCATGGGCCTGCTCGGCGTCTCGGTGACGCTGCAGGCCGGCGGCACCTGGCAGGCCGCCGTCGGAGCCTTCGTGGTGATGATCGGCATCATGGCGTCGGGGCGGGGCCTGACCGCCCGGGGCATCCCGCAGTTCTTCGTCATCGGCCTGCAGGCCGCGGCGACGGCGACGCTCGGCACGCTCGGCATCTGGGCGGGCCTGCTGAGACCAGGAGGCGCGGCAGCGATGGTCGCGGCGGTGGTCGTCCTCGTGCTGCCGCACCCCACGATCGTCACCTGGGCGCAGGACGCCATCTCGGGGTTCCGGTCGATGGCGGTCGGCCGGGCACTCGTCATCGGGTTGATCGTGGCCGGCGTCGTCTGCGGCATCCCGGCCGGGCTCGCCGTGACGGCCCGGTTCGTCGCCATCGAGGTCGACCCGACGAACATCACGCTGCAGGCCCTGCCCCTCTGGCTCTCGCTCATCTCGAGCTTCGCCGCGGCGTCCGCCAACTCGATCGCCCAGGGGTCGACCGCCCGCATGATCCCGATCACGATCGGCGTCGCCCTGGTCGGCAACCTCTCGTTGTTCACGCTGCGCCACCTCGGCCTGCCCCTCATGGGCGCGACGTTCGTCGCCGCCACCCTGCTCGGAGCCCTGTCGACCGTCGCGGCAGCTCGCCTGCGCACGGCCGCGACGGTCATCGCCGTGCCCGCGTTCTGCGGGTCACTGCTGCCGTCGCTCGCGGTCGCGTCGTCGCTGCTGAACTTCATGGCCGGCACCGACGGCGCCGAGGTCGACTTCGTGTTCTCGATGCTGACGACGCTCGCCATCGGCGCGGGGCTCGTGCTCGGCAACCTGCTCGCGACCCCGGGGGCCCGACGGTGGCTGCGCCGGACGAAGCGCGTCCGCGTGCAGTCGGTCCACACCGACACGACGCCGATCAGCATCATCACGGCGCCGGGGGCGGCGCCGGCCGCGGCACCTGCACCTGCACCTGCACCCGCTTCTGCCCCTGCCCCTGCCCCTGCCCCTGCTGACGGTCCGACCACCGCCCCTCTGCCGATCACCACCACACCGCTGCCGGCGCAGGTGCCCGGGCGCCCTCGCCTCTCGGACCCGGACTCGCCACGGTTGCCCGGGGTGGCCCTGTCGACGCCCGTCCGCACCGGCGCCCCCTCGACGGACACGTCGCCCGGGGGCGACTAGCGGTCGACGACCGCTGCAGCCCCACGCCCGGTGTCACCGCGCCCGGTGTCGCCGCGCCCGGTGTCGCCGCGCCTCGGGGGCTCGACCTGCGCCTCCTCGCCTTCGAGGCGTCGGACGATCGGCTGGACGTCGCCGATCTCGGCGCCGATCCAGTGACGGTGCATCTTCTCGGCCACGGCGTACGTCGTGCCCGAGCCGCCGAAGGGGTCGAGGACGAGGTCGCCGGGCTCGGAGCTGATGGTCAGGACGCGCTCGAGCAGCTTCTCGCTGAGCTCGTTCGCCCCGCGGGTCTTCGTCGCCCGGTGACGCACGGGCGGGATGTCGAGCCAGACGTCGGTGAGGTTGATGCCGTCGGGGTGGAGCTTGCCGCGGTGGCCGCCGTAGTCCTTGATGTCGCGACCGCAGTGCCGGCACACCTGGATCGGCAGCCTCGGCCGGACGAAGCGCGACGGCTTGCCCTTGCTGTAGTAGAGCAGCGAGTAGTGCGAGGGGTAGAGCTTGCCCGGGATCGGCAGACCGTACTTGATGTCGACGGCAACCCAGTGGCGGAAGGTCATGCCCTCGCCGTTCAGCACGTGGCCCAGCTCGATGTTCCAGCGGGGGAGGTTGAAGAGGTAGAACGACCCACCGGGCCGCAGGACGCGGACGCACTCGGCGATCCACCGGCGGCACCAGACGAGGTAGGCGTCGTCGTCGAGCGAGTCGTCGATGCCCGCGCCGTAGACCTTGCCCAGGTTGAAGGGCGGGTCGGCGAACACGAGGTCGACCGACTCGTCGTCGAGCTCGGCGAGGACCTCGAGGCAGTCGGCCTGGAAGAGCCGACCGCTGGCGGTGCGGTAGGTCGGTTGCACGTCGTCCTTCGGGGTGTCGCGGGTCGGGGGAGGTCGTCGAGAAGACTACTTCGGGCCGCCGACATCGACGGTCGGTCGTTCCCTGCACGACCAGTAGGCTAACGACCGTGTTGTCACCTGCGACGAAGCAGTCCCCCGGTCCGAGACGCCGTCGACCCGTCGACGAGGTGATCGTCCTCCATCGCCAAGGCCGTCTGCCCCTCGACGTGACGCTCGATCCGGACGACCCGATCCTGCAACCCCGTCGCCGCCCGCGGCGCCGCCCGCCCACCGTCTACGTGCACCGCGAGCCGATCCCCCACCAACCGTCGCTCGCGTTCGCCCTCTCGGTCGTCGCCGTCGCCTGCTACCTCGCCTGGGGCTGGACCGAGCTCTCCGAGGGCGCCGACGAGTTCCCCCTGGGCCTCGCCCGCGGTCGACGCGCGACCGCTCCGGTGGTCGGGCTGACGTCGGCGTCCTTCGCCGTGTCGGCCCTCCTGGCGGCCACGGTCGGTCGCCGCCCCGGACGCTCGCACGCGCTGCGGTGGACGGCCATCGCCTGCGCCGCGGCCACGACGATCGTCGTCGTCGCGACCCTCGTCACGGCCGCCCTGCCGCTCGTGCCGGTCTGACCTCGACCCGACCTCGGCCCGACCTCGGCCCGACCTCGGCCCGACTCGGGGGCGAGGGGCACCGGCACAGGCCCGGGACAAGCTACCGTTGCACCATGAGTGACACCACCGAGCAAGCCCCGAGCGACGCCACAGAGCAAGCCGACACGACGCCGACGTTCTCCGATCTGGGCTTGAGCGACCAGGTGCTCAAGGCGATCCGCGAGATCGGCTACGAGACCCCTTCGGCCATCCAGGCCGCCACGATCCCCACCCTGCTCGACGGCCGCGACGTCGTCGGCCTCGCGCAGACCGGCACCGGCAAGACGGCGGCCTTCGCCCTGCCCATCCTGTCGCGCCTCGACGTCTCGGCCAAGAAGCCGCAGGCGCTCGTCCTGTCGCCGACGCGCGAGCTCGCCCTGCAGGTCTGCGAGGCGTTCGAGCAGTTCGCCTCGGGCATGCGCGGCGTCCACGTCCTGCCGGTCTACGGCGGTCAGGCGTACGGCGTCCAGCTGAGCGCCCTGCGCCGCGGCGTCCACGTCGTCGTCGGCACGCCCGGTCGCATCATGGACCACCTGGCCAAGGGCACGCTCGACCTGAGCGAGCTGAAGTACCTCGTGCTCGACGAAGCCGACGAGATGCTGAAGATGGGCTTCGCCGAAGACGTCGAGACGATCCTCGCCGACACCCCCGACGACAAGCAGGTGGCCCTGTTCTCGGCCACGATGCCGCCGCAGATCCGTCGCATCTCCAAGCAGTACCTGAACGACGCCGAAGAGATCACGGTCAAGGCGAAGACCACCACCTCGGTCAACACGACCCAGCGCTACCTGATGGTGTCGTACCCGCAGAAGGTCGACGCCCTGACGCGCATCCTCGAGGTCGAGAACTTCGAGGGCATGATCATCTTCGTCCGCACCAAGAGCGAGACCGAGACCCTCGCCGAGAAGTTGCGCGCCCGTGGCTACTCGGCCGCCGCGATCAGCGGCGACGTCGCCCAGGCGCAGCGCGAGCGCACGGTCAACCAGCTGAAGAGCGGCAAGCTCGACATCCTCGTCGCGACCGACGTCGCGGCCCGCGGTCTCGACGTCGACCGCATCAGCCACGTCGTCAACTACGACATCCCGATCGACACCGAGTCGTACGTGCACCGCATCGGCCGCACGGGTCGTGCCGGCCGCAGCGGTGCCGCGATCAGCTTCGTCACGCCGCGCGAGCGCCGCCTGCTCGGGGCGATCGAGAAGGCCACCCGACAGCCGCTCACGCAGATGCAGCTGCCCACGGTCGAAGACGTCAACAGCACGCGTCTCACCCGCTTCGACGACGCCATCACCGAGGCCCTCTCGCAAGACGCCCGCATCTCGGCGTTCCGCGACATCATCAGCCACTACGTCGAGCACCACGACGTGCCCGAGGCCGACGTCGCCGCCGCCCTCGCGGTGGTCGCGCAGGGCGAGACGCCCCTGCTGCTCGACCCGAAAGACGAGCGTCCGCAGCGTGACGAGCGTCCGTTGCGCGAGCGCGACGACCGTGCCCCGCGCGCCGGCCGCGACGACGACCGGGGTGAGCGCCGCGAACGCGGACCACGCACCTCGAAGCCGATGACGGCCTATCGCATCGAGGTCGGTCGTCGTCACCGCGTCGAGCCGCGTCAGATCGTGGGCGCCCTGGCGAACGAGGGCGGTCTCAGCCGTGACGACTTCGGGGCGATCCAGATCCGCCCCGAATTCTCGGTGGTCGAGCTCGCCTCCGACGTCTCGAGCGACATGCTCGACCGCCTGAGCGACACGCGCATCAGCGGCAAGCTGATCGAGATCAAGCCCGACCGCCGAGGAGGCGCGCCCCGCCGCGACGACCGGCCCGACCGGTCCTCCGGTGGCGACCGGCCCGCCCGCAAGCCCCGCTACTAGGCACCCGGCCGCACGGCCCCGACGCCGACCCGGCTCGCCGCCGGGTCGGCGTCGTCGTGTCCGGTCAGGGCAGAACGGAGACGCATGAGCACCCCGCCCTCCCCCGGCGGCACCGACGCCCTGTTCGGCGTCGTGCAGACCGCGCTCACGATCGGCAGTGCCATCCCGCTGCTGCTCTCGGTCGTGGCGCTCGTGCTCTACGTGCGGACGCGACGCCGCCTCGCATCCGAGTCGGCGCGTGCCCGTCGCTCGGACGACCACACCCGGCGGCTGCACGACCTGGCCCGGGTGAGCCTCCTGGGCTCCGCGTTCGGCCTGGTGTTGCTGCTGATCGGCCAGCTCGTCGTGGCCCTCGGCACGACGGTGGGCCCGGCCGCGGCGTTCGCCGGGCCGCTCGCGCCCGTGACGATCGGTGCGGCCGTGCTGACGGCCCTCGCGGCCGGGGCGTTCGCGACCTCGCCGGCCCCGCCCGCGCCTCCTGTGCCTCCTCGGCGCTAGCTCGTCGCCCCGCGGCGAGTCCGTCCCGTCGAGTGGGCAGAAACCGTCCTTCCGCCGCCGACGAAGGACACGTTCTGCCCACTCGATCGACGCTTCCGTCGGCCAGTCCGGGCGACGACTCGCCCACAGGCGGCTCGGAACGGATCATCGTCCCCAAGGGCGAGGGTGTGCCGCCGCAACTGGGACGGGCCCTCCGTACCGTCGACGCATGATCATCGGATCGGGATGCGACCTCGATGCGCTGCGGGTGCTCGTGCCTCGCGTGCGTCCAGCACGCCGAGGCCGTGGCCGAGCTGCAACGTCGTGCGACAGAGCGCAGGGGCGGAGGTGCAACAGGCGATGACGTCCCGCGCGAAGGCGGCGGCGATCCGCTCGACGTCCCCTGACGCGTTCGAAGGCGACGCGGCCACCCGCCGACGCATGAGCCGGATCGCGCGCCGCGACACGGCGCCGGAACTGGCTCTGCGGAGTGCCCTGCACGCCGAGGGTTGGCGATTCTTCGTCGACCGGACCGTCGAAGGGACGAGATGCCGACCCGACCTGTCCTTTCCTCGACTCCGGGTGGCGGTGTTCGTCGACGGCTGCTTCTGGCACTTCTGCGAGGTGCACGCCCAGCTTCCCCGGCGCAACGGGCACTACTGGCTCGACAAGCTCACCGGCAATCGTCGACGAGACGCCGCCACGACCTCACGCCTCGAGATGGCAGGCTGGACGGTCGTCCGGGTCTGGGAGCACGACCCGCTGGACGATGCGGTGCACAGGGTCGAGTCCGAGCTCGTCATGGCGCGTCGTCGGCAAGGCGTCGCCCACGGCCCAGATCGGAGCTCTCAGGCGGGCACGCCGGCGTACTCCGCCGCGAGCACGTCGCCGAGCCAGGCGGCCAGGGTCGCCGCGGCCGACACCGACGACGACCGCTCGACGTCGGGGTTGTAGTTGGTGTTCGTGTTGACGTCGTACGGGACGAAGCGGCCGTCGGCGGTCTCGATGAACTCGATGCCGGCGACCTCGATGCCCTGCTCGGCGACGAACGCCTCGAGACGCTTCACGAGCGGGTGCTCGGCGGTGACCGACGGGCGCACCGCGAACGGCGCGAACGTGGCCGGGTCGGCGCCGGCGGGCACGACGCACGCGTCGGCCGGGCACAGCTCGAAGCTGCCCGCCGAGGTGTCGACCCGCACCGCGTAGACGAACCGCCCGCCGACGAACTCGACGCGCGTGTTGAACGGCTCTTCCGCCTGCAAGAACTCCTGCAACAGGGTGATGCCGTCGACCGGCACCTCGAAGTCGGGCCCGTCGACGTAGGCGTCGAACGAGTCGAGGTCGTCGAAGCGGCGCACGCCGAGGCCCTTGCCGCCCTGGTTGTGCTTCGTGATGAACGGCAGCGTCTGCTCGCGGGCCCGGGCCTTGAGGTCGGCGGTGCCGAACACGGCGGTCGTCGTGGGCACGTCGAAGCCGGCCGACGCCAGCGCCAGGTACTGCGCCACCTTGCTCACCTCGAGCTCGACGACACCGCTGCCGTTGACCGTCCGGCGCCCGTGTCGTTCGGCCCAGCGCAGGGTCGCGCGGGCGACCTCCTTCGCGGTCCCCCGGCCACGTGTGTGGGCCGAGCCGCTCAGGCGCGACCAGAAGACCCCTTCAGGAGGCGCGGCCGCGAGGTCGAACGACGTCCCGTCGAGCAGGTGCTCGCGGTGGGGCACCCCCGCGGCGTCGAGCGCGGCGACGAGCGGCGGCAGCCACTCGGCGTTGTCGTGCAGCACGTGCACGACGGGTGTCGGGGCGGCGTGGTCGATCAGCGAGGTCATCGTTCGATCGTGCACCCGGCAGCCACATCCCGCCAGTCAAGGAGAGGCGATGGCCTCAAGTCGTGCACCCCTCGATCGCCTCCCACCGTGGGTGAAGGGCCGCATAGTCCGCCGTGGTGTAACCCGCGATCCTGGCTTCTGGGTAGGCCACGACTTCGCTGCCAAGAACGAAGACATCACCATGATCGACGCCTTCGAGAACCGTGTCGCCCAAAGTGTCGTCTTCCGGGATGGCAAGGATGGCGGCCGCGATGAGCTCCTGATCTCCAAGGACCTCCTCCGGCGCGAACGCCCGCTCGTGTCCGGTGCCGCCCCTTACCCCGACTGCCGTCTGGCCCAACGAAATGGACTGGAGCGTGCCGTTCGGGTACACACTCCACCATCGACCCGGGAACAGGTGGAAGGCGACGGCTAGACGTTCCAGGGCAGGCTCGAGGTCCCTGACGGATGATGCCACGAGGTGGCCGTCGACCACGTCGAAAGTGTCCCGAGAGGAAGCCGATGCGACCCATTCCTCTCGGCTGACCGTAAGACGCTGACATGTTCCGATCATGGCGATCTTGAGGCCCGACTGAGAAAAAGTGTTACCTGCCGTCGTCGAGAATCCGACGCCCTGTGCCCGAACGACGCTGTCAAGGAGCGGGAACGGCGACCGGTTCTCGATCACGACGTCTGAATCAGTCAGCGCGATGCTCACGGACGACAATGCCCGCAATTCTTCGCTGACGTTGCTGATGTCGGCCTGCTCGGCACTGAGGTCGGCTTGTCGTTCTGCGATGACACGCGAACCCCATGCGCTGTAGCCGGAAAAGGCCGAGACCAGAAGGGCCACAATGCTCACCACGACCGGTAATGTCACGACAGGTCCGACCCGCTTGTGCTGGTGCTGGTGCCCCGGCGATGCTTCGCCTGCCCTGGCGTTCCCCGAGCTGGACTTTTCTTGTGAATCACTCATTTTACCCCCAAAGTGCAGGCTCTCAGACTGGTTCAAGGGTGTCCATTCGACACGCGGATCTTCATCTTCGATCTTCGCGCGGATGGAAGCGGGGCCGGCGCCCGGTGGTCCTCACGCGTCGCTGCAGATGCCGCCGCCCTCGGGGTTGGTATCGTCGTCCGACGACTGCCGGAGGTCTTGCTTGGTGAACCACCCGTCGGGGCACGACGACGCCCTGAGCCGCGACGACGTGCGCGCGGCGTACGAAGACGACCCCACCTGGGCCCTGCTCCGCGGCTACAACGCCCGGTGGATGCTGCCGCTCTTCTCCCGCCACCTCGAGCACGCCGAAGGGCCGGTGTCGGCCGACTGGTTCCACCGCCAGGTCGCCGACGCCCTCGCGCAGAACGCCGCCGAGCAGGCGACGACCGAGCGCGAACTCGAGGAGGCGCGGCCCGCGTCCCCGACGCCCGTCGCCACCCCAGCCCCCGCCGACCCGAAGACCACGCCGGCCGAGTACTGCCGCAGCTGGGTCGAGAGCCGCTGGCTGGTCCGCACCCGCGCCTCCGGACCGGACGCCCGCGCCGAGTACCGCCTGTCGCCGCACGCCCTGAAGGCGCTGCGCCTCGTGCGCGACCTCGTCGAACGCGACAACGCCGTCAGCGAGGCCCGCCTCGGCAGCATCGCCCACGCCGTCGGGCAGCTCGCCGGCCTCGCCGACCCGAGCCGCGAGGCCCAGCTCACCCGGCTCGACGAGCAGATCGCCGAGCTCGAACGGCGCAAGCGACAGATCGAGCGGCACGGCACCGAGCCGGCCGCCCCCGACGTGCTGCGCCGGCAGGTGCGCGAGGTGGTGCGTCTCACCGCGTCGTTGCCCGAGGACTTCCGGCAGCTCGGCGCCATGGTCGAGCAGCGACACCGTGAGGTCGCGCGCCGGGCGTCGTCCGAGCACGTCGGCAAGGGCGCCCTCGTCGACCAGTACCTGCGCGACAACGACCTGCTCGAGCAGACACCGGAGGGGCGGGCCTACCGCGGCTTCGCGCAGATGCTCTCGTCGCGCGAGATCGACGTGATGCGGGCCGACATCGAGAAGGTCCTGGCACAGCCCGACGCGGCCGAGCAGCTCACCGAACGGCAGCGCACACAGCTCGAGTCGCTCATCTCGTCGCTGCTCGCCGAAGAACAGACCGTGCAAGAGACCTACGGGCGGTGGACGTCATCGCTCCGCCGGTTCTTGACCCGGTCGGGCTCCGACCAGCAGCAGCGCCTGCTCACCCTGGCCGACCGCGCGCTGCACGCCGGGGGCGTCTGGGCCGAACGGCGCCCGGGTCACGCGATGCTGCCGGCCGACCACGGTGACGGACTCGGACTCGGGGCGCTCGACGTCCGCGACGTCAGCCAGGTGCAGCTGCACACGGACCGTGCCCGACCGACCGTCGACGTGCAGGTCACGATCGGCGACGCCGCCCTGCCCGAGGCCGACCGCGCCGCCCTGCGCCTCACCTCGGGCACGAGCACGGCGGCCGTCTCGGCGACGATCGACCGCCTGCTCGCCGACCGCGACGAGGTCACGAGCGCCGACGTCTACCGTGCGACCGACCCCGAGTTCCGCCGCCTCGGGCTCGTGCTCAGCATGCTCGACCTCGCCCTCGACCGCGGCGTCGTCGGCGACGACACCGAGACGGTCGAGCTGGCCGGCGACCCGGCCGACGTCACGGTGCCCGGCGGCACGGGGACCGGGGGCGCAGGACCAGGAGGCGCGGGTCCAGGAGGCGCGGGCCGGCTTGTCACGCTGCCCCGCCTCGTCTTCCGGCGAGCCGCTGCGGCTCCGCCCGACGTCGACCCCGCCGACCTCGAACCCGCCGCCCCCGCCCCCACGACCAGCACTCTCCGCACGAAGGACCCCGCATGAGCCCCGCAGCCCCGCTCGACGAGACCGGCGTCGACGAACCGGCCCGCGCCTCCTCGGTCGAGGCGACCGGCGGCTCCGTCGACGAGCCGGCCCGCGCCTCCCGCGACGCGTTCGACGACGGCGACGCGGACGACGCCCGGTCGGGCGCGGTCTCGGACGCCCTGCCGCTGGCCGGCCGCAAGGCCCTCGTCACGCTGCTCACCCACCGCTTCGTGTCGCGCGCCCGGCAGCAGGAGGCCTGGGCCGGCCTGCTCGCCCACGAGGCCGAGATCCGGGCCCGGCTCGACGAGATGTTCCTCGTGCTGGTCGTCGACCACGACCACGAGGTCGCCTTCAAGCGGCAGGGTGGCGAGGACGACGTGCCCGTGCTGCTGCGCCGCGAGAAGCCGCTGTCGCGCGACGCGTCGCTGCTGATGGTCTTCGCCCGCCGCGAGCACGCCTTCACCGACGGCCTCGACGAGGCGGTCGTGATCTCGAGGGACGCCGTCGTCGAGTTCGTCGGCCGCTACCACGACGACTCGGGCGCCGACGAGGTCCGGGCACGACGCCGGGCCGACGCCGCCATCGCCGCGCTCGTCGCCCGCGACCTGCTCTCGCCCGAACCCGACGACCCCGAGCTGTTCGTCGTGTCGCCCGCCATCGTGCCGCTGATGACCGCCGACCGGCTGGCCCACCTCGAGCGGGTGTACCTCGAGGCGGCCGGGGTCGAGGGTGCCGGCGAGGTGCCCGGCGACGCCCCCCGGGCCGACGTCGACGCCGACGCCGACGACTCGGGCGTCGACACCGACGATCCCCTCGAACCGGAGGTCGAGCCCGACTCCGACCCCGATGCCGACGATCCCGCCCACCCAGACGCCGAGCCCGACGACTCCCCCGAGCCCGACCCGACCGCCGTCCCGCTCGACCTCGACCTCGACCTCGAGACCGGCGCCGCGGCCGGCCCCGACAGCGACACGGATAGCGACACCGACCCGCACCCCGACACCGACCCGGAAGCACCCCGCTCATGAGCACCGCCGACACCGCGCCCGACCTCGGCATGTTCCACTCGGGTCAGTACCGCATCGAGCAGGTCCAGCTGCTCAACTGGGGCAGCTACGCCGGCCTGCACCGCATGCCCGTGGGTCGCGGCGGCATCGCCATCCTCGGCCCGACCGGTCGCGGCAAGTCGACCGTGCTCGACGCGATGGCTGCGGTGATCATGCCGAACCCGCAAGAGTTCAACCGTGCCGCCCGCGACGACAGCCGCAACCGGTCCGAGCGCACGGTCTACAGCTACGCGCGCGGCAAGACCGACGAGGTGCGCGACGCCGCCACCGACCGCACGACGACGCGCTTCCTCCGCCCGCTCGGCGAGGCCTTCCCGAGCGGTGCCGCGATCACGTGGTCGACCGAGCTCGGCCAGACCGTCACGGCCGTCCGTGTCGCCTGGATCGGTGAAGACACCGCCAGCCAGGACGACGTCACCCAGGCGAGCGTCTACCTGCTCGTGTACGGCCCCTTCGACCTCAGCCGGTTGTCCGAGGTGACCCGCGAGGGCGCGAGCCAGAACCCGCTGACCCGCGGGTCGCTCGCCCGACTGCTCGACCCGGCCCGCGACCTCGCGACGGCGTCGCAGCCCGAGCTGCGCGTGCAGCTCTGCGGCGTGCTCGGCATCGGCGGCAGCGACGAGTCGCAGCTCAAGGCCCTGATGCTGCTGCGGCGGGCGCAGGCCTCGAAGGGCGTGTTCTCGATCGACGACCTGTTCAAGCAGTTCGTGCTCGTGCAACCGCAGGCCCTCAGCCGCTGGGAGACCACGCTCGCCACCTACCGCGAGGCCTCGGCGCTCTACGACGTCTTCGAGACGACCCGCAAGAAGCTCGACGTGCTCGACCCGGTGCCGGCCCTCGGCGACCGGTACGAGCTCGCCGGCCGCGACGGCTCGGCGAAGCGCCGCCTGCTGGTCGACGACGACGGCCCCAGCCGCCTACGGGTCTGGCTGGCCGAACGCGTCGGCAGCTGGGTCAGCGGCGAGGTCGACCGCGTCACCGCCGACAAGCGCGAGCAGAGCGAACGCAGGAGGCGCGCCCAGGCGGACGAGCAGCTCGCGTTCCGGTCGCGTGAGCAGGCCCTGGCGCGGATCAGCGAGCTCGGGGGCGACCCCACGCAGTCGCTCCGCGAGCACGTGGCCGCCGCCGAGGCCGATCTCGCCGCCGTCGAGCGCACCCGCGGCCGCCTCGCCGCCGCCCTGGACGGGACGGGCGAGTCCCTCCCCCGCGACGACGCGCAGCTCGCCGCCCTCGGGCAGCGTGCCGACCGTCTCGCGGCCGACGACGCCGCTGCCCGCACTGCGACCGCCGACGCCCGCAGCGACCTCGCCGCCCGCATCGGCGAGACGAAGCGCGCGCTGGCCGCCCTCGAGAAGCAGAAGCGGTCGTTCGAGCAGCGCCGCAGCAACGTGCCCGACGAGGCGATCGAGCGACGTCGCCGCATCGCCGAGGGGGCGGGCGTGCCGGTGTCGAGCCTGCCCTACGCCGGAGAGCTGTTCGAGGTCGCGCCCGAGCACGCCGGCTGGGCCGTCGCGATCGAGAGGGTGCTCGGCGATCTGGCCACGCACCTCCTCGTCGACCGCGACGACTTCGACGCCGTGCGCCGCTGGGTGAACGAGAACGACGTGCGCGGACGCGTCACGCTCGTGCCCGCGACCCTCGACGCCGAGCCGCGGCTCACACCCGTCGACCATACGGTCCCGGCGATGGTGCGCCTCGACCCGGCCAGCCCGTTCCGCGGGTGGCTGCACGACGAACTCGTCGCCGACCGCAGCGTGCTCTGCGTCGAGGGCCCCGACGACCTCGACGACCCGCGTCCGGCCGGCACCCGCGGCGCCGTCACCCGACGGGGGCTCCGCACCGGCTCGCGCGACCGGGTGGTCAAGGACGACCGGTCGACCCGCTCGTGGATCGGCCTCGACAACGCCGCCCGCATCGCCGAGCTCAGCGACGAGATCGTCGAGCGTCAGGCCGAACTGGCCCGGGTCCGGGCTGAGTACGACGCGATCGAGGCCGAGGCGGCCGAGCGTCGTCGGGTGGCCGACGCCGTGGCCCGCTCGAGGGAGTTCACCTGGGACGAGCTCGACACCGCGCCCGCTCGCGCCAGGCTCGACGACCTGCGCGCCCAGCTCGAGCGCATCGCCGTCGAACGCCCCGAACTCGCGACGCTGCAGGCCGAGGCCGCGCAGCACGACGACGACCGGTCCGCCGCGACCCGTCGCCTCGCCGAGATCGACCAGGTGCTCGCCCGCCTCGACGAGAAGCACGCGACCCTCGTCGACATCGAGGACGAGTTCGCCGATGCCGCCGACGCCGACCCCCTGACCGACGACGAGCAGGCGCTGCTGGCCCCGTTGCCGTTCGCCGCCCCGCGCGAGGCGACCGACGTGGCGCGCCTGTACCGCGACGCGGCGTCGCAGTTGCGGGCCCAGGTCGACGCGCACGACCGTGACCGCGCGAACGCCGAGGCGACCCTCGTCGTGGTCTTCGAGCGCTACCTCGAACTCGACCGCACGGCGGGCTTCGACGCGACCGTCGACAGCCTGCCGACCGTCCGGGCGATCCATCGCCGACTCGTCGCCGACGACCTGCCGCACGCGAAGCAGCGCTGGCTCGAGAAGGCGGGCAGCGACGTCGGTGACAGCCTGCGGGCGCTGCTCGTCCAGATCGAGGAGGACGGCCACGTCATCCGTCGCGGCGTCCGCCCGATCTCGCAGGCCCTGCGCTCGATCGAGTTCCGACAGGGCTCGACCCTCGACATCGAGCCGCGCCCGGTCTCGAACGGCGACCTGGTCGAGTTCAAGCGCACGCTGCGCGAGCACGCCAGCGGGGCCGAGCGCACCGGTGCGCCGGGCTCGGGTGCCGAGGGCTCGACGGGCGGACGCCCCGAGGAGGTGCGGGACGCCTCCGCGATCGAGCGCCGGTTCCTGAGGCTCCGCCGCGACCTGGCCCACCTCGAGGAGCGCTCGAAGGTCGGCGACGCCTGGCGCCGGCGGGTGCTCGACGCCCGTGAGCACTACCAGTTCCGGGCGATCGAGACCCGGGCCGACGGCACGCAGATCGTGCACGAGGGCGTGGCCGGCAAGTCCGGCGGCGAGGGGCAGGAGCTCATCGCGTTCGTGCTCGGAGCGGCACTGCGCTTCCGGTTGGGCGACGGCACCGACCGGGTGCCGACCTACGCGCCGATCGTGCTCGACGAGGGCTTCGTCAAGGCCGACGCCGAGTACACCGGCCGGGCGCTGGCCGCGCTGACCTCACTGGGCTTCCAGCTCGTGGTGGGCGCGCCGCGCGACAAGGTCAACGCCTTCGAGCAGCACGTCGAGAGCGTGGCCTACATCTCGAGCGACCCGTCGAACCCCGAGCTGTCGCGCATCTACCCGCTGACGATCCGCCAGGCCATCCAGGTCGAGCAGCACGGCCTCGACCCCGCCGCGCTCGCCTGACCCGCAGGACGCACCGGCCTCGGGCACCTAGTCGCCCGATCGTCAGGCACCCGGCGCGAGCAACCCCGTCTCGTACGCCACGATCACGAGCTGCGCCCGGTCGTGCGCGTCGAGCTTCGTCATGATGCGGTTGACGTGGGTCTTCGCCGTGTGCGGTGAGATCACCAGCTCGGCCGCGATCTCGGCGTTCGCCCGGCCTCGCGCGACGAGCAGCAGCACCTCGCGCTCACGGTCGGTCAGGTGCGCGAGCTCGGGCGGCACGGGACGCTCCGCAGCCGATGCCGATCCCCCGCCGTGCCCGTCCCCGCGGCCCCGGCCTGCGCCTGCCCCACCGCCGTCCCGGCCCCCACCCGGCAGCACGTATCGCTCGATCAGGCTGCGCGTGGCGACCGGCGACAGCAGCGACTCCCCCGCGTGGACGGCCCGCACCGCGCGCACGATCTCGTCGGGCTCGGCCCCCTTGCCGATGAACCCGCTCGCCCCGGCGCGCAGGGCGGCGACGAGGTACTCGTCCTCCTCGAACGTGGTGAGGATCAGCACCTTCGTCGCGGCGAGCACCGGGTCGGCGCAGATCTCGGCCGTCGCGCCGATGCCGTCGAGCTCGGGCATGCGGATGTCCATGACGACCACGTCGGGCCGCGACGTCGTGGCCCGCATCACCGCCTCGCGACCGTTCACCGCGTCGCCGACGACCTCGATCCCGTCCGCGCCGTCGAGGATGTCGGTCACGGCCTGTCGGATCAACGCCTGGTCGTCGACGACGAGCACGGTGGTCACGCGGCTCCTCCGTCCCGGCCGGGCGTGCCGGCCTCGCGCCCGAGCGGCAGCACGGCCGCCAACCGGAAGCCGCCCGGCGTCGGCCCGGTCTCGACCACCCCGCGCACCGAGGCCACGCGTTCGCGCAGCCCGAGCAGCCCGTACCCGCCCCGCACGACGTCGAGGTCGACGTCGGCATCGGCCTCGGCCTCGGCCTCGGCCCGCGCCACCGGCACGGGGTTCGTCACCACCACCGACACCTCGTCCTCGGCGACCGCGACCAGCACGTGGGCGCGGTCACCGGCCCCGTGCTTGCCGGCGTTCGTCAGCCCCTCCTGCACGACCCGGTACGCGACGAGGTCGGCCGCGGCCGTGACCGAGGCGAGCGGCCCCTCGACCCGGGTGGTGACGACGAGTCCTGCGTCGGCGAACCCGGCGACGAGCTCGTCCAGCCGCGCCAGGCCGGGCTGCGGCGACGGCGCCCGCTCGGAGTCGCCGGCCCGCAGCACCTCGAGCAGGTCGCCGATCTCGCCGAGGACGGTCCGGGAGGCGCGGCGGATGGTCGCCAGGGCCGTCACGGCCTTCTCGGGTCGCGTCTCGATCGCCGACGACGCGACCCCTGCGTTGAGGCTGATGACCGAGATCTGGTGGGCGACGACGTCGTGGAGGTCGCGCGCGATGCGCAGCCGCTCCTCGGCGACGCGGCGAGAGGCCTCGGCCTCGCGGGTGCGTTCGGCCCGCTCCGCGCGCTCGGTGACGGCCTCGATGTACTCGCGGCGCGACCGGCTGGCGTCGCCCGCCGCGGCCCCGAAGGCGATCAGCAGGGCGAACTGGACGACGGGCACGTCGAAGAACCGCCCGCCCACGGCCGCCAGGCCGAGCAGCACGACGGCGAGGGCCGTGGCGGCCGTCACGACGAGCGTCCGACGACGCGGCGTCCGCGCGGCGACGGCGAAGACGGCGATGCCGGTGGCGAGCACGACGCCGGGTGCGAGCGTGCCCAGCAGGGCGGCGAGGCCGAAGAGGCCGACGACCGCGGCGAGCACCGGGACCGGCCGACGCCGGCGCAGGGGCAGCAGCAGGGCGGGTGCGACGACCACCGCGACGGCGAGCCCGCCGGTCGGCCGGAACCCCGCGACGGGGAAGGGTGCGAACGCCGCACCGACGACGAGCACCGCGGCGAGGGCGTCACCCAGCCACCAGGGGACGCGAGGTCGCGGGTAGGCCGGCTCGCGCCTCCTGCCGTCCGTCGTCGTCATGACCCCATCGTGCCCTGGAACGCCGGCGGCCGAGTCCCCCTGTGGCCCGACGTCGCGTACCGCGGTCGCGGTACGGGCGGCCGGCCAGGTGTCCGCGGCAGGGTGACGCCCCGGGCCTCGAGGCCCGCGAGGGTTGGTCTCGGCCCCGGAGACACCGGGCCGTCAGCGACAGGAGCACCATGGCGCCGATCATCTCGGTCCGAGACGTCCACCGTTCGTACGGGCGCGGCCCGAACCGGTTCGAGGCCCTCAAGGGGGTGAGCTTCGACGTCGCCGAGGGCGAGAGCGTGGCGATCGTCGGCAAGAGCGGCTCGGGCAAGTCGACCCTGATGCACGTGCTCGCCCTGCTCGACGCCCCGACGACCGGCACCGTCGAGCTCGAGGGCGTCGACACGAGCACGCTCAAGGGTGCCCGCCTGAACCGCACCCGCAACAAGACGTTCGGCTTCGTGTTCCAGCAGTTCTTCCTCACGGCGAGCTCGTCGGTGCTCGAGAACGTCGTGCTGCCGATGACCATCGCGGGCGTGCCCCGCGGCGAGCGCCGTCGCCGCGGCCTCGCGGCCCTCGAGCAGCTCGAGCTCGCCGACAAGGCGAAGAGCAAGGCCCTGAACCTGTCGGGTGGGCAGAAGCAGCGGGCCGTGATCGCCCGCGCGCTGGTCAACGACCCCCGCATCATCTTCGCCGACGAGCCGACGGGCAACCTCGACACGGCGACCGGGGCGGTGGTCGAGGACATCCTGTTCTCGCTCAACCGCGAGCACGGCATCACGTTGATCGTGGTGACCCACGACGACGAGCTCGCGGCACGTTGCGACCGGCGCATCGTGATCCGCGACGGGCTGATCGTCGACGACGAGGCGGGGGTGGCCGCATGACGACCTCCGACCTGCTGCTGACCGCCGTGGCGAACACGTTCCGGTCGAAGACGCGCACGATCCTGACCATACTGGCGATCTTCGTCGGGGCGTTCACGCTGACGCTGACGAGCGGACTGGGCACGGGCATCAACGCCTACATCGACGACACGGTCTCGGCCGTGGGGTCGTCCGACACGATGACGGTGACGAAGGCCTCCGACGACGCGCCGGGTCTCGGCGCGGCGGACTCGGGCCCGGCCGAGTACGACCCCGACACCGTCGCCGCGGGCGGGTTCGGTGCCCCCGGGGCGACCGTCGTCGCGTTGACGCCGGACGACGTGACGACCCTCGAGGGCGTCGAGGGCGTCCTCGCCGTCCAACCGACCCAGTCGCTCTCGACCGACTACGTCGAGGGCACCAGCGGCACGAAGTACGCGGTGCCGGCGAGCGCGCTCGTGCCGGGTCAGCAGCTCACGCTGACCGCGGGCACCCAGCCCGATGACGGCACCGACCTGCAGGTCGTCATCCCGACTTCTTACGTCGACGCGCTGGGGTTCCGTGACGACGCCGCGGCGGTCGGGCAGTCCGTCACGCTGGCGGTGACCGACGCGACGCGGACGCAGCACACGGTCACGGCGACCGTCGTCGGCGTCGCCGAAGAGAGCATCGCCTCGCCGGCGGGTGCGTCGGTCACGCCGAACGCGGCGCTCGGCACGGCTCTGTTCGACGCGCAGAACGTCGGGGTGCCGGCGGACCAGGTCGACCGGTACGCGCAGGCCACGGTACGGTTCGCCGCGGACGCCACCGACGATCAGGTCGCCGAGCTGAAGGACCGTCTGGCGACCGCCGGCTACACCGGCACCACCGTCGCGGACCAACTGGGCACCTTCACGACGGTGATCGACGGCATCGTGCTCGTGCTGAACGCCTTCGCGATCATCGCCCTGCTCGCCGCGAGCTTCGGCATCGTCAACACGCTGCTGATGAGCGTGCAGGAGCGCACCCGCGAGATCGGCCTGATGAAGGCCATGGGCATGGGCAGCGGCAGGGTGTTCGCCCTGTTCAGCCTCGAGGCGGCGTTCATCGGGTTCCTCGGCAGTGCGATCGGCGCCGGCGTCGCGATGATCGCGGGCAGCGTGGTCAGCTCGGCCCTCGCCGGGTCGCTGCTGTCGAACCTGCCCGGGCTGACGCTGATCGCGTTCGACCCCGTGTCGATCACGCTGATCATCGTCGTGGTCATGGTGATCGCGTTCGTCGCCGGCACGCTGCCCGCCGCCCGCGCCGCGAAGGCCGACCCCGTCGAGTCGCTCCGCTACGAGTGAGACCGGCGGGCGCAGGGCGACTCCGTCTCACGGGGTCGCCCCGTCTCTCGGGGTCGCCCCGTCTCTCGGGCCCGGCCTCCCGCCTCGGTCGAGTGGTCCGAGATCGTCCCTCGCGGCGCGATCAAGGACGGTTTCCGACCACTCGACCGGCCGACCCTGGCACCCGACGGCACGCAGGCGTTGACTGGCGCTCGCGACGGCACGCAGGCGTTGACTGGCGCTCGCGACGGCACGCACTGGCGCACCCCGGCGCACCCGCGCACACCCGACGAGAGGAGCCTCCCATGCCCCTGATCGGCATCGAAGAGCACTGGACCACCCCCGAGCTGAAGGCCGCGCTCGAGTCGCTGCCGCCCGAGCTGCGCGACGACAGCCTCGCCTTCAACGAGCGGGGCGACCACCTGGCGCGGCTCGAGGACGTGGGTGACGGGCGGATCGCCGCGATGGACGAGCAGGGCGTCGACGTGCAGGTGCTGTCGGTGGCTCCCCCGGCGACCGGGCCGTTGCCGCCGGCCGACGCCCGACGGCTCGCTCGAGAGCTGAACGACGTCGCGGCCGGGGCCGTGGCCCGGCACCCGACGCGCCTCCGGGCGTTGGCGACGCTGCCGATGGCCGACCCGGCTGCAGTGGCGGGCGAGTTCGAGCGCGCGTCCGCGGCCGGGTTCGTCGGGGCGATGGTCTACGGCCGGACCGGCGACGTGCCGCTCGACGACCCGCGTCACGACGACCTGTTCGCCGTGGCGGCGCGGCTCGGCAAGCCGCTGTTCATCCACCCGCAGATCCCGACCCGGGAGGTGCGCGCGGCCCAGTACGGAGGCCTCGGCGACCTGACGGGGCTGGCCCTGTCGACGTTCGCGTGGGGCTGGCACCTCGAGGCGGCGACGGCGGCGTTGCGGCTCATCGCGCGGGGCACCTTCGACCGGCACCCCGAGCTGCAGATCGTGCTGGGGCACTGGGGCGAGCTGCTGCTGTTCTGGCTCAGCCGTGCCGACGGGCTGTCGGGGCTGGCCGGTCTCGACCGAACGGTGTCCGAGTACGTGAGGCAGAACGTGCACGTGACGGCGTCGGGCATGTTCGAGCCGGCGTTGCTGAGGCACGCGCTCGAGGTCACGACGATCGACCGGCTGCTCTTCTCGACCGACTACCCCTTCCAGCACCCGACGGGCGACGAGGTGCAGGCCTTCCTCGGCGAGTTCGCGACGGACGCCGATCGTGACGCGTTCACCGGCGGCAACGCGGCGCGCCTGTTCGGCATCGACGTCTGACCAGGAGGCGCGGGTCGCGCCAGCCGCGCCCGTCGCCTCGCTTCTTGCTCGAGGGGGCAGAAGATGCTCGTCCGGAGCCACCGAGCAGCATCTCCTGCCCACTCGGTGGCTTCGGGCGGGCCGCCTGAGCGGGGTGACCGGGTGACCCTCGAAGCGGGACTCTGTCCGGCTCCGTGCCGCGCTCTAGTCTTTGGGCATGGCCACCCCGACCACTCTCCGCGTCGGCCGCTTGGCCGTCGTCGCCGCGATCGTCGGCGCCGTGGCCTACGGCGGGGCCGTGCTGCTCGTCTGGACGTCGTTCGGTCCGACGGGCAGCCTCCGGTATTCGACCGAGCCACCCGTCGACTGGCTGACCATTCGTCGAACCGCAGCCGCCGTGCTCGGGACTTTCGGACTCGTCGCCCTGGCGACGGCCCTCGTGCTCGCGCTGGTCGTCTTGGTGCCGTGGGGCGTCCCGAGGCGCCGGAGCCGCGCCTCCTGATCGGGTTGCCGTGGTGAACCTCATCGCGTTCGTCCCGGCCCTGCTCACCGCGGCCATTCTGGCCGTCGTGCGCTGGGCGCCCCGAAGTACCCGGTCGGATCTCCGCCGGTGGGGCACGCGGGCCCTCGTGTTCTGGACGGCGGTCGCCGCGGGCGCTCTCGTCGCCCTGCTCGCGGGTCTGCGCTTGCAACACGCCGACCTCGCCGTCTGGTCGGCGTTCGCGCTCATCGCCGCGAGCGCCGCAGCCGTGACCGCGGTGGCCGTGCGGCTGGTGTCGTCGTTCGCGCGCTGATCCGGTACGTACCGGATCACCGCACGAACGACACCCCGAGCCGGCTCAGCTCACCGGCCGATCACCCGATCGTCGAGACGACCGTGCTCATGACGGTCGCGACCAGCGCGATCGCGGCTCCCCCGCCCGCCCCGAGCACGCCGAGCGCCGTGCCGACGCGCCATCGCCGACGTCGCCGGGCCGCGTCGTCGATCTCGCGGCGCAGCCGATCGAAACGGTGTTCGTGACGGAGCGTGTCCGTTAGCACCAGCGCCTCCGTGTGCCAGGTGCCGCGTTCTTCCGCGAGCAGCGCGAAGTAGGCGAGCGCCTCGTCCGAGTGCTTGCGCGGCAGGGTGAGCAGCCACTTCCGCAGCTGGGCGACGGTGAGCACGGGGACGACCGGTGCCTTCTTGCCGAAACGGAGCGAGGCCGCCCCCACCAGGACGATCACCGGCGCGACCTCGACGTCGGTCTGCGCCGCCTTCGACAACGACCGGGAGGCGCGGGTCGCCTCGAACTGCGAGTTGCGGACGTGGTCGGTCCGGTGTCCGCCGACCATGAAGGTGCCGCCGCCCACCCAGATCTTCTTGTCGGCGTGGTGCTTCGTGTTGATGGTGAAGATGCCCGTGGGTCCGAGGACGACGTGGTCGATGTCGGACGCGCCCGAGCCGACCGGGACGGAGTGGAGGACGGTCCACCCGGGCCCGAGCTCGCTCAGCACGCGGGCGACCTCGATCTCGCCGAGGGCGCCCTGGTACCAGCTGCGGGCATCGGGGCTCAGGGGCGAGCTGCCGAAGAACCGGGCCCGTCTGCTGAGGGCAGGTGCCTCGGCCTGGACCCGCAGGCACTCCTGCATCACCGAGTAAGCAGGCCGTCGGGCCTTCAGTGTCATCGCCATGCTTCCGCGTGCCACGGTCTCGCTCATGATGTTCCCCCTGGCTCACACGGTAGGGCGACACGTGATGCTCAGACGAGCCCCCGTTCAGAGGTCAGCCGAGGCTCGGGGTGCGGGGCTGCGGTGTCGGTCGAGCGGGCCGGAAACGTCCTTCCACCTCACCTGAAGGACGTCTTCTGCCCACTCGATCGGGCATCGGGCTCGGGCTCGGGCTCGGGCTCGCCTACCGGTCGCAGGCGATCCCGTCGCCGTCGCGATCGAGGTCGTAGACGTCCGAACCGACAACGGTGACCGGCCCCTGAATGTAGGCGGGGCCGTTACCGCTCCCCCCGGCGCAGTCGACGTCCGAGGCCACAGGGACGCACGCCCCGGAGTAGTTCGAGTCGCATCCGCCCGTCGCCGGTGCCGGCGCGGGTGCAGAAACGGGCGCGGGTGCAGCGACTGGCGCCGGTGCGACGTACGGCACGCGCGTGCCGACGCTCGTAACCTGCTGCACGGGAGCCAAGGTGACGATCTCGCCGACGAGGGTCCTGCCTGTCTCGACCCCGTCCGTGCTCGTCACCTCGTAGGTGCGGACCTTCGTACCGGCTTGACCAGCCGTCGTCACGGCGCTGCTGCCGATGTCTCGATTCGCATCCTCGACCGAGACCGATTCGAAGGGGACGCTCTCGCTCTCGTCGACGCGCGAGACGTCGACGACGGGCGTCGGTGTAGGGGTGGGGGCGGGGGTCGGGCTCTTCGTGGCGTCGACGGCGACAAAGGGCTGTGCCGCGTCCTCGGGGCCGTCGGCTGCCCCCGCCTCCGAGAAGGCACCCAGCGCGGCCGCGTTGGCCGCGCCTCCGACGACGAGCAAGAACGCCATGAGACCGCAGGCGATCAGCACCCGGCCCGTGTTCGTGAGCCTGTTCCACCACAAAGTCATCGTCGTTCCCCCGAATCGTGCGGCCGATCGGCCCCGCACAGTGTCATGGGTGGAACGCACCCGAGACAGCCCCCGTCCGGGGGTAGAACGCTGAATTTCACCCGATGGTGAGGGCGCCTCAAACCGGGGTCACCTCGATGTCACCCGACGGTGAATCGGACATTCCAAAAGGGGTGAAACAGACACCCGTCGCCTAAAACGAGGCGTAGTGACCGACCTCTCCGCATAAGGTCCTGAGGATTGCTCTGCACCCGAATGCGGAGCCTTCTCATCGCTCAGCACCCGAAGAAAGAGACGCACGATGTCCCGCGCCACGAAGATCACCACCGCCCTCGCCGTTGCTTCCATCGTCGGCCTGACGCTCGCCGGCTGTTCCGGCAGCCCGGCCACCGGAACGAGCGGCGAAGCCGCACCCAACATGACCGAGGTCGCTGCCGCTGCTTCCGACGGCGCCGCGCCCGCGACCGAGGCTGCCAAGACGACGTTCACCTTCGGCGAGACCGCGACCTTCGACGGGCTCACGCTCGCCATCAGCGCGCCGGAAGCCTTTACCCCGAGCCAGTACGCCTACACGGGTTCGCAGCCGAGCAACGTCAAGTTCACGGTGACGATTACCAACACCGGCACCGAGGGCTACGACCCGTCGCTCACCTTCATCACGGCGTCGTCCGCGAGCCAGGAGGCTGAGCAGATCATCGACACTGAAGGCGGCCTCGCCCTGGGCCCGTCGACCACCATCCTCCCAGGCGCCTCGGTCAGCTACCCGGTCGGCTTCAACGTCGCCGACCCGGCTCAGGTCGTCATGGACGTGACGAGCGGCTTCGACTACGAGAAGACCACCTGGACCAACTGACCGACCGACCGCCGAGACGCCCTCCCCCGTGCGCGGGGAGGGCGTCTTCACTTTCGTGCGCCCTGGATGGACCCCGGGGCAGCAGCAACGGCCGCCCGATCCGCGCGCCAAGCACCTCCCCGCGTCCGACGAACCTGACCGTCCGCCGTGAACCCGACACCAGCGGCAGGCACAGCTGTGACATGTCTCATGTCGTCGGGTTCCTGCGCGCTCCGGGGACGCTCGTGGGGGCAGCGCTCCTGGCCTCCGCCTTCACCCTCGCCACGGCGTTCTTGGTCGCGGTCGTCGCACTTGCGGCCAGCTGGCTGACGGGCGAGCGCCTCGCCATCCCGGGCGCAGCCAGCTGGAGCGCATCCGCACCCGACGGCGCACCACTTGTCGAGGCAGCGGTGACGGGCCCGGTCCTGCCCGTGGCGGGCCTTGTCCTCTGGGCGGGCACCACCGTCGCCCTGACCCGCCGCCGCGTCTCCGCCCGAGCCAGCGACCCCCATCGCCGCCGCCGCCGCCGTCTCGACCACCACGCGCCTCCCCCGCGCCCCATCACCCCGACGATCCCGCACGCGTCCCCGACGGTGCAACGACCCGGCAGAATCGACCCCGTGCGTCTGACCCCCGTCTGCCTCCGAGGCCAGGCCGACTCCGAGGCCCTCGCCGAACTCCGCGCCTTCCTGACGACAGCGGACCTCACCGTGGCCGGCCTCGACTCGCCGTCACCGCACCTCCACCTCTGGGTCGAGCGCGACGCCACCGGGGCGATCGTCGGCAGCACCGGCTTCGAGCTGAGCGCGGACGGCACCCACGCCCTGGTCCGCAGCGTCGCGGTCGCCCCGACGGTCCGCACCCGCGGAGCCGGCACCGACCTCGCCCGCCACGCCCTCACCGAGGCCGCCGCAGCCGGGGCCCACACCGCCTGGCTCTTCTCCCGCCGCTCCGGCCCCTTCTGGCAGAAGTTCGGCTTCGCTCGCGCCGACCGCGACGCCCTGGCGGCCGCCCTCCCCGACAGCCAGCAGGTGCGCCTCTTCCGTGCCACCGGCCAGCTGCACCGCGAGATCGCCTGGTCCCGCCCCCTCGGCGACCTCCACCCGACGGCCCCCTAGGAGGCGCGGGTCGCGTTCGCGGTCGCGGCTACCGATCGTCGACTGGTCCCGAACCGTCCTTGCCTCGCGCGCGGACGACGATCCGGGACCACTCGACCCCGCACCACCGAGAACGGCACCCCGTACGATCGCCCCGATGGTCGATCTGCAACCGCACTCCCCCGCCTGGGCCGACGACTACCGTCGCGAGGCCGAGCGTCTCGCGGTCGCCCTGGGCACCCGGGTCGACGCCCTCGAGCACATCGGCAGCACGGCCGTCCCCGACCTCGTCGCGAAGCCGATCATCGACGTCGCCGCCCGCACGTCTCCCGGCACCGACCCGTTCGCCCTCGGCGCCGACCTGATCGACCTCGGCTACGAACGACACGCATCGGGCCCGAAGACCCACGCGGTCTACGTCCGGCGGGACGAGGCGCGACGCACGCACATCCTCCACGTCTTTCGCCCCGACCAGTGGGACGCCTGCAACCAGCGGCTGTTCCGCGACCGTCTGCTGCGCGACCCGGTCGCGCGACAGCGCTACGCAGTCCTGAAGGAGGCGCTGGGCGGCCTCGCCGACGGACGCACCTACACGGCCGCCAAGACCGCACTGATCACCGAACTCGTCGGCGACGAGCGGGCAGCTCGTGGTCTCCCTGCGGTGACGGTGTGGGAGAAGTGATCGGCCCCTGTTCGACCGCCCCCGCACGACCCGCCCGCTAGCCTTGCCCCCGATGACCACCCGCACACGCATCGAACTGGGCCGCCGTGCCGACCTCGGAGCCGATTGCGCCAACTGCTTCGGCCTCTGCTGCGTCGCGCTGGCGTTCACGAAGAGCGCGGACTTCCCGTTCGACAAGCCGGCCGGCGATCCGTGCACGAACCTCGACGAGTACGACGGCTGTCGCATCCACCCGCAGCTGCGCGAGCGGGGGTTCAAGGGCTGCACGGTGTTCGACTGCTTCGGGGCGGGTCAGAAGGTCAGCCGGCAGACGTTCGCCGGGCGTTCCTGGCGGGACGACGCCGCGACCCGTGAGGCGATGTTCTCGACGTTCCCGCTCGTGCGGCGGCTGCACGAGCTGCTCTGGTACCTCGACGAGGCGATCACCCTGGTCGAGCGCGAGCGCGAGCCCGACGGCGCTCCCGCTGGCGCCGGCGCCGGCACCCCCGATCCCACCCCCTGGGTCGCCGCCTTCGAGCACGTCCGCCACCTGGCCGACGGCACCCCCGACGAGCTCGCCGGCCTCGACGTCGACGCCGAGTACGACGCGGCGCGACCGCTGTTGGTGCAGGCGAGTGAGGTGGCACGGGCATCGGTACCCGCGCCTCCTCGGCGGTCGAAGGGCAAGGGGCTGGCCCTCGAGCCGGGCAGCGACCTGATGGGTGCCGCGCTGGCCGGGGCGGATCTGCGGGGTCGGACGCTCCGCGGCAGCATCGCGATCGCAGCGGACCTGCGCGGCGCCAACCTGGACCGCTGTGACCTGCTCGGTGTCGACCTTCGGGATGCCGACCTCGCCGGGGCCGACCTGTCGGGAGCGATCTACCTGACGCAGATGCAGGTGAACAGCGCCCGGGGTGATGCGGCGACGCGCCTGCCCGACGGGTTCGCGCGGCCGACGCACTGGGCTGATGGGCGTTAGCACCCGCGCCTCTGGCGGCGCCTCCGTCGCAGAGCTAGCCTCCCCGGCATGAGGACGCTCACGTACTCCATCAACGTCACGCTCGACGGCTGCATCGACCACCGTGAGGGCCGGCCGGACGCCGAGATCCACCAGCTCGCGACGGAGGCTCTCGAGCGGGCCGACGGCCTGCTGCTCGGGCGAGTCACGTACGAGTTGATGGAGCAGTCCTGGCGTCCGCCCGCGTCGGATGCCTTCCCCGACTGGATGCAGCCCTTCGCCCGGACCATCCACGAGATCCCGAAGTACGTGGCGTCGACGACGCTCGAGAGCGTCGACTGGAACGCCGAGCTGCTCGCGGGCGACGTGCGCGAAGCGGTGCGCGAGCTGAAGGGCCGCCCCGGCGGCCCGCTGCGGCTCGGAGGTTCCACCTTCGCCACCGACGTCGTCGGCTGGGGCCTGGTCGACGAGTACGAGTTCACCGTCTACCCCTGGGTCGCCGGCCACGGCCCCTACCTGCTTGCCGGCCTCCCCCACCCCCTCGACCTCACCCCGACCGCCCGCCACGACCTCGCCTCCGGCGCCGTCGCGACGACGTACCGCTCGCGGGGCTGACGCCTCGGTTCACCTACTTTATCTTGTGGCGCAAACTCAAGGAGGCGCGGGTGGCCCGGTGACGGAAGGCGGCTTAGTAGGTTCACGGCATGGCAAGACAAATGGCCGATCCCGCATTTCACGCCGACCAGGCATCACGAGCCTTGACCGCACCCCACGTGGCTCCGATCAATGCCTTCGTGGACTCCATCCGAGATCGTGATGGGCGTGGCTGGGCACCTTACGTTCCGCCACATCACGGTGGCGTCGATGCTCGAGTGATCAGCATCCTGCGAGACCCTGGCCCGGCCACTCGGCTGGGTACCGGTTCGGGCTTCATCAGTGTCGAGAACGACGACCCGACTGCCGAGCGAATGGCACGTCTCTTCGATCGCTTCGGCGTCCCTTCAAGGGTTGTCCTGCCGTGGAACGCATATCCCTGGTACATCAACGCGGCGCCGAACGCAGCGCAGTCGAAGGCTGGAGCGTTGGTCTTGCTCGAGCTCTTGGAGCTCACACCTGTGATCGATGTCGTGCTACTCCAGGGCCGTGATGCGGAGAAAGCCTGGCGACGGGCCGTTGCACTCGAGCCCCGTCTCAAGCGACGTTTTTCGGTTCACGCCACGATTCATCCAGGGAGGCAGGCACTCTTCCACCCCGATCCAGCCGAGCGACAACGCCGAGTCTCCCATCAGGAGCACACGTTCGAACTGACTGCTGGACAGCTTGGGGGCAAGGCCGTTGGCCGATCCAAGGCGTAGGAGGACCACTGGCGTCACGTCAATGTGCACAACCGGACGAGAAGCAACGATCAGAACAGTGCGTCAAGCCCTACGGAGGGAGGAAGGGCGGTTTTCCCAGGCTCGGAAGGAGCCTGCCTGAGCTGTTCCGGGATCTGGAAGCTTCTTCTTGCTTAGGCGCATGTGCTTTTCCAATGATCGAAGACACACGATCAGCTCATGCCGAAGCGCCATCAGGTCGTATACGTATTCTCGTGGAGCCACCTCGAATGCGTTTTTGTATGTGACGCACCCCAAGATCATTTCCTGCAGAATCTCGCGCAACTCATGATCCGGACGAATCTGATCGCGAACTTGCGATAGACGCTCTTGAGCTTGTTGCACGCTCTGCAAGCATCGATAGGCATCTACGCCAACCTTGCGGAGCTTGGGATTCGTCGGGGTGAATGCCCTCCGTGTCGCGAGATCATCGGCGAGGTTGGCCACAAGCTGCCTGTTCTTTGCACGCTGGTCGCGGCGATAAGACACGTAGCCGATAAGAGCTGCAAGGACGAGTCCGACTATTGCTGCGATGAACGCCACGGACAAGTCCGGCCAAAATGAGTTCCATTCCATTTCCCCAGCATGGTCTATGTCTTCCCGTCGCACTCACGAGCTAGCCCGGCGCCATGCCAGGCAGACGCAAACTGGTCGCCAGCGTCCTGCCGATTTCTGTGGACGTAAAGGCCCACCGCAGCTGCTCCCACGCCCCAGCCCATCCGCCACTATTCCCCGGGTCTGTCAACTGCAACGATGCACGCAACACATGAACTATTGTCAACTCAAACCCGATCTGTGACCGCCCACCCGAGGGCGCGAACTCCCCCGCCCTGGAGGCATCCCCATGAGTGACGACATCGAGCTGATCAGTGACGGAGACGGTGTCGCCATCGTCGGGCCCCCGGAAGCTGTCGACCGGTTCCTCGCCGCCGAGGGGCTCACGTCACGAGACCTTGGTCTAGGTCGAGTCAAGCCGTCGCTCATCGCATCGGGCGCTCTCGAGGCTGGCGCGAAGATCGCCGAGAACTCTGGTCGATGGGTCAAGCTGACGAAGGAGTCGGCTGCGGCCATGAACAAGTACGGCGTCATGAAGGGCACAGGCAAAGGCCTGAGCCGGGGTGTCTTGACGGAAAATGGCAAGATCAAAGGGCTCATCCAGTTCAGCCGGGGTGGTGTGGGAACCCTGACGAACCCCGCCATGCTCGCCGGCGCCGCGGGCCTCATGTCCCAGATCGCCATGCAGCAGCAGATGGACGAGATCAGCGACTATCTCGAAGAGATCGACGCCAAGGTCGATGACGTCCTCCGTGCGCAGAAAGATGCGGTTCTCGCCGACATGGTCGGCGTCGATCTGGTGATCGACGATGCGATGACGGTTCGCGGCGAGGTGGGACGCGTGTCCGAGATCACGTGGTCGAAGGTCCACACCACCTCGACGACCATCGCTCGCACGCAGGTCTACGCCCTCCGTCAACTCGACGCCCTCGCCGAGGGACTCGAGAAGAAGAAGATCTCCGATCTCGAGGACGCCACCCGCGAAGTCGAGTCGAAAGCGCAGGAGTGGTTCGCCGTGCTGGCTCGCTGCTTCCAGCTGCAGGACGCGCTCTCCGTGCTCGAACTCGATCGCGTCCTCGATGCGTCGCCGGACGACCTCGATCGCCACCGACTCGGCCTCACGGCAGCTCGGAACAAACGCCTCGAGGTGATCACACAGCGGACGGAGCTCCTGGTGGAGCGCCTCGAAGCCGCAGCGGGGCTCGCGACGTCGAAGGTCTTGCTGCATCCCATCGCGTCCGGTGCGATCGTCCGATCGAGCAACAACGTGGGCTCCGAGATCACGCGTTTCCAGGACGGCCTCGGCATCGAGAACTCCCACGACATGCAGGAGGCCAAGCGCTGGGCAACGGCAGTCGTCGAAATGCGCGACAAGGCTCTCGACCGGGGCGAGGACGGAGTAGACGCGGCCAAGCGACTGGGCGACGAGACGCTTGACCGAGCGAAGTCGGTGTCGGTGTCCGTGACCAGCAAGCTGGCCGATCGTGCCCGCCGCTGGCAGAAGAGCGACTGAGCAGCACACATGGCGCACAAGGGCTTCGCCGTCATCGACTTCGAGACCACCGGCTTCTCGCCTCAGCATCACCATCGCGTGATCGAGATCGGCCTCGTCCACGTCTCGCCAGACGGAGTCATCGAGCGCGAATTCGAGACAGTGCTGAACCCGGGCCGCGATTTGGGTCCGACACATGTGCACGGTCTCAGGGGCGCCGACGTCAAAAAAGCACCGACCTTCGAGGCCATCGCCGACCAGCTCATTGAGCATCTTCGAGGGCGCGTCCTAGTCGCCCACAACGCCCGATTCGAGACGACCTTCCTCCGCGCCGAACTCGCGCGACTCGGCATCGCTTCGCCCATCGACGATGCTGACGCACTCTGCACCATGAAGCTCGCCAAGAGCCACATACCGGGTGCCGGTTCGAAACTGGCGGACTGCTGCGCCGCCCTCGGCATTCCCCTCGAGGACGCGCACGAGGCACTGGCCGATGCCCGCGCAACGGCCCTGCTGCTTGGTGAATACCGCCGGATGGGCCGTCACGATGCTGCATGGTGGCGGAGCTACTCGACACAGGCATCCAGGGCCACTTGGCCAAAGACAACAAGAAGCCCGCGAGCAGAATGGCTCCCTCGAGGCAGAGGAATCTCCTCGGGGCGAATGCGCGCCGATGAGGAAAGCACGAGACGGCCCTCAACTCCGAACCAATCGGACAAACCCCTTGCCGAACAGGCGCTCGACTGGATGCTCCCCCTGGCTCGCAAGCGGTTCGGCGCGGAGCCGGTGGCCATCGTCGAAGGCTTGGCCCGACATTTCCTGGCGACTCACACAAGCCGCTCAGCGACCGACCCGGTGTTCGTGCCACCACCCTCGGCGGCGACCGAAGAAGTTCGCCAGCCGCCAACCGCCGGCCGACAGCAGGCAGATGCCTCGCGCCACCCGCGGCTCGCGAAGGGGGATGTCGTCGTTCTCACCGGTGTGATGACCGAGCCGCGGGACCAGCTGGAACGACGGCTGACCGCTGCGGGATTTGTCGTCGAATCGATCGTGACGAAAAGGACAGTCCTCCTGGTCGCTGCTGATCTCGACAGCCTCTCGGGGAAGGCGCGCAAGGCGCGCTCTTACGGCATCCCCATCGTCGGGGAAGAGGCCGTCGCGGCTTTGACCCGAAAAGCCTGACCGGCGCCGTCACTGGACAACTGCGCCGGCGTCAACCACCCACAACGCTCAACACCCCCGTAGCAACAACCGTCACAGCAGTCGTCCACAGCACGATCGCGATGACCTGCCAGAGCATCACCCAGCTCTTCGACACCCCTGTGCCGACGAGCGTCGCCGCGGTGAACATCGTCGGCAGTGCGAGCGGTGCCAGCAAGCTCGCCCCGGGCACTCCGAACTTCACCAACCAACGCTTGAGCCTCTGCTGCCCCTTCTTCTCGGGCTTCGACTCCGGCACCCCGTCCCGCGACACGACCCGGGTTGCCGCAGGCATCCCGGCAGCACTCACGCCAGCACCAGCACCAGCACCACCGCCAGCACCACCCGACGCCGCCCCCGCACGCCCGTCAACGGCCTCACCCGCACCCGGCTCACCCGCCACCGCACCCGACCCGCCAGCCGGTGCCCCACCGACCCCGCGCCTCCTGCGCCGCTCCACGACCCCCGACCGCACCCACGACCCCAGCCACACCACCGCGGCCACGCACAGCACGTTGCCGACGATCGCCGCCAGCGCCGCGACGACCGGGTTGACGCCGCTCAGCACTCCGAGCGCGGCCGCGCCCTCCCCCTCGAAGAACGGGATCGCCCCGGCCAGCACCAGGATCAGCGGCTGCGCGAGCTCGGGCACCTGGCCCATCAGCTCCTGCAACCAGGCGAACGGGCCGCCCGACGAGGCATCTGACGCGGAAGCCGACGCCGCGGCCGATAGGCGCGACGGGCCCGAGAGGGTGAGTGCGATGGACATGGTGATCTCCTTCGATGGGTGTCACTGAGGTGCGAGGGCACGCCGAACACCGGCGTGGTGAAGCTGAGAAAAAGAGGCGGTCCGACACCGCCGCAACCAGAACGGCCTCAGTCGTCCCGAAGCCCAGGCAGGCCGATCGTCACGAACAACGCCGTCGAGAGCATCGCCGCAGCCGCCACTGCGATGGCGTCCCCCGCGATCTGCGCGCCCCACTTGCCCTGCTGCAGCTCGCGCCCGCGGGCGTAGACGTCGCCCGACCACGGGATGTCCCGGTGCATGGCCGGCAGCGCCCCGCTCGCCGACACCAGCGCCGCGAGGGCGGCGGTGCGCACCGACGGCTCGGCCCCCTCCGCAAGGACGCTCCTCAGCGACGCGACGAGTTCACCCCGCCGACCCGCGCCTCCTGCCCCCTCGGCCAGGCGCAGCCGAGTGCCGGGGATGAAGCCGAGCGTAGTGGTCTTCTCGCGGAGCAGCGCACCGCGCGACACCAGCCGGTCGAGGGTCAGCGCCCGCAGCGCCGGACCGATCTCGAGCACGAGCGAGTACGCGTCCGTCGGCTTGCGCTCGACCCGCTGCCAGGTGCCGAGCAGCAGCTCGTCGGTCGGCGCCGCGGAGGACGTCACCCGCACCTGCCTCCCCCGCAGCGTGGTCTTCCGGTCGATGTCGACCGCACCGGACAGCGCCAGCTCGGTCAGCACCGCCCCGGCCAAGACGTGGAACAGCGGAGACCCCTCGCTGTGGATCGACCCCGACCGTGGGTCGAACAGCACGAGCAGCAGGTCCTCGGCCAGTGTGGGCGCCAGTGTCGTCTCGATCATCGCCGGCCTCCCTCGGAGTCTGAAGCCGAGGAGGCGCGGCTCGGCCCGGAGCCGCCACCCGCGTCCCCGACACCGGTCGCCTCGGCACCGGTCGCATCGGCACCGCCGGGCGTCTCGGCGGCATCGAGCGCCGCCTCGAGCGCGGCCAGCTCGTCGAGCTTGCCCGCACCGATCAGCGACGCCCGGTACAGCACTTCGCGCTGAGCACCGTTGTAGAGCTCCGCGACCGCCTCGGTCACGGTCTTCTGCGCGAACGCCGCCCCCCGCGGAGCTCGGTCGCCCGGGGCACCCAACCACTCGTACCGCTGAGTCACCGCCGCCAGCACGGGAGCGTACTGCTCCCCCAACCGTCGCCGCGTCTCGCGGTCGGCGTCGTCGGTGAGCTCGTCAAGCTCGACGTCGGCAGCCGTCTTGGGCGAGTCGATGAGCATCTGCTTTAGGTCGTCCATCGCCCCCTCGTCGAACACCTTCGACCAGATCAGCAGCAGCGACTGGTCGGCTTCGCTGAGGTCGCGTCCTGCTTCGGCGAACCCGGCAGGCAAGGAGGCGCTGGTCCGGTGCTCGAGGATCGCCGCCAACTCGGCGCGGATGCGTTGCAGCCGCTCGATGGTGGCGGCGAGCTCGGCATTGATCGTGCGGAGGGCGCCGGCGGGGTCGTCGACGGACGATCCGATCGACTCGATCCGGGCGAGCGGGACGCCGAGGTCGGTCAGGCGGGTGATCTGCAGGAGGCGCACCAGGTGCCGCACCTCGTACTGCTTGTACCCGTTCGTCAGCCGCTCGGGCTCGTCGAGCAACCCGAGTTGGTGGTAGTACCGCACCGACTTGACGGTCGTGCCGGCCAGCTCGGCCAGCGCGCGTGTGCTCCAGGCCACGGGAGGCTCCTCTCGGTCACACCGACGCGGTGCCGGTGTGTGACCAAGTAGAGACCATGCCCTTGGGGCAGGGTCAAGGAGTAGACGGCTTTGCGGTTTTTTACCTCGAAACCGGTGAACTAGAGCTAGCAACCGTTCGCCTCCGGCTCCTTCCGCAGCCGTCCACACGTTCGCTAGACCGCTCTAATTTTTCTGATCAAATGAAGAAGATAGAACGGGATCCATTCGGGCAAGTCCCGCAAGTCGTGGCCTTATGTAGTTTTCCGCCAGCCATTGAACGACCGGTACGCAAACTGCATCGCCAAACCCCGTAAGAACATCGTTCGTTGGCGTCTTCCCAAACTTATAGTCAGGAGCACCCATGAGGTGGGCGTATTCGCGAGGAGTCATCCATCGCACTCGCAACTCTCCAAAGGCAGCCTCCACTACAGCTTGCCTTGATGAACCACCACTGGAAGTTCGAAGACAACCTGCAACGTCACCAGCTCGGACCTCCCACGTAGGTTTTCCTAAACGCATGCGCCTGAAGGCCGTCCGGCGACTTACTTTGGGCAGGTCCAGTAGAGCACGCATCCTGACGGATTGGACCACAGATAGAGACTCCCAGAAGGCCGCAACTCTTTCTTCGCTCCACCATTCCTCAGTACCATCCGACGCAAGGAGCGAGAGCGCGGTGAAGCCTTCGTCCAGGAGCTCAGGCGGATTCGGCAGCGGAGCTTGGTGAGTTCGAAGCTCTTCGTTGTCAAAAATCACGTCAAGCCAAGGAGGCCGAAGAGGACTCCTCGTCAGCTCATCCGTTTCAGCATCCGGCTGGTTGCCGAGCTCAGCCACAAGGAAGAGCCGCGGGCGGCTCTGAGGAATGAACCGTCTTGCATCGATATTGAGCACGTCGACCGAGTAACCAAGACCGTTCAAGGCACGAATAGCTGCAGTAATGTCCTTGCCGGAGCGGCTAGACACGAAAGCAGTTACATTCTCAATTGCTAAGACACGCGGTTTGCTTGAGCCCATCCTGGCCAGAATCTTGACAAAGGACCAAAAAGCCGAGCTCGACGATCCTCTTAGCCCGTCTCGTCCACCAGCGAGTGATAGATCAGTGCATGGGAAGCTAGCCCATGCCAGGTCACTAGCTGGCGGGAATTCCTCTGCGGCTAGACGGCCCACATCGCCGACGCGGTAAACGTGCGAATCGGACTTGCCAAAATTCGAGTTGAAAAGGGCAGCTTTCTTCGAAGATATATCATTCGACCATTGCACCGGCAGTCCAGCCTCCTCGAGCCCAGCTCGAGCAAGACCTATTCCTGCGAAGAACTCAAGGGACTTTGGCGCACCCTCTGGCAAGTTCACCTAAACACCATTCTCCTAGTTGATAAAACGCAGGCATATAGCAATTACACGCGGCAACGGGATTACGCGCTGCGATTCCGTTAGATCCTTCGCATAGTCGGCGGCAAGCGCGGTTGAAATAGAGCGCCCCGAATACCAAATGTTCTGGGTGATTCTCAGCTATGCTCTTACCAACCACAAGATTATCCGACCAATGGGGGCACCACGTGAGTGACGCGCAGACTAGGACGATCGAATTCAGCTTCAGTTGGATTGCACTGAAACTTTTGGGAAAAGGGCTCTACTCGAACCCTTGGTCTGCTCTCTCAGAACTCGTCGCAAATGGGTTAGATGCAGGCGCGGCAAATGTCTACGTTTACGTTGACGCGCGAAACAAAGCCTCCGCGACGATCGAAATCCTCGATGACGGCTCCGGTATGGATATGTCCGACCTCAAGACTTATACGACCGTGGGTTACGACAAGAGGGCAGCTTCAAATTCCTCCAGCCTGAACGACCGCCCGATGGGACGCAAAGGCATCGGCAAGCTCGCTGCCCTCTACCTCTCTCCACTTTTCTATATCCGTACTCGACGCGGTCAATCGGACACAACATGGAGTCTGGATGTACGAGAAGGTAAAGTCGATAATGACGACAATCCGGCTTTGGAACAAAGCGGGACTCAGCCCTCCAGCCCCAACACAGACCTCTACGACACTTTTAGCTCAGGGACCTTCCTGAGCTTGCAGGATGTCGATTTAAGAGGCCATGGCACGCAGGCTCTGAACTCCCTCAGTCAGCGCCTAGCGAATCAATTCTCTATGGGCGCACTTCCTGAGCAGACCTCGATCTACTTGGCCATAAAGAGGGGTCGTGCTACTCCCACGTACAAAAGGGTGCAGAAGGCAATTGCCTACAAGAATATGGCGTTCGTTGCAACGCGAGGCGTGGAGTCTTATGGGTCGCATGCCCCGAATGGCCAATTGGGCAAGAAACTCCAAATTCCCGCTCCTGTAAACGGCGGACAGTACGTCGTGAAGCCGAAGATATCGTCTTTCGCGCTGGAGCCCGACACGGGAATACCCGGATGGGATCGGGTAGCCAAAAATGTCGACCTGTCTGATTCCACTTATAGATCTATTCCATTTGAGCTAAGTGGGTGGGTTGGCATCCATGCAACTATAGATAACGAATCTGCCCAAATCAATGACAAGCGATTTACCAAGAATCGCTTCTATAATCCTGCACAGCTTCGACTGTACGTACGCGGCAAATTAGCCAGCGACCGGCTCCTCGAACAATTGGGCCTTACGGGCACTTACCTCAATTATATCGAGGGGGAGCTGAGTTTCGACCTCCTCGACGAAGATAATTTGCCGGATATAGCGACTTCGAACCGTCAAGATTTTGACGAGACAGACGATCGAATCACACTACTTCGGGCCTTAGTGAGGCCGCTGGTGCGAAGTCTGATAAGTATGCGCCAGGACCTCGCCGCAACGATCTCCGCGCTATCGAGGCAGGAGAAAGCTGACAAGGAGTCAGCAGGAAAACAAGCATTTAGTCAAATGTTTGACGACGAGCTCAGCAAATACAATCTCTCAGAGCAGGAAAGAGCAAACCTGCACACGACTACAACAAACAAAATTAAAGGTGACGTTGTAGCAAAAGATAGCTTCCAGGTATTTATATCCCATTCGAGCGCAGATGAAAGATTTGCTAGCTTCATATTTGAGTTCTTGAAGGATATTGGCGCCACATCTGACGAAGTCTTCTACACCTCGAAGGAAGGCGAAGTCGATCAGTATGTTAATAAAAGTCAGCTTGCTAAAACTGTCAAGCAGGCAATAGTTAATAGAAACACCATGATGCTTTACCTCACGAGCCATAACTTCTTGAAAAGCGAATACTGCATGTTCGAGGGTGGCGCCGGTTGGGCTACGCGAGCCGTTGATGAGCTGACGAAGCTAAACCTCGACTTTCACGCGATACCCAAATTCCTGCACGAAGACGAATCTGAGCTCTCGCTTTTTAGTAACAAGAAGATCGAACTTCGTCTCGACGTTCACAATTACCTTATCGCTGGCATTTTCAATCCGATAATTGAGCATCTCAACCGGGGGAGAACCATTGCGGGCCTCAGTCAGATCAGTCTTCTGTCAGCACCGGTGATACCCGCGAAGCATGTTCGGAAGGATCAGGGAAAAGAAGAAGCGGATTACTTCCATGAGGGGATTGCAAAGTTCTGGGATGTTTATGTGAATGACGATCTGGATACTTATCTTGGTGCTTACCCTTGGCCCAAGGATTCCGCTCGATAACCGGGGACGACTTTCGCGAGAAGTAGCCGGACAAGCCAGAACACAGATCGACTCCGAATACATCGCCAGTTTTTCCCAAAGCTGAGGCGGGAACGGCCCGAGGGCCGTGTGGCGACATTTCTGGAACACCAGGACGCTGCTGCCGTCAGAAACGTTGTTCAGAGACTCGAGAATCGCGCCGGATCGAATGCTTGCAACCTGCGGAAGGCTTGCTAGCTCAAAAGACGGGTGCCTGTAGGGGCGGCCGTCTTTTGTCATGGTCGGGCTGACAGGATTTGAACCTGCGACCCCTTGACCCCCAGTCAAGTGCGCTACCAAGCTGCGCCACAGCCCGAGATCCGAGTTCGAATGGCAACCCGGGTCTTGGTGTTGCCCCGACCGAGGCAACCCCACAACTATAGCCGATGAATGGGCGTGCCTGAGACCGAACCAGGGCAGGGCGGACCGAACGGAGTGTTTCGCCCCGTTACACCCGCCGCCCCGGCAGACCGCGCACGCACCTACCGTCGTGACATGCCCACCTCGACGACCCGCGCCTCCTCGGCTCTGCCGATCCGTCTGCGCGGCGTCGGGAGGTACTTCGGCGAGCGCCCCGTCCTCAACGCCCTTGACCTTGACGTCACGGCCGGCGAGATCATCGCCATCGTCGGCCCCTCCGGCTGCGGCAAGTCGACGCTGCTGCGCCAGGTGGGCGGCCTCGACCAGCCCGACTCCGGCACCGTGGACATCGACGACTCCCCCACCCGGCCCACCGACCAACGCTGCGCCATCGCGTTCCAGGAGCCGCGCCTCCTGCCCTGGCGCACACTCCGCCAGAACGTCGAACTCGGCCTGCCGAAGGCCCGCGGGCGCAGCAAGCGCGACACGAGCAGCACCACCAAAGCAGACGACAAGGCCGCTGGCCGCGCCCGCATCACCGAACTGCTCGACCTCGTCGGGCTCGGCAGCTCGGCCGGCCTCCGCCCCCGCCAGGTGTCCGGAGGCATGGCCCAACGCACCTCCCTCGCCCGCGCCCTCGCCCGCGCCCCCAAGGTGCTGCTGCTCGACGAACCGTTCGGAGCCCTCGACGCCCTCACCCGCCTCCGGATGCACGACCTGCTGCTCGACATCCACCGCGCCGAACCCACCACCGTCCTGCTCGTCACCCACGACGTCGACGAAGCCCTCTACCTCGCCGACCGCATCGTCGTCCTCGCCGACCTCTCGCAGCAGCCGCAGCTCGTCGGCGCCACGGGCACCGCCGACACCACCGCAGGAGGCGCGGCGCAGGCCGACACCGCAGCGGGAGCCCCCAGCATCCAGCGCATCGTCACCGTGCCCGGCGACCGACCCCGCGACCGCGACGACCCCGCCCTCGCCGAGCTGCGCCTCCAGCTGCTCGCCGACCTCGGCGTCCACCGCGTCCACGCCGGCAACTCGGTCACCAGCACGCTGACCGCGACCGCCGCGACCGCCACGGCCGCGACCGTCGGCCGCACCGGCTCCACGACCGCACCCACCGGCCACACCGGTGCCCCGACCGCCCCCGCACCCACAGACCACCGCACCGCCCCCGACAGCACGAAGACGAACCGATGACCTTCCGCACCCTCCCCACCACCCGCACCCGCGCCTCCTGGGCCGGTGGTCTCGCCCTCGCCGCGGCGAGCGCCCTCCTCCTCACCGGCTGCGTCGCGGGCGAGGACGCCGACACCGGCGCCGCCCAGGCGGCTGGCGGCACCGGCGCGAGCGGCGGCGAGTGGTCGACCGACACCCTCGACATCGACTTCGCGACCTACAACCCGCTCAGCCTCGTCGTGAAGAGCCAGGGCTACCTCGAGGACGCCCTCGGCGACGGCGTCACCGTCAACTGGACCCAGTCGGCCGGCTCGAACAAGGCCAACGAACTGCTGCGGGCCGGGGCCGTCGACATCGGCTCGACCGCTGGCTCGGCCGCGCTGCTCGCCCGCTCGAACGGCTCCCCCATCAAGACGATCGACGTGTACTCGCAGCCCGAGTGGTCGGCGCTCGTCGTCCCGGGCGACTCGAGCATCACCGACGTCGAGGGCCTCCGCGGCAAGACCATCGCCGCGACCAGCGGCACCGACCCGTATTTCTTCCTGCTGCAGGCGCTCGACCAGGCCGGGCTCAGCGCCTCCGACGTGACGATCCAGAACCTTCAGCACGCCGACGGACGCGCCGCCCTCGAGAACGGCAGCGTCGACGCCTGGTCGGGCCTCGACCCGATCATGGCCGCGAGCCAGGCCGAGTCGGGCACCAAGCTGATCTACCGCAACGTCGACTTCAACAGCTACGGGTTCCTCAACGCGACCGAGTCGTTCCTCGACGCCTCGCCCGACGTCGCCCAGGTCGTCGTCGACTCGTACGAGAAGGCCCGCGCCTGGGCGATCGACAACCCCGACGAGACGGCCGAAATCCTCGCGGAGGCCGCCGGCATCGACCCCGCCGTCGCCTCCACGGTGATCGACCGCACCCACCTCGACATCGACCCCGCCCCCGGAGCCGACCAGCGCGCCGTCCTCGAGACCGTCGGCCCGATCCTCGTCGAGTCGGGCGACGTCCCCTCACAGGACGACGTCGACGCCGCCCTCGACTCGCTCTTCGACGACAGCTACGCCCAGTCCGCCACCTCATGAGCGACACGCTCGGCGGTCGCGACGCCGACGCCCGCCAGGTCGTCCGCGACGAGACCGGATTTGCGACGGCACGGCGCGGCACGGGCACCGTCGTCGACGGAGCCTGGCGCGGCGACGTCACCCATGCCGTGACCGGCACCCCCCTCGAGGAGGCGCGGGTCGCGTCCGACGCGCACCGCGCCTCCGCGTCCGAACCGAAGGAGGCGCGGGTCGCCGACGACGGACGCCGCGCCTCCTCGTCCGGGTCGCCCGCACCTTGCCGCCCGGGTGCCCCGGGCGCGCCTGCTCCCCGCCGCCTGGCCCTGCTCGGGGTACTGGTGCCGGCCGCCGTGCTCGCCGCCTGGGTGCTCGCCACCACCGTCGGAGGAGTCCCCTCGTACCGCCTGCCGTCCCCCGCCGACGTCGTGCGGGCCGGCGTCGACCTCGCCGCGACGGGTCAGCTCGGCCTCTACGTCGCCATCTCGCTGCAGCGGGTGCTGATCGGGTTCGTGGTCGGCTCGGCGATCGGGCTGGTCGTCGGAGCCGTCGTCGGGCTGTCGCGGGTGGGCGAGGCCCTGCTCGCGCCGTCGATCGCGGCCGTGCGGGCGGTGCCGTCGCTGGCCTGGGTGCCGCTGCTGATCCTGTACCTCGGCATCGGCGAGGACAGCAAGGTGACGCTGATCGCGATCGGCGCGGCCTTCCCGGTGTTCACCACGGTCGCGGGGTCGCTGCGACACGTCGACCCGCAGCTCGTCGAGGCCGGTCGCGCCTACGGCCTGCGCCGGGTGTCGCTGTTCACCCGGGTGCAGCTGCCGGCCGTGCTGCCGTCGCTCGTGTCGGGGCTGCGGCTGGCGTTGGCGCAGGCGTGGCTGTTCTTGGTCGCGGCCGAGCTGATCGCGTCGTCGATGGGCCTCGGCTTCTTGCTGACCGAGTCGCAGTCGAACGGACGCGTCGACCGGATCTTCCTCGCCATAGTGCTGCTGGCCCTGCTCGGCACGCTGAGCGACACCGTGCTCAACGTGGTGCAGCGCGTGGCGCTCCGCCGCTGGCGGTAGGTCGACGCCGCACCCTTCAACTCACCCCGCCACGAGGTAAACACGCCGCCACACGATGTCATGGCGGCGTGTTTACCTCGTGGCGGGAAGCGCGCCGGCCCCCGCCCGCCGCAGCACGGGCCCGGGCACGACGCCACGAGGTGGACACAGCGCCAGGCCTAGTTCTGGCGCTGTGTCCACCCCGTGGCGGTGTGGCTCGATAAGGCCCGAGCCCCGGCTGATCGACCTGCCCGCCCCCGGCTGCTCGCTCGCCCGGCTGCTCGCCCGGCCGGCTGCTCGCCTGCCCGAGCCGCACAGTCGCCCCCACCCCGCCACGAAGTACTCACGCCGCCACGACATCCCGTGGCGGCGTGTGTACCTCGTGGCGGGATGCGCGCCGACCACCTCTCGTCCGCGCGCCGCGCCTCCCCTGCCGGCCCGCGCCTCCTGCACCCGACGCTTACGCCGCGACCCGTCCGCGCCGCTCCCGCCCCCGCATCACGACGACGACCGCGACCATCGCCGCGAGCGCCAGCCCCACGATCGCCGGAGCCCCGACGTCGACCGCGCTCTCGAGCCCGCCGCGGGTCGCCTGCGCGCCGAGCCACAGCGCCGTCGCTCCCTGCACGAGGTAGGCGACGAGGTAGACGGCCGACAGCGTGCCGGCCCGGTGGTGTTCCGGAGCGAACCGCGACACGATCCCCAGCCCCGACGCGAAGAACAGGCTGTAGCCGACCCCCGACAGCACACAGAACGCCAGGAACAGCCCCAACGACTGCTGTGCCGCGGCCAGCACCAACGCCGTGAAGCTCAGCGCCGTCGCCACCGCCGCCACGACGACGGCGATCATCACCGGCACCCGTCGCGACGCCAGCGCCACGACCGCGATGACCACCATCGACAGGGCGATCACCGCACCGGTGACGAACGCGTTGTCGCTGCCGATCAGCGTCACGCCGATCTCGGCACCGAGCGAGAGCACCACGGCTCCGAGAGCGTAGGAGGCGCTGACACAGACGGCCGCGGCCCCCACCGCCCCGAGCAGGGCGCGCGGCACGCTCGGCCACCGTGGCCTCCAGTGCCCGGCCTTCTCGTCCCGGTCTCGAGGCAGGCGCCAGACCAGCACGAGCACCCCGGCCTCGACCACGAGCAGCACCCAGTAGGTGAGGTGCAGCGGCTCGGGCGCGTACTGGACGAGGGCTCCCCCGAGCAGCGTCGCGAAGACCAGGCCGACGGCGGTGGAGGCGGTGCTGATCGCTCCGGTGCGGGCCGAGTTGACGGGCCCGGCGATGTCGATCATGGCGGCGGTGGCGGGGCTGAGCGACAGGCCGACGCCGAGGCCCATGAACGCGCGGCCGACCAGCACCCAGCCGACGTCGGGCGCGAGGGCGAACAGCAGCACACCGACGATCGACGCGCTGACTCCGAGCAGGATGCTCGCCCGCCGACCGATCGTGTCACTCAGGCTGCCGAACACGAGCAGCACGACGACGAGGACGAGCGGGTAGACGGCGAAGATCGCGGTCGTGACGAACGGCGTCAGCTGCCAGTCCGTCGCGTAGAGCGGGTAGACCGGCGTCGCGGCGCCGCTCGTCCACAGGGCGAGGGCGAGGACGGAGGCGCAGGTCCAGAACGCGAGCCGGTTCGGCCCCTCGGGACGGACGGACGCAGCGAGGTCACGGGGCATGACGGTGACGCTAGCACCCTGGATACGAAAAGCCCACCGAGGTAGGGTGTCCGCATGGCCTCCCGTGGACCCCTCGACCCACGCTGCGGCATCGCGCGCAGCCTCGACCTGCTCGGCGAGCGCTGGGCGCTGCTCGTCGTGCGCGAGGCGCTGCTCGGGCACACGCGCTTCTCGCAGTTCCGGGCGCGGCTCGGCCTGTCGCCCGACGTGCTGACCACGCGGCTCGACTCGCTGGTCGCTGCGGGCGTGCTCGAGCGGTCCACCTACCGAGAGAACGGGGCCCGAGAGCGCGTCGAGTACCTGCTGACCGATGCCGGCCGCGACCTCGCCCCCGTGCTGGCCGCCCTCGCCGTCTGGGGCGACGAGCACGATCCGCACCCCGACGGCGCCGCACGCCGGTTCAGCGTCGCCGCGTCGGGCGAACCCGTGCGGGTCGCGTTCGTCACGGGCGACGGGCACGTGGTCGAGCCCGCCGACGTCGAGATGGCGCCGCGCGCATGCGACTGAGCCGCGCCTCCTGAAGGCTCGTGCCGCGCGCCCGCCCGCCTGCTCGATGAACCCCGTTCGAACGATGAACCCCGTTCCGGCCGGGTTCATCGTTCGAAACGGGGTTCATCGCACCACGAGCCTCAGGCTGCCGCACCCTCCAGCACGGCCTCGGCTCGCTCGTCGCTGCCCTCGGCCAACCCACGCGCGATCGCGGCCCGCGAAGCGAGCCACATGCCGAGCCCGACGACGAACACGAGCACCTCGGTCACGGTCAGGGCCCACACGACGCCGCCCAGCCCGAACCAGGAGTTCCCCGCGAACACGATCGGGACGAACAGCACGCCCTGCGCCATCGACAGCACGATGGCGGGCAGCGCCTTTCCGGTCGCCTGGAACACCGACGTGATGAGCCCGGTGAAGCCGTTCACGACGGTCGCCACGAGCTGCGCCGTGAGGATGGTCACGCCGATCGCGAGCACCGACCCGTCACCCGAGAAGGCGGAGAACACCTGATCGCGGAAGACGAACACCGTCGTCGAGAAGACCGTCACGATGCCGCCGACCGTCACGGCCGACGCCCGGAGCGCCGAACCGAAGCGGGCGCGGTCACCCTTGCCGAACGAGTAGGCGAGCAGAGGCAGCACGCCGATCGTGACACCCATCACGAGGAACTCGGGCACCTGGGCGATGCGGACCGCGATACCCATGGCGGCGAGCGCGCTGTCGCCGTAGGCCGCTGCGAGGTTGTTCAGCACGAGCGTCGTCACGATGAGGAACGCCGACTGGATCAGCTCCCCCGACCCGACGCCGAACACGGGCTTGAGCACCGACGGCGACAGGGTGAACCACCGCGGTGACAGGCTGACGTGCTCGCTGTTGCGCTGCAGCCAAGTGACGAAGTAGGCGATGGTCACGGCGTTGGCGAGCCCCGTGCCGAGGGCTGCACCGGCGACTCCCCAGTGCAGCACCAGGATGAACACGACGTCGAAGACCACGTTCGCGACGGTCGACAGCACGAGCCCGATCATCGCCTGACGCGCGGCGCCCTCGGCCCGCACGATCTGCTCGAGGCAGAACGCGCCGGCCAGGACGGGCACGAACGCGAACATGACCCCGACGTAGGTGCTCGTCGCAGGCACGGCGGCGGAGTCCGCGCCCAGCAGCTCGACCACTGCCGGCAGCAGCACCAGGCCCGCGGCCCCGATGACGGCGCCGCTGACGACCGCACCCCACAGCGCGAACGACGACACGTTCTTGATGCGGGCCGCTTCGCCGGGGTCGTGTTCGGCCGCGCCGAGGTGCCGCGAGATCAGCGCGCCTCCCCCGACGCCGAACACGCCGCCGACGGCCATGACGAGACCGAGCAGCGGAGTGCCGAGCGTGATCGCCGCAAACAACGAGGTGTCGTGCTGCGACCCGATGAACCCCGCGTTGATGACGTTGTAGATCGCACCGACGATCATCGCGGCGGCCATCGGCACGCAGAGGTGCACGAGGGCTCGGACGATGGGTGCGGCGGACAGGTACCAGCGGTTGCTGCCGACGACCGGGGCGCTCGGGGGCGCCGGGGCAGGGCGGGGTGCCGGAGCGTCCGCGGGGGCGGGGGTGTTCGTGGGTGCCGGGGTGTTCGGGGGTGCCGGCGTGTTGGCGGGGACGGGGGTGTTCTCGTTCATGAGGTGTCCTTCCGGGCAGGCTCGAGCGCGCGCCGACGAGAGCCGGCACGGCGAGTGGTGAGGTGGGTTCAGGAGGCGCGGGTCGGCCAGCCGAGACGGCGCGCGACACCGTCCTGCCGCCGCAGCCCGGCACTCGGCCCGAGGCAGGATCGGGCCGGGTCGCTTCCCCGCCAGGCGATGGGCACGGCGCCAGGTTTTCTCCTGGCGCCGTGCCCACCTCCTGGCGTGGTGGCCGCTGGCCCGGGCACGGATGCGGGCAGGCGAGCCCGATGAAGCGGAGCGGCTGGCGAGGTGGTTCGGGTGCGCGGTGGCTCAGGTGCCTGGCGGTGCGGGATCGGGGGCGGACCCGCTCGCACGCAGGGCGAGCCGACGACTGAGACCTAGCGGCTGGGGCGGGGCAGTGCGGAGGTGATCGTGGCCAGCAGGGCGTGGAGGGTGTCGCGTTCGGCCTGGTCGAGGGGGGCGAGGATGCTCTCGTCCGCCGCGATCATGGCGTCGTCGAATCCCGAGATGAGGTCGGCGGCCGCAGGCGTGGCGTAGACGCGTTTGCGTCGTTCGTCACCGTCCTGGGTGCGGCGGTCGACGAGGCCGCGGCGTTCGAGCCCCTGCAGGAGGCTCGAGACGCTGGCGGCGCTCGTACGGGTCATGGCGGCGATGTCACGTTGGATGGCACCGGGCGCCTTGACCAGGTAACCGAGGACGAAGGCCTGTTCCGGGCTGAGCTCACGACTCGTGACCCAGTCCTCGCCGGCCTTCCGCTGAGCCCAGCCGACCCAGCGCAGCAGGCCGAGCGTGGTGGTCTCCGTGTACTCCTCGATCTTCATGATCAGAAACCTAACTGTTAGAGATCAAACTGTCAACCCTCGAACCTCTTGAGGGGTGCCGGCCACCCCGCCACGAAGTACGCACGTGCCCGCGACATCGCATGGCCGTGTGTGCACCCCGTGGCGTCGCGAGCCGCTCGCATCGTCTGTCAGCCGGCACCATCGGCGACGCCGGGCTTGGCCGGCCGCGGGAAGGCCGCGCGCATGTGGTCGCTGGTGAGCAGGTCGCCGATGCCGATCATCAGCAGCGAGAAGACGATCTGTTCGACGACCATCCACCCGGGGTAGAGCCCGGGGATCGTCGCGATGATCAGCGTGACGATCGGAAAGATGCGACTGAACAGGCGGAGGCGTGAGTAGGCCCAGTAGTAGCCGAGCTGTGCCCGCCAGGCGAAGACGTAGAGCGAGGCCGTGATGAAGAGGACGACGGTGGACCGGAACCACACGGCCCACGGCACGTGTTCTCCGCGGCTGGTGAGGACGGCGGCGATGAAGATCGCGGTGAGCCCGACGACGGTCTCGCCGAAGAGCAGCCACCGGATGCCGACGAAGCTGCGGACCGTCCGAGGGTGCTGCCGCATGTCTTCGTGGATGACGTAGCCCGAGTGTCGCCCGCCGGCAAGCCGGTCGAGCTGTAGCCGCTGCCACACCCGGTCGGCCGCGGCCGACAACCCCGCCCCCGAGGAGGCGCGGTGCCACAGCCCAGCCCCCGTCACCCTCGCACCCCGTCCGCTCGTCTCACGAACACCAATGGTGCCCTACTCCGCCCTCAGAACCGACCATGGTCCGACTGCCCGGGTTCGAGCTTGAAGCACCAGGAGCTTGCAGCGATCTGCACTTTTGACGCCTGGGGCACGAGACGGATCGTGTACCTCGTTCCAGCCTCATCCCGTATCACCAGCCGGTTGCCCCCCAGGCGGCTGTCTTCCCGTTCCGTCGTGAAGTCCGAAGAGTCGGCAAGAGCTTCCTCCATCGATCCATACAAAGAATCGACGTCGAAACCGGTGACGTATTCCACCGTCGTCACCCCCGTCCACCGGTACATGCCTCCGGGACAAGACAGCAAGACGCCCGTTGGAGACTCCTCCACGCTCAACGTCTCGCTCGGGGGTATGAACTGCGCCAACGATTGCTGTGATGCTCGAATGCCCTCACGGAGTGCGGGCAGATCGACCGTGGTCGCCCCTTCGGACATGGGATTTCCCTCTCGTTCGTCTGAGTGTGGAGCAGAACAGCCGGCTAGCGCCAGCACGATCGTCGCTGACAGCGTCATGAGACGAGACATTCGCTTAGGAGTCACGACCGTAGAGTTCCTCCCACAGGTCGTTGAGGATCTGATCGTTCTCGACTCCGGTCTCGGCAACGAGAGAATGGTTGTCGTCGAGCCTCGATGGAGGGACGACGGCCAGCCCGGAGTCAACGAGCTCCACGTCGTCGGGCCCCAGGTAGTACCCCTGTGATTCGAATGCATCTGACCTGTTCGGGTTGCGGCCACCCCAGACACCACCCGTGCGCTGAGCAGCCTGGAGGAAGTCCCAGTAGCTGTAATCGCTGTATGTCGAACCAGCTCGCGGTATCCATTCGGCAGGCATCCCGGCGCCAGCGAGAGAGATGACCTTGTCATAAGCAGCCCCTCTCACCTCGGCTGACGTGATGTTCGCAAGCCCCCAGCTGTGGCCGATGGCGACGTCACGGTATCCGGGTTCCGACCTGATCGGATCGACGGCGAGTCCCCGCTGAAAGTCGTATAGAGCCTTACTCGTCCTGCGCGCGAAGTCGGGGTCGTTCGCCTGCGCAAAAGCCCCGACGAATTCTGCGGGATCTTTGCGGCCCTCGGCCCCACCGGGAAATACGCCGTCCTTGAAGATGAACGCCACCGTCGACTTGTACGGGTCTTCCGCCTGCAGCCACCGCGCCATCTGCTGGACCGTCTCGGGGTCTCGGTAGAACGAATCCATGTTCGTCAGCGTCCCTGGCACGTAGGTCAGCACCGTCCTGGTCTTGTCGTTCCACTCACCGATCATCTCGATGATGCGGCTCTTCGCCGGGTCGAACAGGTACAGCTGCACCGTCGGCGGCTGCGCCACCGCGCCCTTCAGGTAGGCCCGCTCGCGCGCCAACGCCGCGAGCAGCTCGGCATCCCCCGTCGATCCTCGCCGCTCGAGCGGGCCCACCAAGCGGTCGATCTCGGCGATGCGTCGTGCCGCGTTGATCGCGTTCGCCGCGATCCTCACCGACGGCGGCAGTCCATCCATCGCCCCAATGATGGCCGGCGCCCCGCGCACCAGAGCCACCTGCAGTGCCGTCAGTCCGTCGGCGTTCCGTGCCCCCTGCGCTCCCAGGCCGTCCCACCACGCCCGCACCTTCGCGGGGTCGGCGAGGAACGCCTCGTCGACCAATTCGGGGTGCCGCTCGAGTAGCATCGTCAGCTCGGTCGCCGACAGACCTGCCAGCAGATCGAGCAGCCCCTCGGCCGACCCCGCAGAGAGAGCCGCCTCGGTGACCTGGGGCAACGCCCCCATCGCCTCGAGGCTCTGCAACGCCGCGATGCACCGACGGTCGACGGTCGCGCGCTCTTCGACCAGCTCGGACCACAGCCCCGCCACGACCTCGAGCTCGAGCTGCGCGTCGTCGATGCGCCGCTGCAACGTCGTCCGCTCTCCGGACCGGTACTCCGACTCGTCGACGATGCCGAGGAGGTCGTCACGCGCGGCGTCCGCCGCCTCGCGCATGATCGTCTTCAGCGTCGCCCCCGTCGACATGACGGTCTTCTCGGCCATCGCACGCCGCGCCTCCAGGGTCTGCTTCGACCCTTGGATCAACGACACCGCCGTGGCGTACGCCTCGAGTGCTGCCGCGTGGTTCTCGAGGCCTCGCGCGACGGCGGACACCTCGGCCGCAGCATCGGTCACCGCCGCGACGAACTGCTCACCCGAGAGCCCCTGCCAGCACTCGGTGCCCCAACTCGCCGCCTCGGTCAATCGGTACGACGCCACCTCGAGGTCGTCGACTTCGTCACGCCGAGACGTCGCCAGCCGCCGGATGCTGTCGACCGAGCCGAGGCCCGGGTCGTCGCCGCGGCTCATCTGGACCCCACCCCGGCCAGGTCGCCGACGGGCAAGCCCGCAGCCAACCGGGCCTCGACCTCGGCGAATTCGAGCATGAAGGTCGTCGGGAAGTCGCCCACCGCCTGGATCGCCTCGACGGTCAACTCGGCCCGTCGGACCAGCTGCCCGGTCGCCTCGTCGAGCACGGCCGCCACGCCTGGCGACCCCATGTCGGCCGCCGACGCCGCCGCCAGCGTCGCCGAGACCACGGCGTCGACCGCTGCCGTCGACACCCGCCACGCCACGGACGTGAGCGTCCGCTCGTCCATCACCAGATCTGCCATGCACCCTCGCCCTCCGTCATGCGACATCGACATATCGCGTTCGATGGGAGCCACCCTAGCAATGCAGAACGCCCGGTGTGGAAACGATCCACACCGGGCGTTCAATTCACAGGTCGTCGACGAGACGACCGGGGGTGCCGTGCCTACGGGCGCTTGCGCTTCTCGCGCACGCGCATGTTCACCGTGATCGGCGTGCCCTCGAAGCCGAAGATCTCGCGCAGGCGCCGCGTGATGAACCGGCGGTACTGGGGGTCGAGGAATCCGGTCGTGAAGAGCACGAAGGTCGGCGGACGGTTCGCGGCCTGCGTTCCGAAGAGGATGCGCGGCTGCTTGCCCGACCGCAACGGGTGCGGGTGCTCGGCGACGAGCTCGGCGAGCAACGCGTTGAACTTGCCCGTCGGGATGCGGGTGTCCCACGACTCGAGGGCCAGCTCGAGGGCGGGCACGAGCTTCTCGAGGTGACGACCGGTGCGGGCCGAGATGTTGACCCGCGGCGCCCACGACACGTGGTCGAGGTCTTGTTCGATCTCACGCTCGAGGTAGCGGCGACGGTCGTCGTCCAAGAGGTCCCACTTGTTGAACGCGAGCACGAGCGCACGGCCCGACTCGAGCACCAGGTCGATGATGCGCAGGTCTTGGGTCGAGATCTGCTCGGTGACGTCGATGACGACGACCGCGACCTCGGCCTTCTCGAGCGCGGCGGACGTGCGCAACGACGCGTAGAAGTCGGCACCCTGCTGCAGGTGGACACGCTTGCGGATGCCGGCGGTGTCGACGAACGTCCACACCCGACCGGCGATCTCGACCTGCTCGTCGACGGGGTCGCGGGTCGTGCCGGCCAGCTCGTTGACGACGACGCGCTCTTCACCGGCGGCCTTGTTGAGCAGCGAGCTCTTGCCGACGTTGGGTCGACCGAGGATGGCTACGCGACGCGGCCCACCCACCTCTTGCTTGGCCACGGTCGACACGGCGGGCAGCTTGGTCATGCAGAGGTCGAGCAGGTCGGCCACGTTGCGGCCGTGCAGGGCCGACGCCGGGAAGGGCTCGCCGAGCCCGAGCGACCACAGCGACGCGGCCTCGAGGTCTTTGCGGGCGTCGTCGCTCTTGTTCGCGACCAGGATCACCGGCTTGTGCGAGGCCCGCAGCATGCGCACGACGGCTTCGTCGGTGGCGGTCGCCCCGACGTTCACGTCGACGACGAACAGCACGGCGTCGGCCAGGTCGACGGCGATCTCGGCCTGCATCGCGACCGAGCGGTCGATGCCGATCGCGTCGGGCTCCCACCCGCCGGTGTCGACGAGCGTGAAGCGACGTCCGCCCCACTCTGCCTTGTACGAGACGCGGTCGCGCGTCACGCCGGGCTTGTCCTCGACGACGGCCTCGCGCCTCCCGAGGATGCGGTTGACCATGGCGCTCTTGCCGACGTTCGGTCGACCGACGATGGCCAGCACCGGCAGGGCCGGGGCGTAGGTCAGCGCGTTCGGGTCCCACTCGCCGCCCTCGAGGACGTCGATGTCGCCCTCGTCGAGGTCGTAGTCGGACAGGCCGGCGCGCAGGGCCCTGGCACGCTGGTCGGCGTCCTCGTCGGGCATCGCCTGGATGCGGTCGACCATCTGCTCGTCGAGCTCGGGGTACTTGTCGTCGTCTGCCATGGGGGCTTCCTCTAAGAAATGGGGGTGCTCGCTCGCACGAGCTCGACCACGGCCTGGACGGTCTGGTCGAAGTCGAGTGAGGTGGAGTCGACGGTGGAGACGCCGGGTGCGGCGGTCATGAAGTCGACGACCTTGCTGTCGAGCCGGTCGCGGGTCGAGAGCTGCCGAGCTGTCTCTTCGGCACTCTGCCCGGTCACCTCGGCCGAACGCCTGGCCATCCTAGCCGCTTCGCTGGCGGTCAACAGGATTCTGACCTGGGCATCCGGTGCGACCACGGTCGTGATGTCGCGCCCTTCGGTCACGATGCCCGGCCTGTCGGTCGAGGCGATGATGCGCCGGAACAAGTCGACCATGAACCGTCGCACCTCGGGCACCTTGGCCACGTGGCTGACCGCGGTCGTCACGCGGGGGGTCCGGATCTCGTCGGTCACGTCGCGACCGCCGACGGTCACCGAGGAGGCGCGGGCCGGGTCGATCTCGATCGCGTACCGGAACGACGGCAGCGCAGCGATGATCGCGTCCGCGTCGTCGAGGTCGACGGCGTCGTCGAGGGCGTGCAGGGCGAAAGCGCGGTAGGCCGCCCCCGTGTCCTGGTAGTCGAAGCCGAGCGCGACGGCGGAGGCGCGGCTGACGCTGGACTTGCCGCTTCCGGCCGGTCCGTCGACGGCCACCACGACGTGGCGGTGCACGGCGTCGGCGGTCTCGGCACGCAGTTCTTCGACGTGGGCCTCACCGGCCGGGCCGCCGACGCCGTGTTCACCGGGCGCCCGCTCTGGGTCGACCTGGGTCGGGTCGACGCCGGCCGGGTCGATCTGGGTCGGGTCGACGCCGGTGGGTTCGACGCCGGCCGCGCCTCGGTCGGCGCTCATGCGAACGCCCCCGCGACGGTCCAGCCCCGGGCTTCGAGCTCGGTCACGAGTCGGTCTTCTTGTTCGGGCACGATCGATACCTCCGCGAGTCCTACCTGCGCGCCCGGCGAGTGCTCGAGCCGCAGGTCTTCCAGGTTGACACCGATCTCACCGATCTCGGTGAGCAGGCGGGCCAGCTGCCCGGGGGTGTCGTCGACCATGACGATCACCGAGCTGAACTGGGTCTGTTGCCCGTGCTTGCCGGGCAGCCGGGCGACGCCACCGTTGCCGGCGCCGATGCTCTCGGCCACGGCCCGGCGGCTGCCGGGGGCGTCGGGGGCCTCGAGGGCGACGACGACACGGTCGAGGTCGGCCCGCAGCTCGCGCAGCACGGCGGCCACGCGCGAGGCGTTCGCCCCGAGGATCTGGGTCCAGAGCGCCGGATCGCTGCTCGCGATGCGCGTGACGTCGCGGACGCCCTGGCCCGCGAGGCCGAGGGAGGCGTCGGGCGCGTCGCGCAAACGGGTCGCCATGAGCGAGGCGACGACTTGCGGGGCGTGGCTCACGAGGGCGACGCCGGCGTCGTGTTCTTCGGGGGTCATCTCGATCGGGGTCGCCCCGAGGTCGAGCGCGAGGTCTTCGACGGCTGCCGCCCGTCGGTAGCTGATGTCGTCGTGCCCGGCGATCACCCAGGGGCGACCGACGAAGAGGTCGGCGCGCGCCGAGACGGCTCCCCCGCGTTCGCGGCCGGCCATCGGGTGCGACCCGATGTAGCGCGACACGTCGGCGCCGCGCGCGCGCAGTTCGGCGAGCGGGGCGACCTTGACCGACGCGACGTCCGTGACGAGCGCCTCGGGCCAGGCCTCGAGCTCACGGGCGACGATGTCGCTGGTCACGTCGGGAGGCACGGCCACGACCACGAGCACGGGGGCGTCGCCCTCGGCCGGAGGTCGGCCGGCGCCGTAGTCCACCGCGAGGCTGCGCGCAGCCGGCGAGACGTCGTCGAGGATCACGTCCACGCCGTGCTGCCGCAGTCTCAGGCCGATGCTGGCCCCGAGCAGCCCTGATCCGACGATGCGCACCTGGCCCACCAGCCGCCGGCTGCCGGCCGACAGGGCGTCGGCCGGCGAACCGCCGGCGACGGCCGCGCCGACGCCCGCCACGCCGGCGCCCGTCACGTCGACCGGAGTCGCGCCCTCAGCCGAGGAGGCGCGGTGCGCGTCGGTCACGACCGCCCGCCCCCTCGAGGACCACGTCCCCCGGAGTCGGGTCGGCCACGGTACGGACGGTCACCGCCGCGGTCGTCACGGCCGCTGCGGTCGTCGCGACCGCCTCGATCGTCACGCGGACCGCGAGCGGGTCCGCCTCGCGAACCACCACGGTCGTCGCGCTGCTCGCGGCCCTGGTGGCCGCCGCTGCGCGAGCCGCCCCGGTCGTCGCGACCCTGGTAGCCCCCGCGCGAGTCCTCACGGCCGCCACGGTCGTCCCGGCCCTGGTACCCGCCCCGCGAAGCACCACGGTCGTCACGTCCACCCCGGTCGTCGCGGCCCTGGTACCCCCCGCGCGAACCACCACGGTCGTCGCGCGAGTCACGCCCGCCCTGGTACCCGCCGCCGGTGGCACGGCGGTCGTCGCGACCGCCCCGTTCGTCCTCGCCGCGCTCGGCGCTGCGGTCGACCCAGCCCCGGTTCGTCGCCTTGCCACCGGCACGGATGCCCGAGGGGCGTCCGGTGCGGGGGTCACGGTTCGCGTCGCGGTTCGGGTAACCCGCCGCACGCTCTTCGCCCGGGCTCAGCGGACGGTCACCGCCACCCCGCGGGGCACGGTCGTCACGAGACACGAACCCGCCACGAGCTCCACGGTCGTCGCGAGACACGAAGCCACCGCGATCGTCGCGCCCGCGCCCGTCGTCGTTCCGACCTTGGTAGCCACCCCGCGAGCCGTCGCGATCGTCGCGACCCTGGTACCCGCCACGTGACGCACCCCGGTCGGCGCGCCCCTGGTACCCACCACGGACCGGACGCTCGTCGCGTCCCCGCCCGTCGTCGTTGCGGCCCTGGTAGCCACCACGAGACGCCCCCCGACCGTCGTCGTTGCGACCCTGGTACCCACGGGACTCGCCACGGTCGTCACGGCCCTGGTAGCCACCACGCGACGCACCACGACCGTCGTCGTTGCGCCCCTGGTAGCCACGGGACTCGCCGCGGTCGTCACGGCCCTGGTAGCCGCCTCGAGCCGGACGCTCGTCGCTGCCGTGGTAGCCGGTGCGAGCCGGTCGCCCCTCGCGTCCGCGGCCGTCGTCGTTGGTGCCCTGGTACCCGCGGACCGGGCGCTCGTCACCGCCGCGCCCGTCGTGCCGGTTGCCCTGGTACCCCTCTCGGGTCGGACGCTCGTCGCGCTGGCCGCGCCGCGCCTCCTGCTCTCGGCGCACCTGCGCACGGCGCGAGGTCGACTCGGCTTGGTCGCGGGCCGCGGCGCGGCGGCGCTCGGCGCGTGCGTCGGTCGCGGGGTCGTACTCTTCGTCGTCCTCGTCGTAGTAGTCCTTCTCGACCTCGTCGTCGGCGAGCGCCAGCTCGACGACGTCGGCCTCGTCGACGGGGGCGTCGGGGCTCTCGGTGATCGGGGCGGCGTCGACCGTCGAGGCCGACGTGGCGTCGCGCGAGATCGTGAGGATCGCGCCGAGTTCGACCTTGGTCAGCGACCGCATGTGACCGACCTTGAGCGTGCCGAGGTGCAGCGGGCCGAACGAGCGACGGACGAGGTCGATGACCGGGTGGCCGACGGCCTCGAGCATGCGGCGCACGATGCGGTTGCGCCCCGAGTGCAGGGTGATCTCGATGAGCGACGAGTCGGTCGAGCGCGAGAGGCCCGCGCCACCCGCCACGAGCGTCGCCTTGTCGGCCGCGATCGGGCCGTCGTCGAGTTCGACGCCCGTCGTCAGCTCGTTGAGCACGGCGGGCGTGACGACGCCCTTCACCTTGGCGATGTAGGTCTTGGTGACGCCGAACGACGGGTGCGCGAGCACGTGCGCGAGCTCGCCGTCGTTCGTCAGCACGAGCAGGCCGCTCGTCTCGACGTCGAGGCGGCCCACGTTGAAGAGGCGCTCTTCGTACTGCTCGGTGAACTGACGCAGGTCGGGGCGACCGTTCTCGTCGCTCAGGGTGCTCACGATGCCGACCGGCTTGTTCAGCATGACGTAACGGCGCGTGGCGTCGAGCTGAACAGCGCTGCCGTCGACGACGATCTTGTCGGTCGTCGGGTCGATGCGGCGGCCGGGCTCGGTGACGACCTTGCCGTTCACCGTGACGCGTCCGGCGGCGATCATGTCTTCGCTCACGCGACGCGAGGCGACGCCCGCGGCGGCCATGACCTTCTGGAGGCGCTCGCCCGAGGCCAGCTCGGAGTCGTCGGCGGACGACGACGAGGAGGAGTTACGCGACATCGTCGAAACCCCCCTGGCCGTCCGAGAGCAGGGGCGAGATGAGCGGGAGCTCATCGAGCGAGTTGATGCCGAGATGGGTCAAGAGGAGGCCTGTCGTTTCGTAGTTGATGGCGCCTGTCTCGGGGTCGGTGGAGGACTCCGTGATCAGGCCGCGTCCCAGCAGCGTACGGACGACCGAGTCGACGTTGACCGCCCGGATCTGGGCGATGCTGCTGCGGGTGATGGGTTGCTTGTAGGCGATGACCGCCAGCGTCTCGAGAGCCGCTTGTGACAGTTTCGTCGGGTTCTGCGTCAGCACGAAATCGCGCACGACCGGATCGTGCTCGTCTCGGACGTAGAACCGCCAGCCGCCGCCGACCTCGCGCAGCTCGAAACCACGCCGCACCGTGCCGTCGACGCCGTCGAAGTCGGCCACGAGCGTCGCGATCGCCTGACGCACGGCGGCGACCGGGGCGCCGACGGCCGTGGCCAGCTCGACGAGCGGCTGTGGCTCGTCCGCCACCATCAGCAGGGCCTCGAGCTGGCGCGCGATCGGGGCCGCGGGGCCTCCCTCGGGCGCGGCCGCTGCCGAGCCCTCTGTCGATGCCGAGCCCTCGGTCGATGCCGAACCCCCGGTCGTGGACCGGGCCCCGGACGAGGAGGCGCGAGTCGCGTCACCCCTCATAGTCGGCCCCCAGCGCCGCGAGGTTCTCTTCGGTCCAGGTGTCGGCGACCCAGCGGACGCTGAGCTCGCCGAGCGGCTCGACCTGCTCGAACGAGATGGACGCGTGTCGGTACAGCTCGAGCAGCGCGAGGAACCGGGCGACGACGACGCCCTTCTCGTCGACGTCGGCGACGAGCTCGCGGAACGTGACGACGCCACCACGGCGCAGCAGCGACACGACGATCGCGGCCTGTTCGCGGATGCTCACCAGCGGGGCGTGCAGGTGGTCGAGGCCGACCGTGGGGATCTCGCGCGGCGTGAGCGCCAGCGTGGCGAGGGCGGCGAAGTCGTCGGGCGACAGCGTCCAGACGAGCTCGGGTGCGGTGACACGGTACTTCTGCTCGAGTCGCACCGATCGCGCGTGCCGGGCCGCCTCGGCGGCACCGTGTCGGGCGAACCACTCGGCCGCCTGTTTGAACGCGCGGTACTGCAGCAGGCGGGCGAAGAGCAGGTCGCGCGCCTCGAGCAGGGCGACGTCCTCGGCGTCGACGAGCTCGCCCTGCGGCAGCAGCCCCGCGACCTTGAGGTCGAGCAGCGTGGCGGCGACGACGATGAACTCGCTGGCCTGGTCGAGGTTCTCGTCGGTGTCGATGCGGCGGAGGAACGACAGGAACTCGTCGGTCACGGCGCTGAGCGCGACCTCGGTGATGTCCATCTCGCGCTTGGTGATCAGCGAGAGCAACAGGTCGAACGGCCCGCTGAAGTTGTCGAGCCGCACCTCGAACGCGGGCGAGGCCTCGGGACCCGCGAGGGCGGTCTCGTCGGCGCCGACCTCGGCGGTCGCCGGATCAGGCCGCGGCACCACGCGCGATTAGCTCTCGGGCCAGCTGGCGGTAGGCCTGCGCCGCCGGGTGCTCGGGGGCGAACTTCGTGATCGGGGTGCCCGCGACCGAGGCGTCGGGGAACTTGACCGTGCGGCCGATGACCGTCTCGAGCACCTGGTCGTCGAACGCCTCGACGACGCGCTCGAGCACCTCGCGGCTGTGCAGGGTGCGCGAGTCGAACATCGTCGGCAGGATGCCGTCGAGCGTGATCGCCGGGTTGAGTCGGTCGCGCACCTTCTCGATCGTCTCGACGAGCAGGGCGACGCCGCGCAGCGCGAAGAACTCGCACTCGAGCGGGATCAGCACGCCGTGCGCGGCGGTGAGGGCGTTGACGGTCAGCAGCCCGAGCGAGGGCTGGCAGTCGATCAGGACGACGTCGTACTCGTCGCTGACCTGGCGCAGGATGCGGGCGAGGATCTGTTCGCGCGCGACCTCGTTGACGAGGTGCACCTCGGCCGCCGAGAGGTCGATGTTGGCCGGCATGACGTCGAGGTTCTCGACCCGCGTCGGCACGATGACGTCGTGGGCGTCTTTCACGGCACCGATCATGAGGTCGTAGACCGTGGCCTGGTCGTGCGACTGCACGCCGAGGCCCGCGGTGAGGGCGCCCTGCGGGTCGAAGTCGATGGCCAGCACGCGACGGCCGTACTCGGCGAACGAGGCGCCGAGGTTGATGGTCGTGGTGGTCTTGCCGACGCCGCCCTTCTGGTTGCAGAGGGTGATGATGCGGGCCGGGCCGTGGCTCGACAGGGGCGCGGGAGTCGGGAACTCGGTGCGCGGACGCCCGGTCGGGCCGTTGGCGGGGACGGTCGCCGGAGCGCTCTCGAAGAGGGCGGGGGTGCTCGAGGTCGGCTTGGTGCTCACGGGTACGAGAGTACCGGCGACCTCCGTCGACGACGGGCTGCCGCGCCCGGCCCGTCACCAGGAAGCCTCATGCCTTGCTTGAGGGTTTTGCCTGGTCAGCGCCGGGTCGGCTCGCAGTCGGCACCGGGTCGGGGCACGCGGTCGGCACACGGTCGGCGTCGGGTCACGACGCCCAGCGCGCCCGCGGGTGGGCCGTCGAGTAGACGTCCCTCAGCGCATCCGCCGTCACCAGCGTGTAGATCTGCGTCGTCGCCACCGACGAGTGCCCGAGCAGCTCTTGCACGACGCGGACGTCGGCTCCGCCCTCGAGCAGGTGGGTCGCGAACGAGTGCCGCAGCGTGTGCGGCGACACCTCGATTCCGAGCTGGGCCCGCTCGGCGGCCGCCTGGATGATCAGCCAGGCGTTCTGCCGCGACACCCTGGCCCCGCGCGTGCCGAGGAAGAGCGCGGGAGACGCCTCACCCCGCGGGGAGAACACCGGCCGGGCCCGCACCAGGTACGCGTCGAGCGCCCGGCGCGCGTAGCTGCCGAGGGGGACGACGCGTTGCTTGGAGCCCTTGCCGAAGAGGCGCACGACGTCGCCCTCGATGACGTCGTCGACGTTGAGCGACACGGCCTCGCTCACCCGCGCGCCCGTCGCGTAGAGCAACTCGAGCAGCGCCTTGTCGCGCAGCCGCGTCGGCTCGTCTCCGTCGGTCGCGGCCAGCAGCGCCTCGACCTGACCCACCGAGATCGCCTTCGGCAGGCGGCTCGGCAGCTTGGGCGGCCGGGTGGTGCCCGCCACGTCCACCGCGACCAGCCCCTCCTCGAGGGCGAAGCGGTGGAAGCCCCGCACCGACGACAGAACACGGGCCACCGAGGAGGCGCCCAGCGGCTTCTCGGCGCGGGTCGCCAGCGCCGCCGGGAACGTCGCGACGTCGGCGGGCTCGACCTCGTCGAGGGTGCGTCGCCCGGCCTCGGCCAGGTGCGCCCGCCAGAGGACCAGGTCGCGGCGGTAGGCCGCGGTCGTGTTCGGGCTGAGGCCGCGCTCGACCGAGACGTGCCTCAGGTAGCGGTCCAGCGCCTCCTCGATCGTCACGACGTCAGGCTACGGCGACGCGCGCCGCCGCGAGGGGCCGACGCGCTCGTCAGCGGGAGGCGACCGCGGCGAGCGCCGCGATGCTGAGGATCGAGTTGTGCAGTCGCCCCGCGAGAACGCCGTCGACGATCTCGTCGAGCGAGACCCAGCGCTTCTCGATGTCGGCCTCTTCGTCGCTGCGCTCGAAGGCGTCAGAGGTGGCGCTGACGCCGGTGGCCCGGAAGACCGTCACCATCTCGTCGTTGCCGCCGGGGGTGGTGTGGAACGACACGAGTTCGTCCCAGGTCGTCGCCTGCAGATCGGCCTCTTCGGCGAGCTCGCGCTTCGCGGCGTCGAGCTTGCTCTCGCCCTCGGCGTCGAGCAGGCCGGCGGGCAGCTCCCAGTCGCGGGTGCGGATCGGGTGACGGTACTGCTGGATCACGAGCACGCGCTGCTCGTCGTCGACGGCCAGCACGGCCACGGCACCGGTGTGCGCGACGTACTCGCGCACCATCGGCTTGCCGTTGTAGTCGACGGTGTCACGCTTGACGTTCCAGACGGCGCCCTCGAACACCACCTCGCTCGTCGTGACCGTGGGCGACGCGGGTTCGTCGGCGAGCGGCGCCGGCCCACCAGCCGTCGCACCCGTGGCGGCGGGGCCCGTGGCGGCCGGGCCGGTGGCGGCCGCGTCGGTCACGCGACGACCTCGACGGCGTCGGCCTCGTCGGCCTCGTCGGCGAACAGCTTGCTCGCGTCGTGGCGCTCGAGCGACGCGGCGACGAGCCCGGCGAACAGCGGGTGCGCGTCGTTCGGACGCGACCGCAGCTCGGGGTGGGCCTGCGTGCCGATGTAGAACGGGTGCACGGCGCGGTCGAGCTCGACGTACTCGACGAGCGTGCCGTCGGGCGAGGTGCCCGAGAACCGCAGGCCCGCGTCGGCGATCTGCTGGCGGTACTGGTTCGAGACCTCGTAACGGTGACGGTGGCGCTCGGAGACCAGCTCGGAGCCGTACAGGTCGGCAGCGAGCGAGCCCGGGGTCAGCGCGGCCGGGTAGAGGCCGAGGCGCATGGTGCCGCCCAGGTCGCCGTCGGCGATGATGTCGACCTGCTCGGCCATGGTCGCGACGACGGCGTACTCGGTGTCGGGGTCGAACTCGGACGAGGAGGCGCCGGTCAGGCCCGCCTCGTTGCGCGCGTACTCGATGACCATGCACTGCAGCCCCAGGCAGAGTCCGAGCGCCGGCAGACCGTTCTCGCGGGCGTACCGCAGCGCACCGAGCTTGCCCTCGATGCCGCGGATGCCGAAGCCACCGGGCACGCAGATGCCGTCGACGTCGCGCAGCGCCTTGGCCGCGCCGTCGGGCGTCTCGCAGTCGTCGGAGGGGATCCAGGTCAGCGACACCTTGGTCTGGTGCGCGAAGCCGCCGGCCTTGAGCGCCTCGGTGACCGAGAGGTACGCGTCGGGCAGGTCGATGTACTTGCCGACCAGGCCGATCGTGACCTCGTGCTTGGGCTCGTGGACCGCCGTCAGCACCGGCTGCCAACCCGACCAGTCGACCTCGCCGGCCTTCTCGCCGAGGCCGAGGTGGTCGATGATGTACGCGTCGAGCCCTTGGTCGTTGAGCATCGCGGGGATGTCGTAGATGCTCGCGACGTCTTTCGCGTTGACCACGGCGTCCTCGTCGACGTCGCACATCAGGGCGATCTTCTTCTTGTTGCTCTCGCTGACCGGACGGTCGCTGCGCAGCACGAGCGCGTCGGGCTGGATGCCGATCGAGCGCAGGGCGGCGACGCTGTGCTGCGTCGGCTTGGTCTTCTGCTCACCCGAGGCACCCATGTAGGGCACGAGCGAGACGTGGACGAAGAACACGTTCTTGCGGCCGAGTTCGTGACGCACCTGGCGCGCCGCCTCGATGAACGGCTGGCTCTCGATGTCACCCACGGTGCCGCCGACCTCGGTGATGATCACGTCGGGCTTCGGGTCGTCGTCGGCCTGCTGGCGCATGCGCCGCTTGATCTCGTCGGTGATGTGCGGGATGACCTGGACGGTGTCGCCGAGGTACTCGCCGCGACGCTCCTTCGCGATGACGGTCGAGTAGATCTGACCGGTCGTGACGTTCGCCGACTGACCGAGGTCGATGTCGAGGAAGCGCTCGTAGTGCCCGATGTCGAGGTCGGTCTCGGCACCGTCGTCGGTGACGAACACCTCGCCGTGCTGGAACGGGTTCATCGTGCCCGGATCGACGTTCAGGTACGGATCGAGCTTCTGCATGACGACCCGCAGCCCGCGGGCCGTGAGCAGATTGCCCAGGCTGGCGGCCGTCAGGCCTTTTCCGAGGGAGGAGACGACGCCTCCGGTGACGAAGATGTGCTTCGTCGTGCTGGCATCTGGACCCGAGTTCTCAACGTTCACCACGGGATTCCATCCTATGTCACACCGGACGGTTGCGACAGACCACGCCTGTTACGAACGTGTGTCGGCCGTGGCCGGGCGACGGGCCGCCGAGGCGAGCTCGAGCAGTTCGCGAGCGTGCTCGAGCCCGCTCGAGCTGTCGGGCAGCCCCGAGAGCAGGCGGGCCATCTCGGCCACGCGCTCGTCGCCCTCGAGCTGGTGCACGCTGCTGGCCGTGACCTCGCCCGACGCGTCCTTGACGACGCGGAGGTGGTTGGTGGCGAACGCGGCGACCTGGGCCAGGTGCGTCACGACGATGACCTGCGCCCGCTCGGCGAGCGCCGCCAGTCGACGACCGATCTCGATCGCGGCCGACCCGCCCACGCCGGCGTCGACCTCGTCGAAGACGAAGGTCGGCACGTCGCTCGAGCCGGCCATGACGACCTCGAGCGCGAGCATGACGCGGGAGAGCTCACCGCCCGAGGCCCCCTTGCCGAGTGGCCGCGGCTCGCTGCCCGGGTGCGGGCGCAGCAGCAGCGACACGACGTCGCCGCCGCTCGTGCCCAGCTCGTCGCGGGGGGTCACCTCGACGACGATCTCGGCACCCGTCATCGCGAGGGCGCTCAGCTCGGCGCTGACCCGGGTCGACAGGTCGGCCCCGGAGGCGCGGCGCAGCTCGCCGAGGACGCCCGCGCGCCGCTCGGCCTCGGCCCGCAGCTCGGCCACGTCGTCGTCGAGGTGCGCGAGCCGGTCGTCGTCGCCGTCGAGCTCGACCAGGCGGCGGCTGCCGTCGTCGAGCAGCCGGATGACGTCGTCGAGGGTGGGGCCGTATTTGCGGACGAGCCCGGCCAGGTCGGCACGGCGCGTCTGCACCGACTCGAGCTCGACCGCGACGTCGGCGTCGAGGGTGCCGAGGTAGCTCGAGAGGCGGGACGCGGACTCGCCGACCTGCACGCTGACCTCGGCCAGCAGGTCGGCGATGGGGGCCAGCGCGGGGTCGTGGGGCGCCACGCGTTCGATCTGACGCCGTGCCTCTTCGACGAGGGACGCCACGTCACGGGTCCCGTCGACGGCGTCGGTGGAGAGGACCTCGTGGGCGAGGCCGGCCGCCAGGCGGAGGTCTTCGGCGTTGCTCAGGCGTTCGGCCGCGGCGTCGAGCTCGTCGAGTTCGCCTGCGACGGGGGCGAGGCCCTCGATCTCGTCGATCGCGGCCCGCAACGTCTCGGCCTCGGCGCGTCGGGCGTCACGGTCGCGGGTGATCTCGTCGAGCTCGGCGCGGGCGGCCAGCCAGGCGTCGTAGGCGCTGCGGTAGTGCCCGGCCGCCTCGGCGAGGGCCGCACCACCGTGCGCGTCGACGGCGGCCCGCTGCGCGGCGGCGGACTTGAGCCGGATCTGCTCGGACTGGCCGTGCACGACGACGAGGTGGTCGGCGAGGTCGCCGAGCACGCCGACCGGTGCCGTGCGACCACCGACGACGGCGCGGCTGCGCCCTTCGGCCGACACGACGCGACTGAGGAAGAGCTCACCGTCGTCGACGTCCCCGCCCGCGTCGCGGACGCGTTCGACGATGGCGCCCTCGGCGGGGACGAGCCACCGGCCGTCGACGACGGCCTGGGGGCTGCCCGACCGGACGACCCCGCTCTCGGCTCGCTGACCGAGCAGCAGGCCGAGCGCCGAGACGACCATGGTCTTGCCCGCACCGGTCTCGCCCGTCACGGCGGTGAAGCCGGGCCCCAGGGGCAGCGTCGCGCGACCGATGACGCCCAGGTCGCGGATCGAGATCTCTTCGATCATCGCGTGCCCTCGGCGGTCGGTTCGGCCTCGACGCGGGCCGGGCCGCGCCACCCGGTGACGGGCAGCTGGAACTTGGCCACGAGGCGGTCGGTGAAGGGGCCGGTCCGGAGGCGGGCCAGGCGGACGGGCTGGTCGGAGCGACTGCACTCGACCCGGGCCCCCGGCGGCAGGTCGTGCTCGCGCCGGCCGTCGCACCAGAGGATGCCGCGCGCGTCGGTGCGGCTGAGCACCTCGACGGCGAGCACCGAGTCGGGGCCGACCACGAGCGGGCGCGCGAAGAGGGCGTGGGCGCTGAGCGGCACGAGCAGAAGGGCCTGCACCGCGGGCCAGACCACGGGCCCGCCGGCCGAGAACGAGTACGCCGTCGAGCCGGTCGGGGTCGACATCACGACGCCGTCGCACCCGAACGACGACAGGGGCCGACCGTCGACCTCGATGACGACCTCGAGCATGCGTTCGCGTGAGGCCTTCTCGACCGTGGCCTCGTTCATCGCCCAGGTCTCGTAGACGACCTCGTCGCCGTTGGTCACCTTGACGTCGAGCGCGAAGCGCTCCTCGACCTCGTAGTCGGCCGCGAGCACGCGGGCCACGGTGTCGGCCATCTCGTCGCGCTCGCTCTCGGCCAGGAACCCCACGTGCCCGAGGTTGACGCCGACGATGGGCGCCCGGGTGCCACGGATCAGCTCGGCCGCCCGCAGGATCGTGCCGTCGCCGCCCAGCACGATGACGCACTCGAGGTCGTCGCAGGCGACTCCGTCGAAGAGGATCTCGACGTCGTCGATGGCGGCCGTCGGTTCGGCCCGGCGGATGTCGTCCCACTCGTCGCGCGGCAGCACCGGCACGACGCCGGCGTCGCCCAGCAGCCCGCAGACCGCGAGAGCCGCGTCGATCGAGTCCGGTCGCCCCGTGTGCGAGACCACCAGGATGTGTCGTGTCGGGGAGATGTCGTTCACCCTCTCGTCAAGCTGTCGGCGGTGCTGAGCCATTCTGTCGGATTCGACCCGGCCGAGGCCGAGAAGTGCACACAGTACTCGCGGTTGCCCGAGCCGCCGACGATGGGGGACGAGATGAGTCCGGCCGTGCCGAGGCCCAGGTCGTGAGCGGCCCACAAGACGCCGGTGACGGCCTCGTTCCGCAGTGCCGGATCGAGAACGAGGCCCTCGCGCACGCCCTGTCGCCCCGCCTCGAACTGCGGCTTGACCAACAGCACGAAGTCGTTCTCCACACCCACGGTCGCCACGAGCGCGGGCAACACCATGGTCAACGAGATGAACGAGACGTCGGCGACGACGAGCGACACCGAGGAGGCGCGGGTCGTCACCTGCGCGAACCGCTCGGCCGTCAGGTACCTCGCGTTCTCGCCCTCGACGATCGTGACGCGCGGGTCGAAGCGGACGGGGTTGGCCAGCTGGCCGTGGCCGACGTCGAGGGCGATCACGTGCACGGCCCCACGCTCGAGGAGCACCTGGGTGAAGCCGCCGGTGGACGCGCCGACGTCGAGGGCCGTCCGCCCGGTCGGGTCGACGCCGAACGCGTCGAGGGCGCCGATCAGCTTGTGCGCCGCCCGACTCACGTAGTGGTCGAGACCGGCGACGGCGACGTCGTCCGACTCGGCGACCCGGGCCGACGCCTTGACGACGCCGACGCCGTTCACCGTCACGAGGCCGTCCGACAGCAGTCGTGCGGCGTGCGTCCGCGACCGCGCGAGGCCACGCCGGGCCAGCACCGAGTCGAGTCGTTCGCCTGCGGCCTCGGTCGACGTCATCGACCGCCCCGACCGGAGTCGTCCGTCGTGCCCTCGAGCACGGCGCGGAGTTCGTCGTGGACGCCGCCGAACGCCGCGGCCCGGGATTCCAAGGGCAGGGACTCGATTTCGGCCACCCGGTCGGACCAGCCGGCCCGCGCCTCCTGAGGCTCGTCGGCGTCGGGCACTGCGCCCCGCCGCGTGAAGCCGGAGGGCGTGCCGTCGGGGGCGGTCTCGTCGTGGTGGTCGTCGCTCATGGTGCCGTCCAGACTAGCCGCCGCCCATGACGCTCGAGACGGGCGGAGGGCCGCCGCGAACAGGACGGCAGGCAGGCAGCCCGGCTGGGCGGGCGGTCAGCCGTCGGCGTGCAGCGCAGGGTCGACGTCGAGGCCGTAGATCGCCTTGCCGGTCCCCCACACGGCGACGGCGCCGGCGCGCAGGAGGTCGACGGGGTCGCCTCCCGCGGACAGGACGCGCACCACGTGACCGCGGACGGCGACGCTCGCGGCACGGACGGTCACGACGTGGACGTCCTCCTCGTCGTGCTCGACCGTCTCGGGGTAGGGCTGCGACAGCTCGCGGAGATCACCGACGATGAAGTCGGGGCGCGACTTCGCGTCGGCCGCGAGGACCTGCTTCGCGCCGTCGATGCCGGTGAGAACCAGGATCGAGGTCAGTCCCGCCGCGTTCGCGCCGACGATGTCGGTGTCGAGCCGGTCGCCGATGAAGGCGGCCTTCGTCGCCCCGAAGCGTTCGACGGCCGCCGCGAAGATCGGCGTCTCGGGCTTGCCGGCCGTCACGGGCAGGCGCCCCACGGCGGTGTGCACCGCCGACACGAGCGTCCCGTTGCCCGGCGCGATGCCGCGCTCTTGCGGGATGGTCCAGTCGGTGTTCGTCGCGATCCAGGGGATGCCCGTGTGCAACGCGTACGACGCCTCGGCGAGCTGCGCCCACCCGACGTCGGGGCTGAAACCTTGCACGACGGCCGCCGGGGAGTCGTCGGCCGATCGGGTCACGACGAACCCTTCGGCCTCGAGCACCGACGTCAGCCCCTCCCCACCGACGACGAGGACGGTCGAACCCGCCGGGACGGCGTCGGCCAGGAGGCGCACCGCGGCCTGCGGGGACGTCACCACGTCGTCCGCGCCCACCTCGAGCCCGTAGCCCGACAGCTGGGCCGCGACGGCCTCGGCCGTGCGCGACGCGTTGTTGGTGATGTAGCCCACCCGACGGGTCGTCGCGACGTCGGTCAGGCTCTCGACGGCATGGTCGACGGCGTGCCGACCACGGTAGACGACGCCGTCGAGGTCCGCGAGGACGGTGTCGACGCCGTCGAGGGGGGTCCGGCCGTCAGCCACGGTGCTCGTCGGCGCCGTCGTCCCGCGTGGTCGTCTCGGGATCGGCAGTCTCATCGTTCTGGTCGTCCTCGTGGTCAGGCATCTCGCGGTCATCGACGGCCGAGGTCACGTCCGCGGCTCCGGCATCGGAGGTCTCGTCGACCTCGCCGACCTCGGTGACCTCGTCGGCCTCGCCGACCTCGTCGATCGCGGTGACCTCATCGGTCTCGTCGACCTCATCGGCCTCGTCGAATCCGCCGTCGTCGTCGACCTCGTCGAGGCTGACCGATCGCTCGTCGACCGCGTCGACCTCGATCTCCTCCTCGACGATCTCGACGGTCTCGCCGTCGGCACCACCGTGCTCGAGCGCGGCCAGGGCGTCCTCGGCACGATCGGCCAGTTCGAGCCACTTCTCGCCTTCGTCGGGTCGGCCGAGGTCCTCGAGCACGGTGCCGTACGCCGCGAACAGCGCCGGACTGTAGCTGAACGCCTTGGTCCGGTCGAGTTGCGGGATCTCGAGTTCGCCGAGAGCCGCCTGGGGCTGACCGAGGTCGAGACGGGCACCCGACATCGCGATCGCCAGCGAGACCCGGACCTGCGCGTCGAGCGTGGACACGTCGACCGACCGACCGAGTTCGAGCGCCCGTTCGGGGCGACCGAGACCGCGCTCGCTGTCGACCATCAGAGGCAGCTGGTCGTCGCGTCCCGAGATGCGCCGGTAGGTGCGCAGCTCGCGAAGGGTCAGGGCGTAGTCCCCCACCTGATAGGCGGTGATGGCGATGGTTTCGCGGACGACCGAGATGCGACCAGCACGGCGACCGGCCGAGAGCGCGTGCTTGTGGGCCTCGGCGGGGTCTTCGTCGATCAGTCGGCCGGCCATCACGAGGTGCTTGGCCACCCAGTCGGCGTTCTCCTTGCTGAGGGTCTTCAGCTCGCCGCGCGCCACCTTGTCGAGATCGCGGGGCTCGACGTCGTCGGGCACGTGCGCGACCTCTTGGACGGGACGCACGGACTTGATGCCGAACGGGTCGCGATCTTCGGGGGTCTCACGAGGCTTCCAGCCATCCCGTCGGTCACCCCGCCCGGTCGAGCCGGCACGAGGCGCAGCACCACGACGGTCGTCACCACCGGGCCGGCCGCCCCGCTGCGGACGGTCTCCGTACGACGGGCGGTCACCGCGCTGGGGCCGGTCACCGTACGACAGCCGCTCCCCACGCTGCGGACGATCACTCGACGACGGTCGCTCACCCCGCTGAGGACGGTCACCGTAGGACGGACGCTCAGCCCGCTGAGGACGATCACTCGACGACGGTCGCTCACCCCGCTGAGGACGGTCACCGTAGGACGGACGCTCGCCACGCTGCGGACGATCCCCGCTCGGTCGCCCACCGGCAGGACGCCCACCGGTAGGGCGTTCCCCCATGGGGCGATCCCCCCGGGGAGGCCTGGCTCCTGAGGGCCGATCAGCCGAGCCGCGACCACGGTCACCGTACGAGGGGCGGTCGCCACTGCGACCCGCTCCCCCGTTGCCAGAGCCCGAGGAGGGGCGGCGCGGGCCGTCCTTGCGGTCGTCGTCGTCGCGATCAGTCACCGAAGTGCTCCTCTGTTGTTCTCTGCCAGCTGTCGAGTTGTGAAAGGGCGACTCTACCAAAGTGGTCGCAGCCCGCAGGAGGCGCGACTCGGCCACTCGAGACATCGTCCCGTAACGCAGAAAAGCCGCCCCACTGGGGCGGCTTTTCTGGTGTTGCTTGTGCTTTTGCACTAAAAGGAGTCCGGCGGTGTCCTACTCTCCCACAAGGTCCCCCTTGCAGTACCATCGGCGCTGAGAGTCTTAG